>NZ_JBHTCY010000001.1:0-794937 GCF_042666595.1 Brevundimonas sp. GCM10030266
ACCTCGGGAGGCTACCCTAATTCGCTCGAACCGAAGGCGTTTTCACACAGCCTCGACTCTTTGGCGACTTTCGGAGAGTCCGCTTCGTGCCGGTTTGCCAGCGTGAGCCTCTGGCGCTTCGAAGCTGCCCGCACCACCGAAGACCGGAGTTCATTGGTGGCCATTTGGAGTCCGCTTTAATCTTCTGCATGTCCGGGTGATCTGGCGACCACTCGGCAAAATGAACGCATCGTCGGACTAATCGAAGGTCGACCGCTCGCTCAACTCTGACAGCCCGAGCAGGGCCGGATAGGGTTAGGCCTGTGGCTTGGCAGGAGCGGGCTTCGGAGCATAGAATTGGGCACGAGGCGCAGAACTCATACGAGGGACGAATGAAGTCGATCATGCTGGCGATGGCCGTCATCGCTGTGGCCGCATCCCCGGTCGGGGCCGGACAGGCTCAGAACCGCATCGTCGTGGAATTCGCCGCAGACAGCGACGAGGTCTCGACTCAGAGCATGGTGGCTCTCTCTCGCTTCGCGCGGGCACATCCGGACAAGGACCTCCTGATCGAGGGCCATGCGACGCTGGCGGAGTCGGAGAACAGTCCAGACTATGCGACCGGACTCTCGCATCGACGCTCGGCCAAGGTGCGGATGGCGATTTGGGAAGACGATGTGGCACGACGGCAGTTGTCAGGCCAGCGAACGATGACGTCGTCAGGGTACGGAGCCAGTCGCCCTCTCAACGGGATAGCCCCGGACCATCGGCGCAATCGCCGGGTCGAGGTTTCGCTTCGGGGACCGGACGCCGGCTAGTAGCCGCGCGACCCAATGTAGTACCTCTGCTGGGGCCCTGCAGTCGGTATCGGCCATCTGAATAGTCACAGTCCGGTGCCGTGCGAGTACCAATCGCTCCTAAACGCAAACACAGTGTGCTCGACGGACGCGAGCAGGGTGAAGTGGCCCGCCGAGCGTTTGGGATCTGCGGGCGTTCAGACGGCTATGGCGATTTGAAAGCCATCAGGAATTCGAGCAGGTCCGAGCCATCGGTCGCTTCGAGCCTGTAGTCCTGAGCCTGCACTCTTGGCAGGGCGTCGAAGCGGGTCCGTATCGACTGGGCGTGGCCAGCGCTGGTGAGCGTCACGGTGGCGGAGCAAATTATTTGGATCCGGTCCGGGTGTTCGAATTCGATGCGTTGGTCGGAAAAGGAGACAATCATCGCATCGCGTTGGGCGGTGGTGAACTTCCAAGTCGGTAGAAGTCCCTTCACGACAACGCCCGCGCGCGCCCATACGTCAGGGTGAGCGCAGAACCGCGCATCCTCGCGGTCCAGCAGCTCGCGTGCGGACTGGGCGTTCGCAGGGCTTGAGAACAGGGTGAGGTATAGGCCGACGGCCGTTGCGGTAACGATGCGGTGCATTGGAAATCCCGAACTTGGTCCATCGAGACTAAGGGGAGGTGATGAACAATCAACCCTCAGCAACCCGGTTGCCAAGACCCCTGTCGTCAGATGTGATCAGGGGACCAGCTATGGCTCAGCGAAGGCAATCGGGTACTAAGGGGTGATGGCGATGAGGATGATGACGGGTCTGGTCATTTGCGCGGCGCTTGCTTCACCGGATGCGGCGAGCGCCTGTCGGCGATCGCCCGACCCTGGGACACTCATGTCGCGTGAGTACACGACCGTCGCCGTCGTGAGAATCGAGGACGTGATCCCGACATCGCCGTCGAATCCAGAAAACGAGTGGCGGGCAATGGCGACCCGAGTGAGCGTTGTGGAGGGCGCGGAACCCGCCTTGAACCTGCTTCTCGGACATGCGGAAATCCCGAACTGCCGGGAACGTCGGCCGGCTCCGCGCGCCGGCGAGTATTGGGTTGCGTACATGGACGGTGTCGGCGACCCCGATAGTGTCGTGTACAATGCGTGGCCGCTCGATTTCGCCCGTAGTCTCGATCCAAGATTTAGCGGAGCGCCGGCGCGATGAGGAACCGAGCATGATGATATACGCGTCGATCTTCGCCGCCTTGACGGTGCAGTTGGGCCCGCCGCCGCCCCTGATTTCGGTCGTCCAGCTCGCCGACGAAAGCACAACGGCAGACGGCCGCGCCGCTACTCAGACGATTATCGAGAAGCTGCAGCCCGGTTACGTCCGCATCAGACCCAGTGAAGTGTCAGCGGAGGCCCTCGAGGCCTGTCGGACCGACCCGTCGCCCGTTGAAGTGTGTTTGTCAGAGGCGTTGGGCAGGGCGGGTGCAGCCTCGGGACATGTCGTTCTGATGACCCAGGAAAAGGATGGCGTCCTGCACTGGCTGTGCGTCGGGAGGAATGCGGGTCCGTTCACTGCCGCGCGCCAGTCCGTAGAGCTTGGGCCTTTGGCGGATCTGTATTCCGATGGCGAGAGCGAACTTCTCCATCGGGCGGCCGCCTGCCTGACCTATGCCGGCAACCAGAGCGGCTGGTAGGCGTCGAGGGTTTTCTCGGCTGCTGTATTGGAGTTTGGCGTCACGGGGTTGTCGCAGACGATGCCCCGCAAGCTGTCCGCGACGGGGTGGCTGGGTCGGGAAAAACATTGGCGAACAGGGGCGCATTCGATCCGTCACGCCGATCCTCGACACGCCATCGTCCGCGCTCCCCCGGCCGGTCAGAGGTTATGCGCAGCGTATAGGCGCGGGACTCGCCGCTCGACGACGGTTCGCCGGCGGCCTTGAAGAAGGCTCCTGTCTGTTCACCGCCGCGTTGATCGGAGATTCGGGCAGCGACCTGCCCTGCAGGATCGACGACTTCGAGGACGGCGTCGAAATCGGGCGACGAGATGCTCAGCCAGATTTGCTGAGCCGGGGCGAGGCTCGTTCCACTGCGGTGCGACCATCGGCCCGTAGCGTCGCGTACATCATTACAGTCTTCGCCGAGCACGCCTCGCAGACCCGTGCCTGCCGCCAAAGGCGGGGGGCGTCCCGGCATGGGCGGAGGGGTGGGATCCTGTAGTGGAATCGTCAGTCCAAAGGATAGGACTATCGGTATGATGGGAAGCGCCATGAGATTGAAAGCTCCACCGACTGCTGTTTGCCTTGCGTCCAGGGCCTGAACTTATCGACGGGCCGAACAAGCCATCAATACTCAAGTTCGCTAGACCGCTGGAGGTGCTGACGCCCCGATCCAACAGATGGTCACGGCAGCGAGCATCTCTCGGTGACGGTCGACATCCCGCTATCCGACGCCCGCCAACCCGTTGCGCTCGCTGTATTCGGTTCGCGCTGAGCCGGCGAGGCTCGCCATTCGAACCTGCTCCACGATCCAGCGGTCTAGGTCCTTGCCGTCCTCACGCTTGAGTTCGACACCCGCGTTGCGAAGACGCGTCAGGTGAACAGCCGCTCCATAGTTCGCCGCCGACAGCCATTGAAGGCTCTCCAGCACAGCTTCATGGCTCATGGTGACACCAGGCTCCGGGGGCGGCTCAAGCCACCTGTCAAGATGCGCCATGATGGTCTGAAGGGCCTCGTCCAACGCCGGCGTCATCGTCCTCACCGATTGTTCATAGCAGCCGACATCCTGGCCGAAATTACCAAGTCGGCAAAGGTCGCAAACCAGCGACGGCGTCCGGACGGGCGCCCCGTTTGCCCTGCTGGCGTTTCGTCGGCTCACCCTCCATCTTCTTGAGCCTGGGTGGGAGGGGGCAACGTTGATGATCTCCGGTTTTCTGGCCCGCTTCGGCATCGGGCGCGCGCCGTGCGGGGCTTTATCAGTCGCCACGCTGGCGACATTTCATGGCTATCTGAGGATGGAGATCGCTTACGCCTGCGCCGACTTGGATGAACCGGTCATGCTGGAGATCGTCGTCCGCAAGCCGAAGCGGATATTCGTCGTCTGCGAGTCTCTAAAGGGCTGGACTACGGACGGGGCCCGTGGTTGGCGGGCTGTCGCGAAGGCGGACATGGATCGAGCCCGGCAAGTCAGAACTCCGCTGTTGCGCAACGAAGCTTCGGCGCAGGCGACGACCACGGCCTATTTGGCTGATTTTGGCGAAGGGTACCGCCACCGGGTCCCGTTTGGCGAAGTGACTTTCCGGGTGATCGGTGCCACATCCGGCTGGCGCCTGCTGTCTCGGCGGATGACGATCCTGCCGGCTTAGCGAGCCTCAAAATGACTCTGGTAAGCCGAGTTCAGAGCCGTCCGTTCCAAAACCTTCCGGATGTCTGCTTCCGGTCGGCAACTCATCGTCCGCTGATGGCGCTTCTCCGACGGATCGCGGCTTCCGCATGTGTTGGAGAAGGCGAAATCAGGCTCGATGCGCCCGAGGCGAAGATCGCCCCGGGCGCGGCCAGTCACAGGGTCAATCCGCAGGCTCGGCGAATAGCGATCTGGACGGGCGAGGGTGGCGATGCCGGGTCGAACTCGGCCCGAGGAAGCAGGGGTGGCTGGGCCATAAAGCGCGGTTCAGTTCCTCGGTGCGCCTGCGCCGCATGAACGAGGAAAGGATGGCACAGGAACACCGTGCCGGCAGGGCCTGTCGCCAAGCTGACCGGGCAATCGCAGGTGGAAGCAAAGCCGTCTGCCGCCAGCTGCCGCAGGGATGCGCCTCGCTCGCCGTAAGGCAGGAGCTCGCGAGCGATCACGGAGTGCGATCCTCGGCGTATGCGGGTCGGCGCGTCATCGTCACCGACGTCGGACAGCAGGAAGAGCATCAGGAGCGCCCGTCCGCTGCTCTTGATGTTGGCCCTCCATTCCATGAAGTCGGACGAGTCGCCGAAGCTCACGTCGACGTGCCAGCCATCGTCCCCCGCCGATAGCGGCGATGGAAAGCGTATCGGAAAGGTTCCGAGACCGAGTGGGGCAAGCCAGCGCTCATTGCCGACCAACTGATCATAGGCCTTATGCAGCCGTGGGGTATTGGCCGCCTGGACAAAGGGCTCGGACGATTTGGACGCGACCCGGATCACAGGTTGCGTCCACTCTGTGGGGTCATCGGGGGACAGTCCGATCTCCGACCACAATTCGTCACGGCACCGGGCCGCGATATCGGCGCTGAATGCGTTGTCGAGCCTGACGAAGCCGTTGCTGATGAAGTCTTGGATCTGACCCTCGGTCAGACCCTCATGCTCATTATGAGGCACAGTTACTCTCCCTGGCCCTCTCCGGGCCGAATAATGATCTGAGCGGCGCCTACAGGCGCCGGGGCGAACACGCCTCAGATCAGCGGGAAGAAGGTGGCCTTCATCATCATCCCTCGACTATGCCAGCGTTTGAAAGCGGGCGGCAAGCCGAGTGGGAGAGCGGCCTGTTCACAGCGTCTGCCAAGGGACGGGAATGGGCCCTCAAACAGAAGCCCACCTGAACTTCCGGTTCTCGGCGGCAGGTCAATGTCCGCATCTGGCGCAGGGCTGACACCGGCTCGGATATCGCTCGGGAAGTCCGCAATGGGTGGAAAGCAGACCTTCGTTCAGAAGCCATCCGTGGGCGAAGCTGGCGCTGGTGGGGTGTCATTCATTAGGTAGCCTTTCGGCTTAATCCAGAAAAACCAGGCGCAGCCGTTCTGGCTGTAAACGGTCTTCCACTCCGCCCCTTCAAGGAGTTGCAGGTTGCAGCTTCTGCCTCCGGTCACGGCGACCCGGCCATTTCCTTCGATCCAGGAGCCGACAATTCGCTCGAACAGATCAGCGTGGTTGGGAAATGGGAAAAAGTAGGTCCAAAGATCGCCCACTCCAAAGTTCAATTCGTCGAGGTTTTGAAGGCCAAGCGTGATGGGGCGGGAGAGATGTGGCTGAACTGGAAACGTCCAGCAGACCTCCATCGGAACGTCCCCCTCAACTACGAACTTTAAGCCGTAGCGCGTTGCCAAGCGCCCAAAGAGTGCCTCAGCTTCTGGAGTGTAGTCTCTGTCTCTCACTCCTCATTGTGCGGGCCGGATGGGACGTCCGCAATGGGTCGAAAGCGGACCTGAACACGCCGGCCAGCGAGACGTCGGCTTTCGGGCAGTCAGGGATGACCGCTTCTGGCGCTGTCCTGACATGGTTTGCACCAGCGATCATCTGAACACCGCCCATCCGGCCAGAGCCGCCCCCAAGAGGACGACGGCTGGGGCGTAGCGGCTTTTCCAGGACCAGACCGTCGCCAAGGCGAGGCCGAAGATCGCCAATGCGGTCGGCGCCGACGGCACGCGCTGCAGCGTGGCCCAACCCAGCTGAACGCAGGTCGCCGCGATGATGCCTACGACCGCGGCGGCGACGCCCGCCAGTATGCGGTGCAGTCTCTCGTCGGCGACGACCCGTTCGAGCCGCTCGTAAAGGATCATCGAGAAGGCGAACGCGGGCAGAAAGACGCCGGCCGTCATTGCGAGGGCGCCGCTCCAGCCGCCGACAATGAAGCCGACGAATGTGCAGAAGATGACGAGCGGGGCGGGAATGACGCCTGCGAACGCGACGCCGTCGAGGAACTGCCCGTCATCTATCAGGCCGCGTCCGACAGTGTCGGTTCGGACGTAGGGGATGGCCGTATAGGCTCCGCCGAACGTCAGGAGCCCGGCCTTCAGTCCCGTCCAGAACATCGCCAGCGCGCCGACTCCGGCGTCCCCGGCATGGATCACGGCGCCATCGAGCGGGTTGCGGGCCACGGCGACAAGAACGCAGAAGGTCACTGCGGCCATGCCGGCGATGAGGTATCGACCGCCCTTGATCAGGGCATAGGTCGTCCCACCCGCCAGAAGCACGAGCCAAAAGCTCACTCCCGCAAGCGTCGCGACGAAGCCGACCAGGGCGACGCCCCAAAGCCAGCCGTCCTCAAGAATGTGTGAGCCGATCTTGTGCACGGCTCTGGCGATGACGGCGATGACGGCCGACTGAACGCCAAGAAGGGCGCCTGCAAGTACGGTCATCAGCGGAGCAAACTCGACGTAGGCCCAGCCGATCGCCAGCATGATCAGCATTCCCGGTGTCAAGAAAGCCAGCCCCGCGAGAAACCCGCCGAGGCGACCCTTCGCCCGGATCCCGAGATGCACGCAGAGTTCATGGGCTTCCGGCCCCGGCAGAATCTGGAGCACGGCCAGAAGGCGGTTGAAATGCGCGCTGGAAATCCAGCGCTCATCGTCCACCAGATCGCGTCGGATCATGGCGATCTGTGCGACGGGGCCTCCGAAGGCGAGCAGTCCAAAGCGCAGAAAGCGCAGGAAGAGCGCGAGATGGCTCAGTGCGGGCGGTGTCGGTTCACCGTCAATGTTCGTCACAGGCATTGCTCCGGCCCACGCGGGTTAGGCGTGGAAAAAGGAGCGGAGCTTGAACGATCAGGTGTCGGGTCGGGCGTCCGCGTGTGCCCGCCAGCATAGCCTAGTTTCGGCCGGGTCGGCTGCCAAGTCCTGGAAGACGCTCGCCGGCGGGTTGAGACCGATTACAGTTGGCCGAAGCCACATCTACTTTCCGCCGAAGCGACCAGGTCCGCTATTGGCGCTGGTCTGACATCAGGCAAGCGCCCGTCAGCCCGGCCCGACAACCTCTCCGTCTTCCTTGGTGAAAGTCGTCGGCGGGGTGTCGAGCAATCCGAGAACGACTTCCGACGGGCGACAAAGCCGCGTCCCTTTCGGTGCCGCGACAATTGGGCGGTTCACGATGATCGGGTGATCGACCATCGCCGCGATGATCGCCTCGTCGGATACCGCGTCCTCAAGCAGGCCGAGTTCGCGAGCGGGCGTGCCTTTCTCGCGGATGAGGTTGCGTAGCGGCACGCCAATCTCGTTCGACAGGCGCCGCAGCAGTTCCGGGGTCCAGCCTGTGTGGAGATACTCGACCACCACCGGCTCTTCCCCCGACGCCCGGATCATCGCGAGCGTGTTGCGCGACGTGCCGCAGTTGGGATTGTGATAGATGGTGACAGTCACTGGACAACTCCGTTCCGCGCGCGTCGGACGCTCGCGCCGCTTTCGTACCAAGCCTTCGAGCGGTTCACGAAGGCGACCACCGTCAGCATGACGGGGACTTCGACCAGCACCCCGACCACGGTTGCGAGCGCCGCTCCAGAGTGGATGCCGAACAGGGTGATCGCCGCCGCCACGGACAGCTCGAAAAAGTTGCTTGCGCCAATGAGGGCGGACGGTCCCGCCACCGAGTGCTTTTCGCCTGTTGCCCGGTTCAGCACGTAAGCCAGTCCGGCGTTGAAATAGACCTGAATGAGGATCGGCACGGCAAGGAGAGCGATAACGATGGGCTGCCCCAGCAACTTCTCCCCCTGAAAGCCGAACAGCAGCACCAGCATCGCAAGGAGGGCTACCAGAGAGACGGGTTGAAGGATCGCCAATGTGCGATCCAGTCCCCGTCCCGACCGGCCCAGCCACGCACGCAGTCCCTGAGCGATAACGACGGGAACGACGATGTAGAGCAGGACCGACAGCGCCAGCGTGGACCAGGGCACGGTGATGGCCGACACACCGAGGAGAAGCGCCACGATGGGCGCGAACGCCACGATCATGATGGCGTCGTTGAGGGCGACTTGGGACAAGGTGAAGTTCGCATCGCCCTTGGTCAGGTTGCTCCACACGAACACCATCGCCGTACAGGGCGCTGCGGCGAGCAGGATGAGGCCGGCGATGTAGTTGCTGGCTTCGCCTTCCGGGAGCCACGGGCTGAAGATCACCGACAGGAAGAGCCAAGCGAGCAACGCCATCGAAAACGGCTTCACCGCCCAGTTGATGAACAGGGTCACGCTGATGCCCCGCCAGTGTCGCCCGATCTGGCGCATGGCGCTGAAGTCCACCTTCAACAGCATGGGGACGATCATCAGCCAGATCAGGACGGCGACCGGGAGATTGATCGAGGCGGTTTCAATGCGGCTCAGCGTTTCAAATGCGCCGGGAACCCAGGCGCCGAGGGCGACACCGACCGCGATACAAAGCAGAACCCAGAGGGTGAGGTAGCGTTCGAATACCGACATCGACGGGACCTACTGACGTATCGCGGGCGGGCAGCAGATGGCCTTGGAGATGACCTCGCCAAGCGGTGCGCAGACATCCGGCGACCCCTGACAGCAATCTTCCATGAGGAAGGCCAGCAGCGCGGTCATGTGCGCATAGTCGGCGGCGTAGATGATCGACCGACCGTCGCGGTTCGATGTCGTCAGACCTGACCGTGTCAGGATCGCGAGGTTGTTCGACAGGGTGCTGGCGACCATCCCCACAGCCTCGCCCAGCTTCCCGGCAGGCATCCCCTCCGGTCCCGCCCGTACGAGCGTGCGGAAGATGTTCAGGCGTCCCTCGTGAGCGAGTGCGCCGAGAGCGTCGATGGCTGATGACGTTTCCATACTTCACAAATAATCGAAATATGTGGCAAGGGGAAGCCATGACCGATTTCCCCGCCCTGTCCCCTGAGTTCATCGACCAGCCGACCTTGGCGCGGTTACAGCCCGTTGCGTTCGATCATCCGCCGCGTTTCCTTCTGCTGTACGGCTCTCTGCGCGAGCGGTCGTTCAGTCGCTTCCTCATAGAAGAAGCGGATCGCCTCCTCCGGTCGTTCGGGGCCGAGACCCGGATTTACGATCCTCGCGGATTGCCGCAGCCGGATGGGGCCGATCCAAGCCATCCCAAGGTTCAGGAACTGCGTGAGGCGTCGATCTGGTCGGAGGGGCATGTCTGGTGCAGTCCCGAACGCCACGGCGCCATGACGGGCATTTTCAAGTCGCAGATCGACTGGCTGCCGCTGGAGAGTGGCGGCGTCCGGCCCACCCAAGGCCGCACGCTCGCTGTCATGCAGGTCAACGCCGGATCGCAGTCCTTCAACACGGTCAATCAGCTTCGCGTACTGGGGCGATGGATGCGGATGATCACGATCCCCAATCAGTCTTCCGTCGCCAAGGCATACAACGAGTTCGACGACGACGGTCGGATGCTGCCGTCCCCCTATTACGACCGGCTCGTTGACGTGATGGAGGAGCTTTGCAAGTTCACGCTCCTGACCCGAGGCCGGGCCGACTACCTTGTCGACCGCTACAGCGAGCGGAAAGACGAGGGGGGTCCCGTGGCGGGGGCTGAACATCTCGCTTCAATTTCCGTGAAGCCGACGCTCTGAAGGTTTGCAACGGGGCGGAGTCCAAACCGTTTAGCTGTCAGAGTGTCCTTCGCTCCTGGCGCAAAGCTGGCGTGCCCAGCCGGCTTGAAGCGAATGGCGGGATTGCCGCTCAAGCGGTCCCGCCTGGGTCATCTTACAGACCCTGAGATAGTCCTGCTTGCCGCCATGGGCGATAACCCTCAGTTTCGATGCGGGGGGCGGCCATGGATCAGTTCGAGTTCTTTTTTGCGTTTTTCGGGCTGCTTTTGGGGCTTGCCCTAGCGGAGCTCCTGAACGGGTTTGCTGCAATCCTGCGGGAGAAGGTCAGGCCTCGGTGGGGCGTGATCACACCGTTGCTCGGCGTGCTCGTCGTTATCGAGATCGCAGCCACGTTTGTGGACGCCTGGCTTAAGCTGAAAAGCGTCGAGATCAATCTGGTAGGGTTCGCCATCCCCGGCTTGATCGGGATCGCATACTACGTCGCGGCCGTGATGGCCGTCCCCCGGCACACTGAGGACTGGGTCTGTTTAGACGACTATTTCTACGCCCGCCGCCACTGGATCGTTGGACTTCTGATCGTCGCCAATATCGGACACGTAGCGCTTGAGTTGCCGACCTTGGCCCCACGGTTCCAGACGGAAGACCTGCTCCTTGTCCGGTATGTGGTCTTCAACAGCGTCCTGTTCGGATCCTACATCGCTCTTCTCGTGGCCAAGAAGCGCTACTCTATTTCGCGAACTCCTACGGTCTCAAGATCGTCTGATCCTGCTCGGAAGTCCGGTTACACTCGTCCGACACCCGAGCGATGTTCGGATGCCGCGCGTCCTCCGACGTCCGCTTATGGCGCTGTGCTGACATCGACCGAGCAGGGCGGCTGTCAGATCCTTCTCACGGACGTAGGGTGTGCTGCCGTTGAGCGACTTCGAGTAAGTTCGCCATGGCTTCCTTGAGACCGTCTCTCCCGGTCGCATCAGAAGTCGAAGCCGAGTTGTCCCTCTGCGACGGGGATCGTCTTTCGCTTACGCCCGGACGTCCTGGCCCGCGGCTCAGTGATCGACATGTCCTCTATGGCGGGTCGGGGTTCCACACGCTCCGGGACGCTGCGGTCCTCAGGCCGCCGTGCGGGCGCGCGCGGGGGGCGGGGCGGCCGGGAGTGGAGGGGGGCGCCGCGGCTCTCGTTCCAGGCGACGATGTCGCGTTCGCGCCAGGCCACCCGTCCGGGCGAAATCGACACCGGCTCGGGGAAGTCTCCGGCCTGCCGCATGCGCCAGGCCGTCGTGCGACCGAGGCCCGTCAGGTCCCGGATCTGCCGCCAGCCCAGGAAGCGCTCGAGTCCGTCCTCATGGGCCATGACGCTGCTCCAGAAGCGCCGTCGCGCGGTCCCCCAGGACCGAGGCGAGCGCCGCCGCATCGTTGGCCGCGTCCAGAGGATCCCGGCTCCACCAGACCAGCAGCACGGCCTTGAGCGGATAACTGACCGTCGGGTCGTTCATCAGGGTCTCGAGGCTGGGGCGGTCGGGGGTCATGAGCTCGCCTCCCGGGGCCGGGCCTCCCGCCGCAGGCGCTGGCGTTCGCTGGACGAGGCGGCGGGCGCCGTGATCTGGGTCTCGGCCCAGGTCTCCAGCAGGTCCAGCGGATAGTAGGGTTTGTTGCGGATGTGCCGGCAGGGCGGACCGCCCGATCCGGTCGAATAGGCGCGCGCCAGGGTCGTCGGCTTCATCCGGATGCCCTTGCCCTCCAGGAAGACCGAAGCCTCCGCGCGGGTCAGGAGCGTCTCCCGGAGCGACGGGTCGGCCGCCTCCGCGCCGTCATGGGGGGCCGTCGCGAAGGTCACGACCCGGCCTCCGCCGGCGCGCAGTCCCGCGATGACCGCACCCCCTGCCCCGCCGTGAGCGCGAGGTAGCCGTAGGCGCAGGCATCCGAGCCGAGGGCTTCGAGCGCCCCGTCGCACTCGTCGGTCTTGGCCGCCGCATCCGTATCGAGGAGCGGCACCTCCTCCTTGGTGATGGCCTCGCGCAGCAGGACCCCGACGCCCTTGCGCTTGGCGAACCATCGCTTGCGCAGCTTGACCAGCTCGACCTCGGCGTCCGCCTTGTCCAGACCGATCCAGCGCGCGCTCCAGCGATAGGGGAACGGCAGGGCCCCGAGGGCGTCGAGCAGTCCCGGTCGCGTGCTCGCCGGAAGTCCCCGGACCGAGACCACCTTGAGCGTCTGGCCGTCCAGGGTCGGCGACACGCCGCCGAGCAGGGGCGCGTCCGCCAGCCAGGCGTCGAGGAACATCGGCGTCGCGGGCAGTGCGAGCTGGACCGACCTCGGAGACACGCAGTCGTGCAGCCAGGTCAGGATCTCTGCGTCGTCCAGCATCGCGACCTGCGGAAGGGCGTCGGCCAGAAGGTCGACGATCTGCGCGGTCTCGCGGTCGAAGGCGTCCAGGGCGGTGCGCCAGTCCCGGCTCGCCGGATCGGCGCCGTCGAACAGGGCGCGCTCCACCCGGCGTGTCCGGTCCGCCGGCGGAAGCCAGGTCAGGGCCGCCCGATAATCGGTCTCATAGGCCGGCTCGCTGGTCTCGAAGAGCGAGCGGCGCTCGGCGTCGACCAGCCAGGCCGCAGCATTCTCGAAATCGCTCGCGGGATAGGGCTGGGCGGGGCGGCGACGCGCCTCGACATGCAGGCACCATCCGCTGCCCAGACGCTTCAGGGCGTTGTTAAGCCGCGCTCGAACCGACATCAGCTCCAGGTCGGAGGCCGACTCCAGATCCGGTCCCCGGAACCTCAGACCGCAGGTGAACGAACCGTCCTTGTTCAGCACCACCCCGGGGGCGACCATGGCCGCCCAGGGCAGATGATCGGCCAAGAGCGCGGGCCGTCGGCGATGTTCATCCAGAAAGCGCATGATCAGCTCTCACGCATCGAGATGGCCCGGCAGGGCCAGGTGGCGGCGAAGGACGTCGAAGAACCGCTTGTCAGCCCGCGCGGCGTACAGGCCGATTGCGTGGGCGACCGCCCACCACAGGAGGCCCAGCCACCAGATCCGCAGCGCCAGCCCCAACACCACCGCCACGGTGCCCATCAGGACGGCGTAGTCGCGCGGCATCCCCGCCAGGGTGACGGGCTCGGTCAGCGCGCCCGCGACCGGAAGATCCCAGCCGGGCGGACGGTGATCTGAGGACATCTCGGACATCAGGCGATCTCCGCCCCGCCGGCGAAGCCGAAGAACTGCAGGAAGAAGGTCGAGGCGGCGAAGGCGATCGACAGGCCGAAGAGAATCCCGAGGCCTCGCCGCATGGACGAACCGTTCTCGCTCATGGCGACCCCGGCGCCGAACAACACCACCGCCACGACGGCGGCGGCCTGGACGACCGGGCCGGTGATCGATTCCACGATCTGCTGGAGGGGTCCCTCCCAGGGCATCCCGGATCCGCCCGCCAGGGCCTGGCCGGCGAAGAACAGGCCGCAAGTCGCCGTCGCGGCCGAAAGGCCACGTTGAAGTAAACGTCGCATGGTTTGAGTTCCCGTGGTCTTGCCCGAATTTCGGTGCTGACGATCTACAGCAAGCAAAACCATCCACAGGCTGTCAACGCACTCCCCGAATATATTCCTGCGGCGCTGTACTCGTTGATTCGACTTGCGATGACTGAGGTCGATTCCGGCTGTCTGAGAGTTTTTGGGAAGTCGTGGGGGGAGCTCGCCTTTTCCCGCTGCGACGGGATTTCAGGTCTGACGGGTCCGAAGTCGGCCACAATCCCGATCCGTCGCTTCCGCAGTCGTTGGAACACCGCCGCTCCCCAAATGGCGGCCGCCTGTATTCCCGGACCTGAGGCTCCGGCGGAAACCACGACAGCTTTAGCAATCCGCAACGGGCGCCGTGGGCTCGTATGCGCTTGGCGAATTGGACATCCTTGAGTACCTCGCCGACGAGGAGCTCAGCCACGACCAAACCCGACAGCGTCGTTCATCGAGTCGTTAGACGCCGTCGGATTCAGCCCCAGCGCTCGGTGTGGAGCGGAGCCGCTACGCGCCAACAGCCGCCGAAGCGAACTGTTGGGCTCACTCAGCGATATGACGCCTGATCTCTCCACGGACGTCCTTGACGGTGAGCGTCGCGCCGCTGGCGAGGGTTCTCCTGAACCTGGTCCCCACCGCTCCGTGCCCATCCGCTGGGTTGGGGCGTGGCCGCGAGTATTGGCGCGGGCCATCGTCAGACGCGTCCAAGTCAACACCTTGGCCGCGGACCTGCGCAAGTCCGGCGCCTGGATCTTCCCGGATTGGGAAGCCCGTAAACGGGTTCTAGGCGACGGCTACCGCCTTTTCCGAACTCGAGATCCTTGCCGTCAGGCGGCCTGTTCGCTGATCCAGCCGTGGGAGCGCAAATGGTTGAGCGCCGTGCGGATATGGGGCTCGCGCAAGGTCGCCGCCTTGCGCGGGCTCCAGGACCGGATAGCCTCCACCACCCGATCCGGCTCGCGAGCCGCCTCGGCGTCATGGGTCGCGATCCAGTGCACGGTCGACAGCAGTTCCAGACCGTATGGGGTCTCGAACCCTTCGATCAGCTCGGCAACCCGATCCAGCCGCGCTTGGGCGGTCTGGTCGGCGCCGAGGAAGGCCTCGGCCTCTTGCCGTCCGTCGTCGAGCACGGCGATCTCGGCCGCTTGGCTGCGATCGCCATAACCGCGGATGAAATGTCCTTCGATCCGTTGCAACACATGGTTCAAGTTCTCGGCATAAGGGCCGTAGTGATGCTTGTGAAACCCCAGCTTGAGGTCCTCGCCCGACTCTTGGAGGAAATAGGTCAGCTTCTGAATCTCAAGCAGGCTGTGTCGATATCCGGCGGCGCCATAGAGTCCAAGAAGGCTCAGCACCAAGGCCCTGCCCCGGCTCATGTTGGGCCGCGCCGTATTGACCCGCATGCTGTCGACCTTGGGCGCTCCGGAAGGCGGGAATAGCATTACTTCGACATCGTCCAGATCGCCTAAGGCCCTTCGGATCATGGGCTCGACGTCGGCCCAGTCCAAGCCTCCATTGCCGCAACCCAGCGGCGGAACGGCGATGGATCGCACACCAAGAGTCTCGATCACTCGTCTGAGCTCCTTCAAACCCGACGCGACATCCTCGACCCGGGACTTGGCCTTCCAGTGCCCCTTGGTCGGAAAGTTGATGATCCAGCGCGGGTTGATCATGCTGCCGGTGTCAAACACGAACATCTCGCCCAGGCGCACCTCGCCCGCATCGCAGGCGCGCCGGTAGGCTTCATAGTTTCCGGGAAACTCCTGCTTGAACTGCAGGGCGATGCCCTTGCCCATCACACCGACGCAGTTGACGGTATTGATAATGGCTTCAGCGCCGGACTGCAGGAGATCGCCATGGGCGAGTCTAATCATGGCGCGCCTCAATAGTACCAGTCGGGGCGAACGACCACCCGCAACGGCTGCCCGACGCTCGCAGCCATCGCGGTCACCTGATCGGCGCGAGCCTGTGTCTGAACCACGGCTCCTTGGAGCAAAGCGATGGGAAACCGGTCCCTCACGAGGAACTCGGCCTGTTTGCGTCGCTTGCGATCCCCATCTTCAACCGTATCCGCCCATTGACTGGCCGCGATAACGTCCCAGTCGATCTCACCCAGCTGCGCCAGGTCATCGTAAAAACTGGAGTAGGCCATGATTCCATGGCCGTCGCTAAAGGCGAACCCCAGACCGGCCGCCGCGACCGCCTGGGCGTTTGAAACTAGGTGGACGAGTGCACCCTGCCCACCTTCACACGGCACGTTGCCGCGGTTGATCGTGTAGAGCATCGGGCTGCGACGGGTGAAGTAGAACGGCACATAGTCGTGGAGCGACCCGCCAGGCCCGCAAGTGACGACCTTGCCCGCGCGTTGTGCTTGGATGGAGCTGTAAGCGATATTTGTGAAGGCGGCGCCTTGCGCGTTCAGCCGCGCCGTCGCCCGCAACTCCCCGGCAGTCAGGATCGTCTGCAGATTTCCGACATGGGTCATGTGGATAATCGGCGTCGGCTGAGGAATGGTTCCCGGCATCACGATCCCTGATGGCGTCAGCCAGTCCTAACACCTCCGCCGGACGGTTGAAGCCAGGAAATCTACAGCGGCGCACGAAACAAATCAAGAACGATAGGCTGCCTCGACCATCGCCTACTCCACGGCGGGCCTCGGCCGGATAGCTGAAAGCGCGCTTTCGCTTGCCGAGCTCAATGCACCACCAAGCGGCCGTTTCGAACCGCCGCATAGGTCAGTTCCGGTCTCGTCGCGCGGCGCCTCGAGAAGGCGAAGCTACGGAGCTCAGACGCTCCGAGTGGCGTACCCGTCCGCGGAAACACCCATGACCTCCAGGATAGGATCAAGGTGACGTCCGTCCGTCCGCCTGCGGATATGGACGATAAGATTGACCGCATTGGCGATCACGCGATGGCCCAGGGGGGATCCAACCTCCGCCAGTAAATCCTCCAGTCGCGTCACCGCTTCCCCTGCCGAATTGGCGTGGATGGTGGAGAGGCCGCCGGGATGACCGGTGTTCCAGGCCTTGAGGGTTTCGAGCGCCGCCGATCCCTCGCGCATTTCTCCCACGACGATCCGATCCCGACACATGGGCAAGGGGTTCGCGCGGGGCACCGCGCTCGCCGCCCACATCGCCTATCTCGGCCGCATGGGCGCCGGGGCGGACGGCGAGCAGGCGGCCTTCTTCGGACCGGTGCGTGAAGGGGTCGGCGCGGCCGGCGCCACCGAGGGCTGGGCAAAGGACCGGCACCATTTCCGCTTCATCATTTCACCCGAGCACGGCGATCGGATTTCGGACCTCGAGAGCTTCACCAGGACGGTCATGTCGAGGGTCGCCGATGACCTTGGAGAACCGGGTCTGACCTGGATCGCCGTCTGCCATTTCGACACCGACCAGCCGCACGCCCACGTGCTGGTTCGGGGGCGAAGAGGCGATGGTCGCGACCTCGTAATCCCGCGCCACTACATCGGCTACGGCTTTCGCGCCCGCGCTCAGGAAGTCGCTCAGGAGCGGCTGGGGGACCTCAGCCGCCAGGATGCCGAACGACGGGTCTGGCGTGAGACAGAGGCGGACCGGTTCACCGCTTTCGACCGGCGTCTGGTCGCGGCGGCCGACGCCCAGGGCCGGGTGGAGGACGGGGTGGGCGGAACCAACGCCTGGACGGCCCTGACCCGGGGTCGGCTCCGGCATCTTGAGACCCTCGGCCTGGCGACGCGGGAGGGACGACGGTTCCGGCTCTCCCCGGACCTTGAGGCGCGCCTACGCCGTCTGCAACGGTCGAAAGACGTCATTCGCACCCTGAACCAGCGACGACTTGAGGGAGCCCGGAGCATCCATCAGCTCGAGAAAGGGTCAGTACGGGGCTGCGTGGTGAAATCCGGCTTCCACGATGAACTTGGCGGTTCAGCCTACGCGGTGATCCGGGCGTCGGACGGCGCCGAGCACTACGCCCGGTTTGAGGTGGGGCAGGCGCCGCCCCCGGTGGGCAAGACCCTCACCCTCTCGCTGGATTCGCGTGGCTTCGCCCGGATCGTCTCGTCCGTCCAGAAGGGCCTTTCCGAAGATCTTTCGGATCCGGGAAATCGGTGATCAAAATCCGAGCAAACGATCGGCGACCCTGTAGGGTCGCCGGTCTTCCGGTCAGATCGGGCGATGACCCACACCCGCCCGGCGAAGCGACCGGCGGCGATGTCCCGCTCAAGGAGGAGCGCGCCAGCGGGCGCTGCCATCGCCAACCCACCGGCCAAAGCGCAGGACGCCGCCCCGGAGCGAGCAGTGTTCGGAACGGCGCCCGCAGGTTGGGCTCTACCGGAGCCCGGACCCTGTGGTCATTTTATCGAACGTCGGCGGCCGCTGCAAAGGGTTGGGAAGCCGGGCGTCAGACATCGCCCGGCCTCACGAAACCATGCGGCGCTCCCGTGGTTTGTCTCGCATGACCCTTCGCACCTCCAAACCCCGTGTCCTGCGCAGCAAGCGCGGCGTGGCCCTTCTTCTGTTCGCGATCATCGCGCTGTTCGCCGTCCTCTATGTGGCGGTCGGCGCGACGGCGTTCTTGCGGACGCAGGAGCAGGAGCCGACCCACCAGACGCAGACGGCCCCGGACGCACCGCCCCGGTAATGTCGGAGAGAGGCTGCAGCGACGGTCCGCCGGCTGATCGGTCCCGGAGTTGATCGGCGACCGCGCACCGAGATGACCTCTGCAGACGACGCGCACGAAGGCGGTACAGGCGAGGATCGATCGACAGTCGTCAGGTGAGGACGCCCGCACGGAACCTCGGTGAAACGCGTCCGTTCTAGCGCCCGGAGAAGTTCGCATGTCTCCGCCTCGAAGCCCCGGCGCCTTCACCCCTGTCGCGCGCCGGGGCTTCTTCAATTTCAGGGCCTGCTCGGAACGGGATCTCCGCGGCCCTGCCGGTGGAGCGTTGTCCAGGGCCCCTCGACTTCACTCCGCCCTTTATCATCGGCCCGGTTCCTCGCCCGCGCCCCGCCCTCTGCGGCGGCCTGACCCGCCGTTCGGGGGGCAGATCGTCGCTCAAGCGGGAGCCAACCCGCAGACCACGAGTTGCAGTCTGGAACAGCCCAGGTCCGCCCATGACACCGAGTGCGCCCCGCCGACGCGTCGTTCTTCACTCCGGCGAGGACGACCTCCTGTCGGCGGCGCACGACCGCGCCTCCCGCAATGGTCAGGCCGAACGGATCGCCGCCCTGCTGACCGAACCGTCGGAGGCTCACAAGCCTTTTGTCGTGCCCTCCGACACCCTGTCCCTCGAGACGGCGGCCACCCTCGGGGTCGAGCGCGCGGAGGACTTCTTCGGGGGCGCTGTGCCCCTGCCGTTTGTCGGCACCAAGGCCGTCAGCCATGGTCTCGCCTACCGGGGCGCAAAGGCCCCGATCGGGTGGAAGCCTGACCTGGGCGAGGCGCTGGCGGAAGTGACGCTTCCGGGCTTTACCGCGTTCAGCGTGGCGGATGCGCGGGAGGCCGGCTTTCGCCTTCTGGCCTCAGGTCCGGTCCGACTGAAGGACGTTCACGCCGTGGCCGGCCTGGGCCAGACCGCCGTGTCCACGCCGGCCGAGCTGATCTCGGCGCTGGCGGCCAGGGATCCGGAGGCGATCGCCCGGCACGGGTTGGTGCTTGAAGAGAACCTGATGGATCACGAGACCCTGAGCGTGGGATTGGTGCAGGTCGGACACCGGCGCGTCGCCTATTGGGGCGTTCAGCGCACGGTCGTCCGCCCCGATGGCCGGGAAGTCTACGGGGGGTCGGACCTCCATGCTGCAGCCGGCGGCTATGAAGACCTGCTGAGCTTCGATCTTCCCGATTCCGCGCGGGTCGCCGTCACCCTGGCGCGGGCATGGGAGACCGCCGTGTTCGACGCCTATCCCGGCGTTATCGCCTCGCGACGCAACTACGATGTGATTTTCGGCGCCAACCACCGGGGCGACCGGCGCGCGGGCGTTCTGGAACAGTCCTGGCGGATCGGCGGGGCGAGCGGGGCAGAGATCGCCGCGCTGGAGGTCTTCAGCAAGGATCGAAGCGCGGGGCTCGTGCGTACTAGCACCATGGAGATTCCTTCAGTTGAAGCCCGGGTTCCGGCGCATGCGGTGATCTACTTCCGCGGTGTCGACGAGCGCGCGGGCCCGCTCACCAAATACGCCGTGGTCCACCCTTGAGCGCCGCCACGCCGCTGAGCTTCCGCGTCGACGACCAGACGCTGGACGGCACCATCCTGACGCCGGCCCGCCTGATACCGGGCGTGCTGTTTGTCCACGGATGGGGCGGATCGCAGGAAGAGGACATGAAACGGGCCGAGGACATCGCCCAGCTCGGCTGCGTGTGTTTCACCTTCGACCTGCGCGGCCATGCGAAGACGGCGCCCCAGCGTCAGGCGGTCACCCGCGATGATGGGCTGGCGGATGTGATCGCCGCCTACGATCTCCTGCTCAGCCAGCCCATGGTCGACAAGTCCGCCATCGCCGTGGTGGGCACCAGTTACGGCGGGTATCTGGCGAGCCTGCTGACCGCCCACCGACCCGTGCATTGGCTGGCCTTGCGCGTGCCGGCCCTCTACCCGGACAGCGACTGGAAGACGCCCAAGGCTCTGCTCGACCGGAAGAAGATCTCGGCCTACCGGAACCGGTTCCGCAGCGCGCGAACCAACCAGGCCCTGCAGGCCTGCGCCCGGTTCCAGGGCGACGTGCTGATCGTGGAATCCGAGCATGACGATCTGGTCCCGCATCCGACGATCGCCTCCTTCATCTCGGCGTTCACCTCGGCGCATTCCCTGAGCTATCGCGTGATCCAGGGGGGGGATCACGCCCTGCGGGAGGCGGGCGTGCGCAAGACCTACCATGACCTGCTGATCGGCTGGCTGAGCGAGATGGTCCGCGCCGCCCGGCGCGCGGCGACGCCCATGGCCGGGTGACGGGTTCGCGGGCCTGACCCTGCCGGTCGGTGGCTCAGGACCGGTCTGCGCGAGTTTTCGCCTCGTGTTCGCGGGCCGCCTGGTCCTGAAGGCTGTCCTCGCCCTCGGCGGGCCCGGCGGTCTTGGCCGCCTCGGCCAGGTGAGCGCGTTGTTCCGGGTTTTCGTCCGGTTGCGGACTGGAGCCGAAGCGATCGGGATTGGACGGGGCGGGGGTCTTGGCGTTGGTCATGAGGGCTCCTTTTCCGAACAAGAAAGCGCCGGGGACGCGCGCCTGTTCCCGGCTCCCGCTCCGGGCGCCCGCCGCCTCAGGTCTACCCGCTGTGCATGGCGCTGGGCGAGTCCGTCGCCGACGCGGAGCGGCGCGCGACCACGGCGCGCCGGCCTTGACCGCCCGGTCGACCGAGCGCCCGGACCTCGGCCGCCCCGTTCAGCGGGCCGATCAGGCCCGCATCATGGAAGCTGAACACCCGCTTCTGGCCCACCACGAGATGATCGTGGACCGGGATGCCGAACACGGCGCCGGCGGCGACGATGCGCACAGTAGTCTGGATGTCTTCAGCCGACGGCGTGGGATCACCGGAGGGATGGTTGTGGACCAGGATCAGGGCGCTGGCCGACAGCTCCAGGGCCCGGCGGATGATTTCGCGCGGATAAACCGGCGCGTGATCGCGGGTCCCCACGCCCGCCAGTTCTTCGTGGATCAGGCCGTTGCGGCTGTCGAGGTAGAGAACCCGGAACTGCTCCCGCTTCTCTCCCGCCAACGCCGTGGACAGATAGTGTCTGAGCGCCGCCCGACTGCCGAGCAGCGGGCGCGACATGGCCTTCCGACGGACCACCGCCAGAACGAGGCCGTGCAGGTCGGACAGACGCGCGGCGCAGGCCTCGCCGCTCTCGTTGAGGAGCCGCGCCACCTCGTCCTTGGGCGCGACAATGGCCCCGCCGACATCTCCGAACCGGGCGACCAGGGCGTCGACACAGTGAGGGGCGCGCTCGCCGCCGACGACCGGCTCCAGAAGCCGACCGAGCATGGCCCTCTCCTCCGGCCCCGTCACGGCTGCACCGCCGCGCGGGCATAGGGCGCCCGACGCGCCTCGACGAGGCCGAACAGCGCCAGCGCCATCAACTCCATCCAGACGATGATGCGAAAGGTGACGGTAGCCCAGATCTGGGCGTCGGGGTTCATGAACTGGTAGATCCAGGACGCCAGCGAGATGAGCTGGACGCCCGCGGCCGCCAGCAGCCACCAGCGCCGACCGAACAGCGCCAGAGCGGTCAGGGCGGCGGCGAGGGCGAGGCTGATCCCCGCGACGCCCACCCGCACGCCTCCGAGTTCCAGAGGCGCGACGAGCGGGGTCACCGTCTGGGCGATCACCAGCGCCAGACCCGCCAGGCGCTCAGGCCCCCGGCCCTTCCACAGAAGGACCGCCAGGGTGGCGTAGGTGACAAGGGTCAGGCCCCACTGAAGCATCGACATGGGGGAGCCGACGTCAGGCGGCGACGACCGTCAGGCGGCCGGTCGGCGTCGTGATCTTGGGCTCCATGGTGCCCTCCATCCGATAGGGTATGCCGGCGGCGTCCGCGACAGACTTGAGCACGTCATGGCCCGCGATCACGTCGCCACGCACCTGGTTGAGTCGCGCGAGGCCTTCAACGGCGTGATTCAGCGCCTCATGGCCGGTCTGGGCGGCGACCCCGGCTTCGAGGCGACCCTCAACCATCGTCTGGATCATGGCGCTCACCGCGATGATGGCGTGGTCGATGGCGTGCTCGCTGTCCTGGATTTTGCGCGCGATGCGAACGCCGGTCCGGATGTGGTTCATTTATGGGTCCCCGCTGGGTCTGTTGGTTCCAGCGCCGGGGCGGCGGACGGCGCGACCTCCGAGAGGCGAGACACCCCGCCTGCCGTCAGCTGGACCAATCCGGCCGTGAGAACTCCTCCGATGGCGGCGAAAGCGAGGATAAGAGCCAGGAGCTGGACCGGCCGGCGTGGTGGCGCGGGCAGGACCCAGCTCGACGGCGTCCCCGTTTCGCGCCCCGGGGCGAGATCCTCGCCTGGCGCCCCGTCATCCACCTCGTCGGACCGAGGGCGGGCTATGGGAGTGGGGGCGAATTGGGAGATATCTGGGTAGTCGCGCAGGGCGATGGCCGCCGCGACCCGTCGATCCGATGTCTCGAGCTTGGCGTAGGCGTTGGTGAAGTGGTTCTCGACGGTGCTCGGGGAGATGCCCAGCCTGGCTGCGATATCCTTGTTGCTCAGCTCCTGCGCGGCAAGCCTGAGGCACTGGAGTTCGCGGCGACTGAGTCGATTGGACATGTGGTTAACCCCTCGGGCCACACGTACAGCAGGCGGCGCCGGGCGCAAGGCGGGGAACGACGAACCGGCGCGGACGCGGTCTCACGCGCCGGGGACCTCAGCGCTCGAGCGTGTCGGCCCCGGCCATGTCGCGGAGGATGTCACAGGCGAGCTTCTGCCGATCAGGAGACAGGCGCGGAGCCAGCCGTTCGATTTCCACCGTGTAGCGCGTCGCCGTCCGTCCGTAATCAAAGGGCGCGCTTTCTTCGGCCATGCCCGCCGCCTCTTCGCCATAGCCGGCGAAGAGCGACGCGACCTCCACTCTCAGGACCTCCGCGATACGCCAGAGCCGGGAGGCGGAAATCCGGTTCGCGCCCTTTTCGTACTTCTGCACCTGCTGGAAGGTGATGCCGAGCGCCTGGGCGAGGTCGCCCTGGCTGAACCCGAGGGCCAACCGCCGTGCGCAGACCTGGCGCCCCACGTGGCGGTCAACGGGGTGCGGCCCGTTCTGCTGTCCTCTCGGCGTCCTGCTCATGCGCCTTCATGAACGCGTCAACCCCTTCGATCAACAGCCAAGCTGGCGCCGCCCACCCGGTTCGACCTCGCGACCCTCAAAATGAGCCTGTCGACGGATCGATGCACCCGCCTTCGGGCAATCGTGGTTGCACCCGGGCTGGCCCGGACAAACGTTCGACAGGGATCAGCCAGGTCACGCAGGAGGGAACCGGCTGACGAGCCTCCGGTTGGACGGGCGAGGGGCTTCAGCCCGAGGCCCCGTCTGCCGGAGGCCGGGCCATGATCTTCTTTCTCTTTGTTCCCGTCGAGAGCGCCGCTCCCGAGATGGCGGCGTTGACCGCGACCGGGCTGGATGAGGCGATCAAGGAGGCGGAAGCGCTGCCCTTCGCGGGGCGGACAGGCTATCTGTTCGAAGGCGACCGGTTTGTTCAGGAGATCCGCACCGCCGACACCCTTCGGGAGGTCCCCGCTTTCGCCGATCCGTACAGGTCGCCGCCCGCCGCCGCGCTCCGCCCCGGTTAGACAAAGGCCTGGTTCAACACCCCCACGGCGCTTCGGCGACGGCGAGCCCCCGCCCTGATGGTCGGGGGCTTCTTCTGTCTGACGGCGTCGAAGGCGCCCAAGGCCCCTTCTGATCTTTTCAGGCCTCGGCCGTTCCGGTCGATCCCGCCTCCAGCCGACAGAGCACGCCCGGAAGAACGGCGAGGAGATCGGACGCCAGGAAGCCGGTCGGCCCGATGGTCTGCGAGAGCCACTCGCCGGCGGCGGCATGGAGCCGAACGCCCCAGAGCGCGGCCGTCGTGGGGGGCGCGCCCCGGGCAAGCAGGCCGCCGATGATGCCCGCCAGAACATCGCCCGAGCCGGAGGTGGCGAGGCCGGCGACACCGCCGGCGTGTCGCCACAGGCCGCCTGAGGGGCTGGCGACGTGGGTGGTCGCCCCCTTCATTACCACGACGGACCGGAACCGGGCGGCCGCCCATCGGGCGTGTTCGACCGGATCGGCGACCACCGCCGTCTTCTTCACGCCGCGCATTCGCGCCATCTCTCCGGCGTGGGGAGTCAGGATGGCGCGGTCGCGCGCCAGAGCCGAGAACCGTTCGGCTGTTCCCTCGTCCGGGAGGGCCGCTGCGTCGATCACGACGCCGACCTCAGATTGGGTCTCCATCAGTGCGAGCGACAGGCGAACGGCGTCGTCGGCCGCCAGGAGCCCCGGGCCGATGACCAGCGCATCGGCGTCGCGGGCGAAGGCGGCCAGAGCGCGACCGGCCCGACCGGCCAGTTCACCGTCCGGCGTCGACGCCGCGAGAACGATCCGCGCTTCCGGAAGAGCCTGCCCGAGCGCCGTTCCCAACGACCGCGGCGCTGCCAGGGTCACCCGCCCGGCGCCCACGCGAAGCGCGGCTTCGCCGGTCAGCCGCGCCGCCCCCGGCACCGCTGCGCCGCCTGCAACGACGAAAGCCGTGCCGCGGTCGTGCTTGTCCTGTTGTTCCGACGCCGACGGCAAGGGCAGGGCCGCCACGGCCGCGTCGTCGAGCGTCAGGACCGTCACCGCGCGGCCACCGGGGCGTCCGGCGCGGTCGTGACCGCGGCGCCCTCCTCTCTCAGGGGAGCGACGAAATTGTAGCGGACCAAGGTCATGCCGCGCCCATCCGCCGAGGCTTCATATTCGGTGACCCCGCAATTGGCGACGTCGCCCTCTGCGTCGATGGCGAGCAGTTGCGCCTCGTCCAGCCCCTCCAGCAGATAGCGGAAGCACAACACCACCACCTGGTGGGCCACAATCAGCACGTTCTGGCCGCAGTGGTGGAGGCTGAGGGTGTCTAGGGCGCTGCGCAGCCGCAGGATGACGTCACACCAACTCTCGCCCCCCGGCGGCCGATGATAGAATTTCCCCAACAGGGCCCGTGCTTCCGCCTGATCCGGATAGAGGGCCCGAATGCCGGCCGTCGTCAGACGGTCCAGCTGACCGAACTCGCGTTCGCGCAGCCGCTCGTCAAGGCAGGGTCTAACCTCCTCGGCCGTCCCGCCGCCGACCACCACCGCGTCTGCCGTCTGTCGCGCGCGCGTGTATGGGGAGGTCAGGATGACCTGGGGCCGCAGGCCTGGATCGAAGCCTGCGAACCAGTGCGCCAGGGCGGCGGACTGCGCCTCCCCAAGCCCGCTGAGGGGCACGTCGGCGTCGCGCAGGTTCAGGTCTATGCGGGCGTCACCTGCGGCGTGGGCGGCGTCTCGCGCCACATTCCCGGCGCTCTGGCCATGTCGCACCAGCCAGAGTCGGCTGGGCCAGCGATCCGTCTGCGGCATCGGTCCTCCTGCACTGGAAGAAGCGCGCCGGGGTCGGACGGTTCCGACCGGCAGGACCGTCGAGCGCCCGGGCCGCGCTGCGAACGGTGCCTGTAGCGCCTCGTCCATGCGTCCCCTTCGGGCCGGGGCTGCTCCTCCTCGCCTCTCCCGGAGGGCGTCACCGCCGCCGAGGCGGATGCAGCCCAAGGCGTGGCGGAGCCTTGCGAGTGGAACCGTCGGCAAGGCCAAGATCCGGCTCTGCTGGAGCCGGATATGGGCGGCAAGCTTGCACGCGCAGGGGGCCTTGGTCGCAGGTCAGGCTGCCGCGGCGCCGGGCCGACGCAGGACCGGAAGCCGCGACACCATCTCTGCCAGGGCGCCGAAGTCGATGGGCTTGTTCAGATAGGCGTCCGCGCCTGCAGCGAGGCCAACCTCGTGATCCTGGGGGCGCGCCGAGGCCGACAGGATCACAACCGGCGTGTCAGCGTTGGGGCCGGGGTGTGCGCGGATCTGGCGCGTGGCGGTCAGTCCGTCCATGCCGGGCATGTTCACATCCATCAGGATCAGGTCGAACCCCTCCTGCCGGGCCGCAGCCAACCCGTCTTCTCCATCATTCGCTGTCGCCACCGCGTGCCCTTGGGCGCCCAGCCAGGCTTCGATGATCATGCGGTTCACCGGATGATCCTCCACCACCAGCACGCGCAGACGCCCGTCGCCCCCGTCCTCCCCGGGCGCCGCCGATGGAGCGGCCTCGATGTCCCCGAGAGGCTCGACCAGGGCGGTGAAGGTGAAGACCGATCCGACGCCCGGCGTGGAGCGGACCTCGACGTCCCCGCCCATCTGAAGGGCGATGCGACGCGCGATGGTCAGGCCCAGCCCCGTCCCGCCGAAGCGCCGCGTGGAAGAGTCGTCCAGCTGCTGGAACGGCTGGAACAGCTGCGCCTGGCCTTCCGCGCTGATGCCGGGTCCGGTGTCTTCCACGCAGAAGGACAGGCGGGTCGCGCCGCCGTCGGTGTGACAGCCGATCCGCAGCGTCACGCGGCCCTCCTCGGTGAATTTGATCGCGTTGCTCAGAAGGTTCTGCACCACCTGCCCCAGGCGCACCGGGTCCGCGAGAATCCGCGGAGGGAGGCAGGACGCGCAGTCGACGATCAGCTCGAGCCCCTTGGCTTCGGCCTGTGTCTGACAGGGACCGACGAGCCGCGCCTGAAAATCCCGGGTCTCGATCGGTCGCGGGTGCAGTTCAAGCTTCCCCGCCTCCATCTTGCTGACGTCGAGCAGGTCATTGAGCAGGTCCAGCAGCCCCTCGCCGGAGCCCCGGATGATCCGCACATAGTCGCGGTCGCGGGCCGTGAGACCGTCGTGATCCAGCAACTGGGCGGCGCCGAGCACGCCGTTCATCGGCGTGCGCAGCTCGTGGGAGATGACAGCGAGGAAGTTGGACTTCGCCTCCGAGGCGGCATGGGCGCGATCGCGCGCCTGCTCGAGTTCCGCGATCAGCTCCCTCTGGCGATCGGCGACCGCGCTGAGCTCGCGGTCCTTGAGCTGGGTGATCAGCACCTTGATCAGCAGTGCGATGGCCAGAATTGGCAGGGTGGCGAGCACGGTCCAGAACTCGGGCTCCCCGACCATGTCGACGAGGATGATGGCTGTCGCCACGCTGTAGGGGGAAGAGACGACGATCGCTTCGCGCGGCGCCGCGCGCATCTGGGTGAAGACGAGGAAGTAGCCGGCGCAGAGCAGGACCGCGGCCAGGGTGTCGCCGTGCGATCCGCCAAAGAACCAGGCGATCAGGGGCGCTGCCGCCCAGGCCAGACAGGCGAGGGTCGCGACGGCCGTGGCGCTGCCCGCTGGCAGCCGGTCACGGCGCTGATCCACCAGGCCTCGCAACACGCCAGAGACCATGGTGACGCCATACCAGACGGCGACCCAGACGATCGGGATCACGGTCGCCAGGGCGAGCGCCCAGCTGCTGATGATCCAGTACCGGAGCCGTCCGGCGACGACGAACCGTTGCAGCCGAGACAGCTGGGGGGTCGACCCGGTCATGAGCGTTCGCCTCAACGGCCGCTCGATACGGCGACCTCTGAACGCTAGTCCGCAATCGCTAAAAGGCCGTAAAGCACTGATATCTCGCAAAGTCTGGTTACGGACACTGTCCGGTTCCGGACAGTCGGACCGTTTGGTTTCGAACCGCGTGGAGCGACTTGCGCCTTCCGACCAACCGCCAGGCGGGTGTGCTGTTGGACCAAGGGCGCGGCTCATGTTCAACCGCGCGCTCGCCCTGCAACGGGCAGCCAGTCCGAAGCCCTGCGGGCGCCAGAGCCGTTCACGGACGTCAGCGCCCGAGAACCTTGAAGGGCGTTGGCCGTTGCTCCCGAATGGACCTGTGCACCATCGGCTATGAGGGCGCCGCCCAGCCGGATGTCATCGACCGGCTCAAGGCCGCCGGGGTCGACACCCTCGTCGACGTGCGGGCGGTCGCCGCATCCCGACGCGCGGGTTTCTCCAAAACCCTGCTGCGGGAGAGCCTCGCCGCCGAAGGCATCGACTATGTTCATCTGCGGGGGCTCGGCACCCCCAAGGCGGGCCGGGAGGCCGCCCGAAAAGGTCGTATCGGCGAGATGCGGGCCCTGTTCTCCGCTCATCTGCGAGACCCCCAGGCCGTGGTGGAGTTCGAGGCCTTGCGAACCCTGGCGTCAAGCCGGCGGGTCGCCCTGCTGTGTTTTGAAGGCGATCCCCGAGGCTGCCATCGGACGGTTCTGTCCGATCGCCTGGCGCAGGCGGCGGGCTTCACCGTCATCCACCTCTAGGGCCGCCCCGGCCGACGCGCGGCACAACCGCCTATGTCGGCTATTGGACAATCACATCCTCAACTTGGCGCTACACGCTGGAGGGGAAAGGATGCCCGATGACCGGAAACTACTTCCTGGACGCTTTGGAGCCGGAGGATCGTGACGCGGTCGTGCGGCTCCTGAGGCCTGTCGATCTTGCGGACGGCGAGGTGCTCATCCGGCAGGATGCTGCGGTCACCCTCGTCCATTTTCCGGTCCGGGCCCAGTTGGCCAACGTCATCGCCGCGCCGGAAGGCCAGCATCTCGAGACCGCGGTGATCGGCAAGGAAGGTCTGTCCGGCCTGGCGCCCTTCATGGCGGCGGCGCCGAGCGCCTGGCAGGTGGTCTGCACTGTGGGGGGAGACGCCTATGTCATCCCGGCGGAGGCCCTGCGGACGCTATCGGACCGACGGCCGGGTCTGCGTCACCGGCTTCTGGCCCTCACCCATTTCTACCAGGCCCAGGCGAACCAGCTGGCGCTGTGCAACACCTATCACCGCGCCACGGCGCGGCTGGCGCGGTGGCTTCTCACCACCAGCGACCTGACCGGAGCCGCCGAGCTGCGGCTGACCCAGGAGCAGGTCGCCAATTCGCTGGGCGTTCAGCGTACCTCCATGGTGGAAGCGTTCGGCGCGCTGAAGTCGGAGCGTCTCATCCGGCACACCCGGTCGCGGATGGAAATCCTCGATCGGGCGGGCCTCAAGCGGCGGGCCTGCGGCTGCTACGACCAGCTCCACCGGCTGGCGATCGAACTGAAGGTGCTGCCCGGGAACCGCTGACGGGGCGCACGGTTGAGCCCCCATGGACCGCTATTTCATACATATCGTGGATGGGACGATTGTCCGGGACGAGGACGGAGAAGCGCTGCCCGACGTGGCGGCGGCGCGCACCGCGGCCCTTCGAACCCTCGGGGAAATCCTGAGATCGCGCGAGGAGCGGTTCTGGGAAGACGGTCATGTGCGCGTCTTCGTCGAGAACGCCGCCGGCGAGGTCGTCGTGAACGTAGAAACCCGCGACCTTCTCGCTTCGGCGTGAGCGCGCCCAGGGCCCGGTGTCGGAACCTTTGCCATTCCCGGACGCTGCGCCGGGCCGAGGAGCCGTCATGAACCTGGACCTGCAACGCGTCGCCTATTGCAGTCACGCCCTCCGACCGGAACTGGCGTTGCAGACACTGGCGGAGATTCTCGCCGTTTCCGATCGCAACAACGCCCGCGACCGGCTTTCGGGCGTGCTGCTCATCAGCCGCGGGCGGTTCTTCCAGGTGCTCGAGGGCGCCCGGCAGGATCTCGACCGCACGCTGCGGCGCATTGAGGCCGACCCTCGCCACCGGGACATCCGCTTCGTCTCGCGGCAAGACATCCAGACGCGCCTGTTCGACCAGTGGGGGATGGTCGCCGCCCGCATCACGCCCTCCCGGCAGCCGGAGATCGACGGCGTGATCGACCGCTGCCATACCGATCCCGAGGCCGCGATCCAGGCGGCGCGCGCCCTGCTGGACGATCAGCGGGCGGCGTGAGCGCGACCTATCCGGTCACGCCGGACGGCCGCTATTTCGTTGTCCGCGGCCGATTATGGCGGACAACGAATCCGGCGCTGGATGAGGCCGAGCGGATCGCCCTGGTCCGCGACCTCGGATCGGCGCGAAGCGCTGTGCGCCGCGCCCTGCGGGAGGGCCACGGGCTGGCCGCGGCGCGGGGACGGGTCAACGCGGCCAAGATCGCCCTTGGCGAGCGCGGGCCCGTGTGGTGGACGGACGGCGCGCCGGACTACAACCGGCGCCTCGCCCGAAACACCCCTTACGCCGACTGGTTCTCGACGCTGACACCCGGGTCCTGATCGGTTCGGATCGCCGGAACCCGAGGCGACCTCCCGTGTTTGCGCCTCCCATGTCGAGATTCGCCCCCTCATCCCGTTTCGCGTCGAACGTCCGATCACCGGACCATCCAGTGGCTTGAGTGCGAGTTGCACGATGACGAGGGGGTGACGCGCGACGCCATGCGCCCCTTCTTCAGCGCGGAGGCGGCGCGCGCCTGGGCGGTCTCACGCGGCTACCCGGTGCAGGAATGACGACGACGCCCTTGTCCCAGTCCACGCCGGACACCCGACCCTTGAACGGCCCGCTGGACGCCAAGGCGTTCGATGCGCCGCGGATCCAGCTGGCTGGCGTCGTCGACTACGCCATGTACGACCGGTTCCGGCTGCAGCTGGACCAGGCGCCCGCCACCGGTCTTGTGGTGGTCGAGCTGTCCACCCTGGGCGGCGATCCTGAAGTCGCGCGCATGATGGGTGAGGACATCCGCTTTCACAGCGACCTGAATCCGGCCCGGCGCTTCGTCTTCCTGGGGAAGGCCGCCATCTACTCCGCCGGCGCCACCTTCATGAGCTTCTTCGCCATTCCGAACCGCTATCTCACCCGCGGCACGCGGGTGATGATCCACGAGCGCAAGATGGACAAGATGCTGCATGTGGCCGGTCCCCTGACCACCTGCGTCGCCTCGGTGCGCGCCGTGCTGCACGAGCTTGAACACTCGATCGCGATCCAGAACGAAGGCTTCGAAAACCTGGTTCGCGGTTCGCAGATCACCATGGAAGACGTCCTGCGCCGCGCGCCCGAGAACTGGTATCTCGAGGCGCGGGAGGCGAAGGCCAAGGGGATCGTGCACGACGTCCTCTGAGAGTGAAGGGCCGCGACGCACTGGGGCGGACAATCGGAGCTTACCCCGCCAATGTCCAAAACCGACTTAGGAACACAGGCTTGCGGCCAGGTGTTTGATCCGGGCAACGACAGTGTGGAGGCTCTGGACATGCTCAAGGACGCCTGGACGGCCGGGATGGATGGCCGACAGCGCATATCCCTGGAGGGGGCGCATGAGGTTCGGGAATGGGCGACGCGCTTCGGCGTCACCGAAGGCGCCTTACGTCGCGCGGTCGAACGCGTGGGCGATCGGGCGTCGGACGTGCAGCGTGAGTTGGGAGGCCGTCGATGAGCTCCGGTCCCCGTCCCAACGTCATCGAGCGCGCTCTGGCCCTTGCGGCGACAGGCGCCTTTCCGGCGCGCTGGGCGATCGGTCGGGCGTTGGAGAAGGAAGGCTACACCATCGCGGAAGTCAGCCAGTTGGAGAGATCGACGATCAGCCGCAAGCTGACCGCCCTGTGCCGGGCGTCGCGCGCAAAGGCGGCGGCGTGATGGGGCCGGACCCGTCCTGGCTGGCGACGGCGGCGGCGGTCGCCGCGGTGTTCGCCCTGGCGCTTCTGGCGGGTCGGGGCGCACGCGCATCCGACCGGCGCGCAGATGACTGAGCCCGCTGCGCAAACCCATCGCCTCGTCGTCGCGCCGGCGGACACGGGCTGGATCCTGAAGGTGGATGGCGCGGCAAATCCGATGGTGTTCGCCAGTGGTCGCGTGGCGGAGAAGGCCGGGCGGGACCTCGCCTTGCGCCTGGCCTCCGCGGGTGCCGAGGTGCAGCTCGACCTGCGGCTCAAGGGCGGCGCCATCGCCGCGCGGTTCATCTGCTTCCCGCCGACCGAGGGCGAGAACGCGCCCCTGATGTTCGAAACCCCGCCCGCGCCGTTTCGCATGGACCGGACGGCCGCCTGAGACACCGCCCGGAGCGGGGCTCGAGCCGGACGAACGCGACCTAAATCGGCTGGTCGGGATGCGTCTGCGTGCCGGCCGGGAGCCCATCGACCTGCTGAAGCGGGTCCTGGGTCTCCCGGATGCCTGTGATCGCTTCGCCGGACCGGGCCAGGGCGACGGCGGCGTCGCCCGCCTGGACGCCGGTCTTGGAGGGAACCTTGACCGTTCGCTCGCCGCCATCGCGCGCGCGCAGAGTGACCTCGAAGATGCGCATCGTCATGTGCCGAACCCACCGGATCCGCCCGCGCCCGCGGCGCCCTCTCCGCCGGTCGCGGGATCAGCCCGGGTCTTGCCCGGGGCGTCGGTGTCGTTCTGGTCCGGGCGGTTGGCCCCGGCGCTCCGGTTTGTGTCGTCGGCGTCTTCGGGGCGGGTCGCCGGGCCGGGTTTGGGGGTGTCCGTCATGGTCGTCTCCTTCTCAAAAGACCAACCGGAGGCGACGCGGTCTGTTCCCCGTGTCGGCGAACGCCCGCCGCCGGCGTCCAGATCGGGCTCCCGTGTGTCGAGCTCGGCCAACCGGAGCGCTGTCGCTTCGTTCCCTTCCGGTTGTCCGGAACCGGCAGACCGCCCCCCCGGTTGGCTGCTCACCTCAAAGGAGCGCCTCATGACTGACCTCGACTCCACCGCTGCCCAGACCGTCCGCCCGCTCGCCGTCGTCACCGGCGCCTCCTCCGGGATCGGCTACGAGCTGGCGCGACTGTTCGCCGAAGACGGCTACGATCTGGTGGTCGCGGCCGACACCGCCCTGGCCGAAGCCGTGCAGGGCCTTGAGCAACTGGGCGCGCGCGTCGAGGCGGTCCAGGCCGATCTGGCGACCGAACAGGGCGTGCAGATGCTGGTGGACCGGATCGGCGATCGTCCGGTGGACGCCCTCGCCGCCAACGCCGGCCACGGCCTCGGCCAGGGGTTTCTCGACGAGGCCTTTGACGACATCCTGCACGTCATCAACACCAACATCACCGGCACAATCCGTCTGGCCTGGCTGCTGGGTCGGCGGATGCGGGATCGCGGCCAGGGGCGGATCCTCTTCACCGGCTCGATCGCCGGCCTGATGCCCGGCAGCTTCCAGGCCGTCTACAACGCCTCCAAGGCCTTCGTGGACAGCTTTTCCTTCGCCCTGCGCAACGAATTGAAGGACACCGGCGTCAGCGTCACCGTCCTGATGCCCGGCGTGACCGACACCGCCTTCTTCGAACGGGCGGGCCTGTTGGACACCCGGGTGGGGCAGGACGACCACAAGATGGATCCGGCCGACGTGGCGAAGGCCGGTTACCAGGCCCTGATGCGCGGCGACGGCGACGTGGTGGCCGGCCTGGGCAACAAGGTGCAGGCGGCGATGGCGGCGGTCACGCCGCAGTCGATGCTGGCGGAGCAGCATCGCAAGATGGCGGAGCCGGGCGGCGGCGCCTGACCGGGGAGAGGGAACCGTCGCCCCGCCCCAGGGTTGGGGCGCCGGGCGCGTTTCCATCCGCTCCCCAGAAGCTCCGGCGCACATGCCCCCCCATTGCGCCGGAGCTTCCACCCTCCGCTATCCGCCACGCGCCCGGCGCGCCGCCGACAGCCTTCGCCGCAGCGCAGCCCTGTCGCGGTCATGACGCGCGCGCGCGTCGCGCGCCTCGCGCTCCAATCGCGCGAGCGCCTGCGCCCGGTCCGCCTCCTCCACCTGCCAGGCCGCGTCCAGCGCCTCGAGCTCGGCGTCCAGCGCCGCGACCCGGGCGACCTGCGCCGGCGTGGGCCCGCGTCGGCGCGGTTTGGGCGCGCGGGTGATCTTGCCGATGTCGATCGCTTCCCCCCGCCGCATCACCTCGCCCGGTGACGCCATGGCCGCCTCGAAGTCCGGGCCCGACGTCACCTCGCGGGCATATCCCGATTTGAAGAGATCCTGTTCGGCGCCCCAGGCCGCCAGCGCCTTGGCGCGCGAACTGACGGCGACCGGATGGGCGTGAAACCCGTCCGACCAGGTGAACACCTTCAGTCTCGGCGCCATCGCTCGCCTCCCGAATAACCAGAGCCTCGGATCTTGGGCCGCAGGGTCCAGCGAAACAGCGGCGCAGCGGTTCCCACCGGCGACGGGACGTCGAAATCCGACACAGGAACGGGACGCAAGGCGGCGGGTTGTCGGGGCGCCCCTCAACCCCAGGCAGCGGAGACGCCCCATGGCCGACAAGACGCTCGACACCCTGTTCCACGACACCCTGCGCGACATCTATTACGCGGAGCGCAAAATCCTGAAGTCCCTTCCGAAGATGGCCCGGGCCGCCCAGGCGCCCGAGCTGAAGGCGGCTTTCGAGAAACACCAGGCCGAGACCGAAGGCCAGATCGAACGCCTTCAGCAGGTGTTCGAGATCATCGGCAAGGCCCCGCGCGGCAAGACCTGCGACGCGATCGAAGGGATCCTCGCGGAAGGCGAGGAGATCATGGAGGAGTACAAGGACAATCCGGCCCTGGACGCCGGTCTCCTGGCCGCCGCGCAGGCGGTCGAGCACTATGAGATCACCCGTTACGGCACGCTGAAGCGCTGGGCCACGGTGCTCGGTCTCGATGACGCCGCCCGCCTGCTGGACGAAACCCTCGCGGAAGAATCCAGGACCGACGAGGACCTGACGACCATCGCCGACGCCGCCATCAACGCCGAGGCGATGCGGCCGGCGGCCTGACGCCATGGGGGACGGTCTGCGTGACCGCGTCCCGGCCAGCGCGGTCCACCTGTGCGTGGACATGCAGCGGCTGTTCCTGGACGACACGCCCTGGCGCACGCCGTGGGCGAACCGGGTGCTTCCCGGCATCGTCCGCCTGTGCGACGCGCACGCAGACCGGACCTGCTTCACCCGGTTCATCCCGCCCGCCGTCCCCGAAGCGGCGCGCGGAGCCTGGGTTCGCTACTGGACCCACTGGGCGGCGCTGACGGGAGCGCAGATCGACCCCGCGCTGCTTGAACTGCCGTCCGATCTTCAGCGGTATGTCCCGCCCGCCCGCGTGTTCGACAAGGGCGTCTACTCTCCGTGGTTCCACGGCGCCCTGCAGCAGGCGCTCCAGACGGCCGGCGTAGACACCCTGATCGTGACGGGCGGGGAGACCGACGTCTGCGTGCTCGCCACCGTGCTCGGCGCCGTCGATCTGGGCTTCCGCGTGATTATCGTCACCGACGCCCTGTGCAGTTCGGCGGACAGCGTCCATGACGCGGTCCTGGAACTCTACCGGGATCGGTTCAGCCTGCAGATCGAGACCGCCGACCTGGACGAGGTGCTGGACGGCTGGCGCTAGGCGAGACGCGAAGGGGCGCTCCCCCTTTGGGCCGCATCGCGCACGGGGCCATCAGGACGGGCGATCATTTTGCGGCGACGTCCGGGTCCGCCGGTTTCTCCCCGGCCCGCGCCGTTCCAGGCTCCAGGCGTTTGGAATCGCCGGTCTCCATCCCCTGCTCGGTCGAGGGTTTTGTACTCGAGGGCGTCGGCCCGGGGGCGCGCGCGGCGCCCGGATTTACATAAACGCCAGCCAGCGCATAGGCGGCGTCGGCAGGCGTGTCGGCATTGGTCAGCATGATCTCCTCCGGCCGCCCAACCGGCTTCGATGCGCCCGGTTCCTGTGTCGTGAGGCGGATGCAACCGGACGCGCCCGCTGCGGTTGGGTCGGGGTCCACAGGAGGATTCCATGAAAACCCTTTCGTTACTCGGCGCGAGCGCCCTCGTCCTGGCGCTCGGCGCCTGCCAGCAGGAGACCGGCGGCGCCCCCGACCAGCAGAACCAGGCGGTCAACGCCGCCCAGGACCACGCCGCGGGCGTGACCGGCGCTGTCGCGGGCCCGGCGGGGGCCATGACCAGCGCCATGTTCGTCACCAATGCGGCGGTCGGCGGAATGTATGAGGTCGAGGCCGGCCGCATCGCCGCCCAGCGCTCCACCAATCCGCGCATCAAGGCCTTCGGCGAACAGATGGTCGCCGATCACGGCAAGGCCAACGACGAGCTGAAGCCGATCGCCGCCGCCGCCAGCCTCGCGGTTCCCGCGGCGCTGGATCAGCGCCACCAAGGCCTGATCGACAACCTGCGCGGCGCGACCGACCAGGACTTCGACCGCGTCTATCTGCAACAGCAGGAAGCCGCGCATAATGAGACGGTCGCCCTGCTTGAGACCTACGGGCGCGCTGGCGACCACGAGGCCCTCAAGGCCTGGGCCGCCAAGACCCTTCCGGTTGTCCGTCACCATCAGCAGATGGTCGACCAGCTGGATGAAGCCAACGCCGACGCGCCGCGATAGGCGGGGACGGCCGGGACCCGGCGCAGCGTCGGGTCCCTAGCGGTCCGGCGCTTCGCCGCCGCGCGTCAGGTGGGCGATCCGCCGACCGTCGGCGGTCAGCACCTCCGCCTCGCACAGATCTAGGGACGCCTCGAACAGCAGGGCGAGCACGCGCGTCGCCTCGTCATCATCGATCGCCGGAAACCGATCTTCGACGTCCAGACCGTCGTGATAGCGAAGGCGGAGGCGATGCATCGCGCCGATCACAGCACGGCGCGGCCCTCGCCGCGACCGGATGGCCGACATAGCGGCCGGCGCGACCGCCTCGCCTCAGGCAGGCCGCGTCGCCGGCCCGGGCGCAGGCGCTGCACGGCTCTGCAGGGCCGCGATCCAGTGGTCCGCAGTATTCAGCAACGCGAGGCGCCGCACGGCGTCTGGCTCCGCAACAGCGTCGCGGATCGCGGTGTTCGCCGGCCGGGACGTTTGTGAGGCGGATCGGCCCTGGCGCGCGTGCGAGGCTCCCGATCAGGCCGCGGGGTCCGGCTTCCGCTTGAAGGTGTCGCCGACCTCACGAGCATCGGGGCCATCCGGCCCCGCCTTGCGTCGGGATTGCCGCCCGACCTTGAGGATGGCGTCCTCGGGGGTGGTCTCGTCCGGACGGCCGCCGGGCACGGCGCCGTTACGACGACGGCCTTCGGTCTGCTTCTGATCTGTCATCGCCGACATCCTCTCGAAGGGGGAAGGTCGCGTCGGGAGCGACAAGGGCCTGTCGAGCGCGGCGCGGAGAGCGGGGCTGGGCAAGGCGCCCAGGACCCCGCGGTGGAGACGACGACACCCAGCCCGGCGTCGCCGCCCCTGCCCTCACGGGCCAACCGCGCGATGCGCCGCATCCCTATGTCAGTCCGGCGGGGTTTGCACAATGTCTCCGGCCTGATCCGGCCCGGGTCGGTCGGGGGCGTCCGGCGATGTCTCCGGATCCAGCGGACGGCGTTCAGGCCGGGCCGGATCGGGGAAGCGGGCGTCGTCTTCACCGGGAACGGGGTCGGGACCTTGGGCATCCGTCATGGCGGGTCTCCTTTCCGGGCTCAACCGGTGGCCGCCCTCCCTGTTCCCTTCGCGGCCGCCCCGTCGAGGACACGCCTCGCAACCTGTCGAGCGGGCGGGGCGTGGGTCCCACGCGGTCTCTTGGGCGCAGGATCGTGGGGTCCTGCGGACGATCACCAGGCCGGAACGGAAGCGGACGGGCTCCATTAACACCTGTGAACAGGACGTTACGCCCATGATCGCCCTTCTCCTCGCCGCCGCCCTGATGGACCCCGGCGCCCTCCCGCGCCCGACGGTCGTTCCTCCCCCGGAGATGCAGCGCGTTCGGGATCCGGCCCCGATGTTGCAGGCCGTCGCCGTGACGCTGGAGTGCACCGCGCGAGCGGACGGACGCGTCGAGCAGTGCAAGGTCCTGGGCGAGACCCACCCGGGGCTGGGGTTCGGCGAGGCGGCCATCGCCCTCATGCGCGACGCCCGCGTGGCGCCCGGGCCGCGGGACATCCAGTTCGCCCGCACCCTCCAGTTCACCCCCTGACGGATCAGGGACGGCGCCCTGCGGCTGTGTCGCAGGGTCCTGTCGGCGGACCGACGGAACAGGGCGGTCCGGGTCGTGTTGTCTGGCTCCACCCCTCAACCGAAGGAGACGTCATGGCTGACCGCCTGACCCTGCAGGATCCGCGCGAGCAATATCCCAAACCGCCGTTTCCGAAACAGCCGCAGCCGGTCCCGGGCCTGGCCGCAAAGATGGACCCCGAGCCGGATCACGGCGAAACCAGCTACAAGGGCGCCGGGAAGCTGACCGGGCGCAAGGCGCTGGTCACCGGCGGCGATTCCGGCATCGGCCGCGCCGCCGCCATCGCCTATGCCCGCGAGGGCGCCGACGTGGCCATCTCCTACCTGCCGTCCGAGGAGAAGGACGCGGCGGAGGTGATCGCCCTGATCGAGGCCGAGGGCCGCAAGGCGCTCGCCCTGCCCGGCGACATCACCGATGAAGCCTGGTGCCGGGCGCTGGTCGAGAAGACGGTGTCGGACCTCGGCGGCCTCGACATCCTCGTCATCAACGCCGGACGGCAGCAATATCGCGAGGCGATCGACGAGGTCTCGACCGAGGATTTCGACCGGACGATGAAGACCAATCTGTATGCGATGCACTGGATCGCCCAGGCCGCCGTCCCGCACCTGCCCGCCGGCGCATCGGTCATCACCACCGCCTCGATCCAGGCCTATGATCCGTCCGCCATCCTGCTCGACTACGCGACCACCAAGGCCGGCATCGTCGCCTACACCAAGGCCCTGGCCAAACAGCTGATCGAGAAGGGCGTACGCGCCAATGTCGTGGCTCCCGGTCCGTTCTGGACCGCCCTGCAGTCTTCGGGCGGCCAGCCGCAGGAGGCGGTGAGCAAGTTCGGCGAGCAGAGCGACTTCGGCCGCCCGGGCCAACCGGTGGAGATCGCCCCGGTCTATGTGCTGCTGGCGTCGCAGGAAGGCAGCTACCTCACCGGCGAGGTGTATGGCGTCACGGGCGGGTCCGGCGACGCCTGACGCGAGGAAAGGGCCGGCTCGCCGCCGGCCCTTTTCACGTCGCGCGGCGCGCCTCGCCCAGGGTGACCGCGCAGTGCACGATGGCGAGGTGGGTCAGGCCCTGCGGCAGGTTGCCGAGCCAGTCGCCGGTCCCGGGATCGATCATCTCCGGATAGACGCCCTCCTGGTCCAGGGCGCCGATGGCGGCCTCGAACAGGGCTTCGGCCGCCTCGACCTGACCCAGAAGCGCCCGGGCCTCCGCGATCCAGAAGGTGCAGGCCAGGAAGCAGCCCTCCTCGTCGCGCAGGTCGGTCTGCCGGTAGTGCCAGTCGCCCGCGCCGAGCGCCGCCTGCACCGCGTCCAGGGTCGTCGCCAGACGCGCCCGGTCCGGGAAGCCGAAGCGGACCGCGAGCGCCACGGATGCGTCCAGTTCGTCCGAGCCGGCCCAGGCGACATAGGCCTGTCGATCCTCGGACCAGCAGTGGGCGTTGATCCAGTCCCGGACCCGCTGCGCCTCGCGCGACCAGCGGTCCCGGCAGGTCGTCGGCAGGTGCCCGCCGTCCGCGAGTTCGACGGCGCGGCTCAGCGCCTGCCGGCAGCTGATCTTGGACATGGTGTACTGGCGCGGCGCCTGCAGTTCCCAGATGCCCGCGTCCGGCTGCCGCCAGTGGTCGGCGCACCGGTCGGCGAGTCTGGACAGGACGTCGGCGGTGCGGTCGTCCAGGACATTGCCGGCCTCGACAAACCGCCAGGCCACCTCGAACAGGTCGCCATAGACCCCGTGCTGATGCTGGTGGGCGGCGTCATTGCCGACCCGGACCGGCCGCGATCCGCGATAGCCGGGCACGTCGATCTCCCGGACCGGATCGACGAGCCCCCCGTTGAGCGTGAACAGGACGCGGCAGCCATGCTCGCCGACGCGCGCGATCAACCAGGTGAAGGCCGCCTTGGCCTCGGCCTGGGCGCCCAGCGCAAGGAACGCCTTGATGGTGTAGCCGGCGTCCCGCACCCAGGCGAACCGGTAGTCCCAATTCTTGTCGCCGCCGATCCGCTCCGGCAGCGAACTGGTCGGCGCGGCGACGATGGCGCCGGTGGGCGAGTAGAGCAGCAGCTTCAAGGCCAGGGCGCTGCGCAGGATCGTCTCGTGATACGCCTCGCCCATCGCCAGCCGCTCCCCCCAGACCCGCCACTCCGCGTCCGAGACGTCGATCCGCTCGTCGATGTCCGCGAGGGCGGGCGAGACGAGCGGTTCATCGGCGCCCGCCACGATCGCCAGCACCGCCCGCTGCCCCGCCCGCACCGTGACCGTCGCCTCGATCTCGCGATCGTCCCTGCGGGTGACCCGCACCGTGTCGCTGAACCGAAGGAGGCCCAGCACGGCCCCGACATGGAAGAGGACGCCGTTGGCGTTCTCCTTCAGAAACGGGCTGACCGTGTCCGCGCGGTCGCCGAACCGGATGCGGACGGCGAACTCGACCTCGCCCTCCAGCCCCTCCAGTCGTCGGGCCAGCTCGGCCCAGGGCAGGCGCCCGGCGGTGCCGCTGTTCAGCGATTCCGTCAGCCGCGCCCGGCCGCCGTCGGTGATGAACACCGTCTCATGGACGTTGCTGCCCGCCCGGTACCGGCGCTCGACGCGGAACCGGCCCGTCGGCGTGATGGAGAACCGGCCGCCCGCCTCCGGGCTCAGCAGGCGATCGAACAGCGGGGGCGAATCCATATTGGGCACGCACCACCAGTCGATGGAGCCGTCGGCGCCGCACAGGGCCACGGCGCGTCCATCGCCGATCGCGGAATAGGCGTTCAACGGCAGGAAGCCGTCGCGCCGCAGGAGGTCTGTCATTCAGGCTCGCGGATTGAGCCCGTCCAGACGCGCTCGGGGTCATTGAAAGGCGCAGGCGCGCTCCGGTCTAACGCCGCAGGCGGGATCGTGTTCGACGCCAGCGGCGCTTTTTACCAGGACGGAACCTTGGGCAGCCGGCGCCCTTACGGAACGACCCGTCCTTGAGGAGATCACGGCATGAGCGGCATCGGACGCCAGACCTGGGCCATTGCCGAAGGCTATATCCCCGGCGGCAGCCACGGTCCCGAACCGGCCATGACCAGCCATGAAACCGCCTGTCTGCTCAACACCGGCGACGAGACGGCGGCGGTCGAGATCACCCTCTACTTCACCGACCGGGAGCCGGCCGGCCCCTACCGGGTCAGCGTCGAGGCGCGGCGCACGCAGCATGTGCGGTTCAACGACCTGGTCGATCCCGAGCCGGTGCCCCGGGACACCGACTACGCCTCGGTGATCCGCTCCGATCGCCCCATCGTGGTCCAGCACAGCCGCCTGGATTCCCGGCAAGCGGAAAACGCCCTGATGACCACCGTGGCCTGGAGCGCCTGACGGCGGATCAGTCCTTCTGCGGAATGATGCTGATCTCGCCGGTGGTCTCGAGCACGGCGAAGCGGATCTGGTCTAGCCGTTCTAGGCCCTGACGCGAGCGCGCGGCCTCGAGGATGTCGTCGGTGGACAGGCGGGCGCGGGAGAGGGTTCGCGCGTCCGGCTCGCCGTGGCTCAGCAGCAGCGTCGGCTGGCCGTCGAGCCATTTCTCCAGGGTCCCGAAGCGCTGCTTGACGAAGGACAGTCCGATGTCGATCGCGAACAGGGTCAGGATCAGCACGACGGAGTTGACCAGGGAGAAGTCGTCGCCGAGCAGCGCCTGCTGGGTGGTCTCCGCCACGATCAGCAAAAGGACGAGGTCGAAGGGCGTCATCTGCGCGAGGGTCCTCCGGCCGGACAGCCGGATGATGATCAGCAGGACGGCGTAGATCGCGGCGCCGCGGATGACGGCTTCCATGGCAGGGCCTCAGGGCAGGATGACGGAGGTTACGGCGACGGGCGCGCCGCCGTTCAGGCGGACGTCGAAGCGCGCCAGCCCGGGGTTCTCGGCGGTCACGTGAAGAACCACCGTCGAGCGCGCTGAATCCGGCGCGATGAAGATCAGGGCCTGCCCGTCGTCCGTGGCCTCGGTGCGATCCGGCGCGGGCTGGATGTCGTGGACCTGGAAATGGGCGGCGAACCGGTCGGACAGATCGACGCGCGCCAGTCCGTTCTGTCCGGAGAGTTCGAACCGCATCTCGTCGGCGGCGCTCCAGCGGCCGACCCGCGGGCTGTCCACCAGACCCTCGGGCGTGCGGACCTCGGCGCGGGACAGGGGACCGCCGGCCCCGGTGAGACCGGCCAGGGCGGCGACAACAAAGAGGGCGAACACGACCCAGGCGACCCGCTGCACCCGCCAGAACCGCTCCTGGAAGGCTGGATCCGTCTTGAGGGAAAGGGCGTCCGCCATCAGAGGACCTTCTCTCCAGCGGCCCACGACGACCGGACGGAGAGACCGACGCTCTCGTCCGGCCTGGACCCGGACGTCTCAAGGTTGGGCGAATACAGGGCGCAGGCCATCGGCGGTCTCCCGGAAGACACCGTCAACCAGCTGGGCAGGTAAAAGGTTCAGTCGGTCCCGGCGAGCCTCCGCCGCCGGCCCCTCCGGCTCAGCGGGTTGCGGCGCGGAGGCGACTCTCCAGGTGCTGCGGCGCCCTGGCGGCGCGCCTTGACCAGGTCTTCCATCCGGCCGCCACCACAGACGCCGCCGTCTTCGCGCGGCCACGGCGCAGCAACACGAGGCCGACCGCCCCGGCGCCGACAAGGGCGCCCAGTCCGACCAGGCTCACGCCGGGCCTGCGCGCCGCGGCCGTGTACAGGCTGAACCCGCGCCCCTTCTGGGCGCCGTCCGCCCGGCCATTGTCGCCCTGGGGCGCGTAGAGGTTGCCCTCCACCTTTGCGACTGGCGTGTCGCGATCGATGATGCTGCCCGACATCCGGCTGGCGATGCGGTCGAACAGCAGCGGAAAGACGGTCGCCCCGAAGACCTGGAAGCGACCCGCGGCGCCCACCGTGATCGCGCGGCGGGGATGGCGGGCGGCGAACAGGATGGCGTCGGCGACCAGGTCCGGGGCGTAGACCGGGTCGGGCAGGCGCGCCTTGAAGCCGGTGATGTTGCGGCCGTGCTCCGGGAAGGGCGTCCCGATGGCGCTGGGCTTGATCAGGGTCACGGACACGGGCTCGCCCTGCTGGATCAGTTCGATCCGCAGGGAGTCGGTGAAGCCCTTCACCGCGTGCTTCGAGGCATTGTACGAGCCGAGCAAGGCGCTGGGCATGTCCGAATTGACCGAGCCCACATTGATCAAGGCGCCGCCGCCCCTCGCCTTCAGGTGGCGGACGGCCGCCAGCGAGCCGAAGACCACGCCCCAGTAGTTGGTCTGGAAAATGCGCTGGTGGTCGTCGGTGGGCACCTCCAGCGCTTCACCGTACAGGCCGATCCCAGCGTTGTTGACCCAGGTGTCGAAGCCGCCGAAGCGGTCAATGGCGAAGGCCGCCGCCGCCTCGACCTGCGCCTCGTCGCCGACATCCGCGACCACGAAGTCCGCCGTGCCGCCCTGGGCCCGGATCTCATCGCGGACCCGCACGAGCGTCGCCTCGTCGCGGGCCACGAGAACGACGTTGGCGCCGGCCGCGGCGGCCTTCCGGGCCGTGGCCAGACCATGGCCCGAGGTGGCGCCGGTGATGACGAGGGTTTGTTCGCGGAGCGGTTTGAGGGACTGTTTCATGCAGACCCAACCGGCGCCTGCCGGCCCGGTTCGCGGGCGCATCGTCGCATGCCGTCCTGCCATGCGCGCCTTTTCATCCCGATCGCCGCGATCTGCGCGCGACAGGCGCAGCGCGGCTCCGGACTTCGCCCCGGGCGTGACCCGCCAGCTTTGAGGATGAACACTCTCGGCGGGGACCATGAGCTCGAAAGGGTGATCCGAAGGCCAAAACCACTCCCTCGAAACCCCCGGTTTGGCCTCTCACGAACCCGTCTGGACGGCGGTGAAACGCCTCGGGACGAAAAGGTTAATGTGTCCCCAGTGTGTCCCAACTCGGACCGTCAGCCACCTCGAGAGCAGCTAAGTCATTGAAAACATGGCGACCCCGGGAGGACTCCAACCTCCGACCTCGGCTTTAGGAAAGCCTTGCTCTATGCAGCTGAGCTACGGGGCCACGCGGGCCTGACCTAGCGGGTCGGACGCGCGGGGGGAAGCGGCTGCGGGCAGGAAATCAGACCTGTGGCGGTGAGGCCAAACCCTTACCCCCCAAGGCTTCGGTTTTTGGTTGTGGTTAATCGGCCTTAAGATACAATATCTTGTAGGGAACAAAGCCCGAATCGGGCCGAGTCGCCGATTCGGTCCTGATTCGTTTCGCGCCTGTTCCGCTCCTGCACAGCTTCGCATTTACTCCGGTCACGCCTGAGAGACTTCCGCTTGAGGAACCGGGCCGGAGAGGCCACCTTTATCGACAAGATGAGTGACCGCGGCACAGGCAAGACCCCCTCGCGCGTGACGGCGATCCTGGGGCCCACCAACACCGGCAAGACCCATCTGGCGGTCGAGCGGATGCTGGGTCATGCGTCCGGCATGATCGGCCTGCCGCTGCGGTTGCTGGCCCGCGAGATCTATGACCGCATCGTCAGACAGCGCGGCGCGTCCAAGGTCGCCCTTATCACCGGCGAGGAGAAGATCGTCCCCGCCCGGCCGCACTATTTCGTCTGCACCGTCGAGGCCATGCCGCTGGAGCGGACGGTCGAGTTCCTCGCCATCGACGAAATCCAGCTGGTCGCCGACCCGGAGCGCGGCCACGTCTTCACGCAGCGGCTGCTGCACGCGCGGGGTCGCGAGGAGACCATGTTCCTGGGGGCCGGGACCATGGCCCCGCTGATCCGCGCCCTCGTGCCGGATGTGGAGATCGTCTCGCGCGACCGGCTGTCGGTCCTGTCCTATGCGGGCTCCAAGAAGCTGACCCGCCTGCCCCGCCGCAGCGCCATCGTCGCCTTCTCGACCGAGCAGGTTTACGCCATCGCGGAGCTGATCCGGCGTCAGCGCGGCGGCGCCGCCGTGGTGATGGGCAGCCTCTCGCCGCGCACCCGCAACGCCCAGGTCGAGCTGTTCCAGTCCGGCGAGGTCGACTTCCTCGTCGCCACCGACGCCATCGGCATGGGGCTGAACATGGACGTGGACCATGTCGCCTTCGCCGGTCTGAGGAAGTTCGATGGCCGTCGCACCCGCTGGCTGCACGCCACCGAGATCGGCCAGATCGCCGGTCGCGCGGGACGTCACCTGCGCGACGGCACCTTCGGCGTCACGGGCGAGGCGCTGGAGCTGGACCCCGATCTGGTCGAACAGGTGGTCGAGCATCGCTTCGATCCGGTCGAGAGCGCCGAGTGGCGGAACGCCAGGCTGGACTTCGACACCCTGAACGACCTGTTGCGCTCGCTGGTGGTGACGCCGGGGGTGAAGGGGCTGAACCTGACCGCCCCGGCGCTGGACGAGACCCTGCTGCGCCGCCTGATCAAGGACGAGGAAGTGGCCCGCATCGGCCGCTCGCGAGGGGCGATAATGCGCCTGTGGGAGGCCTGCCAGCTGCCGGACTTCCAGAAGACCACGCTGGATGAGCATTCCCGGCTGGCCAAGGACATCTTCCAGGCCCTGACCGGCAAACGCGGTCGCCTGACCGAGGACTGGATCGCGCCGCGCTTCGCCGAGCTGGATCGCGACGACGGCCAGATCGACCAGATTTCCGCCCGGCTCAGCGGCGTGCGCACGCTAAGCTATATCGCCAACCGCCCCGACTGGCTGGATCAGGCGCAGGGCTGGCGCGACAGGACCAAGGCACTGGAGGAACGGCTGTCCGACGTCCTGCACGAGCGGCTGACCGCCCGTTTCGTCGATCGCCGGACCACCGCCCTGATGCAGGCCCTGAATGTGCGCGGCGATGCGATGGCGCAGGTGGAGGACGCGACCGGCGAAGTCATCGTCGAGGGTCATTCCGTCGGCCAGTTGTCCGGCATCGAGTTCCGGATCGACAAGGGCTCCTCGGCGCTGGAGGACCGCGCCCTGCGCCACGCCGCCCGCCAGGCGGTCACGCCCGAGATCGCCAAGCGACTGGGCCAGCTGGCCGCCGAGCCCGACGAGGCCTTTTCCGTCACGCCCGACGGCGCCGTGCTGTGGCGCGGGGTGCAGGCGGGCGTCATCACCGGCGGCGAGCCCTTCGCACCGAAGATCAGACTGCTGGGCGACCTCGGCGCCGTGGCCGCCCGCGAGCGGGCGACGAAGCGGCTGGAGGCCTGGCTCGCCGGCGAGTCCGGTCGCGCCCTGCGCCCCCTGCGTCGCCTGAAGACGGCCATCGAGAACGGTACGTTGAAGGGGCTGCCGCGCGGGATCGCCTTCAGGCTGGTCGAGGCCGGCGGGATCATTGATCGTCGCGAGGTCGAGCGCGATCTGGCCGCCCTGTCCCAGGTCGAGCGCCGCACCCTGAAGGAATTCGGGGTCCGCCTCGGCGCCCATTCGGTCTGGCAGCCTGCCCTGCTCAAGGACCGCGCCCGTGTTGTGGGACAGGCCTTCATGGCGCGCGAACCCTTCCGCCCCCGGGCGACCGGCCTCAGCATCCTGCCCGAGCCCCCGCCACCGCCGCGCCTGCTGTCCGCCTTCGGCCTGCGCGCGGTCGGCCGCTTCGCCGCGCCGGTAGAGTTGCTGGAAGCGTTGAGCGAACGCCGGGCGAAGGGCGAAGGCAAGCTGTCCGACCGCGACCTGCGCGACCTCGGCGTCACCGGCGAGGAGGCGAACGCCCTGCTGGCGGCGCTGAAGACCGTCCGCGCGCAGCAGCCGGACCGCCCGGGCAGGGCGCCGAAGCCGGTCAAGGATTCGCCCTTCGCGGCCCTCGCCGCCCTGACGGCGCCCAAGCCCGAGCCGAAGCCGGCCCGGCCCCGCCGGCCCCGACGCCGCAAGGAGGCCCGGTGACGCCCTTCCATCATTTGCTGGTGAACAACGCCGTCGCCAACATCACCAACTACACGGTGTGGTTCGCCCTCACTTTCTGGGTCTACATCGAGACGCAGTCGGTGTTCGCCACCGGCATGATCGCGGGCCTCTATCTGGTCCTGACCGCCGCCTTCGCCCTGTGGTTCGGCAGTCTGGTCGATCATCATCGCAAGAAGCGGGTGATGCTGGGCTCCAGCCTCGTCTCGATCGCCTTCTACGCCATCGCCTTCGCCGCCTATGTTCTGACGCCGGAGGCAGCCCTGTCCGATGTCGGCGGTGTGTCGCTGTGGCTGCTGATCGGCCTGATCATGCTGGGGGTTATCGCCGGCAATATCCGCGGCATCGCCCTGCCTACCCTGGTCACCGCCCTGATCCCGGAAGATCGGCGGGACAAGGCCAATGGCCTCGTCGGCATGGTCAGCGGCATCGGCTTCCTGACCACCTCGGTGATCAGCGGCTTTCTGGTCGCCTGGGGCGGGCTGGTCGCCACCCTCGCCTTCGGCCTGATCTTCACCGCCCTCGCCTTCGCCCATCTGATGACGGTCCGGCTGGACGAGCCGCCCCCGGCCACGGACGAAAGCGGCGAGCACGCGCCGAAGAAGATCGACCTGCCCGGCACGCTGAAGATCATCGGCGCCGTGCCTGGCCTGTTCGCCCTGATCCTGTTCGCCACGTTCAACAACTTCCTCGGCGGGGTCTTCATGGCGCTGATGGACGCCTATGGCCTGTCGCTGATGGCGGTGCAGCACTGGGGCCTGTTGTGGGGCGCCGTCTCGGTCGCCTTCATCCTCAGCGGCATCGTCATCGCGCGGACGGGTCTGGGCGCCAATCCGCTCCGGACCCTGATGATCGTCAATCTGATCGCCTGGACCACCGCCGCCCTGTTCACCCTCCAGCCGTGGATCGTCCTGCTGGGCGTCGGCTGCTTCATCTGGATGTTCGTCGGCCCCTTCGCCGAGGCGGCGGAGCAGACCACCCTGCAGAAGGTCGTGCCCTATGAGCGGCAGGGCCGCGTCTTCGGTTTCGCCCAGTCGGTCGAACTGGCGGCGGCGCCGCTGACCGCCTTCCTGATCGGCCCGCTGACCCAGTTCGTGGTCATTCCCTTCATGACCGACGGCGCCGGCGCCGCGGCGATCGGCGACTGGTTCGGGCGAGGTCCGGATCGCGGGATCGCCCTGGTCTTCACCATCGCGGGCGTGGTTGGCATCCTGCTGACAACCGCGGCGTTCAACTCGCCCTATTATCGCAGGCTCTCGGCGGCCTACGCCCGCGCGCCTGATACACAGCCCGACGCGACCGCATGACGGACGCCGCCTGTCGTATCGATGTCTGGCTGTGGCGCGCGCGGTTCGCGAAGACGCGGACCCTGGCGGCGACGATGGTGGAGAAGGGGACGATCCGCCTGACCCACAACGGCCAGCAGGTGCGCCTCGACAAGGCCAGCCGCTCGGTCCACCCCGGCGACCGTCTGGTGTTCGCCCTCGGCGGGCGGCTGTTCGACCTCGAGGTGCTGGCCCTCGGCGAACGGCGCGGACCTCCCGAGGAAGCCCGCGCCCTTTACGTACTTACTGCTGAAGGGTGAACTCGCCCTCGAGGTGCAGCTTGACCTCGTCGCCCAGGCCCATCGGGATGCCGTAGGTGATGCCGAAGTCCGAACGCTTGATCGTGGCCTCGCCGTCGAAACCGGCCTTGTAGGTATTGCCCATCGACGGACCGGCCTGGTTGAAGGTGACCTCGATGGTCACCGGCTTGGTCACGCCGCGCAGGGTCAGATCGCCGACCACCGTGGCCTCGTTGGCGTCATCGGCGTCCACCGTCACCGAGCGCGAGACGAAGGTCGCGGTCGGGTGGTTGGCGGTGTCGAAGAAGTCGGCGGTCTGCAGGTGGGCGTTCAGACCCTGGCTGCCCGTCAGCACATCGGCCAGCGGGATGGTCGCCGTCAGGGTCGAGGCCGACGGGTTCGAGGTGTTCAGACTCAGCTCGGCCTGCACGTTCACGAACTGGCCGGTGTAGGTCGAGAAGCCCATGTGATCGACCGACCAGGTGATGTTGCCGTGCGAGGAGTCCAGCTTGTAGGCGCCGGCGGTCACTTCCGACGGGGTCTTGGTCAGGGCGGCCTGGGCGACGACGGCGCCGCCGGTCAGCAGGGCGAGGGAGGCGACGCCGACGGCGGCGTAACGGGCAAAGGGACGCATGAGGAGTCTCCGGGAAAACTGTAATAGAGAAAGCTACAAATAGCGCCCGCAAGCGCCACCGCAACCCCCGAAACGTCCCGTCCGGTTGACAGTTCAGCCCCGCGGGGTCATCTGCGCGTCCCGCGCCCTCACCGAAACGCCTGCCTCCCGCCCATGACCTACATCGTCACCGACGCCTGCGTGCGCTGCAAATTCATGGACTGCGTCGAGGTGTGTCCGGTCGACTGCTTCTATGAGGGCGAGAATTTCCTCGTCATCGCGCCGGACGAATGCATCGATTGCGGCGTCTGCGAGCCCGAATGCCCGGTCGACGCCATCGTCCCGGACACCGAGGACGAGCCGGATGGCAAGTGGCTGCAGATCAACGCCGAATACGCCAAGGTCTGGCCGAACATCACCGTCAAGGGCACGCCGCCCGAGGACAAGGAACAGTTCGAACGAGAGACCGGCAAGTACGAGAAATATTTCTCGCCCAAGCCCGGCACGGGTACCTGAAAAGCTGGGCTGTTATAGTTAGCGCTGAATCATTTCGCGCTGCCCCGTTCCGGCGAGGATTTCCAGCCATTTCCACACGGACGCTGTGGACGTTTTGAAATTCCGCAGATTTGTGATAGGTTCCTGTCATTGGGTCGGGCGGTCTGCGAAAACCTCGCGCCGCCCGCGTTTGCGACAGAATCCCGTCCACGAAGACGGGATCGGCCAGAGGTTGGGTGATCCGTTTCCGCATTTGACGACCAGATCGACATCTCCGACGGGGCAAGCTTCCGGCGGTTGTTATTCTATTGTCCGTGCGCCTTCGCCTCTCCCCTCCCGCTGAGCCGGGAAAGGAAGTGACATGACGAGCAAGACTGGTCTGGAATTCAAGGTTGGCGATGCGGTCGTCTATCCGGCGCACGGCGTCGGCAAGGTGGCGGCCATCGAGACCCAGGAAGTCGCGGGCATGTCGCTGGAGGTCTACGTCGTGACCTTCGACCACGAAAAGATGACCCTGCGCGTCCCGACCAAGAAGGCGAAGACCGCCGGCCTGCGCTCGCTGGCCGCCGATGACGTGGTCACCAAGGCCCTGACCACCCTGAAGGGCCGCGCCCGCGTGAAGCGCACCATGTGGTCGCGTCGCGCCCAAGAATACGAAGCCAAGATCAACTCGGGCGACCTGATCTCGATCGCCGAAGTGGTCCGCGACCTGCACCGCGCCGACAGCCAGCCGGAACAGTCCTACTCGGAGCGTCAGCTGTACGAGTCGGCCCTGGACCGCATGGCCCGCGAAGTCGCCGCCGCCAACAAGATCGACAAGGATGCGGCCGTCGAACTGCTCGGCAAGTCGCTGAGCGCCAAGAAGGCCGTCGCTCCGGCCGCCGAGGCCGAAGCCGCCTGATCAGACGCGCATCGCTGAACAGACAGAAGGCCCGGGAGCGATCCCGGGCCTTTTGCTTTGCGCGCCTCAGGCCCGCATCGCCTCAATCACCGCCCTCAGGCCCGCCGAAATGTATTTCCGCGTCGGATAGTAGAGGTAGAGCCAGTCCTCCGGCTGGCACCAGTCGTTCAGACAGCGGATCAGGCGGCCGTCGGCGATTTCGCGGGCCGCACGGCCTTCCCAGACGTAGCCGAGACCGACGCCGTCCCCAACGCCGCCTCGCCCTTCGCCGACATGCGCGGGCACCATGTGGCGGTCCGCACCCCCAACCTGCAGGACGCGATCAACTTCTACGTCGGCAAGCTGGACTTCCGCATCGTCGCCGAATGGGTCTACGCCGACGAACAACGGGCCTATCTGGCCCCGCCGACCGACGACCATTTCTACGTCGAGGTCCTGGGCGGCGGCGAGCCCGCCCCGATCGAGGTTCGCCCCTACACCGACCTGGGCGACAGCCTGAAATACCGTGGCTACCACCACTTCTGCCTCAACGTCGCCAGTGTCGATGCGACGGTGGAGGCCCTGCGCGCCCGCGGCGTGACCATCGTCACAGAGCCGTTCGTGCTGGAGGCCATCAGCCGCAAGCTGGCCTTCTTCTGCGACCCCTTCGGCAACCTGATCGAGCTGGCCGAGGTGCTGTCGTGAGCGGCGCGGTCCTGATCGTCGGCGCCGGTCCGGGCATCGGGCTGGCGGCCGCAGAGCGGTTCGGCCGCGAAGGCTGGACCGTCGTCCTCGGCGCCCGCAATCCGCGCGCGCTGGACGCCATGGTCGCCCGTCTGGTCGGCCAGGGCCTCGACGCCCACGGCCTGATCGTGGACGCCACCGACGCCGCCGCGATCCAGTCCGCCGTCCGCAACGCCGACCGTCTGACCGGCGGCATGACAACGGTCCTCTACAACGCCGCCGTCGTCCGGCAACAGGACCTGTTCAGCATGACTGACGCCGAGGTCTCGGCCGACGTCGCCGTAAACATCACCGGCGGGCTGAACACCATCCGGGCGGCCGAAAGAGTCTTCGCCGAACGGGGCGGGACCATCCTGGTCACCGGCGGCGGACTGGCCCTCAGCCCTCACGCCGGCTGGGCCAGCCTTGGCCTCGGCAAGGCGGCGTTGCGCAATCTCGTCGAGGGACTGGCCCCCGATCTGGACCAGCGCGGCATCCGCATCGCCATCGCCACGGTCGCCACCCTGGTCGCCCCCGACAGCGCCGAAGCCACCGGCGTCGCCGAGACCCTTTGGGCGCTCGCCTCTGATCCCTCAACCGGCTGGGAGCGGACCTATCCGCCCCTTTCCCTCAACCAAGCCGCCTGACCCAAGGACAACGCCATGATCACCTCCGACCAGGCCCTGACCATCCTCGCCGCCGCCACGACAAAGGCGAACGAACTGGGGATCGCCGCCAATATCGCCGTGCTGGACGCCGGCGCCCACCTGAAGGTCTTCCACCGGATGGACGGCGCGGTGCTGGGCTCCATCGACGTCTCGATCGGCAAGGCTCGGACCAGCGTCCTCTTCGGCATCACCAGTGAAGCCGTCTGGGACTACTGCAAGCCCGGCGCTCCGGCCCCCGGTCTGGACCGCTCCAACGGCGGCCTGATGACCTTCGCCGGCGGCGTTCCCCTCGCCTTCGAAGGCGGCCTGATCGGCGCCGTCGGCGTCTCGGGCGGCAGCCCGGCGCAGGACGCCGAGATCGCCCGGGCCGGCGCCGCTGCCCTCTCCCTCTGAACTGCCCACCACCACCCCGACTGCAAACCTTCAAATCAAAGGAACACGACCATGACCACCACCCGCAAAACCATCCTGATCACCGGCGCTGGTTCGGGCTTCGCTGAAGCCGCCGCCATCGGCATGGCCCAGGCCGGCCACCGCATCATCGCCACGGTGCAGATTTCGCCCCAGGTCACGCCGCTGCGCGAAAAGGCCAAGGCCCTCGGCCTGAAGGACTTCGAGGTCCTCAAGCTGGACCTGCTCGACCCCTACGACATGGCTTACATCGAGAAGCTGGCCCCGGAGGTGGACGTGCTCTGGTCAAACGCCGGCGTCGGCGAGGCTGGTCCGGTGTTTGAAATCCCTTTGGACCTCGTGCGCCGCAACTATGAGGTCAACGTCTTCGCACCGCTGGCTCTGAGCCAGGCCTTCGTGAAGACGTGGATCGCCGCCGGCCAGAAGGGCAAGAAGGTCGTCTTCACCTCGTCGATGGGCGGCCTGTTCACCCCGGCCAACTGGGGCGTCTACGTCTCGACCAAGCATGCCCTGGAATCGATCGCCGAAGCGATGCAGCAAGAGATCGCCCCCCATGGCCTGAAGGTCCAGACCATCAACCCGGGCGCCTACTACACCGGCTACAACGAGACGATGGCGGACACGCCGTTCCGCTGGCTGGACGATGCGGTGAACGTCACCAAGCGCGCCGCCCTGCGGGCCGAGTTCGACGCCTTCCTGTCGGCTCCGGACGGACACATGGACGCCCGGGAACAGATCGACCGCATGATCGAGATCGTCCCCGCCGACGAGGGCCTGTTCCGCAATGTCTCGCCCAAGGCGACCGAGGACATGCTGAAGGCCCACCAACTGGCCGCCTGGGACAACCGGATCTGATCTCGCCTGAGCCGCCGCCCCCGCAACGGGCGGCGGCTTACTCTTTTCGACAGGAGACCTGACATGCGCCCGATCCTGACCACCCTCGCCGCCCTGACCCTCGCCTTGACCGCCACTCCCGGAGTGACCGCCGTGACCCGCGTTCCCGACATTTCCGCTACACAGGCCTCGAGCCATACCGATGCCGAACTTCGGAATCTGGCGGCTGTCCAGACCGCCTTCGACGCCTGGCGCGCCGGAACGGGCGGCCCGTTCGACCTGCTGGCCGAAGACGCCGTCTGGACCATCACCGGACGCTCGGACGCGGCCGGAACCTATGAGGGCAAGGCCGCCTTCATCGACCGCGTGATCGCCCCGTTCAATGCCCGGATGATCGCGGGCATTCGTCCGACGATCCGCTCGATACACGTCGACGGCGACACGGTGATCATCTTCTTCGACGCCTCCGGCATGGCCCACGACGGCCTGCCCTACGACAACACCTACGCCTGGTTCATGACCTTCAGCGGCGACCGGGTGATCCGCGTCTCCGCCTTCTACGACTCCCTCGCCTTCAACGCCCTGTGGCGTCGGGTCCAACCCTAGGCGGCGCCGCCGAACACGGGGCGGGACGCATCGACACCCGCCCCGGCTTCGCTTACCTCTGCCGCCTCCTCTTTTCTCTCAGGCGCAGACCTTCCCATGCCCTCCGGACTGATCGCCCTGCTCGATGACGTGGCGGGGATCGCCAAGATGGCGGCGGCGTCGATCGACGATGTCGGCGCTGCGGCGGGCAAGGCGGGAGCCAAGGCGGCGGGCGTGGTCATCGATGACGCGGCCGTTACGCCCAAATACGTCACCGGCCTGTCGCCCAGCCGCGAACTGCCGATCATCGGCAAGATCGCCGTCGGCTCGATCCGCAACAAGCTGCTGCTGATCCTGCCGGTGGCCCTCCTGCTGAGCAGCTTCGCGCCCTGGGCGCTGACGCCCATCCTGATGCTGGGCGGAACCTACCTCTGCTTCGAGGGCGCGGAGAAGCTCCTGGAGATGTTCGGCGGCGGTCATCATGACGACGCCGGGGAAACCTCCGACGACCCCGCCCATCTGGAGAAGAAGACCGTTTCCGGCGCCGTGCGCACAGACCTGATCCTGTCAGCCGAGATCATGGTCATCGCCCTGAACGACGTCGCCGACCGCCCGCTCCTGACCCAGGCCAGCGTCCTGCTGGTCGTCGGCGTCGCCATGACCATCGTCGTCTATGGCGCGGTCGGCCTGATCGTGAAGATGGACGACATCGGCCTGCACATGGCGCAGAAGCCCTCGCGTCTCAGCCAGACCATCGGCCGGGGGCTGGTGAAGGGCATGCCGATCATCATGTCAGCCCTCTCCGTCATCGGCACCTTCGCCATGCTGTGGGTCGGCGGCGGCATCCTGATGCACGGGACGCACGAGCTGGGCCTGCACTGGCCGGCGGAACCGGTCGAGCATCTGGCCCACGCCGTCGCCCATGCAACCGGCCCGCTGGGCGGCCTGCTGGGCTGGCTCGTCACCGCCCTGATTTCGGCGGTCATCGGCGTGGTCATAGGCGGCGGCGTCGCCTTCGCCCTGCACCAGATCGCCCGCCTCAAGCCCGACGCCGCCCACTGAAGCAAAAAGGCCCGGGATCGCTCCCGGGCCTCTTCGTTCAGGCGCGCATCGCCTCAGAAATATTCGGCGTCGGCCGGGCAGGTCGCGCTGATGCGGCGGGCATTGATCGAGGCCGGCAGATAGGGCGTGCCGCGCGCCAGCTGGGCGCCGCCGCGGAACGAGAACTGCTCGGACTGGTAGGTGCCGTTCAGGCGCACGTTCACCCGGCGATTCTTGCGGTCGGTGCAGGTGCCCTCGAAGCGAGCCACGCCGTTGCCGACCTGGCGCACCGGATAGGTGCAGCTCCAGCGGCGCGTCGACAGGCCGCCGAAGAAGCGGTTGATCTCGCTGGGCCGCACGCATTTCTGCTCGGTGTCGCGAATCCCCACCGCGCTGGTGGTGTACTCCCAGTAGCCGGGCAGCACGGTGGCGGGGCCGGTCTGGGCGGCGCGCGGGGTCGTCGGCGCGGCCAGCATCAGGGCCCCGGCGATGGCGGGAACGGCGACAACGGCGGCGCGGGTCAGCATGGTCTTCATCCTTGCCCCTCGAAAAACGGGTCGGCTCATGGGTAGAGGGGATATATGGCGGGAATTGAACGGGGGCTGAACGGTTCCCGGCTCCGGACGCCTTGACGCCCGCCGGACTCTTCCTCTATACGCCCCACCTCTCGCGCTGGACGGTGTCTCGCGCGCACCTGTTTCATGCGTCTGCGCCCGTCGCGGACCGCTCCGAAGGATAGTCAGATGTCGCGTCGTTGCGAACTCACCGGTATCGGCCCCATGGTCGGCAACAGCGTGAGCCACTCGAACATCAAGACCAAGCGTCGCTTCCTGCCGTCGCTGAAGGCCGTCAAGGTGACCTCGGACGCCCTGGGTCAGACCTTCTCGCTGCGTATCTCGAACGCCGCCCTGCGCACCCTCGACTACAAGGGCGGCCTGGACGCCTTCATCGTCAAGGCCCGCGACGAGCAGCTGTCGATCGCCGCCCAGCGCATCAAGCGTCAGGTCAAGGCCAAGCTGGCCGAGCAAGCCGCCGCCTAAGCGACGCCGCTCAGAAAGAGTTCTGAAGAGGCCGGTGGAAACGCCGGCCTTTTTGTTTGCCTGAACGGTCCCGCCCGGCCAGTCTGCCCGCCTGTTCGCCGGGGAGCCTGTCTCGTGTCCAAGTCCGTCCGCCGCGCCGCCCTTCTGGGCGCCTCCCTGTTCGCCCTGGCCGCCCCGGCCCTCGCGCAGGAGGTCGATCCCGCGACGGTCGAGGTCACCCGCGATTCGACCCCCTTCACCCTCGCCACGGACCAGCCGCGCACGCCCGAGCAGGAGGCTGTCCGTTTCGACAAGGCGGACCTGTCGATCAAGGTCATCCCGGACGAGAAGCGGATCGAGGGCGTCGCCGTCCTGGACTTCACCGCCCTCGCCCCGGTCAGCATCCTGCCGGTCGAACTGGATACCCTGCTGCCGGTCTCGTCGGTGCAGGTCGATGGTCGTGAGATCGAACAGGGCGAAGGCGGCTGGCGCAATCCGGAGGGCCGTCTGTGGATCGATCTGGGCCGCGACCTGGCCGCCGGCGACACCGTCCAGATCCGCATCGCCTACGCCGGCGCCCCGCGCGTCGCGCCGCGCGCGCCATGGGACGGCGGCTTCGTCTGGGCGACCGCCCCGTCGGGCGAGCCGTGGATCGCCACCGCCGTCCAGCCCGAGGGCTGCGACATCTTCTGGCCCTGTATCGACAGTCCGCTGGCCGAGCCGGGCCGCGTCGACCTGCACATCACCATCCCGTCCGACCTCGCCGCCCCGTCCAACGGCCGTTTCCTGGGCAAGACGGACCACGGCGACGGCTGGACCACCTGGAACTGGTCCGCGGCCAATCCCAACACCTACGCCATCGCCCTGAACATCGGGCCGTACGAAGAGATCAGCGCCGACTATCGCAGCCGTTTCGGCAACACGATCCCGATGTCCTACTGGTATCTGCGCAGCGACGATCCGGAGAAGGTCCGCGCCCTGTTCGCCGAGTTCGCGCCGATGATGGACTTCTACGAATCCACCGTCGGCCCCTTCCCCTTCGGCGACGAGAAGATGGGCGTGGTCGAGACCCCGCACCTGGGCATGGAGCACCAGACCATCAACGCCTACGGCAATGAGTACCGGCTGGACGGCAAGGGCTACGACTGGCTGCTGCACCATGAACTGGCGCACGAATGGTTCGGCAACCAGATCACCAACGCCAACGCCGACGACATGTGGCTGCACGAGGGTCTGGGCAGCTATATGCAGCCCCTCTACCTGCGCTGGCTGCGCGGCGAGCGCTATTTCCAGGCCGAACTGCTGAAGCAGCGTAACGGCCTGCTGAACCGCTATCCGGTCGTCTCGGGCACGCTCAAGTCCGAGGATGAGGTCTACAAGGGCGACGTCGGGCCGGGGAACGACATCTACAACAAGGGCTCGCTGATCGCCCACTCCCTGCGCCTGCTGATCGGCGACGAGGCCTTCTTCCGCTCGGTGACCCGACTGGTCTATGGCCGCCCTGATCCGCGCCCCGGCAATTTCACCACCCGCTTCGCCTCGACCCCTGACTTCCTGGCCATCGTCAATGACGAGACCGGACAGGACCTCGGCTGGTTCTTCCAGGGCTATCTCTACAACGCCGCCCTGCCCGACCTGCGCCAGACCCGCGAGGGCGAGACGCTGCGGCTGGAGTGGGTCACCGGCGACGGCCAGACCTTCCCCATGCCGGTCGAGATCGAGATCGACGGAGAGGTCGTCACCGTGCCCATGACCGGCGGCCGGGGCCAGATCACCGCCCCCGCGACCGCCCACATCCTGATCGACCCGCAGAACAAGGTGCTGAAGCGCGAGGTCTTCATCGAGGAATGGCGCGCCGGGTTCTGACGCCCTGCGTCAGTCGGCGGCCACCGCGCTGACCGACTGACGCACGAAGCTGCACGTCCCCTGGGTCGTCAGGAAGGCGATATCCGCCGCATCGCGCCCGCAGGCGATCCGCACCAGCCCCTCGACCGGCGCCAGCCCGGTCGGGTCCACCAGCCACCAGCCGTCCGACAGCCAGACCTCGAAGATGGCGTGGAAGTCCGGCGGCGTCAGGTCGAAGGCATAGGCGCTGACCGCCCGCGCCGGAATGCCCGACGCCCGGCACAGGGTGATGCCCAGATGGGTGAAGTCGCGGCACACGCCCGCCCGGTCGATGAAGGTCCGCGCCGCCGTCGTCTCGCTGTCCGACGATCCCGGCTCATAGTCGATATTGGCCTTGATCCAGTCGAGGATGGCCAGCACCCGCTCGCCCCCGACCGTGCCGCCGAAGGTCCGCTCCACGAACCGTCCGAACTGGTCCGACGGGCAGTAGCGGCTGGGGTTCAGATAGGTCAGCACCTCGGCCGGCAGATCATTCCAGTCATGCTGCACCGTCACCGGCGGCAGCCCCTTCAGGATGCCGTTGTCGACCACCGCCTCATAGGTCAGGGCCACCTCGCCGCTCAGGTGCGCCCGTAGGGTCCGCGCCCCGAACTCGTCGTCCTGGTTCTCGATGAAGTCGACATGCGGCGTCGCGGTCAGCCGCTCCTCGAGGATGTTCTGCCCCGGCCAATGCGCCACCTGCAGCTTGTAGATGGCGTCCGTCGGAGGATCGAAGCGATAGACGAGTTCGGCGCGGACGCGGATTTTCATGGCGGCTCGAATGCGGCGACAAAGGCCCGCCGTCAACGTGGGGATTCGAGCGGTGTTCCGTGGGCCTCTCCGCGCTACCACCGGGTCGACACGACCTTTTATTGTGTGCACCGCCTCACCGTGCGAGCCTGCGGCGGCTCTCGACCGAACCTGGAGGGTACGATGCTCCGCGCTGTACTGGCCGCTGCTGTGCTCCTGTCGGCACAACCGGCGTCCGCCCATGAATGGGCGGGCTGGTTCGAGTACGGACGCACCGAGCTTTCGGCCCGGGGCTATCAGGTGGCTGCGGAGGTCGCCGATTACGCAAGGCGCGTTGAGCTGCGCCGTATCGTCATTACCGGCCATATGGACACAGCCGAAGCGGTGGAGTTCAGCGATGAGCTGTCCCGGCGCAGGGCGCAGGCCATGGCGATGGAAATTGTCCGGCTGGGCGTCAGACCTGACATCATCGAACTTCGCGGGAATGGTGCGGGAACGCTCGCCCGGCCCACACCCGGAGGCGTTCAGGAGCCTCTCAATCGACGCGTGATCGTTGACGCCCATCGCTGATGGCGGGACGCCAATTCGCCGTTGGCTGACCTACGGCTCCAGCTCGATATCCCAGTACAGATAGTCCAGCCAGCTCTGGTGCAGGTAGTGCGGCGGGAACCTCCGCCCGTGTTCCTGCAACTGCCAGGCGCTGGGCCGGTGCGGCGCGCGGCGGATCGCCATCTGGGCCTGCTGCGGCGTGCGGCCGCCCTTGCGAAGATTGCAGGGGCCGCAGGCGGCGACGATGTTCTCCCACGTCGTGCGGCCGCCGCGACAGCGCGGGATGACGTGGTCGAAGGTCAGTTCGGTGGAGTCCCCGCAGTACTGGCAGACAAAGCCGTCGCGCAGGAAGACGTTGAAGCGGGTGAAGGCGGGCTGCCGGTCCTGATCCACATAGCTCTTCAGCGCGATCACGCTGGGCAGCTGGATTTCCATGGACGGGCTGCGCACGACCTTGTCGTACACCGAGACCACATCGACGCGGTCCTGATACACCGCCTTGACCACCTCCTCCCACGGCCAGATCGACAACGGATAGTAGGACAGCGGCCGGAAGTCGGCGTTCAATACCAGAGCGGGCCAGCCCGAGGGGGGACGACTGAGGACCTGCATCAGGTCCGCTCCGCGGTACGGAGGGTTATCAAGGCGACAGGACTGAAGACACGTCTCCTTCCCTCGTCATGCCCCTTTCAGGGCAATCAAACCCTATCCCCGATTCGATCCCTTGGCGATGACCGGACGACGACGCTTTCGCGACGGTCGCGGCGGACTCAGCGCGTCACCGTTCCGGGGAAGGCCGGCAGGCTCCAGCCCCAGACCAGCGCCCCGGCGCGCAGCGCGAAGCCCAGCGAGGCGCCGACGAAGGCCGCCGGCCACAGGTCCAGCCCGGCCACCCGCGCCACCACGAACACCGTCGCCGCCAGCAGGGCCGCCGAAACGGTGATCTCGCGCCTCAGCAGGATCGACGGCTCGCCCGCCAGCAGGTCGCGCACCACCCCGCCGAAACAGGCGGTCAGCGCCCCCATGACGATGCAGATCAGCGGCGCGATGCCGAAGGCGCTCGCCTTGGCCGCCCCCATCACGCCGTAGGCGGCCAGCCCGAAGGCGTCGAGCCACAGCAGGGCCCGGAAACGCCAGGGCCTCGCCCCCACCAGCCACACGGCCAGAGAGGCGACCAGGCAGACGGCGATATAGCGCCAGTCCTGCACCCAGAAGACCGGCGCACCGATCAGCAGGTCACGCAGCGTCCCGCCGCCGACGCCGGTGATGGCGCCGAAGAAGGCGAAGGTCACAAGGTCATGCTTCTGGCGCGCGGCGGCCAGCGCCCCGGTCGCGGCGAACACGGCCACGCCCGCGAAATCGAGCGCGCCGAGAACCGTCTCGGGATTGGCGATGGCGGGGTCGACCAGAGGCGTCATGGTCACAACCCTAGCCGCTATGCGGGCGGGTTCTCCAGCACGATCTCGCCGCGCTTCACCGCCCCGTACCAGGCCCACAGCAGATGGGCCGCGACGCTGCGATGCGGGGACCACAGCTCGGCCCGCAGATTGGCCGCCTTTTCCTTCGGCCGTTCAGGCGACCCGTCGGCCCAGCGCATCGCTTCCTGCAGGGCGATGTCCCCGCCGGGAAAGACATCCGTCCGCCCCTCGCAGAACATCAGGAAGGTGTCGGCGGTCCACCGGCCGACGCCCTTGATCGCGACCAGCTTCGCCACCGCCTCTTCGTCCGACAGCCGCTCCAGATGGTCGAAGTCGATCCGCCCCTCCACATGCGCCCGCGCGATCTCGTGGCCATAGGTCGCCTTCTGGATCGACAGTCCCATGGCCCGCAGCGCCTCGATATCCGTGGCCAGCGTCCGCTCGGGCGTCACCTCCCCGCCCAGCCCGTCGAACACCCGCTTCCAGATGGCGGCGGCGGACTGCACCGAGACCTGCTGCTCCACGATCATCCGGAACAGCCCCTCGAACCCGCCCGTCCGCGCCCGCCATGCGAAGACGGGCATGCTGGCGTGCGCCGTCGCCAGTCGCGGGTCGAGCGCGATCAGCGCCTCGCGGGCGGCGGCGATCTGTTCAGGGCCGGGGACGGAAGGCATCGGGTCTCATCGACAGGGGACGACGGCTGATCTAGGCGTGGATCATGCTCTGGAGGACCGACCTGATCCATTCAGCCCCGCCCGCGCAAGCGGCGCCGGGCGATGACGTCCGGAAACCGCGAGGCCGCGCCCGATGATCACCCGCTTCGCCCCTTCCCCCACCGGCCGTCTGCACAAGGGCCACGCCTTCTCGGCCCTGACCGCATGGACGGCGGCGAAGGCCTCGGGCGGCCGCTTCCTGTTGCGCATCGAGGACATCGACCCCACCCGCTGCAAGCCCGAGTTCGACGCCGGCATTCTGGAAGACCTGCACTGGCTCGGCCTCGACTGGGAAACGCCGGTGCGTCGCCAGTCCGAGCACCTGACCGACTATGCCGGCGTTGTCGACGTGCTGGACCGGCGCGGCCTGCTGTACCGCTGCTTCCGCACCCGCAAGGAAATCCTCGACGCCATCGGCGACGCCCCGCACGGCAGCGCCGAGGCCGTCCGGCCCGGTCCGCATCCGCCGGAGGAGGAAGCCGCCCTGCTGGCCGAGGGCCGGGCCTTCGCATGGCGGTTGTCGCTCGACCGCGCCCGCGAGGCGCTGGGCGACCGGGCCTGGGACGCGCTGGCCTTTGTCGAGGAGGGCGAGGCCCCCGACGGCGAGCGCGGCCTGATCCGCGCCCGGCCCGAGACCGCCGGCGACGTCGTCGTCGCCCGCAAGGACGCCGGGACCGCCTACCATGTCGCCGTCACCCACGATGACGCCCTGCAGGGCGTGACCCACGTCATCCGCGGGCTCGACCTGTTCGAGGCGAGCCACATCCAGGTCCTGCTGCAGGCCCTGATGGGCTGGCCCACCCCGACCTACCGCCACCACCGGCTGGTCAGCGGCCCCGACGGTCGTCGCTACGCCAAGCGCGACGGCTCGGTCACCCTGGCCCATCTGCGGTCGGAGGGCCTGTCCCCCGCCGCACTGCGGGCCGAGCTGGGATTCTAGCGGAACAGCCGGTCGAGGTTGTCCGCCGCCGGGAAGACGACCTTCGGGTCCGGCGCCTCCACCTTGCCCCCCGGCCCGCCGATGCTGTTCAGCACATGGCGGATGATGTTCAGCCGCGCCGTCTTCTTGTCGTCCGTCGCCACGGCGGTCCAGCGGGCGGCGCGGGTGTCGGTCTCCTCCAGCATCCGGTTACGCGCGCCGCTGTAGGCGTCCCAGCGCGCCTCGGCCTCGGCGTCCAGCGACGACAGCTTGAACTGCTTCAGCGGGTCCTCCCGCCGCTCGGCCAGCCGCTGCGCCTGCTCCTGCCGCGAGATGTCCAGCCACAGCTTGATCAGCACGATCCCGTCGTCCGTCAGCATCCGCTCGAAGCGTGGCGCGTCCTTCAGGAACTGGGCGTGCTGTTCGGGCGTGCAGAAGCCCATCACCGGCTCGACCCCGCCGCGATTGTACCAGGAGCGGTTCAGGATCACCGTCTCCCCCGCCGCCGGCAGGTGGCCGACGTAGCGCTGGAAATACCACTGGCTGGCCTCGCGCTCGGTCGGCTTGGGCAGGGCGACGACCCGCGTCTGGCGCGGCGACATGTATTCGGTCAGCCGCTTGATCGCCCCGTCCTTGCCCGCCGTGTCCCGGCCCTCCAGCACGATCAGGGTCCGCAGCCCCTGCGCGATGGTCCAGGCCTGCGTCTCCACCAGCGCGACCTGCAGCCGCTCCAGCGCCTTGTCGTAGTCTTCGCTTTTCTTGCCCATGCGCCCACCGTGCGCGCCCGCGACGATCAGGGCAATGTTGCAGGCGTGTTTCAGGGCCTGCCCCAAACCTTTCCGCGTTCTAACGTGTAGCCGACCGTCGATACGGCTAAGCCTGACGCCTCGCACAGGAGACCCCGGATGATCGCTTCCCGCCGCCGCCTGCTGACCGGCCTCGCCGCCGTCCCCGTCGCGGGCGCCCTGCCCCGCCTGTCCCACGCCCAAACCCCCGACCAGACCCCCACGCCGACTCCGCAGCCGCGCCCCGCCGCCGACGCCGCGCTGGATGAGGTCTTCGCCAGCGCCGCCCCGCCCGCCGTGGCCGCCGGCATCCTCGGCGCCGACGGAGTGATCTGGTCCGGGGTGCGCGGCGTGCGCCGCCAAGGCGAGCCCGACCTCGCCACCCTCGACGACCGCTGGCACCTGGGCTCCAACACCAAGGCCATGACCGCCGCCGTGCTGGCCCGGCTGATCGAGCAAGGCCGCGCCCGCTGGGCCATGCCCCTGTCCGAGGCCTTCCCCGGCCTGACGATAGACAGCGGCTGGGACGGCCTGACCCTCGATGATTTCCTGCACCACCGCGCCGGCCTGCTGGACGGGCCGGTCATCAACCGCGACTGGCTGGTCGCCTCGCGCGCCGACGCCCGCCCCCTGCCCGAGCAGCGCCGCGCCCTCGTCGAACGCGTCCTGGCCGCCCCGCCCGCGGGCCCGCGCGGCGCCTTCGCCTATGGCAACGCCAACTACATCCTCGTCGGCGCGGCCATCGAGCGGATCACCGGCCAGCCGTGGGAAGAGGTCATGCGGGCCGAGCTCTACACGCCGCTGAACCTGGCCACCGCCGGCTTCGGCCCGCCGCCCGGCCGGGACGCCCCCTGGGCCCACCGCCTGATCGGCGAAGCCCGCACCGCCATCCCGCCCGAGCATCCCGGCGCCGACAATCCCCTGGCCCTCGGCCCGGCGGGCACCGCCCACATGAGCCTGCCCGACTACGGCCGCTTCATCAGCGCCGTGATGGGCGGCGCCCCCGGCTGGCTCAGCGCCGACAGCCTGACGCGCCTGATCACCCCGCCCGCCGGATCGCCGCCGCCCTATGCCTGCGGCTGGGGCGTGCGCGAGCAGCCGTGGGGCGGCGTCGGCGGGCCCGGCCCGGTCATCGGCCACGACGGCTCCAACACCATGTGGCACTGCACGGTCGCCGCCGCCCCGCAGCGCAAGCGCGCGATCATCGTCCTGACCAACGACGGCCCCAGCGGCCGCGCCGCCTGTCAGGCCCTGTCGGCGAAGCTGGTTCCCATCGCCTTCGCCGCCTGAGGGCCGATCGGCCCTTGCCCGCGCCGCCGGGGCGGTTAACCCTGTCCCGGCATGAAGCGCGACTTCGCCGATTTCTGGAACCTGCTTTGGGAGGCCGCGCTGGGCGTCTGCGCGGCCTTCGCCCTGCTCAACGCCTTCGCCCCGCACCAGGACCTGCCCTGGAAGCCGCTGGACCTGAACCACCCGATTGGTCAGGCCACCGCCGCCAAGGTCAGCGATTTCGAAGTCACCCGCGCCTCCGCCCCGGAGGAGGTGACCGCCGTCACCGAGGCCTGCATGCGCACCCTGCGAGAGGCGGGGGTGCAGGTCGAACGCGCCGACGACCGCGACGACGGCGGCTTCTGCGTCGTCCAGGGCGCCGTGCGCCTGACGGGCGGCGACATAACGCCGCTGTCTCCGGGCGGTCTGGTCATGCAGTGCCCGCTGGCGGTCCGCTACGTCATCTGGGACCGGCAGGTCCTCCAGCCGGCCGCGCAGGAGATCCTCGGCTCCCCTGTCGCGCGAGTGGAGAACTACGGCTCCTACGCCTGTCGCCGCATCTACAACTCCGACCAGGCCGACGCCCGGCCGAGCGAGCACGCCCGCGCCAACGCCCTCGATATCGCCGCCGTGACACTGGAGGACGGCCGCACCGTCTCCATCGTCAACGACTGGAACGGACAGGGGCCGGAGGCCGAGCCGAGGGCCCGTTTCCTGCGCCGTCTCAGGGACGGGGCCTGCCGTGTCTTCTCGACCGTTCTGACCCCGGACTATAACGCGGCCCACCGCGACCACCTGCACGTCGACGGGGCCTCGCGCGGGCTTTGCCGTTAGGGAAGGAAAGCGACACGGTAAAGCTTCGCTTACCCTGTTCGCCTTGCGAGTGAATCGCTTTGCTGTTGACCGGCGCTGTTTTGCGGGTGAGAACTTCGCCCGCAGTCCGGATTTCACGCGGTCTCCATCCCCGCGTAGCGCTCCTTCTACCGAACGAGCTTGTCCAGATGGGCTGACGGACGACCCCGCCGGGGCGTCCGCCTGGAAAGCGCGTTTACGGAGACGCATTATGGCGACCGGCACGGTCAAGTGGTTCAACCCGACGAAGGGTTTCGGTTTCATCCAGCCTGATGGCGGCGGTCAGGACGTCTTCGTCCACATCACCGCTGTTCAAAAGGCCGGCCTCGCGGGCCTGGATGAGAACGCCAAGGTCGAATACGAGCTGGAATCCCAGCGCGGCAAGACCTCGGCCGTGGACCTGAAGATCCTCTAAGGATCGACACCCACGTCGAAGAATACGGGCGCGGAGGCTTCGGCTTCCGCGCCTTTCTTTTTGGGCCGCGATCAGAAGGCTCCGCCTTCTCGACCCGACGCGGCCGCGCGTTTTCTTTTGCCTGACAGGGTTGGCGCCTCTCACCGAAAAATCGCGAAACCCTGTCATCCCGACACTCCCTGACCCTTATCCACCTCGGCCTGCACCGCGCGGCGGCGGATGAGGTCGTCCTTGAGGGTGGCGTAGGGCTCGGGCAGGTCGCGCCCGGCGAACAGGTCTTCGGCAAGATTGAGGGCGCGTTCGCGGATGAAGAGCTGCATCTGCTGATAGCGGAACTCGGCGCTCTCCTCGGCGTCGGCCACATCCGCGTCCGCCCAGTCGAGGATGGCGTCCAGCCGGGCGATCTCGGCGGCGGCGCGGGCCAGCCGCAGGGCGTTCAGCCCCTCCCCCGTCTTCAGCGCCGACATGGCCCCGGCCAGCGCCTTGCGCGCCAGATCCTGCGGCCGGATGGTCAGGGGCGCGCGCCAGTGCGCCAGCACCTCGGCCTCGCGCGCGGCCTCCGGGTCCATCGGGACGGCGTCGGGCGATGAGGGTTCAACGCCGGGACCGACCCCGGCCTGTCGGGCGATGGCCCGCGCCCCCGGCGGGATCAGCCAGGGGGTGACGCGCGCGGCGAAGGCCGCCTTGGTCCAGCCCTCGCGCCCGGCGCGCCGCCGGATCGAGGTCTCCGACACCCCGAACCGCGCCGCCACCGCCGGCGCCGACATCCCCGACAGATAGGCGCCCCGGATCAGCCCCCAGGTCTCCGGACTGGCCGTCACATACCGTGTGCGCGGCAACCGCCGCCGCCGTGAAGTTTCCTGCATCGTCGCCTCCCCGAATGTTCAGCCTCCGACGCGCGGAGTCTGACACGCCGGTGCGTCGAATTTGGTCGTAGGGGCGAGATGGCAGGGTTTGGTGGGCGGGTTTGGCAGGGAGGGAGGGTGTCGGGAGTGGTGGGCGAAGACAGATATTTGTTCTTGATTTGTTCGATTTTCGCCACCTACAGTCAGCCTAGGGCACCGCGTTGCGTTTCGTATCTTTTATAGTACAATCATTCCTGCTCTGTCGGAGAGCGTCGAACCTGTGAGCGAGGGGAATGGTAATGAACACGATCCGAAAGGTCGGGGGATATGTACGTTGTCCACTTCTACAGAACGCCAACCGGCAATCCCGTCATTCAGGAGTGGCTGCGCGACTTCGATAAGCCGGATCGGGCGATCCTTGGCTTCGACCTCAAACGGATCCAGTTCGGGTTTCCGATGGGGCTTCCGCTTTGCCGCTCTCTCGGAGACGGCCTTTGGGAAGTCCGCTCGACCCTGACCGACCGTCGCGAGGCGCGGATGATCTTCTTCCATGACCGGGCGAACCGCTCGCTGGTCGTGGTTCACGGCTTCATCAAGAAGTCGCAGAAGACGCCAAAGGCCGAGATCGACATCGCCCTGCGCCGCATGAAGGAACGCAGCCTCTAGAGAGGCCGCCCATGACAGACCCCAAGTTCCGCGATCCCTCGGACCTCGACACCCTGGACGCCTTCCTCGACGAAGAGGGCATCCGCGAGGAGGTCACCCTGCGCGCGATCAAGAGCGTCATCGCGCTCCAGCTCCGCCAGGCGATGAAGGACCGCAACCTGACCCTCTCCGCCATGGCCGCCGAAATGGACACCAGCCGCGCCCAGTTGAACCGGGTGCTGGACCCGGACGCGGCCAATGTGACGCTGGAAACGCTCAGCCGCGCCGCGAAAGTGGTGGGGCGGGGGTTGAAGGTGGAACTGGTTTAGTGAGGTTTTGGAAAAGAGCGCGCGTCTCCCCTTCTGCCTCATCATTCGAATAGCGGCTCAGGCCATAACCCCGAGAAGCTCAAGTTGTTTGTCCTGATTTTTGAATACGTTGCCAGGATATGCGTCTGAGAAACGTCCGTTAATTTCAAAAATCAACTTTGGGAGTGCCTCATCGATCAACTTCTGAATCTGAGCATCTGACGTCACCTCCCCTGTCCTCATTTTCTCGAAAACGAAGTACAGAAGGAAACGGTTTCCATGAACCGCCACTAACCGATCACGGCCTGACATATTAGCTGCATGCTTCGCGAGATGATCATCAACCAAGCGCATGATCTTAACTTTGCGCCACAGGTCTTGAGCTGTGGTGGAGGCGTTGAATAGCTTTACATACGGCTCCTTTTTTGGATTCTCCCACAAGCCGCTGATGTACCTCTTCGAGGCTACCGCCAAGCGAAGTTCGCCTGACGAACAAGCAGCCGCGATAGTGGCCGCGCGGATATCGAACCCGTGGTCACGAGGAGGTTCGCTATCACCACGTCGAAATGAGTATGTCAGACTCTGTTGGGCCGCCTCTTTACGAAGGCGTTCTTGGTTGGGATCTGCGGCGACAAAATCTACCGGGTTCAGATCGTTTTGCGTATTATTGGCGTTAGTGACGCTGGTGGCGAAATCTTCGGGCGTATCCTTTAGAGAAATGATTCGGATCGGCACTCGCGCATCATCCAGCGCTGCGCCAGCTTTCCGAGTACGCAATAGAGTTCCAATGGTCTGTGCACCATTGATGACGCTAATCCGTTTGATTTCAAAGACACCGCTTTCCGTTCGAGCACCCCCCATTGGGGTTTTTGCAAAAGTCTCGCAAATCGCAGTCACACCGTTGTTGAAATACCAAAAGTGACTGGGCTCAGATTCAGCAGTGGAGAAGATTGAATCGTTCACTTCTGACTTCTCAATCGTGAACCTCAAGTTCTCCGCAAACAACTTATTACCGTGCTTCTCGTGCCAATCCGCAAGATCATCAGCAGCTATAGTTCCATAAACAGCCTCATATGGACTCTGAATTTTCCCCCAATGCGACAGAAGAGCGGAAACATCTATATTAGCAGGCCGAGCCTGATACCTCGCAGCAATAGCGCCGTGAGATAAATCAAACTCTATAAATTCAATAAAATCTGGATTGTATTTATTCTGATCAGAAATAAATTTCTTCAACTGCGCGTTGATGTGTTTTGATAGAGGCTCCGCACTAGTATGAGCAAAAATCATAACGACACGCGTCTCAATGTCCGTCAGAGATTTTTCTATATCGGACTGAAATCTATGTAGATTTGCGTTAAGTGGCGACCAGTCTAAATTTAGAACGGACTTCACGCCGTCCCGGAACCTAGTCACTTCAGCGAGGTCAATGCCGCCAGCCGGATTTTGTTTAAATTTACTTTGTACGAAATAGATTCTTTTCGAAGCTTGATCGACGAATACGGCGTCTATTCCGTCGTCATCGCCACCGTCCGTAATAGAGTTTGCAGCATCTTCAGGGGACACTCCAGTGTGCGCGAGCAACGAAAGCGCTGCGTAACCCCTAGTGCGAAAAAACGGTTCTTGATGATCCGCAGACTTGGACGAAACATCGCCCATATCGATTTTACCATCGAAGATTTCGTGCAGTCGGGCAGCGATCTGCTGAACTGTCAGTTGAGCGGGGGAGTTGGTCATTGTAGCTGCGAATCGTTGACGACGGCATCACGATGCACGTGGAGGTGGCCGTTGAGAAGCGAATGCTCGCTGAGGTGATAGCCCGCCCCCTCACCGCCCCTTCCGGAACGCCTCCGCCTTCTCCGCCGCAGCCTCGGCCCGCCAGCGTTTCGGCGCCGACTTGTCGACCTCTTCCCCCGCCCCGGTCAGGGCTTCGTTGGCGAACTCGAGGTCGAGGAGCTTCATCTTCTTGATCTCGTCGCGCAGGCGGGCGGCTTCCTCGAACTCGAGGTTGGCGGCGGCGTTGCGCATGCGGCCTTCCAGGTCCTTGAGGGCGGCCTGGAAGTTGGAGCCGATGAAGGGTTTGGCCTCCTCGGCCACGCCCGGGCGGGTCAGGCGGTCCATCTCGCGGGTCTCATAGGGCGAGGCCATGATCTCCTTGATGTCGCGCTTGACCGATTCCGGCGTGATGCCGTGTTCGGCGTTGTAGGCCTCCTGCTTCTCGCGCCGGCGGTTGGTCTCGGCGATGGCGCGCTCCATCGAGCCGGTCATGCGGTCGGCGTAGAGGATGACGCGGCCGTCCACGTTCCGGGCGGCGCGGCCGATGGTCTGGATCAGGCTGGTTTCGGAGCGCAGGAAGCCCTCCTTGTCGGCGTCGAGGATGGCGACCAGACCGCACTCGGGAATGTCGAGGCCCTCGCGCAGCAGGTTGATGCCGATCAGGACGTCGAATGAGCCCAGACGCAGGTCGCGCAGGATCTCGATGCGTTCGAGGGTGTCGACGTCGGAGTGCATGTAGCGGACGCGGATGCCCTGCTCATGCATGTATTCGGTCAGGTCCTCGGCCATCTTCTTGGTCAGGGTGGTGACGAGGGAGCGGTAGCCCTTCGCCGTGGTCTGGCGGACCTCGTCGATGACGTCGTCGACCTGGTTGCGGGTGGCGCCGGAGACGGGGCGGATCTCGACCGGGGGGTCGATCAGGCCGGTGGGGCGGATGACCTGTTCGGTGAAGACGCCGCCGGTCTGGGCCAGCTCCCACTGGCCGGGGGTGGCGCTGACGTGGACGGTCTGGGGCCGCATGGCGTCCCATTCGTCGAACTTCAGCGGGCGGTTGTCGATGCAGGAGGGCAGGCGGAAGCCGTACTCGGCCAGGGTCGATTTGCGGCGGTAGTCGCCGCGGTACATGGCGCCGATCTGGCCGATGGTGACGTGGCTCTCGTCCACGAACAGCAGGGCGTTGTCGGGGATGTATTCGAAGAAGGTGGGCGGCGGCTCGCCGGGGGCGCGGCCGGTCAGCCAGCGGCTGTAGTTCTCGATGCCGGCGCAGGAGCCGGTGGCCTCCATCATCTCCAGATCGAAGCGCACGCGCTGTTCGAGACGCTGGGCCTCCAGCAGCTTGCCGTTCTCGACCATCCAGTCGAGCGTCTCCTTCAGCTCGGCCTTGATGCCGGTCATGGCCTGGTTCAGCGACGGGCGCGGGGTGACGTAGTGGCTGGCGGCGTAGACGGTGATCTCTTCGAGGTCAGCGGTCTTCTTGCCGGTCAGGGGGTCGAACTCCTGGATGGATTCCAGCTCGTCCCCGAACAGCTGGATGCGCCAGGCGCGGTCCTCCATGTGGACGGGGAAGATCTCGAGGGTGTCGCCCCGCTTGCGGAACATGCCGCGCTCGAAATGCAGGTCGTTGCGCTTGTACTGCAGCGCAATCAGGTCAGCCCGCAGCTTGGCCTCGTCGATCTGGTCCCCGACCTTCAGGGTAAAGGTCATGGCCGTATAGGTCTCGACCGAGCCGATGCCGTAGATGCAGCTGACCGAGGCGACGACGATGACGTCGTCCCGCTCCAGGATCGCCCGCGTCGCCGAGTGGCGCATCCGGTCGATCTGCTCGTTTATGGACGAGTCTTTTTCGATGTAAGTATCTGATTTCGGAACATAAGCTTCCGGCTGGTAGTAGTCGTAGTACGAGACGAAATACTCGACCGCATTGTCCGGGAAGAAGCTCTTGAACTCGGAATAGAGCTGGGCCGCGAGGGTCTTGTTGTGGGCGAGGATCAGGGCCGGGCGCTGGGTCTGTTCGATGACCTTGGCCATGGTGAAGGTCTTGCCCGAGCCGGTGACGCCCAGCAGCACCTGATCGCGGTCGCCCTCCTCCGCCTGTTCGACCAGTTCGGCGATGGCGGCGGGCTGGTCGCCGGCGGGGGTGTATTTCGTCTCCAGCCGGAAGGGGACGCGCTTCTTGTCGCCGGGCCGGTCCGGGCGGTGCGGGACCCAGTCGGCGGGCTTGCCGGGCGCTTCCTCGGGCGTCAGGCGGGGGCCGGAGACAGGCGCGAACATGGGCATGCGCGAGCCGCCCGCGCCGACGGGACCGTCCTGGATGAAGGGGGCCTGCGCCTCCTGCATGCCCGGAGAGTGGACAGGCTTGGGCGTGCCTTGCGGGGTCGGACGGGTGGAACGGGCCATGAACGCAATCTAGTCAGCGGAAGGGGCGCGCGCCAGTGACGCACGCCCCTTCGAGGTTCGCCTGCTGACAGCAGGTTGGCAGCAGCGCGAGGCTTATCGGCGGATGCGGGCGCGGGTCTCCAGATCGCTGATCCGGCGCTCCAGATAGGTGCGGTCATCCGACGACGGCTGGATGCGGCTGTAGGCGGCCTCCAGACGGGTCAGGTCGCCGAGTTCGACGCGGATCTGGGCCTGAACGGAGCTGCTGAGGCCCGAGGACGACAGGGCGCGCTCGACGTTGGTCAGGCGGGTGCGGTTGTCGAGATAGCCGCTGTTGCCGCCGCCGGGGCCGTCTCCGACACGGGCGTCCAGGGCGTCGAGGCGGCTGTCGAGATCGTCGCGCTCGGTGGAGGTCAGGCGGCCGTCGCGCAGGTAGTTGGCCTCGACCCGGATCAGATCCTGATAGTCGGTCTTCAGCCGGGTGCCCTGGGTGCGGGTCAGGCGGCGGGCGCTGACGGCGGCGTCGACGCGGGCCTCGAAGTCGCGGCGACCATCGGCGACGCTGCTGCGGCCCGAGGAATAGTCCGAGCCGCCGGCTTCAACGCGCTGGGAAAACTCACGGTACTGGGCGACCAGATCGGCGCGCTCCTGCGTCGTGACGCGGCCGTCAGCGGTGTAGCGGGCCTCGAGATCGACGAGATCCTGGTATTCATTGCGCAGGCGGTTGGCCTCGCTGCTGGACAGGCGGCCCGAGCGGACGTCGGTGTCGAGCCGGGTCTGGAACTGGGCGCTCTGGTTGGACAGGGGCCGACGACCGCGGCTCCATTCGGATTCCAGCGAGGTCGAGACGCCCAGCCGGTCGCCGAACAGGGCGCCGAGGATGGCGCCGAAGGCGTCCTGCTGCTGGGTCGACTGCGGCTGCTGTTGGGTGGAGCCGTAGGGCGTCTGGGCCATGGCCAGCGGGGCGGCGGCCAGCACGACGGCGCCGGCGGCGATAGCGGAAAGATGTTTGGCGGAAGGCATCGGGTCATCTCCGACCGTTGTTCGGGTCGGGAGAACGACGGCGCCGGAGGATGGTTGCCTTACGCCGTCGGGGTGAAGGTCCGAAAGCCGCGAGCCTTTCGCGCGAAGTCGGGGCAGGATGCGGGGATGATCCTGACCGTCTCCACCCTGCCCTCCCCCGTCGGCCCGCTGGCGCTCGCCTGCGATGCGGAGGGGCGGCTGCGCGGGGTGTCGTTCGGCGAGGGGCTGGAGCGCTGCATGCGGCGCGAGTATCCGGGCGCGATGCTGGTCGAGGGCGGGACGCCGGAGGCGTTGCGGACGGGGCTGGAAGCCTATTTCGGCGGCGATCAGGCGGCGCTGCACCGCGTCCCCTGGTCGCTGGAGGGCGCCGTGGCCGCCGAGGGCTTCCAAGCGCGGGTCTGGCGGGCGCTGGCGGAGATCCCGGCGGGCCAGACCATCAGCTACGGCGAGATGGCCAGACGCGCGGGCGAACCGGGCGCGGCGCAGGCGGCGGGCGTGGCCCTGAACCGCAATCCGATCGCCGTGGTCCTGCCCTGCCACCGCGTCGTCGGAGCGGACGGCGCCATGGTCGGCTTCGGCGGCGGGCTGGAGCGCAAGACCTGGCTGCTGAGACACGAAGGCGCCCTGCTGCTCTGACCGCTTGACTCATGTAACCCACAGGTGACATGTAACCCGTAGGTGACACGAGAGGCAGGGCCATGCGGACGAGAAGCGCAGCGGAGATCGAAAGACAGCGGGCACTCCGGTTCAACATCGCAGCGATCCTGCTGGTGCTGGGCGTGCTGATCGCCGCCACCTCGATGTACCTCAGAGACAATGCCGCGCCTGACCAGCTGACGCTGCTGGCTGTGACAACCTTCGCAGGCATCGCCATGATCTTCATCGGGCTGGGCGGACTGTTCGCCTTCCGTCGCGACCTGGCCGAACAGGTTCGCGACGGCGAGGGCAGCTATCGCGACCGCGTGCAACGCCATTGGGTCGGCGCCCTGGCCGTCCTTCCGGCCGGAACGCTGGGCCTGACACTGGTCGCCATGATCCGCGCAGAGGAGTGGCTGAGCGGCGAGGACACGAGCTTGAGCGGGGTCCTCCTGGCCGGGGTGGCCGTGGTGCACCTGCTGATCATTCCCCTGATGCTGATGGGGTGGGACGGCGGCTACCGGAAGATGAAGCGCCTGCTCGATGACGAACTGACCCGAGCGTATCGCGCCAGCGCCATCACCTGCGCCTTCTGGGTGCTGCTGGTCGGAATCGCGGGAGCCTATCTGCTGGGGCTCTGGAACGCGGACGCGGCCGTCATCGCGATGCCGCTGGTCCTGTGGGTCGCGGCGACGACGGCGGCGCTGCGTTTCGCGCAACTGCACCGCCGGGCGGAGCGGGAGATGGGCGCCGATGACTGAGGCTCGCCTCGGCTCTCGCCTCAAAGAAGTTCGACAGGCGGCGGGCCTGACGCAGGCGGAGCTGGCCGAGAAGGCCGGGGTGTCGCGCAAGACCATCAACACCGTCGAGAACGGGGTCTTCACCCCCTCCACCATCCTGGCGCTCAGCCTCGCGCGGGCGCTGGATGTGAAGGTCGAGGATCTGTTCTGGCTGGCGGACTGAAGGCAGAAGCAGAAGGATCGCACGCGTTGGCGAAGAGCGCAGCCTCCCTATTGCCTACTGCCTATCTGCCTGCTGCCTTTCCCCGCCCGAGCCGCTACACCCCCTCCCCATGACCGCCCTCCCCCTGTCCGAAATCCTGATCCTGCTGGCTGCGCTGGTCGCGGCGGGCTTGGCCGGAGGCTTGGTGGCGGGGCTATTCGGCGTCGGCGGGGGCACGGTGATCGTGCCTGTGCTGTTCTATGCCTTCGAGGTGCTGGGCGTCGGAGGCGAGAGCAATCTTCACGTCGCGGTGGGCACCTCGCTGGCGACCATCGTGGCGACCTCGTTGCGGTCGCTGAAAGCCCACCGCAGCCACGGCGCGGTTGATGAGGCGGTGCTGAAAAGCTGGACGCCCTGGGTCGGGATCGGCGGACTGATCGGCGCGGCCATCGCCGGCGTGGCCTCGATGGAAGGACTGGCGATCGTCTATGGTGTCTGTCTGGCCCTGATCGGTCTGCAGCTCGGCCTGCTGCCGGAGCGCTTCACCCTGGCGAAAGATCTGCCGACAGGATGGATGCGTCGGGTCGTCGGGTCGGTGATCGGCGGACTGTCGGCCATGATGGGGATCGGCGGCGGCAGCTTCGGCGGACTGGTGATGACCCTGTGCGGACGGCCGATCCATCAGGCGGTGGCGACGGCCTCGGGCTTCGGCGTGGCCATCGGCGGGGCGGCGGCGCTGGGCTTTCTGGTGTTCGGCTGGGACGCCGCCGGACGGCCGCCGTTCTCGATCGGCTACATCAACATCCCGGCCGCCATCATCATGGGCGTGCTGACCACCGCCGTCGCGCCCTGGGGCGCCAAGCTGGCGCACCGGCTGGACAAGCGCGTCCTGCGCCGGGTTTTCGCCCTGTACATGATCGGCACGGCGCTGTCGGTGGTGGTGAAGGCGTTGTGAGGGAGCGGGCAGTAGGGTCGCAGACGGCTGGCGGAGGACGCGATCGTCCTACTGCCTATTGCCTTCTACGGATTCAGCGTCAGCGCCGCCGGGGTCGCGGTGAAACCGGACAGGCGACCAAGGTAGCTCATGCCCAGCAGGGAGTGGGGCAGGCCTTCGGCGACCACCAGAGCCTCCACCGCCTCGACCTGCGCGCCGGACACCGAGACAGACTGCAACTGCACGGGCGCGGCGCGAACGGGGCCGGACGCCGTCACCAGCCGGGCGTCGAAATTCTCGGGCGTCAGCCCCAGGCCTAGCCGGACCGCGTCTTCCTTCGTCAGGACCATGACGCTGGCGCCGGTGTCGACCATGGCGCGGATGGTGCGACCATGAATCCGGACATCGGCCCAGTAGTGGCCGTCGGACGCCTTGAGCACCCGGGCGGGACCACCCGTGGCGGGCGCGCTGATCGCGACGGTCTCGGCGGCGCGCGCCTCGCTTCGCAGCCCGGCCTGATCCATCCACCACAGGACGGTCAGGGACGAGGCGACGGCGAGCCCGACGACACCGAGCGAAGACAGGTTGAAACGCATCGACACACGCATCCGCGACAGCCACCGCGTCCTGCGGCGTCCGTTTTCTGTCGCACAGGGCCGATTGGGATGCGGTGAAGGAGGATGGTGGACGAAATCTGAATCCGCGGCGTCAGGCCGGCCCCAGCTTCGCCGGGTCGATGCGGGAGCGCCGCGACGGCAGCTCGGTCATGATCTCCGCGCGCCGGTCGTCGGACAGGGCGCTCCAGCCGCCGATCTCCTGCAAGGTGCGGTAGCAGCCGAGGCAGAGCCCCGTCGGACCATCAACGATGCAGACCTTGACGCACGGCGTCACGACCGGTCGCGGAGGTTGTCGGGCGGCGTCAGAAGCGGTTGATGACATCTGGATAAAATATGGTCCGCTACCGGAGTAAAAAGGATTGCAATTCGCATCAAGCTACGCTACATGGATCATGACGCGAAACGACTATGACGGTGAGACCCCCGATCAGCACGACGTGTCTCTTTTCATCGTTCAACGAAAGGAGACATCACAGATGAACGATAAGGACCGTAACCTTCAGCACGCCATGATGAGCTTTGCGCTCTGGGGCGGCATGCTGGTGAACACGAAGAACACCAATGGAGCGGGCGATCGCGTGATCAGCCACCCCTCCAACTTCGTGCCGATCAAGATCGACAGGGCGCGCCGGTAAGGCGAGACCCGGATTCGAAGAACACAGAACCCCGGGCCGCAAGGTCCGGGGTTTTTGCTTGCCAGAAGGGCGCTACCGCTCGCGACGCGGTCGCTCGCTGCTTGAGCGAATGGCGAGTGGCAGGTTTGCGCCTTGGGCGGGCGCGGGCCAGAAGAGAGTTGAGATCACCTCGCCCCCTCGAACCTCGAACCTCGAACCTCCTCCCTTCCATGACCCTGATCCACATTGAACGTCGCGGCCCGATCGAGCTCTGGACGCTGGACCGCGCGGACCGGCTGAACGCCCTGCCCGATCCCGGCGACGGCGCCGCCTTCGCCCGCGCCTGCGAGGCGGTGAACGCCGACCGCGCGGTGCGCTGCGTGGTCCTGACCGGGGCCGGGCGCGCCTTTTCGGCGGGCGGCGACCTGAAGGCCATGCGCGACAGGGCGGGCGCCTTCGCCGGCGCCGGCGCGGACATTCGCGAAGGCTACCGCCGCGAGGTTCAGCTGATCGTGCGCGCCCTCTACGGGCTGGAGGTTCCGCTGGTGACGGCGGTGAACGGGCCGGCGATGGGGCTGGGCGGCGACATCGCCGGACTGGCCGACATCCGCATCGCCTCCGAACAGGCCACGTTCGGCGCGCCCTTCCTGCGGCTGGGCATACTACCGGGCGATGGCGGGGCTTGGCTGCTGCCGCGCAACGTCGGCTATGCCCGGGCCGCCGAGATGCTGTTCACCGGCCGCACGGTGGACGCGCGCACGGCGCTGGAGTGGGGGCTGGTCAACCGGGTGGTCCCGGCCGACGCCCTGATGGAGGAGGCGATGAAGACGGCGGGCGAGATCGCCGCCCAGGCACCGCATGCGCTGCGCATGACCAAGGCCCTGTTGCGTCAGGGCCGCGACGCCACCTTCGACCAGATCCTGGAAATGACCGCCGCCATGCAGGCCCTCGCCCACCTGACCGAGGACCATGCCGAGGGCGTGGCCGCCGTGCTGGAGAAGCGGACGCCGGAGTTCAGGGGGCGCTGACCGGGCGCAGGCCCAAGGTCAGGGCGAAGACGCCCAGACAGATCAGGCTGGACAGGGCGAGCGCCACGAGGGGAGACACCCCGATCGCCAGCGCATAGGCCGCTGGCGCGACGGCCTGCAGATAGCGGGCGGGGGTCAGCACCAGCGCCTGCCGCACGGCGTAGCGCTCCGGCCCGAAGACGTGCAGCGGCAGCACGCCCGAGGCCACGGACAGCAGGCCGTTGCCGAGCCCCTGCCCTACCGCCAGCAGGGGCGCCAGACGCGCGCCGCCGAGAACGGCGAGCGCCGCGCCCATCGGATGGAACAGGGCCGCGACGCGAACGGTCAGCACCGGATGCGAGCGATGCAGGACCAGCAGGTCGAACAGGCGCGCGGCGACCGCGCTGGCCGCCGTCAGTCCTGCCGCCCAGGCCGCATGGACCGGGCTGAGACCCAGATCGCCGAGCAAGCGCGGCAGATGAGCCCCCATGGCGGTCGAGACCATCCAGCCCCCGGCGAAGACGCCCGCGATCTGGACCATCCGGCGGTCCCACAGGATCGGCTGCGACGGGGCCGCCTTCGAACTGGAAGGCGATGCCCGATAGCCGGGCAGGAGCAGGGCTGTCAGCGGCAGACAGACCAGCAGGTGAGCCGCCGCCCAGACCAGACAGGCCGCGCGCCAGTCGGCGGCTTCGATCACCGACCGGCTGATCGGCCACCCCAGCCCGCCGCCGAGCGCGCCCAGCAGGGACACGGCGGTGATCGACCGCCGGGCCGCCGCGCCGTGGATCTGGACCAGCAGGGCGAAGGCCGTGCCGTACATGCCGATGGACATGCCGAGCCCCAGCAGGGCCACGCCGATCAGCAGGACCAGGGCTGAAGGCGCCAGCCCCATGAGCAGCAGCGCGCCGGTAAAGGCGACATGCGCCGCGCCGAGCACACGCCGCCCGCCCCGCCTCTCGATCCAGCGCCCGCCAAACGGGGTGAGCACCGCCGAGATCAGGAAGGCGACGGACAGGGCGGTGAAGACAGCGGCGGGCGGCAGGTCGAAACTGCGCGCCATCGGCTCTCCCAGCACACCCAGCAGATAGTAGCTGGAGGCGAAGGCGACCATCTGGCCGAGGCCGAGAACGGGAACGACGAAGTAGGCGCGGAGGGACATGGCGCTGGATCGCGGGATTGCCCGTCCGGTGAAAGCGACATATCTGCTGAAGCATGTTCGAAAACCTCACACCCCGGACCGGCCTGCCGTCGCTGAACGGTCTGCGGGCGTTCGAGGCGATGGGGCGCACCGGCAGCGCCACCCGCGCGGCGCAGGAGCTGAACGTCACCCACAGCGCGGTCAGCCGACAGGTGAAGGCGCTGGAGGCGGCGCTGGGCGTGCGCCTGTTCGAGGGGCCGAAGCATCAGCTGCGCCTGACGGAACGGGGGCGGACCCTGTTGGCCGGGCTGACCGAGGGGTTCGATGCGCTGGCCGCCGCGGTGGGGCGGGTGCGGGAGCGGCGCGAACTGCGGCTGGCCGTGCACCCCAGTCTGGCGGTCAAATGGCTGGTGCCCCGGCTGGCCGATCTGGAGACGCGCCATCCGGAAATCGTGCTGCATGTGACCGAACTGGAGAACCGCGCCCTGCGCCAGCGCGGCGCCGATCTGGCGCTGCGGCATGTCGACGGCGCGATGCGCGACACGCCGGGGCTGGAGGTGCTGGCGGAGAACCGGATCGGGCTGGTCTGCGCGCCCGACCTGTCAGACTCGCTGGCGACGGCGGCCCGGTTGACCACCCGGACGCGCGAGATCGCCTGGACGGAGTGGAGCGCGCTCAGCGGCCATGCGCCGCCCGGCGGTCGCAACCGGGTGCTGCCGCATCAGCATGTGGTGCTGGACGCCGCCCTCGCAGGCCTGGGCGCGGCGGTGCTGCCGTGGATGATCGTGGCGGACGATGTGGGCGCCGGGCGACTGGTCGCGCCCTTCGGCTTCATCCAGAGCGACGGCGCGCTGGCGCTGATCCGCAACGGCGGCGAGCCGGACAGCGCCGAGCGGACCCTGATCCGCTGGCTGAAGGATCAGGCGCGCGCGACCCACGCCTGATCCGTTTTCTCGATCACCCCTGGCGGGCGGGAGCCTGCATCGACCGGTTGGCGGGGACGCCGGTGCTGACGGTGCGCGGGGCGCCGGCGGTCTGGCCGGGCTTCATGAACTTGACCAGCACGCGCTGGCCGATCAGCAGGGGCGCGTCGCCGGCGGAGACCACCACCTCGACGACCCGCTCGTCCGAGCGTTGCGAGGGATCGTCCGACGCCAGCTTGCGGGCGCCGAAGACGGCGGCGCGGCGCATGACCGCTCCGATATAGACCTTGGACGGATCGCCTTCGGGGGTGATCTCGACGGCCTGGCCGTCGCGGATGTTCGGGATGTCGCTCTCGACGATCTCGGCACGGGCGATGCGCGGGGCGTCGGGCTCGAGGTCGAACATGTTCGACACGTTCAGGGTCGAGGCGCCCGCGCCCGGATTGGCGTAGCGGCGCACGATGCGGCCGTCGGCCGGCGAGCGGATGATGGTCAGTTCGACGTTATAGGCGGCCTGGTCGCGGCGGGCGCGGGCGGTCTGGACAGCGGCCTGCTGGGAGCCGAGACGGGCCTGGGCCTGGGCGATGGCGTCGCGGGCCTGATCCATGCGCTGGGCGGCGACGAAGTTGGTGGCGACCAGACCTTCCAGACGCTCGTACTCGCGCTGGGCGGTGCGGATGTCGACCTGGATCAGGCGCAGCTGGCTTTCGGCCGCGGCCAGATCGGCGTTGGCAGTCTGCAGCGACAGGCGAGGCTCATCGTCCTCCTGACGGGCCAGGATCTGGCCGGCGACGACACGGTCGCCTTCCTGCACCAGCACCTCACGGACGACGCCGCCGCGACGGGCCGCGATCTGGATAATGCCGCCCTCGATATCGATCTTGCCGTTGGCGATGGCCGCATAGGGGCTCTCGACCTTCTCGGCGTCGGCCTTCTCGTCGGCGGCCTTCTTGGCGGCCGCCTGTCCCTGCAGGAACAAGAATACGGCGACGACCAGGGCGATCGCGACCAGGCCGATCCAGAGCCATTTGTTCTTGAGGATGCGCATCGAAATTCTCGGTCCGGAAAGGGCGTTCAGTGCGACGCCAGGGCGGCGTCAGGATTGGGGGTGCGGCGTTCGTCGCTGATAATGACGCCGTCCTCGATGTGGATGACCCGGTCGGCCCAGGCCTCGAGGCGGGGATCGTGGGTCACGCAGATGACCGCGGCGCCGTGTTCGGTGGCGGCGCGACGCAGCAGGCGGATGACCACCTGACCGTTCTCGCCGTCCAGCGCCGAGGTCGGTTCGTCGGCGAAGAGGATGTGCGGATCCTTGGCCAGGGCGCGGGCGATGGCGACGCGCTGCTTCTCGCCGCCGGACAGGGCGGTCGGACGCTGGTGCAAGCGGTGGCCGAGGCCGACCTCCTCCAGCGCCAGCTGGGCGCGCTTCTTCGCATCGCCCTTGGACAACCCCTGGAACTTCAGCACGATCTCGACCTGCTGCAGGGCCGACAGGGCCGGGAACAGGTTGAAGCCCTGGAAGATGAAGCCGCAGTGGTCGAGGCGGAATTTATCGATCTGGCCGGAGGAGAAGCTCCACAGGTCATCGACGTCCAGCGCATCGACACGGCCCTTCTCGGGACGCAGCAGGCCGGACAGGGCCGCGATCAGGGTCGACTTGCCCGAGCCCGACGGTCCCATGACCATGGTCAGGTCGCCGTGACGGGCGTCGAAATCCACGCCCTTGAGCACCTCGACATAGCTCTTGCCGGACTTGAACCTCTTGATCAGGCCCTTGGCCTCGATCGCGAAATCGCCGTGCTTTCCGTGAACCTTGGTGTGGCCGGTCATCGCAGCAGGTCCGCCGGTTGGCTGTTCTTGAGGATGCCGAGCGACAGCAGGCCCGACAGCATGGCGATCAGGATCAGGCCGCCGCCGACGATAATCAGCAACATCGGCGGCAGGGCGATGATCACCGCATTGGCCAGCGCCAGCAGGGACACCAGCCAGGTCAGGAAGATCGCCGCGACCACGCCGACACAGCCGACCCAGAAGCTGAGCTCCATGACGATGCGGCGCAGGCTGCCCATGCCGACGCCCAGCGCGCGCAGGGAGGCGAACTCCTTGATGTTGGCCATGATGGCGCCGCGCAGGGTCTGCCATGTGATGGCCACGCCGATGATGGTGCCCAGCACCACGCAGCCGCCGATGATGATGACGAGAATGCCTTCCTCAAACATGGCGCCGGCGTTGGCGTCGGCCAGTTGCTGGCGGGTCCAGGCCTTCCACTGACCGTCGCCCTGGACGTTCAGTTCCTCGGCCACGCGCTCGGCTTGCGACGGGTCGCTCAGCTTGATCATCAGCGGACCGACGCGCGGCCCGGTGGATGTCTGGCCGAGCATCCGCAAACTGTCGCGCGACATGACAACCGAGGCCTGCATCATGTTCGGATAACCGCGGGTGATGCCGACCACAGTCACTGTCGATCCGTTGAACATGGCTTTCTCGCCAAGCTTCACGCCCAACTTTGGCAGGGCGGTCTCGTCAACGGCGACGGTGAAGGGCTGCCGCAGGGCATCGACCAACTCAGGTGAGTAGTCCGTAGGAATAGTCACTGCGCCTGGCGTGGTGTCGATGATCTGGACGGAGACCTGCTCCTGACGCGGCGCCCCTTGTCGGGCCCGCTCCGCCTGCGACATGGTCGGGTCATAGTTCTTGACCGACTGGAACTGGCCCCATCCCCGATCCAGTGGTTGAACCTCAACCACCGCCGGATTGCGATAGGCCAAGGGAATGAAGCGACGCGGCACGCCCGTCGATCCATTCATCAGGCTCTTGGCCCCGGGCTGCATGATGATGATGTCGGCGCTGGAGCGCTCGATGGTCGCGGTGAAGCCCTTGCCGATGCCGATGAAGACGCCGGTCATGGCCAGCACGAGCAGGCCCGAAAGGGCCAGCGCCATGACCGCGGCCATGTAGCGGCGCCACTCGTAGAGCAGGGTTGAGAGTGCAAGCGACATAGAGTGTGACGTTTCCCCGACGTTCCCCGCTATCTGACGATCCCTGCGGTTGTGGCCAAGTTAAATCGGGGTAAGGCGACCGGCGGTCAGGCAGAGACCTGTGCGGTAATCCGTGGACGACCGCGGAGGAGTGGCGCTAGTTATGCTGTAACAGGTCGGCGATCGGGATCGACCTGACGGAGAAAACCCATGCTGTTCCGCTCGCTGCGGTCCGCCGTACAGGCGACCGCCTCCATCATCGCCGTCGGCGGCGCCATGGCCATTATCGGCGCCCCGGACACCGCCAAGGCGGACGAGGGGATGTGGACCTATGACAACTTCCCCATCGCGACGGTGAACCAGCGCTATGGCACCCGCATCGACCAGCAGTGGCTGGACCGCGTGCGCAACGCCTCGGTCCGCATCCAGGGCTGCTCGGCTTCCTTCGTTTCGCCGGAAGGCCTGATCCTGACCAACTGGCACTGCGTCGTCGGCTGTTCCCAGGAGCTGTCGTCGCCGCAGGAAGATCTGGTCAAGAACGGCTTCCTGTCGGCGACCCGCGAGGAAGAGCGCCGCTGCCCCGGCCAGACCGCCGAGGTCCTGACCGAGATCGTCGACGTCACCGACCGCGTGCTGGCCGCCGGCGAGGGCCTGGAAGGGGCCGCCTTCAATGCCGCCCGTTCGGCCGAGATCAGCAAGATCCAGCAGGAAGCCTGCGCCGGCGACGCCAAGTTCAACTGCCAGGTCATCAGCTTCTACCGCGGCGGCAAATACGCCCTGTACAAGTTCCGCAAGTACGACGACGTCCGCCTCGTCTTCGCGCCGGAAAACCAGGCCGCCTTCTTCGGTGGCGACCCCGACAACTTCAACTTCCCGCGCTACGCGCTCGATGCCGCCTTCCTGCGCGCCTACGAGAACGGTCAGCCGGTCAACGTCGGCCCGAACCACCTGCGCTGGAACCCGAACGCCCCGGCGGAGGGCGATGTGACCTTCGTCTCGGGCAACCCCGGCTCGACCTCGCGCCTGCTGACCATGAGCCAGCTGGAGCGCCTGCGTGACCAGCAGCTGCCGGTAACCCTGATCCAGGCCTCGGAGCTGCGCGGCCGCCTGCTCGAGTACTCGCTGACCGGCGATGAGGCCAAGCGCGTGTCGTTCGACCCGATCTTCGGTCTCGAGAACAGCTTCAAGGTCTTCTACGGCCAGCAGGGCGCCCTGACCGACCCGGCCTTCATGGCCAAGAAGCGTGAGGAAGAAGCCGAACTGCGCGCCCGCGTCGCCGCCGATCCCGCGCTGGTCCAGCGCATCGGCGATCCGTGGGCCGATCTGGAGCGTGTGCAGTCGACCGCCCGCGACCTGTACCTGCCCTTCCGCCAGCTGGAGCAATCGGCCGGCGGCGGCTCGCAGCTGTACGCCTACGCCCGCGCCATCGTGCGCGCGTCGAAGAACACCAGCCTGACCGAGGCGCAGCGCACCCAGATGGCGACCGCGATCGCTGCCGAGACGCCGATCTACACCGACATGGAGGAAATCCGCCTCCGTTACTGGCTGTCGAAGACCCGTGAGTATCTGACGGTCGACAATCCGCAGGTGAAGGCGCTGCTGGGCCGCGAAAGCCCGGAAGCCCTGGCGGACCGCCTGATCTCGGGCACCAAGCTGGCCGACCCGGCCTTCCGCGCCCAGGCCCTGACCATGACGACCGAGCAACTGATCGCCGCCGATCCGCTGTTCGCCTTCGTGGCCGCCAACGATGACGCCGCCAAGGCCATCGGCGACCGCTGGAACGCCGAGGTCAACGCCCCGACCGCCCGCGCCGCCGAGAAGGTCGCCCAGGCCCGCTTCGCGGTCTACGGCACCAACCTGTACCCTGACGCCACCTTCAGCCTGCGCCTGTCCTACGGCCAGGTTCAGGGCTGGAGCTACCGCGGCGTGACCGTGCCGCCCTTCACCTACATGGGCGGCCTGTACGAGCGCGCCACCGGTTCGGAGCCGTTCAACGCCGCCCAGGCCTTCATCGACAACGAGGCCCGGGTGAACAAGGAGACGGTCTACGACTTCACCTCGACCAACGACATCATCGGCGGCAACTCGGGCTCGCCCGTGATCAACGCCAACGGTGAAGTCATCGGCACGGCCTTCGACGGCAACATCCACTCGCTGGGTGGGTCGTTCGGCTATGATCCGGAGCTGAACCGCACGGTGTCGGTCTCGACCGCCGCCGTCACCGAGGCCCTGCGCAACATCTACCCGAGCCCGCGCCTGCTGCAGGAACTCGGCGTGGACCAGCCGCAGCGTCGCCGCCGGTAAAGACTGAAGCCCTTCTCCCCCGGGGGAGAAGGTGGCTCGCGGAGCGAGACGGATGAGGGGGCAGGTTGACGCCTGTCCCCTTTTTCCGTTCTGGATGCCGTCAGAGCCCCCTCATCCGAGCCCTTCGGGCCCACCTTCTCCCCCGAGGGGAGAAGGAAGACTGGAGTTGAACATGCGCTACACCCCCGCCCTCGCCGCCGCCGTTCTGACCCTCGCCGCCGGCTCCGCCGCGAAGGCGGAGGAAGGCATGTGGACCTTCGACAACTTCCCGATCGCCCGCGCCAACCAGACGCTGGGCACGAACATCGATCAGGCCTGGCTGGACCGGGTGCGACTGTCGTCGGTGAAGTTCGGCGGCTGTTCGGCGGGTCTGGTCTCGGCCAGCGGGCTGGTGATGACCAACAACCACTGCGTCGCCACCTGCGTGGCCAATCTGTCGACGCAGGAGACCCACTACGCCGAGACCGGCTTCACCCCGCGCAGCCGCGAGGAGGAGCTGAAATGCCCGGGCGGCACGGCGGAAATCCTGACCGACATCAGCGACGTGACCGAGCGCATGCAGGCCGCCGGCGCCGGCCTGTCGGGTCAGGCCTTCACCCGCGCGCGTGACGCCGAGGCCAGCCGCATCGAGCAGGAGGCCTGCGGCGGGGCGACGGACAAGCGTTGTCAGGTCGTGACCCTGTACCGCGGCGGCCAGTTCAAGCTGTACACCTACAAGCGCTATTCCGACGTCCGTCTGGCCTGGGCGCCCGAAGATCGCGCGGCGACCTTCGGCGGCGATCTGGACAACTTCTCCTTCCCGCGCTTCGCCATCGATGCGGCCTTCATCCGCCTGTACGAGAACGGCGCCCCGGTGGAGACGCCGACCCACTTCAAATGGAACGCCGACCAGCCGGTCGAGGGCACGCCGGTTTTCGTCACCGGCAGCCCGGGCGCGACCCAGCGCCTGCTGACCCAGGACCAGCTGTTCAGCGTGCGTGATGTGGTCCTGCCGATGGACCAGTTGATCGCGTCCGAACTGCGCGGCCGCCTGATCCGCTACTCGGAAGAGGGCGAGCGTCAGGCCTTTGAGGCGATGGACCCGATCGTCTCGATCGAGAACACCTACAAGCGCGGGCTGGGCCGGATGCGCGCCCTGACCGACGCCAGCTTCATGGCCATGAAGGCCGAGCAGGAAGCCGACTTCCGCGGTCGCGCCGAGGCCGGCGTCGGCGCCGACAATCCCTGGACGACCCTGACCGGCGTGCAGCCGATCCTGCGCGAAAGCTATCCGGCCTACGCCCTGCTGGAAGGCACCACCGGCATCGGCACCACGCCGGTGGCGGGCGGCTCGCAACTGTTCCTCTGGGCGCGGACGCTGGTGCGCGGCGCGCAGGAGCGGGAGAAGCCATCGGCCGAGCGTCTGCCCGAGTTCGCCGACAGCCGTCTGGCCGGCGTGCAGAGCGGTCTGTTCGCCGAGCGCCCCGTCTATCCGGGTCTGGAGCAGGTCCGCATGGAATGGTGGCTGTCCAAGACCCGCGAGTGGCTGACGGTCGACAACGCCAACACCCGCGCCCTGCTGGGTCAGGAATCGCCGGAAGGCCTGTCGGCGCGCCTGATCGAGGGCACGACGCTCGCCGATCCGGCGGTGCGCCGCGCCCTGTGGGAAGGCGGTCTGGCGGCCATCGAGGCTTCGGATGATCCGCTGATCCAGTATCTGCTGCGCATCCAGGAGCCGACCCGCGCGGTCCGCGCCGCCTGGGAAGAGCAGGTTCAGGCCCCGACCGACCGCGCCTCGGAACGCCTCGCCGCCCTGCGCTTCCAGGCCTATGGCGACACCGTCTATCCGGACGCGACCAGCACCCTTCGCCTGACCTACGGCAAGATCGAGGGCACGGACGTGCCGGGCCAGCGCTTCGGCGCCTTCACCACCTTCAGCGGCCTGTGGGACCGCGCGACGGGCGCCGCGCCGTTCGATGTCGCGCCGAAGCTTCTGGCCGCGCGCGACCGCATCGACGGCTCGACCGTGCTGAACATGGCGGTGTCGTCCGACACCATCGGCGGCTCGTCGGGCTCGCCGGTCGTGACGGCGGCGGGCGAGATCGTGGGGGCGAATTTCGACTCCACCGTCCTGACCCAGCGCAACGCCTATGGCTACGACCGCAACGTCAACCGCTCGGTGATCGTGACCACCGGCGCGGTGACCACGGCCCTGCGCGATGTCTACGGTATGCAGCGGCTGGTGGACGAACTGGGGGTTCGCTGAGGCTCAAGTGGCGAGTGGCGAGTGGCGAGTTTTCGCCGCGTCGCCTGCCTTTGCTAAACAAGAAGCCCCGTCCGGTGATCCGGACGGGGCTTTTCATTGTGCGTTCAACAGCGGCTTCGGCACACTGGCCACTCGCCACTCGCCACTCGCCACCGCGGCAGCGGCCTACAGCTGGCTCATCTTCTGCTGGGCCTTCGAGAAATACTGCCAGCCGGTCCACAGGGTGACGATGGCGGCGATCCAGATCAGGACGTAGGCGAAGGTCTGGAAGTGGGGCTGCCATTCCAGCGGGAAGCCGAAGCCGTCCCACAGCAGGGCGATCTGGATGGTGGCCAGCGCCACCATCTGCAGCACCGTCTTCCACTTGGCCAGCAGGGTGACCGGCAGCTTGACCTTGCCCGCCACGGTCTCGCGCAGGGCCGAGACGGCGAACTCGCGGAACAGGATCAGGCCGCAGGGGATGGCGATCTCCGGCAGGGCGCCCCAGGCCAGCACGCCCAGGATGGCGCCGGTGACCAGCACCTTGTCGGCGATCGGATCAAGGATGGCGCCCCAGCGGGTCGTGGCGTGCCAGCGGCGGGCCAGGAAGCCGTCGACCCAGTCGGTCGAGGCAGCGACCACGAAGATGAAGAAGGCGGTCCGGCCGAAGCGGAACTGGTCGTCCGGCGACAGATACTCGGACAGGACCGGAATGCCCTGCGGCGCCGCGCCCGCCAGGATCAGGAACATCACCACCCCGGCCAGCAGGCGCAGGCCGGTCAGGATGTTGGGGATGGGATTGGCGTGAGGGTTGGGGGTCATCGCGGCCTTCCGAAACAGGACGTCCGGTGTGCCACGCTTCGCGGCGCGAGGCGAGGCGTCAGAACGCCCTCAGGTGAGGGGCTCGAACGGCCCCGGCCCCTTCAACGCGCGAAGCACGCCCTCGGCGATGCCGAAATGCAGGCCGATCAGCTTCAGCGTGCCTGCGGCCTCGCGCTCGGCGATCCACGGGAAGGTGCGCAGATTGTCCAGCGACAGGCGAACCACCGCCTCCTCCGCCGCCTGCCCCTGCTGTTCGGGCGCGACTTCCTCGCACACACGGCGCACGACGGGCGCCCCTTGAGCGACCCAGGGGGCGACGAAGTCCTGCACATTATCGGGCGCGCCGTGGATCATGGCGTTCACCCCGCCGCAGAAGGCATGGCCCATGACGACGATGCGCGAGACGTTCAGCACCTTCACGCCGAACTCCAGCGCCGCCGAGACGCCGTGCAGATGGCCATCCGGCTCGTAGGGCGGCACAAGGTTGGCGACGTTGCGCACCACGAACAACTGGCCCGGGGCGGCGTCGAAGATCAGGGCCGGATCGGCGCGGCTGTCCGAACAGGCCACGATCAGGGTGTGCGGCTGCTGCCCCTTGGCCAGCGCCTCATACTCGGCCCGGGCCTCGGGCCAGCGGTCGGCGCGGAAACGGCGGTAGCCGGCGGCCAGTTCATTCTCGGGTGACTCGCTCATGGAAGCGGCCATGCCTCAAACGCGCCGGTCGCGCCAGCCCACCCTACTTCACCAGTTCGGGATGACGGGCCTCGAACACAGCAAAGTCCTCGGCCACGTCGACATCCCGGGCGCGGGCGCGCGTCAGATCCTCCGCCCCGCCCGCGTCGCCCAGCGCCAGCCGGCTCAGACCCAGACCGTACAGGGACGGCGCAAGATCGGGCGCGATGGACAGGGCGCGTTCATAGTCGGCCTTCGCCTCGGCGTAGCGCTCCATCTGCAGCAGAACCATGGCCCGGCTGTCGACATAGGCGGCCTCGCCGGCGGACAGGGCCGCGTCGCAGTCGATGAGCGCCTGCTCCAGATCGAAGCCCGCCAGGGCCTGCGCCCAGCAGACCGTGTTGCGGACGTCAGGATCGCTCGGGTCGGTCTGACGGATGACAGCGAAGTCCTCCCGCGCCCCCGTCTCGTCGCCGGTCAGGGCCCGGACCTGTCCGCGCAGCGCGAGGTGATCCACGGCCTCCGGCGACCCCTCGATCGCGCGATCCAGCGCCGGAAGGGCCTCTTCAGGCGTTCCGGCCTGCGTCTCGATCCGCACCAGCCTCTCCAGTCCGACATAGTCGGCGGGATCACGCGTCAGGCGCGCGGAGATCAGCCCGCGAGCCTCCTCGGGCCGCTCCAGACGGATCAGCGCACGCAGCTCGCCGAATGGACCCGCAACGCTGTCCGGAGCGGTGGTCTTGAGGGTCCGATAGTCCGCCAGCGAACGGTCCCAGCGGCCGAGCTGGTAATAGGCCGCGGCGCGGGTGCTCAGGGCGCTCGTGTCGGACGGGTCGAGGCGCAGGGCCACCGACAGATTGACCACCGCCTCGCTGTACCGGCCCTGGTAATAGGCGGCGATGCCCTGCCCCGTGGCCGCCAGCTGATCCGCCGGATCGAGGTCGGCCGCGTGGTCATAGTCCGCCCGGGCGCCGTCATAGTCGCGGGCGTCGATCCGCGCCGAGCCCCGCGCCCTGCGCGCCTCGGCATGGTCCGGCTCGCGTTCGAGGGCGGCATCCAGCAGGGCCAGGGCGCCGTCCGTGTCGCCCATGTCGCTGAGGCGGCCGGCCCGGGTGATGAGATCATCGATGTCGCTGTCACGGGGCTGGTAGCGGGCGCTGTCCTGTTCCGTCGCCACATAGTTCGCAGGCGCGCGAAGGCGCAGGGGCAGCGAGGCCGTGCTCTCAGCCCGCGTCCTCGCGGTCGCCATCTCGGCGGCGCTCAGTTCCGGGACGAGGCTCGTCGTCGTGATCTCGACCTCGGCAACGCCGTCGTTGAGGACAGCGCGACGCTCGAGGCGATAGCCGCCGCCCTCGACCGTCTGGTCTCCGCCCTCAAGCTGGAAGCCGCGCCCGCCATGCGGCAGGGTCACGCGGAAGACCGCCCGGTTCATGAAGGGATGACTGATGGCGTAGGGATGATCCCTGAACAGCGCCAGCACGCCCCTGCGCTCCGCAGACGCCGGAACGACGAGGACGCTTTCATCGATGCTCGTGACACGACCGGACGGACCGTTGACCCAGCTCATCCGGGTCTTGCCAGTCAGGATCATGCGCAGTTCGTTCGCGGCCTCGTCGTAGCGCGTCTCGACCGTGTCGATGGTCATGCCTTCCTCGCCATCGAACTGGGCCTTGAACATGGCTTCCAGCTGCTCCGGCGGGATCGATCCGACCTGGCGCCGCATCGAGGTCGCGACGTCGCCGCGGGAGATCATTTCCATCACCATGCCGACATCCGCATCCAGCCCCGCGCTGGCGTCGACGCTCAGGCGCATCTCGGTCAGGGGCGTGTTCAGCGGCGGTTGCGGGATGGCCTCGAGCGATGCGCCCTCGGCCCGGACAGGGAGGCCCCAGCGGTAAGGCGGAGGCGTCAGGTCCTCGATCCGGCGATCCCCGATCCGGGTGCCGTCCATCCAGTAGGACTTCCCGTCCACGACCGCATGGACGATGACATGGTCGAACCAGGCCATGAGCGGCAGCCGTGTCTCCAGCCCGTCGCCCCAGCGGGTGCTGACCAGCAGGGCTTCCGCCTTGATCCCCAGCCCCTCGAGCAGGGCCATCAGCAGCACCGTCTTGCCCTTGCAGTCGCCGTAGCGTCGGCGCCAGACCTCGTCGGCGGACATGGGGGTGTAGTTGCCCTCGCCCATCGAGAGGGCGAGATAGCGAACCTGATCCTCAACCAGCCGCAGCGCAGCCCCGGCCCGCGCGGCGTCCGTCGAATGAGCGGCGCGGATGCGCTCGATCTCGGCCCGCAGCGGCGAATCCGGCTCCAGCGTCGCGCCCCTCGCATACAGCGGCGCCATCATGCGGGAGGCGTCGGCCCAGGATGCATAGTCGGTGAACTCGACGAAGCGCTTCAGGGCGAACCGCACGGGCAGGTCTTCCGGAATGCTTTCGGCGCGAAGGTCTGTCGCATCGATCTCATAGACCCAGTCGCCGCCTTCGCGACGCGGCCGGATGTCCGTCCATGGGGCTGCGGCGGCGACCTGCACCGGATGGTCGTCAGACCAGCTGGCGCGTAGCCGGTAGCGATCGAGACGTTCCGCGCTGGGACTGGCGAAGGCCTCCACGTGGGGGGCCAGAACGCCGAGGGTGTCGTGGGTGGTGAAGGCCAGTTCGAGGACGTCGCCGACCCGCAGATCACGGGGCTGGAGCGTGGCGGTCAGCTGGCCGTCGAGCATCGCCGCTTCGAGATTGTTCTCACGGCGCAGGGTCTCGAACTCCTGGCTGGCCAGAACGTCAATGACTTCGCCGTTGCGGACGATGCGCAGCAGATGAACCTGGATGGTCTCGCGCGGCGGCGTCCAGACCAGGCTGACGGTCCCTGCGCTGCTCAGCCCCTGACGGGTCAGCACCTCGAACCGCTGGAACACGTAGGTGTGGGAGCCCTCCGCGTCGAAGCGGATCTGGTTGTCGATAACCTGAACACGGAACGCGGCGTCGCCGAGCGGCGCCGACGGCGCATCCTGAAGCGGGGGCTTCACCCAGGCCGGCACGGGCGCGCGCTCGACCTCCTGTGCAGAAACTGAACTGGCAAGCAGGGTCGCGCACACGACAGCGGCCGCGACAAAAGTCCTGAACATGAAATCCCCCGGTATCCCGAACAGGGATTTATCACGCCGCGAACGAACTACCAGAGGGTGCGGCGATCTATGCCTTGCGGAAGAAGCCGTGGATTCGCTCGGCCAGCGCCTGGCTGACGCCCTCGACCTTGATCAGATCGGCGACCGAGGCCCGGCCGACGCCCTTGGCCGAGCCGAAGGCGTGCAGCAGGGCGCGCTTGCGGCCGGGGCCCACCCCCTCGATCTCGTCCAGCGGGTTCTTCTTGATGTCCATCGAGCGCCGCTTGGCGTGGGCGCCGTTGGCGAACCGGTGCGCCTCGTCGCGCAGGCGCTGGACGTAATAGAGGACCGGCGATTTCAGCGGCAGCATGAAGGGCGGCTTGCCGGGGATGAAGAAATGCTCCTTGCCCGCGTCGCGATCCGGCCCCTTGGCCACGCCGACGGCCAGGATGTCGTCCAGCCCCAGATCGGCCAGCACCGCCAGCACCTCGGCCAGCTGCCCGGCCCCGCCGTCGATCAGCAGCAGATCCGGACGCTCGACCTCCTCGCCCTCGTCCTCTTCCTTGACCAGACGGCTGAAGCGGCGACGCATGACCTCGCGCATCATGCCGTAGTCGTCGCCGGGGGTGAGCTCGTCGCCCCGGATGTTGAACTTGCGGTACTGGTTCTTGAGGAAGCCCTCGGGCCCGGCGACCACCATGCCGCCGACGGCGTTGGTCCCCTGGATGTGGGCGTTGTCGTAGATCTCGATCCGCTCGGGACGGCTGTCCAGACCGAAGGCCTCGCACAGTTCGTCGAGGATTTTCGACTGGGCCGAGCTCTCGGCCATCTTGCGGCCCAGCGCCTCGCGGGCGTTGGTCAGGGCATGGTCGATCAGGGCCTTGCGGTCGCCCCGCGCGGGCCTCTCGATGGTCACGACCCGGCGGCCGTCGTCCAGCTTGGCCTTCATCGAGAAAGCCTCCTCCAGAAGCTCCTTCTCGTGCGGGACCACGTTGGACAGGATCTGCCGCGGCACCGGCTTGTCCTCGTAGAACTGGCCCAGGAAGGCGGCGAGGATTTCGGGATCGGTGTCGGCCCGGTCCACGCGCGGGAAATAGGCGCGCCCGCCCCAGTTCTGGCCGCCGCGATAGAAGAAGACCTGCACGCAGGCCTGACCGCCGTCGGAATGCAGGGCGAAGACATCGGCCTCGGCCACGCCTTCGGCCGAAACCGAGTTCTCCATCGATATGGCCGACAGGGCGCGGATGCGGTCGCGGACGCGGGCCGCCTGTTCGAAATCCATCTCGTCGGACGCCGCCTGCATCTCGGCGGACAGGCGACCGATCACCGCCCGCGACTTGCCGCGCAGGAAGGCCTCGGCCTCATCGACCAAACCCTCGTAGTCCTCCAGCGAGATCAGCCCCGTGCACGGCGCCGAGCAGCGCTTGATCTGGTGCAGCATGCAGGGCCGGGTGCGGGTCTCGTAGACGCTGTCCGAGCAGGACCGCAGCAGGAACGCCTTCTGCAGGGTGGTCAGGGTCCGGTTCACAGCCCAGGTCGAGGCGAAGGGGCCGAAATAGTCGCCCTTGATGGTGTGGGCCCCGCGATGCTTGCGAACCTGCGGGGCGCGGTGGTCGCGGCGGATCATCAGTTCGGCGAACGACTTGTCATCGCGCAGCACCACGTTGAAGCGCGGCTTCAGCTTCTTGATGAAGTTGGATTCCAGCAGAAGGGCCTCGGTCTCCGAGGCCGTGACCACCAGCTCCATCGAGCGGGTCAGCGACACCATCAGGCCGATGCGCTGGGTGTGGAACCGCCCCTGCGCGTACTGGAGGATGCGCTTCTTGATGGACCGCGCCTTGCCCACATAGAGACAGGTCCCGTCCTCGCCGTACATGCGATAGACGCCCGGCTTGTCCGGCGCGCGGCGGGCCTCGTCGCGGATCAGATCCGCGGCCTGAAGCATCGCTTCCGGCAGGGGCGAATCGGTGGCGGGCGTCTCCTCGGTCATCGGGGGCAATATAGGCGTCCCGGCGCTGCCGCGAAGCGTCAGCAGAGGTTCAGAAGCGACGAACCATCAGCACGCCCGCGATGACCAGCGCCACGCCGCCCATCCGGCCCCAGCTGATCGGGCTTTGCGGCGTCCCGAACGCGCCGAAATGGTCGAGAACCAGACCGATCAGAAGCTGGCCGGCCACCATCAGGGTAATGGTCAGGGCCACGCCCAGACGCGGCACACCCCAGGCTGCGGCGACCACGAAGATCGCGCCGTACAGGCCGCCGATCCAGGCATACCAAGGCAGCCCCCGGGCGGCGGTCAGGTCCGGCTTTGTATGCAGGATCATGGCGACGATGCCCAGGGCCGCCGTGCCCACGGCGAAGGAGACGAAGGCCGCATTCACCGGCGAGCCGACGGCGGTGGCCATCTTGGCGTTGGTCGGCGCCTGGAGGGCGGTGGCGCCGCCGGCGAGGATGACGGCGATCATGGACAGAAGCGTCGGGTTCATCAGGACTGGCTACCAGCTTGTCGGGCTGACCGCACCGGCGAAGATTTCCGCCAGCCGGTCCCGCGTCGACCGGTGCGCATCGTCCGGCAGGGCCCCCGGGTCGAACCAGCCGATCTCGGCGATCTCGCCGTGGCTGGAGCGTTCGGTCATCGAGAACCGGTCCATCCGGTAGACCAGCACATGGTCGCCCCGGAAATAGCGTTCGTTGGAGTGAACGCTGACCAGTTGCGGCCGCCCTTCGACGACCAGCCCGGCCTCCTCGCGCATCTCGCGGATCAGGGCCTCCTCGGCACTCTGGCCGCGCTCGACGCCGCCGCCGGGCAGCCACCAGCCGTGGACATAGGTGTGCTTGACCAGCAGCACCCGCCCCTCGCCGTTCACCGCCACCCCACGCACGCCCAGCGTCATTCCCCGCGTGGCGCGCGAAAAGGCGAAGAACAGGGGCCGGGTGAAGGGTTCGATGCGGGTGCGCCAGGTGGTCATCCGGCGACGATAGGCGTTCGAGCATTCTTGAACAGCGGGGCGGGGCGCTTTAATGCCGAAAGCATCAAGGAGCACACCATGCTGGCCCTCTACATCATCCTCGGCTTCGTCGTTCTGCTCGGCGTGATCAACTTCATCGAGTTCGGCCGGGTTGACTAAGTCGTCCGCCGATCGCGGCGCCGCGCTGGTCACCGGCGGCGGCAAGCGGATCGGCAAGGCGATCTGTCTGGAGCTGGCGCGCGCCGGCTTCGACATCGTGGTCCATTATCGCGGATCGAGGGACGCGGCCGAGGCCGTGGCCGATGAGGTGCGCGCGCTGGGCCGCCGGGCGGCGACCGTCAGCGGCGACCTGTCCCGCGAGGATCAGGTGCGCGGCATCGTTCCCGCCGCCGTCGCGGCGATCGGTCCGCTGAACGTGCTGGTCAACAACGCCTCCGTCTTCGAGGATGACCGGGTCGGCGACCTGAGCCGCGAAAGCTGGGACGCCCATATCGAGACCAATCTGCGGGCGCCGGTCGTCCTGTCCGAGGCCTTCGCCGCCCAGGCGGTCGAGGGAAGCACCATCGTCAACCTGCTGGACCAGCGCGTTCTCAAGCCCGATCCCCGCTTCTTCTCCTACGCCCTGTCGCGCAACGGCCTGTGGTGGGCGACGCGGACGATGGCGCAGGCGCTGGCGCCGCGCATCCGCGTGAACGGCGTCGGCCCCGGCCCGACCCTGCCGTCGATCCACCAGAGCGCCGAGGACTTCGCCGCCGAGGCCGCCGCCGTGCCCCTGCAGAAGGCCGGCAGCCCCGAGGCCGTGGCCGCCGCCGTGCGCTGGCTGGTTGAAGCCGATCTGGTGACGGGCCAGATGATCGCCGTCGACGGGGGCCAGCATCTGGCCTGGCAGACCCCGGACATCGTGGAGTAGCCCGTGGCAGCCCCCTCCCCCCTTCCCTTCAACGCCCCCGGCGCCCCGGTCCGCGAGGCCCTGACGGTCTTCGTGCGCGGCCTGGAGGTCGAGGCCGGCATCGGCGTGTACGACCACGAGCACGGTCGCCTGCAGCGGCTGGTGATCGATGTAACGCTGGAGATGACCCCGGCGCTGATCGAAAGGCTGGGCGACACCATCAACTACGAGACCGTCGCCGAGGCCGCGCGCTCCATCGTGGCGGAAGGCCACATCGGGCTGGTCGAGACCTTCGCCGAACGACTGGCCCTGGCCATGCTGCAGGACGCCCGCGTGCGCCGCTGCGCGGTAAGGATCGAGAAGCCGGGCGCCTTGGGCGGGGCCGCCGTGCCGGGCTGCGAACTGGTTCTGGCGCGCTGATCCCCCGGTTGATGCGGGCGGGGCGGGTTGCGCCGTCCGGGCCGGGCCGTCATACCTGACAGCGGACTTGAAGGACCTCCGATGGCCGAACCCGGCGATCCGCAACACCCTGACGATCATGACGATCATGTCGGCTTCTCCTCTCCGGCGTCGCTGCAGGGCCGTGCGCGCGAGGTCGCGCCGCCGCCCGCGCCCGAGCCTGAGCCTGAGCCTGCACCCGAGCCGGTGATGTCCGCGCCGGAGCGTGAGCCCGACCTGTTCGACCCGCCGCCCGCGCGCCCGGTGATCGAGACGCCGGAACCGGTGATTCCGGTGCTCACCCCGACGTCCGCGCCTGCGCCTGAACCGAGCCCGGCGCCGAAGCCCGCGCCCGCCTCGGCCGATTCGATCTTCGCCCCCACGCCGGGCTTCACCGGCCGGTCGAAGGACCGTGAGCCGGTTCAGGATCCGCCCGGCGGCGGCGTCGGCCTGTACGCCGTCTACGCCCTTATCCTGCTGGCCGTGCCAACGCTGGGCGTGTCGGCCCTGATCGCCCTCCTGGCGGTGACCGGGCGTCCGGGCCCGGAGGACGACCTGTCGCGGTCGCACTTCATCTACCAGCAGCGCACCCTGTGGGCGGCGGCCATCGCCGTTCTGGCGGGCGTCATCCTGCTGGCCGCGCCGTTCGGCCTCGGCGTGCCCCTGCTGTTCCTCGCGGCCCTGTGGGTCGTGCTGCGCGGCGCCACCGGCGTCTGGAACCTGAAGTCGGGCCGGTCCATTTCCAGACCACGGAGCTGGTGGATCTGAGAAAGGCGTACGCATGTCCCATGTCATTCCGGAGAACGACGCCGCGCCAGGCGGAACCGGAACGCAGGGACGGACGACCGCGCTGATCAGCTGGATCCTCTACGCCCTGACGCTGCCCAGCGGCGGACTGACCGCCGTCATCGGCGCGATCATCGCCTATGCGACACGCCGCCGGGCGACGGGCCTGAGCCGCAGCCACATCGACAGCCAGATTCGGCTGTTCTGGTCCGGGGTCATCTGGGCCGCCCTGTTCTCCGTCGCCTGGGTGATCAGCGCCCTGCTGGCCCAGTTCTATGTCGGCGTGGTGCTGATCTTCATCGTCTGGGCCGCCCTGCTGCTGCTGGCGATCTGGTTTACGGTGAAGGGGGTTCTGGGCGCCGTCGCCCTGTCCGGCGGACGCGAGCCCTGAGGCCGCGGCGCCACGCCGGCTCGCGATCCGGTCGCGGCAGGGAACACCCGGCCCGTCAGCGGATTTGAGCGTTGTCGGTCCGCCGATAAAAGTCAGGGAGCCCCGCATGACCACCTTCCGCGATGTCCGCGCCGAACACCGCTTCGAGCAGGGATTCACCGATGCCGAGGGCGAGGTGCGGGTGGTCTTCGCCGACTATGCGGTGCACGACGACACGCGGGTGATCCTGCACGTCGAAGCCGACCCGGCCCTGCGCGGCGGCGGCGCGGCCGGGCGCTTCATGCAGTCCCTGGCCGCCCATGCGCGGACCGAGAAGCTGAAGCTGCAGCCCCGCTGCAGCTATGCAGTGCTGTGGCACCGGAGGCACCCGGAGTACGACGACGTTCTGGCCTGACCGGCCTCAGAGCGCCCGGCCGACGATGGCCTTCAGGGTTTCGGACTTGGACGGCAGGTCGCTGGCCAGTCGTCCAGCGATCTCGCGGGCGCCGACCGGATAGGCGTCGCCGCCTTCCGCGATCTCCTTCGCCATGGCCGCCGCCTGCATCAGCACCGCCTCCAGCGCCTCGACCTGCTCGACCGCCAGCGCCTTCGCCTCCAGTTGAAGTCGCTTCACGCGATCGGCGGTCGTCTCCGGCTGGCGCATGAGATCGTAGATCTCGGCCTCGGCCTGGACGAGGCGAAGATCGGGCTGGGCGGGCGGCGTGCGCTTGGGCATGACGGTCTCTCCTGCAAAGGCAATGCAGGTCGCGAGTCCGGGGTTCCCACGTTAATCGAGCCGGGTTCCACAAAAGCGGCACTGTGTCATTCCCGCCGCAGGCGAGCTTGGCGACAGGATCAGGCCGCGTCCTCACGCATATCCATGCGGGCCTCGGCCTCGCGAACGGCCTCGATGGCGCGGTCCACGACGTCGATCCCGGCGCCGGCCTTGACGCTTTCCACGGTCAGGATGCGGCGGAAGGCGCGGGCGCCGGCGCGTCCGTGCATGACACCCAGCAGGTGCCGGGTCATGTGCGCCAGATGCACCCCCTCCTCCAGTCGCGCGACCAGATAGGGACGATAGCGGGCCAGCGCTTCATAGGCGTCCACGTCGGGCGTATCGGCGCCGAACATCCGGCGGTCCGCCTGCCCCAGCAGGGCGGGCTCGTGATAGGCGGCGCGGCCCAGCATGACGCCGTCCAGCTGCACCCCGTCGTCGGCGACCATGTGCGCCTCGGCCTGATCGAGGTCCGGGATGCCGCCGTTGATGCTGATCGACAGATGCGGACGCTCGCGCTTCAGGCGGCGCACAAGACCATAGTCCAGCGGCGGCACGTCCCGGTTTTCCTTGGGCGACAGCCCCTTCAGCCAGGCCTTGCGGGCGTGGACGATGAAGGTGTCGATGCCGACGGCGGCGCTGGCGTCCACGGTCGCGAACAGGCTGACCTCCGGGTCCTGGTCATCGACGCCGATACGGCATTTGACGGTGGCGGGAACGGAGACCGCTTCCTTGATCGCGGCCATGCAGTCGGCGACCAGTTCCGGCTCGCGCATCAGGCAGGCGCCGAACTTGCCCGACTGCACCCGATCGGACGGGCAGCCGACGTTCAGATTGATCTCGTCATAGCCATAGCCCTCACCGATCCGCGCCGCCTCGGCCAGCTGGGCCGGGTCCGATCCGCCCAGTTGCAGGGCCACCGGATGCTCGACCGCATCGAAGCCCAGCAGCTTGTCGCGATCCCCGTGCAGAACCGCCGGGGCGGTGACCATCTCGGTATACAGCAGGGCGCGCGTCGACAGGGCGCGATGGAACGCCCGGCAATGCCGGTCGGTCCAGTCCATCATCGGGGCGACGGACAGCCTGCGGTCGAGGGTCTTGGGCATTGAGGGCGGAGGAGGTTCGGAACGGGAGGTCAGGAGCGCGCTATATAGGCGAGACCGTCCCGGAACGCGATGCGCCCCTCGAAAGGCGAAGGCCCGACCGGATCACCGGCCGGGCCTCTGTCACATCCTTAGCGGATCGGCTGTTCCTCGATCGGCAGGCCGAGGGCTTCCAGTTGCGGACGCACGACGGAGGCGTCGCCGACCACCACCCAGACGAACTGGTCCGGATGGATGTCGCGGCGGGCGGCGGCGTCCATCTGGTCCGCGGTCAGGGCGCGGGTGCGGCTGGCCAGGGTGGTCTGATAGTCGTCCGGACGGCCGTACAGGGCGTTCGAGCGCAGGGCGCCGAGGATCTGGCCCGAGGTCTCGTAGCCACCGGCCAGCGACCGGGTGTTGCCGTTGATGGTCCGCTCCAGTTCCTGCGGCGAGACGCCTTCGGTTTCCAGGAAGCGGTCATACTGGGCGATCAGGGCCGCGATGGACTCGCCGGTGCGGTTGGCCTGGACCGGCGCGTTGACGATGTAGGGCACGCGATGCTCCAGCGTGTTCACGCTGCCGCGCACGCCGTAGGACCAGCCCTTGGTTTCACGCAGGTCCGAGTTGATCCGCGACAGGAAGTCCGAGCCGAGGGTGACGTTGGCGGCGTTCAGCGCCAGCAGGTCATCGGTGCCCGACACCGGCAGGACCGCGCCGCCGTAGATCAGCGACTGCGGCGACTGCGGACGGTCGATCAGGACGATGCGGTTGCGCGGCGCCGGGATGGCGGCCGAGAAGTCCTTGGTCCCCTTGGCCGCCGACGGCGCGCGCCAGTCGCCGAAGGCGGCTTCCAGCTGCGAGGTCACCTGGGCCAGCGGCAGGTCGGACACGACGAAGATCGTCGCATTGTCCGGACGGATCCAGGCGTCGTGGGTGGCGACCAGATCGGCGCGGGTCAGGCCGGTGATGGTCGCTTCGTCGCCCGAGCCGGTGAACGACCGGCCATAGGGGCTCTGCGCGCCATAGATGATCGGCGGCAGGGCGCGCGAGGCGATGGCGCCGGGGTTGGTCCGCTCGCTGGCCAGACCCGACAGGCGGGTGGCGCGGATGCGCTCGACCTCGGCCGGGGCGAAGGCCGGATTGCGCACGACGTCCGACAGAAGGGTCAGGGCCGGCGACAGGTTCGCCGTCACGGTCGACAGATCGGCCGAGGTGCGGTCCATCGAGGCGCCGAGGCCGATCGAAACGCCGAGGCGCTCCTTCTCTTCGGCCAGCTGGTTGGCGTCACGGCTGGTGGTGCCTTCGTCCAGCAGATCCAGCATCATCGCCTGGGCGCCGAGACGATCCGCCTGGTCCGCGGCGTAGCCGGCGTTGAACTCCACCGTGACACGGGTGACCGGCACGGTGTCGACGTGGGCGTAGACCACCTCGACGCCGTTCGACAGGCGCGTGCGCTCGACCGCCGGGAAGGTCAGGTCCGGCACCTGGCCGATTTCCGGCATCGGCATGCGGGCCACGCGCTCGATCTCGGCGGCGGCGGCCGGCGCGGCGCCCGAGGGGCTGGCGGCGGCTTCGGTGTAGGCCTCACGCTCGCCGGGGGCGATGGTCATGTCGAAGACCGGGCGGGTCAGCCAGCGCTGCATGGCGGTCGTGACCTCGGCCGGAGTGACCGAGGCGTACTCGGCCAGCTCCTTCTTGTAGTGGTCCGGATCACCCGAATAGAGCTGGCCTTCAGCCAGAACATTGGCCTTGCCGTTGACCTGCTCCAGGCTCTGGATGCGGCGCGAGACGTACTGGGTGGCCACGCGGGAGACTTCTTCCTCGGTCGGGCCGTTGGCGATGAAGTCCGCGACGATGGCGTCCAGACGACGGCCCACCTCGGCGGCGTCCTGGCCCGGCTTCACATCGACCGAGATGTCGAAGATGCCGACGCGGTGGAAGTCCGACAGCGAGGCGGACACCGAGACGGCGCTCTGCTCGTCGCGGACCAGCTGGGTGTCCAGACGCGAGGAGGCCAGGCCGCCCAGCACCTGGGCGGCGACGGCCAGCGGCACGGCGTCGTCGCTCAGCAGGCCCGGAACGGCCCAGCTGCGGGTCAGGCGGGTGTTGGCCACGCGGTCATGCATGGTCGCCACGATCGGCGCCGACAGGGTCGGCACATCGGCTTCGGCCGGGGTGTTCACCGGGCCGCGGGCGATGGGGCCGAAATAGCGGTTCATCAGGGTGCGGGCGGTCGCCTCGTCGATGTCGCCCGACAGGACGACGACGGCGTTGTTCGGGCCGTAGTTGTCGCGGAACCAGTTGCGCACCGTCTCAAGGCTGGCCGCGTCCAGATCGGCCATCGAGCCGATGGTCGAGTGACGGTAGGGGTGGCCTTCCGGGAAGAGGGCCTCGAGCTGGGCGTACTCGAACATGCCGTAGGGCTGGTTGTCGCCCTGGCGCTTCTCGTTCTGGACGACGCCGCGCTGCAGGTCGAGCACGTCCTGGCCGACCTCGCCGAGCAGATAGCCCATGCGGTCGCTTTCCAGGAACAGGGCCTGCTCCAGCGCCGGGGTCGGGACGGTCTGGAAGTAGTTGGTGCGGTCGAACCAGGTCGTGCCGTTCAGGTTCGACGGCCCGAGGTTGCGCATGCGGCCCAGATAGCTGCCCGGCGCATTTTCCGAACCACCGAACATCAGGTGTTCGAACAGGTGGGCGAAGCCGGTCGAACCGGCGGGCTCGTCCTTGGAGCCGACGTTGTACCAGACGGACACCGCGACCACCGGGGCCTTGCGGTCCTCGTGCACGATGACCGTCAGGCCGTTGTCCAGCTGGAAGCGGGTCCAGGGAATGTTGACCTCGGACACCAGCTCGGAGACCGGCGCGGCCTGCAACTCGGGGGCCTGGGCGGCGGCGTGGGCGGCGTGGGCGGAATGCTGGGCGAAGGCGACAGCCGGCGATGCGACGGCGATCAGGGCGGCAAGCGATACGGCGCGGAACTTCATCTACAGGGATCCTCGGTAAGCAAAAGCTGCCGGACCTTAGCGGCAACCTCCCGGGACACAATCCTGACACCTTGCGAAAGCTGCGACTTGTCGCGAACATCGCCGCGCGACAGGAGAAACGCCATGGCGGCATGCGGTCATGTCAGCACCATCAACCGGGTCACCCCGCAGTCGAAGGGCTGCGAGGAATGCCTGAAGACCGGCGGCTGGTGGGTGCACCTGCGGCTGTGCCGGTCCTGCGGTCATGTCGGCTGCTGCAACGACAGCCCGAGCCGCCATGCGACCGCCCATCACAAGGCGACGCACCACCCGATCATCGAGGGCTATGACCCGCCCGAGGGCTGGGGCTGGTGCTATGTGGACGAGGCGTTCGTCGATCTTCCGGACCAGACCCCGCAACTGGGGCCGATCCCGAAATTCTTCTGACCGGCGCGATCAGGCGCCGGTCTTCTCGCGCTCGTCTTCTTCCTCTTCCAGAGCCTCGGCGGCCTCTTCGTTGAGCGCCTGCCCCTTGCGACCGGGCTTGATGTAGGGCTCAGGCTTGGTGGTGCGGATGTTGCCGCGCATCAGCGACCGCCCGCCGGTGATGCCCTCGACCATCTGGATGGCCAGCCGCTCCTCGTCGCGACGGCGCACGTCCTCGATGGTCTCCTCCACCTCCTGATGGGTGAAGCCCAGGTCGATCAGCACCTGATAGCCGAACACCAGGGCGCTCTCGAAGGTCTCGCGGATCTGGTACTCGACCCCCGCCTGCACCAGACGGATGGCGTGGCCGCGGTCATAGGCGCGGACGAACAGCTTGGTCAGCGGGAACTCGGCCTTGACCAGTTCGACGATCTTGTCGGCGTCCTCCTGCTTGTCGACGCAGACGAGGATGGTCTCGGCCTTCTCGGCCCCCGAGGCGCGCAGCACGTCCAGCCGGGTGCCGTCGCCGTAATAGACCTTGAAGCCGAAGTTTCCGGCGGCCTGGATCATCTCCACGTCCATGTCGATGATCGACACATCGACATCGCGGGCCAGCAGGGGCTGGGCCACCACCTGGGCGAAGCGACCGAAGCCGATGATCAGCACCCGCTCGCGCAGGTTCTTCGCCGCATCGACGCCGTCCGCCTCTTCCGGATTCAGCGTTTCCGGCGGCATCAGCTTGCTGACCACGATGGTCGTCACGGGCGTGAGCATCATCGACAGGATGACCACCGCGCTGGCGATGGCGGCGATGCGGGCGTCGAACACCCCGGTCGCCAGCGCCGCGCCGTAGAGCACGAAGGCGAACTCGCCGCCCTGGGCGAACAGGACGGCGCGCTCGACCGCCTCACGCTCGCTGGCCCTGAACAGCCGCGCGACGCCATAGATGGCGACGGCCTTCACGGCCATGAAGGCGATCACGCCGCCGACGACAACCCGCCACTCGGCGAACACCACCGACAGATCCAGCGACATGCCGACGCTGAGGAAGAACAGGCCCAGCAGGATGGCGCGGAAGGGCTCCACGTCCGCCTCCAGCTGGTGACGGAAGGTCGACTCGGACAGCAGCACGCCCGCCAGGAAGGCGCCCATGGCCATCGACAGGCCGCCCAGGTCCATCAGCCAGGCCGCGCCGACCACGACCAGCAGGGCCGCCGCCGTCATCACCTCGCGCCCGCCGTAACGGGCCAGGATGCGGAACACCGGGTTCATCAGGAACTTTCCCGCGACCAGCACGATGCCGACGGCGCCGACGGCCAGCAGCAGGGTGCGCCACAGCGGCGGGCCGCCCTCACCCGCCAGCCCCATGACCGAAGCCATGACGGCCACGACGGCCAGCAGCGGCACGATGGCGAGGTCTTCCAGCAGCAGGATGGAGATGGCGCGGCTGCCGCGCGGCGTGGCCATCTCGCCCCGCTCGTCCAGCATCTGCATGATCACGGCGGTCGAACTGAGCACGAAGCCCATGGAGGCGATGAAGGACACCGGCGCCGTCAGGCCCGCCGCCATGCCGGTGAAGGTCAGCAGCAATCCCGCGCCGAACACCTGGGCGGCGCCGAGGCCGAAGATGTCCTTTCTCAGACTCCACAATCGCGAAGGCCGCATCTCCAGTCCGATGATGAACAGGAAGATGACCACCCCGAACTCGGCGACGTGGAGGATGGTCTCCGGCTCGGTGAACAGGCCGACGCCGAACGGGCCAATGGCCAGACCGGCCGCCAGATAGCCGAGCACCGAGCCGAGCTGCAGCCGCCGGAGCAACGGCACGGCCACCACGCCCGCCGCCAGCAGGGCCGCAACATGCCCCAGCTCAAGTCCACCGGCTTCCGCCATGATCGCCCCCGTTTTCGTCGAATGCTCATTGTGGGGTGCGACGGGCGGTCGCGCCAGCCCACACTGTCAGGCTTCGTCAGGTTGCAGGGCCGCTGTTTGGGGCGAGGGTGGTCGGCCAGAGGACTGGACACCAAGGAGAACGAGAATGAGCCGACATTTTCCGAACCGACCGATGGCCGCAGTCGCCGCCCTAATGGTGGCCGGCCTGAGCGCCTGCGCCACCAGCGAGACCGCTCAGGCCCCGACGTCCGACGCCTTGGGCGAGGTGGTGGTCACCGGAACCCGCGTGCGCGCCGACAGCGCCGCGCCGTCCGCGGTCGGCCCCAATCGCAGGCCGCTCCCGGCGCCGCCTCCCCCGCCACCGCCGCCTCCCCCACCGCCACCTCCGCCACCTCCGCCGCCGCCGCCCCCGGCGCCGCTTGCGGAACGGCAGATCATCCGGCCTGCCCCCGACACGGAACGCTACCCGGACGCCCTGCCCAATCCGGTGCGCCGCGTCGCCGAGGAGCCCGTCTCGACCTTCTCCATCGACGTGGACACGGCCAGCTACTCCAACGTTCGTCGCTTCCTGGATCAGGGCTCCCGCCCGCCGGTCGATGCGATCCGGCTGGAGGAGATGATCAACTACTTTGACTATGGGTACGCCCGGCCGCGCTCGGCGTCCGAGCCGTTCGCCGTCAGTACCGTGGTCGCGGCGGCGCCGTGGGCGGAGGGGCGCCAGATCGTCCACATCGGCCTGCAGGGCTATGAGCTGCCCGCCGGCGAGCGCCGTCCCCTGAACCTGACCTTCATGGTCGATGTGTCCGGCTCGATGATGTCGGCGGACAAGCTGGAACTGTCCCGGCAGGCGATGAACCTGATCATCGACCGTCTGCGGCCCGAGGATCGCGTGGCGATCACCACCTACGCCAGCGGCGCGTCCGTGGTGCTGGCGCCGACCTCCGGCGATCAGAAGGACGTGCTGAGAGCCGCTGTCGCCGGGCTGCGCGCGGGCGGCGGCACCGCCGGGGCACAGGGCATGGTCACCGCCTATCAGCAGGCCGAGTCCGCCTTCGGCAAGGACAAGGTGAACCGCATCCTGATGTTCACGGATGGCGACTTCAACGTCGGCGTCACCGAGAACCAGCGTCTGGAGGACTATGTCGCCGCCAAGCGCGAGACCGGCATCTATCTGTCCGTCTATGGCTTCGGGCGCGGCAACTATCAGGACGCCCGGATGCAGGCCATCGCCCAGGCGGGCAACGGGACGGCCGCCTATGTCGATGACCTGAACGAGGCGCGCCGCCTGTTCGGCCCGATGTTCGACCGGGGCGCCTTCCCCATCGCCGACGATGTGAAGATCCAGGTCGAGTTCAATCCCGCCCGTGTCTCCGAGTATCGGCTGATCGGCTATGAGACCCGCCTGCTGAACGAGGCGGACTTCAACAATGATCGCGTGGACGCCGGCGAGGTCGGCTCCGGCGCCTCGGTGACCGCCATCTACGAGATCACCCCTGTCGGCGGTCCCAGCCAGATCCCCGAGCGGCGCTATGACCAGAACCGCATCGGCGTCGGCGGCGGTGATGCGTCGGGCGAAATCGGCTTCGTGCAGGTCCGCTACAAGCAGCCGGGCGAGGCGGAGTCGCGCCTGATCCAGCAGGTCATCTCGAACCGCGGCCAGTCCGGCGCCTCGGCCCAACCGCCGGAGAGCACCCGCTGGGCGCTGGCGGTCGCCGCCTTCGGCCAGCGCCTGCGAGGCGACCCGTGGCTGCCCTCGGACTATGGCTGGGACCGCATCCTGGAGCTGGCGCAAGGCGCACGGGGAGAAGATCCCTACGGCGAACGGGCGGAGTTCGTGCAACTGGTCCGGTCAGCGCAAGCATTGCCCGCGCGGGCGACGCCGTAGCCGCTTTCCGCCAGTCGGGCGCGCCACCCCCATGGCGCGCCCGACGACTTTTGGGCAGGCTGATCCGGTGACCGAAACCATCAGCCTCAGGACCGCCCGCCGCATCGCCCTGGCCGCGCAGGGCTTCGGACGGACCCGCCCCGGATCGCCGGGGCGGAGCCATGTCCGCGACCTCGTCCGCAAGCTGGGCGTGGTGCAGATCGACAGCGTCAATGTGGTGACGCGCACCCACTACCTGCCGGGCTTCTCGCGCCTCGGCCACTATCCGCGCGAGGCGCTGGAGGCCGAGGCGTGGGGGCCAAAACGCAGCCTGTTCGAATACTGGGGCCATGAGGCCTCGCTGATGCCGATGGAGCTTCAGCCCCTGTTCCGCTGGCGCATGCAGCGGGCTCAGGAGGGGGCCATGTGGACCGGCATCGCCCGGTTCGGGCGCGAGCGACGTGACTATATCGACGGGGTTCTGGCCGAGATCGAACGGCGCGGGCCGGTCACCGGCGGCGACTTCGCGACCGGTCCGCGCGGCCAGCCCGGCTGGTGGGAGTGGTCCGACGGCAAGCGCGCGCTGGAGTGGCTGTTCTGGGCCGGGATGATCACGACGAAGACGCGCAACGGTTTCGAGCGCGTCTATGACCTGACCGAGCGCGCCCTGCCCGCCCGCATCATCGACCTGCCGACCCCGGACGAACCGGACGCACAGCGCGAACTGGTCCGCATCGCGGCGCGGGCGCTGGGGGTGGCGACGGAGGCCGATCTGCGCGACTGGTTCCGCATGCCGGTGGCGGAAACGAAGGCGCGGATCGCCGAATTGGTCGAGGCGGACGAACTGACTCCGGTGCAGGTCAGGGGCTGGCGGCAGATCGCGTATCTGGCGCCCGGCGCACGGACGCCGCGCAAGGTGACCGGACAGGCCCTGCTGTCGCCGTTCGACAATCTGATCTGGGCGCGCGACCGGACCGAGCGGCTGTTCGGCGTGCGGGTGCGGCTGGAGATCTACACCCCCGCCCACAAGCGCGAGCACGGCTACTACGTCCTGCCCTTCCTCGAGGACGAGGCGATCACCGCGCGGGTCGATCTGAAGGCTGACCGCAAGGCCGGGGAGCTGCTGGTGCAGGCCGCCTGGCGCGAGCCGGACGCGACGCCCGAGACGCCCGCGCGACTGGCGAACGAGCTGAAACTGATGGCCGGATGGCTGGGTCTGGAGAGTGTGAAGGTCGTCGGCAAGGGCGATCTGGCGGAGGCGCTCGACAGCGCGCTTTCTTCTTAGCTTTCGTCATCCTCCGGCGAGCGTAGCGAGACCGGGGGACCCAGCGGCGCCGCGGCGGCGAAACTCTGAAGATCGAAGTTGAAGCATTGGCGCTCCCCACAGCTTCGCGCTCACGCGCGCCGCTGGGTCCCCCGGTCTGCGCCGCTACGCGGCTTGCCGGAGGATGACGATAGTAACGAAATGAGATGCGGCCCCTTGATTAAGTGGACACCCGTGTCCACTTAGCCGCTATCATGGACCGCCCCCTCAGAAAAGACGCCGCCGACAGACGCGCCGCGCTGCTGGACGCCGCCCGCGCGGTGTTCGCCGAGGAGGGCATCGACGCGCCGCTGGATCGCATCGCCGAACGGGCGGGCGTGGGCCGGGCGACCCTGTACCGGAACTTCCCCGGCCGAACCGAGATCGCGCTGGCCGTGCTGTTGGATGACGTGGCCGAACTGGGCGAGCAGTTCGCCGAACCGACCGCGCCCGACGCCTTCCTCGACTTTCTGGTGGACCTGTCCGCCCGGCTGGTGCGCAACACGGCGCTGGGCGGGGTGGTGCGGGCCTCGCCGTCGCCGGACATCCTGACCCCGTTGCGTCAGGCCATGGTCAAGGCGGCCATGCCGTCGCTGAAGGTTTCGCAGGCCGCGGGCGTCGTCCGCGACGATCTGAAGGCCTCCGACATCCGGGTTCTGGCCGCCATGCTGGGCGGCGGCATCCACAACGCCAGGCCCGCCGAACGGAACGCCATCGCCCGTCGCACGCTGGAGCTTGTGCTGGACGCCGTGAGGGCGCGCGTCGGAGACGGGGCATGAGCCGTCGGAACTTCAGTCTTCCGTGGGCGGAATACGTCCAGACGCTGAAGCCGCACGAGCGGCCGATGTTCCCCGGCTCGCCCGCCACGCCGGACCACACCCTCCCCTATCGCCTGGCCTACTTCGCCGTCGGCATGCTGGTCACCGCCACAGGCGGGATCGGCGCCGCCATGGTCACCGCCAACACCCAGCAACTGGCCGGGGCGCTGGGCGTCTCCCTGACCGAGGCGGCCTGGCTGCCGGTCGTCTTCGTGATGACCAACGCCTGCATGAACCTACTGCTGGTCAAGTTCCGCATGCAGTACGGCCTGCGGCTGTTCGCCCAGATCTTCCTGATCGCCTATGCCCTGATCGCCTTCGGAGCCCTGTTCTTTGAGGATTATCAGTCGACCCTGATCGTGCGGGCCTTCGCCGGCATGGCCTCGGCGGCCCTGACCACGCTGGGCGTCCTCTACACCATCCAGGCCTTCCCGGCGGCGCACCGGCTCAAGGGTCTGGTGCTGGCCATCGGCGCCTCCAGCCTGGCCATTCCGGCGGTCCGCATCTTCTCCAACCATCTGGTCGACCTGTCCGAGTGGCGCGGTTTCCACGTCTTCGAACTGGGCCTGTCCCTGCTGTCGCTGGCGGCCGTGTTCGCACTGAAGGCCCCGCCGTCAGAGCGGTTCAAGGCCTTCGACAAGCTGGACTTCCTGACCTTCGCCCTGTTCGCGCCAGGGATCGCCCTGCTGTGCGCGGTGCTGGGACTGGGCCGGATCGTCTGGTGGACCGAGGCGGCGTGGATCGGCTGGGCGCTGGTCGGATCGATCGTGCTGCTGACCGCCGCCGTGGTCATCGAGTACAATCGCACCACGCCGCTGATAAACCTGAAATGGATGGCCGGGCCGGACATCATCCGGTTGGCCCTGATCATCGTCGGCATCCGCGTCGTGCTGTCGGAACAGACCTACGGCGCGGTGGGCCTGATGACCCAGATGGGCCTGGGCCCCGACCAGATGCACGGGCTCTTCTGGCTGATCCTGATCGCCACCATCGCCGGCTCGCTGACTAGCGCCTTCACCATGAACCCGGCCAAGCTCTACAAGCCGATCGCCATCTCGCTGGCCCTGATCGCGGTGGGGGCCTTCCTCGATTCCCACTCCACTGTCCTGACCCGACCGGGCCAGCTCTATTTCAGCCAGGCCCTGCTGGCCTTCGCCGCCGCCTTCTTCATCGGTCCGGCGATGATGAGCGGCGTGGTGCAGGTGCTGCAGAAGGGCGCCCACAACTTCGTCAGCTTCATCGTCATCTTCGGCATCGGCCAGAACGTCGGCGGCCTGCTGGGCTCCGCCGTGGTCGGCACCCTCCAGACGTGGCGCGAGAAATTCCACTCCAACCAGCTGTCCGAACAGATCAACCTCGGCGACCCCGACGTGGTCCAGCGGCTGCAGCAACTGTCCGGCGCCTACGCCCGGGTGATCGGCGACCCCGCCCTGCGCACCGCCGAGGGCCAGGTTCTGCTGCAGCAGCAGATCAGCCAGCAGGCCCATGTGCTGGCCTACAACGATGTCTTCCTGCTGATCGCCGTCTTCGCCGCCATGGGCAGCTTGTGGGTGACCTTCCACCACCTGCGGCCCCGCTTCACCGCCCGTCGCGCCGCGCGACAGGCCGAAAAGGTCGATGCCGCCGCGGCCGCCGCCGCCATCGACTGATCCCCTTTTCACACGCCCCCCGAACCGTTGCCCCCATGACCGACACCACCGCCCCCGCTCCCGCCGCACCGCAACCGGCGCCCCAACCCGCGCCGCCGCCGCCCGCCGCCGCGCCTGCGGAGCCGCCGCAGAAGCGGGTGCTGATCAGCGTCCTGCTGATCGCCGTCGCCATCGTCGGAGTGCTGCTGGTGCTGTGGGCGTGGCGGCTGCCGCCCTTCACCTCGGGCGTGCAGCACACCGACAACGCCTATGTGCGCGGGCAGGTGACGGTGATCGCGCCTCAGGTGACCGGCTATGTCACCTCGGTCGAGGTGCAGGACTTCCATACCGTGAAGCAGGGCCAGTTGCTGGCCACGGTCGATGACCGCATCTATCGCCAGCGGCTGGAACAGGCGCAAGCGCAGCTGCATTCCGCCGAGGCTGCCCTGGCCAACTCGACCCAGAGCCAGAACTCGGCGCGCGGATCGGTGGCGCAGAGCAACGCTTCCATCGCCGCCGCCCGCGCCAATGTCGCCAAGGCCCAGGCGGACTTCAATCGGTCGCGCACCCTGTTCGAGGGCGGCTGGGTGGCGCAGGCGCAGGTGGACGTGACCCGCACCGCCCTTCAGGCCGCGCAGGCCCAGTTGGCCGCCGCGCAAGCCGCGACCGGCATCGCCGAGACCGGCGTCACCTCCGCCGTCGTCAGCCGGGGCTCGCTGGAGGCCGCCGTCGAGAACGCGCAGGCCGCCGTGCATCTGGCCGAGATCGACCTGTCCAACACCCGCATTGTCGCGCCCCGCGACGGGCGTCTGGGCGAGATCACCGTGCGTCAGGGCCAGCAGGTCGCCGTCGGCACCCAGCTGATGGCGCTGGTCCCCGACCGCATCTGGGTGACGGCCAACTACAAGGAGAACCAGCTGCGCGACATCCGCGTCGGCCAGCCGGTCGAGCTGTCGGTCGATGCCCTGGGCGGCCGGACCCTGACTGGCAAGGTCGAGCAGATCGCCCCGGCCACGGGCTCGGAATTCAGCGTCATCCGCCCGGACAACGCCACCGGCAACTTCACCAAGGTGGCCCAGCGCGTGCCGGTGAGGATCGCCCTCGACCCGGGTCAGGACGGCCTCGACCGCCTGCGTCCCGGTTTGTCGGTGGTGGCGCGGGTGGATACGCGCGCCCGCTGAGGCCCTCTATTTCTTGCGACGGCTCAACAGGACGATGATCGCCGCGACGCCGCCGATGGGTCCGACGAGAAACACGAGCACGATGATCCAGTGCCAGATGCTGAAGCTGCCCATCGTGGTCCTTGTCGTTCGGGATGAAGGCCGGAGGCCGAGGGTCTGTTAAACGTCGAATCTCACGCCCTGCGCCAGCGGCAGGGCGGACGAGAAATTCACCGTCTGGGTCTGGCGGCGCATATAGGCCTTCCACGCATCCGAGCCGGACTCGCGCCCGCCGCCAGTGTCCTTCTCGCCCCCGAAGGCCCCGCCGATCTCGGCGCCCGAGGGGCCGATGTTGACGTTGGCGATGCCGCAATCCGAGCCCCAGGCCGACAGGAATTGCTCAGCCTCACGGACACTGTCAGTGAAAACGCAGGAGCTCAGCCCCTGCGGCACGGCGTTCTGCAGCTCGACCGCCTGATCGAAGTCCGACCACGTCAGCACATACAGGATCGGCGCAAAGGTCTCGTGCTCGACCACCGCCGTCTGGGCGGGCATGCGGACGATGGCGGGCTTCACATAGGCCCCTTCCGCTTCGACCCGATCGCCGCCGGTGATGATCTCGCCGCCCTGCTGAACCGCCTGTTCCAGCGCCGCCTCAAAGGCTTCGACGGCGGGGATATCAATCAGCGGGCCGACCAGCGTACCGGCCTCGCGCGGGTCGCCAATGGGCAGGGACTCATAGGCTTTCTTCAGTCGTTCCAGCAGCTTGCCGGCCACGCTCTCGTGCACCAGCAGACGGCGCAGGGTGGTGCAGCGCTGCCCCGCCGTGCCGACCGCCGAGAAGGCGACCGCCCGCACCGCCATGTCCAGATCGGCGCTGGGCGTCACGATCATGGCGTTGTTGCCGCCCAGCTCCAGCAGCGAGCGCCCGAGCCGCGCGGCGACCGTTTGCGCCACCGCCTTGCCCATGCGGGTCGAGCCGGTGGCCGAGACCAGCGGGATGCGGGCGTCGGCGGCCAGGGCCTCACCGGCCTCGCGCCCGCCGATGACCAGTTGCGACAGACCTTCCGGCGCATCCCCAAACCGCGCCAGCGCCCGCTCGAAAACCGCCTGCGTGCCCAGCGCCGTCAGCGGCGTCTTCTCCGACGGCTTCCAGATCACCGGATCGCCGCAGACCAGCGCCAGACAGGCGTTCCAGGCCCACACGGCGACCGGAAAGTTGAAGGCCGAGATGACCAGCACCGGCCCCAGCGGCTGATACGTCTCGCGCATGTGGTGGCCGGGCCGCTCACTGGCGAGGGTCAGGCCATAGAGCTGGCGCGACAGGCCGACAGCGAAGTCGCAGATGTCTATCATCTCCTGAACCTCGCCGAGGCCCTCCGACACGATCTTCCCGGCCTCCAGCGTGACCAGCCGGGCGAGGTCGTCCTTCGACGCGCGCAGCTCCTCGCCGAACAGGCGGACCAGCTCGCCGCGACGCGGGGCGGGGACGCGCTTCCAGGCATGGAAGGCCTGGACCGAACGGGCGACGACGCCGTCCAGATCGGGCGTCTCCGCCACCGATCCGGCGCTGGAGCCGTCGATCGGCGAGCGGGTCGGCAGATGGCCGTTCCAGACCGTGGCGCTGACGCCCAGTCGCTCAAGGATGGCCTTCGCCTCGTTCGCCGCCGTCATCCGCCCGCCCTTCGTTGTCCCCTTCGGGTGTAGCGCGGAACCCGGCTCGGCGGCGAGGGGTTCTGTCCGCGAACCGATGCAGGAGAGACTCCGATGAAGGTACGCGATCTGATGAGCAAGGACGTGCAGGTGGCCCGTCCCGGCGACACCCTGCAGGAGATCGCCCGGCGCATGCACGACGGCGGCTTCGGCTTCATGCCGGTGGCTGACGGCGACAGCCTGATCGGCGCCATCACCGATCGCGACATCGTTGTGCGCGCCATCGCCGGTGGCGCGGCGGTGACCTCGCCGGTGGTGGAATTCATCACCCGCGACCCGCACACCGCCCGCGCCGATGACGACCTGAAGACCGTGCTCGACGCCATGAGCAGCCGTCAGGTTCGTCGCCTGCCCGTGCTGGACAAGAACGACCGTCTGGTCGGCGTGGTCTCGCTGGGCGACCTGTCCACGCGGGTGAAGGAAAAGTACGCCGGCGAGGCGCTGGAAGACATCTCGCGCAACTGAGCCGGCGGCGGGCGTTAAGGTCCACTTTACCCTCTCACCAAACGGCCTGTTCATCCGCAGGCTGCATGATGCGCTGTCGATAGTCCGGAGTGCATCATGGCGCGCGCGCAATTCCAGAAGGGCCAGAAGGTCTGGGTCGAGTGCGTCGGCGCATGGGCCCAGATCGAGAAGGTCCAGCCTGTCTGGGCCAAGGGCTTCGAGGAACCGGTGCGCGTCACCTATGACGTCGGCCTCGGCCGCGAGTTCCTGGCGCACGAGTTGCTGCTGCCGGTCGAGGATTCGGCGGTGGACGACGGCCAGCACTGGCGCCTGATGCGCGCCCGGAACAAGTGGCAGAACGCCGAGGATTGCCCGCACCACCCCTTCCCCGGCACCTATCCGGTCGTGGTGACCGACAAGGCCGACTGGGGCGGCTGGCGCGTGCCCGGCGCCGAATACGACCGCGATCCCGAACAGATCGAATTCCAGGCCCGCCTGATCGCGGCCGCGCCGAAGCTGATGGCGCTGGCGACGCAACTTCTGGCCTCGGTGGACGAGGCGCCGGACGACGCCCCGCCCGAAATGCGCGCCCTCGCCCGCGACGCCCGCGCGACGCTGAAGACCATCACCGACGTGCTGGCGGCCCCCACCCTCGAGACCTCTTCGCCGACCTCTTTCCAGGCGGCCTGAGTCTGGTCGGGTCGCCGAGTGCGACTCTCCAGACTCACCCCGTTCAAGAATGTTGATCAGGGATTAACCCTGCTCGACACGAATCCGCGACGCAGCCTAGATTCAGGGCTCGTTGTCGAATCGTCCGGGAGAGCGCCTTGCGGGGTGAGGAACGCCGCATATCACCACAGGGACGACGCGCCTCCGATCGTGAGCGCGGAGCCCCGGCGTGGTTGCGCATCTCCATCCTTGCGCTGGCCCTCGCGATCGCGGCCCATGTGCTGCTGGTCGCGCGCGGCGTCGCGACGCCGGACGCGGGCATGGGCGGCTTCTCCGCCGTTGAGCTGTGGGTGCTGGGCCCGCCGATCGGCATCGGCCTGTTCACCCTCGTCCTCGTCGTCGTCATGCAGCGCCGCCAGATGGGCATCAGCCGCGAATGGGCGGCGTCCGAGCGTCGCTTCCGCGGCGCGGTCGAGGCGGCGCACTGCGGCGTCTGGGACTGGGACATCGACGCCGGTCAGGTGATGATCTCCGACTATATGGCCAGCCTGATGGGACTGGACCGCAGCGGCAATATTCCGGAAGACACCTTCGTCGCGCGCATCCACCCCCGCTATCGCGAGGCGGTCCAGCATGCCCTGCGTCAGGCCCAGACCTACGGCGCCTTCGAGGTCAGCTTCCCGGTGCCCGACGAGAACGGTCGCGCCCGCTGGATCGACGCCCGGGGTCAGGCGCGCGGCGAGCGCGGCGCTGACGGCTTCACCTCCGTGCTGGGCGTGGCGCTGGACACCACCGAAGCCCGCCGCGCCAAGGCCCAGGCCCAGTCCGCTGAAGGTCGCCTGCGCGACGGCATCGAGAGCGTGTCCGACGCCTTCGTCCTGTTCGACAAGTCGGGCCGTCTGATCCTGTCCAACCAGGCTTTTGAGGACGCCTTCGCCTTCGAGCCCGGCGTGGTGCGCAAGGGCGCCTACAAGCAGGATCTGAACCGCATCGCCGCCCTGGCCATCAAGTCGGAGCAGGCGGCGGCCGGGGGTCGGGCCGGCGCCCGCGAGGTCGAACTGGTCGATGGTCGCTGGCTGCAACTGGTCGAGCGCTTCACCTCGGACGGCGGTTCGGTGGTCACGGCCGCCGACATCACCGCCATCAAGCAGAAGGAAGCCGAGCGTCAGCGCGCGGTGGAACGCCTGCACGTCACCATCGCCGAACTGGAGGACCGCGAGGAGAAGCTGTCCCTGCTGGCCCGCAAATACGAAGTAGCGATGACCCGGGCCGAGGCCGCCAACCAGGCCAAGTCCGAGTTCCTGGCCAACATGAGCCACGAGCTGCGCACCCCTCTGAACGCCATCAACGGCTTCTCGGAGATCATGGCCGGCGAGCTGTTCGGCCCGCTGGGCGACCAGAAGTACAAGGGGTATGCAGGCGACATCCTGAAGTCGGGCCAGCATCTGCTCAGCCTGATCAACGACATCCTCGACATGGCCAAGATCGAGGCCGGCAAGCTGACGCTGCACTATGAGGCGGTGTCGCTGAAGGAGATCGTCGGCGACGCCACCCGACTGATGCGCGGCAAGATCGAGGAGGCGGGGCTCAGGCTGGTGGTCGACGCCAAGGACATCCCGCAGATCGAGGCGGACCATCGCGGCCTGAAGCAGGTGGTGCTGAACCTGATCTCGAACGCGGTGAAATTCACCCCCGAGGGCGGCGAGATCGTGGTCGCCCTGTCGCAACTGGACGACGACCGGGTTCAGGTGTCGGTCACCGACACCGGCATCGGCATCGCGCCGGAGGATCTGGCGCGTCTGGCCCGCCCGTTCGAACAGGTCGAGGGCCAGCACTCCAAGACGACGCAGGGCACGGGCCTGGGGCTGGCCCTGACCAAGTCGCTGATCGAACTGCACGGCGGCGAGCTGATCATGGAAAGCGAGCCGGGACGCGGCACCACCGTCCGTTTCGACCTGCCGATCCAGCGCCCGATGGGGCAACCGCAGGCCCACGCCCGCGCGGCCTGATCCCTATTTGCGCTCGGCCTGGGGACCGTCGTTGCGGTCCCGCGCGCCCCGGCCGCGACGTGACAGGATTTCCGACAGCACCGCCCGGTCGTCCGGCGAAAGGGTGGCCAGCAGGGTCACGGCCTCGGCCTCCAGCCGGGCGCGGCCGCGCAGTTCCGCGGCGCGGGACTGGTCCAGCAGGGTCCTGACGCGGGCGGCGTCGAAGCCGTTCGAGGCCGACAGATCGATCGCCTCGCGGCGCTTGGCGCGGGCTTCCTCGAAGTCCGGCTTGGCGGCCAGCGCCGACGCCTTGAGCGCCTGACGGACATCGCGCCGAACCTCCGGGCTCAGACGGGCGATGACGCTCATCGTCGAATGCTCGCGAGCCGGGCGCTGCTGCGCCTCGATCCGCTGTTCGGCGCGCTTGTGGGTGACCCAGATCGTGCCCCCCGCCGCCACGGCGAAGAGGTTGAACGCGACCGAGGCCGCCAGGACGATCTTGAGGGCTTTCGGGCTCAACCCAGAACCTCCGAGTCGTCCACGCCTTGCAGGGTGGACTGATACAGGATCGCGTCGGCCTGGGCGTCGGCGGTCAGATGGCCGGTCATGATGACGCCGGCGGCGACACCGGCGCAGGCGGCGGCGGCCCAGCCGGCGCCGAAGATCAGGGTCAGGCGGTCCAGCCAGCGGCGGCCCTGACGGCCCGCCTTCAGCCCGGCCTGCGCCGCCGAGGCGATGACCCGATCCCGCAGCGCCATCGAAACCAGGGGGGGCGGCGCCGCGTGCAGCAGGGCGTCGACGGCGTCCGCCTCCGACAGGGCCGCGCGCGCGACCTCGGGCTCCGCCGCCATGAAGGCCCGGGCCGCATCCCGCTCGCTCTCAGGCCAGCGCCGTTCGTCGGCGCCATAGGCCGCCGCCAGGGCGATGAACCGATCCGACGTCATCACACTCACGCTCCTTCAGCGTCCGGCCGCATATCGGCCAGCGCCACTCTCAACGCCCGCCGCCCTCGCGACAGCAGGCTTTCCAACGCCTCGACGCTGATCTCCATCAGGGCCGCGGCCTCGATATTGGTCAACTCCTGATAGTGACACAGGACGATGGCCTCTCTCTGACGTTCGGGCAGACGGGCCAAAGCCGCCTCGACCCGCGCGCCGGTGTCCGCCGCGATCAGCCCCCGGTCCGGAGCCGGGCTTTCGTCCGGCCGGTCGGGCGGCGTGTCCGTGGCGATCTCGCGTCGCCGACGCAGCCGGTCGTAGCAGAGGTTCAGCGCCACCCGGTGCAACCAGGTGTCGAACCGCGCCTTGCCCGGCGTCCAGCGCGGCGCCTGTCGCCAGGCCCGCAGCATGGCCTCCTGCGCCACGTCTTCCGCCTCCACGGCGTCGCCCAGCATGCGACGCGCCAGCGCCAGCATGCGGGGCAGCTTCCTCGCCACCATGGACTGGATCGCCGCGGGATCGCCCTGACCCACGCGGCGCACCAGATCCTCGTCGGGGTCGGCGATCAGCGCCAATCGGCCCTCGTTCGAACGTCATCGAGAGGGTCGCGCGGCGCAGAACCGTCGTCCCCGACATCTCCTTACTCCGAAGCGGGCGCCGGAGGCGACGTCTGTTGCGACGCCGCGCGCCGGTTCATGCGATCCCGACGCTGCTCCCGCATCGCCTCACGTCCCGCCCGACGTTCCTGCGCACTGAGGAAACCGTCGCTGTCCGTATCCAGACGGGTGAAGGCCTGATCGGCGCGGGCGCGGGCGTCGGCGATGACCACCGGTCCGCGGTCGCCGCCGCGCATGCTGCGCTCACCGCGCGGACCGTGCTCGCGCCGGACCCGTTCCGGCCGTCCCTGCCCGGCGCCGGCGACGAATTCCTCGCGGCTCAGGCGACCGTCCCTGTCGGCGTCGAGGCGGTCAAAGCGGGTCGCGGCCTGTTCCTGCCGGGCCGCCCGGACATGAGCCCGGCGCTCCTCGCGGGTCACCGTGCCGTCCCGGTTCGCATCGGCGGCGACCAGACGTTCGACGCGGTGCTCGACATAGTCCGCGCGGCTGACCGGCGCGGGGGCCGGGCGTTGCGCCTGTTGCGCCACGGGCGGTCGGGCGGTGGCCACGCCCGCGGCGGCGGCCAGTGCGACGACGGCGAAGCCGCCGATCAGTAGGGTCCTGCTCATTCGATGATCTCCATGGCCATTCGGCCTTGTCGTCCCTGTCAGGAGATCAAACGGGGGACGGATCAATCTCCGTCGCGAACCGGGGGCAGCGCCGTTTCGAACGCCGCGCGGGCCTTGCGACGGACCTGCTGGAGATGCGTGGACAGGGCGTCGAAGTCCGCCGCCCCGCTGGCCTCCGCCAGCCGATTGCGGAAACCTTCAGGCTCGTTCGAGGGATCACCCGGCGTGTCGAAGGCGGCGGCCAAGACCTGTCCCAGCGCCTGCTGCAGCCGCCAGGCCTCGGCCAAGGCCGGCTCGCCAGCCAGCGCCTCCAGCGTCGAAACGGTCAGGGGTTCGCCGATCGCCGCGGCGTGGAGCTGGCCCACCTGCGCCACGAACTCCGCATCCACCTGTCCGCCGGGCGCCAGCTTCAGATCCCAGTCGCCCTTGCCCGGACGTTCGCGGGCCATCAGGTCGCGCATGCGGCGGGCGTCGGCGGCGACGTCCACCCCCGGCCTGGGCCTGCGCAGGACCGCCTCCAGCGCCGCGGTGACCTGTCGGCCAAAGGCGGGGTCGTTGGCCCAGACCACCCGCCCCCGCGTCAGGGCCATGAACTCCCAGGTGTCGCCCTCGGTCGCGTAATAGTCCTGCAGCGCCGACAGCCGCAGGGACACCGGCCCCTTGGCCGCGCCGGGGCGCAGGCGCATGTCGACCTCATACAGGCCGCCCTCGGCGGTGTGGGCGGACAGGGCCGCGATCAGCCGCTGGGTGAACCGCGAGTAGAAGACCCCCGCCGCCCAACCCTTGCCCGCCGACATCGCATCGGCCGGGGCGTCATAGAGGGTCATCAGGTCCAGATCGGAGCTGGCCCGCATCTCGCGCGACCCGGCCTTGCCCAGCGCGATCACCGCGACCTTGCCGCCTGCCAGGGCGCCGCCCTGCCGTTCGGCCTCGGCCAGGGCGACCGGCGCGAGGGCGGCCATCACCGCGTCGGCCAGGGCGGTCAGCGCCCGCCCCGCCGCCTCCGGCCCGGCACGACCGGTCAGGATCTGCAGGCCAATCCGGAACATCTGGTCCCGGTGAATGCGGCGCACGGCGTTCATGGCCGCCTCGAAGTCCGACGCAGCCACGGTCTCAGCCAGCATCTGTTCAGCGATGCCGCTGTCCGCCTCCAGATCCTGGGCGAAGCGGGCGTCCAGCATGCTGTCCAGCGCCGCCGGATAGCGGCCCAGCGTCCGGGCCAGACGCGGGGCGAAGGCCATGACGCCGACCACCAGCTCGAACAGCCGGGGCTGGGCCAGGAACAGGGCCTGCACCTGCACCCCGGCGCTGAGCCCCGCGAAGAAGACGGCGAACCGGCGGAAGGCGTCGTCCGCCGCGCCGGTGTCGGCCAGGGCGGTCAGCAGGCGCGGCGCCAGTCGGGTGAACAGTTCGCGCCCGCGTTCAGTGCGCGTGGCCGGGATGCGCCCGTGGTGCCAGCTGCGGATCGTGTCCGCCACGCCCGCAGGCTCGGAGAAGCCCATCCGTTCGAGGGTCAGCAGGGTCTCGGGATCGTTCTCGACCCCGGTGAAGACCAGCGAGCCATAGGGGGAGGACAGCTCCTCCCCGCCCTCGAACAGTTCGCCGTAACGCCCGTTCACCCGGATCAGCAGGGCTTCGACCCGGGCGTCGAAGGCGGAGAGCGCCCCCTCCCCCGCCAGCGCGGCGACGGCGGCCCGGCGGACCGGGTCGAGCGGCAGGCTATGGGTCTGCTCGTCGTCCAGCATCTGAACGCGATGCTCCAGCCCGCGCAGTTCGACATAGGCGGCGGTCAGTTCCTCACAGACCCCGGCTTTGACATGGCCGGCGTCCCGAAGGGCGGCGAGGGCGTCCACTGTCCGCGGCGTCCGCAGCTTCGCATCGCGACCGCCGAGGATCAGTTGCTGGGTCTGGGCGAAGAACTCGATCTCACGGATGCCGCCGCGCCCCAGCTTCAGGTTGGCGCCGGCGGCTTCCAGCCCCTCGCCGGTCTTGTGGACGTGGATCTGTCGCTTGATCGACTGGATGTCGAGGATGGCCGGATAGTCGAGACTGCGCCGCCAGATGAAAGGAACCAGCGCCTTGAGGAAGGCCTTGCCCGCGCGCGGGTCGCCCAGCATGGCGCGCGCCTTGATGAAGGCCGCCCGCTCCCAGTTCTGACCGACGCCCTCATAGTAGGTCAGGGCGAAGGGGACAGAGACGACCGGCGGGGTCGAGGACGGATCGGGCCGTAGCCGCAGGTCGACCCGGAACACATAGCCGTCGCCGGTCCGCTCCTGCATCAGGGTGGCGAAGGCATGCGCCAGCCGATCGAGGAAGCGCTGCGGCTCCACCCCTTCGGCCAGGGCGGGAGTCAGCGCCTCCGGATCCCAGAACAGGCTGATGTCGATGTCGGACGAATAGTTCAGCTCATCGGCGCCGTGCTTGCCCATGGCCAGACCGAACAGGCCGGGCACCGGACCGCGCCTGTCATCGGCCGCAGAAACCAGCTTGCCCCGCTCCCGCTGGTCATGAGCCACCGCCGCCAGCGCGGCACGGGACGAGATGTCGGCGAAGCGGCTGAGCGCACCGGTCACCTGATCGAGGGTCCAGAGCCCGCCCAGATCGGCCAGGGCCGTCAGCAGATGCAGTTCGCCCTTCAGCCGCCGCAGCGGCGCACGCAGGTCGTCGGCGCCGCCGGTCAGGGCGTTCGTCCGCGCCAGCACATCGGCCAGTCGGGCGTCCGGCCCCTGTTCCAGCAGGGTCCGCAGGGTGTCGGGCCAGCGCCGGGCCAGACCGAACAGATAGGGCGAGGCGGCGAAGACCGGCTCAAGCGCGGGCCAGTGGGCCTCAAGCAGATCGGCCCAGCCGCCCTCGGTGGCGGCTTCGGACAGACGCTCGTGGGCGCGGGCCGCGGCGTCGGCGTCCACAACCGGGCCGCAAGGGCTCAGGACCGCCTCGCTCATGCCTCCGCCGCCGGCAGCACCAGCGCCACGCGCAGGCCCGGGCCGGAGCCCTCGAAGGCGCCCGGACCTTCATCCAGGGTGATGCGCCCGCTGTGCGCCTCCATCACCGCGCCGACCAGCGACAGGCCCAGACCCGATCCCGGCTCGGTGCGGCTGTTGTCCAGACGGACGAAGCGCTGGATCACCCGCTCGCGGTCTTCCTCCGGCACCCCCGGCCCGGTGTCGGTCACCGAGAACTCGATCTCGCCGGACGAGCGACGACGGGCGCGCAGCATCACGGCGCCGCCGACCGGGGTGTACTTGATCGCATTGTCGATGATGTTGGCCAGCGCCTGCGCCAGGAAGGGCTGGTTGGCGTTGACCATCAGGCCGCGCTCGATCTCGGACGAGAACTCCAGCCCCTTGTCCTCGCTGGCGGGCTCGTAGAGCTCGGCCATGTCGGCGGCCAGATCCGCCGCGTCGAACACGGCCGGGTCCGGGATGCGGCCCGATCCGGCGGCGGCCTGCAGGCGGGCGATGGCCAGGACGGTGTTGAAGGTCTTCAGCAGGTCGTCGGCCTCGGACAGGGCCAGCTCCAGCGCCTCGGTCCCGTCGATCTTGCCGGCCTCGGCGTCGATCAGCGCCACCTCCAGCTTGGCCCGCATCCGGGTCAGGGGCGAGCGCAAATCGTGGGCGATGGCGTCGCCCGCGTGGCGGATGGAGGCCATCGAGCCCTCCAGCCGGTCCAGCATGCCGTTCAGCCCCTGCCCCAGCTCGTCCCACTCGTCGCCCGTGTTGCGGACCGTGGCGCGGGCCTTCAGATCGCCGTCCTGCACCGCCGTCACGACCGTCTTCAGCCGACCCATGGCGCGTTCCAGATTGCGGCTGACCAGCAGACCACCCGCCAGCCCCAGCAGCAGGACGATGCCCATGGCGGCCCACAACGCCTGCGTCAGGCGGGACAGATAGGCCTCGGTGTCGCCCATCGATTCACCGACGAACAGCACCTCGCCGCCCGACAGCCGCGCCTGCACGCCCAGCGACTGCGGCCGGGTCACCCGGCCGCTGGCGTCATTGTCGGTGTAGGTGAAGGTCTGCCACGTCGGAACGGTCCCGCCGTCGCCCTGACCGCGCGGAACGATGTCGATGGGCGACTCGGTCAGATTGCCGGTGATCAGCCCCCCGTTCGGGTCCATCAGGATGTAGAGATAGGGTCCGCCCCGGATGGTCCGGTCCACCAGCGCCGCGTTCAGCGCATCAGGCCCCCGCTCGCGATAGATGCCGGTCAGCACCTCGAACTCGGTCGTCACATCCGCCTGGGTCTTGGCCCGCGCCTCATTGGCCGAGGCGATATAGACATAGGCCAGCACCGCGCTGGCCGCCGCCGCGAACAGGGCGACGAACAGCAGCGTCAGCCGGAATGGCGTCCGACGAAGGAGGGAGGGAAGACGCACTAGAAATCTCCCTCCCCGGCACGGGGAGGGTGGTCGGCGCGAAGCGACGACCGGGTGGGGCGGGCAAGGCAACGCATCCGCACCTCTTCAATCACCTCAGCCAACCTGTCTCGAACTGCTTCATTGGTTATCCGAAACGTCAGAAAGCCGAGCCGCGCAAGAACTGCATCGCGGACCCGATCCTTTCGCGCCCTGTCTTCCTGGACATGCGAACCGCCATCGACTTCCACGATCAGCCGCCGGTCCAGACAGACGAAATCGAAATAATAGCCTCGTTCCGGATGCTGTCGGCGGAAGTGCAGCCCTTCGTGACGAAGCCGCCGCAGCTGAACCCACAGACGGGCCTCGGCAGGCGTCATCGCCTTTCTGAGGGCCCTTGCCTTGGCGATGACGGCCATGTCGCCGACCCCTCCCCACCCGGTCGCTGCGCGACCACCCTCCCCGAACGGGGAGGGAAATCAGTCAGGCTTCCAATCTATAGCCGGCGCCTCTGACCGTCTGCAGCATCGCCTTGTCGAACCCCTTGTCGATCTTGGCGCGCAGGCGGCTGATGTGGACGTCGATGACGTTGGTCTGGGGGTCGAAGTGGTATTCCCAGACCTTCTCGAGCAGCATGGTGCGGGTCACCGACTGGCCGGCGTGGCGCATCAGGAACTCCAGCAGCTGGAACTCGCGCGGCTGCAGGTCGATCTCCTGACCGGCGCGGTGCACGGTGCGGGCGATGAGGTTCATCTCCAGATCGCCGACCTTCAGCATGGTGGCGACCGAGCCGGTCTCGCGGCGGCGCGACAGGGCCTCGACACGGGCGATCAGCTCGGAGAAGGCGTAGGGCTTGACCAGATAGTCGTCGGCGCCGGCCTTCAGGCCCGTGACGCGGTCCTCGACCTCGCCCAGCGCCGACAGGAACAGGACCGGGGTCTGGTCGCCGTCCTTGCGCAGGGTCTCGACCATGCCGATGCCGTCCAGACGCGGCATCATCCGGTCCACGACATAGACGTCATAGCCGCCCTTCTGGGCCTCCAGCAGACCGAAGGCGCCGTCGACGGCGTGGGTCGTGTCGTGACCGGCCTCGGTCAGACCGCGAACCATGGCGGTCGCGGCCTCGGCGTCGTCCTCAACAACCAGAATGCGCATGGAATCAGCCCCCGAATGCAAAATCGCCGCCGATGTTAGCGCATCGGCGGCGATCAAGTCAGTTAAGCCTTATTCAGACTCCGGAAGTTCCAGCACGGTCGGCACATTGCCCTGCGGCGTCCAGACCAGGATGAAGACCCCGGTCCCCGCAGAGCGGGCGGCCTGCACCGCCGCCTGGAAATCCGCGACCGAGGTCACGGCCCGCTGGCCGGCGCGCATGATGACGAAACCGGGCTGGTAGGCGCGATTATCGCCGCTGCCACTCTGGGTGATCACCACGCCATTGACGTTGGCGGGGATATCATAGCGCTGACGCAAGGCCGGGCTGATCGGCGCGACGGTCAGGCCGCCCACCGCGGTGCCGGCCACGGCGCCGTTCGGCGTGGGCTCCGCACCCGGCTCCGCCCCACCTTCCGCGTTCAGCGCCGCCTCCGACGGACGGGTGCCCGAGCGGACATTGAGGGTCTGACGACGGCCGTCGCGCCATACCTCAAGGCGCAGGTTGTCGCCCGGACGCGCCTGACCGACCCGACGGGTCAGATCGTTGCCGTCGCGGACCTTCTCGCCGTTCAGCGTCAGCACGATGTCGCCCTGCTGCAGGCCGCCACCTTCGGCCGGCCCCCCAGGTGTTACACTTTGAACGTACGCGCCTTCCCGACTTTCAAGCCCCAACGGCCCTAACCACTCACGCTCAACTGGCCTTATCTGGACGCCGAGATAGCCGCGCTCGATCGTCTCGCCGCGCATCAGACGGTCGGTGATCGGCTTGGCGGTCGAGGCGGGGATGGCGAAGCCGATGCCGACCGAGCCGCCCGACGGCGAATAGATGGCCGAGTTCACGCCGATGACGCGACCGTAGATGTCGAAGGTCGGCCCGCCCGAGTTGCCCCGGTTGATGGCGGCGTCGATCTGGATGTAGTCGGTATAGGGCGTCGAGCTGTCCAGTTGGCTGCGTCCCTGGGCCGAAACGATGCCCGCCGTGGCGGTGCCGCCCAGACCGAAGGGATTGCCCACGGCCACGACCCAGTCGCCCACGCGGGGCTGGGCCGTTTCCTCGAACTCCACATAGGGGAAGTCCGAACCGTCGACCTTCAGCACAGCCAGATCGGTCGACTCGTCGCGACCGACCACGCGGGCGGTCAACTCACGTGCATCCGCCAGCTTGACGGTAATCTCCACCGCGTCGGCGACGACGTGGTTGTTGGTGACGATGTAGCCGTCCGCTGTGATAAAGAAGCCCGAGCCGGAGCCCATGGCCGTCCGCCCCTCGTCCTCGCCTTCCCCGCCCTGGCCGCCGGGAGCGGGGACCGGAACGGCGCCGAGGCCGGGGATCTGGATGAAGCCCTGGCGCGGGGTGGCGACGCGGGTCTTCACATCGATCTGCACGACCGCCGGGGCGACCTGTTCGAAGATGTCGGCGAAGCTGCGCGGCGCGCCCTGCGGCGGGGCGAAGGCGGCGCCCGCTGCGCCGGCGCTGGGGATCAGACGTCCGCTGACGCCCGACACGGGCCCGGCGTTGGCGGTCGGCCAGTCAATCACCCCACCCGCGGTCGCGGCGGCGGCGAAGGCCAGGCCGGCGACGGCCCCGAGCATGAATTCCTTGCGCTTCATCATAGGCAGTCAGCGATCCTCTCACCGGGCGATGGAGCGCCCGTCAGGCGATGAATATAGAGCGTTTGCGAGTCTCACCAACGCCCGTGCGACGATGTTGGCTCCCGCCCCGCGTCAGTCGTCGGACCGCTTTGCGTCAGGATCGCGGCGAAGCTGGCCTTCGGCGAGAATATCAGACAGTCGGGCCTCTTCCTCGGCCGACAGCGGCGCGACCTCCGGCTTGCGACGGCGCGCGAAGGCCAGCAGGGCCGCGCCGACCGCCAGCACCACGGCGAACGGGCCGAACCACAGCAGCCAGGTGCCGATCCGCAGGGGCGGGGTGAACAGGACGAAGTCGCCGTAGCGGCGCACCAGATCCTCGCGGATGGCCTGATCGCTGCGCCCGGCGGCGATCTGGTCGCGGACCAGACCGCGCATGTCGGCGGCGATCCCTGCGGGGCTGTCGGCGATGGCCTCGTGCTGGCAGACGACGCAGCGGATATCCTCGAACAGCCGTTTGGCCCGCGCCTCCTGCGCCGCATCCGGCAGGGGCCTGTCGGGCGCGGGCGCCGGCTCGGCGGCCATCAGCCCGAGGGCCGCGACGGCGATGACGAGAGCGCGCTTCATGCCGTGGCCTTCCGCGGAGCGACGGCCAGTCTGAGACGGCGATCCATCAGCGACAGCACTCCGCCCAACGCCATGATCAGCGGACCCAGGAAGATCAGCCGCGCCCACGGGTTCCACCAGACCCGCACGCTCCAGGCCGGCGCGCCGTCGGTCGCCTGCGCCCGCTCGCCCAGCACGACATAGACGTCGTCCAGCCCCCGGAAATCGAGCCCGACCTCGGTCGTGGTCTGGCCGCCAGTGGGGAAGAAGCGGCGCTCGGCGGTGACCACCCGGGTCCGCCCGCCAGGCACGGAGACGCTCAGATGGCCCTGCTCGGCCAGATAGTTGGGCCCCTCGACGATACGGACGTCATCCAGCGTCACGGTCCATTTGCCGGCCTCCAGCGATTGGCCGACGGCCAGCGGACGGGCCGCCTCGATGCGGTAGCCGGTCTCGACCACGGCGCCGAGCACGAAGACCCCCAGCCCGGCGTGGGCCAGCGTCATGCCCCAGGCGCCGAGCGGCAGCCCCTTCGCCCGGCGCAGGGTCTCGGCCAGCGGCGCGCGGAACAGGCGGGTGCGCTCGGCCGTCTCGGCCAATGCGCCAAGGATCAGCCAGACGCCCATGCCGACGCCCGCCGCCGACAGGGCCTTGCGCGGCTCGAACACGGCGAAGGCCGCGAGCGCCAGCACGATCGTCAGCCCCCCGGCGACGGCCAGCCGCTGCAGCGCGCCCCGGGCGTCGCCGCGCTTCCAGGCCAGCAAGGGGCCGGCAGGCAGGATGATCAGGGCCACGGCCATCAGCGGCACGAAGGTCAGGTTGAAGTAGGGCGGCCCGACCGAGATGGTCGCCCCGGACGCCGCCTCGAGGATCAGCGGATAGAGGGTGCCCAGCAGCACGGTCGCGGCGGCGGCGGTCAGGAACAGGTTGTTCACGACCAGCGCCCCCTCGCGGCTGATCGGGGCGAACATGCCGCCGCCCTTCAACTGCGGCGCCCGCCAGGCGAACAGAGCGAAGGCCAGCCCCGCCGTGACGCCGAGGATCGCCAGCAGCACCAGTCCCCGTTTGGGATCGACAGCGAAGGCGTGGACGCTGGTCAGCACGCCGGAGCGCACCAGGAAGGCGCCCAGCATGGAGAAGCTGAAGGCCAGCAGCGCCAGGAAGGTGGTCCAGCCCGCCAGCGCCCCGCGCCGCTCGGTCACCACCGCGCTGTGCAGCAGGGCCGCGCCCGCCAGCCAGGGCAGGAAGCTGGCGTTCTCGACCGGGTCCCAGAACCACCAGCCGCCCCAGCCCAGCTCATAGTAGGCCCAGAAGCTGCCCAGCAGGATGCCGACGGTCAGGAAGGCCCAGCTGGCCAGGGCCCACGGCCGCACCCAGCGGCCCCAGGCGGGCCAGAAGCTGGCGTTGGCCCGGCCCTCGATCAGGGCGGCGACCGCCAGCGAGAAACACACGGAGAAGCCGACATAGCCCGCGTAGAGCAGCGGCGGATGGAAGGCGAGCGCGGGGTCCTGCAGCAGCGGGTTCAGCGACTGGCCCTGGAACGGGGCCGGGTTCAATCGGGTGAAGGGGTTGGAGGTGAAGACGGTGAAGGCCAGGAACAGGGCGCCCAGCGCCCCTTGCGTCGCGACCGCGCAGGTCTTCAACCCGAACGGCAGGTTCTGCGCCCGCGCCAGCGCCGCGCCGAACACGGTCATGACCAGACACCAGAGCACCAGCGAGCCCTCATGACTGCCCCAGGCGGCGGCCACCTTGTAGAGCATGGGCTTGTCGGTGTGGCTGTTGGCCGCGACGTTGGCGACCGAGAAGTCCGACACCACGAAGGCGAAGATCAGAGCCGCGAAGGCGACGGCGACCAGCCCCGCCGCGGCGATGGCCGACCCGTTGGCGGCGCCCGCCAGCACCGGGCTGCGACGCAGGCGACCGGCGGCGGCGATGATCGCCTGCAGCGTCGACAGGGCCAGGGCCAGAATGAGGGCGAAGGCCCCTGTTTCGACGATCACGAGACGGGGCCTCCGGCTTCGGGACGCCACTCGCCCTTGGCCTTCAGGCTCTCCTGAACCTCGCGCGGCATGTAGTTCTCGTCGTGCTTGGCCAGCACCTGTGTCGCCCGGAACGAGCGGTCCGGCAGGAAGGCGCCCTGGGCCACAATCCCCTGCCCCTCGCGGAACAGGTCCGGCAGGTCGCCGCGATAGACCACGCGGGTCGAGGCGAGGTTGTCGGTGACGACGAAGGCGACTTCACCGTCGTTGGAGCGCTGGACGCTGCCCATCTCGACCAGTCCGCCCAGCCGGATCACCCGGCCCTCCGGCGCCTTCTCCAGCGTCGCCTCGGACGGGGAGAAGAAGAAGGTCACGCTGTCGCGCATGGCGTAGAGCGACAGGCCCACGGCCAGGGCCAGGATCGGCGCCACGGCGACGAAGATCCACAGACGACGCCGCGCCTTGGGCGATTTCGGCAACCAGCTCATTGCGCGCCTCCGAACGGCGGCAGGCGGCGCTCAAGATCAGCCCGGCGCGGGTCGGCCGGATCGAGGACCGAGATCAGCGGCAGCCACAGACGGCGCGTCTCCGCCCCGTCGCCCCGCGCCAACGCCGCCTCGCCGAGGAAGTAGAGAGCGCCCAGCTGGCCGGGGTCCAGCTTCAGGGCCTCGCGGAAGGCGGCCTCGGCGTCGGCGCCGATCGTCCCGCCATTGGCCCGCACCAGACTTTCACCCAGCCGCGCCCAGCCCTGGGCGTCGTTCGGCGTCAGGGTCAGCATCCGGCGGAAGGCCGAGGCCGCGCCGATGGCGTCCCCCGCCTCGAACCGGGCCGCGCCCAGCATGGCCAGCGCCTGCGGATTGTCCGGCTGTTCCTTCACCTGCCGTTCGATCACGGCGGCGATCTGTTGCGCCTCCAGCGGCTCGGACAGCGTCGCCCACTGGTCGACGCGTCGCTCATAGGACTGGTCCGGCAGGCCCGCGGTTCCGACAACCAGATAGAGCCCCAGCGCCGCGGCGACGGTCGCGCCGATTCCGGCCAGCACCCAGACCCGGTCCTTCGCCCCGGCGCGAACCTCGGTCGGCGCACGCTGGGCGGACAGGATGCGACGGCCCGCCTCGGCCCGGGCGGCGGTCCAGCCGGCCTCGTCCAGCAGGCCACGCGTCTTCAGCCGGTCCAGCTCGGCCAGTTCAGCGGCCGCGGCGACCGTTTCCACGGCCTCGCCCGCGCCCGCGCCACGCCGGGCGCCGGCCAGCACCAGCAGGCCCGCGAGGGCCGCCAGAAGGGCTGTCATGATCCAGAAAAACATCATCGTTGCGCGATGTAGCCGATCAGGCTGCGCGCGACGAGGCCCCGGCTGTCGCAGGGCGTCCGCCGGCGACCGCCGCCCGCCGCCGCACCGCCCGCGCCGGCTCCTTCGCCTCGATCAGTTCAAGGTAGCGGGCGGCGATGGACACCAGCCGCAGGGCGTGGGCTTCGTCCGGCGCCTCGCCGTCGTTGACCAGGGTCAGGACCTCGTCCGCATAGCCGCCCAAGCGCTCGGTCAGGGCCTCGACCAGCGTCCGACGCGCCGCCTCGCTGCCGAACACGGCCGCCGCGCCGCGCGTGGCGCCGACCAGCCGCAGCAGGGCCAGAGCGGCGTCGGCGGCCTCGCCCCGGGCGGGGGCCTCCAGCATCGGCGCCATCCGGCTCATCCGGCCGGAGGTCTGGACACGCGTCAGCGGCAGGGCCCTGTCCACCGCCTTGTCCGCCGTGCGCAGCAGGCCCGCCAGCCAGGCGGACACCTTGGTGCGGCTGTCGCGCACCCGGCGGCCCCATTCGGACGACGGATCCAGCGTCAGGGTCACGTCCAGCTCGGCCAGCACGCCCGCGCACCAGTCCAGATCGGCGATGACCGCATCCACGCCGCTCTCGCCCGCTTCCGGCCGATAGCTCGCCAGTCGCCCCGCGCGCTCATCGACGCCGCTGAGCAGGCGATCCACGAACCCGGCCAGTTCGGAGGCGCTGAGGAAGCCCTTCCGCCCGGCCACCTCGGAGCTGCGGGTGATGATCCGCAGCACCAGCACCGCGTCGTCCAGCTGGGAGAACAGCATCTCCAGGAAGCGGCTCGCGCCGTCCTGATGGATGTCGGAACAGTCCTTCACCAGCAGGCGGAGTTCGGCCAGCTGGTCATCATCGGGCCGCTTGAGCCAGACCTCGATGGAGGGCAGGCCGCGCCGGGCCAGATGCGCCAGATCCAGACTGGCGGCCAGATCGAACAACCCCTGTTCGCGACGGTCGGGCTGCAGGTCTTCCGGCCAGATCAGCGCGGGCCGGTCGCGCACGGCTGCGGCGGCGGACTGGCAGTAGCGGTTGGCCACCGTCACCGCGTCAGGATTGTCGGGATCGTCGAGCCGGGTCAGCAGGTCCGGCTCCCGCTCGATCGCGGCCCGCCACAGGCGCGGCAGGACGGCGGGCGGGAAGCTGATGGCGGCGATGCCGTCCGCGCGCGGCTGGAACATGCGCGTGATGGGCGCCAGCACCATGGTGCGACGGGCCCGGTCCCGCATCTCCTCGGCCAGCATCAGGCGCAGCTCGGCGGCGCGACCACCGGGCAGGGCGGCGACCGCGGCGGAGACGGACTTGAGGACGTTCTCCGGGCATCGCCCGATCAGGGCGGCTAGCGCAATTCGATGGGCGGCGGTCAGCCCGGACATGAAACCCTTTCGAGCCGGAACGTCTTCCGGAAGAGCCCCAAGATGGAGTAGCCAAGGTTAACAGCGGATAACCAGCTGTTCCGGCGTCAGATTTCCGCTGTCGGAAGCTCCAGAAGCACCTTCAGCCCGCCCATGTCGCTGTCGCCCAGGGTGATGCGGCCGCCGTAGGCGCGGGTCAGTTCCACGACGATGGACAGGCCCAAGCCCGAGCCCGGCGTGGTCTCATCCATCCGCATGCCGCGCTGCAGGGCAGCCTCACGCTGGTCGGCGGGGAGGCCCGGGCCGTCATCTTCGACCACCACGACCATCTGGCCCAGCCCGGTGGCGCCGGCGGCGATGCGCACCCGGCGCTTCGACCATTTGCAGGCGTTCTCCATCAGATTGCCGAGGATCTCCTGCAGGTCCTGCCGTTCGCCGCGGAAGCCCAGTTCGTCGGGCGCGCGCCAGTCGATCTCGACGCCCTTCCACTCGAACACCCGCTCCAGCATGACCGCCATTTCGTCCAGCACCTCGGCGATGGGCGTGCGCTCGCCCAGCACATGGGCGCGGGCGGCGGCGCGGGCGCGGCGAAGATGGTGATCGACCTGGGCCTTCATGACCTCGGTCTGCTTGCGCACCAGATCGGGCAGCGCCCCTTCCTGCGTCCCCGCCTCGGCCAACATGACCGACAGCGGCGTCTTCAACGCGTGGGCCAGGTTGCCGACGTGGGTCCGCTGGCGCTCCACCGTCTCCTGATTGTGGTCCAGCAGGCGATTGACCTGCTCGGCCAACGGCTGGATTTCCAGCGGATAGCTGTGAACGATCCGCGCGGCCTTGCCCTTGCGGACGTCCGAGATTTCGTTGCGCAGGCCGAAAAGGGGCCGCAGGCCGATCTGCACCTGCAGGAACACCGCCACCACCAGACCCAGGCCGAGGATCAGCAGCGCCGTCCAGGTGAAGGTCGCGAACTGGCGGGCGTCGGCGTCGATCATCGACCGGTCGATCCCGGCCATCAGCACCAGCGGCGCCTCCCGCCCCGGCAGGGTCTTCAGGCTGGCGGCGACCCGCAGGGGTTTGTCGATGGGGCCGATAGCGTTGTAGCTGATCGTCTGGCCGAAGGCGTTGTTCAGGCGATCCGGCAGGCTGGCCGGCACCACCAGATCCTCCCCCGCCAACGACGGCGACCGCGCCAGGATGCGCACGCGGCCATTTCGGGTCAGCTCGCCCAGCGCCCAGTATTTGCCGGACAGGGGACGGAGGGTCCGCGAATCCTTGATCTCGGCCACCGTCACGCCGTCGGGCGTCACGGTCGCGGCCAGCACCACATCGTCGATGGTCTCGTTCAGCACGAAGCCGAGCCGACGCAGGGTGCTTTCCTCGTACTGGCGGGTCAGCACCCAGCCGGTCAGCAGCAGGGCGACCACGATCCACGCCGCGGCCAGCCAGATCAGGCGACGGGTCAGGCTGCGGCCCGGACGGAGCCAGCGCCCCAGCCGTTTCGCTTCGGTCGGCGACTCCTCGCCTCGGGCCGTGCCCCCCGCCGCGTCGGTCACGCCGCTTCGGACTCCCCGGCCAGCGGGGTCAGGCGGTAGCCGAGGCCGCGCACGGTCTCGATCCGGTCGGAACCGATCTTCTTGCGCAGGCGGCCAACGAAGACCTCGATGGTGTTCGAGTCGCGGTCGAAGTCCTGATCATACAGGTGCTCGACCAGTTCGGTGCGGCTGATGACCCGGCCCTGATGCATCATCATGTAGTGCAGCAGCCGGTACTCGAGCGAGGTCAGGCGCAGGGGCTCGCCGTTGACGCTGGCGCGCGCCGCGCGCGGGTCGAGGCGCAGGCCGCCGCACGACAGGGTCGCCGAGGCGATGCCGGCCGAACGACGCAGCAGGGCGCGCAGACGGGCCAGCAGCTCCTCGGTGTGGAAGGGCTTGGTCAGATAGTCGTCGGCCCCGGCGTCGAAGCCCGACACCTTGTCCGACCAGGCCCCGCGCGCGGTCAGGATCAGGACCGGCGTGGTCTTGCCGTCCCGACGCCAGCGCTCCAGCACGGACACCCCGTCGATCTTGGGCAGGCCGAGGTCCAGCACCACCACGTCATAAGGCTCGTTGTCGCCGAGGTAGTGAGCCTCCTCGCCATCCGCCGCATGATCCACCGCATAGCCGGCGTCGCCCAGGGCGACCTTCAGCTGCCGCGACAGATCGACATCATCCTCAACCAGAAGAACGCGCATTGATGATCCTACCGGCTGGCGTCGACGGTGACGTTGAAGATGCGGCCGTCGCGCTCGAAGGCGAAGACATAGCTGTTCCCGGACTGTCCGCGATACCCGACGAAGCGGGCGTCGCCGGCGCGCGACTGGGCGATGCGCTGGGCCTCGGACTGGCTCATCTGCGGGCGTTCACGCTCACGCGGCTGCGACTGCTCACGGCCCGGCGAGCGGCGATCACCGCGCGGACCATCCTGCGCGGCGGCGGCCGACAGGGGCGCGATCGCCATCAGGGCGGCGACAACAATGACAGGCATCCGTTTCATGATGACGGGTTTAGTCTCGCGGCTCTGAACGACGGCTGAACAGCCAGTCTAGACATGTTTCATCGCCCTCGCGTCGTCCGGCGTGCATCAGGAGACTCTTTTTTGCGAGCCCGGGTGATCCCCCTCACGCGCGCACGGATCATTCTTCAATCGCGACGAACGCCCCCGGAGCGTGACGGCGATTTCATCCTGATGAACGCTAACTGACTTTCGCTGTTCAGATCGGGCTCAGGCCGGGGGTGCTTTTCTCCATGTCAACGCAGCCACCTCGGTTGCGCCAACAGGAGAGACCCGATGTTCAAGAAAGCCATCATCCCCGCCCTCGTCCTGGCCGCGGCTTCCGTCGCGGTCCCGGCAGTCGCCTCGGCCCAGTCGCACCGCTACGACGGTCCGCGTTACGAGCAGAACCACCGTGGCTGGCAACCGATCGCCCAGCGCAAATACAATCTGGATCGCCGCATCGACGTCGGCCAGCGCAACGGCTCGCTGAGCCGTCGGGAAGCCACCCGCCTGCGCGGTCAGCTGAACGAGCTGGTTCGCCTCGAGTACAGCTACCAGCGCGGCGGCCTGACGGTCCGTGAGCGCAACGATCTGGACCGCCGCTACGACAACCTGTCGCGTCAGGTCCGCTGGGAACGCGCCGACAACAACGGCCGTCGCCGGTAACATCTGACCTTCCCTCCCCGAGAGGTCAGCGAGGGGCGCGATCCGCAAGGGTCGCGCCCCTTTCCCTTGGGCCGCGCCCGGGTGGAAAGTGCACTCAAAAAAAGGGGTCCAGACTGACCAGATCGTCCACTTTCGCGCGTGCGCCGGAGGGGGTGTTCGATTGTCAAAGACCAGAGAACGCAGTCTAGCAGGGTGATGCGTCAGATTTGGACGTACGGTCGGATTCCCTTCTCCCGATGGGAGAAGGTGGCGGGGCGGAGCCCCGTCGGATGAGGGGCGGCTGCTTCAGTCGGCCCAAGCCGACCGCCCGGAACAGCGACACGGCTTACGCCGAATGCCAACGAGCGCCCCTCACCCTTTGGCTGCTACGCGCCGCCCTTCGGGTCGCGCAGCCACTCGCTACGCTCGCGGGCGCTCAAGCCCTCTCCCATCGGGAGAGGGACCGGAACCTCAGACCCTCAACCGGCTCTCGATCACTGTCATCGCCTGCCCGCGCAGCAGGACGCGGTCGCCGTTCAGGACAGTGGCGATGTCGCCGCCGCGGCCGGGGAAGACCTGCCGGAAGCGGACGTCGGCGCGCCCCAGCTTGTCCGCATACAGCGGCGCCAGGATGCAGTGGGCCGAGCCGGTCGCCGGATCCTCGTCCACCCCGCAGCCGGGGGCGAAGAAGCGGTCGACCACATCGACGTCGTCAGACGGTTCGGCGGGGGCGCAGACAATGACCTGGCCGGGTTCACCCGCTTCGCCCTGCAGGGTGGCGAGGCCGCGAATGTCGGGCGCACAGGCGTGAACGGCGGCGGCATCAGCGAGCACAGCGACCAGATAACGCCCGGCCCAGACCTCCAGCGGCGCGACACCCAAGGCCTCGGCCAGTCCTTCGACGGCGCCGGTGCGACGGGGCGGATCGGCCGGGAAGTCCATCTCATAGCCGCCGTCGCTCGCCCGCACGATCAGCGGCCCGGAGCGGGTGTCGAAGGTCAGGGCGTCAACCGACAGCCCCAGCTCGGCCAGCAGCACATGGGCGGAGGCGAGGGTGGCGTGCCCGCACAGATCGACCTCCATCCGCGGGGTGAACCAGCGCAGGCCGAAGCGGGCGGGATCATCGGTCCGCAGGAGGAAAGCGGTCTCGGCCTGATTGTTCTCCTTCGCCAGCGCCTGCATCCACGCAGCGTCCGGCCACTGGTCGAAGGGCTCCACCACACAGGCGGGATTGCCCTTGAAGGGGGCAGAAGCGAAGGCGTCGATGGTCCACTGCTTCACTATGCTGTCTCCACCCTCAGCTCAGGCCACCGCTCTTTCGCGCTCGCCACCGCCTTGTCCCAGCCCTTCGCCAGCGGGCGGTTCGGGTTGGGGCGCAAAACCATAGCGAACATGTCGTCCAGCCCGAAGGGCGCCGCGACGCTGATGCTGTCATCCGCCTCCAGCCGCACGCCGACCGAGAAGGCCGGGGCGACGAAGCGGCTGAGGGCCGTGTCTGTGTCGGGCAGGGCCTCATAGGGCTCGCCGAAGCGCTCAGGGAACCAGATGTGGACGCGGGCCTGATTGCGGACCTCGACGATGTCGCGGAAGGGCGGCTCGAAGGCGGAGGCGACCTTCTTGATCACCTTGTCCTCGGCGTCCCAGCTGGTGTCCGGGTCGAAATAGCCGAGGTCGTAATCCTTGATCCCGTAGCCGACCGGGCGGCCGGTCAGGTCGTTCCAGACGGCCTGATAGACAGCGCCCGAGAACACCCGCCAGTCGTTCAGCCCGAGACCACGCACCGTCGTCAGCACGTGCATCAGGTCGGGGTTGGCGCGAACGATCTTGCCGAGCCGGACCTCCAGATCGCTCATCGGCGCAGCGTCCAGCCGTGATCCAGCGGACCGTGCCCGCCGCCGAGGCCGGGGGCGCGGCGGATGGCTTCGGCGACATAGGCCCAGGCCTCGGTCACGGCGATTTCGAGCGGCAGCCCCTTGGCCAGACCGGCGGCGCAGGCGCTGGCCAAGGTGCAGCCGGTGCCGTGGGTGTGGCGGGTGTCGACGCGCTCGCCCTCCAGCAGGGTCTCGCCCTCCGGGGTGACCAGAACGTCGGTGACGCGGTCGCCGGTGGCGACGTGGCCGCCCTTCATCAGCACCGCCTTGGCGCCCATGCCGAGCAGGAACTCGCCCGCCCGGCGCTGGCCGTCGAGGTCGGCGACCGTGAGGCCGGTCAGGGCCTCGGCCTCGGGCGCGTTGGGGGTCAGCAGGGCGGCGCGCGGGATCATCAGCGACCGCACCGCCTGCACCGCCTCGTCCGGCAGCAGGGGGTGGCCGCCCTTGGCGATCATGACCGGGTCCACGACCACGGCGGCGTCGGAGGTGTCGAGGATGGCGGCGACCCGCTCGACCACATCGGTGGAGCCCAGCATGCCGGTCTTGATGGCGTCGGCGCCGATGTCGTCCAGCACCGCCCGCGCCTGCGCCTCGATCAAGTCCAGCGGCAGGGGATGGACGCCGTGAACGCCCAGGGTGTTCTGAACCGTGATGGCGGTGATGGCGGTGGCCGCGAAGCCGCCCATGGCCGTCACGGCCTTGGTGTCCGCCTGTATGCCCGCGCCGCCGCCCGAGTCCGAGCCGGCGATGATCAGGACGCGTCCGAGAGAGGTCATGGACTGCGAATGGCCGAGTCCGGAGCGGCGGGCAAGCGGCCAGAGGCATATTGACGCCCTCGCCCGCCGACACCGATCCAGGTTCGCCTGTCGCCGTTAGGGTCAGACCGCAGCAGGAGAACGATCATGAGCGACTGGCTGGACCGACTGGTGGGCGAGTGGACCTATGAGGCCGACAGCATACCGTCCGATCCCGAACGGCAGAGCACGGGCGCGGAGACGGTGACCCGGCGGGGCGCCTGGATCGTCATCGAGAGCGATGACCACGCCCGCTTCCAGCTGGCGCTGGACAAGGAGACCGGGCGCGTCACCGGCGACTTCATCAGCTGGGAGTATGCGGGCCTGTGGGTCTATGATGGCGCGCCGGACGGGGACCGCATGACTCTGGCCAGCCGCGGACCGCGCATGGACGGGACGCCGGGCGAGACCGACTATGAGGACACCTGGGAGATCGTGTCGAACGATGAGCGGACCACCACGGGCCGCTTTCGCGACGACGACGGGGAATGGCGGGACTTCAATGTGACCCGCTATCGCCGGAAGCGCTGATCCGGGCTGCGGCAACCTGACCGTCGGAAAACAGCGCTCCGGACGAGCATTCCGGCGCGATATTCACTAGATAGGGAATATCGGAACAGGAGAGCTGTCGTGTCGAGGAAGACCGTGGTGATCGTGGGCGCCGGATTTGGCGGGCTGGCCGCCGCGCGCGCCTTCAGGGGCGCGGATGTCGATGTGGTGCTGATCGATCGGACCAACCACCACCTGTTCCAGCCCCTGCTCTATCAGGTCGCCACCGCCGCTCTGTCGCCCGCCGACATCGCCACGGCCTCGCGCACCCTGCTTCGCGGCCAGAAGAACGTCACCGTCCTGATGGGCGAGGTGACGGGGGTGGATGCGACGGCGAAGGTGGTGCGGCTGAAGGACGGGCCGGATCAGGCCTATGACTGGCTGATCCTGGCCACCGGCGCGGCCTACAGCTTCTTCGGGCATCCGGAGTGGAGCGACGAGGCCGAGGTGCTGAAGTCGCTGGACGACGCCCTGACCATCCGCCGCAAGCTGCTGGCCGCCTTCGAGAAGGCCGAGCTGGCCGACGATCCGGAGGAGGCGCGCCGGCTGATGACCTTCGTCGTCGTGGGCGCCGGGCCGACCGGGGTCGAGACCGCCGGGACCATCGCCGAGATGGCGCGGATGACCCTGCGCCACGAGTTCCGCCGGATCGACACGACCCGGGCGCGGGTCATCCTGTTCGAGGCCGGACCGCGCGTGCTGGCCGCCTTCCCCGAGGACCTGTCGGCCTATGCGAAGACGGCGCTGGAGGAGCTGGGCGTCGAGGTGCGGACAGGGACCGCGGTCGAGATGATCGCGGACGGCGTGGTGCGCGCGGGCGGCGAGACCGTCGAGGCCGCCGCCGTGCTGTGGAGCGCCGGGGTCGAGGCGCGACCGGCGGCGCAATGGCTGGGCGCCGAGGCGGTGCGCAACGGCGGGGTGGTGGTCGGATCGGACTGCGCCGTGCCGGGCGTGGCGGATGTCTTCGCCATCGGCGACGTGGCCAGCTTCCGGCAGGACGGCAAGCCCCTGCCCGGCCTCGCCCCGGTGGCCAAGCAGCAGGGCAAATGGGTCGGCAAGCTGGTCCGCGCCCGCGCCGAGGGGCGGCCCGATCCGGCGCCGTTCCGCTATCGCGACTGGGGCACGATGGCGGTGATCGGCCGGTCGAAGGCGGTGGCCCTGCTGGGGCCGTGGAAGCTGAAGGGCTTCATCGCCTGGCTGGCCTGGTCGATGGTCCACCTGATGCTGCTGATCGACTTCCGCAGCCGGGTCATCGTCTATGTGAACTGGACCTGGGCCTGGTTCACCATGGGTCGCGGCGCAAGGCTGCTCACCCGGCTGCCATGACAGCGGCCTGAACCGACAGGGCCTGGACGGTCTCGCGGACGTCGTGGACGCGGATGATCTGGGCCCCGCGCCGGGCCGCCTCCAGCGCCAGCGCCAGCGAGCCGCCGAGACGGTCAGTAGCCTGAATGGCCGTCGGGTCGATGGCGGCGATGGTGCGCTTGCGGCTGGCGGCGTAGAGGACCGGAAGGCCGGTGGCGCCCAGCCGTTCGAGGTTCGCGGTCAGGGCCATGTTGTGCGCCAGCGTCTTGCCGAAACCGATGCCGGGATCGAGCCACAGCTTGTCCGGCGCGACGCCCGCGGCCATCACCTCGCCCGCCCGGACGGCCAGCCAGTCGACGACCTCGGAGACCACGTCGTCGTAGTGGGGGGCGTCCTGCATGGTGCGCGGCTCGCCCTTCATGTGCATCAGCACCACGTCGCAGCCGAGGTCCACGGCAGTCGGCAGGCTGGCGGGCGAGAAGCCGAGGGCGGTGACGTCGTTCCAGATATTGGCGCCCGCCCCGACGGCGGCGGCGGCCACCTCGGGCTTCATGGTGTCGATGCTGATCGGGCCGTCCCAGAGGGCGCGCAGGCCGGCGACGACGGGGGCGGTCCGCATCACCTCATCCTCAATGCTGACGGGCTCGGCGCCGGGCCGGGTGCTCTCGCCGCCGATGTCGAGGATGTCTGCGCCCTGCCGGACCAGCTCCAGCCCGTGGGCGATCGCGGCCTCGACCGTGTCGTGCCGCCCGCCGTCCGAGAAGCTGTCGGGCGTGACGTTGACGATGCCCATGACGCGGGGACGCAGAACGGCCATCAGCCCTTGCCCCCGATCAGGTTGCCGAGCGCCATCAGGTAGCTCTTGAAGGCGTTTCGGCCGGGTTCGGTGATGGAGACGCGGGTCAGGGGCTTGTTGTTCACGAAGCTCTTGTCGATGGCGACATAGCCCGCCTCCTCCAGCTTCTTGAGGTGGACGGAGAGGTTGCCCTGGGTGGCCTCCAGGACGGTCTTCAGCTCGGTGAAGTCGGCGGTCTCGACGTCGGCCAGATAGACCATGATCCCCAGCCGCATGCGACCGTGGATGACCTCGTCGATCCGTCCGAGATCGGCCAGCCCCATGCTCAGGCGGCCTTCAGCCCGGCCTTGCGGGCGTCGCGGTACAGGATCCAGCCCGGCAGGGCGAACAGCAGGAACAGGGCGACGGTGCAGACGCCCAGATAGGCCAGCGGCTGGCGCACCAGCACGCCCAGCGCCACCGCCGCGACCCAGCCGCCGAGGGCGACGGCCAGCATCCAGCCCTTCTTCTTCAGCATCCAGGCGACGTACCAGGCGGCGGCCTGAAGGGCGAAGACGATGGCGGCGTAGTAGAGCCAGACGGCGAAGTCCTGATCGCGCCAGGAGCCGACCGCGAAGACAATGATCACCGCCGTATTGGCCATGCCGGTGGCGTTGAAGGCGGCGCTGGTCACCCTTGAGGCCAGCGGCCCGCGATTGCCCGCCCCCGTCTTGCGGTCCCGCAGGATCGCCCAGGTCAGGATGGACAGGAAGGTCCCGGTGATCGCCACCACGAACAGCAGGTTGGCGAGGTCGGGCCAGTCGATGATCCCGAACACCTGACCGAGGTGGAACAGGCACTGCAGGCCGTACAGCAGACCGCCGGCGAGGTAGCAGACGGCCAGGGTCATGGGCACGCTGCCGCCGCCGCCCTCGACGATCGAGCGCATGAAGGCGAGGTCATCCTCGGGCGAATGCAGACGGGGCTTGGCGGGCATAGTGGTCCCTCTGGGCGATTCTCTTCGGGCTGCCGACTGATCCGGGGTGGACCAGTCGGCGAGGCTTCGCAAGTTATTCAGCAGGGATGGCGGCGGGATCGGCGACCGGCTTGCGCCAGGGGATGCGGCGGCCGTTCAGCCATTTACCCATGGAGCCGTGGCGAACGGTCAGCTCATAGGACAGCAGGCAGACGGCGAAGACGCCCAGCGACACCCCGATCAGCTTCAGCCACCAGGGCGCGGCCCAGTCCTGCACCCAGACCTGGGCCAGCATGACCAGCGGCAGGTGCAGGATGTAGACCCAGTAGGAGGCGTCGGCGAGGTAGCGACGCACGGGGCTGTGGCCCGACAGGAAGCGCAGGCACAGGGCGACGGCGGCCAGGGCCGAACTGAAGACGGCCATGGCGACGACGGCGGCGGCGACGGCCTTGGCCTGGGTCGGCTCGGCCATGGGGGCGAGGCTGGGCCCGCCGGCGAGGATGTAGCTCCACACGCCCGAGACCACGGCCAGGATCAGATAGACCGGCCACCAGCCGGCGATGCGGCCCAGCAGGTCGCGGCGGCGGTCCAGCAGGAAGCCGAGCGCGAAGGCCGCGCCGAAGCCGACGAGGGCGGCCGTGTGCGGGACCAGACCCGCGTCGGGGGTCGGGATGGCGAAGAAGGCGATCCACTTCGGGTCCAGCCAGAAGGCGACGGCCAGCGGGGCGGCCAAGACGAATGGCGTCCACCAGCCGATCAGGGCGCCGGTCAGACGGTCCACGGCCCGGCCCCAGCCGCCGCCGCGGTCCAGCGCTGCGAAGGGCGCGCGCAGGATCAGGGTCGCAAGGCAGAACAGGGTCAGGACGTAGAGGAACCACAGGTGGGTCAGCGGGATGTTGGTCCAGTCATAGGTCGGCGGCGGGGGCGGCGGGGCGCCGGGGACGACCAGCCCCTGGACATGGGCGTTCCAGACCAGGGCGGTGACGATCCCGGCCATGACCGGAAACCAGAAGGCCAGCAGCGGGCCGGTGATGCGGACAGCGCGGTCCCTGGCGAAGCCCAGCCAGCCTTTGCGGGCCAGCATCATGTGGGCGAACAGGCCGGCGATCAGGAAGAAGGCGGTCATCCGGAACAGGTGGATGGCGAAGAAGACCCAGGCCGCGCCGATGGAGGTGTGCTCGTCGGCGACGATCCAGATCTGCTGCGGGAAGAAGGACAGGCTGGCATGCAGGACGACGCCCAGCAGCAGGGCGCCGCCCCTCAGGGCGTCGAGGCCGTGCAGGCGCTCGGTGGGTTGATGGGTCATGACGGGGCTCCCCTCGTTTGAGGAACGACGATCTACAATAGACTTGTTTGAATTGCAAACTTGTTGGCGAGCGGTTTGGGCGAGGGTATGGGACTGGGCGTGGGAGTGGAGAGAATATCCAGTCGAAACAGACGACTGACTGAAATCCGCCGCCGGATCGGAGACGGGTGAGACGGTGGAGACGGGTGCGAATACACCGTCTATCCCGTCTATGGAGTCTATGCCGTCTATCGGCGGAGGCGGCAGGCAGGCAGGCAGGCAGCAGGCAGCAGGCAGCAGGTTAGCAGGGCGGTGCGTCAGAATTGGACGTAGCCCCTCCCTGCTATCGTCATCCCGACGAAAGTCGGGACCCAGCGGCGCGCGTGAGCGCGAAGCTGTCGGGAGCGCAGCCGCCCGAACTTTCGAGGAAGGTGTTTCGCCGCCGTCGCGGCGCCGCTGGGTCCCGGGGTTCGCTTCGCGCCCCCGGGATGACGATAGCTAGAGGGGGCAGGCAAAAGGGCCGGGGATTGCTCCCCGGCCCTCCTTCAGTTCAACGACGCGCGACGGTCAGTGGACCGTGGGCGTTTCGACTTCCGTGCCGTCGGACACCGGGGTGATCGGCACCGAGACCGAGGGGCCCGAGTTGGGGAAGTTGTTCTCGTCGCGGTTCGGGGCCAGGCCCTTCTCCAGCAGGTCGCGGATCTCCTCGCCCGAGAGGGTCTCGTATTCGAGCAGGGCCTGCGACAGCTTCTCGTGGTCCTCGGCCTTCTCGGTGAGGATCTTGCGCGCCTCGGCCCAGCCTTCGGTGACCAGACGCTTGATCTCCTCGTCGATGATCCGGGCGGTCTCTTCCGAGACGTTCTGGCTGCGGGCGACGGAGTGGCCGAGGAAGACCTCTTCCTGGTTCTCGCCATAGGCGACGGTGCCCAGCTTCTCGGAGAAGCCCCAGCGGGTGACCATGGCCCGGGCCAGTTTGGTGGCCTGCTGGATGTCCGAGCTGGCGCCCGAGGTGATGTGGTCCTTGCCGAAGATCAGTTCCTCGGCGACGCGACCGCCGGCCATGATGGCGATGCGATCCACCATCTGCTGGTAGTTCATCGAATAGCGGTCGCCTTCCGGCAGCTGCATCACCATGCCCAGCGCGCGGCCGCGCGGGACGATGGTCGCCTTGTGCACCGGATCGGCCATCTTGACGTTGATGGCGACCAGGGCGTGACCGGCCTCGTGATAGGCGGTCAGCTTCTTCTCGTCCTCGCTCATGGCCATCGACTTGCGCTCGGCGCCCATCATGACCTTGTCCTTGGCGTCCTCGAAGTCGCGGTGCGTGACCATGCGACGGTCCTTGCGGGCCGCCATCAGGGCCGCCTCATTGACCAGATTGGCCAGGTCGGCGCCGGAGAAGCCGGGGGTGCCGCGGGCGATGGTCTTGACGTTGACGTCGGCGGCCAGCGGCACGTCCTTCATGTGAACGCGCAGGATCTTCTCGCGACCGGCGACGTCGGGGTTCGGCACCACGACCTGACGGTCGAAGCGACCCGGACGCAGCAGGGCCGGGTCCAGCACGTCAGGACGGTTGGTGGCGGCGATCAGGATGATGTTCTCGGACGCCTCGAAGCCGTCCATCTCGACCAGCAGCTGGTTCAGGGTCTGCTCGCGCTCGTCATTGCCGCCGCCCAGACCGGCGCCGCGATGACGGCCGACGGCGTCGATTTCGTCGATGAAGATGATGCACGGAGCATTTTTCTTCGCTTGTTCGAACATGTCGCGGACGCGCGAGGCGCCGACGCCGACGAACATTTCAACGAAGTCCGAACCGGAGATGGAGAAGAAGGGCACGCCCGCCTCGCCCGCGACGGCGCGGGCCAGCAGGGTCTTGCCGGTGCCGGGAGGGCCGACCAGCAGGGCGCCCTTGGGGATCTTGCCGCCCAGGCGCTGGAACTTGCCCGGATCCTTGAGGAAGTCGACGACCTCCTGCAGTTCGTCCTTGGCCTCGTCCACGCCGGCGACGTCCTCGAAGGTCTTGCGGCCCTTGTGCTCGGTCAGCAGCTTGGCCTTGGACTTGCCGAAGCCCATGGCGCCGCGCGCGCCGCCCTGCATCCGGTTCATGATGAAGAACCACAGGGCGATCAGCAGGATGAAGGGCGCCAGACCGACCAGAACGCTGACCCAGATGCTCTGGCGCGTGCTCTTCACATCGACCGTCGCGCCCTTTTCGTTCATCGCCGAGATGAGGTCGACGTTCGGCAGCGGGGTGGTGACGTTGTAGACCTTCTGGTCCTTCAGGGTGACCTTGACGTTCTCGCCATGGACCTCGGCGCTGTTGACCTGGCCCGCGTTCACCGCGCGCTGGAGGTCCGAGAAGCTCATGGTCCCGGGACGCTGGGCGGTGGCGGGAGCCTCGGCGGCGGCGCCGGCGGCGCCGGGCGCGGTCGGCATCGCGCCGGTCCGGTTCAGGACGATATAGCCCCCGGACAGCACCAGCACGAGCACGCCCAGTATGGCCAGATTACGCAGGTTCATTCTCGTCTCATTTCCTGAAACGCCGGCGGCGCTTCGCTAGGCAATCAATCTCACGCCTGAAAATAGGTGGTTCCGGGGCGGGGCGCCATGCGCCATCGCATCCGGAGCCGGTTCATGCGTCATTCCGTCCAGCGCGAACGCCAGTCTCTGTTCGATCAGGGCATGCGCCCCGACCGCCTCTCCTGCAAGAACCGTTGCAGGTGGATTGTTCCGGATCAGCACGGGCCGACCGCCCCGCACGGCGGCGGGAAGGGCCCGCAGACGCGCCTGATCGGCCGCGGACAGCGCCGCCATGCGACCGGCGGCCGGGGCGACGGACCAGCCGGGTTCTTCGACGGTCAGGGACCAGCGCCCGTCCCAGACCGTCTCGACGCCGGGCGGCAGGGGCAGCGGCTCGGCGCCCAGGCGGCGGAACTCGCCGGGCTCGCGGGTCAGGAACACCCCCTCCTCCATGGCGATGATGCGGGCGCCAGAGAGGGTGGCGGTGAAGACCTCCCCCTGCGCCAGCCGCTCCCGCAGCCGGGCAAGCCGGTCGCCGCGCGGCGGGCGCTCGTCTCCGCCGGCGCAGACCACCGCCGCCGCCAACGCACGGGCGGAAGCATCGCGGGCCAGATGGATCAGGTCGTCCTCGACCGCGCGCACGCCATGGACGGGGCCGGGCTCGGGCGGGACCGGCGACGGAGCCGGATGTTGTCCGGCGAGCGCCTGACGCGCGCGGGCGCGGGTGAAGCGGGGGTCGGCGTTGGCGGGGTCCTCGATCCAGTCGGCGCCGCGGGCGGCGAGCCAGTGGCGCAGATCGGCGCGCCTGACATCCAGCAGGGGACGCAGGAGCATCAGCCCCCTGCCCTCCGGCCAGACCGGCGACGGCGACCAGTCGCGCAGGCGCCCGAGGGTGGAGCCGTCGGCCCGCATGAGCTCGCCCTCAGCGACATCATCGGCGGTGTGGGCGAACAGGATGACCGAGGCGCCGGCCTGTCGCGCGGCCCCGGCGATCAGGCGGTGGCGGGCGGTGCGGGCGGCGGCGGAGATCCCGGCGGCGGGCTTGTCGCCGGTCCAGCGCAACTCGCGCCAGTCGGCCCCGACGGCGTGGGCGGCGGCGCGGGCGCGGCGGCTCCAGTCGGGACTGTCGGGATTGAGGCCGTGATCGACGGTCAGGGCCAGCAGGGGCCGACCGTGCTCCCTCGCCCAGTCGGCGGCCAGATGCAGCAGGGCGACCGAGTCCCCGCCGCCGGACAGGGCCAGGGCGACGGGGCGCGGATCATCGGTTCGCAGCCGGGCCGTCAGCCGCGCGGCGGCCCTGAGGGTCCAGTCGGGGGCGAACGGGCTCAGCCGGGGCGCCGGGCCGGGGCGCGGGCCGCGGGCGCGCGCGGGGCCGCGCAGGCGAAGCGCGTTCCCAGTTCGGTGGCGCGTGTCCGCTGGGTCGCCGAGGCGGTGGCGGCGTATCGGTTGGTGAACTCGGTCAGGGCTCCGCAGGCGTCGGTCTTGCGGTCGGCCGAGTTCAGGGCGTTGGCCAGCTCCAGGGTGGTGGCCGGGGCCCAGGGCGTGGTCGGCCAGCCGCGCAGGGCCGAGGAATAGGCCCGCACGGCATTGTCGAAATCGCCGTCCGAGACGCGCAGGTCGCCGAGGCGGCTGAAAGCCTCGCGGGCCTGCGGCGCATCCGGCCAGGCCAGGGTCACGGTCTGCAGGGCGCGGTCGCCGAGCGCCGGATCGGTGGCGGCCAGACGCACGGCGGCGGACAGGTCACGGGCCGGGTCGCCGGTCGGCGAGGTGCTGGAGATCGGCGAGTTCAGCTCGTTCTCGCGGGCGGCGGCCTGCTCCATGCTGCGGACCCGCCCTTCGGACTCGCGCAGGCGGGTCGACAGGGCGGCGTTGTCCCGCTTGCCCTCATCCACGGCGAAGGTCAGGCGTTCGAGGTCGCCGTTCACACGCTGGACGGTGGCTTCCAGATCCTGGAGGCGGCGGTCCATCAGCTCGACCCGGCCCTGCAGGGCGATGACCTCGGGGTCCGGCTCGACCAGCACCGGCTGGCCGGCGGCGTTGCGCTGGGTCACGGCGCGTTCGAGGCGGCGGACGTTGCGATCCAGCTGGTCCAGCCGGCGCTTGTCCCACTGGATCGGCTCCAACGGCACGGTCTGGGCGACGACCGTGGTCGTGCCGGCGATCATCACCACGCCGATGACGGAGATGAGGGTCTTGCGGGACACCGAGGTCAGGAGCTTGGGCATGGGAACAGTTTCACCGGATTTGGGGCGGTCGCAAGGCGATCAGACGCCGACCGCCAGATAGAAGATCGCCGTGACGAACAGGCCGACGATGATCCAGCAGAAGTTCTGCAGGAAGAAGAACCGCCAGATGGTCGAGAACCAGCCGAGCTCATAGCCGCCCTTGAGCTGGGCGAACTGGTGGACCGGCAGGCCGAAGATGATCGCGAACCACGCCAGACCGCCCAGCACCGGATGGATGAAGCCCAGGCCGATGGCGATGAGGCCGACCAGAACCACGAAGGTCAGCGAATACAGAACGAAGACGCCGTGGTCATAGAGGGTGGTCTTGCGCCGCCACAGGAACAGCAGGGCCATGAAGGGGATCGAAAGCGGCACCAGCAGGAAGGCGAATTTGTAGAAGGTCTGCTGGATTTTGTAGATCGCCAGATCGGGGTTCATCATCTTCTTGGCGATCTTCTTGGCGCCCGGACCGACGTTCGGATCAGAGTAGACATCGCTGGCGATCTCGCTGACCGCCCCCTGCCAGCTGTCCGTATCCACGCCGCCGGCATGCGCGGCGTCGGCGCCTCCGTCCTTCTTGCTGATCCCCGCCAGGACGCCGTCGGCGACATCCAGCGCCGCCTTGTCCGCGGCGGTCGTGGCCTGGGCGCGGGCGGCGGCGATCTCCTCACGCCCCCTCTCGAACTCGGCCGCGCCCTCTTCACCGGCGACCGTGCTGACCGGGTGGTAGGAGGACTCCGGCATGTGCACGAAGCTGAGGGCGAAGAAGGTGATGAAGACCGTGAACAGGAACATCGCCAGCGGCGAGACGTAGCGGGTCCGCTTGCCGTGGATCCACTCGCGGGTCAGCTTGCCCGGATTGAAGGCCAGCAGCGGCAGGGTGCGCCAGATGCGGGCGTCGAAATGCATGACGCCGTGCAGGACTTCCTCGCCCAAATGCAGAAGGGTGCGGTGGACGTGGGTCGGCTGGCCGCAGTTGGAGCAGAAATTGCCCGAGGTCTCGGCCCCGCAGTCCGCGCAGGTTCCGTGGTGCGCCTCGCCCGCCTTGCCGGTCGGCTTCTCGACCGCCCCCGCGATCAGTCCGGCGGTGACCGCGCCGCCCGCTGCCTCGATATCCATACGCATCCCCCAATGACCGTATCGGCCGCGATTTTGCGGACCCGGCCCTCAAAAGAAAAGGGGCGCCGGCCGCGCCGACGCCCCTTCCCTGTGGTCTTCAGCCGTCGATCAGCGCGTGGCGCCCGAAACGATGGCGGTGTGGGCGTTGCGGTTGCGGGCCCACGACTCCTCGCTCGAGCCGGCGGCGATCGGGCGCTCCTTGCCGAAGCTGATGGTGTCGATGCGGGCGGCCGGGATGCCGCGCTCGATCAGATAGGTGCGGACCGACTCGGCGCGGCGGGCGCCCAGGGCCAGGTTGTACTCGCGGGTGCCGCGTTCGTCGGCGTTGCCCTCGATGCGGACGGTGACGCCCGGATAGCGCTGCAGCCACTGGACCTGGGCGTCCAGACGCGGACGGGCCTCCGGACGGACGGTGTAGCTGTCGAGGTCGAAATAGACGCGGTCGCCGACGTTGACGATGAAGTCCTGCTCCGAGCCCGGAGCGGCCGAGCCGAGGTTGCCGCCGTCGATGCCGCCGCCGGGGTTGGACGGGTACTGCGGGTTGGTCGGCGGAGCGACTTCGCCCGTGCCGGTCTCGACCGGACGACGCGGCGTACAGGCCGCGATGGCGGTGACGGCCACGCCAACGGCGGCCAGGCGAACGAGGGTCGTGGTCTTGATCATCTGGATCGTCTCCTGTGGGCGCCGGGGCCTGCGCCCCGATTTAGCTTTGCTGTATATGGTCGTTAATGTCGCACCAGCGGCTTGGCCAATCACGATAACGCGGGATTGAAGCCAAAGGCTCCGCTTGGGGTCGGGCGCCCTAGTTCGGACAGGCGTCCGGACCGCCCGAGCCGGGGCGGACGGGCGCGTCGTCCAGCAGGGGCGACCACGACGGATCGGTGCCGCGCCCGTTGTACCCGGACTGGTTCACCACCCGACCGGACAGGTCGACCGTCCACAGGCGGGTGTCGCCGCCGGGGCTCTGGCGGGCGAACATGATGTAGCGGCCGTTCGGCGCCCAGGACGGGCCTTCCTCGAAATAGCTGGACGACAGGATGCGCTCGCCCGAGCCGTCGGTGTTCATGACGCCGGTCGAGAAGCGGCCGCCGCCCTGTTTGGTGAAGGCGATCAGGTCGCCGCGCGGGCTCCAGCTGGGGGCGGTGTAGATGCCGCCGCCGCGCGAGATCGGGCGCTGGCCCGAACCGTCGGCGCGCATGGTGTAGAGGCGGGCGCTGCCCGACCGGTCCGAGGTGAAGACGATCTGGCTGTTGTCCGGGCTGAACGACGGCGAGGTGTCGATGCCCGGATCGTTGGTCAGGCGGCGCACCTGACGGCTGGCCAGGTCCATCACATAGACGTCGGTGTTGCCATTGCGGATAATCGAGAAGGCCATCTTCGTGCCGTCGTTCGAGAACCGCGGCGCCAGCACCTGGCCGTCGAACTCGCCCAGGCTTTCGCGGCGCTGGGTCTGCAGATTGAGCAGGTAGATGCGGCTGTAATCCTTGCCGAGCCCCACATAGGTGATCTCGTTCGGATCACTGAGCGAGAAGCGGGGCGACATGATCACCTCTTCGCCGGTGGTCAGGAACTCCGGATTGACGCCGTCCTGATCGGAGATCGCGAGGCGCGAGACGCGGTTCAGTTGGGTGCCGCTTTCCGCGACGAAGATCACGCGGCTGTCGAACAGGCCGCTTTCGCCGGTCATGCGGGAATAGACCATGTCGGCGATCTTGTGCCCGATCCGGCGCCATTGCTCGGGCGTGGCGGTGAACTGGTACGAGACCAGCTGGCACTGGCGGTACGGGTCGTAGAGGCGGAAGCCGAAGTCGTTGCGGCCGTCCGAGCGCGGGGTGACCGAGCCGTACAGCACCGCCTGCGCCCCGATGGAGGTCCACTGCGGGAAGTTGGGCGCATTGGCCAGCGTCAGGCCGGTCTCGACGAAGGAGGCTGGATCGAGCGGCTCGAAATAGCCGGTGCGACGCAGGTCGGAGCGGATCACGCCGGACAGTTCGGAGCCGTACTGGCCGCTGAAATTGGCGACGGCGATCTGGAAGGCGCGGATGCGGCCCTGATCGACGATGACGTCCGGCTCCTGGGATTGCGGGGCCTGGGCCGCGACCACGCCCGGCAGGCAGGCCGCGAGGGCTGCAGCCGAAACCATCAGAACTTTCAAACGCATCGAGACCTCCAGGTCGGGTCGGTTTGGGACCAGTCTGGCCCCGGCCTGTCACCGGAGCCAGCTTGGGTGTGATTGAGGCGACTTTCAGGCCCGAAAGCCTGACAGTCAGTTTCCATCAGCGGTTCGCGCACATCGTGGCGGTCCGGAACGACATGTTGATTTCCATCTGCTCGTAGTCGGGGGGCATGTCGAACGGCACGGAGGCCCGGATCGCTCTCTCAACGCCGTCGGCGATGGCCCGGTTCGAATGGGTCGCGCGCGCCGGGCCCACGAGGCGACCGCGTTCGTCAAGCGTCAGCCGCACGGCGATGGTCGCGTCGCGGCCGCCGGGCAGGTCGCAGGGCACATCCCAGTTGTTCTGAATCTGGCCCGCCAACGCCTGCAGCGAAGCGCGGCCGAGGGTGCGGGGCGCGTTGCCGGTGGCGCCGCCGCCGGTCGCCGGGGGACGACGGCCGGTGTTGGGGCTGGGGCGCAGGGCGCCGGCGTTGGCGTCCGGGTTGAAGCCGGGCTGGGGGCGTTCCGCGGGCGGGCGCGAGGGCGGGCGGGGCGGCGTCGGCTGGGCGCGCGGCGGCGTGGGTTGCGAGCGCGGCGGTTGAGGCTGGGGCCGGGGCGGCGTCGGCTGGGGCGTGGGACGCGGCGGCGGGGTTGGACGCGGGGTCGGCGCGGGCGTCGGCGGCGTGGGGGTCGGCTCGGGCGGCGTGGGCTCGGGCAGCGATTCCATCGGCGCGGTGTTGGTTTCCTCGATCAGTTCCTCGCTGGGGTTCAGCGGGGCGGCGCCCAACACCTCGACATCCGAGACGACCTGCACCGGCACGGCGTTGCGGATCTCCACCGACTTTGGCGGAGGGGCGAACAGCAGCGACCACGCGATCACCCCGGCGATGCCGGCGTGAATCGCGAGCGATCCGATCAGGGCGGGGCCGGGACGCTCCACGCCGTCAGCCCTCGGGAGACGCGCTGGTGTCGGTGATGAGGTTCAGCTTGGCGAAGCCTTCCGACGACAGGCGGGCCATGACGCGGGCCACGGCCTGATAGGGCGCGCGGCCGTCGGCGCGGATGAAGATCGGCTTCTCGCGCGCGTCGGCGCCGCCTTCGCGGGCCACCGTCGGGACCAGATCTTCCCAGCGCACCTGATTTTCGCCGACGAAGATCTCGCCGTTCTGCTGGATGGCCACCGTCACCGGCTCGCTGGTGGTGTCCACCGAACTGGCCTCGGTCTTGGGCAGCTCCACCTCAACGCCGGTCGTCAGCAGGGGCGCCGAGATCATGAAGATGATCAGCAGCACCAGCATGACGTCGACCAGCGGGGTGACGTTGATTTCGCTGAGCGGACGCTTGCGCGCCCGACGACGACCGCGAACGTGTCCGCCGCCGCCTCCTCCTCCCATCGCCATGCTCAGACCTCCCGGCGGGTGTCAGCGGCGGGCGCCGAGCCCAGACGGCGGGCCACGGCGGCCTGCAGGTCGTCGGCGAAGCTCTCCAGACGGCCGGTGAACTTGCCCGCGTCGATCGAGAATTTGTTGTAGGCGATATAGGCCGGGATGGCGGCGAACAGGCCGATGGCGGTGGCGAACAGGGCCTCCGAAATGGCCGGGGCCACGGTCGTCAGATTGGTGTTGCCGGCCGAGGCGATGGCGCCGAAGGCGTTCATGATCCCCCACACCGTGCCGAACAGGCCGATGAAGGGCGAGGAGGTGGCGACCACCGACAAGACGCCCAGACCATTCTCGACGCGCTGGCCCTCACGGGCGATCAGGCTGTCGAGGGCGCGGTCGATGCGCGACATCAGCAGGTTGGCCTGGGCCTCGCTGGTCAGGCCGCGGGTGCGGGCCTCGCGCCAGTCGCTGAGGGCGATGACCAGCATGCGCGGCAGGGGATGGGCCGGAGCCGGTCCCGCCTGGGCCGCGATTTCCTCAAGCGAGCGCCCGGACCCGACCGCCTGTTCGAAGGCGTTGGCCTGGCTGTTCAGCGAGGCGAAGCCGAGGGCCTTGCTGATGATGACCGCCCACGACCAGACCGAGGCGACGGCCAGACCGACCATGACGGCCTTCACCACATAGTCGGCCCGCAGGAACAGTTCGACGGGGTTCAACATCGAAGAGGCTTCGGCGGCGATAGTCATTCAGGCGTCCTTCCGTATCCGTCCCTGTGCACCGGACGGGCGTGGCGGTTCTGTGGCGAGTCAGGTCTCGTCAGGCCGGTTTAGCGTCGTGTAGCGGCACGGTCACGCTTGTGCACATGACAGGTTCGCTATCGTTCAGACGCCGGAGCAACAGGCTACTCCGGGCGGCGCGGCGTGTTCGGCTGGACCGCGACCGAGACCGGGGCGCCGACGCTGATGATCACGCCTTCGTGGCCTTCCTTGGCGATGGAATAGGTGGCGGCGTCGCGCAGCAGCTGGTCCTCGCAGGCCCGGTCGCCGGCGCGGTTCAGGTCGGCGCAGCCGCGTTTGGCGGCGTCGGCCCAGCCGCGCACCCGGCGGGTGGCGGCCTCGGCGCGGCTGATGGCGGCCTCGTCCTCGGCCCTGGCCTGGGCGATCAGGGCCTGACGGGCGCCCTGCTGGTACTGCAGCTCGGCCTGACCGGCCATCTTGCGCTCCCAGATCTTGTAGTGCGGACAGCCGACGAGGCCGCCGCCGACGAGCAAGGCCAGCAGGATGAAGAGGGTGAGCACGGCGCCAACGCCCATTCCGCTCTGGTTCATCGGTTCAATCCTTCGCATCAGCAGGAGTCTTCGCGGCCAGCCACGGGCTGACCTTTTCGATCAGGGCCTTTGTCGGACGACGCGGGCGGCCGTCCATGTGGATGCAGACGACCTCGACCTCGGCCCGGCACAGGGCGTCGTCGCCGCGCGCGACCTCCTGGGTGATCAGCAGGCGCGGCCCCTTGGCGGCGTCGTACCAGGTGCGGACGACCAGTTCGTCGTCGATGCGGGCGGGCTTGAGGAAGGTCAGCGCCATCTTCGAGACGACGAAGGCCATCGGCTGGTCGTGGTCCAGCAGCTCGGCGTGACCGATGCCCATCAGACGCAGGCAGTCCGACCGCCCGCGCTCGAAATAGCGGACGTAGTTGGCGTGATAGACCAGACCGGTGAAGTCGGTGTCCTCGTAATAGACGCGCACCGGCAGGCGATGCTCGCGGCCCTCGAAGCGGCCGGCGGTGGGACGGTCGGTCATTGCGGCAGGTCTCCCCGGCGTTTGAGGAAGCCGGGACAGAGGTCCGACTGGTTCTGCTCGAACTCGATCTTCAGCGGATCGGTCTCCAGCATCAGGCGATTGGGGCGCGAGACGAAGGCGACGACCTCGTTTCCGTTGCGCAGGTAGCCGCAGACGGCGCGGCGACGCCCGGTCTCGGTATAGGTGACACGGGCCTTCTTGCCGACGAGGGCGTGGACCTGGGTCTGGGCGCGCTGTTCCGGCGTCGGCTCCTGATGGCCAAAGGCGTTGCGGCTGACCAGCCACAGGATCAGCAGGCCGAGCAGCACGATCGCGCCGCCCAGCACGATGATCAGACGTTCAGTCCGGATTGTCCGTTTCGCCATGCGGCCCTCCTCGGCGCGACCATGCCGGGGTTCGGCGCGGAGGTGAACCCTCAGCTGACCATCCGGCCGTCGATGGTGCGGGTGACGAAGCGGGCCATCTCGTCTCCACCGGCTCTCGCCATGATCCGGCCGACGAGGACCGTGAAGCAGAAGAGGGCGAGCACGGCGAAGAGGGCGAGCGCATGGCCATACCTCCCCGTCGACAGGCCGTTCCAGGCGGCCGGGCCGCCGATGGCGAGCACACCGCACAGCCAGACGGCCGAAAAGATCCAGATGAACCAGCTCATCCCGGCGCGCCAGACGATCCGTGAGCCCGTATCGGTCGCCCGGACACTGAAGCTGAACTCGCTGCGAAGATCATTGCCCCGGGCCGACCGCTGACGCAGGACACCGCCATCGGGGGTGATGTGGCCCCGGATATCCGGGCCGTCTGTGTAGTCAAAGTCCGGGCCGATCACGGCGGACAGGCGCGCATGGCATTCGGCGGGCGTCAGCGCGGTGACGATCTGTCCGCCCTTGCCGAGGATGAGGTCGAGCAGACTCACTTGCCGCCGAACAGGTCGCCGGGCGCGCCGGTTACGGGCGGAACCTTCGGCGGCTCCGACAGACCGAGATGACTGTAGGCGCGGGCGCAGGCCATGCGGCCGCGGGGCGTGCGCTGGATGAAGCCCTGCTGGAGCAGATAGGGCTCGATCACGTCCTCGACCGCGTCGCGCGCCTCGGCGATGGCCGCCGCGAGGGTGTCCATGCCGACCGGGCCGCCGCCATAGTTCTCGATCAGGGCCTTGAGGAAGCGGCGGTCATTGGAATCGAGGCCGACCTCGTCGATCTCGAGCCGGGCCAGGGCGCGGGCGGCGACCAACTTGTCGATGGCCGGCGCGCCCTCGGCGTCGGCGAAGTCGCGCACCCGGCGCAGCAGGCGACCGGCGATGCGGGGGGTGCCGCGTGAGCGAGAGGCGACCTCGAAGGCGCCGTCCTCGGTGATGGCCGCGCCCATCTTGCGCGCCGTGCCGATGACCACGCGGGTCAGCTCCTGCGGGGTGTAGAATTCGAGCCTGAGCGGAATGCCGAAACGGTCGCGCAGCGGGGTGGCCAGCAAGCCCGCGCGGGTGGTGGCGCCGACCAGCGTAAAGGGCGCCAGATCAATGCGGACCGAGCGCGCCGAGGGGCCTTCGCCGATGATCAGGTCGAGAACGTGATCCTCCATCGCCGGATAGAGGATCTCCTCCACCTGCGGGCTGAGGCGGTGGATCTCGTCGATGAACAGCACGTCGCGCGGTTCGAGATTGGTCAGGATGGCCGCGAGGTCGCCGGGCTTGGCGAGGATGGGGCCGGAGGTGGCGCGGAAGCCGACACCCAGCTCGCGCGACACGATCTGTGCCAGGGTGGTCTTGCCGAGGCCCGGAGGGCCGAACAGCAGGACGTGGTCCAGCGCTTCCTGACGCCCGCGCGCGGCGTTGATGAAGACCTGCAGATTGCCCTTGGCCTGCTCCTGCCCGACGAACTCGGACAGGGTCTGGGGGCGCAGGGCGCGGTCGTAGGCTTCGCCGGGGGCGGCTGACGGGTCCACCAGTCTTTCGTCAGTCATGCACACACCCGCTCATCCCGGCGAAAGCCGGGACCCAGTTCTGTCCAGCAAGGCTCCGGCGCTTCAGGACGACGGTACGATGCACGCTCTTCGGCTCACCATCACCCAAAACACTGGGTCCCGGCTTTCGCCGGGATGAGCGGAATCGAGACATCAACGCCCCAGCTCCTGCAGGGCCGCGCGGATGACAGCCGACAGGTCCGCCTCCTCGCCCAGCCGGATCAGGGCCTGATCGACGGCGCGGCGGGCGTTGATCTCGGCGACGCCGAGGCCGAGCAGGGCCGAGACAGCCTCGCCGGTCAGGCTGGGGATCGGGACGGCGACGGCGGCCTCGACATGGACGCCGGGCGCGGTCGGGGTGAAGGAGGCCTCGCCCAGCGACTTGCCCTTCAGCTCGGTGACGATGCGCAGGGCCAGCTTGGGGCCGACGCCGTTGGCGCGGGCGACCGCGGCCTTGTCCTCACGCGCGACCGCCGAGGCCAGCTCGCCCGGCGGCAGGACGTCGAGAACGCCCAGCGCCGCCTTGGGGCCGACGCCCTGGATGGCCAGCATGGTGGTGAAGGCCCGGCGCTCGTCGCGGGTCAGGAAGCCGTAGAGGCGCGGACCGGCGTCCTCGCTCCACTGCGAATGGATGTGCAGGGTCGCCTCGTCGCCGGGCGCCGGGAGACGGCCCAGCGTCCGCGCGCCACAGGCCACGACATAGCCGACGCCCATGCAGTCCAGCAGGCAGTGATCCTGTTCGACCTCGGCCAGAACGCCGCGCAGACGACCGATCATGCCGCGCCTCGCAGGGTCTCAAGCAGGGCCCGCTTGCGCAGCTGGGCATGGGTGATGGCGACGGCCAGGGCGTCGGCGGCGTCGGCCTTGGCGTCGCCCGAGGTCGGCAGGAGGCGCTTCACCATGAAGGCGATCTGGCCCTTGTCGGCGTGGCCGGCGCCGACCACCGCCTTCTTGATCAGATTGGGCGAATATTCCGCGACCGGCAGGCCGCATTTGGCCGGGGCCAGCATGACGGCGGCGCGGGCGTGGCCCAGCTTCAGCGTCGAGGACGGATTCACGTTGACGAACACCTCTTCCACCGCCGCCTCCTCGCAGCCGTAGTCGCCGCACAGGGCGGTGACGGCGTCCAGCAGATGCAGCAGGCGCTCGGCGAAGGGGGCGGTCTCGGGCGGGGTGACCACGCCATGGGCGATCCAGCGCAGGCGCGAGCCCTCGGCGGAAATCACGCCCCATCCGGTGCGTCTGAGGCCGGGGTCCAGCCCGATGATCCGAGTCGCTTCGTTCGCCATCCGTTCCCTTTTGCCCGAGAGATGCCTAACGGACAATGACCGGATGGACGCAAGTTGTATTGCATATGCAACGCCGCTGTGTTTTGCATATGCAATGGACATGACCCCCTGCATCTGCGGTCGCCTGCGCCGCACTTCCCGCGCCCTGACGCGGCTGTATGACGAGGCGCTGGCGCCGGTGGGGATCACCGTGACCCAGTTCTCGGTTCTGCGGACACTGTCGCGGATGGAACGGCCGACGCTGGTCGAGCTGGCCGAGGCGACGGCGCATGAGAAGAGCGCCCTGTGGCGGACCTTGCAGCCACTGGTGAAGAAGGGCTGGGTCGGGGCGGCGACGGACAAAGGCGCGCGCGGCCAGCGGTTCGCCCTGACGCCCGCGGGCCTCGAGAAGCTGAACGACGCCCTGCCCCACTGGCGGGCGGCGCAGGCGAAGGTGTCCGAAACCTTGGGCGAGCGCGAAGCCGCCCTGATCGCCCTGCTGAAGGAGGTCGAGACCCATGTCTGAGGCCATCTCGTCCAAGCTGTCGACCCGGGTCTGGATCATGATCCTGACCGGGGCGGTGATCGTGACCCTGTCGATGGGCGTGCGGCAGTCATTCGGCCTGTTCCTCGGCCCGCTGGGGCTGGAGCTGCAGGTAGACCGCCAGACCTTCGGCCTGATCGTTGCGGGGCAGAACCTGCTGTTCGGCCTGCTGCAGCCCTTCGTCGGGGCGTGGGCAGACCGGCATGGTGCGGGCAAGGTCGCCGTGGTCGGCGCGGCGGTCTATGTCATCGGCCTGATCGTGGCGGCGACGGCGGCGAACGCCGTGGGGCTGGCCATCGGCTTCGGGGCGCTGGTCGGGCTGGCCATGGCGGGCTGTACCTTCACGGTCATTCTGGGCGCGGTCGGAAAGATCGTGCCGGCGGACAAGCGGACGCTGGCCTTCGGCATCGTCACGGCGGGCGGATCGTTCGGGCAGTTTCTGGTGGTGCCCGCCGCGCAGGGGCTGCTGGACGCGCTGGACTGGCGTTGGACCCTGATCGTCATGGGCGGGCTGGTCGCCCTGATCGTCCCGCTGGCGCTGGGCGTGGCGGGCAAGCCGCCGGCCTCCATCAGCGAGCAGGACGGCCCGCCGATCGGTCAGGCGCTGAAGGAGGCGTTCGGAGACCGGTCCTTCTGGCTGCTGAACGCGGGCTTCTTCGTCTGCGGCTTCCACATCGCCTTCGTCGGCACCCACCTGCCCTCCTATATCCGTGATCAGGGCCTGCCCGCGGAGGTCGGCGCCTGGTCGCTGGCGCTGATCGGCCTGTTCAACATCGCCGGATCATGGCTGTGGGGCGCCTGGGGCTCGAAGCGGTCGAAGAAGGGACTGCTGGCCCTGCTCTATGCGTTGCGTGCCGTGACCATCGTCATCTTCCTGCTGCTGCCGATCACCCCGGTCAGCGTGCTGGTCTTCGCCGCGACCTTCGGCTTCCTGTGGCTGGGGACCGTGCCGCTGACCAACGGGCTGGTGGCGCAGATCTATGGACTGAGGCACCTGTCGGCCCTGGGCGGGATCGTGTTCCTGAGCCATCAGGTCGGAGCCTTCCTCGGCGCCTGGCTGGCGGGCGCGGCCTTCGACGCGACCGGCTCCTACCTGCTGATCTGGCTGGTCTCCATCGGACTGGGCCTGCTGGCGGCGGCGGCCAATCTGCCGATCCGTGAGGCGCCGCTGGTCCGGCCTGAACAGGTTCCGGCGGAATGACCCGCAAGCTGCTGATCGGCGCCGGCGTCGCCCTGCTGGCGGGGCTGGGCCTGTGGCTGTGGAGCCGGAACGGGCTGGCGGTGTTCGTGGACGCCGCCGTCGCCTTCTGCACCTGAGCGGTCAGTCGTCGCGGGGATCCAGCGAATAGCCGACCACGCCGTCAATGCCGCGCAGGCGAGCGCCGAGGGCCTTGAGCGCGGGCTCGCCCTCGATGCGGAAGCGGAAGCTGCGGCGCAGCTTCGCGCCGTCGTCGATCAGTTCGAACCGGTCGGCCTTCGCGGAGCGGTGCAGCCCGGCCAGCGCGGCCTCGATCCGGTCCTCGGCCCCGACGGCGTCACGCCGCCAGACGATCTCGGCGTCCACCACCGCCTGTTGCGGCAGACGGCGGCTGACCAGACGCAGGGCGACAAGGATCAACACGGTCAGCACAGTTCCCGTCGCGCCGAGCAGGAACAGGCCCGCGCCGAACAGCAGGCCGATGGCCGAGGTGATCCACAAGGACGCCGCCGTGGTCAGGCCGTGGATCGAGAAGCCGGCGCGGAAGATCACCCCGGCGCAGAGGAAGCCGATGCCGGTCAGGACGCCGTGGGCCAGACGGGCGGGATCGGCGATGACCTGCGCCCCCTCGACCGGCATGAACCGCCAGGCCGCCTGCGTCACGGCCAGTTCCATCAGCAGGGCCGAGGCGAGGCAGACGAGGATGTGCGTGCGGAACCCCGCGGCCCGCCCGCGCCACTCCCGCTCGAACCCTATCAGCCCGCCCGCCAGAACGGCGGCGAGCAGGGGCAGGGTGAAGCCGGGCAACTCATTGAGGGTCATGCCCGACCAACGGAAGGCGAGCGTAGCGGTTCCGGCTCAGGCCGCGGGCGTGGGGACAGGAGGCGGCGGCGGCGCGGCCTCATCCCGCCCCGTCGAGAACTCGATGGTGAAGTTGACGGTGCTGCGGACGGGACGGTCGTCCACCAGTAGCGGCTTCATCCGGGCCGGAACCAGGGCGGGCGACAGGCGATCTGAAAGACCGGTTCCGGCAGGCGTCTCGGTCCCCTTGCAGTCCGAGAGCACGCCCTGCTGATCCAGCTTGCAATCGAAGCGGACGGCGACCTTTTCGACGCCCTCGGGCAGGCTTTCCGTCGTCAGTCGGGGCCATACCGGCTCGACCGTCCATTCAACAGGCCCCTGCACCGGCGCGGGCGGCGATTCCGGAGCCGCGGCTTCGGCCTCGGCCTTTTCGCGCGCCTCGCGCTCGCGGGCGTATTCGGCGGCGCGCGCTTCGCGCCAGGGCGTCGCCGCGCGGTACTCCCCGATCAGATGGATCAGCGACACCCCGCCGGCGACGGCCAGCGTGAGGCCGACGAGCCAGACCCTGATCCTGTCCGCCCGGTCGCTTGCCGGCGCGGTCTCCTCGTAGTGGCTCATGTCGTCTCCCCGCCCGATCTGACCCATCCCATCTGACGGCCCCGAGCGCTTATTGCAACGCCGTCCCCGCCGGGGTGCGATCAGACGGGCAGATCCAACGCGCGGCGCGGATTTTGCCCGATTTTCGCCCCACGTAAGATTCCTGAGTAATCGTCACGTAGTTAACGGCAATATCTGAAAATTTCTGAAAAGCAGACGTTGTTGTTGTTTTTACGGGCCGCACAAAGTTAATGACAAACTAACGAAATATGAACCTCATGACAAACCCGTGATTACTGAAATCGCGGTGGGAACAACATTACGCCGCTCTTCTTTTCGGCTCGTGGAAGGAGAGACCCATGCGTGACACAACCAAAGGAACCAGCAAGGCATTGATCTGCTGCGGGATTGCAGCGGCGGCCCTGATGATGACCGCGTGCAGCGGAAGCCGGACCTATTCACTGGCGGGCGGCGGCGGCTTCGGCGCTGACGGCGCGGCAGGCGCCCCGGGCGAACCCGGAGAGCCCGGCGCGCCCGGTCAGCCCGGCGCCCCCGGCTCGCCCGGCCTGCCTGGTCTGGCCGATCTCGGCGAGACCACCGGCCTGAACGACCTGACCGACGGGCTGGGCCGGGTGAGCGTCGGCGACCGCACCATCCTGGGCGCGAATGGAGACGGCGGCCCGCTGGGCGTCAGCGTCCTGTCCCCGACCCAGCAGACGGGCAGCGTCGCCACGGTCGGCGTCCTGTCGGGCGGCTCGGTGGCCACGGTCTCGACCGGAACGCCGACCACCGCGGTCGGCAATGCGAGCGGTCAGGCCAACGGCCTGCTGGGCGTCACGGTCGGCGGCAACCAGCTGATCGGTTCGGGCAGCGGAAATCCGGCGATCGACCTGAACGTCCTGTCCTCGGGCAGCGCCTCGGGCACGGCGGTCACCGGCAACGTCCTGTCGAACGGCCAGCCGCTCGGACTGGGCGTCAACGGCGGCGCGGTCGCCGGCGGGGCCAATCCGGTCGGCGGACTGGTCACCGGGGTGACCGGCACGGTCGGCGGCGTCCTGGGCGGCGCGACCGGCTCTGGCACGGGCGCCGGCGCCACCGGCGCGCTGGGTGGCGTGACCGGAACCGTCGGCGGCCTTCTGGGCGGCCTGCGCCGTCCCGGAAACTAGCGGACCGGCAGCTGAAGGACCGGCGGGCGACGCCGAGAGACGTCGCCCGCCTTCCCCGCCCCTGAACAAGGAAGACTGAATGATCGCGCCCGCCCTGCTGGCCGCCCTGACGATGACGACGCCGGCCGGTGGCCCGCAGGACGGACTGATCGTTGACCGAGGTCGACTGGATCGCGCCGCGCCCCTGCCCGATGCGTCGGAGCGCGCGCCCCTGTCGCCCGAGGCGGCGTCGGCGGAAGCGCCCATCGCACCCTTCGTGCTGCGCGCCGTCGACATCCGGACCGCGCCCGCCGTTGAGGAGGACATCCGCCGCGCGGTGGAGCCGTTCATCGGAGAGACGCTGGACCTGAATGGTCTGGCCAGGCTGCGGGCGGCGGTCAGCGGGGCCCTGGGCCAGCACGCCGCCCTGCCCATTGTCGCCATCGACACGCGGGAATCCGCCTCCGGCATCGTCCGCATCACGGCCGCGCCCGGAAGGATCGGCCGCGTCGCCATCTATGGAGACATCGACCCCGATGTGGAGTTGCTGCGCCAGTATGCCGGACGCCTGGCCGCCGAGGCGCCGCTGACCCGCGAGACATCGGAGCGCTACCTGTCGCTGATCGCCGACATCCCCGGCGCGAAGACGACCCTGGAGAGCGTGCCGTCGGCGACGCCCGGCGCGGTCGACCTGGGCTTCAACGTCGATTTCTCGCGCTGGGTGTTCGAGACCGACATCAACAATCGCGGATCACAGGCGCTGGGCCGGACCCAGTTCACCGCCGCGATCACCCAGAACGGCGGGTTCCGCATGGGCGACCAGACCCGGCTGGCCCTGACCGTGCCGACCGACCCGGAACGGTTCCAGTATCTGAGCCTGTCGCACCGGCAGCCGCTGGGGGGCGACGGCATGGCCGTGACCCTGAGCGCCGGGCGCCTGCGCACCCGCGTCGACGGGCTGGACGGCGACGCCACCTCGTTCGGCGGGGTCGTCAGCTGGCCGATGATCCGCAGCTATCGCCGCAATCTGGTGCTCAGCGCCGGACTGGATGGACTGAACAGCGACAACGCCGTGTTCGGCAATCTGGTCGCGACCGAGAAGGTTCGGGCCCTGCGCGGCTCGGCGGCCTATGGCCTGACCAGCCCCCGGTCTTCGCTGAACGCCAGCCTGACCCTCAGCCGGGGCCTCGACGGGCTGGGCGCCGAGGTGGATCCGTCGGCGGAGGCGGACTTCACCAAGGTCAACGGCCGGATCGACGCCGCCCGCGCCTTCGGCCGGAGCGTGCGGGTCAGCGGCGCCCTGGCCATGCAGTATTCAGAGGATCGCGCCCCGACGGCGGAGCTGTTTAGCCTGGGCGGAACGGACTTCGGCCGGGGCTTCGGCTCGGGACTTCTGGTCGGCGACAGCGGCTATGGCGCCAAGATCGAAACGGCGTGGAGGCCCGGCTTCACGCCCCGCCCCTTCGCGGGCAGCGAGGTCTACGCCTTTGCCGACGGCGGCGAGGTGCGGGTCAATGCGCGCGGCCCGCTGACCGAACAGACCGAGACCCTGATGTCCGCCGGGGCCGGGGTCCGCATCGCCATCGCCGACCGGGTGATGATCGAACTGGAGGGCGCCCGCGCCGTGGACGATCCACGACCCGACGGCGGACGCACCCGGTTCGGCTTCGCAGTGTCGGCCAGATTCTAGGAGACCGTCATGGCCCGATACCCCGACCGCCGACTGGCGCCGGACGACTTCGCCGCCCTGAGGGCCGAGGTCATCCGCGCCGCCGTGGAACTGTCCGACGAACAGCTGATGGACCTGACCGACGCCCTGCACGGCCTGAGACGCCTGCGTCGCCCCGGCCGTCCGGTCAGCCACGCCTCGGGCTGGCTGGAGGAGGAGTCGCCCTATCTGGCGCTCTGAGCCGTCTCCTGCGCGAGGCGGAAGGTCGAGTTGATCTCGACAATCGCGCCCGGACGCGCCGAGGCCACGCTGGCGGGCGACAGTCGCGCCGTCGAGGCGGCGGACAGGACCGCGGCGCCGAAGTCCGCGCCGACCGGATGCTCGGACAGCACCACACAGCCGGTCAGAGCGCCGTCAGGAGCGACGACGCAACGGGCCCGGGCCTGACCCGACTCGATGCCCCGCTGCGACGCCCGCGTCGGGAACTCGATCACGGGGGCGATGTCCCACCGGGGGTCCGTGATCACCCCGGGCCGGGGGTCGGCTTCACTGGCCCGCAGGCCTTCGGGCACAGGCGCCTCGACACGGGTTTCGAACTGCACGGTCGCGCCGGCGGGAATGCCTTCCGGCGGGACAACGAGGCGCGCCGAGGCCGCCCTCGACAGCGCGATCTCGCCATAGCCGCCCCCGGCAGGCTCGGACACCACGGTGCACGGCCCCACCCGGCCTTCGGGGCTGACGCCGCAGTCCAGCGACACAATGCCCGGAGCGTCCTGCGCCGCAGCCTCTCCGCCGGACAGGACCGCAACGACCGCGACCGCCGCCAGGGTGACGAAGCCCCCCGCGCCCGTCATCCGGTCAGCCCGCGTACTTGGCCGCGTCTTCGTCCGAGATGTCCTCGTTCGAATAGACGTTCTGGACATCATCCTCGGCGTCCAGCGCGTCGAGCAGCTTGAACAGGGTGCCGACGGCCTCGCCGGTGACCGGCACGTCCGACTGGGGCCGCCAGACGATGGCGGTCGACTTCGGGTCGCCCAGCACCTTGGACATGGCCTCGGCCACCTCGTTCAGATCCTCATAGGCGGTCCAGATGGTGTGGCCCGGCGCGTCCTCGTAGATGTCCGGCTTGACCAGATCGCTCTCGACGTCCGAGGCGCCGGCCTCGATCGCGGCCTCCATCACCTCGTCCTCGGTGCCGGCCTCGGCCTTGTAGATGATCTGGCCGACCTTATCCCACATGAAGGCGACCGAGTTCATTTCGCCCAGCGCCCCGCCGTTCTTCTTGAAGGCGGTGCCGATGTTGGAGGCGGCGCGGTTGCGGTTGTCGGTCAGGGCCTCGACGATGATGCCGACGCCGCCCGGGCCGCGGCCCTCGTAGCGGACCTCCTCCATCGTATCGACGTCGCCCGACGAGGCCTTGTTGATGGCGCGCTGGATGACGTCCTTGGGCAGGCTTTCGGCCTTGGCGTTGTTCACGGCCAGACGCAGGCGCGGGTTCATGGCCGGGTCAGGCATGCCCGACTTGGCGGCGACGGTGATGTCGCGCGACAGCTTGGAGAACAGCTTGGACCGGGCGGCATCGGCGCGGCCCTTGCGGTGCATGATGTTCTTGAACTTGGAATGGCCGGCCATGAATTTGTCTCTGGGTACGTAGTGCGCTGACGCTCGCGGCGCGGCCGCGGCGAAAATGTCGGTGCCGCGATCTAGCCGATGGCGGACACGGTGTCACGGTTCAGGAACCGGTAGAGCTTTACAGGCATTTTGCCGATCAGAAGACGGAGCCCCCCTATGACCGCCGAAGACGCCATCTACGCCGCCGAAGGCTACCACGACGAAGACCTGCATGAGGCCGACATCGTCGAGTGGTACGAGGCCCGCCCCGTCACCGTTCCCACCGCCGTCGCCACCGGCGCCGTCATCGGCGCCTTCGTGCTGGGCGCCCTGACGGCGATCGGCGCCCTGGCCCTGATGGGCCGCCTGGACGACTGACGGCGGAAGAGCGTCAGCTCTTCAGGCTCTCCAGGAACCCGCGCATCTTCTCGTCCACCGACACGGGCCGCTTGGTCTCGCGGTCGACGTAGACGTGGACGAAATAGCCGACGGCGGCGGCGTCCTGCTCGTTGTTGCGGAACAGGGCGATCTCGTAGCGGACCGAACTGGTGCCCACGTGGGCGACGCGGACGCCCGCCTCGATCTCGTCCGGGAAGGCCGTCGGCGAGAAGTAGCGGCAGCCCGTCTCGGCCACCAGACCGATGGTCTTGCCCTCGTGGATGTCCAGCACGCCATTGACCACCAGCAACCGGTTCACCGCCGTGTCGAACCACGAATAGTAGACGACGTTGTTCACGTGGCCGTAGACGTCGTTGTCCATCCAGCGGGTCGAGATCTGCTGGAAGCGACGATAGTCGCCGCGCTTCGTGCGTTCGATGGTGCCGGTCATAAAGTCTCCCTTTGTGCGCTATCGCTCGCGACGCGGTCGCTCGCTGCTTGAGCGCGAAGGGTGCGCTGTCGCCCGGCGGCGGCGCCTCGCTGCGGGAGCGGGGCTGGTGGTTTCGTCCCATTGGAGCGGGTCTGCGCCTGCTTCCGATATCGACGGTCGGACTTGGCGGACGCCGCGTCAAGCGCCTAGCGTCATTCCCATGAGCACGATCCAGACCCGCGCCGCCGTCCTTCGCGCCATGGGGGCCGCGCGGCCCTATGCCGACAGCCGGCCTCTGGCCATCGAGACCGTGACGCTGGACCCGCCGGGCGCCGGGGAGGTGCTGGTGGCGGTGAAGGCGGCGGGCCTGTGCCATTCGGACCTCAGCGTCATCAACGGCGACCGGCCCCGCCCCATGCCGATGGCGCTGGGTCATGAGGCGGCGGGGGTGGTCGAGACGGTCGGACCGGGCGTCGACGACCTGAGCCCCGGCGACCACGTGGTCATGGTCTTCATGCCCAGCTGCGGCCATTGCCAGCCCTGCGCCGGCGGACGTCCGGCCCTGTGCGAGCCCGGCGCGGCGGCCAACGGCAAGGGCGAGTTGCTGGGCGGCGGAACCCGGCTGCATGGCGAGGGCGGCGACCTGCATCACCACCTCGGCTGCTCGGCCTTCGCCGACCGGGCCGTGGTCTCGCGCCGGTCGCTGGTGAAGGTTCCGGCGGACCTGCCGTTCGAGCATGCGGCCCTGTTCGGCTGCGCTGTGCTGACCGGCGTGGGCGCGGTGGTGAACACCGCGCAGGTGCGGGCCGGACAGTCGGTGGCTGTGGTCGGTCTGGGCGGCGTCGGCCTGGCCTCGGTGCTGGGGGCCCTCGCCAGCGGCGCCAGCCCGGTGGTGGCGGTGGACCTGTCGGAGGACAAGCTGGCGCTGGCCCGGTCGCTGGGCCCGGTCCTGACCGTCAACGCCGCCGATGCGGATGCGGTCGAGCAGGTGCGCAGCCTGACCGGCGGCGGCGCCGATGTGGTTCTCGAAATGGCCGGCTCCGTCCGCGCCCTCGAAGCCGCATGGAAGATGACGAAGCGCGGCGGGACCACGGTCACCGCCGGCCTGCCCCCGCCCGAGGCGGCGCTGGCGGTCAATGTGGTCAACCTCGTGGCCGAGGAGCGGACCCTGAAGGGCAGCTATATCGGCACCGCCATCCCGTCGCGCGACATCCCCCGCTACATCCAGCTGTTCCGCGACGGCCGCCTGCCGGTCGACCGGCTGCTGACCGGCACGGTCCGGCTGGAGGACATCAACGCCGCCTTCGACGCGCTGCACGCGGGCGAGGCCGTGCGGACGGTGGTGACCTTCTAGGCCTTGTCGCGGACGCGCAGGGCGCCGCCCACAGTCTGGACCTCGAACCGCCCGGTCGCGCGGATCAGGTCCGACAGCTTGGTGTGGCCGTAGGATCGCTGGTCGAAGTCCGGGTACGCATTGCGCAGCCGGCTGCCGATTCCGCCGACCGCGACCCAGCCGTCGCCGTCCTCGTCCATGTCGGCAATGACGGAGGCGATCAGCCGCGCCGCCTCGGCGGGCTTTCCGCGCCCGGCGACGGCCCGCGGCGCCTTGGCCTCGGCGGGCTCCGCCACGTCCTCGGCCTCGGCGCGGGCGGTCAGGTTCTCGGTATAGATGAAGCGGGTGCAGGCCTGCCGGAAACTCTCGGGCGTCTTCTGCTCGCCGAAGCCGTAGACATCCATCCCCTCCTCCCGGATGCGCGACGCCAGCCGGGTGAAGTCGGCGTCCGACGAGACCAGACAGAAGCCGTCGAACCGACCGGAGTGCAGCAGGTCCATGCCATCGATGACCAGGGCGATGTCGCCGGAATTCTTGCCCTTGGTGTTGGCGAAATTCTGCTGGGGCTGGATGGCGAAGCGGGCCAGCACCCGGGTCCATCCCGCCAGCTGGGGACTGGCGAAGTCGCCGTAGATGCGTCGGGCGGACGCCTCCCCGAGGGTGGCGATCTCGGTGAACAGGGCCTCGGCGATGCGCGAGGAGGCGTTCTCTGCGTCGATCAGAACGGCCAGACGGGGCGGTTTGACGGCTGGGGGCATGGGGCGCTCTTTCAGGGTCTGGAGGAGATGGTCGGCTTCGGCGGGGGGTTCGGTCAACGGATCATCGGCGGAGGGTTCGGGAGGCGGATGCGGGGGCGTCCGCTTTGCGCTACACCCGCCGCCATGACCCAAGCCCCTCTGCGCCGCCTGATCGACCTGCCCGGTATCGACGCCCTCGAGATGAAGGCGCTGATGAAGCCGCGCATGGCCGACCCGGACGAGCGCCATGAGTTCCCCGAAATCGACGAGGCGGCGAAGGCCGTCTTCGGTCTGACGCCGGAGGAGGCCGAGGCCATCGCCCTGCCGGACGACTGGGACGGGATCGACCGGCTGGAGGGGTTCGACCTGACCGACGCCTTCGAGGCCGAGGGCTGGGACGTCACGGACAGCAAGCGCAAGCCCCTGCGCATGATCCGCCACTGGGCCCTGCCGCTGGCGCTGGCCATGCGCGGCGCGGCGGGAGAGCTGCCCTTCGCGCCCGAGCCGGGACCGGACGAGCCGGGCGACGACTGGGGGGCGAAGATGGCGGCCGAGGCGACGCGATTCCGCAAGCGGTAGGGGACCGTGCTCAATCCCTCTCCCTTGGGAGAGGATGGGGCCCGCCGACGCAGTCGGTGGGAGGGTGTGGGGCTGGGGTGTCGGTCGTTTGGGCGCGGGGATGTTCATTAGCGGTCGGTCTGATGGTCCGGTGATGCGGCAGGCCGTGCTGGTTCACACCAAGGACACCAAGGAGGACACGAAGGACACCAAGGGTGCGGTGGGTCTTTCGAGCGGCTGCGCCATTCGCCTTCGCGGATCAAAATTGATCGCGAAGCGATCCTTCAGCTTCGCTGACAGCGCTCCGGATTTGGCCCATCGCGCACCGGCGCCTTGGTGTCCTTTGTGACTTCTTCTTCCTTGGTGTCCTTGGTGTGAACCTCCACTTCCGACTTTCAGGCAAGCGTCTTCGCCGCTTCGCGCGGAAGCGGTGATGGGAAGGGCGCGGGACGCCGGGCCTCGCCCGGTGCTGTTTTGTAGTTTTACCGTTTCGACGAGATCGACGTCCCGCGTCGCCGTTTTCCACGCGTCCCTCCGGCTGGCGGCCTTGTGCTTAGGGCCTTGCCGGATCATCCGCCGGCGCCATTGCTGACGCCGACGCGGGGCGGACGTAACGAACGGATCGTCATCGGCCCGGCTCCTGAGGACGCGCGGCGAGCAGGCGGACGGGATCCATCCCCGCCCTCAAGGCCCCCTGCACTCTCCATCGCGCAGGCTTCATCGCTCGGCCACAGCCCGCCGTCGTCGAGAAGCGTGGATCCGACGCCCTCCCCATCGACGGGATGAGAAGAGTATGCGGGTGGGGCTACCTCAGGCGGGCTCAGCGGGAGAGTTTTCTGAAAGGGTGAGTGGCGTCAGAGGCTTGGAACGCCGCGATGCGCGGGTTCAGCATGAACTCTCGCGTATTTTTGCAGGACGGACCGGGGGTGTGGGTGTGGGGAGAAGGCCCGCTTGTCATCCCGGCCGAAGCGAAGCGGAGAGCCGGGACGGTGGCGCCTTTCCCATGATCCACGCCCGGACAGCCCGACCGGGCTGAGCCGGGCGACAGCCGGTCGAGGGCCGGCCTGCTCCCGGATAAGCGCCGTGCGCTTTCCGGGAGGGTTCGGAAAGAACGGGAAGCGTCCCGGCTCTCCGCTTCGCGTCGGCCGGGATGACAAGGGCTGCGGCTGACGCCGAATGCTGAGACCTCACTCCCTCCCACGCCTGCAGCGCGGGCCCCTCCCTCTCCCTTGGGGAGAGGGTTGAAAAATGCGGGCGACCACCTGGCGCCGCTTGGCCGCCTGTGCCTAACCTGGGATGGGCAGGGCGCATGGCAGACCAATCCAAAGTAGGTACCGACTGGCAGGCGGATGAGCTGGAGGCGATTGTCGCCGACTACTTCTCCATGCTCGTCGATGAGCTCGCTGGACGGCACTACATCAAATCCCACCACAACAAGGCGCTGCAGGCGCGGATTGGGCGGACAGCCGGCTCGATCGAGCGGAAGCACATGAACATCTCCGCCGTGCTGCGCGAACTCAGCCTGCCTTTCATCGACGGCTACAAGCCCTTCTCGAACTTTCAGGACGCTCTGGGCCGCACGATCGAGCGATATCTGGTCCGGCATCCGGACATCCTGACCGGCGACGCCATCCTGCCGGCTTGGGCGCGCCGAACGCCGGCCTCCGAGTTCTCGGTCGTCGCGGAGGCGCCCGCCCTGTTCGAAGACGCGCAGCCGCCGTCGCCTGCGCTGCCCAGACAACCGCGCCCGGAAGGCCTTGAGCGACTTGTCCGCAAGTTCGATCCGACGATGCGAGACCTCAGGAACCGAACGCTCGGCAAGGCGGGAGAGGCGCTGGTCTTCGACTTTGAGCAACGACGGCTCACCGCCCTTGAGCGGCCAGATCTCGCGAAGAAGGTGCGTTGGGTGGCGGATGAAGACGGCGACGGCGCGGGTTACGACATCCACTCGTTCGACCGGCACGGCAACGACCGGCTGATCGAGGTGAAGGCGACGGCCGGCGGGCGAACCTCCCCCTTCTTCGTGACCCGCAACGAACTGGCGCTATCACAGGAGCGGCCTGACCATTTCCGCCTGTACCGGCTCTACGAAATCGCCAAGGCGCCGCGCATGTTCAGACTGAAGCCGCCCATCGAACAGGCCGTAACCCTGGAGCCTGAAACATGGCGTGCCCGGGTCAGCTGAACCTGATCAGCTCATATTTCTCCGCAAACCACGCCACGAAATCCTCCGGTGTCTCGCCGACGCGCCAGTAGCGGAGGACGTCGTCGTCGGACCAGCCGGCGTCGTCGGCGTCGATGCACCAGTCGCGCTTCATCACCGCGTTGACGCGATCGAGCCAGTCACGACAGGCCTGAGGCAGTGCGGCGGACATGCGGTCGATGCTGTTTCAGCGCCGACCGCGATGCAACCATCCGTGGGTTGTGGCTAAACCACCTTCACCCCCACCCCGTCCTCGTTCGTGCGTCCCACGGCGACGTCGAAGACTTCCTGGCCGAAGGACAGGCCGGTGACGGCGCGGTTGAGGATGGCGACGACCTCGTCGGAGGGGCGGTCGGTGCGGACGTCGAGATACCAGCCGACACGGTTGTCCGACGCCCAGGCGGCGCGGGCCAGCCAGGCGCTGTCGACGGGATAGCCGGCGAAGGCCGTCTTCAGGCGGTCGATCAGGACCACCGGCTCCTGACCGGTGACGACGGGATAGAGCTGGACCGCGCCGGTGGGGCGGAGGGGCGCGGGCGCGGGGGCGTGTTCAAGCACGGCCTTGAGCTGCTCGGGGGCCAGCACGATGCCGCGACCACCGTCCGGATTGAGCAGGACCAGAGAGTTCTGCAGCATCGACAGCAGGGCGCGGCCCTTCATGGCCAGGATGCGGGTGTCCTCGCCGAACATGCCGACGGCGCGGCGCGGATCGGTGAACAGGGTGACGGTGTCGCGGCCGTCGTTGAGGACGACCCCGCGCAGGACCAGTTGCTCGCCCTCGCGCAGAACCTTGTGGCCGTCGTCGCCGTGGACGCCGCCGACGCTGCCGGCCTCGGGCACGGCGTAGAGATCGGCTTCCAGCATCAGGCGCTCGAACAGGCCCATCTTCGACGGATCCGCCAGCCCTTCGTAGAGGGCGACCTCGAGCGGGTTCAGCGGATTGTCGGTGAAGACGAAGGGCGCGGTCGCGTCGGTCATGGTCGGCTCACTGGAAACGGGCCGACAGATGACGGGAGCAGGCGCTCGGCGTCAACGAAGAACGCAGGGCCTGACGGCGACCGGAAGGGGGTAGCCGCCGTCAGGATGCGCCTGTCCGGTTTACGCCAGGACGACGATGGTCACGCGGCGGTTCTGGGCGCGGCCTTCCTCGGTGTCATTCGAGGCGACCGGGTTTTCCTCGCCGTAGGAGATGGCGCCCATGCGGTTCAGGGCGACGCCGCGACGGCTGAGGTAACGCCGCACGGCCTCGGCGCGGGCTTCGCCCAGGCGGTCGTTGTGGGCCTCGTCGCCGACGCTGTCGGTATAGCCCTGGATCTCGAGGTAGACGTTCTGGTTTTCGCTGGCGAGACGCTGGGCGAACTCGGTCAGGCGGGACTCGGCCTCGGGCGACAGGGTGTTGCCGTCGGTCGGGAACTTCACCGAGTCATCGGACAGAACGACTTCATACAGGAACTTGCCTTCCGCCAGCTTGTGGGCCGCATTGGCGCGGGCGAGCGCCTCGCCGGCGGTGCCCTCGACCGTGGTCACGCGGGCGTCGACGACGGCGGTCTGGTCGCGCACGAAGCGGTGGCTGGCGCAGCCCGAAGCGGCGACGCCGAAGGCCAGGATGACGCCGACGGCGGCTGCCGTTCTGAATTGCGGTTTGATCAAGTGTCTCTCCATCAATGATCCGGTGCGCCAAGCCCGGTTGTCGCGCGTGCCACCCAGCACAGGTTGCCCAACGGCGAACGGCGGCCAAGGTTGCATGAGACGAAAAGAAGCTGTGCAGAGAACTGATCGAAATTGATCTGGTTCGGATAACGGTAAAGCTTGAACTGGACTGCGTGACGGGCGCCATGATGCTGACGCGGATGCAGGATCATCATGCATCGTCGGAAACTGATCTAACAGCGTTCGGGAGAACGGATGAGCGAGACGGGACGACGCCGGACCCTGAGGCATACGGGCGCCGCCGCCGGGGCGGTGCTGGCGCATCTGGTCCTGCTGCCGGTGGTGTTCGCTGCGCGCGAGACGCCTGACGACCTGTCCCTGCCTGTCGAGCCCGTGGTGATGGTGGAGCTGTTCACGCCGCCGCCCCCTCCGCCACCGCCGCCACCGCCCGCGCCGACGGACGCCCCGCCGCCTCCGGGCCCGAAGGCCGAGACGCCGACACCCGCCCCGGCGGCGGCCCAGCCCGCGCCGACCGTTCGCCCGCCGGCGACCCGCCCCCCGCCCCGGCTGCGCCCCGCCCGCCCGACGCCGCGCATGGATTCGGTCCCCCTGCCCGCCTCGACGCCCCCTACCCCGCCCGAGATCGCCATGCCGACGATCGGCGACGCCCAGTTGGCCGGCGCCCTGCGCGCGGGCGCGGGTTCGGGCGGCGGCGGCGGTGGAGGCGGCTCGGGCGGCGGGGGCGGCGGCGGATCCGGCGACGGCGGCGGCTGTGATCTGGTGCGCGAGATCCAGAACGCCCTGCGCGAGGACGGCGAGGTGCGCGAGGCGGTGATGGCGGCCCACCGCGCCGCCGGCTCGAACCGCGCCCTGCTGGTCTGGGACGGCGACTGGCGCCAGACGCCGGGGCAGTCGGGCAAGGGGCTGGCGGGGGTGCGTCAGGCCATCGCGCTGGAGGTCGCCTTCGCCCCGCAGGCCTGCCGTCGCGAGGCGATGCGCGGCATGGTGCTGTTCACCCTCAGCGACGGACCCGGCGCGGCCCGGGTGGCGCTGGGCGCGGGCAGCTGGCGATGGAGTGATCTGCTGGGCGGGCGGTAGAAAAAAGGGGAGCCGAACCGGCTCCCCTCGTGTCTCTCAATCCTCGTCCATCTTGAGCGCGGCGATGAAGGCTTCCTGCGGGATTTCGACCTTGCCGAACTGCCGCATGCGCTTCTTGCCTTCCTTCTGCTTCTCCAGAAGCTTCTTCTTCCGGGTGGCGTCGCCGCCGTAGCATTTGGAGGTCACGTCCTTGCGCAGGGCGCGGACGGTTTCGCGGGCGATGATCTTGCCGCCAATGGCCGCCTGGATCGGAATTTGGAACATGTGCGGAGGGATCAGCTCCTTCATCTTCTCGACCATGCCGCGGCCGCGGGTCTCGGCGCGGTTGCGGTGGACCAGCATCGACAGGGCGTCGACCGGCTCGGCGTTCACCAGGATCGACATCTTCACCAGATCGCCGACCTTGTAGTCCGTGATCTCGTAGTCGAACGAGGCGTAGCCCTTCGAGATCGACTTCAGGCGGTCGTAGAAGTCGAAGACCACCTCGTTGAGCGGCAGTTCGTAGACGACCATGGCGCGGGTGCCGACCCAGGTCAGTTCCTTCTGCTCGCCGCGACGGTCCTGACACAGCTTGATCACGCCGCCGAGGTACTCCTCGGGCGTCAGGATGGTGGCTTTGATCCACGGCTCGGAGATGTCCATGATCTGCATCACGTCCGGCAGGTCCGCCGGGTTGTGCAGGTCGATCTGCGAACCATCGCGCAGGTCGATCTTGTAGACGACCGAGGGGGCCGTCGCGATCAGGTCGAGGTTGAACTCGCGGCTGAGGCGCTCCTGGATGATCTCGAGGTGCAGCAGGCCGAGGAAGCCGCAGCGGAAGCCGAAGCCGAGGGCCGCCGAGCTTTCCATCTCATAGGTGAAGGAGGCGTCGTTCAGGCGCAGGCGGGCGATGGCCGCGCGCAGGTCCTCGAAGTCGGCGGCGTCCACCGGGAACAGGCCGCAGAAGACCACCGACTGGACTTCCTTGAAGCCCTTCAGCGGTTCGGCGGTCGGCTTCTTCTCGTCGGTGATGGTGTCGCCGACGGCGGCGTGGGCGACTTCCTTGATCTGGGCGGTGATGAAGCCGACCTCGCCCGGGCCGAGCTGATCGACCGGGGTGTTCTTGGGCAGGAAGACGCCGACGCGGTCGACCAGGTGGGTCGAGCCGTTCTGCATGAATTTCACGCGTTGGCCGGCCTTCAGCACGCCATCGAAGACGCGGACCAGCAGCACGACGCCGAGGTAGGGGTCGTACCAGGCGTCGACCAGCATGGCCTTCAGCGGGGCGTCGATGTCGCCCTTGGGCGCCGGCAGACGGGTGACGATGGCCTCCAGCACATCCTCGATGCCGATGCCCGACTTGGCCGAGGCCATGACGGCCTCCGACGCGTCGATGCCGATGACGTCCTCGATCTGGGCGCGGACCCGGTCGGGTTCGGCGGCCGGCAGGTCGATCTTGTTCAGGACCGGCACGATCTCGTGGTTGTTGTCGATCGCCTGATAGACGTTGGCCAGCGTCTGGGCCTCAACGCCCTGCGAGGCGTCGACGACCAGCAGCGAGCCTTCGCAGGCGGCCAGCGAGCGCGACACCTCATAGGCGAAGTCGACGTGGCCCGGCGTGTCCATCAGGTTCAGGACGTAGTCGAGCCCGTCCTTGGCCTTGTAGGTCAGGCGCACGGTCTGCGCCTTGATGGTGATGCCGCGCTCCTTTTCGATGTCCATGTTGTCCAGGACCTGCGCGGACATTTCGCGCGCGGTCAGCCCGCCCGTGTACTGGATCAGGCGGTCGGAGAGCGTGGACTTGCCGTGGTCGATGTGGGCGACGACGGAGAAGTTGCGGATGCGTTCGATAGGGGTGGTCGGCATGGTCCGGCGCGCCTAGCACGGCAGGCGGAAAAGCGCCAACGGAACGGCGTCACGGTTAATCCCCGCTACTGATTTTGTTACGGATTACATCCTCGTAACGCGACGCTTTGTCGGTTTCCGACAGCTTGGGGAAACGTTATTCAACGACGGATGACAACCGGACGCCCCGATGGGCGTTGTTTCGCTCGACCGCGCGCCTCCCCGCGCGGCCGCCAAGGGGATTCCAAGTGTCGATCAAGCTTCAAGGCCGCTGGACTGTCGCCGCCACCCTGATGACCGCAGCCGTCGCGCTGGCGGCCTGCGGCGGGGGCGAGGAGAAGGCGGACACGGGCGCCAGCGCCCAGACCGTCGCCGTCCAGACCGCGACCACGCAGAATCTGGCCCGCACCGTCACGGCCTCGGGCACGGTGACGGCCTGGGAAGAGGTGCCGGTGGGCGCCGAGACCGGCGGACTGGTGGCCACGGCCGTCTATGTCGATGAAGGCTCCTATGTGCGTCAGGGACAGCCGCTGGTGCAGATGAACACCGCCCTGCTGGACGCCCAGGTGCGCCAGCAGCAGGCGGCGGTGCAGACCGCGGAGGCCAACGCCGCCCGCGATGACGCCGCCCTGGCCCGGGCGCAGGAGCTGAAGGAACGCGGCTTCCTGAGCCAGGCCTCGCTGGATACGGCGCTGGCCAACCAGCGCGCCTCGGCGGCCAATCTGGCCTCGGCCCGCGCGGCCCTGGCCGAGACCCGCACCCGCCAGTCGCAGGCGACCATCCGCGCGCCCGTCTCGGGCCAGATCATCAGCCGCAGCGTGACCCGCGGCCAGATCATCAGCGCCGGGACCGAGCTGTTCCGCATGGTGCGTGACGGCCGTCTGGAGCTGGACGCCCAGGTGCCGGAGACCGAACTGGCCCTGATCCGCGCCGGCCAGACCGCGCAGGTGACCTCCAGCCAGGCCGCGCCGACGACCGGCACGGTCCGGATCGTGACGCCGGAAGTGAACGCCGAGACCCGGCTGGGTCTGGCCCGTGTCGCCCTGGCGCCGGGAAGCGCGCTGCGCCCCGGCATGTTCGCCCGCGCTGTCATCGATGTGGGCGAGCAGCCCGCGACCGTCGTGCCGACCGCCTCCATCCTGTACCGCAACAATCAGGCGGGCGTGTTCGTGATGGCCAGCGGCGACACCGTTCGCTTCCAGCCCATCACGGTGCTGAACCGCCAGCAGGACCGCACCGCGGTGTCCGGCGTCGCCGTCGGCGCGCGGGTGGTGGTACAGGGCGCAGGCTTCCTGAACCAGGGCGACCGGGTTCGCGTGGCCTCGGCGACGCAGGCCCAGCAGGCCGTCACCCAGCAAACCGAAGCCCAGTCGGCCGCCCCGGCCAGCGCCCACTAAGCGGAAGCGACCGACATGAACCAGATTTCCTCCTGGTCGATCCGGAACCCGATTCCGATCATCCTGCTGTTCGTCCTGCTGACGATCGCCGGCGCCGTCGGCTTCGCCAGCATGCGGATCAACAACAACCCCGACGTCGACTTCCCGCTGGTCTCGGTCACCGCCGCCCGTCCGGGCGCGGCGCCGGCCGAGATGGAGGTGCAGGTCACCCGGCTGATCGAGGACTCCCTCGCCGGCCTGTCTGGCGTGCGTCACATCAATTCGAACATCTCCGACGGCGTCTCCTCGACCATCATCGAGTTCGAACTGGGCACCGACACCGACCGCGCGACCAATGACGTGCGCAACGCCATGACCGGTCTGCGCGCCAGCCTGCCGCAGGACATGCAGGAACCGGCGGTTCAGCGCATCGACATCACCGGCGACGCCCTGATCACCTATGTGGTCCGCTCGCCGACGATGTCGCCGGAGGAGATCAGCTGGTTCATCGACAATGAGGTCAGCCGCTCGCTGCTGGCGCTGGGCGGGGTCGGAGAGGTCAACCGCTCGGGCGGCGTGGATCGCGAAATCCGCGTCGAACTGGACCCCCAACGCCTGTCCGCCTACGGCGTGACGGCGGCCCAGGTCAGCCAGGCGCTGACCAGCGTGAACAACAACCTGCCCGGCGGCCGCGTGACTGTGGCCGGGTCGGAACGGGCTGTGCGAACGGTCGGTTCGGCGACCTCCGTGCAGCAGCTCCGTGAGACGCTGGTGCCGCTGGACGGCGGCCGGACGGTGCGTTTGGGCGATCTGGGCTCGGTCGAGGACAAGTGGGGCGAGCCGCGCCGGATCGCCCGCTATGACGGTCAGGAGGCCGTGACCTTCAACTTCCTGCGCTCGCGCACGGCCTCCGAGGTCAAGGTGGCCGAAGCCGTCCGCGCGGAAGTCAAACGCCTGGACGAGGCCAATCCCAACCTGACCATCCAGCAGGTCACCTCGAGCGTGAAATACATCGAGGAAAGCTACCTGGCCTCGCTGGAAGCGCTGGGCCTCGGCGCCCTGCTGGCCGTGATCGTGGTGTTCATCTTCCTGCGGGACTGGCGCGCGACCTTCATCGCGGCAATGGCCATGCCGTTGTCGCTGATCCCGACCTTCGCTCTCCTGGCGCCCATGGACCAGTCACTGAACACGGTGACCCTGCTGGCCCTGTCGCTGACCATCGGCATCCTGGTCGACGACGCCATCGTGGAGATCGAGAACATCGTCCGGCACATGCGGGACGGGAAGCCGCCCTATGCGGCCTCGATCGAGGCGGCGGACGAGATCGGGCTGGCTGTCGTGGCGACCACCGGAACCATCATCGCCGTCTTCGCCCCGGTCGGCTTCATGCCGGGCATCATCGGCCAGTTCTTCAAGGCCTTCGCCCTGGCCGCCTGTATTTCAGTCTTCTTCTCGCTGGTCGTGGCGCGGACGCTGACGCCGCTGATGGCGGCCTTCATGCTGAAACACACCAAGCACGAGGACAAGGATCCGTTCTGGATGAACGGCTACCTGCGGGGGCTGCGCTGGTCGCTGGCCAACCGCTGGAAGGTCTTCGTGCTGGGCTTCCTGTTCCTGATCGGCTCGATCGGCGCGTCGGTCGTGGCGAAGATGTCGTTCGAGTTCATGTCGCCCGCCGATGAAGGTCGCGCCGCCTTCCAGGTGGAGACGCCGCCGGGATCGACCCTGGCCCAGACCGACGCCGTCGTGCGCGAAGTCACCCGCAAGCTGGAAGCCCGGCCCGAGGTCACCTCCGTCTATGCCGCCATCGGCGGTCAGGATGTGAACCAGGCCAACATCTATGCGGACATGGTGGGCAAGGGCGATCGCGACCTGACCCAGCAGCAGTTCGCCCGGGTCATGGTCGATGAGATGAAGACCATCCCCGGCGCCCGCATCCGCGCCGGCATCGCCCAGCAGGGCGGCGGACCGGGCGACGGCACCAGCTACACCTTCTCCATCCTGGGCGACGATCCCGCGACGCTGGACGCCGCCGCCCGCAAGGTCGAGGAGGAGATGCGCGGGGTCCAGGGTCTGGCCAACATCGTCAACACCGCCGCCATCGCCCGCCCCGAGATCGTGGTCACGCCCCGGGCTGACGAAGCGGCCCTGCTGGGCGTGTCGGCCGGTTCGATCTCGCAGGCCGTGCGGGTCGCCACCATCGGCGACATCGACCAGAACCTGCCGAAGTACAATCTGGGCGACCGCCAGATCCCGATCCGCCTGCAACTGACCGAAGCAGCGCGCGAGGATCTGACCGTGATCGAGAACCTTCGGGTGCCGACCGCCACCGGCGGACAGGTGCCGCTGAGCGCCGTGGCGGACGTCGCCTTCGGCGCGGGCCCGGCCACGGTCACCCGTCAGGACCGCTCACGAGTAGCCTCGATCACCGCCGAACTGAACGGCATCACCACCGGCGCCGCCGGTCAGGCGGTGAACCAGCTGCCGTCGGTGAAGAACCTGCCCGCGGGCGTGCGTCAGGTGCCGGCGGGCGATGCGGAGTTCATCCAGGAGATGATCATCGGCTTCGCCATCGCCTTCGTCTCGGGCATCCTGCTGATGTATGCGGTGCTGACTCTGCTGTTCAAGAGCTTCGCCTACCCGATCACCATCATGGCGGCCTTGCCGCTGGCCATCGGCGGCGCCTTCATCGCCCTGGCGCTCGCGGACAAGAATTTCTCCATGTCCGCCCTGATCGGGGTGCTGATGCTGATGGGGATCGCGGCCAAGAACTCCATCCTGCTGGTCGATTATGTGATCATGGCCGAGAAGGAGGGGATGAGCCGCTACGAGGCCATCATGGACGCCGCCCACAAGCGGGCGCGGCCGATCCTGATGACCACCTTCGCCATGGGCGCCGGCATGGTGCCGATCGCCATCGGCGTGGGCGCGGACGTCGAGTTCCGCTCGCCGATGGCGGTGGCGGTGCTGGGCGGGCTGATCTCCTCGACCTTCCTGTCCCTGCTCTACATCCCGGCCATCTTCACCATCGTGGACGATATCGCCGGCTGGATCGGTCGCCATTTCGGCGGCGGACTGGCGGCCCGCAAGGCCGAGGGCGAGGGCCGACAGGCGGCGTTGGCGCAGCCTGCCCCGGAAGGGCCGGACGGGATCGACGAGCGCTGGTAGGGCGCTTGAGTGGCGAGTGGCGAGTGGCGAGTGGCGCGCCCGCTCCGACCCGGGTGATTGGTGATTGGTGATTGGGGCGGGGCGTTTTCAGACGCTCCGCCCCTTTCGTTACTGCGCCAGGCCGACCCCCTGACGTTCCAGACCCGGTCGGCCCGCCCAGGCCCACATCGAAAACGGCCGTGGGGCCGCCGCTCGCCTGTTCACCAATCACCAATCACCCCCCGCCCGCCCGGCGGTGAGCGGCCAAAACAAAACCGGCCGGGGTCGCCCCCGGCCGGTTTCCCGTTTCAGCGATGCTGAAGCGATCAGTATTTGAAGCGCAGGCTCACACCGTAGGTGCGCGGCTGGCCCAGGAAGGCGTCGTAGGTCTGGGTGTCCAGGTTGCCGTTATAGAAGGTGCCCGGGTGGGTGCCGCCGGTCTGCAGGGTCGACTGGAAGGCGGTGCCTTGCAGCGGACCGTTGTAGGCGACCTGCACATACTCTTCGTCGGTCAGGTTCTGGGCCCAGACGTCAACCGTCCAGCTGTCGTCCTCGGCGCCGAACGAGATACGGCCGTTCAGCGTGGTGAAGGCGTCCTGCATCTTCCAGGGCAGCAGATCCGAACCGGTGTTGTACTCGCTCATGTACTTGCCGGCGAGGCTGAAGCCGGCGCGCAGGCCGTTGCCGATGCTGCGGTCATAGTTGACCGAGGCCGACAGCGACCATTCCGGAGCGAACGAGGCGCGGGCGCCCGGCAGCAGCGACAGCTGCGGGAAGTTGCCCGGGTTGGTCAGGTCGGCGGCGGTGAAGTTGCCGTACTCGGTGTTGGTGTAGGTCACGCCGCCGCTCAGGCTCAGGCCCTCGACCGGGGTGAACCACAGCATGTCGGCGTCGATGCCGCGCGAGGTCAGCTCGGGGATCGATTCCACCACGAAGGCGGTGCCGAGGAAGGTGTTGAGCTGGAAGTCGTTGAACGTCTGGTCGAAGTAGGTGGCGTTCAGCAGCAGGGTGCGGTTGACCAGCGTCATCTTCACGCCGGCTTCGTAGCTGTCCACCACTTCCGACGGGAACAGCAGCGAGGCCACCGGGGTGATGCCGGTCTGCACGCGGTCCAGGTTGTAGCCGAAGCTCTTGTAGCCGCGAGCGTACGACGCATAGGCCATGACCGAGTCGTTCAGGCGGTAGGACGCCTTGATCGTTCCGCTCAGCTCACCGTCATCGAAGTTTTCCTCGATGTTGCGGTTGGCGTAGGCGGCGTTCGCCCAGGGCAGGCAGGCGTTGCCGATGATGGTCGCGGCCGTGGCCGGGCTGCCCAGGGCGCCGGCGATGGCGGCGGCGTTGGCGCCGAAGGCGGCGCAGGTCGCGCCGTTGCCGTTCACGTTACGCTGCTGGGCGCTCAGGCTCTTGTCGTCCTGGGTGTAACGCAGGCCCAGGGTCAGGTCGAACTGATCGGTGATGTGCCAGGTGTTGTTGGTGAAGATCGCCAGCGACGACGATTCCTGGTCGTAGAAGTCGGCGACGCCCTGGCCGACGACGAAGCCCGGGCCCGAGGCCGGGACGGCGCCGTAGAGGCAGCCGCCGAGGCCGGCAGCGGTCTGGCCCGGCGCGGTGAAGCAGCCGATACGGCCCGGGTTGATCGGGATCGGTCCGGGAGGGGTCGGGGCGCCGGCGGTGGCGGCGTTCAGCTGGGCGGTCAGCAGCAGCGACAGGAAGGGACCGTAGTCGGCGCCGAAGTAGTAGGTGTCGCCGCGACCGATACGCTCACGGGTGGCGAACACGCCGACCAGCCAGTCCAGACGCTCGTTAGAGCCGGCCAGGCGGAATTCCTGGGTCAGGTTGTCGACCGAGTAGCCGTAACCGCCGTTCTGTTCGCGATACAGGATGTCGGCGCCGGTGTAGTCGATATCCATGCCGATATCGCCGCTCCAGTCGCGCCACGACGAGATCGAGGTGAAGGTCGCGCCGCCGAACAGGTCCGGGAGGTCGATGTTGGCTTCCAGCGAGACACCCATGTCCTGGATGTCCTGGCCGGTGCCGCGGTTGGCGAAGGCCTGACGCGAGAACGGCAGGGCGCCGAAGCCGGTGGCCGGCGGACGCTGGCCGGTGCCGTTCGAGACCAGGTCGACCAGCGGATAGGTCGGGCCGGTGCGGATCTGGACGCCGGTGCAGCAGTATTCATCGCGGGTCGTGTAGTCGGCGATGAAGCGGATCGAGGTGTTGTCGTTCGGCAGCCACAGCAGTTGGCCGCGGAAGGTCGAGAAGTCCTGGTTCTGGTCGTCCTTCTCGGCGCGGGGACCGTCGCCGATGTTGACGTCATAGAAGCCGTCACGCTCGCGGTGACCGGCGTACAGGCGGAAGGCCAGCTGGTCGGTGATCGGGCCGGTGACCGAGGCCGAGACGCCGACGGCGCCGTAGTTGCCCATCGTCAGCTCGCCGCTGGCGCCGTAGTTGAACGACGGCGCTTCGGTCAGGATGTTGATGACGCCGGCCGAGGTGTTCTTGCCGAACAGGGTGCCTTGCGGCCCCTTCAGCACCTCGATGCGGCTCATCTCGCCCAGGTCGCCGAAGCCGACCGAGTTGCGCGAGCGATAGACGCCGTCGATCACGACGCCGACCGAGCTTTCCAGACCGGGGTTGTCGCCGACGGTGCCGACGCCGCGGATACGCGCGGTGGTCGAGGCTTCCGACTGGGTCGAGGTGACGGTCATGCCCGGGGTCAGGATCTGCAGATCCTTGATGTCACGGACGCCCGCGTTCTCCAGCTGCTCGGCCGGCAGGCTGGTGACCACGATCGGCACGTCCTGCAGGTTCTGCTCGCGCTTCTGGGCGGTGACGATGATGTCGTCGATGGTCGTCGCCTGCTCCTGCCCGGCGCTCTGCGCGGAGGCGACCCCGGCGAAGCCGAAGACACAGGCGCCGATGACGGCGGCCGAAACGGTGGTGCGAAGATTGTTGGTGAGGCGCATGCCCACTCCCCGACTGAGGCCGGGCCCGCACTTTGGCGGAGACCGCGGCGTTTCCTGATCCCATGGGCCGCGCTCTTACGTGGAACGCGATACTCCAGTTGTCTTTGGGTAACTCAGGCGGGACTCACCGACAAGGAGCGCTGTTTGGCCACGCCGCATTTCATGGGTAGGCGAAGCGGAACTGTGACGCAAAAGCGACAAAAACCGATGACGCAACGTCAATATTTGCTCAGTTCTTGCGATTTTACGGGGCGCTAGCGGCCAATTTTTTGCGCTTTCTGGCCGCGATCCCGAGAACAATTGCGCCAGTGATCGCTGATAACATAGAGCCGGCGAGCACCCCGATCTTCACCTCGACCTGTTCCGGCGAGTCGATCGCGCCCGGGAAGGCGAGCACGCCGATGAACAGGCTCATGGTGAAGCCGACGCCGCAAAGCAGGCTGACGCCGTAGAGCTCCAGCCAGGTCGAACCGGTCGGCCGACGCCCAAGCCCGGTCACCGACGCCAGCACCGCCGCGCCCATCACCCCGATCTGCTTGCCGATGAACAGGCCCAGGGCGATGCCCAGCACCAGCGGCGCGAAGGCCTGCTCCAGCGACAGGCCGGCGAAGCTGACGCCCGCCTTGGCGAAGGCGAAGATCGGCAGGATGACGTAGGCCACATAGGGGTGGAGGTCGTGCATCGCCTCGCGCAGGGGGCTTTGCCCGTCGGAGCGCCGCTCCTGGATCGGCACGATGGCGGCGAAGGCCACGGCGGTCAGGGAGGTCGACAGCCCCGCCTGCACAGTCAGGTACCAGACCATGCCGAAGCCCAGCACCCAGAAGGGCGACGGGATCTTCTTCCAGCGCGCGACCAGCGCCCCGATGACCAGCAGGCCGGCGATCCAGAGCAGGGGCCCGATCTGGACCCCACTGGAGAAGAGGATGGCGATCAGGGCGATGGCACCCAGGTCGTCGACGATGGCGAGGGTCAGCAGGAAGACCCGCAGCGAGGACGGCAAATTGCGCGCCACCATGGCGAAGACGGCCAGGGCGAAGGCGATGTCCGTGGCCAGCGGGATCGGCCAGCCCGCATGCGGCCCGGCGAAGGCGGTGGAGAAGATCAGATAGATCAGGCCGGGCGCCAACATGCCGCCGATCGCGGCCAGCACCGGCGTCGCCAGCTTGCGCGGATCACTGAGCTCGCCGCGCAGGATTTCGTATTTGATCTCCAGCCCCACGACGAGGAAGAAGATCGCCATCAGACCTTCCTTGATCCAGTCGGAGATCGTCAGCTCGAGCATGATGGGGCCGAGCTGGAGGACGTGCTCGCTCTTCAGCCAGCCGAAATAGTCCTTCGACCAGGGCGAGTTGGCGACGATCAGCGCCAGCAGGGCGGCGAAGCCGAGAACCGCGCCGGAGCCGGCCTCTGTCTTGAGGAAGTCGAGTGTCAGTTTGCGCGCCATGTCGCCTCCGAACCAAATGGGGGTTTCATGACGCCCGGTTATCGACGGACGCCGGACCGGATTCACCTGGGCGCCGGCCTGACCACAACCACGAAAGCGGCGGGCCCGATGTCTGCCTTTACAATACGGTCGGAGGCCTGAGGTTCAAGGCAAAACGGTTGCGAAAGGCCGATTGAGGCCGCATCTGCGCCCCATGCCCGTCTCCCCGACCTACCGCCCCGAGCCCCGCTTCTTCGATCTGGGAGGCGAGTACGGCGATCCCGTGCGCGCCGCCGACTTCCCCGAGACCCGCCTGCGCTTCCGCAACGACCGGGCGGCGGCGACCGTGGGACTGGAGACGCTGACGGACGCGGAGTGGATCGCCCATTTCGGCCGCTTCGTGCCCCTGCCCGGCCAGCCGGGTCCGGTGGCCATGCGCTATCACGGCCATCAGTTCCGCCACTACAATCCGGACCTGGGCGACGGGCGGGGGTTCCTCGCCGGTCAGCTTCGAGACGATGAGGGGCGCCTGCTGGACCTGGGCACCAAGGGGTCAGGCACGACGCCCTGGTCACGCACGGCGGACGGGCGGCTGACGCTGAAGGGCGGGGTGCGCGAGGTGCTGGCGGCGGAGATGCTGGAGGCGCAGGGCGTGCCGACCAGCCGGGCTTTCAGCCTGATCGAGACCGGCGAGGCACTGCAGCGCGGCGACGAGCCCTCCCCCACCCGCTCGGCGGTGCTGGTGCGGCTGTCGCACAGCCATATCCGCTTCGGCACCTTCCAGCGTGCGGCCTATTTCGGAAGACCGGACATGGTCGAGGCGCTGGTCGAGCATTCGCGGTCGCTCTACCACCCCGACCTGGCCGAGGGCGACGTTCCCGGCTTCATGCGCGCCGTGGTCGAGGCCTCGGCGCGGCTGACCGCGCGCTGGGTGGCGGCGGGCTTTGTGCACGGGGTGCTGAACACCGACAATCTGAACGTCACCGGCGAGAGCTTCGACTACGGCCCCTGGCGCTTCCTGCCGTATTACGAGCCCGGCTTCACGGCGGCCTATTTCGACCAGACGGGGCTCTACGCCTTCGCCCGCCAGCCGGAGGCGGTGTTCTGGGCCCTGACCCAGTTGGGCGGGGCATTGAAGCTGATCGCCGACGCCGAGGCCCTGACCGAAGCGCTGAACGGCTTCGGCCCGGCCTATATCCGCGAGCTGCGCGCGGCCTTCCTGTCGCGACTGGGGGTGAAGAGCCTCGGCGAGGCGGCGGACCAGAGGCTGTTGGACACCACCCTGGCCCTGTTGCGCGAGGGCGGCGAGGCGATGCGCTGGGAGCCGTTGTTCCATGACTGGTTCGGCGGCTTCGCCTCTTCGGCCCGGGCGCTCTCGGGGCCCCGCGCGACCCTGTACCAGAGCAAGGTCTTCGCCGACTTCCGCTTCAGCCTGTTCGACCACGAGCCGGACCGGCCCGAGCGTCTGGAAGCCGCGCCCTTCGCCCGGCCCGAGCCGGAGGAGATGGTGATCGACGAGGTGGAGACGATCTGGGCCGCCATCGACGGCGGAGACGACTGGACGCCCTTCCACGAGAAAATCGCTCGCCTGCGAGCCATGGGAGCCGCCCGAAACCCCACTGAAAGCCCCTGACTGCGGGCTTCAGGCAAGCTTGCTTGTCATGATGTAAAACACGCTTGACTTAGACTGGCGGCGATGTAAAACACCCTTGTCACAACGACAGGGAGCCTTGTCATGACCAAGTCGATTTCCGAATACGAATGGCGCTCGCCGGGCGCCGCCACCTTCATGCTGCTGATCACCGTGGTCGTCGCGTCGGGGCTGACGGAGCCGCTGCCGCTGTGGCCGGAACACTGGGGCTACACGCCGTCGATCGGTTCGGCGGCCATCGTGGTCGCCCTGCTGAACGCCCTGATCAGCTTCAGCCGCCGCTACGGGTGGGACGCCGAATGAGCCCCGCTCTTCCGCTGAAAACGCTTCGGCTGGAGCGCAACCTGACCCAGGCGGAACTGGCCCGCCGCCTAGGGATCTCAAGCCGGACAGTTCGGGCGATGGAGGCCGGGACCTACTCGCCCTCCATCACCCTCGCCTGCCGCGTCGCCCGCGAACTGGGCCGCCCCGTGGAAGCCATCTTCCACCCCTGAGCCCCAGGCTCTGCTTCTTTCCGCGGGATCGACCCGCACCCCACACATCAAGGAACACGACCATGACCACCAGCACCGCTCTGGGGCGCGCCGCCTCATGCCTTGAACGCTTCGCCGGCGGGCTCTGCCTGACCCTCGTCGCCAGCGCCTTCCTCCATGTCGCCGGAGCCCAGGCCCAGGAGGCGCCCGCCGCCGCTCCGGCCGCTGCTGTCGCCGCCCCCGCGCCCCGCGCCGCCGGCGACGGCCCGCCGCTGTGGGTGATCCGCGACGCCGACTCGACCGTCTATCTGTTCGGCACGATCCATCTGCTGCGCCCCGGCACGGCCTGGGGGTCGGACAAGGTCGACGCGGCCTTCGATAGCGCCTCCGAAGTCTGGTTCGAACTGTCGAACCCGGACGACCAGACCGCCATGATGACCGCAATGCGCGACCATGGCCTGTCGCCGGACCGCCCGCTGTCCAGCCGCCTGACGCCCGAAGAGAAGGCGCGGCTCGACGCGACGGTACGGTCGATGGGCATGGATCCGGCGCAGATCGATCCGATGCGCCCCTGGTTCGCCGCCATGATGGTCGCGATGACGCCCCTGACGACCGCCGGCTACGACCCGACCGCCGGCGTCGAACCGAACCTGCGCAGCCGGGCGCTGGCCGCCGGAAAGACGCTGCGCGGCTTCGAGACGATGGACCAGCAGATGGCCGGTCTGGCCAGCATGAGCGAGGACGGCGAGACCACCTATCTGCGCCACTATCTGGCGACCCATGACACGGCCGCGCAGCAGCTGGACCGCGCCGTCGCCGGCTGGACGGCCGGAGATCTGGACGCCATGGCGGTCTACGCCCGGAACAACGGGCGTGACATTTCCGATGAGGCGCACGAGATCTTCATGGCCCGCCGCAACGCCGACTGGGCCGGACAGATCGAGACCCTGCTGGCCGGATCGGGCACCGCCTTCATCGCCGTCGGATCGGCCCATCTGGTCGGCGAGGACAGCGTGCAGGCGCTGCTGGCCGAGAAGGGTATCCACGCCGTTCGGCAGTGATCGCATCGCCTGCTGACAGGATGTTGGCAGCAGGGCTACGGTACAGCTTCCCGGGTCGGCGCAGCGTCGGCCCGGGAGTTGTCATGACCTGTCGCCAGACGCCGTTCCAGAGCCCGTCGGACCGCCGGGAGAGCACACTCACATTACAGCGATTTATGATTGCGGCCACGCTTCCGCCGCGAGCCGCTGTCACAGGAAAGTCACGTATCGTTACGCTCCGATCCGGACCTCTTGCAGGACCGCGAAGCCAATCCGATATCGCGCCTGTTACCAATACAAGAGCGCCCTCGACGGCGTCATCGAAAATGACTTCTCAGACCTACACCCCCGCCCGCGCGCGGCTGAACGCCAGCTACCGGAACCTGACCCTGTGGACCCTGCAGGGCTGGGTCGCGATGTTCTTCGTCGCGGCCGGTTACGCCAAGCTGACCGAGCCGTTCGCCAATCTGATCGACCTGATGCGCTGGCCCGCCTTCGCGCCGGAGAACCTCGTGCGCGGCCTCGGCGTCGCCGAGATCGTACTGGCCGTGCTGATGCTGGCGCCGGTCATCTCCTGGAAGCAGGGCCGCCCGCTGCTGGTCGTCGCCGCCGCCGGCCTGCTGGCGCTGGAAACGGTCATGCTGGCGATCCACGCCACCGGCATGGACGTCGGCCCGGCCGTGACCAACCTGATCCTGATCGCCATGACCGCGCCGGTCCTGTGGCTGCGGGCGCGGGAAGTGCGCTGATCTGAGGCAGCAGGTTTCAGGCAGCAGGCAGCAGGGCCGCGGCGGAAACGCTGCGGCCCTTTGCACGTCTGACGCCGCCTCACTCCTGCTGCCTGCTGCCTGCCGCCTCGAAAAGCTTCCCTTTACGTCCGCGTAAAGTTTGCGCTATGCCTTTCGCATGGCGACCGCTGACGATCACCGCACCTATTCCATCCGCCAGCTGTGCCGCGAGTTCAGCGCGACGGCGCGCGCCCTGCGTTTCTATGAGGACAAGGGGCTGCTTAATCCGGCGCGCAAGGGTCAGACCCGCGTTTATGACGCCCGCGACCGCGCCCGGCTGAAACTGATCCTGCGCGGTCGCCGCATCGGCTTCAGCCTGCAGGAAATCCAGTCGATGCTGGATCTGTACGACCGCAAGGACCACAACGCCCATCAGATGGCCGTGGCCCTGCGCCAGCACCGCGCCCAGATCGCGGCGCTGAAGCAGCAGCTGGAAGACATCGAAGGCGCCATCGAGACGGCGGAAGAAGCCTGCCGCTGGATGGAGGAGAAGCTGGGCGAATACCGTCCCGACCTGCTGCCCGGCGCCGACGAATACGCGAGCCTGATGAAGGCGCGCCTGAACACCGAACACCACCACCAGCCCTTCAAAGCGAGAGCCTGATCATGGCCTACAAGGCGCCTGTCCGCGACCTGACCTTCATCCTGTCCGAAGTGCTGGAGATCGATCGCTACACCAACCAGCCGGGCTTCCAGGACGTGTCGTCCGAGCTGGCCCAGCAGATCCTCGAAGAGGCGGGCAAGTTCGCTGACGAGGTCATCGCCCCGATCAACAACCCGGGCGACAAGGAAGGCTGCACCTGGGCCGAGGGCGGCGTGGTCACCACGCCCAAGGGCTGGAAGGAAGCCTATCACCAGATGGTCGAGGCCGGCTGGCCCTCGCTGATGATGGACCCGGCCTACGGCGGTCAGGGCATGCCTTCGGTCATCGGCTCGGCCGTGGGCCAGTTCACCGCGGGCGCCTCGGCGGCCTTCTCGATGTATCCGGGCCTGACGGCCGGCGCCTGGGCGGGCATCCACGCCAACGCCTCGGAAGAGCTGAAGCAGAAATATCTGCCGAAGATGTCGACCGGCGAATGGACCGGCACCATGAACCTGACCGAGCCGCAGTGCGGCACCGATCTGGGCATGGTTCGCACCAAGGCTGTGCCGAACGGCGACGGCAGCTATTCGATCACCGGCCAGAAGATCTGGATCTCGGCCGGCGAGCACGACTTCGCCGACAACATCATCCACACCGTGCTGGCCCGCGTCGAAGGCGCGGTCCCGGGCATCAAGGGCCTGTCGCTGTTCGTGGTGCCGAAATTCCTCGTCAACGAGGACGGCTCGCTGGGTGAGCGCAACACGCTGGAATGCGCAGGCCTTGAGCACAAGATGGGCATCCACGGCAACGCGACCGCCGTCATGCAGTACGACGGCGCCAAGGGCTGGCTGATCGGTGAAGAAGGCCGCGGCATGAACAACATGTTCGTGGTCATGAACGAGGCCCGTCTGGGCACCGGCCTGCAGGGGCTGGCCATCGGCACCGCCGCCTATCAGGCCGCCGTCGAGTTCGCCCGCGACCGTCTGCAGGGCCGCTCGCTGACCGGACCGAAGAACCCGGACGGCCCGGCCGATCCGATCATTGTCCACCCGGACGTGCGCCGCATGCTGCTGGAGGCCAAGGCCTTCGTCGAAGGCGGCCAGGCCTTCATCCTGTGGACCGCGCTGCAGGCCGACCTGGAGAAGTCGGAAGACGAAGCCGTCGCCACCAAGGCCAAGGACTACATGGGTCTGCTGACCCCGGTGCTGAAGGCCTATCTGACCGACAAGGGCTTCCACGCCGCCTCGCTGGCCATGCAGGTCCACGGCGGTTCGGGCTACACCGAACACTTCCCGGCCTCGCAGTACCTGCGTGATGCGCGCATCACCATGATCTACGAGGGCACCAACGGCATTCAGGCGCTGGATCTGGTCGGGCGCAAGCTGCCCGCCGCCGGCGGCCGCGCCATCATGAGCTGGTTCGGCGAGATCGACGCCTTCGTCGCCGAGCACAACGGCAATGACTCGGTGAAGCCCTTCATCGACGGCCTGGCCGACGCCAAGAAGAAGCTGCAGGACGGCACCATGTGGCTGATGCAGAACGGCATGGCCAACCCGGACAACGCCGGCGCCGCCTCGACCGACTATCTGAACATCTTCGGCATCACCGCCCTGGCCTATGTCTGGGCCCAGATGGCGATCGCCGCGCAGAAGCAGGTGGACGCCGGTTCGACCGACCCGTTCTACACCGGCAAGCTGCAGACCGGCCGCTACTTCGTCGAGCGCATCCTGCCGGACGCCGACGCCCATCTGAAGAAGCTGAAGACCGGCGCGGACGTCCTGATGGACATGCCGGCGGACGCCCTCTGACGACGCCTTCGGGCGCAAACGACAAGACGACAGCGGGCCGTCGCCTTCGGGCGGCGGCTTGACTGCCGCGACGTGACGCAACCAGTCACACACCAGTTCAACAGGAAACGCCGGGCCCGATCATGAACGTCCTCAACAGCCCCGACCCCACCTTCATGCAGGACGAGGAGATCACCCTCTTCTCGGACAGCGTCGGCAAATGGATCGACGAACACGCGCCGCTGGAGAAGGTTCAGCAATGGATCGCGGACTCGTCCGTGCCGCGCAAGCTGTGGAACGACGCCGGGGATGCGGGCCTGCTGGGCCTGTCGATGCCGGAAGAGGACGGCGGCTTCGGCGGCGACTATCGCCACGAAGTGGTGCTGATGCGCCAGCTGGGCTGGAAGGGCGCGGACCACTTCGGCATCTCGCTGCACAACGCGATCGTCATGCCCTACGTCTGGCACTACGGCACCGAGGAGCAGAAGCAGCGCTGGCTGCCGCGTCTGGTGTCGGGTGAACTGGTCGGCGCCATCGCCATGACCGAGCCGGGCGCGGGCTCGGACCTGCAGGGCGTGAAGACCACCGCCATCAAACAGGGCGATCACTACGTCCTGAACGGCTCCAAGACCTTCATCACCAACGGTCAGCTGGCCAATTTCATCATCGTGGTCGCCAAGACCGACCCGGCCGAGGGCGCCAAGGGCACCAGCCTGATCGTGGTCGAGACCGACGGCGCCGAAGGCTTCGAGCGCGGCCGGAACCTGCACAAGATCGGCATGGAGGCGAATGACACCTCCGAGCTGTTCTTCAACGACGTGAAGGTGCCGCTGGAGAACGTCATCGGCGGGACCGAGGGGCAGGGCTTCATCCACCTGATGCAGCAGCTCCCGCAGGAGCGCCTGAACATCGCCATCCAGGGCGTCGCCGCCGCCGAGCGCGGACTGGAGTCGACCCTGGCCTACGTCAAGGAGCGCAAGGCCTTCGGCAAGCGGATCCTCGACTTCCAGAACACCCAGTTCAAACTGGCGGAGGTGAAGACCAAGCTGACGGTGGCCAAGGTCTTCGTCGACCACTGCATGGGCCTGCACCTCGAGGGCAAGCTGGACGCCGCCACCGCCTCGATGGCCAAATACTGGGTCACCGACATCCAGGGCGAGGTCATCGACGAGATGCTGCAGCTGCACGGCGGCTACGGCTACATGAACGAGTATCCGATCGCCCAGCTGTACAAGGACGCCCGCGTCCAGCGCATCTACGGCGGCACGAACGAGATCATGAAGCTGCTGATCGCGCGGACGCTGTAATTCTTGCCCCAATGTACGCAATCACGTACATTGGGAGCCATGAACGCGATCTCGATCACCGAACTGCGTAAAAACCTCGCGGCCGCCGTAGACCGCGTGACGCAGGACCATGACTACACGATCATCACCCGGGATGGCGGCAAGCCCGCCGCGGTGCTGATGTCGCTTGAGGATTTCGCCTCGTGGCAGGAGACGGACTACCTGCTCCGCAGTCCGGCGAACGCCGCGCGACTGCGGGAGGCGATCGCTGAGCTGGACGCCGGGGGCGGGCAGGTTCGCGAGTTGATCGAGGAATGAAGCTCACCTTCCAGACGCGAGGCTGGGAGGACTACCTTCACTGGCAGGAGACCGACCGGAAGATGCTCCGGAAACTCAACGGCCTCATCAAGGAATGTCTTCGCACTCCGTTTGAGGGCACGGGCAAGCCGGAACCTCTGAAAGGTGAGTTCCGGGGGTGGTGGTCCCGGCGCATCGATCAGGAGCACCGGTTGATCTACCGCGCCACCGAAGACGGCTTGCTCATCGCCCAGTGCCGGTACCATTACGACCGATGATCCGCCTCCACATCCCCCAGCCCCTCACCCCCGGCGCCGCGCTGGCCCCGACTCTCGATCAGTCGCGTTACCTGACGCAGGTGATGCGGCTGAAGGCGGGGGACGAACTGCTGGCCTTCAACGGCAAGGATGGCGAGTGGCGCGTCAGCGTGGCCGAGGTGCTGAAGAAGGGCGTGGTGCTGAAGGCCGAGGCACAGGTCCGCGAACAAATCACGCCGCCGGACGTGCACCTGATCATCGCCACGGTGAAGAAGGCGGCGCTGGAGTTCGCGGTGGAGAAGGCGACCGAACTGGGCGCCGCGCGCATCCGGTTGACCACCACCGCCCGCACCCAGCCACAGCATCTGCGCCTCGATCGGCTGGACGCCATCGCCGAGGAAAGCGCCGAGCAGACCGGGCGGCTGGACGTGCCGCCGGTGGACAAGCCGGAAAAGCTGGACGCCCTGCTGGATGGCTGGGACGCCTCGCGCCGCCTGATGTTCTGCGACGAGACTGGCGGCGCCCCGGCCATGACTGCGCTGCAGGCGGCGGGCGCGGGTCCCTGGGCCATCCTGATCGGACCCGAAGGCGGCTTCACGCCCGAGGAGGGAGAGCGGCTGCGCGCCCTGCCCTTCACCACCGCCGTATCGCTGGGGCCGCGGGTGCTGCGGGCCGACACCGCCGCGACCACCGCCCTGACCCTGTGGCAGGCGGCGATCGGCGACTGGGACCGCTGACACGACCGGAAATGACGCATCCGCGGAGTAGTCTGATCGCCGACCAGATCCGCACTGTTCGCACTGTTCGCACCCTGTTTTTTACGCCGCGTGTTTTGCGGGGCGACCGACCGCCAGACATCAATTCAAACAGCCTCTTGAGCAAACGCCACGGTCGGCCCATCTAGCCGCGACACCAGAGGTTACAGATCGACATGGCCGACGCCGAACCGCTTTCCCGGGAAGACCTGATCGGGGCCATGTCGAAGGGCATCAAGCCGCGCGCCGAATGGCGCATCGGCGCCGAGCACGAGAAGTTCGGTTTTGACCGCTCGACCCTGCGCCGCCCGACCTATGAAGGCCCCAACGGCATCAAGGCCATGCTGGACGGCCTGACCCGCTTCGGCTGGGACAAGGTCTATGAGGGCGACAACGTCATCGCGCTGGAGCGCAGGAACGGCGAGGGTCTGAGCTCCTCGATCAGCCTGGAGCCGGGCGGGCAGTTCGAACTTTCGGGCGCGCCGCTGAAGGACGTCCACGAGATCTGCAACGAGACCGGCCAGCACCTGATGGAGGTCAAGCAGGTCGCCGACCAGCTGAACCTCGGCTTCCTCGGCGCCGGCTTCGATCCGATGTGGGCGCGCGAGGACGTGCCCGTCATGCCCAAGGGCCGCTACGGCATCATGCGCGCCTATATGCCGAAGAAGGGTTCGCTGGGCCTCGACATGATGCTGCGCACCTGCACCATCCAGTCGAACCTCGACTTCGAGAGCGAGGCCGACATGGTGGCCAAGTTCCGTACCTCGCTGGCGCTGCAGCCGATCGCCACGGCCCTGTTCGCCAACAGCCCCTTCACGGAAGGCAAGCCGAACGGCTTCCTGACCGCCCGCGCCAACGTCTGGACCGACACCGATCCGGACCGCACCGGCATGCTGGACTTCGTCTTCCAGGACGGCTTCGGCTTCGAGCGCTACGCCGACTATGCGCTGGACGTGCCGATGTATTTCGCCAAGCGCGGGGGTCATTACATCGACCTGTCGGGCCGCTCGTTCCGCAAATTCATGGAGGGCGGGCTGGATGATCTGCCCGGCGAGCTGGCGACGCTGAAGGACTGGAACGACCACCTGACGACCCTCTTCCCCGAGGTTCGGCTGAAGGCCTATCTGGAGATGCGCGGCGCCGACGGCGGGCCGTGGAGCCGCATCTGCGCCCTGCAGGCCCTGTGGGCCGGCGTCCTGTATGACGCCCCGTCGCTGGCCGCCGCCTGGGATCTGGTCAAGGACTGGGACATCGCCGATCACGAGCGCCTGCGCCGGGACGTGACCCGTCTGGGCCTGAAGGCCGAGGTCGGCGGGCGTACCGTCCGCGACGTAGCCGTCGACATGGTCGAGATCGCCAAACAGGGGCTGAAGAACCGCGCCCGCTTCTCGGGCGGCATGGTCGACGAGCGCGGCTATCTGTCCGAGCTGGAAGACATCGCTGACAGCGGGATCACCCCGGCCGAGCGACTGCTGGAGTTGTACCACGGCGAGTGGCAGGGCGACCTGACGCGGCTGTACCGCGACTTCGCCTACTGATCAGTTGGGGGTGACCAGCCCCTGCAAGCCGACGAGGATGGCGATCACGCCATAGACGGCAAGCACCAGACCGGCGCCGGTCGAGCCGCTGGCAGGCAGGTCACGACCGGTGCGCGTGCGCAGATTGAGCCGGTCCCAGAGCAGCAGGACGCCGGTAATGACGGCCACGATCTCGAAGTGGAAGACGCGCGGCCCGCTGATCAGATGGACGATCAGATACCAGCCGCCCGTCACCAGGGCGACGACACCCACGATCCAGCCGAACGGCCCCAGCCTGCGCGCGAAGCCGGCCAGATTGTCGCCGATGGACGGCAGCCGCGCCAACAGGCCGATGGCCAACAGGAAGCCGCCGAGAATATTTGCGAGGTCAAGCAGGAGAGCGATCATCCAGATCGAATGTCCGGCCGGGCGCCGCGTTCCGTCCAACTGACATCTGTGTCGGCAAGGCGACCTTAACGGTGACTGGCGTAGCGTCGATCTCATGCCGGGCCGGAGTCGACAAAGCTGATGAGTTGCGCCGAGCCGCCCCTCGCCTTCTTCACCCCGGCCAATGACGAGGAGCGGGGCGAGCTGTCCGCCTTTTTCGACGTCTCCCTCGACCTGCTGGTCATCCGCGACATCCACGGCTTCGTGATCCGCGTCAGCCCGTCCTGGCAGAGGACGCTGGGGTGGTCGCCGGAAGAGATCCTGGGCACCCGGCTGCTCGATCTGGTCCACCCGGATGATTTGCCCGACACGAAAGACAGCGCCGTCGAGGTCGAGAACCGTCGCCTCGGCGATCCGATCCACGGGCACATCAACCGCTACCGTCACAAGGACGGCCACTACCTGACCGTCGAGTGGCGGGCGCAGCGGCTGGGCGACTACGTCTACGGCGTGGCGCGGGACGTGACCGAGCGGGTCGCCGCCGAACAGGCGCTGCGCGAGGCCAAGGCCGCGGCCGTGGCGGCCAACGTCGCCAAGTCGGACTTCCTGGCCAATATGAGCCATGAGATCCGCACGCCCCTGAACGGCGTCATCGGCATTGTCGACGCCCTGTCGCGGACCCAACTGACCCCCGAGCAGACCGAGATGGTCGAGCTGATCCGCGGGTCCGGCGTGACGCTGGAGCGGCTGGTGTCCGACATTCTGGACGTGTCGAAGATCGAGGCCGGTCAGCTGGATCTGGAGGCCCGCGCCTTTGATCTGGACGAGGCGCTGGAGCCGCTGTCCGTCGTGAAGACGCGCGCGGTGGACAAGGGCCTGAGCTTCACCGTCAACCGCACGGCGGAGGCGCGCGGCGTCTTCGTCGGCGACAGCACCCGCATCCGGCAGGTGCTGGGCAATCTGCTGTCCAATGCGATCAAGTTCACCACGCAGGGCGGCATCACCGTCGATATCGCGGTCGAAACCGTCAGCGATGCTCCGCGGCTGACCATCGCCGTGGAGGACACCGGCATCGGCTTTGACGCCGACCATGCGGCGCGCCTGTTCGAGCGGTTCAATCAGGCGGACGGCACCATCACCCGACGCTTTGGCGGGACCGGGCTGGGCCTTTCGATCTGTCGTTCGCTGGTCGGGATGATGGACGGCGAGATCAGCGCCACCTCGACGCCGGGCAAGGGCAGTTGCTTCCGCTTCAGCGTGCCGCTGGAGCGCGGCGCACCGGTGGTCGAAACGGGCGTCGCGCCGATGCCGATGATCGCCCGCGCCCTGCGGGTGCTGCTGGCCGAGGACCATCCGACCAACCAGCGTGTTGTGCAGCTGATCCTGCAGGGACAGGGCGTCGAGGTGGAGATCGTCGAGAACGGCGCGGACGCGGTCGACGCCTTCAAGGCGGACGAGTTTGATCTGGTCCTGATGGACATGCAGATGCCGGTCATGGACGGCCTGAGCGCCACCCGCGCCATCCGGGCGGTCGAGGCCGCCTCCCCCCAGCGCCTGCGCGTGCCGATCCTGATGCTGAGCGCCAACGCCATGGACGAGCACCGCGCCGCCGGGGCCGAGGCAGGGGCGGACGGCCATATCGCCAAGCCGATCACCGCCGCCAGCCTGCTGGCCGGGATGCAGGATGCGCTCGCCGCATAGGGCGATGACGGGAGGGGCGCGTCTGCCTATGGTGGCGCTTCGGTTTGGCGTCGGGGGGCGGCGATGAGCGCGTTCGAGTTCTTCTTCAGCTTCTATGGTCTGGTGCTGGGCCTGTCGGTGGCGGTTCTGGCGACGGGCGCGGCGCGGGCGTTCAAGCATCGCAAGACGGTCCGGGTCGGCTGGAAGACGCCGCTGCTGGCGATCTTCGCCGCCTTCGACATCGCCACCTTCTGGGACGCGGCCTGGACCAATCTGGGCAAGGCTCCCTACAGCTACGGCATGCTGCTGGCCGGACTGGTGGTGGCCATCGTCTATTTCATCGCCGCCAACCTGATCTTCCCCGAGCCGGAGGATCAGGCGACCAGTCTCGACAGCCATTTCGAGGCCAACAAGAAGCCGGTCCTGCTGCTTCTGATCCTCGCCAACATCCTCATGGTGGCCCTGTGCCTGACCATGCTGGCGGGCAAACCCAATTTCGGGCTTATCGCGAGCATCTACGCGGTCAACTTCCTGCTTTATGTGGTGCTGGTCGTCCCGGCCGCCCTGTCGAAACGGGCCTGGGTGTTCGCCACGACGATCGGGCTGCACATCGCACTCTATCTGGTGCTCGCCGTCCTGAGCGTGACGAGCCCTCAGCTGATGGCGGCGGTGCCGACGATGGATACGCCGGCGACCCCGGCCTCGACCGGGGCCGATTGAGGTGATCGACACCGAGGGGTTTCGGCACTGGTTCCGTCAGGGCGGCGACATGGTGGTCTGGGCCGTCGCGGGCTGCGTGGCCCTGATCCTCGGCATCACCGTCTTCGGGCTGGACCAGTCCGGCTTCCGACGGTCCGCCGAGAATGCGGTGCGCGCGGAACTGGGCCAGCCGGACCTGAGCTTCGAGAGCCGCACGCTTCACAATGCGCCCCGGTACGACAAGGCGCTGGTCTGCGGTCATGTCGCCGGCGCCCCGGATCGCGTCTTCGCGGCGGAGTTCCACGAGATGCGGCGGCGGGGCGATCTCTATCCCCGGTACCTGAGGCTGAAGGGCGAGCTTCCCGCCCGACGACTGGTCGTTCCGGAAACAGGCGCCCGCCTGCATCCCTATGACGCCGCCCTGCTGGGCCTGTGCGACGGCGCCGAATAGGACGTCCGGCTTCCGCTTGCCCGTCGCGGTCGCGCGGCCTACCTGATTCCCCGACAGGGAGGATCACATGACCGGAACCATTCGCGTCGGCATCGGCGGCTGGACCTTCGAACCCTGGCGCGGCGTCTTCTATCCGGAGAAGCTGACCCAGAAGAAGGAGCTGGAATACGCCAGCTCGAAGCTGACCTCGATCGAAATTGTGTGCGGGGCTCTACACTAGATAACCCCTTGAAATTATAGGCTCTGAGGTACGAAGATGATTTCCATCCTTGCGTCGCTTCTGGTCCTAGCTGGACAGGCGGGCACAGAACAGCAAGCGCCACCCCTGTGCGCGACGCTCTATTTCGTGGGCTTCCAGCGCTCCAACGCTTCCGTCGTATCGGGCAACACACGATGGGAAGGGCTTCTCAGCGACTACGACCCCTCAACTGATATATCGGCCGCGTTTCGTCTTTGCCCAGTCAGCCGCCACGTTAGGATCATGACTGCTTCTGGAGAGGTGACGGTTCCCCTCCGGGAGGGACCCGGAGAAAATCATATCTTGGTGGACTCTAGAAACATCGGAGCCTCGGCCGCCCGACCGACAGCGCCGCTCCTAGATTAAATGACGCTCTATCCGATCGGATTACCATGAACGGAAACTTCCAATGACGAACGCCATCAGAGTGGGCATCGGCGGCTGGACCTTCGAGCCATGGCGCGGGGTATTCTATCCCGAGAAGCTCAGTCAGAAACGCGAGCTAGAGTACGCGTCGAGCAAACTCAGCAGCATAGAGATCAACGGCACCTACTATTCCGGCTTCAAGATCGACACCTGGATGAAGTGGCGCGACGAGACGCCGGATGACTTCGTCTTCGCGGTGAAGGCCAGCCGGTTCTGCACCAATCGCAAGGTGCTGTCCGAGGGCAACGAAAGCCTGGAGCGGTTCCTCGATCAGGGGCTGACGGCGCTGGGCGACAAACTGGGGCCGATCAACTGGCAGTTCATGGCCACCAAGAAGTTCGACCCGGTCGATTTCGAGGGCTTCCTGAAGCTGCTGCCCAAGGAGAAGGACGGGGTTCGCCTGCGTCACGCGCTGGAGGTCCGCAGCCCGACCTTCGACGTCCCGCAGTTCTATGATCTGGCGGCGAAGTACGGCTGCGCCATCGTCTATGCCGAGGACGACGAGGCGCCGGAGTGGCCGAAGATCGACCAGCCGACGGCCGACTTCACCTATGCCCGCATGATGTCCTCGAAGCCGGACGAGCCCACCGGCATGAGCTCCGCTGACCTGGACGGGATCGCGAAACAGACGCGCGACTGGGCAAAGCGCGGCGATGTGTTCGCCTACTTCATCGCCGGGGCCAAGGTGCGCAATCCGGCGGCCGCGATGGCGCTGATCGAAAAGCTGAAATAGCCCCTTACGTTCGGCTTATGCGGAGGCGCGGCTTCCGCATCGCGGGCTTACGGGCGACGGGCGCAAGGAAGGGGCGACGCCGCATCCGGCGTGGTCACGACCGCCTTCCCCATGCCTGCTCCCGTTCCCTGGCCGCCCGCCGTCATCGAGGTTTCGCCCGACCTGCACGGCTGGCGGATGACGTCCAGCGACGGGCTGTTCTTCGGCCTGTTCGCTGACCGGGCCAGCGCCGTCCGTTACGCCCGGGACGAGGCCGACGGCCATCCGGGGCATGTGGTGGTGGTGCGCGACCCGACCGCCTGACCTGTCTGGAGGATCGACAACCGTAATCACCGCGTCATCGTGGTGAGACAGTTTGCCCGCGCCTTGCGCGCAACGCTGTGCGGGGTAAAGCGTAGATCAGCAGGCGGCCCGGCAGAGGTCGCCGCTCCAGGAAAACAGAAGGAAGCGCTCATGGCTCGCGTGGCACTGGTGACCGGCGGCACCCGCGGTATCGGCAAGGCGATCGTCCAACGTCTGAAGGAGGACGGCCTGTTGGTCGCGGCCGGCTATTCCGGCAACACCGAAGCCGCCGAGGCCACCGCGCGCGAACTGGGCGTGATCGTGGTCAAGGGCAACGTCGGCTCCTACGACGACTGCGCCCGCGCCGTCGCCGACGTCGAGGCCGAACTGGGGCCCATCGACGTGCTGGTGAACAACGCCGGCATCACCCGCGACGGCTTCTTCCACAAGATGAGCGCCGACCAGTGGTCGGACGTGATCCGGGTCAATATGGACAGCGTCTTCAACATGACGCGTCAGGTGATCAACGGCATGCGTGATCGCGGCCACGGCCGGATCATCAACATCTCCTCGATCAACGGCCAGAAGGGCCAGATTGGCCAGACCAACTATTCGGCCGCCAAGGCCGGAATGATCGGCTTCACCAAGGCGCTGGCGCTGGAGAATGCGCGCAAGGGCGTGACAGTGAACTGCATCGCGCCGGGCTATATCGACACCGAGATGGTGGGGGCGATGGACGAGAAGGTTCTGGCCGGAATCGTCGCCCAGATCCCGGTCGGAAGGCTCGGAAAAGGCGAGGAAATCGCCGACATGGTGTCCTGGCTGGCCGGCGAGCGTGCCGGATATGTCACAGGCTGCACCCTGTCGCTGAACGGCGGTCAGTATCTGGTTGGCTGACAAAAGCCCGCCCCAAATCCGCCGCTTGCCGATTCCACCACTCTGCCCATGAAGTTGACGGGGAAGGTCAGAACGGCGCGAATGCCGCTTCAGACTGCGATGGCCTTTGCCGTCGCGGTGACGGCTGTGCTTTCCCTGCCCGTCTCCGTCGCCGCGCAGGAGCGGGGCAACGCCCAGGCGGAGCAGAGCCAGTGGCTGCGCAACCGCGGCGGCGCGGCGCCCCGCAGCCAGCCGACCGCCCGCACCCTGCCGCCCGTCAGCCGCTTCGCGTCCGAATCCGGTGAAGCCTTCACCCTGGACCGGTCGGGCCAGCGCCCGTTGCTGCGCTTTGATCGCCGGGACGAAACCTGGGTTCTGCGCGCGACGGCCGTGCCGCGGGGCGACGTCATCTACCGGAATGACGAAGGCCAGCAGATCCTGCGCATCAGCCCCGGCGGCGGCGTGACGGTCTATACGACCCGTGCGCCCGGCGGATCCCCGGCGTCGTTCACCGGCACGGGCGAGCGGCTGGCGCTGCCGTCGCTCGGACCCGCCCAGCTGTTCCAGCTGATGACCCGCCGCAGCGCCATGCTGAGTCAGACCATGGGCCGTCTGATCGAGATCAACGTCGACACCGACGAGGAGGCCGAGGGCCTGACCGTCGAGGCCCTGATCCTGTCGACCGACGCCGTGCTGCGCATCGCCCGCTCGCCGACGGGCCGCTCCTCACTGAGCCAGCTGCGCCGGATCGTCATCGCCCAGGGCTCCAGCGCCTCCGCCAACTATTCACGCGGCGAGCTGCGGATCGTCGTGGCGCCGGTTCAGGGCGTGGCGGGCCGCCCGTCATCTGCCCGGGTGATCCGCGCCCTGCTGCCCTCGGATCACGGCCGCTAAGCCCTAGAAGCTGTCCTTGGCCGCGCGCCGGGCCGCGAACTCCGCGGCGTCCTTCGCGCGCAGGAAGGGGTTGAAGGCCTTCTCCGAAGCGATGGTCGTCGGCACGGTCGGCTCGCCCCTCTCACGCGCGGCGAAGATTTCGTCCGCCCGCGCCTGCATCTCCGGGCGGTCATCAAGGCTGAGGGTGAAGCGGGCGTTGGACGCCGTATATTCGTGGGCGCACCAGATCACGGTCTCGTCCGGCCAGGCGGCGAGGGTCTGCAAGCTGGTCCACATCTGTTCAGGCGTACCCTCGAACAGCCGGCCGCAGCCCAGCACGAACAGGACGTCGCCGACGAAGGCCAGGTGGTCCGCGACCGAGCGATAGACGATGTGCCCCAGGGTGTGGCCCGGCGCGTCCGTGACCTCCAGCGGGGTCTCGCCCAGCAGGACCGTGTCGCCGCCCTTCACCACCCGATCCAGCGGCGCCGCCTTGCGGGCCTCCTCCGGTCCGATGATCTCGCAGCCCGTCGCCGCCTTGAGCGCGGCGTTGCCCTGGGTGTGATCCGGGTGCCAGTGGGTGTTCAGGATCAGGTCCAGACGGCCCCAGCCGGAGCGTTCCAGCTCGGCCAGGATGGCGTCGGCGTCAGGGGTGTCGACCGCAGCGACGGTTCCGGTCGCGCCGTCGCGGACCAGAAAGCCGTAGTTGTCGTTCAGGCAGGGGAACAGGCGGACTTCCAGCGTCATGACGTCATTCTGGCAGCGGCCCGGCGGCGGGTCTATGCTGGAGCCATGCGGCGCAGCATCGACGACCTGCGGATCTTCTATGGCGAACCGGCCGGGGCGCTGGCGCGGCGCATGCTGGCGCGGCGGCTGGACGACGCCTGGGGCGAGGCCGACAACTGCGACGTGCTGGGCCTCGGCTACGCCACGCCCTGGCTGGAGGCCTTCGTCGGCGCGCGCCGGCTGGTCGCCGCCATGCCGGGCGGACAAGGCGTCGAGCTGTGGCCGCAGGCGGGCAAGAACCGAACGGTGCTGGTCGACGACCGCCGCCTGCCCTTCGCCGCCGGTTCGTTCGACCGCATCCTGCTGGTGCATGCGCTGGAGGAGGCGGACGACGCCCAGGCGCTGATGCTGGAGGCCGTGCGGGCGCTGGCTCCGACCGGGCGCATCATCCTGATCGCGGCGGCGCGCGGCGGTTTGTGGTCCCGCTCCGAGAGCACCCCCTTCGGACACGGCCGTCCCTTCAGCCGCCGACAGCTTGAGCGGCTGGTGCGCGAGGCGGGGCTGGAGCCGACGGCCTGGTCCCAGACCCTGTATGTGCCGCCGTGGGGACCGCTGCTGCCGCTGGCCGACGGGCTGGAGCCGATCGGCAAACATGTGATGCCGGGCGCCGCGGGGCTGATCCTGCTGGAAGCCACCCGCCAGGCCTATGCCCGCGCCCGGCCCGGCGGAGCGGTGGCCACGGTCCCGGTGCGGACCCCCGCCCTGCAGCCGCAGCCCGCGTCGCGAAGTCACCGCGTGAGGGCCGGAGGTGATCTGGCGGGACCGGCCAAACACCCGTAAAGGCGGGCCATGCAGAGACTGATCCTGATGCGCCACGCCGAAGCGGAACGGGCGAGCGGCTCCGGCCGTGATCGCGACCGCGACCTGTCGGCGCGCGGGCGCAGCGATGCGGCGATGATGGGCCGGGCGCTGGCGGCGAAGGGCGTGCGCCCCGATCTGGCGCTGGTGTCCCCGGCCAACCGCACCCGGCAGACCTGGGATCTGGTCCATGACGCGATGGGCGATGTCGAGGTGCGCGGCGACGAGCCCCTCTACAACGGCTCAGCGGACACCCTGCGCCGCGCCATCGAGGCGGCCGAGGACGAGGCCGGAACCCTGCTGGTCGTGGCCCACAATCCGGGGGTTCATCTGCTGGCCGTCGAGTATCTGATCGAAAGCGCCGCCTCCCCCTCGATCCTTGATCGCATGAGCGGCGGCTTCCCCCCCGGCTCGGCCGCCCTGTTCACCGTCGATGTGGCCGGACGCTGCACCTTCGAGGGCTATCTGCAGCCCCGGGACATCGCGGGATGACCGACGTCGCCTTCAAGCTGGTGGATCGCGAGGAATGGGAGCTGGCGCGGCTGGACGGCGCCTATGCCGGGTCCGCCGTCGATCTGCAGGACGGCTACATCCATATGTCGACCTCGGCGCAACTGGCCGAGACCGCGCGCCGCCACTACGCCGGTAGCGGCGACCTGCTTCTGGTGACCGTGGACCTGACGGTTCTGGGCGAGGCGCTGAAGTGGGAGGCGTCGCGCGGCGGCGACCTGTTCCCGCATCTGTTCGGCGCCCTGCCCCTGTCGGCGGCGCGTGAGGAACGCGCCCTGTCGGTGGATGAGGACGGCTTGATGAAGTTCGAGGATGGAGTGGTCGGATGGGCCTGACGGATATCGGCGCCAGCCTGTTGCGGACGCTCGATCCGGAGACGGCGCACCAGCTGGCCATCAAGGCCCTGCAGTTCACGCCCCTGCCCGCTCCGTCCACGGACGATCCGGTCCTGCACACCCGTCTGGCGGGTCTGGACCTGCCCAATCCGGTCGGTCTGGCCGCCGGTCTGGACAAGAATGGCGAGGCCCTGCACGGGCTGGCGAAGCTGGGCTTCGGCTTTGTCGAGTGCGGCTCGGTCACCCCGCTGGCCCAGCCGGGAAATCCGAAGCCGCGCCTGTTCCGCCTTTACGAAGACCGCGCGATCATCAACCGCATGGGCTTCAACAACGCAGGCCTCGAGACCTTCGCGAACCATCTGACGGACCGTCCCCGGACGGCGGTGATCGGCGCCAATCTGGGGGCCAACAAGGACACCGAGGACAAGGCGGCGGACTATGTGAAGGGTCTGGTGCGGCTGAAGGGTCTGGCCGACTACGTCACCGTCAATGTCTCCTCGCCCAATACGCCGGGCCTGCGCGCGCTGCAGGGCCGGGCGGCGCTGGATGACCTGCTGGGCCGTCTCGCGGCCGCGCGCGGCGATGATCCGACCCCGGTGTTCCTGAAGATCGCCCCGGACCTGACCAGCGACGAAATCGGCCTGATCGTCGAGGCCAGCCTGGATCACGGGCTGGACGCCCTGATCGTGTCGAACACCACCCTGGACCGGCCGGAAAGCCTGCGCTCAGCGGACAAGGGCGAGGCGGGCGGTCTGTCGGGCGCGCCGCTGAGGGCGCGGGCGCTGGACGCCCTGCGCGCCGCCGCCGACGCCTCGGCCGGACGCCTGCCGCTGATCGCCGTCGGCGGCATCGACAGCGGAGCCGAGGCCTGGGCCCGCATCCGCGCAGGCGCCTCGGCCATCCAGATCTATTCCGCCCTGATCTATGAAGGTCCGGGGCTTGTCGGGCGCATCAAGCGTGACCTGGCCGATCGGCTGCGGGCCGAGGGCTTCTCCACAGTCGCGGACGCCGTCGGAACGGGCCGTTGACGGAGCGTTAGGGCAGACGCGCCATTCTGGCAGGAAGGGCGAACATGCCCATTCCTCGAGGAGACGCATGGCGAACGTCAGCGCCGCCAGCACCCCGTCGGTGACCGACCCCTGGGTCGTCGCCATCCGCCAGCGCCGCAAGGCGTTGCTGCAGCGCCTGTTCATGGCCGCCGCAAGCGCCCTCGTGTTCAGCCCCCTGATCGGCTGGGACGTCGCCGCCGCCTGGGTGATCGGCTATTTCCTGATCCAGTCGCTGGACCTGTGGACCTTCGCCCCGGTGATCGGGGGACGCGCCGAAAAGTTGACCGGCGCGCGCGCCCTGCTGGGCGACATCCTGCTGTTCGGCAACGCCAGCTATTTCGGCAGCCTGTCCATTCCCCTGTGGTACGTCGGCGGGCCGATGGGCGGCATCTGCGCCGCCATGCTGCTGTCGGCGGGCGCCATCTATTCGATGATCAACGCCCCGCGCTCACGCCGTGTCCTGGTGCTGACCGTCCTGCCGCAGTTCCTGTACCTGACCTCCATCCCCTTCTTCATGGCCATGTTCGGCGGCTCGACCGGCTTCGTGACCGCCGCCGCCATCGCCGTGGCCGTGTTCATCACCTACTGCCTGTCGACCTGGCAGCGCATGAACGAGGCCCGCACGGCCGAAACGGCCGCCCGCGTGGAGGCCGAGCAGAAGCGCATGGATGCAGTGCGCATCATGGAGGGCCGCAGCGCCTTCCTGGCCACCGTGGGCCATGACCTGCGCACCCCGATCAGCGCCATCCTGACCGGCGCGGCGGAGCTGGAGCGCGGGGCCGCCGACGGCGCCTCGCGCGGCCAGGCCCGTCTGATCAATGACGCCGGCCTGATGATGAAGGCCCTGCTGGACGACCTGCTGGACCATGCCAAGCTGGAAGCCGGCCATATGACGGTGGATGCGGTCGATTTCGACCTGCGCGAGCTGCTGAACCAGACCGTCCGCCTGTGGCGCGGTCCGGTGCGGGCCAAGGGCGTGAAATTCCGCGTCGAGGGCGCGGCGACCATCCCCTCGTCCGTGCGCGGCGATCCGATGCGCCTGCGTCAGGTGCTGAACAACCTGATCTCCAACGCGGTGAAATTCACCCAGACCGGCTCGATCACCGTCTGCCTGAAGGCCTGGGACGACGAGCCCTCGGGCCACGCGATCCTGATCGAGATCATCGACACCGGCCCGGGCATGACCGCGGCCCAGGTCGCCCGCCTGTTCACCCCCTTCGACCAGACGCAGGACGGCGTCAGCGCCCGTCACGGCGGCACCGGCCTGGGCCTGTCGATCAGCAAGCAACTGGCCGACCTGATGGGCGGCCGCCTGACCGCGCGCAGCCGTCCCGGCGAGGGCGCCCGCTTCACCCTGGCCCTGCGTCTGCAGCCGGGCGAGATGGCCGAGGCCGTCACTCCGGGGCTGGATCAGGAAGCCCGCGACGCCGTGGCCCGCGTGCTGGGCGCGCCCCCGTCCGCGGTGGCCCCGCTGGCGCCGCGCCTGCTGAACCAGACGCCCGCGCCGGTTGCCGCGCCCATCCCGACGCCTGCCCCCGCTCCGGCTCCGGAACCGGTTGTCCCGGCAAACCCCGAGGTCGTGGCCGAGGAAGCCGGTGAGGATGAGGGCGAGGACCGTCCGATGCGGGTGCTGGTCGTCGATGACCACGACATCAACCGCCGCGCCATCCAGCTGATCCTGCAGCCGCTGGGCTGTGACATCGCCACCGCCGCCGACGGCATGGCGGCGCTGAAGATCTGCGAGCAGACCGCCTTTGACCTGATCTTCATGGACGTGCGGATGCCGGAACTGGACGGTCGCGAGACCACCCGGCGCATCCGGGCGGGCGACGGTCCGAACGCCCATGTGCCGGTGATCGCCGTGACTGCGGACACCGCGCCCGAAGACATCGCCGCCTGCACGGCCGCGGGCATGACCTATTTCGTGCCCAAGCCGATCACCCCGCCGATGCTGCTGGGGGCCATCACCCATGTGATGACCATGGCCCAGGATCAGGGCGCGGACGATATCGAGACGGCGGCGGCCTGACCCCGCACCGCCGTCAGCAGGCGGTCAGCGAAATCGGGCGCCTTCATCGCGCATTCCCAGACAGTGACCACCCGCCAGCCTGCGTCCAGCAGGGCGTCGCTGCTGGCGGCGTCACGGGCGCGGTTGCGGTCGATCTTGGCGATCCAGTAGTCGGCGTTGGCCTTGGGCTGGCGCGCGCCCCGCGGACAATCATGGCCGTGCCAGAAGCAGCCGTGGACGAAGACGACGGTCCGCCTTCCCTTCATCACGATATCCGGCTTTCCGGGCAGTCCCGCGCCGCCGAGGCGATAGCCGATCCCGGCCGTGCGCAGGATGCGGCGCACGGCCAGTTCAGGCCTGGTGTCCTTCCCCCTCACGCGCCGCATGACGGCGCTGCGTTCTTCAGGGGTGAAGACGTCGGTGTTCACAGGTTCCTCCCCCTCCGGGGGAGGTGGCGCGGCGCGTCAGCGCCGTGACGGAGGGGGCCGCCCCCTCCACCACTTCGTGGTCCCCCTCCCCCGATGGGGGAGGAGCTCATGTCAGAGCTGACCCAGCAGGTGCTCGGCCGAGGAGACCTTGAACTCGCCGCCCTGCTCGATGTTCAGCTGTTCGACGACGCCGTCCTTGACCAGCATCGAATAGCGCTGCGAGCGCTCGCCCAGACCGAAGCCCGTGCCGTCCAGCGTCAGGCCGATCAGGCGGGTGAAGTCGCCGTTGCCGTCGGCCAGCATCAGGATGTCGTCCTTGCCGATGCCCTGGCTGTCGGCCCAGGCGCCCATGACGAAGGCGTCGTTCACCGAGACGCAGGCGATGGTGTCCACGCCCTTTTCAGCCAGAGCCTCGCGGTTGTCCTTGAAGCCCGGCAGGTGGCGGGCCGAGCAGGTCGGGGTGAAGGCGCCCGGCACGGCGAACAGGGCCACGGTCTTGCCGGCGAAGATGTCATCCGTCGTGACCGGCTTGGGGCCGTCGTCGGTGGCGCGGGTCAGGTTGGCCGAGGGAATGCGATCGCCGATCTGGACGGTCATGGAGTGGCTCCGAAAGAGGAAGGTTGAGGGTCAAACTCCCGGACCAGATAGGCGTTGCCGACGGTCCCGCCAACACCTGCGTCGACCGGTGTCCTTGCGCCGCCCCGCCCGGGCGCCAATGATAGGGGCATGGACGATTTCCAATCCCTCGTCGGGCGGCTGCTGGTGGCCATGCCGGGTATCGACGACGAACGGTTCGAGCACGCGGTGATCCTGGTCTGCGCCCACGGGCCGGATCATGCGATGGGCCTGCGGCTGGATCGGCCGGCGCCGGGCGTGGACCTGAAGGCGGTGCTGGACAAGCTGGACACCCGGGCGCCGGACTCGGCCTCGAGCCGCAAGGTGCTGGTCGGCGGGCCGGTGGAGCGGGAGCGGGGCTTTGTCCTGCACACCGACGACTGGATGATCGAGGACGCCTCCATGCCCTTCGGCGAGGGACTGGCCATGACCGGCACGCGCGAGGCGCTGGCGGCGATGGTCGACCCGTTCGCGGGACCGCGGAACTCGGTGCTGATGCTGGGCTACGCCGGCTGGGGCGACGGCCAGCTGGAGGATGAGCTGGGCGACAATGTCTGGCTGACCGCCGAGGCCGATCCGGGCCTGATCTTCGACACGGACTATGAGCACAAGTGGAGCCGGGCGCTGGCGACCCTGGGCGTCGATCCGGCCTGGCTGTCAGGTCAGAGCGGACGGGCCTGACAAGGTTTCAGGTTCTAGGGGTCAGGTTTCAGGGCGCAAGAAGCCCAGCTCCGCCTCGCTGACGCCTCCCCCTAGAACCTAGAACCTGAAACCCAGAACCTAAGCCGACCGCGCCTTGATCGGGGCCGTGCCGTCGGCGAGCGACTCGTTCAGATAGACCTCGGCCTCCTGCGCGGGCAGGGCCTGGGCGTAGCCGAAGCCCTGGCCATAGTGGCACTGGGCGTCGAGCAGGAGCTTGGCGAGGCCGGCGTTCTCGACGCCCTCGGCGACGACTTCCAGCGACAGGTCGCGGCCCAGATTGACGACCGATTTGACGATCTTGGCCGAGCCCTCGTCCTTGTCCATCGTCAGAACGAAGTAGCGGTCGATCTTCAGCGTATCGAACGGCAGCTTGGCCAGATAGCTGAGCGACGAGAAGCCGGTGCCGAAATCGTCCAGCGCCAGCGAGGCGCCGACGTCGCGCAGCCGTTTCAGCGTCTCGGCCGCACGCGTGGTGTCGCGCATGATGTCGCCTTCGGTGACTTCCAGCTTCAGGGCGCCGCGCGGCAGGTCGGCCTCGGCGATGATGCGGGCGACGTCCTCGACCAGATTGGGCCGCTCGATCTCGCCCACCGACAGGTTGACGCTGCAGAACAGCTTGCCCGCCGACGGGTGGCGCGCCAGCCATTCGGCCAGCTGGCGGGCCGAGGCGCGCATCATCAGCAAGCCCAGGTCGTTCATCAGGCCCATCTCGTCGGCCAGACCCAGGAACTCGTCCGGCGGGACCATGCCGCGCTTGGGATGACGCCAGCGGGCCAGGGCCTCGAAGCCCGCCACAGCGCCGGTGTTGAGGTTCACGATCGGCTGGTAGAAGGGCTCGATCTCGCCGCGCACGAAGGCGTTGCGGAGGTCGGCCTCCAGCGCGAGCCGGGACAGGCTGTCGCTTTCCAGCGCTCGGCCATAGGCGGCGATGCCGCCGCGCCCGGCGGTCTTGGCCTGTTCCACCGCCAGTTCGACCCGGCGCAGCAGTTCGGCGGGGTCGGCGGCGTCCGGTCCGCCCTCGACGGTGACGGCGCCGATGGAGACGGTCGGATAGATGTCAAAGCCGGCGACGCGCAGCGGCTGTTCCAGCGCCTCCCGAAGGCGTTCGGAGGCGGCGGAGGTTCCGCGCGGGACCAGAATGGCGAACTCATCCTCGCCGATGCGGGCGGCGTTGGAGCCATGCGGGAAGGCGGCGTTCAGGCGCGAGCCGAGGGCGGCCAGCACCAGATCGGCGCGCTCGTGGCCCAGGGCCTCGTTCAGGCGGCGCAGACGGTCGACGTCGGCCACGACCAGCTCGAACTCGCCGGACTGGGTCAGGGCCTCACCGGCGCGGACCAGGAAGGTGCGGCGGTCCAGCAGGCCGGTGAGCGTGTCCCGGTGGGAGGCGGCGAATTTGGTCTCGAGGGCGACGACCCCGGCGGCGCGCAGGCCGTCCTCCAGCCAGACGCCGCGCCAGATGCAGGTCTCGGCGTCGCGCATGCGCAGGCGGACAGCGACCTCGGTCCCCTCTTCCTGCGGCTTCAGGATGCGTTCCGCGAGCGCCCGGTCCTGCGGAACGGCCACGGCGGTGAAGGCGGCGCCGGAGCATTCGGGGGCCAGCGGTCCCAGCCCGAGAGCGCGGGTCGCGCCGGTGAAACGCATCTGGTCGTCGGCGGGGGTCCAGATCCACAGCGCCGTGTCAGCGGCCGCCAGCGCCTCAATGGCGGTGGTCGCATCCCAGGCCAGACTTCTGGAGCGAGTATTCACGCGCCGCGGTTCTCCGATGCACGGCGTCAGCCGGCGCGTCCGGCTCCGTCATTCACGCAGCCGAACAGCAGATGATCTGCCCAAGCGCCGTTAATTTTGAGATAAGCCCGGGCCTTTCCCTCAAGCGCGAAGCCCGACTTTTCGAGCACCCGGCGCGAGGCGGTGTTGTGCGGGACGCAGGACGCCTCCACCCGATGCAGCTTCAGGTCGGTGAAGGCGAAGTCGCGCATCGCCGTGACCGAGGCCGTGGCCAGCCCCTGCCCCGCGAACCGGCGACCGATCCAGTAGCCTATGGTGCCGGTCTCGGCGACACCGCGCCGGACGTTCGACAGGGTGATGGCGCCCACCAGCGTCCGGCCATGGTCGATGAAGATGAAGAAGGGCCAGGCGTTTCCGGCGTCCAGCTCACGCTGATAGATCGACAGGCGACGGCGGAAGGCGGCGCGGGTCAGATCATCCTCGGGCCAGGTCGGCTCCCATGGCTGCAGATAGGCGTAGGAGTCCTGACGCAGGGTGGCCCAGGCTTCATGGTCGGAAGCGCGTGGCGAGCGCAGGATGACCCCCCGCCCCTCCACCACGGGGCCGCCCGCGTCACTGATCCAGTCCAGAAGCGCCATGGGATCAGATTAGACCCGCCAGCGTCAGCCGAACAGTGCCGAGCGGAACGCCGCCCCCGCCGGCGCGGCCGCCTTCGGCCCCAACACCGCCGTCGCGGCCAGGCCGGGCGACAGGCAGGCCAGGGCGGCGGCGCGGACGTCGGCGGCGGTCTGGGACAGGACACGTTCGGCGGACACCTCGGACGCCACGGGCGCGCCATAGATCAGCGTCTGGGCCGCCGCCCGCGCCGCCCGGGACGCCGGGCTTTCGTCCGACATCCAGAGGCTGGCGTTCAGCACCGCCTTGGCGCGGGCCAGTTCGGCATCGGTCGGGCCGTGGTCGGCGAGCGCCTTCAGTTCGGCGGCGCAGACCTGGGCCAATTCGACCGCGCGGTCCGCCGATGCGCCGGAGTAGATACCGAGTACCCCGGCGTCCTCATAAGGCTCGTGCCAGGCGTCGATGGCATAGGCCAGTCCGCGCTCCTCGCGCGCGCTCTGGAACAGGCGCGAGGCCATGCCGCCGCCGAGGATCTCGGTCATCAGCCGGGTCGCCGGATAGAGGGCGTCCAGCGCCGAGGGCGCTGGCAATTCGAAAACGATGTTGGCCTGTTCGATGCGCCGGGTCAGGGCCGCGTCGCCGCCGGTGAAGACAGGCACGGCGGGGGCTTCCGCCGGGGTCGCCTGCTGATCGCCGAACCATAGCTCGGCCAGGGTCAGCAGTTCAGCCTCATCGACCGCGCCCGACGCCGCCACCACCATCCGGTCCGGCGAGTACAGGCGGGCGCGCCAGGCGGCGATGCTGGCCTTGTCGATGGGCTTCAGGCTGGCGACCGAGCCGAGGATCGGACGGCCCAGCGGCTGGCCGGCGAAGGCCCGCGTCTGGGCCATTTCGAAGACGTGGTCGTCGGGGGTGTCAAAGGCCTCGGCGATCTCCTGCGCCACCACATCCTTCTCGCGGATGATCTCGGCGGGATCGAGGGTCGGGCGGAAGACCAGATCGGACAGCACCTGCATGGCCAGCGGCAGGCCGCCCTTCAGCGCCCGCACCTCGAAGCTGGTGCGTTCATAGCCGGTGGCGGCGTTAATCGAGCCGCCCTCGGCCTCGATCCGCTCGACGATCTCGCGCGCGCCCATGTCGCCGGCGCCCTTGAACACCAGATGCTCGAGACAGTGGGACCAGCCGGACGTCGCCTCATCCTCCCATTTGGCGCCGCCGCGCACGGCGACGGTCAGGGCGAGGGTGCGCAGGCCCGGCATCGGATCACAGACGACGCGGACGCCGTTGGACAGGGTGTGGAGGGTGGTCAGGTCGAGCTCTTTTCAGACGGCGGGGCGCCGATCCGGCGCCGAAGCAGGGCGATGTAGAAGCCGACCAGCACGATCGCCAGTCCGAACCAGGTCATCGCATAGCCGAGGTGGTTGTTGGAAAAGGCCGCGGGCGGCGCCGAGGGCTGCAGGGCGGGCCAGTCGGGATTAGAGGAGGTGGTGGCGTACAGCCAGTAACCCCAGAGCATGCGCTCCTCATTCCGGGCGCCGAGGCGCTCCTGGTCCCGCAGCAGAACCTCCGTCATGGCCTCAAGGTCGCGCCCGTAGAAGCGATGCCCCTCCGGCGGCGGGGTCATTCCACCCGCGTCCGGCACAGTGCGGATCTCGGCCGTAAGCAAAACCGGCTTGTCCGAAAGCTGCTGCGCCGGGCGGGCGGAGACCGTGTCGGGAATGAAGCCCCGATCCACGACAAAGCGGTATCCGACCTGCCCGTCTCCAAAGCGTACTGGCTCGCTGACGCAAAGGGAGATCAGCCTGACCCCGGGTTGCCCGTCATGGATGGTCTGCAGTTCGACGTAGGGGGCGGTATCCAGTCCGGGACAGATCAGGCTCAGCTTCTGGAACTCGAATGACCGGAAGCCCTGCAGATTCTCGACACCGATCGGCGGCGCGGCCGCTGTGGCCTCGGCCTCCGCAATCAGGTATTCCTTCCAGTGCAGACGCTGCACCTGCCAGACGCCCAGCGACAGCAGCAGGACCAGGGCCGGGATGACGGCGAGCGTCAGGCCCCAGGGGAAACGGGCGCGCGGTTCAGACATGGTTCTGCTGTCCAGCCTTGTGGCGCATCTGAAGCGCGATCATCAGTCCCTTGCCGGGGCGCATCAGGCCGATGGACAGGCCGGCGACCAGCGGCAGGCTGATCAGCAGCAGAAGCCAGATCGGCGGGTTCCAGGCGATCATGGCCGCCAGGGCGCTGAACACCACCAGCCCGCCGGAAATCTGCATGATGAAGATGGCGGCGCCGTCGCCGGTGTTCAGCCGGGTGTAGTCGAAGCCGCAGGCCTCGCACCGGTCCACGACCTTGAGGAAGCCCGCATAGAGCGGTCCTTGCCCGCAGTTGGGACAGCGACAAAGCAGACCGGCGCGGATCGGGTCGATCCGCGCCGGTGCAGGAGATTGCCCTGTGGGGCCTTCGGTCACCCGAAGACGACGTAGACGAAGGCGAACAGGAACAGCCAGACCACGTCGACGAAGTGCCAGTACCAGGCCGCCGCCTCGAAGCCGAAATGCTTCTGGGGGGTGAAGCCGCCGGCCAGCAGGCGCAGCATGCAGACGATCAGGAACAGGGTGCCGATCAGGACGTGGAAACCGTGGAAGCCGGTCGCCATGAAGAAGATCGAACCGTACAGGCCCGAGTTGATGGCCGCTTCGTTGAAGAAGAGGTTCTCGTGGATGATGTGGTGGTACTCGTACGCCTGAACGCCGGTGAACAGGATGCCGAGCGCGATGGTGATGCCCAGGCCGATCTTGGTGGCGTTACGGTCGCCCTGCGCGATGGCGTGGTGAGCCCAGGTCACGGTCGTGCCGGACAGCAGCAGGATGACGGTGTTCAGCAGCGGCAGCTGCCAGGCGTCGAGGGTCTCGATGCCCTGCGGCGGCCAGCTGGACCAGGCCTTGGCCGTATCCGCCCAGGCGCCGACTTCCGGAATATGGGTGCGGGCCTCGTTGAACAGGGTCATCTCGAAGAAGACCCAGAAGAAGGCCACGAAGAACATCACTTCCGAGGCGATGAACAGCAGCATGCCGTAGCGCAGGCCGATGGAGACGACGGGGGTGTGATCGCCCGCATTGCCTTCCTTGACCACGTCGGCCCACCACAGGCCCGCCGACAGGAAGGTGCCGACCAGACCGGCGAAGAACAGGGCCTTGTCGCCCTTGGCCAGCAGGGCGCCGGCCACGACGCCGGCGTCGGCCGGAACCAGGCCCTTCATCCAGACCACGGCGCCGATCATCATGATCGTCACGGCGATGGAGGACAGCAGCGGCCAGGGGCTGGGGCTGACGAGGTGATAATCGTGGTGCGGTGTCGCGTGTGCGTCGGCCATTATTTGTTCTCTTAAACCGCTCGGAACGTCCCTATTTCAAATCAGGCTATAGCGTCCGCTATCCGGCCGCGCCAGTGGCATGCGCCACAGTTTGGGCGCCGTTCCCCGCCTGCTGGAAACGGTCCGTGGGATAGAAGGTGTAGCTGAGCGTGATTTCCCGCACGCCCTTGCTCTCCGCGTCCGTCGCCATCTCGGGGGCGACGAAATACTGGATCGGGAACTGGATGGTCGCGCCGGGCTGGATGATCTGCTCCTCGAAGCAGAAGCACTGCAGCTTCTGGAAGTAGGGACCGGCCCGGTCCGGCACGACATTGTAGGCGGCCTTGGCGCTGATCGGCTGGTCCGAGGTGTTGGTCACGTCGAAGAAGGCGATGCCGGTTTCACCGATCCGCACCCGCTGGCTGACCTGCTCGGCGCGGAACTGCATGGGCAGGCCGCGCACATTGGTGTCGAAGCGGATCAGGACGGTCTGGTCCAGCTGGACATCCGGCGCCTTTTCGGCGCGACTGACGGTGCCGTTGAAGCCGGTGACCTGGCAGAACAAACGATACAGCGGCACGGCCGCGAACGAGGCGCCGGTCATCCCCATCACGCCCAGCACGCAGACGATGGCGATGGCGTTCCGCGACATCTTCACTTGGCGTATCCGACCGGTTCGCCGGCGGCGACCGCCTCGGCGCGCGCGTCGATGTTGCGCTTCAGGTTCAGGATGGTGACGCCGAACACGATCACCATGAAGGCGACCAGCGCGCCGGCGATGGCCAGGTTGCGCTTCTTGCGGGCGGCGAGTTCTTCGGGGGTCAGCTGGCGCATGGGTCTTACAATCCCGGGGTGAAGCTCTCGACCAGAAGGGCCGCGAACAGGGCCATCAGGTACAGGATCGAGAAGGCGAACAGGTTGCGGGCGGGTTTGGCCTCGGCCCGGACGTCGTACAATGCGGCCTCTCGCCCCACGGCCTCGGCCTTGTCCGGCTGGTCGCCGGCGCGCGAGCGCCACAGGCGGACGGCCAGGAACAGGAAGGCCAGGCCACCCGCGATGGACACGACCAGATAGATGATCCCGCCCATGCCGGTCAGGCCCGGCGCCACGGCGGCGGCCAGGAAGACGAAGGTGTAGAGCAGGATCTGCAGCCGGGTGCTCTTGGCCCCGCGCGCCACCGGCATCATCGGGATCCCGGCCTTGGCGTAGTCGCCGGCGGAATAGAGGGCCAGGGCCCAGCTGTGCGGCGGGGTCCACAGGAAGATGATCAGGAACAGCAGCCAGGCCTGCCAGGAGGTCTGGCCGGTCGCGGCGGCCCAGCCGATCACCGGCGGAAAGGCGCCCGCGGCGCCGCCGATGACGATGTTCTGGGGCGTCCGGCGCTTCAGCAGCAGGGTGTAGAAGACGGCGTAGTAGAGGATGGTCAGCAGCAGCAGGCCGCCCGCCACCCAGTTGGTCGTCATGCCCAGCAGCATGACCGAGAAGACCGACAGGATGACCCCGAAGGCCATGGCGTCATTCTTCTTCACCCGACCGGCGGCGACCGGACGGCCGCGCGTACGCCGCATCAGGGCGTCGGTCTCGCCCTCCAGCGCCATGTTCAGCGCCCCCGCCGCGCCCGCGCCGACCGCGATGCAGAGCACGGCGATGGCCGAGGAGATCCAGTCCAGATCACCGTTGGCGACCACCAGCCCGACCACGGCGGTGAAGATCACGACCGACATCACGCGCGGCTTGAGCAGCTGGAAGAAGTCTTCCGGCTGGGCCGTGGAGATCGTGGGCTGGGCGGCGGGCTGGGTCATGACGCTTCTTAACGGATGAGGGCCGCCCCTGTGCAAGGAGCGGCCCCCGGTTACTGTCCGGCCGGGCCGGTCTTAATGGTCGTCGCTCTTGACCACCGGCAGTTCGTTGAACTGGTGCGCCGGCGGGGGCGAGGACAGGGTCCACTCCAGCGTGGTGGCGCCTTCGCCCCACGGGTTGGCGACGCCCGGACGACGACGGATGGCGGCTTCCAGCAGCATCACCAGGAAGACGGCGACGCCGACGATGGTGATGACGTAGCCGACCGACGAGATGTGGTTCCAGAACTCATAGGCGTTCGGATAGTCCACATAGCGGCGGGGCATGCCCTGCAGGCCCAGGAAGTGCTGCGGGAAGAAGACCAGGTTCACACCGACGAACATGATCCAGAAGTGCAGGCAGCCCAGGAACTCGTTGTACTTCACCCCGAACATCTTCTCGAACCAGTAGTAGAAGCCGGCGAAGATGGCGAAGACGGCGCCCAGCGACAGCACGTAGTGGAAGTGCGCCACCACGTAATAGGTGTCGTGCAGGCTGTAATCGATGGCCGCGTTCGACAGGACCACGCCGGTCACGCCGCCAACGGTGAACAGGAAGATGAAGCCGATCGCCCACAGCATGGGCGTCTTGAAGCTGATCGACCCGCCCCACATCGTCGCGATCCACGAGAAGATCTTAACGCCCGTGGGCACCGCGATGATCATGGTCGCGGCCACGAAGTAGGCGCGCAGGTTCACGCTCATGCCGACCGTGTACATGTGGTGCGCCCACACGATGAAGCCGATGAAGCCGATGGCGACCATGGCGTAGGCCATGGCGAGGTAGCCGAAGACGGGCTTCTTCGAGAAGGTCGAGACGATGTGCGAGATGATGCCGAAGCCCGGCAGGATCAGGATGTACACCTCGGGGTGGCCGAAGAACCAGAACAGGTGCTGGAACATGACGGGGTCGCCGCCGCCGGCCGGGTTGAAGAAGGAGGTGCCGAAGTTGCGGTCCGACAGCAGCATGGTGATGGCGCCCGCCAGAACCGGCAGCGACAGCAGCAGCAGGAAGGCGGTGATCAGCACGGCCCAGGCGAACAGCGGCATGCGGTGCAGGGTCATGCCCGGCGCGCGCATGTTGAAGATGGTGGTGATGAAGTTGATCGCGCCCAGGATCGACGAGGCGCCCGCGACGTGCAGCGAGAAGATCGCCAGGTCCATCGCCGGCCCGGTGTGACCCGAGGTCGAGAGCGGCGGATAGATGGTCCAGCCGCCGCCGAAGCCCTTGCCCGGTCCGCCGTCGACGAACATCGAGGCGCAGAGCAGCACCCAGGCCGAGACCAGCAGCCAGAACGAGATGTTGTTCATGCGCGGGAAGGCCATGTCCGGCGCGCCGATCATGATCGGAACGAACCAGTTGCCGAAGCCGCCGATCATGGCGGGCATGACCATGAAGAAGATCATGATCAGGGCGTGGGCCGTGACGGTGACGTTGTAGCCGTGCTTGGACGCCTCAACGAGGCCGAGTTGCTCGATGATGCCGCCGGGGACGAAATACTGGATGCCCGGCTCGGCCAGCTCCAGACGGATCAGGCCCGACAGGGCGCCGCCCACGATCCCCGCCATGATGGCGAAGATCAGGTACAGGGTGCCGATGTCCTTGTGATTGGTGGACAGGAACCAGCGGGTGAAGAAGCCCGGCTTGTGGTCGTGATGCCCGTCGTGGTCGTGGGCGAGGTTTTCAGCTGCGGTGGCCATGTCTGTAGGGGCTCTCGCGGATCGTTACTGGGCGGCCGGGGCGGCGGCGGGAGCCGCGGCCGGGGCCGGCGAGGCCGCGGCAGGCGCGGCGGGAGTGGCGGCGTCAGCGGCGGGAGCCGCGGCGGCGTCGGCGGGCGCAGCCGGGGCAGCGGCCGGAGCGGCGGCGCCTTCCGGAGCCGGCGGCGTCATCGAGCCGCCCTTGGTGACGACCCAGGCCTCGAACTCGGCCTGGCTGACGACGCGGATCTCGATCGGCATGAAGGCGTGATCAACGCCGCACAGTTCCGAGCACTGGCCGTAGAAGGTGCCGACGCGGTCAGCGCGGAACCAGGTTTCGTTCAGGCGGCCCGGAACGGCGTCGATCTTCAGACCGAAGGCCGGCAGGGCGAAGGCGTGGATGACGTCGGCGGCGGTGACCTGGACGCGGATGGTCTTGCCGACCGGCACGACGATCGGTTCATCGGCGGCCAGACGGTAGAGGTCGTGATCCATGCCGCGTTCGGCGATCTCTTCCTCGGACAGCATGTTCGAGACGTACTCGGCGATGCCCTGGTCGGGGTATTCGTAACCCCAGTTCCACTGGTTGCCGGTGGCCTTAACGGTCAGATACGGCTCCGGCATGTCGTTGTAGGCGAACAGCAGGCGGAACGAGAACAGCGAGATGCCGACCAGGATCAGCACCGGCGCCACGGTCCAGATCACCTCGATCAGGGTGTTGTGGCTCCACTTGGCCGGGGTCGGGTTCGACTTCTTGTTGTAGCGAACCACGATCCAGATCAGCAGGCCGAGCACCAGCAGGGTCACAAGCGTGATCACCGGCATCAGGACGATGTCGTGGAAGAAGTGCGCCTGCTCCTTGAGCGGCGACGCCGCCGGCTGCAGCGCAATGCCGCCCGGCGTGGGCTGCCCCATCCGGCCCCCATCCGACGCCAAAGCCGGCGTCACGGCGAAAACGGCCAGGCTCAGAGCGGCGATGCCACCACCGATCAGCGCCCGGGCCCGCGTGCCCATCCCCATGCGAGACATCCTCATAAAGCCGTTTCGTCCCAATAACTTGCGAATTAATCGCAAGTAGCCGCCGGGTTCCGTTCGCCCGTGGCAATACTATGGCCGGTCCATATCGTCCCCTCCCGCACTTGCCAAGCGTCCCGGCGGATCGGCGGTCTTGGGCCGCCAGATTAAATCGCAGTCATGTTTCGCCAGCTACCTTGCGTGACAAGATACCTTGCGATACCCCTTCAGACATCACGGGAGACGTTGATGTGCCTGAAACCATAGACATCCAGCTGAAGAAGGGGGCCCTGACGCTTTGCGTTCTGGCCGTCCTCAACCGGCGCGAAAGCTACGCCTATGAGATCGCCTCCACCCTGTCGGACGCGATCGGCATGGGAGAAGGAACCATCTATCCGCTCATGCGGCGGATGCAGGCCGACGGACAGGTCGAGACCTATCTGGTCGAATCGCCTGCGGGGCCTTCGCGCAAATACTACCGACTGACCGACGCCGGACGGCGGGCTCTTGAGACCCAGAAGTCCGAATGGCGCGCCTTCGCGCTCGCGGTCGAGACCATTCTGGACGATGCGGCAGCGCCCGTCGTCCGTGTCAGCGAAGAGGGAGCTGAACAATGACCCGCGCCGAATTCATGGCCCGGCTGAGACAGGGGCTGGTGGGCCTGCCGATGGTCACCGCCGCCGAGATCGCCGCAGACTACGAACTGCATTTCAAGGACGGCGCCGCCGCCGGACGCCGCGAGGAAGAGGTCGCGGCCGCCCTGGGCGATCCCGACCGTCTGGCTCGCGAACTGCGCGCCGAGGCGGGCGCCCGTCGCTGGACGCAGGAGCAGAACCCGTCGGCCGCCGCCGGCGCCATCTTCGGCCTGATCGGCCTGGGCGCGCTGGACATCATCATCATCCTGCCGCTGGTCCTGCCGATCTTCGGCACCATCCTCGGCTTCCTGGTCGCCGGGGTCGGCATCTTCATCAGCGGTGGCCTCGCCGCCGTCGTGGTGCCCTTCATGGGCGGACCGGGCGGCGTTCTGGGCGGCGTGCTCCTGGGCGTGGGCCTGATGGGCATGGGCCTGTTCCTGGGCGGCCTGATGGCCATCCTGACCAAATGGCTGATCGACGCCACCGTCTGGTACGCCCGCCTGCACTACCGGGTGCTGAAACCGGCGCTGAACACCCAACCCGCTGAACGGGCCTGAGGGAGGACCTGGATCATGATGCGCAATCTTCTCATCATCACCGGCGTTGGCTTCGTGCTGTCGCTGGTCGGGCTGGGCGGCGCCGCGGCGCTGGTCGGCAACGATGTCCGCAAGCACGACTGGACCTGGGTCGTCACCGACGACGGCCCCGGGGACTCCAGCTTCCGCTTCGAGCGGGGGCAGGCCCAGCCCGACATCAGCCGCACCATCGAGTGGGCCGGCGGCGACAGCCTGTCGATCGATGTCCCGGGCGAGGTCTCCTACGTCCAGGGCGAACAGGCCGGCATCCGGATCAGCGGCCCCAAGGAGGTCGTGGACAGCATCCGCTTCGCCGACGGTCGCCTGACCATGATCAGCGATGATCGCCCCGAACGCGGCTATGTCCGCTGGAGCGGTTCCGGCATCCGGGTGTGGAGCGAGACCGAAGCCCTGCGGATCGTCATCACGGCCCCTGCCGTGAACACCTTCGAGATGGGCGACAACGGCACGCTGCGGGTGCGCGGCTATGACCAGCCGACCCTGACGGTGATCACCCAGGGCGAAGCCGGGATCAGTGTCGAAGGCCGCGCCGACAAGGCCACGATCACGGTCAACGGCGACGGCGACGTCAACCTGTCCCGCCTGCTGCTGGCCGAGGCCACGGTCAATGTGCCCGGGCGTGGCGATGTGCGGGTCGGTCCGACCGAGCGCGCCGACATCGACATCTCGGGACAGGGCGACGTCCGCCTGACCCGCAACCCGGCGCAGGTGAACCAGACGATCACCGGCTGGGGCGAGGTCGAGATCGACTAGACAAACCCCGGACTTGTCCGAAATCCGAGCCGGACTGGACGACGTCCAGTCCGGCCGATTTCGGACAATGGTGACGCGGGGACGGCGAGCCCCTACTTAAGGCCCATGACCGTCCTCGTTTCCCCACCCGCCATCCTCGACAGCGCCGAGGTCGGCGCCGACGAAGCCCTCTCGATCCTTCAGGACGCCCTGACCGGAGCCGATGACGGCGAACTGTTCCTGGAGCGCTCCGAGTCGGAGTCGCTCGTTTTCGACGACGGCCGCCTGAAGTCCGCGGCCTATGATGCCACCGAGGGCTTCGGCCTTCGCGTCGTCGCCGGCGAGACCGCCGGTTACGCCCACGCCAACGAGATCAGCGGCCCCGCCATCCGCCGCGCCGCCGACAGCGCCGCCCTCGCCAAGTCCGGCCATGCCGGTATCGCCGCCGAGGCCCCGCAGGCGACCAACCGCAAGCTCTATGACGAGGTCGATCCCCTCGCCTCGCCCGCCTTCTCCGACAAGATCGCCCTGCTGGCCGAGATCGACGCCTGGGCCCGCGCCCGCGATCCGCGCGTGGTGCAGGTTTCGGCCTCTCTGGTCGGCGAGCACCGCCAGATCGAGATCCTGCGCGGTGACGGCCGCCTGATGCGCGACATGCGCCCGCTGGTTCGCCTGAACGTCTCGGTCACCGTCGAGAAGGACGGCCGTCGCGAAAGCGCCTCCTCCGGCGCGGGCGGCCGCGCGGGCTTCGAGGCCTGGATCGCGCCCGACCGCTGGCAAGGCCAGGTCGATGAGGCCCTGCGTCAGGCGCTGGTGAACCTGGAAGCCGTCGATTGCCCGGCGGGCGAGATGGACGTGGTTCTCGGCGCCGGCTGGCCCGGCGTCCTGCTGCACGAGGCCATCGGCCATGGCTTCGAGGGCGACTTCCACCGCAAGGGCTCGTCGGTCTTCACCGGCATGATGGGCAAGCGCGTCGCCGCCCCGGGCGTGACCGTGGTGGACGATGGCTCCATCGCCGGTCGCCGCGGCTCCCTGACCATCGACGACGAAGGCACCCCGACCAATCGCACGGTCCTGATCGAGGACGGCATCATGGTCGGTCTGATGCACGACCGTCTGTCGGCCCGTCAGCTGAATACGACCGCTACCGGCAACGGCCGCCGCCAGTCCTTCGCCCACATGCCGATGCCGCGCATGACCAACACCTTCATGGAGGGCGGCAAGGACTCCAAGGCCGACATGATCGCCAATACGAAGCGCGGCCTCTATGCGGCGAACTTCGGCGGCGGTCAGGTGGACATCACCAACGGCAAGTTCGTCTTCCAGTGCACCGAGGCCTATCTGATCGAGGACGGTAAGATCACCGCCCCGGTGCGCGGCGCCACCCTGATCGGCGACGGCGCTACGGCCCTGACGCAGGTGCAGATGATCGGCGACGACTTCGCTTTTGATCCGGGCGTCGGCGTCTGCGGCAAGGCCGGCCAGGGCGTCCCCGTCGGCATCGGCCAGCCCTCGCTGAAGATCGGCGGGCTGACGGTGGGCGGAACGGCTGTTTAGGTTCCGGGGATCAGGTTCAAGGGGCCAGGGCTGGCCCAGCGCGGTGCTCGCCGCCCCTGGAACCCAGACCCTGGAACCTCGCCCCTATTTCCACTCCGGCCCGACCACCTCGAAGCCGCGCGAGACGAGGCTGTCCAGCACGCCGCCCTCCTCGGCCAACAGGCGGACCGGGGCGACGCCCATGGTCGTGCCGGGCGAGATCATCGCCGTCTCGACCGCGGCCGCCCATTGCTGGTGTAGGCGCGGAGCCAGTTCCGGGTCGCCCCACGGCCAGCAGACATTCAGCGCCTGTTCGATCGGTGAGTTGACCACGTCCGGCACCCGGAAGGCCCTCCAGTCCATGGCGCGGTCGCGGGAGGATTCCGGCCCCGCCTCGGCCGCCGCGATGGCGCGCTCGGCGCAGGGGACGTGGGCGGTCTGGGGGGCCGAGATCAGGCTTTCGACCATCTCGTCCCCGCGCACCGTGCCGACCGGCCGCATGTCCGTGCGGGCGCGCTGACCGGCGCGGCGAACCACATCCACGGCGTCCTGGCCTTCGCGCCCCGCCCGGAAGCCGGCCTTGTCCTGCATCAGGTCGATACTGGTGAAGAGCAGGCTCTGGGCGCGCCAGTTCTGGCTGCGCTCGCCCGCCATCAGGGCCTCGAGGCGGGCCTGATACTCCGGCGACAGATAGTCGGCCGTGGTTTGTCCCTGCGGCATCCGGCCGATGGTGCGGGCGCGCCAGATGACGCGGAAGATGTCCGACAGGGATGCGCGGCCCTCCTGCGGCAGCAGGATCAGATCCGCCTTCGCCGCCGCCTGCTCCAGCGCGTCGGGATGCCAGGTCACGTCGCGCGGGATGGCCCGGATCGAGCCGACGAGGATCAGGGTGGAGTCCCCCCGCGTCACGGTCCACATCGGCGCGCCCGAGCGGCGGGCCAGCACGACGACCTCGTCCAGCTCCGTCGCTTCCTGTGCAGCAGGCGGCGAAGGTATCTGGGCATGAACCGGCGCGGCGACAGCCAGCGACAGAACGATTGATGCAACAGCAGCGACGGACTTCAAAACATCACCCGTTTGACTTGATGAAAGACAGTAACGAACAGACAACATCAGAACACGAAGATGACAGCCCTGTAATGCTGTCGCCGATTTAATCCACCTGTCCGTCTTGTAACTGGAGACAGACGGATCGTGCGGTCACACCTCTCGTCACACGACGAGGGGAGTTCTGCAATGACCAAGACCATTCTGATGGCAACGACGGCGATGATCCTGAGCGCCGGCGCGGCCGTCGCCCAGACGACGCCCCCCGCACCGCCCGCCGCCCAGCAGGGCGTCCAGGCCGAGGCCGGCCAGCAGGGCGTGCTGGTATTCACGCCCGACTTCTTCGCCGACCAGCGCCCGACGACGGCGCTCGACATGGTCAACCGGGTTCCGGGCTTCAGCGTCTCCGACGGCGACGGCAGCCGGGGCTTCGAGGGCTCGGTCGGCAACATCCTGATCAACGGCTCGCGCCCCGCCTCGAAGAATGACGCCGGATCCAGCGTTCTGGGCCGCACCCTGGCGAGCAATGTCGAACGGATCGAGCTGATCCGCGGCGGCGCGCCGGGCATCGACATGCAGGGCTTCTCGGTGGTGGTGAACGTCATCACCCGCCAGCAGTCCAGCCAGCAGACCATCGTCACCGGCAACGCCGTCCTGTTCGAGGGCGGGCAGGATGTGTACGGCGGCTCGATCCAGTTCACCGCCAAGGACGGCGACCGCACCTGGGGCTTCACCCTGAGCGACGGCCTGTCGATGAGCGACTCAAACGGCGTGGGGCCGGTGATCCGCCGGGATGCGTCGGGCGTCCTCCTGCGGGATGAGGACTTCTTCAACGACCAGAGGGGCGGCGGCCAGTCGGCCCGGGTCAACTTCGCCAGCCCCTTCCTGGGCGGCAAGATCGACCTGACCGCCCGCTACGGCGTGAACGACTACGAGAGCATCAACCTGCAGACCGCCCCCCTGGTGCGGCGCGAGAGCCTCTATGCGGAGGACGGCTCCAGCGGAGAGTTCGGCGCCGTCTACACCCGTCCGCTCAGCAGCCGTTTCAATCTGGAAACCCGCTTCATCCACGAGTTCAGCGACTTCGACGCGGTCTCGATCAGCCGCACGACCCTGTCAGGAGTCGGCAGCCCGCTGCAGCGCTTCGAATCCGTGGGCGAAGCCTCCGAAACCATCCTGCGGAGCCTGGTGCGGTTCGAGCAATCGCCGAAGCTGACGTGGGAGTTCGGCGGCGAGGTCGCCTACAACATGCTGGAGACCGACCAGGCCTTCAGCGTCGGCGGCGTCGCCGTGCCCCTGCCCTCGGCCTCGGTGACGGTCGAGGAGACCCGCGGCGAACTGTTCGGCAAGAGCACCTGGCGCCTGCGCGACGACCTGACGGTCGAAGGCGGCCTGCGGCTGGAAGCCTCCACCATCACCCAGTCGGGCGACGCCGATCAGGAGAAGAGCTTCTTCTTCCCCAAACCCCGCCTGCTGGCCACCTGGACCCCGATGCCCAACAACCAGCTGCGCCTGCGCTTCGAGCGTGAGGTGGGCCAGCTCGACTTCGGCGACTTCGCCGCCTCGGCCGATCTGGAAGACGAGAACGTCTTCGGCGGCAATATCGACCTGGAGCCGGAACAACGCTGGATCAGCGAGCTGATCTACGAGCGCCGCTTCATGGGCGACGGGATCGTCAGCATCGGCCTGCGCCACGACGAGATCGTGGACGCCATCGACGTGATCCCGCTGGACGACGGCCTGTCGGCGGTCGGCAACATTGGCGACGGCACGCTGGATCAGCTGGCGGTGAACATTCTGGTCCCGATGGACTGGGCCGGCTTCACCGGCGGCCGGCTGGGCTTCCGCAACACCTGGAACCACACGGAGGTCACGGACCCGACCACCGGGGAAATGCGTCCGATCTCCAATGTGCGCGCCTCGCAGGCGACGCTGACGATCGCGCAGGACATCGACACCTGGAAGCTGCAATGGGGCGCCGCCTGGATCCCGCTGCTGGGCCAGACCAGCTTCGATCCGGACCAGCGTTTCAGCTGGCGCGGCCGGGACTATTTCGAGGCCTGGGCCGAGTACAAGCCGACCCCGACCCTGTCGATCCGCGCCCAGATCAACGTGTGGGACAATTTCGATCAGGAGCGCATCGCCTACGCCGACCGGGTGACCCGCCCGATCTCCTACGTCGAGACGAAGGAGATCGACCCGCGCACCTTCTACCAGATCCGTCTGCGCAAGACGTTCTGAGACGGGCTCCGGTCGTCGCCTTCAGCGACCGGAGCTCCACGCGGCGGCGGAGGTTCCCTTACCCTCCGCCGCCGCAGCTTGCGACCAGTTCTCAACACAGGCATAGCTCCCCGAAAAGGGGAGGGGTCATGCGCAAGGCGATCTGGCTGACGGGCGTCGCGGCGTCCGTTCTGGCATGTCCCGCACTGGCGCAGGTCGCGCCGACCGGCGTCGCCGAGGCGCCGCGCCCGACCGGCCCCGTCAGCGAAGCCCCTGAGGTCGACGCCGCCCAGCGCGGCGTGCTGGTCTTCGAGCCCGCCTTCTTCGCCGCCAGCCGTCCGAACACAGCCTGGGACATGATCGCCCGCCTGCCCGGCTTCTCCTTCAGCAGTGGCGACAGCGGCACGCGTGGCCTGGCCGGCGCCGGCGGCAATGTGCTGATCGACGGCCAGCCGCCGGCCAGCAAGACCGACAGCCTCGACAATGTGCTGGGCCGCATCTCCGCCGCCTCCGTGGCGCGGATCGAACTGGTCCGGGGCGGCGCTCCGGGCATCGACATGCGCGGCCATCCGGTCATCGCCAACGTCGTGCTGGTCCGGACCGTGACCACCGAACGGGTGCTGGAACTCAACGCCTACACCTACCCGGACGGCTACCTCGGCCCGGTGCTGCTGATGGGCTGGTCCCGACGCGAGGGCGACCAGCAGATCGAGGCCGAGATCAGCGCCGCCAGCGACCGCACCGACGGCACCGGCCCGGGCTTCCGTCGTCGCTATGACGCCTCAGGGGCCCTGACGCAGGATGCCGAACTGGACCGGTGGGACCGCTACCGGAATGTGCGGGCGACCGGCGCCCTGCAACGCCGCTTCGCCGGCGGGCGACTGAGGATCAACGCCCTTCTGGGCCTGAACGACAGCGATGAGCGCCAGGCCGTGCTGATCCGGTCCGGAGCCGGAAGCGACAGCCTGAACGAGGAGACCGAGGAATCCCTGGAAGGCGAATTCGGGCTGAACTGGGTGCGCGACCTCGGCCCCCGTTCGGCGATCGAACTGACCGGCCTGCAGCGCTACGAAAGCGAGGACTATGTCGGCGTCTCCGAGGGCGGGGGCGACAGCGAGACCTTCACGGCGGACAGCACCGCTGGCGAGTCGATCCTGCGCGGCGCGCTGCGTTTCCGTCCGACGGACCGATGGGCCTTCGAGGCCGGCGTTGAAGGCGCCTGGAACGTCCTCGACAGCGCCACGACCTATGCCGAGAACGGCGTGCCCGTTCCCCTGCCGTCCGCCTCGGTGAGGGTCGAGGAACTGCGCGGCGAACTCTTCGGCCAGGCCACCTGGCGCCCCTCGCCCACCTTCACCCTTGAGGCCGGTCTCCGCATCGAGGGTTCGGAAATCAGCCAGTCCGGCGACAGCGACACCGCCAAGACCTTCACCTACGCCAAGCCCCGCCTGCAGGCGACCTGGACGCCGCGCACCGGGCACCAGCTTCGCCTCCGGCTCGAACAGGACGTCGGCCAACTGGATTTCGACGACTTCATCGCCTCGGCGGATATCGACATCGGAGAGGTGGAGGCCGGAAACCCTGACCTGGCCCCGCAGCAGGAGACGGTGCTCGAGGCCCTCTACGAGCGCCGCTTCTGGGATGACGGAGTCTTCGACGCCACGATCCAGCACGTCAGGATCGAGGACGTGGTGGACATTATCCCTCTGGCCGGAGGGTTCGATGGCGTCGGCAATATCGGCAAGGGCACGTCCGGCTTCCTGCGCCTGCGGCTGACCCTGCCGTTCGACCGGCTGGGCCTCGCCAACGCGCAGATGTTCGCTCGCACCACCTGGTCGTGGAGCGAGGTCACCGACCCCGTTACGGGCGAGATTCGCCGCGTCCAGGACGACCAGCCGTTCAGCTGCGAGGTGAACTTCAACCACGATCTGGACGGCGGCCGCTGGTCGTGGGGCTTCGAACACGGCTGCGACACCGACAAGGGCAAGGGCTATCGCGTCAGGGAGATCCGGACCTGGCGCGAGGAGCCGTTCGTGCTGGTCTATGGCCAGTGGAAGCCGCGCGACGACCTGACGCTTCGCCTAGACCTGGGCAACGCCGCCGACCAGAAGCTGGGGCAGGACCGCCTGCTGTGGAGCGGCCCGCGCGATGTGGCGCCGGTCAGCGGCCGCGAGGTCCGTCAGACCGAGGCCAGCCCCTGGCTGTACGTTCAGGTCCGAAAGACGTTTTAGGGGCGCTACCGCTCGCCGCGCGGCGCGAGCGGTAGCGCAAAAAAGAAAAGGGCGGAGCCGCGAGGCCCCGCCCTTTCCGTTTGACCGGATGGTCAGGCGATCAGTGGATGCCCGCCATGCCCTTCTTGAGCAGCGGCGAGATGACCAGCAGGAAGATGCCGACGCCGACGCCGACCCAGCCGATCGTTCCGAAGATCGAACCGTAGGTCGACAGGGCGCCCGCACGGTCGGTGACCACGCCGGCCACGGTGTCCGTCGCCGTCGCCTTGGCGATGATGCCGGCCACGATGTGGGCGACCGAGCTCGACAGGAACCACACGCCCATCATCATGCCCACCACGCGCGCCAGAGACAGCTTGGTGATCATCGACAGGCCCACCGGCGACAGGCACAGCTCGCCAATCGTGTGGAAGAAGTAGGTCAGGAACAGGAACAGCAGCGGCACGCGGAAGTCCGCATTGGCCATGTTCCCGGCGGCCCACATCAGGACCAGGAAGCCGAAGCCCACGAACATCAGGCCGAACGAGAACTTCACCGGGGTCGAGGGCTCGGCGTTACGCTTGCCCAGCCAGACCCACAGGGCCGCCACGATCGGACCACCGATGACGATGATGCCCGGGTTGAACATCTGGGTCATGGCCGCATTGAACCACGACGGCATCTCGGTGGACTGGTCAGCGAACAGGGTCAGCGAGGAGCCGGCCTGTTCGAACAGGGCCCAGAACAGGACCGAGAAGAAGATCAGGACCTGCGCCACCAGCATGCGGCTGCGCTCCGCGCCCTTGAGGCGGAAGACGGTGTAGCCGACGACCAGGGCGAAGATGACGCCCGCGATCCACGGCAGGCCGGTCTCGATGATCTCGTGGCTGCGCATCAGCAGCCAGGTCGGGAAGACGGCGACAAGGCCGGCGATCCAGAAGAAGGGCACCAGCGGCACGCCCAGGATGCTGCGGCCCTCGACCGGAACCGGCGGACCGCCGCGGCCCTCAAGCCAGTTCTGGCCGAGGATGAAGGTCAGCAGGCCGAACAGCATGCCGATGCCGGCCAGGCCGAACCCGTAGGCCCAGCCGTACTTGATGCCGAGGTACGAACACGCCGCCGTCGCCAGGAACGAGCCCAGGTTGATGCCGACGTAGAAGATGGTGAAGCCGCCGTCGCGACGCGGATCGTTCTCTTCATAGAGCGAGCCGACGACGGTCGAGATGTTGGCTTTCAGGAAGCCGACGCCGACGATGATCAGCGACAGGGCCAGGAACAGCACCGGCTCGCCCATCTGGGTGTCGCGGGTGGTTTCCAGCGTATAGGCGCCCGACGCCGTGAAGGCGGGGAAGCCGGCGGCGGCGGCCGCGGCCGGAGCCGCCTGGGTCGCCGGATCGAGCGTGCCGGCCGGAGCCGCGCCTTCGGTCGTCTCGGCCACGGCGGCTGCGGCCGCGTCAGAGGCGTTGGCGGCCGACGGCTCGGCGCCGACGGTCGAGACGCCTTCCGGGGTGATGGCGATCTGAACCCGCTCGTCGCCGTTGACGGCGAACATGCGGCGGTTCTGGTCACGGCCATCGACCTCGATCTGATAGGTCGTGTCGCCGATGGTCAGGCTTTCCTTGCCGCCCGATCCCTCGAACGCCATCGTGAAGTGACCGGCCACCAGCAGCACGGCGCCGATGATGACGGCCTTGCGCGACCCGAGATACTTGTCGGCGATCATGCCGCCCAGCACCGGCATCAGATAAACGAGCGCGGCATAGGCCGCGTAGATGCCCTGGGCTTCCGCCGGGCCGAACAGGAAGTGTTGGGTCAGGTACAGGACCAGCAGGGCCCGCATGCCGTAGTAGGAGAAGCGCTCCCACATCTCGGTGAAGAACAGGACGACCAGCCCGCGCGGGTGCCCCAGAAACGTCTTGCGGGGCTCAGCGCCAAGCTGGCCCCCGGTGTCCGTCGTACTCAACGGCCAACTCCCATAATGCTTGCGCCCCTACCTGACGCGATGGGCGCATAAGCAGCATGCGGAGCAAGCGACCACAAGGGTTAAGGGTAAATTGCTGAAAAGCCGCTTGTCCCCGCCCCTCGGCGCAGGATAGGCGCGATGCCGCACATTGCAGTTGGAGCCTTATGGCCACGCGGCGCGACACACTGATCGGACTGGGAGCGACCTTCGCGGCCGCCGCCTGCGTCCGCTCGCCGACCGCGCAGCGAAACGTCATCGCCGCCGGCCAGCCGGCCGCCCTGCTGATCTGGGCGGTGGCGCGGGATAGACTGGCCGGATGGCCCCGACGGCCGGACCCGGAATGCCTGGTCGGCCTCGCCGTCGGCGCCGCCGAACTGCCGGAACTGGGCGGCCTGTCCGGGCCGGTGCGGCTGGCCGACACCGCGACCCTGTCCGCCATCCGTCCGCGGCTGATTCTCGACTATGGCGACACCGATCCGGAGATCATCGCCCGCGGCCGGGCCGTCAGTGAGTCGCTGGGCGTGCCCTGGACGATCCTCGACGGCGCGCTGGAGCGCATTCCGGAGGCCTTTGTTCAGGCGGGCCGTCTGCTCGGCGACGCGGATCGCGGCCAGTCCCTCGCCGAGGACGCGGAGGGAGTTCTGGAGGACTGGAGACGCAGCACCGCCGGTCCGAGCTTCTACTACGCTCGCGGTGATGACGGATTGAGGACCAGCTATCGCGGCACGCTGGCGACCGAGGTGCTGGAAGGGGCCGGCTGGACCAATGTCGCGACCGGCGCCGAAGGCATACGCCAGGTCAGTCACGAGCAGGTGCGCAGCTGGGATCCAGAAGTCCTCGTCACACTCAATCCCGACTTCGCCAAGCTCGCCCAACGCGATCCGGTCTGGCGGACGCGCCGTGACGGCAGCCGCCGCCGCATCCTGCTGATGCCCGACCGCCCGTTCGGGTGGATCGACCGCCCGCCTTCGGTGAACCGCCTGCTGGGCTGCGCCTGGCTGGCGGCGCCCACCGCCGGGCCGAGCGCGCGGTTGGCGCGGCTCAGCCGCCGGCTGTACGGCATGGCCCCGGCGGAGATCCGCACGCCGAAATGGCTGCTCTGATCGCTTGAGTTCACGGCTCCGCTGGTCGAGTTTGCGGCCATGACCCGTATCCGCCTCGCCCTCGCGACCGCCCTCACCCTGATCGCCGCCCCCGTCGCGGCGCAGACCGTCGTGCCGGAGAACGTCACGATCGAAACGCCGCGCTGGTCCCTGGCCATCCACGGCGGCGCCGGGGTCATCGAGCGCGATAGCCTGACGCCGGAACAGGACGCCGCCTATCGCGCCGCCCTGCACCGCGCGCTGGAGGTCGGACAGGCGATCCTCGCCGAGGGCGGCTCGGCCATGGACGCCGTACAGGCCGCGATCCAGATCATGGAGGACGACCCGCTGTTCAACGCCGGGCGCGGCGCCGTCTTCACCGCCGAGGGCCGCAATGAGCTGGACGCCGCCGTCATGGACGGCTCGACCCTGGACGCCGGGTCGGTCGCGGGCCTGACCACCACCCGCCATCCCATCGCCGCCGCCCGCGCGGTGATGGACCAGTCGCCCCACGTCATGCTGATCGGCCCCGGCGCAGACAGCTTCGCCGCCTCGGTCAGGCTGGAGCAGGTGGACCCGAGCTTCTTCTTCACAGAGCGCCGCTGGCAAGGGCTGGAGCGCGAGCTGCGGCGCCAGAACCTGCCGATCCCCGCGCGCCCCGCCGGCGCGCCCGGTCCGCAGGCGGAGAACATCCTGCCCCAACCGCCGCTGAACGAGAGGAAGTTCGGCACGGTCGGCGCTGTGGCCATCGACAGCGAGGGCCGACTGGCGGCGGGCACCTCGACCGGCGGCATGACCGCCAAGCGCTGGGGCCGCGTCGGCGACGTACCGGTCATCGGCGCCGGCACATACGCCTCCAACGCCGACGGTTGCGCGGTCTCGGCCACCGGTTCGGGCGAGTACTTCATCCGGGCGACGGTGGCGCGGGATATCTGCGCTCGGATCGCCGCATGGAATGCCCTGACGCCAGAGCAGCAGTACGCGATCCACGACGCCGAGTTTCAGTCCGCCTGTGGCATTCCGGGCGGCGGGATGGAGACGATCTGTCTGACCCCCGCAAGACGCCGCGACCTGGTCGCGGCAGAGGCTGAAATTAAGGAAGTGGGCTCCCTCGGCGGCGAGGGCGGGGTAATTGTCATGACCCGGCGAGGCCTTCCCGCCTTCGCCATGAACACCTCCGGCATGTATCGCGGCGCGGTCGCCAGCGAGACCGCCGCAGAGGTCGCCATCTACGGCGACGAAGAGCTCCGTCCGTGACCGCACCCGACACCACCGGCCCCGTCCGCTTCCCGCCGCCGCTGATCTATGTCGCCTTCCTGTTCGCGGGCTGGGGGCTGGGCGCGCTGATCGATGAGCCTTCGGTCGGTCTCCCGACGGACGTCCGGCGCGGGCTGGCCTTCGCCCTGATCATCCTCGGCCTGCTGCTGGAGATGGCGGCCCTGACCCGCTTCCGCCGTCTGGGCACGCCGTCCGAGCCATGGAAGGCGACCACCGCCCTGGCCACCGACGGCCTGTACGCCTTCAGCCGCAATCCGATCTATGTCGGTTTCGCCCTGATCTACCTCGGCTTCGCCACCGCCATGGACAGCTGGGCGGCGCTGGCGATGGTCCTGCCCTGCATGGTCGTGGTCGACCGCTTTGTGGTCCTGCGCGAAGAGGCTTATCTGTCCGCCAAATTCGGCGCCGACTGGGACGCCTATCGTTCAAGGGTGCGCCGGTGGCTGTGAAAGACGACGAACTGTCAGAGATGGCCATCGAGGAGCTGGACGCCGCCTGCGCCCTGCCCTGGCCAGACATGAAGGCCGTCACGCCGTGGGGCGACACCTTCGAGGGCGTTGCGCCCTCGGGCCGCGATGTCGAGGTGGAGCGCCGCTACCTCTGGGCCCACCAGCCCGAAGGCGCCATCGCCGTCGAGGTCGAGGTGCGGCTGATCGGCGGACGCGAGGGCGCCGAGGCCAAGGCACTGATCCACCCGCCAGGCTGAATCCACAGCCGTTAACCTTTTCCGGTTGCCAAGCGGAGCCGTCCACGCAGAATGCCGTTCGGTCACTCAGCGGGAGCCTCCATGTCCTACGGCGCAGACTTCGCCACGGCCGATCCGGCCAACGCCCCGCTGGACGCCCCGATCTATTTCGGCGCCGATCCGGTGCTGTGGGGCGCGCTGATTCTCGGCCTGCTGGCGGCGGCGCTGCTGGGCTGGTTCCTGCACGGCCAGTCCGCGCCGAAGACCGGCGACGCCTCTGCCTCGATCTGGAAGGCCATCGACGGCGCGGCCAAGGACGCGATGAAGGCCGATGACAACGCCCTGCATGGACGCGCCGAGCATCTGCTCGCCGTCGTGGACCGGCGGCTGGGCCACACGCTCGCCCTGGCCGGCAATGGCGAGGGTCTGGCGGCCTGTGTCGCGGCCCTGAACGACGCCGTCGCCGGCAAGCGCCCGACCCCGCACGACGATCACGGGGACGATGCCGACCACGCCCACGGCAAGGATCATGACGACAAGCCCGGCGACCACGCCGACAAGGGCCCGGATCACGGTCATAGCCCCACCTCCAGCGTGGGCGCGGCGGCGGCCAACATCACCATCAACGTCGCGCCCTCGACGTCCGCCAGACCGGAAAAGCCGGAGCATGGTGGACATCCGCCGCACCCGCCCAAACCCAAGCCCCTCTCCCGGCGCGAGCAGATCGATCAGCTGCGCCTCGCCGTCGCCGCCTTCAATGAGCACTGGCGGCATGAGGGCGCGCGGACCGAGGCCCTGCGCGCCGCGCTGCGGGAACTGTCCGGCAGCTCACCCGGCCCCCGCCTCAGCCACGGCTGATCCGCCACCGACACGGCGCCCGGTTTCCCCTCGCGAGGAAACCGGCTAGGCGTTCGGCATGAAACTCGCCTCGCTCAAGCATGGCCGTGACGGCCGCCTCGTCGTCGTCTCCAGCGATCTCGCCTGGTTCACCGACGCCTTCCTGATCGCCCCGACGCTGCAGGCCGCGCTGGACAACTGGGACCGGGTCGAGCCCGACCTGCGCGCCCTGGCCGAAAGCCTGGAACACGGCGGGGTGCCACGCGGCCGCTTCCACGAGCGCGATGCCGCCTCGCCCCTGCCCCGCGCCTATCAGTGGGCCGACGGCTCGGCCTATGTGAACCACGTCGCCCTCGTGCGTCAGGCCCGCAACGCCGAGATGCCGGACAGCTTCTGGACCGATCCCCTGATGTATCAGGGCGGCTCGGACGGCTTCCTGAACCCGCGCGATCCGATCCCGCTGGCCAATGAAAGCTGGGGCTGCGACCTGGAGGCCGAGATCGTCGTCGTCACCGGCGACGTGCCGCAGGGCGTGACCCGCGAGGAGGCGCTGACGCACATCCGGCTGGTCGGCTTGGTCAACGACGTGAGCCTGCGCAACCTGATCCCGGCGGAACTGTCCAAGGGCTTCGGCTTCGTCCAGTCCAAGCCCGCCAGCGCCCTGTCGCCCGTCTTCGTCACGCCCGAGGCGCTGGGCGACCGCTGGAAGGACGGCAAGCTGCACGGGGAACTGTCGGTGCAACTGAACGGCGCCGACTTCGGCAAGGCCGACGCCGGCGTCGACATGACCTTCGACTTCGGAACCCTGATCGCCCACCTGGCCAAGACCCGCGCCCTGTGCGCCGGCACGGTCATCGGCTCGGGCACGGTCTCGAACCGCGACGCCGACGGCGGCCCGGGCAAGCCGGTGGCCGAGGGCGGTCTGGGCTACAGCTGCATCGCCGAGGTCCGCACCGTCGAGACCATCCTGCGTGGCAAGCCGGAGACCGGCTTCCTCAAACATGGCGACACGGTCCGCATCGAGATGCTGGACGAGAAGCACCACTCGATCTTCGGCGCCATCGAGCAGACGGTCGGTCCGGTCGAGGGCTGATCCGACAGGCCTTTACGCGCCTCGCCGGAACGCTAATCTCCCCCTGCCTGCGCCATTTCGCCGCAGACAGGGGGCGTTCCTTCAGTGACTCAACAACAGCTTGTTCCGCTGATCGCCATCGCGGCGGTGATCCCGTTTGTCCTGCTGCGGAACCGCAAGCCGCGCACCCTGCGACCCGAGTTCCTCTGGGTGGTCCCGCTGATCGTGGTCGCCGCCATCAGCTTCGGCTTCTGGGCCATGAGCATGAGCAGCCGGAGCGCGCCGCCGACCGATCCGGTGTCGCTGCTGATCCTTGCCGTCGGCCTGGCTCTGGGCGCCGCCTTCGGCTGGCAGCGCGGGAAGATGACCACCATCCACAAGACGCCGGACGGCGTGCTGAAGGCCCAGGCCTCACCCATCGGCCTGTTCATCATCATCGGCGTCATGGTCGGCCGTCGCGCACTGGAGCCCTGGCTCGAGGCCCATGCCGCGGACTGGCACATCAACCCGCTGGCCATCCTTGAGGCCTTCATGCTGTTCGCCGCCGGCATGGTCGTGACCCAGCGCATCGAGATGTTCATCCGCGCCCGCAACATCCAGCATGGCGGCACCGACGCCCACGTCGAGGCCGAGCGGTAACGACGCCCCTCGCAACCCGAAGTCACGCCTGCCGATCCGCGCAACTCTTTCCTCTCTTCGGGCGCTGACCTAGAACAGGTCTTCAGTCCGCGGGGGAAAGCGACATGAAACGGGTAATCACGGTCCTGACGATCATGGCGGTGAGCGTGCCCGCCCTCGCGCAGGACAACATCCGCGACTGGGATGTCCATCGCGACGATCGCCAGAAGCTGCACATCGTGTTTTCCGCACTCGACAACGGCCTGACCCTCGCCGTGCGGTGCGCGGACGGCAATCTCCAAGCCCTGCTGACCGGCCTGCCGGAACCGGAGGCACGGCGCGAAACCCGGACCTTGCAGGTCGCCTTCGGCGAGGATGAGTTCGAGCACCAGACCTGGAACATCGCCATGAACCGGGCGGTAGCGCTGAGCGAACGCCCCGCGCCCTTCGCGCGCAAACTGCGCGAGGGCGGTCGGCTGCAGATCCGCGTGCCGGGCGGCGCGGAAGGCGGGCGGCACCTGCGATACGACCTCAGCCTGCCTGCCTCCAGCGCCGCGATCGACGATGTGCTGACCACCTGCCGCAAGCCGCTCGTCGATCCGCGCGACGCCCAACTCAGGGATCTGCCCGAGGACGGGCTGCCGTCCGGGGTCACCTGGCGGCAAGCCCCCCGCCCCGAGTTTCCGGTGAGCCGTTACGCCAGAGGCTTCGCCGTCACCTCCTGCCTGACCTCCGAGGATGGCCGGCTGCGGGATTGTGTCATCGAAAGCGAGCACCCCGGCGACGGCGGCTTCGGTGAGGCGGCCCTGCGCGGCATCCGGCCGGCCATTGTGAACCAGCCCCCTTCGCCGGACGGCGTCTTCCGTCCTGTCATGGTGCAGTTCCGGTCGAACTTCGTCATGGAAGGCTACACGAACCAGGAAGATCGGATCCGCGCCCGGGAACAGCGCGGGCGCGGACAGCGCCCCTGAGCGCCGCCCCCTTCTCCCACCGCCCAAGGCGCTTGCCCGCGCGGAGGCGACCGGCTAGGTCATCGCTCCCGGCGACGCCTCGCGTCGTCCACGGCCTGTGCGGGCGTGGTGAAACTGGTAGACGCGCCGGACTCAAAATCCGGTTCCGAAAGGAGTGTCGGTTCGAGCCCGACCGCCCGCACCACGGCCCTGACGGCCCGCATGGCCTCACCTCCCAAGCGTTCCAAGCCCTGGCGAACCAGCCCTGACGCGCCGTGCTTGACGGGTCGCGCTTGACGGTCCGCGTCTTGGCCTTCTAGCTGACCACTCCGAAAGGTTGAGGGACCATGCTCGCTGAACTTGCTTTGCTCGCTTCCCTTGCAGGCCCTGCCCTGGGCCCTCCGTCCTCGCAGGACGGCGCCCTCGCTCCCGCGCCCACCCCTCTGGAGAGGTCGGCGGAAGAGTTTTTTCGGCGACAACGCGAGGAGATCTTCGACTTCACGATCCGTCGAATGGAGTATGTGATCTTCCATCAGGATATCAGTGCCGAGAGCGTGGACTGGCTGTCTGATGTGCTCGGCCAGAACGAGATTCTCGACGTCCAAAGTCTCGGGGGAGATGCCCGGGCCTCGTTCGAAATGTCGCGTATGGCGCGCGAGCGCCGTGCGCGCGTCCGCGTTACAGGGGAGTGCAGCTCTGGCTGTGCGATCGTCTGGATTACAGCCCGCGAGCGCCTGATCAACGGATTCACGGCCATCACCTTCCATGGCAGCCCGATCAGTTCTCTGGCCTGGTTCCGCGATCATCCTGATAGCATCACCGCGGACGAGCTCGAGTTTGCTGAAGAGCAAGCCGGCCGGATGACGAGCCTGCTTGAAGAAGCCGGTGTTTCACCGTGGCTGTTCCTTTGCGCAGCACGCCTTCAGAACGCCACACATACGTACACACCGAACCGGTCCACCAATCCCGGCACGCCGATCACGACGACCGCTGAATATCATTCGGTGTGGTTTCCCCGGTCTATTCTGGAGCAGGCCGGCGTTCGGGGGCTGGAGCGCTACGACGAGCCGAATGCGCGTCAACGACTGGAGATCGAGACGGAACACGGGAGTCTCTCCAGACCCAAGAGCATCTACTGGGCCAAGGATGGAGACTGCGATTTGGAGCGGACGGCGGCGGCGTCCTGAAAGACGCCGTCGCCGACGTCACTTCGCAACCTCGTCAGCCTCCCCGGTTGAGACGGTCGGCCTGGGACTGAAGGCGCCGGGCGAGCCTTTCGGCATCCCGGCATCGGGCAAGGGGTCGGGTCCGGCAGCCGTTCAGCGCCACGCACCAGCCGCCGCAGGCGCGCTCGACCACATACCGCCGCGCCTGCGGCGACGATGACCTCGGCGACGGGCGATCGTCGACGTAGCCGGACATCATCGGATGCGCTCCTGTCGGCTCGCGGCGGGGCGGGCGCCGAAGGCCTGACCGATCAGGTCCATGGTCATGCGCCAGACAGCGCGCTCCGGACGCGAATTCAGGGTGGCCTTCAGCAGGTGATTGCGGGTCATCTCGACCTCCGTTGAAGAGGTCGTCAATCGACACCCGCCGGGCCTCAGCGCGCCATTCGAAAACCGTCCGCCCGCATAAGCGGCGCATAAGCCGCCAGCCCGGCCTTATGGTTTCCTTATACCGCCGCGCTGAACCCGAATGGCGCCCTTACGCGGTTCGGGAGCCTTGTCCCGCCTCCACAAAGTCGGAGGCGTCGGCAATGTCCGATCTGATCTTTCTGGCGTTGGGCGGCGGAGCATTCCTGCTCTTCGCCGCCCTCGCTGCTGCATTGAAGAGGATGTGACGGTGATCGTTTCCATCCTCTGGGGCGTCGGCGCGGTCGTCGTCGCCGGTTACATGGTCGCGGCGCTGGTGCGCCCCGAGCGGTTCTGAGGGGGCCGCTGCAATGAACATTCAAGGCTGGGCGGAAATCGCCCTGACCCTGGGTCTCGCCACCCTGCTGGGCTGGCCGATCGGGGTCTATATGTCGCGCGTCTGGAATGGCGAGCGGACCTGGCTCGATCCGGTTCTGAAACCGGTTGAGGGTGTCTTCTACAAGGCTTCGGGTATCGACCCGAACCGCAGCCAGGGCTGGCTGGGCTACGCCGGCGCCCTGCTGGCGTTCAACCTGGCGGGCTTCGTCCTGCTGTACGGCATCCTGCGTCTGCAGGGCATCCTGCCGATGAACCCGCAAGGGTTCGGCGGTCTCACGACCGATCAGGCCTTCAACGTGGCCGTCAGCTTCGTGACCAACACCAACTGGCAGAGCTATGGCGGTGAGGCGACCATGTCGACCTTCAGCCAGATGGTCGGCCTGACGATGCAGAACTTCGTCTCGGCCGCCACCGGCGCGACCATCGCGGCCGCCCTGGCCCGCGCCTTCATCGCCAACCGTGGCGAGGGCGTCGGCAATTTCTGGGCCGACCTGACCCGGACGACCCTGTACGTCCTTCTGCCCCTGTCCTTCGTGCTGGCCATCGTGCTGGCCGGTCTGGGCGTGGTGCAGAGCCTCGCGGCCAGCGCCTCGGCGACGACCATGGAAGGCGGTTCGCAGACCCTGCCCCTGTTCCCGGCCGCCAGCCAGCTGGCGATCAAGCAGCTGGGCATCAACGGCGGCGGCATCTTCAACGTCAACTCGGCGCACCCGTTCGAGAACCCGACGGCCCTGACCAACTTCATCACGGCGGTCTCGATCAACGTGCTGGGCTGGGCGGCCTTCTTCGCCTTCGGGCGTTCGGCCCTGGCCAAGCGCGACATCAAGGCCCTGGTCATCGTCGCGACCCTCATCCTGAGCGCTTCGGCCGCGGCCATGTACGTCATCGAAACCCAGCCGGCTCCGGCCCTGGTGGCCGCCGGCGTCGACGCCTCGGTCAACATGGAAGGCAAGGAAGTCCGTCTCGGCGCTCCGGCCTCGACCGCCTGGGCGACCATGACGACCGGCGCCTCGAACGGCTCGGTCAACTCCATGCACGCCAGCTACATGCCGCTGGGCGGTGGCCTGCAGATGTTCCTGATGCAACTGGGCGAGATCCTGCCCGGCGGCATCGGCTCGGGCATCGCGGTCATGGTCCTGATGGCCCTGCTCTCGGTCTTCGTGGCAGGCCTGATGGTCGGCCGCACGCCGGAATACCTCGGCAAGAAGATCGAGGCTCGCGAGATCCAGTACACCATGGTGGCTGTCCTCGTTCTGCCGCTGGCCATTCTCGGCTTCGCGGCGGTGGCGGCGGTCCTGCCGACGGCGCTGGAAGGCCTGCTGAATGACGGTCCGCACGGCCTGTCGGAGATCCTGTACGCCTACACCTCGGCGGCGGCGAACAACGGCTCGGCCTTCGGTGGTCTGTCGGCCAACTCGCCCTGGTGGAACACGACGCAAGGCATCGGCATGCTGTTCGGGCGCTTCGTCCCCGCCGTCGCCGTCCTCGCTGTCGCGGGCAGCCTGGTCGCCAAGCCGAAACTGGCCCCCAGCACCGGCACCCTTCCGACCCACGGCGGCCTGTTCATCGGCCTGCTGATCGGCGTGATCATCATCCTCGGCGGACTGCAGTTCTTCCCTGCGCTCGCTCTCGGACCCATCGTCGAGCATTTCCAGATGCTCGGCGGGGCGTTCTGACGGACATCCCCAATGACATTCGCAAATCCTGAACTGCCGGGCGGCAAGGCCCGTCCGGCGCCTCTCGCGGGAGGGCTCAACGGCGCCATGCTGGGCCGCGCGCTCGGCGACGCCTTCATCAAGCTGGATCCGCGCAAACTGCTGCGCAATCCGGTCATCTTCGCCACCTGGATCGTGGCCCTGCTGGCGACCGTTTCGGCGGTCGCGGCGGTGGCGGCGGGCCAGTCGGCGGGCTTCGCGGTGCAGCTGGCGCTGTGGCTCTGGGCCACCGTCCTGTTCGCCAACATGGCCGAAAGCGTCGCCGAAGGGCGGGGCAAGGCGGCCGCCGACAGCCTGCGCGCCACCCGGGTGACGACCAAGGCCAAGCTGATCATCGATCCCAAGACCGGAACCATCGTCCCCACGCCGGCCCATGAGTTGGTCGTCGGTTCGGTGATCCTGGTCGAGGCGGGCGATGTCATCGCCTCGGACGGCGAGATCATCGAGGGCGTCGCCTCGGTCAACGAGGCCGCCATCACCGGTGAAAGCGCCCCGGTGATCCGCGAAAGCGGCGGCGACCGTTCCGCCGTCACCGGCGGCACCACCGTCGTCTCGGACTGGATCAAGGTGCGCATCACCTCGGCGCCGGGCTCGACCTTCCTCGATCGCATGATCGCCATGGTCGAGGGCGCCAACCGTCGAAAGACGCCGAACGAACTGGCCCTGTCGGTTCTGCTGGCGGGTCTGACCCTGGTCTTCCTGATCGCGGTCGTGACCCTGCTGGGCCTGGGCGCCTATTCGGGCGTGAAGCTGGACCCCATCGTTCTGGGCGCCCTGTTCATCACCCTGATCCCGACGACCATCGGCGGCCTCCTGTCCGCCGTCGGCATCGCCGGCATGGACCGCCTGCTGAAGGTCAACGTCCTGGCCACCTCGGGCCGCGCCGTTGAAGCCGCCGGCGACGTCGACACCCTGCTGCTCGACAAGACCGGCACCATCACCTTCGGCAACCGCATGGCCACCGAAGTGATCCCGGTCCCGGGCATCCGTCCGGAAGGCGCCCTGCGCGCCGCCGTCACCGCCTCTCTGGCGGATGAGACCCCGGAAGGCCGCTCGATCGTCGAACTGGGCCGCAACGCCGGGATCGTGGTCGACGCCCCGGTCGGCTCGAAAGCCATCCCCTTCACCGCCGTGACCCGCCAGTCGGGCCTCGACGCGGGCAAGGACAGCTGGCGCAAGGGCGCGGTCGATGCGGTGCTCAAGTCGCTGAACATGGACGAGACCATGGTGTCGTCCGAGTTCCGCACCGCCGTGGATCGTATCGCCCGCTCGGGCGGCACGCCTCTGGCGGTCACCGAGAACGGCATGCTGGTCGGCGTCATCCACCTGAAGGACGTGGTCAAGCCGGGCGTGAAGGAGCGCTTCGCCGAACTGCGCCTGATGGGCCTGCGCACCGTCATGATCACCGGCGACAACCCGGTCACGGCGGCGGCCATCGCCTCGGAAGCCGGGGTGGACGACTACCTCGCCGAGGCCACGCCCGAGGACAAGATGCGCCTGATCAAGGCCGAGCAGTCCAAGGGGCGTCTGGTCGCCATGTGCGGCGACGGCGCCAACGACGCCCCGGCCCTGGCCCAGGCAGACGTCGGCGTAGCCATGCAGACCGGCGCCCAGGCCGCGCGCGAGGCCGGCAACATGGTCGATCTGGACTCCGACCCGACCAAGGTCATTGAGATCGTCGAGGTGGGCAAGCAACTGCTGATCACCCGCGGCGCCCTGACGACCTTCTCGATCGCCAACGACGTGGCCAAGTATTTCGCCATCATCCCGGCGATGTTCGTGGTCGCCCTGCCGTCGCTCGGCGCGCTGAACATCATGCAGCTGGGATCGCCCGAAAGCGCGATCCTGTCGGCGGTGATCTTCAACGCCCTGGTCATCGTCGCCCTGATCCCGCTGGCCCTGCGCGGGGTCAAATACCGCGCCGTGGGCGCCGGGAAGCTGCTCGGCCGCAACCTGCTGATCTACGGCCTCGGCGGTCTCGTCGCGCCCTTCGTCGGCATCAAACTCATCGACATCGTGATCACCGGCCTCGGCCTGGCCTGATCCCCTCTCTCTTCTTCAAGGACAAACTTCCATGCACCGCAAACGCACCTTCAAAGCCTCGGGCCGCAACGATCTGTGGTTCTCGGGCGTCTGCATCGCCGCCCTCCTCGTCATCGGCGTGGTCGGCAGCGCCCGCGCCCAGGAAGCCACCGGTCCCCAGATCTCCTGGAACGGCGCCGTGACCTCCGACTACGTCTTCCGTGGCGTCAGCCAGACGATGGAAGACCCGGCGATCTCGGCCGGCGTCGACCTGACCCACAACGGCTTCTACGCCGGCGCCTGGGCCTCGAACGTCGACTTCGGCGACGGCGAGACCGACGCTGAAGTGGACCTCTACGCCGGCTACCGCCCCGAGGTCAGCGGCTTCAACCTCGACTTCGGCGTGATCGGCTACCTCTACACCAGCCAGCCGAACGGCGCGGACTACGACTACGTGGAGTTCAAGGCCGCCGCCTCGCGCGCGGTGGGACCGGCGACGGTCGGCGCCGCGGTCTTCTATTCGCCGGACTTCTTCGGCGCTTCGGAAGATGAAGCCACCTACCTTGAGGTGAACGGCGCCTGGAGCCCGGCCGACAAGTGGACCCTGTCGGGCGCCGTCGGCCGCCAGTGGGTGTCTTCGGACTTCGACTACAACACCTGGAACGTTGGCGCGGCCTACCAGCTGACCGACAATCTGGCGGTGGACGTGCGCTATCACGACACCGATGAAAACGACTTCGGCGACAACTACGGCTCGCGCGCCGTGGCGACGCTGAAGGCGGCTTTCTAAGGAGCGAGATCATGATCTCCCACCTTCGTCCGGCCATTGTCATGACCGGGCTGTTCACCCTGGTGCTGGGCGGAGCCTATCCGCTGGCGGTCACGGGCGTCGCCCAGGCCGCCTTCCCGGCCCAGGCCAACGGCAGCCTGATCAAGGACCGGGATGGCGCCGTGCGCGGCTCGGCCCTGATCGGCCAGTCGTTCGCCGAGGCCCGCTACCTGCACCCCCGCCCCTCCGCGGCGGGCGACGGGTACGACGCCTCGGCCTCGTCGGGATCGAACCTCGGACCGCTGAACGCGGACCTCAAGACCGCGGTGGCCGAGCGCGCCGCCGCGATCCGGGCTGAGGGCAGCGTTGGGGACGGCGCGGGTGCCATCCCCGCCGACGCGGTCACCGCCTCCGGCTCGGGTCTCGACCCGGACATTTCCCCGGCCTACGCTCGGCTTCAGGCCCTGCGCATCGCGACGGCCCGGGGCGTCTCCGTGGATCAGGTCCAGCGCATCATCGAGAAGCATGTTGAGCAGCCGGTGCTCGGCTTCATCGGCCAGCCGCACGTCAATGTGCTGATGACCAACCGCGCCCTCGATGCGGAGTTGCCGCGATCTTGACCGCGTCCGGACCTGACCCGTCCGCATCGCCAGCCGCCCGCCGGAAACGCGGGCGGCTGAAGGTGTTTCTCGGCATGTCTCCCGGCGTCGGGAAGACCTACGAGATGCTGCGCGCGGCCCGTAGGCGTAAGGCCGAGGGTGGCGACGTCGTGGTCGGGGTGGTCGAGACCCATGGCCGCAAGGAGACCGAAAGCCTGCTGCGCGGGCTTGAGGTCATGGCCCGCAGCCCTATCGACTACCGGGGCCGAACCCTTCTGGAGTTCGACATCGACGGCGCTATCGCCCGCCGTCCCGACCTGCTGCTGGTCGACGAGTACGCCCACTCCAACGCCCCCGGCTCGCGTCATCCCAAGCGCTGGCAGGATGTGGAAGAGATCCTCGACGCCGGGATCGACGTCTGGACCACCCTGAACGTCCAGCATCTCGAAAGCCTGTCCGACGTCGTCCTGCGCATCACCGGCGTACGCCAGCGCGAGGCCGTGCCGGACAGCGCCCTCAGCCGCGCCGACGACATCGAGGTGATCGACATCACCCCGGACGAGCTGCGCAAGCGGCTGGGCGAGGGCAAGGTCTACGTCCCGGAAACCGCCCGGCTGGCGTCCGAGAATTTCTTCAAGGTCGAGAACCTCACCGCCCTGCGCGAGCTGGCCCTGCGCCGCGCCGCCCAGACCGTGGACGACCAATTGGTCGCCGCCTTGCGCGAGAAGGGGGTGGAGGGGCCGTGGGCCGCGGGCGAGCGCATTCTGGTGCTGGTCGGCGGCGACGCCATGGCCGCCACCCTGGTCCGCACCGGACGGCGCCTGTCCGACATGATGATGGACGCCCCCTGGACCGTGGCCCACGTCGACCGGCCCAGCGCGGGCGCGCCCGATCCCGTCGCCTCCGCCCGCCTGTCCGAAGCCGCCCAGCTGGCCGAACAGCTCGGCGGCGGCAGCGTCCGCCTCAGCGGCGACGACGTGGTGCGCGCGGTGATGGACTACGTCCGTCGCAACAACATCACCCAGATCGTGCTGGCGCGGGGGAGCGAGAACCGCTTCAGCGCCTTCCTCGGCCGGTCGCTGGCCGCCGAGCTTCTGCGGGCCTCCGAAGGCGCCGCGGTCCACATCATCACCGACGCCGCGCCCCCGGAGCGCCCCGCCCTGCGCTGGCCGACGGCCTCGCATGCGGGCTGGACCGGCTACGGCGTCGGCGTGGTGCTGGTGGCCGCCGCGACCGGGCTGGGCCTGCTGCTGGACAACAGTTTCGAGCGCGTCGATCTGGGCGTCATCTACCTCGCCGCCGTGGTCTGCGCGGGCGTGCTCTACGGCCTGCGCCCCGCCCTGGCGGCGGCGACGGCGGCCTTCCTCGTCTACAACTTCCTCTTCCTGAGACCGCTCTACAGCTTCTCCATCGGCTCCCCGACGGATCTGCTGACCCTGATCCTGTTCTGGGGCGTGGCCCTGACCACCGGCGCCCTCGCCGGGCGGGTGCGCGAACAGGTCAGCCGGGCCCAGCGCCGCGCCTCCGCCGTCTCCGCCCTGCTGGCCGCCAGCCAGACCCTGTCCGGCGCCGAGGACGCCCGCGCCACCGCCCGCGCCCTCGCCGAACAGGCCAGCGCCGCCGCCGGGGCCAAGGCAGTCGTCCTGCTGCCCGAGGGCGAGGACCTGGCCGTCGCCGCCTCCGCCCCCGTGGTCGAGCCGCCGCTCCAGCTGGGCGCCGCCGCCATGGCCGCCGCCCGCTGGGCTTGGGAGAAGGGCGAACCCGCCGGCCATGGAACGGGCACCCTGCCCCAGACCAGCTGGACCTTCCGCCCTCTGCAGGGCGTGCGCGGTCGCTCCGGCGTCGCGGGGATCGAGGCGGACGCCCTGGCCCCCGGCTCGGACGAGGAGCGTCTGGCGCTGGCCATCCTGGGTCAGGGCGCTGTCGCCATCGAGCGGGCCGAACTGGCCGGTCAGGCGCTGGAGACCGAGACCCTCAAGCGCGCCGACCGCTTCCGGGGCGCCCTGATGAATTCGGTCAGCCACGACCTGCGCACGCCCTTGTCCACCGTACTCGGCTCGGCCACTACCCTGATCGACTACGGCGACAGCCTGAAGCCCGACGTCCGCGCCGACCTGCTGCTCAGCATCCGCGAGGAGGCCGAGCGCCTGAACCGCTACGTCGGCGACCTGCTGGACATGACCCGGCTGGAGGGTGGCGGGCTCAACATTCGCGCCGACTGGACCGACGTCCGCGACGTGCTCAACGCGGCGGCTCAGCGCGTCAGCCGCCGCCTCGGCGCCCGCGACCTGACCCGCGACTTCCCCGCCGACCTCAGCATGGTCATGGTCGATGAAGGCCTGCTGGAACAGGCCGTGGTCAACATCCTCGAGAACGCCATCGCCTACAGCCCGGACGGCTCGCGCATCGAACTGGCGGCCTATGAGGATCGCGGCTCGGTCGTCATCTCCATCGAGGACGAGGGCAAGGGCATCCCCACCGCCGAACTGGAGCGGGTGTTCGACAAGTTCCGCCGCATGGAAGAGCCGTCCGACCGCACCCAGGGCGCCGGGCTGGGTCTGGCCATCGCCAGGGGCTTCGTCGAGGCCATGAACGGCCGCATCGCCGCCGCCAGCCCCATCGTCGACGACCACGGCACCCGCGTCCTGATCAGCCTGCCCAAGGCCATCGCCACCCACCGCGACCTGCTATGAGGGCGTAAGATGTCCGCCTCCAGAACCACCATTCTCGTCATCGACGACGAAGCCCAGATCCACCGCTTCCTGTCGCCCGCGCTCGACGCCGCCGGGTTCGATCCCAAGCGCGCGGACAGCGGTCAGGAGGGCCTGCGCGCCATCGCCCTGTGGAACCCCGACGCGGTGGTTCTCGACCTCGGCCTGCCCGACATGGACGGCAAGGACGTGCTGGCCCGCGCCCGCGAGTTCTACAGGGGGCCGATCATCATCCTGTCCGCCCGCGATCGTGAGGCCGAAAAGATCGAGGCGCTCGACCTCGGCGCCAATGACTACGTCGAAAAGCCCTTCGGTGTCGGCGAACTGCTGGCCCGGGTCCGCGCGGCCCTGCGCCAGACGGCGGAACACATCGCGCCGCCCGGCCCGCTCACACTAAGGGACGTCACCATCGATCTGGATCGCCGTCTGGTGCTGCGTGGGGGAAGTCCGGTCCGGCTCACGCCCAAGGAGTACGACGTGCTCGCCCATCTGGCCCGACACGTCGGCAAGGTCATCGGCCATCGGGATCTGTTGACGGCGGTCTGGGGCGCGGCGCATGCCGAGGACACCCAATACCTGCGCGTCGTCGTCGGCCAGCTGCGGCAGAAGCTCGAGGCCGACCCGGGACAACCCCGGCTGATCCAGACCGAGCCCGCGGTCGGCTATCGACTGGACGCCTGACCCGGCGCGGCCAGCCTACAGAACGTCCAGCACCTTCTCCTTGGGGCGCGCTAGCACGGTCCCCTTGGGCGTCCGTACGAAGGGCCGTTCGACCAGCACCGGATGCTCGACCATGGCCGCCAGTATGGTGGCGTCCGACGTCCCGTCGTTCAGCAGCCCCAGCCCTTCGGCCAGTTCGCCCTTGGTCCGCATCGCCTCGCGCGGGGTCAGACCGGCCTCGTTGAACAGGGCGGTCAGTTGCTCCGCCGTCCAGCCGGTCTTGAGATACTGGACGACCTCCGGCTCATGGCCGGCATCGCGGATCATCTGCAGCACATTGCGCGACGTGCCGCAGTTCGGATTGTGGAAGATCGTGATGCTCATGGGCCGACTTATAGGGTCCGTCGCAGACTTTTCACCCTTTAGCGGTTGCGCTTGGCGACACAGGGTCGCATCTGGCCCGGATGACCTCCCCCCAGTCTGCCGTCGCCCCCGCTCGCAAGGGACCGGGCTTCCCCGAGTTCGTCTGCCTGATCGCCTGCCTGATGGCGCTCAATGCGCTGGCCATCGATTCCATGCTCCCGGCCCTGCCCGATATCGGCAATGCGCTGGGCGTGCTGCGCGAGAACGACCGGCAGTGGATCATCACCGCCTATCTGCTCGGCTTCGGCGTGGCCCAGATCCTCTATGGCCCGCTGGCCGATCGGTATGGACGCAAGCCCATCCTGATGATCGGGGTTGGCCTCTACGCCGTCTTCGCCCTCGCCGCGGCCCTGGCGCCGACCTTCGAGCTGCTGATCGCCGCCCGCGTCGGCTGCGGCATCGGCGCGGCCTCGCTGCGAGTGCTGGCCGTCTCCATCGTGCGCGACCGCTACGAGGGCCGGACCATGGCGCGGGTCATGTCGCTCAGCTTCCTGGTCTTCCTCGGCGTGCCGATCATCGCACCCAGCCTCGGCGCCGCCATCCTGCATGTGGCTCCGTGGCCGTGGATCTTCGGCGTGCTGGCCGTGGCCGGCGTGATGGTCATGGTCTGGGCCGCCATTCGCCTGCCCGAGACGCTGAAGCCGGAGGATCGCCTGCCGATCCAGCCCGCCCGCATCGGCGCGGCCTTCAGGGAGGCGCTGACCGAGCGACAGTCGCTCGGATACACCCTGGCCATGACGGCGATCACCGGCGCCCTGTTCGGCTTCCTGAACTCGTCGCAGTCGATCTTCGAGCATGTGTTCCACGCCGCCGACCTGTTCCCGCTGATGTTCGCCGCCATCGCCGGCGGCATCGCCGCCGCCAGCCTGCTGAACGCCACCTTCGTCGAGCGCTTCGGCAGTCGCCTGATCTCGCACACCGCCCTGATCGGCTTCATCACCGTCACCGCCATCCATGCCACGGTGTCGGCGCTGGGCCATGAGACACTCGCGGTCTTCGGCGTGCTGCAGGGCCTGACCATGTTCTGCTTCGGCTTCATCGCCGGGAATTTCGGCGCCATGGCCATGGAGAAGATGGGCCTTATCGCCGGCACGGCCAGCTCGGCCCAGGGCTTCCTGTCGACCACCTTCGGCTCCCTGGCCGGCTTCGCCATCGGGCAGCAGTTCGCGGGCACCGCCACGCCGATGCTGGTCGGCTTCACCCTGATGGGGATTCTGGCCATGGCGGCGGTCCTGTTCGCCGAGCGGGGGCGGCTGTTCCACTCGCACCACCTGCCGCCGGTTACGCAGGCCTCTTGATCTTTTGGGCGCGGCGGGGCGTTGTCCCGCCACGTTCTGAAAGAGGTAGTTCGATGATCCGTACGGCCGGCCTGGTTTCCGCCCTTGCCCTTGCGCTCGCCACGGGAGGGTGCGCCACGATGAACGCCTCCGGTTCCGACATGCCGCCGCTGCCCGCCTCGGCCACCGCGCCGATCCAGTATGTGCGCGACATCCACTCCTATGCGCGACCCGAGATCGCCCACGTCCGCCACGTCTCGCTGGACCTGACCGCCGACTTCGGCGCGAAGACCCTGACCGGGACGGCGACGCTGGATGTGCAGGGTGTCCCCGGCGCGACCGAGGTCATCCTCGACGCCCGCAACCTCGACATCCAGTCGATCACCGACGCGTCCGGCGCCCCGCTCCAGTTCACCCTCGGCGCCAATGACCCGATCCTGGGCCAGCCGCTGACCGTCCGCATTCCCGCGCTGGCCGCGGGCGCCACGCAGAAGCTGGTCATCCGCTACGCCACCCGTCCCGACGCCGCGGCCCTGCAATGGCTGACCCCGGCCCAGACCGCCGGTGGCCGTCAGCCCTATCTGTTCAGCCAGGGGCAGGCGATCCTGACCCGCACCTGGGTGCCGACCCAGGACAGCCCCGGCATCCGCCAGACCTGGGACGCCCGCATCGTCGCGCCGTCCGACCTCAAGGTCGTCATGAGCGCCGAGACCCTGACCACCGATGGCGAGCCGGCGGACGGCGGCAAGGCCTGGCGCTTCCAGATGACCAATCCGGTCCCGCCCTATCTGATCGCCATCGGCGTCGGCGATGTGGCCTTCGAGGCCATCGACCACCGCACGGGGGTCTGGACCGAGCCGTCGCGCCTGCACGCGGCCCATGACGAACTGGTCCCCACCGCCCGCATGGTCGATGTGGCCGAGCAGCTCTACGGCCCCTATCGCTGGGGCCGCTATGACCTGCTGGTCCTGCCGCCCTCCTTCCCGTTCGGCGGGATGGAGAACCCGCGCCTGACCTTCGCCACCCCGACCATCATCGCCGGCGACCAGTCATTGGTCTCGCTGGTCGCGCACGAACTGGCCCACAGCTGGTCGGGCAATCTGGTGACCAACGCCACCTGGGCCGACTTCTGGCTCAACGAGGGCTTCACCGTCTATTTCGAGAACCGGATCATGGAGGCCCTCTACGGCGAGGAGCGCGCCCTGATGCTGCAGTCCCTCGGCTGGGGCGACCTGCAGGCGACGCTGGCCGACCTGCCGCCCGCCGACACCCGGCTGAAGATCGATCTGGCCGGTCGCGATCCGGACGACGGCCTGACCGACATCGCCTACGAAAAGGGCGCCGCCTTCCTGCGCACTATCGAGCGCATCGTCGGCCGTGAGCGCTTCGACGCCTGGCTGAAGGGCTATTTCGAGCGCAACGCCTTCCGCCCGATGACCACCGAACTGTTCCTTGAGGACATCCGCACGCATCTGGTGACGACCAGGGCGCTGGAAGACCAGCTGATGATGGACGCCTGGATCTACCAGCCGGGCATGCCGTCCAACTGGCAGCCGCCGGTGTCCAACGCCTTCGCGCCCGTCGACGCGGCGGCCTGGGCGTTCCATTCGGGCGGACCGGCTTCGGCCATTCCCTGGGCAAGCTGGTCCACGCAGGAGCGCCAGCGCTTCCTCGCCTGGCGTCCGCCGGTCGGCGACGGTAGTGGCCGCTGGTTCTCCGAGGCCCAGCTGGCCGATCTGGAATCGACCCTGAACCTGAAAGCCGAAGGCAACTCCGAGGTTGTCTTCGCCTGGCTGCAGATCGCGGTGAAACACCGCTATCAGCCCGCGGTGCCGACGCTGGAGCATTTCCTGACGACCCAGGGCCGCCGCAAATTCGTCCTGCCGCTGTTCACCAGCCTGTGGGCCGAAGGCGACTGGGGCCGCCCCATCGCCACCCGCGTCTACGCTCAGGCCCGCCCGGGCTATCACCCGGTCACCACCGGCTCGGTGGATGCGGTGGTGGGGAGGCCCTGATCACTCCCTCTCCCGATGGGAGAGGGCTTGAGCCTCCGAGAGCGAAGCGATCGGCAAGGCGAAAGGGTGAGGGTCGACTTTCGGCATTCGGCGGTGAGCCGTTTCCCTGTTCCGGGCGGCGGCTAAGGCGGACTCATACAGCCGACCCTCATCCGACGGGGCTCCGCCCCGCCACCTAAGGGTTCGAGTGCCCCCCCCACGAACCTGTGTGCCGTCGCACCTTGGCTTCAACCGTTCCGGACACTAGGTTCCGCCCGACAAACGGCGACCCAACGCCGCCCTCATTTCAGGAGACGCCCGATGACTGATGCAGCCACGATCGACCAGGAAAACCCGCTCGGCGTCGACGGCTTCGAGTTCGTCGAGTTCACCGGCCCCGAGCCCGAGGCCATGGTCGGCCGGCTGGAGCTGATGGGCTTCACCCGCACCCATGTGAACCCGGCCACCAACGCCGTCCGCCTGAAGCAGGGCGACATCACCATGCTGGTGAACCTGTCACCTAAGGGTCAGGCCGCCGACTTCGCCAAGGACCACGGCCCGTCGGCCAACGGCATGGCCTTCCGCGTCGGCAATGCGAAGGAAGCCTATGAAGGCGCCCTGGCCCGCGGCGCCGTCGCCGCCTCTGACGCCGCCGGCGGCGCGCTGGGCGACGACTATCCCTACATCCTGCAGGGCATCGGCGGTTCGCTGCTCTACGTCATCGACCAGTACGGCGCGAACGGTTCGCTCTACGACGGCTGGACCGAGATCGAGGGCTGGCAGGACGCCGAGAAGAAGAACTCGGTCGGCCTCGAAATCCTCGACCACCTGACCCACAACGTCCGTCGCGGCCAGATGCGCACCTGGTCGGGCTTCTACAACTCGATCTTCAACTTCGAGGAGCAGAAATATTTCGACATCAAGGGCAAGGCGACCGGCCTGTTCTCGCAGGCGATGATCGCGCCCGACCGCGCCATCCGCATCCCGCTGAACGAAAGCCAGGACGACAACTCGCAGATCGAGGAGTTCCTGCGTCGCTACAACGGCGAGGGCATCCAGCACATCGCCCTGACGACCGAGAACATCTTCGAGACCGTCGAGACGATGAAGGCCCGCGGCGTCGACTTCCAGGACACCATCGAGACCTATTTCGAACTGATCGACAAACGCCTGCCGAACCACGGCGAGGACGTGGAGCGGATGCGCAAGAATCGCATCCTGATCGACGGTTCGGACGAGGAAGGCCTGCTGCTGCAGATCTTCACCCAGGACACCTTCGGCCCGATCTTCTTCGAGATCATCCAGCGCAAGGGCAACGAGGGCTTCGGCAACGGCAATTTCCAGGCCCTGTTCGACTCGATCGAGCTGGACCAGATCCGTCGCGGCGTCATCAAGGTCGACGCCTGAATGCAGATGCGCCCGCCGTCCTGGCTGCCCTGGCTCGGCCCCGTCCTCGCGGCCGGGGTCGGGGCGCTGGCGGGCGAATTCTGGCTGGGTGGCGGGTTCTGGATGGTCCTCGCCGCCGCCCTCGTCTGCGGCTTCGCGCCGATCATCGGCTACCGCATCTGGCTGTGGCGCTGGCGGCGCAAGGGCTAAGGCCACGCCATGACGATCCGCTACCTGCACCTGCCCGCCGGATCGGAACCGCCCGTCATCGGGCAGGACGGCCCGTTCAAGGGCGTCGTGATCATCGAGCAGGACGTCGATCCGGATTGGCAGAACCGGATCAGTGATTGGCTGGTCCTCAGCGGCTGCCTCTACATGATGGCGTGGGGCCGAAAGGCGACCGAATGGGACGATAGTGTCGACTGGGCGAATCTCACCCTCCACGATTTCGAGGACATCCCTGACGACAAAAGCGTCATGACCACCTGGCATGACGACTGGCCGCTGGCCGAGGTCTTCTTTTTCGCGGGACACGAGGCCGAACATGGAACGGTCGAACTGACGGACGTCTGGATCATCGACATCCACCCCGACGATCGTCAGGGGCTGATGCTCCAGCAATATGCGGCGGCGCAGGAAGACGACCCCGCCGAACCGCTTCCGGCGGTCTGAGTGTTCCATGCGTTGGCAGCACTCACCTGCTGCTTGTTGTGCCGGAAAGGTCTGCGGCTCAGCTAGACCGCTGAAGAAACGTCGGTTTTCCGCCGTTAAGCACACTCCGTAGCCCCGGCTTAACTCAACCTATGGAAGCATCACCGTAACTGAGGTGATCTTTCATGCAGCTCCTGCTCCAGAATGACATCCTCGAGATGGTGGCCCGGGGCGAACCCCTGGCCGCCACCGCCGAGGCCCTTTGCGTCCGCGTCGAGGCTCTTCTGCCCGGCGTGGTCTGTTCGATCCTGACCGTCGATGACGATGGCCTGCTGCACCCGCTGGCGGCGCCGGGCCTGCCCCGCGCCTATGCCGCGGCCTTCGACAATCTGCCGATCGGCCCCGACGTCGGCTCCTGCGGCGCGGCCATCTATCTGAAGCAGCCGGTCGAGGCGACGGACATCGCCACCGATCCCCGCTGGGCGCCCTATGCCTATCTGCCGCTGGCCATCGGCCTGAGGGCCTGCTGGTCCACCCCGATCCTCAGCAAGGACGGCGACGTGCTGGGCGCCTTCGCCTTCTATTTCCGCCAGCCCCGCGCCCACACCCATCAGGAGGCCGAGGTCGTCCAGGCCAGCATCCACCTGTGCGCCATCGCGCTGGAGCGGGACCAGCAGGCGGCGGCCCAGTACCGACTGGCCTACCGGGACATCCTGACCGACCTTCCCAACCGCGCCGCCTTCAACGCCGCAAGCATCCGGCGGGCCGACGAGGACGCGCCCTGGGCCCTGCTGCTGATCGATCTCGACAACCTCAAGACCGTCAATGACACCTTCGGCCACCGCGCCGGCGACTGCCTGATCCGCGCCGCCGCCTGGCGGATCGAGAAGGCGGCGGGCGCCAACAAGACCTACCGGCTGGGCGGCGACGAATTCGCCGTCCTGATCGAGGGTCCGTCCGCCGATGACCCGGTCGCGGTGGCGGAGCGGATTCTGGAGAACCTGCACGAGCCGGTGGATTGCGACGGCCATCTGGCGGCGCCGCGGGCGACCATCGGCTGCGCGGTCGCGGCGGCGGATGCGGTCCCCGAGGACGTGCGCCAGAACGCCGACTTCGCCCTGTATCACGCCAAGGAGACCCGGCGTGGCGGGGCGGTCCTCTACAATCCCGATCTGGGCGGCGCGATGAGCCGTCGGCTGACCGCCATCCGTGATGTTGGCGTCGCCCTGCAGGAGGACCGGATTGACGCCCACTACCAGCCGGTCGTGCGTCTCGACACCGGTGAGATCGTCGGGCTGGAGGCCCTGTTCCGGGTCGTCACCAAGACCGGCGAGGTCATCCCGGCGGGCGACTATTTCGACGCCACCACCGACATCTACACCGCCACCCGGCTGACCGCGCGGATGCTGGATATCGTGGCGCGCGATGTCCGCGCCTGGCTGGACCAGGGCATCTGGTTCCAGCACGTGGGGATCAATGTCTCCTCGGCGGACTTCCAGGGCGGCGACCTGCATGAACTGATCCGGCAGGCCTTCGCCCGCGAGGACGTGTCGCTCCAGCACATCATTCTGGAGGTCACCGAGACGGTCTACATGGCCAGTGACGGACTGGTCGCCAACGAGATCCAGAAGATGCGGGCCAACGGCCTGAAGGTCGCGCTGGACGACTTCGGCACCGGCTTCGCCTCCCTGACCCACCTGCTGTCGGTGCCCGTCGATATCATCAAGATCGACAAGTCCTTCGTCGCCCGGATGGAGCCCGAGAGCCGCAGCACGGCCATCGTCGAGGGCCTGCTGACCATGGCCGGAAAGCTGGGGATCAAGGTCGTCGCGGAGGGCATCGAGAACCAGATGCAGGCCGAGCTGCTGCGCAATTTCGGCTGCACCCTGGGGCAGGGCTATCTCTACGCCCGGCCGGTTGATCGTCGGAAGATCACCGCCCTGCTGTCCGAAAAGGCGCAGAAGCGGGATCCCGACCTGGCCCTGGCCATCGGTCTGGTGCCCGATCAGCTGACCGAGTCGCTGGATCGACAGGCCGAGGGCGACGGACGCCTGATCCGCTACGCCATCCTGCTGTGCGGCGAGGACTGGCGGGTGGTGTCGGAACGGCGCCAGTTCGGCCGCTTCCCCAACCGCGCCGCCGCCTTCCAGTGCGCCATGCGCCTGGCCCGCGAAGCCAACGCCTCCGGCGCCACGGTCGAACTGCTGCACGCGGACACGGGCGGGGAGTTGAAGAGCTTCTACCTGACCGATCAGACCGAGACCCTGACGCTGGGGCTTGAGGACGCCGAGCCCGCGCCGCCTTCCACGGCTAAACGCGCCGGCACCTGATCTTTCAGTGGAAGTCCCGCGAGCCGGGCAGCACCCGGACGTCCCTCGGATGCCGTCCGCGTGTCGGCGCATGGCCTGAGCCCGGCGCCGCATCCGGCGTCAGGTGGCCCAGCATGGGGGTCCAGTCCTCCAGCTGTTCGACCACCAGATGGGTCACCCCCTCGGCGGTCTGCACCTTGCCCCGGGCCAGCACCATCCGCGCGCCCATGGCCACCGGCCGCAGCCGTTCGAACACGTCGGGCCACAGCACCAGATTGGCCACCCCCGTCTCGTCCTCCACGGTCATGAAGCAGACGCCCTTGGCCGTGCCGGGCCGCTGCCGCACCAGAACCACGCCCCCGACCACGACCCGCTTGTGGTTGGGCAGGTCGGCCAGCGCCGTCGTCCTCACCGCTCTCGCCTGATCCAGCCGCTCCCGCAGATAGGCCACCGGATGCCCTTTCAGGGACAGGCGGATGGTCTGGTAGTCGCCCACCACCTCCTCGGACGGCGCCAGCTCCGGCAAGGCCTCGGGCGGGCGTCCGTCCGCCTCGCGCAGTCCCATGGCCTCGAACAGGGGCGCACTGGCCGCCGGCGGCGCCCCCCGCGCGGCCCACATCCCCTGCCGCCGGGTCAGTTTCAGCGAGCCATAGGCGTCCGCCTCGGCCAACCGGTCCATCGCCGCCGGGGTCAGCCGCGCCCGCATCCGCAGGTCGTCCAGATCCACGAACGGCCCCTCAGCCCGCGCCGCCATGATGGCCTCGGCCCACCCCTTCTTGAACCCGTCGATAGCCCGCAGGCCGAGGCGCAGGGCCTTTCGACGGCGGCGTGGGCGCGGCTCCAGCGTCGCATCCCAGTCGCTGGCGTTCACATCCGGATGCCGGACCTCTACCTTGTGCTCGCGCGCGTCCCGGACGATCTGCGCCGGGGCGTAGAAGCCCATCGGCTGGCTGTTCAGCAGGCAGGCCGCGAACACATCCGGATACAGCCACTTCACCCAGGCCGACACGTAAACGAGGTGGGCGAACGAGCAGGCATGGCTCTCCGGGAAGCCGTATTCCCCGAAACCCTTGATCTGGTTGAAGCAGTTCTGCGCGAACTCGGGGTCATAGCCGCGCGCGATCATTCGCCCGACCATCAGTTCCTCATAGTTGCCGATGGTGCCGTTGTGCCGGAAGGTCGCCATCGCTCGGCGCAGCCCATTGGCCTCGTCGCCAGTGAACTCGGCGGCGACCATGGCGATCTTCATCGCCTGCTCCTGGAACAGGGGCACGCCCAGGGTCTTGCGCAGCACATTGGCCAGTTCGTCGGGATCGGCCGCTGAGCCCGGCATGGAAAAGCGATAAGGCGGCGCTCCCGGCCTTGCTTCATGCGCCCGCCGCTCCGCCCGGCGCTGCAGATAGGGGTGCACCATCTTGCCCTGGATCGGGCCGGGCCGGACGATGGCGACCTGCACCACAAGGTCGTAGAATTCGCGCGGCTGTAGCCGGGGCAACATCGACATCTGCGCCCGGCTTTCGACCTGAAAGACCCCCAGCGAGTCCGCCCTGCACAGCATCCGATAGACGCCCCGCCGCTCGGACGGCGCCGCCGCCAGATCCTTCAACGGGCGGCCATAGGTCGTTTCGATCATGTGGAAGGCGCGCTTCATCGCCGTCAGCATCCCCAGCGCCAGCACATCGACCTTCATCAGCTTCAGATGATCGATGTCGTCCTTGTCCCATTCGATGAAGGTCCGGTCGTCCATGGCCGCATTGCCGATCGGCACGATCTCCATCAGCGGGGTCTGGCTCAGCACGAAGCCACCGACATGCTGGCTCAGGTGGCGCGGAAACTTGATGATCTCCGCCGTCAGCCCCAGCGCCAGCTTCATCCGCGCGTCGTCGCGGCTCAGGCCCGTGCGGTCGACGTGCTCGTCCTTCACCGCGTCGCCCCACGAGCCCCAGACCGTGTCGGCCATACGGGCGGTGACGTCCTCGGTCAGCCCCAGCGCCTTGCCCACATCGCGAATGGCCGAGCGGGGGCGGTAGTGGATGATGGTCGCGACAATGGCCGCCCGGTCCCGCCCGTATCGCTCATAGACATACTGCATCACCTGCTCGCGCCGCTCATGCTCGAAGTCGACGTCGATGTCGGGCGGCTCGGACCGTTCGGAGGAGATGAAGCGCTCGATCAGCAGATCCTGCTTGGTTGGATCGACATTGGTCACGCCGAGGCAGAAACAGATCACCGAGTTGGCCGCCGATCCTCGCCCCTGACACAGGATCGGATCGGGCCGCGACCGCGCCCAGGCGACCACGTCGTGCACGGTCAGGAAGTAGGGGGCGTAATCCAGCGTCCGGACCAGCCTCAGCTCCTTCAGGATCGTCGCGCGGATGTGAGCGGGCACGCCCCGCGGCCAACGCATTCGTGCGCCCTTGAGCGTTAGTCGCGTCAACCAGCCCTGCGCGGTGTATCCCTCTGGAACAGGTTCGTCCGGGTACTGATAACTCAGCTCCCGCAGCGAGAAGGTGCAGGCCCGCGCCACCTCCATCGTCCGCACCAGCGCCGCCTCATGGCCCCGGAACAGCCGTCCCATCGTCTCCGGCGACTTCAGGAAACGCTCGCCGTTGGCCTGCAACCGCCGTCCCGCCTTGTCGATGGTCGTCCCCTCGCGGATGCAGGTCAGCACGTCCTGCAGCATCCGCCGGTCGGGGTGGTGATACAGCACCGCATTGGTGGCGATCATCGGCGCCCCGGTCCGCTCGGCCATGGCCGCCAGCCGCGCCAGCCTGCGCCGGTCATCGCCCCGCCACAGGGGCGCCGCCGCCAGATACAGATCGTCCGGCCACGCCGCCCGCCACCGCCCCAGCCGCGCCTCGAACGCGGCATCCGGCGTTTCGGGCGCGGGCGCCAGAGCGATCATGCCCTGCCCCAGACCGAGCGCCTGTTCGAACGTCAGCCGCGTCTCGGCCTTTTCAATCCGATCACCGTCGTCCTGTGCGCCGGCCTGCGGCACCGCCTCGCTCTTGCCCAGGGTCAGCAGGCGGCACAGGCGACCATAGGCGGCCCGTTCGCGCGGAAAGACCATCAGGTCCGTCCCGTCGGTGAACCCCAGCCGCGCCCCGATGATCAGGGGGATATCGACCTCTTCCGCCCCCATCAGGGCGCGCACCATCCCGGCCAGCGTATTCCGGTCCGCCACCCCCACGGCGGCCAACCCCATCGCCTTCGCCTGATGCATCAGCTCGCCCGGATGCGACGCCCCCTCCAGAAAGCTGAAGTTGGTGATCGCCCCCAGTTCGGCGTACCGACCGTCCCAATTGCTCACGCCAGCACCCCGTGCATCCACCACGACGGCGCGCGACGGTCGTCGCCGACGCCCGTATAGTCCCAGCCGTAACGGCCCTCGCGGAACAGCCAGTAGCGGCCGCCCTCGCCGTCCTCGACGCGGTAGTAGTCGCGGGTGCGCACCTCGCGCCCGTCCGGCCGGGGCCGCCACCATTCGGGCGACAGCCGCTCCGGCCCCTCGGCCCGCACGATGCGTCTACTGACCCGCCGCCAGGTGAAGCGCGCGGGCGCGCCGTCGGGCAGGTCGAACACCGGATCCTCCAGCGGCTCGGGCGGCTCCAGCAGCAGGATCGGCCGCCGCCCCACCTCCGCCGCGTCCACCGCCGGTGTCCGCCCCAGCGCGGGCACGAGCCGCTCGGCCCGCTCCGGGATCCAGCTGTCCACCGGCTCGGGCGTCAGCACCCGCCCCTCGCCCAGCCGCGCCGTCAGCCGGTCGATCAGCACGGCCAGACCTTCCGCCTGCTTCGCCTCCGCCTCGCTCTCCAGCACGCCTTGCCGCGCACTCATCGCCTCTGTCCGGTCGGCGGTCAGCATCAGGGCGTCCAGCCCGAAGCCCAGTTCCAGCCGCCCGAACCCTGCCTCGCGGAACAGCCGCATCCAGATCGACGCCTCCCGCCCCGGCAGGCCCATCCGCACCGACAGCGATGTCGTCTCCCCGTCCGTGCGGAAGCCGGTCAGGGTCAGAGCCTTCGCCCCCTGCCCGTCCCGCTCCAGCGCCCGCGACAGGTCGGCGGCCAGCTCCGGTAGCCGCGCCTCCACCCCGGCGATATCGCCCAGCGGCTCGGCGAAGGCCTGCCAGATGCGATAACGGGCGGGCGGGCGCACCGTGGTCAGGGCTTCGGCCACATGACCGCGCGCCTGATCCAGCCGCCGGACCAGCCCGATGGCGTCTCCGTCGCGGAACCGCTTCGCCAGCCCCGCACGCGGCATCGCATACAGGGCGCCGATGCTTTTCAGCCCCAGCCGACGCGCGGCGGAAACGGTCCGGTCGTCCAGCCGCAGCGCCTCAATGGGCAGGTCGGCCAGCAGGTCCGACAGGGTCTCGTCCGTGGCGACCGGATCCTGCCCCTCGCCCCACCGGGCCAGCGCCCAGGCCGCCCCCGGCGTCGGGGCCATGGCCACGCGCGCGGCGGTCCCCGTCTCGGCCAGTCGACCCCGTATCGCCGCCAGCAAGGCCGCCTCGCCGCCGAACAGATGTGAGGCCCCGGTCACGTCCAAGAACAGCCCTTCCAGCCCCTCCTCCGATGGATCGAGACTGACCGAGGGCGACCACCGCTCGGCCCACACCGCCAGCGCCTCCAGCGCCCGGTCGTCGGCGGCGACGTCGGCGGGCTGGCACAGCAGGTGCGGGATCATCGCCAGCGCATCGGCCTGCGTCTGGCCGCGTCTCAGCCCCGCCTTTCGCGCCGCCGGATTCAGGGCGTAGATCACCGCCGCGCCCCGGCGGTTCTTCAGGATCAGGGCGAAAGGGTTGGCGGGATCAAGCGCCGGATCAGGCGGCGAGGCCGGTCGCCGCGCCCGTTCCAGCGATCGGCGGCGGACCGAAACCGGCCAGTCGATCAGCCAGACGGAGACGATGCGTCTCATCATCCTGCTCCATCATCCAGACGCCGGGACGCTCGCCCCGGCCGCGCGTCATCCCGGCTGTCAGACGGGTCCGCCCCGGCGCGCGCGGATCGTCGGCGTCCGGCGCGGAAAGGGCCGTCGCCACCTGCCAGCGACGGCGGGCCGCGCTCAGCCCCTCCGGCGACCGCGGCAGCATCACCCCGACCGATCCGCCTTCCTTCGCCGCGAAATCCAGCCGTCGCGTCTGGGCCAGGGTGGCGCCGTCCACCGCGCCCAGCGCCAGCGACACCGCCCCGGACCGCAGGGCCTGCTCCAGCACCCACAGCCCCTCCGCCGCCGTCGCCACCGGCGTCAGGATCAGGGCGACGCCGGGCAGTCCCGGACCATAGGGCCGCCCGTTCTCGCCCAGCCAGACCCGCGACGCCGCCAGCAGGACCGGCCGCCCATCCCCCTGCGGCCGTCGCGACAGGGCGAACAGCAGGGCCGCCGCCCGGTCCCGGGGCATCGGCGCGCACACCTCTTCCAGAGGCGCGGCGGCCTCCGGGAAGGGCTCCGATGACAGGACGAAAGGGGCGGACATGACGGGCTCGGAACGACAGATGTTCATTATTTGTTCCAGCCGCCAGAGAGTCAAACCGGAATCCGGAACGGCTATCCCGCAGGCGCCGCCCGGTCCGATTTCTGCATCGTTCCCGGACGTGGAGACCCCCGCTCCCGAAACGAAACAGCTTGACCATGCCGACCCTCAGAGAGATCGCCGAGAGTAACTATCCCGCCGTGCAGGCCCTGCACCGCAGCGTCGGCTGGCCCGAGCGGTCGCTGGCCGGATGGCGCTGGCTGCACGCCAATCCGGCGCGGCTGGAGATCGGCGCGCCGGCGGGCTGGATCATCGATGGTCCCGACGGGGAACCGGCGGCGCATGTCGGCAACCTGATCCAGCGGTTCCGGCTGGGGGATCGGCGCCTCCACGGCGCGACCGGCTTTTCGATCATCGTCACCCGCGCCGCGCGGGGCGGCAGCCGGTCCATGCTGAAGACCTTCACCCGCCAGCCGGTTGTCTTCGCCCGCTACACCTTCAACGCCAATTCGAAGTCCCAGCCCCTCTATGTCCGCCACGGGATGCAGTCCTGGCCGGAGCAGACCCACGCCCTGAAGCTGAGCTGGGTGATCGACCCCCTGCCCTTGCTGGCCGGACGGGTCTGGAAGCGGCTTTACGATCTGACCCCCGGCGTCGTCGAAGGCCTGGGCGAGCGGCTGATGAACGACCGCCTGGGCCGCGCCGTGCGGCTGGACCTGCCTGAGGGCGTCGAGGTTCTGACCGACTTCAGCGACGGCTCATCCTATGCCGCCTTCTGGGAGGCTCTGGTCGCCGAGGGCCGCCTGCTGGCGGACCGCAGCCCGGAGGCCCAGCGCTGGCGGCTGCAGGATCCCGACCTGACCCAGGCGCCGCTGGCCCTCGCGGTCCGGCGCGGCGGCGCGATTGTCGCCTACGCCCAGGCCATGATGGCCAAGTCGAACATCCTCGAACCGCCGGTGCTGGAGATCATCGATCTGGAAGCGCTGAAGGATCACCCCGACGCCGTTCCGGCCCTGATGCGGGCGCTGAAGTCCGCCGCACGGACGATGGGGGCGGCGAAGCTGCGCCTGCAGACGGTGACGCCCGAAGCCATGCAGCGGCTCGGCGAGTTCGCGCGCACGGCCCGCCGCGAGGGCGGCTGGGGCCACTGTCATGTCCAGTTCGCGCAGGACGCGCCCGATCCGGCGCTGTGGTCGCCGACGCCCTATGACGGCGACTATGCGATCTGTCTGCGACCGATCCCGTTCAACACGGTCCGGCAGGGCGCGCGGGCGCCGCGCGGCGCCGCACAGACGGCCTCCAAGGCTTAAGCCTTCGGCCGGGCCTTCAGCTCGTCGCGGATCTCGGCCAGCAGGGCCTCGGTCGCGGTCGGCGCGGGCGGAACTTCCGGCGCGGGCGCGGCGGCCTGTTCGCGACGCAGCTTGTTGACCAGCTTGACCATCACGAACACCACCATCGCCACGATCAGGAACTGGATCACGGTGTTGATGAAGGCGCCGTACTGGATCGCGACCTTCTCGATCTCTTCGGTGACCGGGTTCTCCGGGACGAGCACCCATTCAAGGTTCGAGAAGTCTACCCGACCCAGCAACAGGCCGATCGGCGGCATCACAACCTGTTCGACCAGGCTGGTGACGATCTTGCCGAACGAGGCGCCGATGATCACGCCGACGGCCAGATCAATGACGTTGCCGCGGGCGATGAATTCCTTGAACTCGCTAACCAGTCCCATGGGGCTCCTGAAGGTCAGTCGGCGTTCAGCCGCTCACGCAGCTCCTTGCCGCTCTTGAAGAAGGGCACGGCCTTGGCCGGCACTTCAACCGACTCCCCCGTGCGCGGGTTGCGACCGGCGCGAGCCGGGCGTCCCCTTACGGAAAAGGCTCCGAAGCCGCGAAGTTCCACGCGACCGCCTTCGCCCAGCGCATCGACCATCTGGCCGAGCACGACGTTCACCACACGCTCGACCTCGGCATGGGTCAGATGCGTGTTTTCCGCCGCGAGCTTTTCGATCAGCTCTGATTTGATCATGCAGGCCCCCACCCTTCTCTGACCATCCCGGCCATACGGGTGCATCTGAACGCCGGATGCAAGCCCACACTAACGCTCGCGCACCGGGGGAAAAAGTCCCAATGCCCTGAGCAACGGTCGAATTGTGGGTTAACTGTCGGCAACCGTACATAATTTTACCGCCGCCCGGCCACCGGACACGAAAAAGGCGGCCGGATTTCTCCGACCGCCTGATCCGTTATTCGCCGATGGCGAAGGAGGTTAGTCCTTCGAGCCGGCCTTTTCGCGCAGGGCGGCGCCCAGGATGTCGCCCAGCGAGGCGCCCGAGTCGGACGAACCGAACTGTTCGATGGCCTCGGCCTCGTCCTTCATTTCCAGGGCCTTGATCGACACCGACACGCGGCGCGAGGCCTTATCGACGCCGGTGACCATGGCGTCGACGCGATCGCCGACCGAGAAGCGCTCGGTGCGCTGCTCGTTGCGATCACGCGACAGGTCCGACTTGCGGATGAACGAGGTCGCCGGAGCATCCTCTTCACCGAACTTGACCTCGATGCCGCCGGTCTCGATCGCCGTCACGGTGACGGTGATCTGCTGGCCCTTCTTGAAGGTATCGCCTTCCATCGGATCACCGCCGAGCTGCTTGATGCCCAGCGAGACGCGTTCCTTCTCGACGTCGACGTCCAGCACCTTGGCCTTGACGGTTTCGCCCTTGCGGTAACGCTGGATGGCTTCTTCGCCCGACACGTTCCAGTCCAGATCCGACAGGTGGACCATGCCGTCGATGTCGTTGTCCAGGCCGATGAACAGGCCGAACTCGGTGGCGTTCTTGACTTCACCCTCGACGGTCGAGCCGATCGGGTTGTTGGCCACGAAGGCATCCCACGGGTTGTCCTGGGCCTGCTTCAGGCCCAGCGAGATGCGGCGCTTGGAGGCGTCGACGTCCAGCACGACCACGTCGACTTCCTGCGAGGTCGAGACGATCTTGCCAGGGTGGACGTTCTTCTTGGTCCACGACATTTCCGAGACGTGCACCAGGCCTTCGACACCGGCTTCCAGCTCCACGAAGGCGCCGTAGTCGGTGATGTTGGTGATGCGGCCCGACATCTTGGCGCCGACCGGATACTTGGCTTCCACGCCGTCCCACGGGTCGGCCTGCAGCTGCTTCATGCCCAGCGAGATGCGCTGGGTGTCCGGGTTGATCTTGACGATCTGGACCTTGACGGTGTCGCCGACGGCCAGGACTTGCGACGGGTGCGAGACGCGCTTCCACGACATGTCGGTGACGTGCAGCAGGCCGTCGATGCCGCCCAGGTCGACGAACGCACCGTAGTCGGTGATGTTCTTGACGACGCCTTCGCGGACTTCACCCTCTTGCAGCTGGCCGACCAGCTCGGTGCGCTGTTCAGCGCGGGCTTCTTCCAGGATGGCGCGACGCGAGACGACGATGTTGCCGCGCGGACGGTCCATCTTCAGGATGGCGAAGGGCTGTTCCTTGCCCATCAGCGGAGCGACGTCGCGCACCGGACGGATGTCGACCTGCGAGCCCGGCAGGAAGGCCGAGGCGCCGCCCAGATCGACGGTGAAGCCGCCCTTGACGCGGCCGACGATGGTGCCGTTGACCGGCTGGCCATCGGCAAAGACGACTTCCAGACGGGTCCAGGCTTCCTCGCGGCGAGCCTTGTCGCGGCTGATGACCGCTTCACCCAGGGCGTTTTCGACGCGCTCCAGATAGACTTCGACGTTGTCGCCGACCTTCGGGATCACGGCGCCTTCGCCGATGCCGAATTCGCGGGCCGGGATGCGGCCTTCGGTCTTCAGACCGACGTCGATGATCAGGATGTCCTTTTCGATGCCGACGACGCGGCCGTGGACAACCTGGCCTTCGCCGAGGTCACGACCCTGCAGGGTCTCATCGAGCAGCGCCGAGAAATCGTCGCGGGTGGGGGAGAGGGTATCGGTCATGTAACTCTGGAGTTGGAGGAAAGGGTCTCTGCGCGCGACCGGATGGTCCCGCGCGAAGGGGGTTCAAAAAGGGGAAACAGGTCGTCGGGACGCGAGGCTTCAAACTCAGCCAGAGCGCCCGCGGAAGCCGAGGATGGGAGCGTTGGATTTGCGATCAGGGCCCTCAGGCCGATTTCGCGCGCGCCGCCTCGACGATACGGCGGGCCGCATCGAAGGCGGCTTCTATATCCATATCGGTCGTATCCAGCAAGACGGCGTCTTGCGCCTGCACCATGGGGGCGGCGCCCCGCCCGGCGTCGCGCTCGTCGCGCTTGATGATGTCGGCCAGCATGGCCTCGAAGGCGATCTCGTGCCCGCGCGCCGTCAGCTGCTTCCAGCGCCGGGTGGCCCGAACCTCCGGCGTGGCGGTGATGAACAGCTTGGCCTGGGCCTCGGGCGCGATAACCGTGCCGATGTCACGCCCGTCCAGAACCGCCCCGCCCGCCTGGGCGGCGAAGGCCTTCTGGAAGGCCAGCAGGGCGGCGCGCACACCCGGATAACCGGCGATCCGGCTGGCCGCCTCGCCCGCTCCGCCGCTGGTCAGCCGGTCGGTGTCGGTCAGATGGCTGGCGTCCAGCTTCAGCGCCACCGCCTCGGCGAAGGCCGCGTCATCCAGCGAGCCGCCCGCGTCCAGCACGCCCACGCCCACGGCCCGGTACAGCAGGCCGGTGTCCAGATGCGGCAGGCCATAGGTCGTCGCCAGCCGCGCGGCGATGGTGCCCTTGCCCGAGGCGGCGGGTCCGTCGACGGCGATGATGAGGGGCTGGGTCAGGACGCTGTCTTTCCGGTGGCTTCACGAAGGGCGATCAGCAGGCAGAGGATCGAAAGACCGCCCGCCAGCAGAACCGCCAGCCCGTAGAAGCCGCTCAGGGCCCAGAATACAAGCGGCGCGTCTTCAAGAAAGACATCCGGCCCCCGGCGGTTCAGGAACCGTCCGGCCTGCAGGCTTCGCCACAGGTCCTTGCCGCCCATGACGGCGCACCAGCCGATGAAGGCTCCGGCTGCGAGGGTAGCCAGCCAAGACAGGGGCGAGCCCCGGCGCTCAGTCGCCATCCCGGCCCTCCTGCGTTCCTCGCGACAGAACAAAGACCAGAGCCAGTGCGCCAAGAGCGATCCAGATCAGGGCGGCCACCAGGTTGAGGCCCACGGTGATGTCGAAGAAGACGGGCCGGTCCTCACGCAGCATCCAGCCGTACTTGCCCCGGATTCGCCCTTCGGTCAGGGCGATCCAGACCTGTTGTGAGACAAGCCAGAGCCCGCCGCAGCAGACCAGAAAGGCGAGACCGGAGAGAAGACGTCGGATCAATTCATACGCCGACCGGACCAACCGGCACCCTCATCTTCGGCAGATGGTCGCGGTTGCGCCGACCAACCTAGGGCGAAAACCCCAAACGTTACGCCGAGCAAGACTGAGGGCATCACACCCCGCAGCATCACGATCCGTTGGAACTGCCTTGGGTGCGTTTCATGCGCGACCCGATAGAAGCCGAAGTCGTTTACGTCGAAGCCGTCCTTCTCGACGAGCCAGGCATAACGTTGCTTTGTGCGATCCCAGGTCTGACCGTCGCCCAGATCGAGAACGGACCCGGCAACCCAGATCACAAGCACGCCCCCGAAGAACAGGCTCGCCACGCGAAGCGATCTTCGCGGCGTCCAGGGCGACGGCCCGGCCGTCGTCATTCGAGGCCCGCCCCCAGCCCTCGCATCATCTCCACAAAGCCCGGGAAGCTGGTGGCGATCATGTCCGGCTCGTCGACCGTGACCGGTCGATCGGCGGCGAGGCCCAGCACCAGATGGCTCATGGCGATGCGGTGATCGTGGGCGGTGTGCACCGTGCCGCCGCCCCGAACCGGACCGCCGGTGACGATGAAGCCCTCGGGCTCCTCTTCGACCTCGACGCCGCAGGCGCGCAGGCCCGCGACCATCAGGGCGATCCGGTCGCTCTCCTTGACCCGCATCTCGCCGACGCCGCGCATGACCGTCTGGCCCTCGGCGAAGGCGGCGGTGGCGGCCAGGATCGGATATTCGTCGATCATCGAGGCGGCGCGCTCTTCCGGCACGACCACGCCCTTCAGCGCCGAGTGGCGGGCGGTGATGTCGCCGACCTCCTCGCCCCCGGCCATGCGGCGGTTCGTGATGGTCAGATCCGCGCCCATCTCCAGCCAGGTGTCGAACAGGCCTGTGCGCAGCGGGTTGAGCATGACGCCATCGACCGTCACCACCGAGCCCGGGACCACCAGCCCCGCCGCCAGCGGGAAGGCCGCCGAGGACGGATCGCCCGGCACGGCCACGAAGGTCCCGGTCAGCGGCTGACCGCCCTTCAGCGTGATGACCCAGCCTTCGCCGTCTTCCTCGACCCCGACCTCGGCCCCGAAGGCGCGCAGCATCCGCTCGGTGTGATCCCGGCTCTTCTCCGGCTCGGTGACTGTGGTCACGCCCCCGGCGTTCAGTCCGGCCAGCAGGATGGCCGACTTGATCTGGGCCGAGGCGACGGTCTGCACATAGTCGATGCCGCTCAGGCGCCCGCCCGTCAGCCGCAGCGGAACCCGGTCCTCGGCGGCCAGCCAGTCGAAGCTCGCGCCCATCTGGGCCAGCGGCCCGGTGACCCGCTTCATCGGACGCTTGCGCAGGGAGGCGTCGCCGTCGAAGTCCGCCGTGATCGGATAGCCCGCCGCCGCGCCCATCAGCAGGCGCACGCCCGTTCCGGCGTTGCCGCAGTCGATGACGCTGTCCGGCGAGCGGAAGCCGCCGGCGCCGGTGATCCGCCAACGCCCGTCCCCCAGCCGCTCGACCTTGGCCCCGAAGGCTTCGGCGGCCCGGGCGGTGGCCAGGACGTCGTCGCCCTCCAGCAGACCTTCGACCTCGGTCACGCCGGCGGCCATGGCCCCGAAGATCATCGAGCGGTGCGACATGCTCTTGTCGCCCGGGGCGCGCACGGTTCCGGTCAGCGCGGGGCTGCGATGGGCGGTCAGATGTGTGGTGTTCGTCACCCGCGGGTCTCCGAAAGGGCATGGACGGCGCGGGTGGCGCAGACTTCGCTTTTGACAGCGGCCCCAAGGGGTGGCAAGGGACGCGCCCGAATTCCCCCTGAACGTGAGAGGCGCCTCCGTGGCTAATCCCGAACTGGGCCAGAAGCAGGTCTGTCCGAACTGCCAGGCCAAATTCTACGACCTGAACCGTCGTCCGGCCCACTGCCCCAAATGCGGCACCGACTTCGATCCCGAAGAAGCCCTGAAGCTGCGCAACCGTCGCGGCCGTCCGGCCGGCTACCCGGCTGACGACGAGGCCGAGGATCAGGTCAAGGACAAGAACGCCGACGGCGACGAGGACGAGGAAGAAGCGACCTCGACCCCGGAAATCGACGAGGAAGGCCACGAGCCGATCCTGACGCCGGACGACGACGATGACTCGCCGACCGATCCGACCGAAGAGAACGGCATGGGCGAAGCCAGCGACGACGATGACGACGTCCTGGGCGACGACGACGATGACTCGGTGCCCTTCATCGAGGATGAGGACGATGACGACTCGTTCGAGGACGAGATCGGCAAGCCCGAGAAGGACGAAGACTGATCGAATTCCGGGCGGATCGGAGCCTCTGATCCGCCCGGAAATCACCTTTCGAACAGCGTTCGAAAAAGGTGAAAATAAAAGGCGAAACTGGGCTTGATCCTCAATCGAGCCTGACATAGTTTCCGCCGCCTCGCCGGGGAGCAACACCAACACCTCGGCGCACTGACCGGCAACGGTTCGGGGCTTTAGCTCAGTTGGTAGAGCGCTTGCATGGCATGCAAGAGGTCAGCGGTTCGACTCCGCTAAGCTCCACCATGAAGGCCTCGCGGGACACCGCGGGGCCTTCTCCAATTCCGGCCCTCGCCTGCGCCATCGCGACCGTTGCGCCGCAGGCCTTCCGGCCCCATCTAGGAGCTGAACCGGCGCCCTGCCGATTGCGGGGGGCGCGGACGGTTCAACAGCCTGCTTCGGGGGCCAGAGAGATGACCACACGCACCGTCCTGTTCGACAGCCCCTTCCTGCTGGGCTTTGACCACACCCGGGCCCTGATCGATCGGGCGCAGCGGGCGGCGGCGGACAGCTACCCCCCATACAATGTCGAACAGCGCGGCGAGCGCTCCGTCCGCATCACCCTGGCGGTGGCGGGCTTCGGCCCCGATGATCTGGCCATCACCCTAGAGGGCCGCCAGCTGACCATCGCGGGCAAGCGCGAGGACGCCGGCAAGGATCCGCAGGCCTTCCTGCACCGCGGCATCGCCGGTCGCGGCTTCGTGCGCAGCTTCGTGCTGGCGGACGGGCTGGAGATCGACGGGGCGAAGCTCGAGCACGGGCTGCTCCACGTCGACATGAGCCGTCCGGATGACGTCCAGACCATCCGCAGGATCCCCATCACGACGGGCTGAGCGCCGTCGTTTTCGTCGGCTGCCGCATTCGGGGCCGAACCCATACGCCTCGGTGGCGTTAGTTGAGTGAAGGAGGCGGTCATGATGACGCCGGAACAGAAGATGACCCGACAGGACTTCGCCCATCTGGGCGCCCCGGACCTGGTCTATGTACGCGAGATCCGCGCGGCCGATGTGCTGGCCGATACGCCGATGACGGCGATGCACGGCCTGTCCGTCGACCCCGAAGCCACCCTCTACGCCGTGCACGGCGCCGACGGCGAGCGGCTGGCCATCATGACCGACCGCGAGACCGCCTTCGCCACGGCCGTGGCGCACGAGCTGGAGCCGGTGTCGGTTCACTGACATTGAGAGGGCGCTACCGCTCGGCTCGCGGAGCCTCGCTGCTTGAGCGCGGCTATGCTCTCAGGATCGCCCCTCTCCGCGCTCAAGCAGCCACCCGCCGCGCGGGTGGCGTTAGCGCCCCTCAAGAGAGCCGGAGGCGGCCGTCAGGCCGCCGTGGCCGGGACGTGGTCGCGCACGAACAGGGCGCGGATGGCGTCGACCGTGTGGGCCTGACGCAGCTGCTGGCGCATCTCCGACGAGCGCAGGGCGCGGGAGACGGCCGCCAGGGCCCGCAGGTGCTCGGCGCCGTCGCGGGGCGGGGCGAACAGGGCGAACAGCAGATCGACCGGCTGGTCATCCACCGAGCCGTAGGCGACGGGGGTGTCCAGACGCACGAAGACCGCCGTCACGCGGCTGACGCCGTCCAGACGGGCGTGGGGCACGGCGACGCCCGAGCCGAGACCGGTCGAGCCCAGGGCCTCGCGCTCCAGCAGGGCCTCCAGCACCCGGGCCTCGGGCAGGCCGAGCGCCTGCGCGGCGGCCTCGGCCACCGTATGCAGAGCCTGACGCTTTGACGACGCGCCGGTGCGCAGGACGACACCGCCCTCCGCCAGCAAATCACCGATGTCCATTGGAACCCCGACTCTACGCGATCATCCCGGGATGGGCGGGCGCCCTTTAGAACACCCGCCCCTCTTAGGGAAGACTATGACTTGTGACCGTTTGCTGAACCGTTGAGAGACACGGCCTTCCGGTCCGGGTCGATCCAGCCGACGTTGCCGTCCGGGCGCCGATAGACCACCGAGATGCCGCCGTGGGCCGCATTGCGGAAGACGACGACCGGATAGCCGGTCATGTCGAGCTCGGCCACGGCGCGGCCGACGGTGATCGAGCGGATCTCGGTCTCGTTCTCGGCGATGACCATGCCCACCGGCGGCGGGCCGTCCGGCTCGCCGGCGTTGCCGAAGGTGTCGTCCTCGACCTCGTCCGGATTGCGTAGGACGATGCTGCGGGCGACTTCGCGGGCGGCGTCCTCGGTCTTCTCCGGAGAGAGACGCTTGGGCCCGATGTGGTGATCCTTCAGGCGGCGCTTGTAGCGGCGCACCCGCTTCTCGAGCTTGTCGAGCGAGTCGGAGAAGGCGCCGTGGGCATCCCCCCCGAGGCCGGTGGTCACGATCGCCTGACCCGAGGCGAGGCGGACCCAACAGTCCACCTTGAATCCGTGACCGTCTTTCGAAACGACGACCTCAGCATCCTGAGCACCGCGTTCGAAATATTTTCCGATCCCGTCTTCGAGTTCCTGGGAGATGCGCGAGCCTAACGCTTCGCCGACATCTACGTGCTTGCCGCTGACCTGGACTTGCATGCCGATAGAACGCGACCGATCGGTTTTGGTGTCAACGGAGAACGCAGAATTCGACAGTCACGCTTGCGCGATTGGTCGCAGGGGGAGTTACGCAGTCTTGAGCAGCCGTTTCCGCTCCACAGAGGACGGAATTCGCAGGGCTTCCCGGTACTTGGCGACCGTGCGGCGGGCGATGTCGATGCCGGCTTCGCTGAGCAGTTCGACGATGCGATCGTCCGACAGAACGTCGCCGTCGCGGCCCTCGCCGTCGATCATCGACTTGATCCGGTGACGGACCGCTTCGGCCGAATGGAGCGCGCCGCCGTCGGAGGACTGGATGGCGGCGGTGAAGAAGAATTTCAACTCGAACACGCCGCGCGGGGTGGAGACGTATTTGTTGGAGGTCACCCGGCTGACGGTCGACTCATGCATGCCGATGGCGTCGGCGACGGTCTTCAGGTTCAGGGGGCGCAGGAACTCGACGCCGAAGGCCAGGAAGGCGTCCTGCTGGCGCACGATCTCGGAGGCGACCTTCAGGATGGTCTTGGCGCGCTGGTCCAGCGACTTGACCAGCCATGAGGCCTGGGCCGCGCAGTCGGCGACGAAGGTCTTCTCGATCTCGGAGCGGGCGCCGGACGCCACCACCCCGTGATAGCGCTTGTCCATGATCAGGCGCGGCAGGGTGTCGGAGTTCAGCTCGACCTTCCAGCCGCCCGCCGGGTCGGCGCGGACGTGGACGTCGGGGATGACGGTCTGGGCCGGTTCGCCGCCGAAGCCCGCGCCGGGACGCGGCGTCAGGGCCTTCAGCTCGGCGATCATCTCGGCCATGTCCTCGGCGTCGACGCCGCACAGCTTGCGCAGGCCGGTCAGATCCCGCTTCGCCAGCAGGTCGAGGTTCTCCAGCAGGGTGGCCATGGCCGGGTCGAAGCGGTTGCGCTCGATCAGCTGAAGCTCGAGGCATTCGGGCACGGAGCGGGCCATGATCCCGGTCGGCTCGAAGCCGTGGCAGGTCGCCAGCACCTGCTCGACCCGCTCAATACCGACACCCAGCCGGTCGGCCGCCTCGGCCAGGTCGCCGCGCAGATAGCCGCCCTCGTCGACCATATCGATCAGGGTCAGGGCGATGCCGTGGTCGGCGGGCGAGAAGCCGGCCTGCGAGGCCTGGGCCTGCAGATGCTCCCACAGGGTGGCGTCGCGGGTGTCGGGCTGTTCGCGCCCCTCCCCGTCCGGCAGGCCGCCGCCGGAACCGGCGCGGGACCAGTCGGTCAGGCCGGGCTGGCCGTCGTCGGTGCGGTCCGCCCCGCGCTCGCCCGGCGCCGCGTCGCCATAGACGTCATCGCCGCGCGCATCGACGGCGTCGCCGCCGTCCGCGGCGCGGCCGTCCTCGAAGCTCATCTCGGCGCGGTCGGCGACCTCGGCCCGTTCGGGCTGGAGTTCGCCGGGCTCGCCGCCCGGCTCGCCGTCCTCGCGCTGCAGCAGGGGGTTCTTCTCCAGCTCGGCCTCGACGAAAGCCTCCAGCTCAAGGTTCGACAGTTGCAGCAGCTTGATCGCCTGCTGCAGCTGGGGCGTGATGACCAGCCCCTGCCCCTGTCTGATCTCGAGCCTTTGTCCGAGCACGCGATTTTTCCCCTGCCCGGGCGGAGTGGCCCGGAACTTGCTTCGGCGACCATGTCGCCGAACCGGTTAACGACCCTTGAAGGGTTTCAGCAGCCCCGACGCGGGGGCGTGGACGGTTGACCGGACCCCCGGCCCGGCGCGGGATCAAGGATCGGACGCGGCGGAAAAATCCGGGTGCGAACCGTGCGGATCGGGCGGGGCGGCGCGCGCCTTGGCGGCGTCGAACGCGGCGAACTCCCGCTCCAGAGCCTCATCCGCGACGGTGTGCAGGTCGGTGAAGCGATGATAGTCCTCGGTGGAGAGATGACCCTGGCTCCAGGCCCGGCCGACGCGGACCTGGGCCACGCCCAGGGTGTTGATGTAGGCCATCCGCTCGCGCAGCGGCTTCAGGGCGTTGGCCAGGGCCTCGTCCGCGGCGCCCGAGCCCTGCGCCCGCGCCACCCGTTCGCGCCGCCGCTCGCGCTCGCCGTCGGCCTCGATCCGGGCCAGCAGCTTTTCATGCAGCCGCATCCACGACCCCGCCTCGCCCGCCCGCCCCAGTCGCAGCGCACGCCGCACCTGCACCAGCGCATCCGCCGCCAGGGCCGCGCAGTCGACAGGCTGATCCGCCTCGGGGTCGTCATCGGAAAGCGGCGGGGCGTCCGGCTGATCGCAGCGTCGCCAGCCCTCGTCGCGGGCGTGGTCCCAAAAGGTCCGTTCCTTCAGCCCATAGCGCCAGCAGACCTGCTCGGCGGACTCGCCGGCGACATAGTCCCGACGGGCGGCGTCCCAGATCTCGGGACTATGGACGGCGTGTCCGCGCGGGGCGGCGGGGGTGTCCGGGGTGTCCGGCTGCATGGCGCGATCCTCCTGTGAGGAGAATGATCGCACGCCGGTACGTCAAAATTGGTCGGATGGGGTGGTGGGAGCGGAAGCGGATTGCGTTGGGGGCGGACGTTGGTGGCTGTCAGCCTCCCCACGTCTCGGACCTAATCAGCTAAATCGCCTAGCTGTAGTTCCGGCGCGAAAATGTCCACGAGGCTATCGTAGATCAGGATCATCTCTTTCCGTGTCTCGGCTAGTCGGGCCTGCCGCTGCTTCTCGTCGTTGTAAGACACGCCTTCGCGGCGGGCCGTTTCGCTCCACCGCTCGCTAGCATCCCATGCAGCCCGCAAAGCGCGCTCGACATGCGGCTGGAACAGGAAGCGGCTCATCAGCATGGCGTCCAGATAGGCAATGCTCACGTCCATACCCGGTACTGATCGGGGCTTATCGGATGTGGAGTTCAACGCCTTCTGCGCTCGAGTTGGTCTTCCCGCGACCTGGCCCGTGGTTAGAAAGTAGGCGAACCACTTTGCTGATGCCTCGTAGACCGCGATGCGCCGATCAAAGAGGTCTGATCGCAGTTTGCGCTCCTCGATGGCAGATAGTCGTTCTTGTATCTTGGCCTGGCGGTTCTGAATGTCGACCTGCTTGAGCCCCACGCGGAACGCGGCGTAGACCGCCAGCGCGCCTGTGATCATCGCGGCGAAGGCCTCCCATGAGAGGTAAGCGAACTTCATTTCAGGGATCATGGCCTACTCACCTAGGTCGGCGGTGATGGCCTTGATCCCGTATTTCCAGCCCCACCCCGGTTTCAATTCGGGCGCGTTGACGAACTGAACGCTTGTGCTGAGCTTACGGGCCTGTCCCGGCGGAACGTCCACATAGAAAAGGGCATCGTCCTCACCAGTGGTCACGCACCCTGCATCATCTGTCGGGCTGGGACAGTCTTGGAGGAAAATGGTGAGGGTGAGCGACCTTAGGGGATGAGAACTGCGGTTGAGAACCGTCCCCTCAACGCGCCACCCATCATAAGGAGACTGGTAAAGCTGCATCCCCGTGATGCTCAACTGTGATGCAGAAATGGCCGTCTGCTCACGCTCCACCTGCGCGCGGTAGTCGCGTGTCTCCTTGTCGGCAAGGAACCAGAAGATTGCGATGCCAACGCCGAGAAGTGCAAGGACCCCGAAGCCGAAGCGTCGGAAACGCTCATTGGCATACATGAGGTAGGCGAAGCCGAGAACGGCAATGATCCCGATAATCCAAGCCATGAGGTGCGCCCCAGATCCCGAGCGCCACCATAGAGTGCGAGGGCGGCGTTACGCTACCTTCTTTGGGGCGAACGCCGCCAGCCTTCGTGCGGCCATCCACATTGAGCCCGCCCCTCCCCCTACAACCGCACCGTCAGCGACGCACGCACCGTGCGCGGGGCGCCGCGGCTGATCCACAGGTCGCTGTAGGAGCTGGCGGCGTAGTCCTCGTCCAGCAGGTTGTCGACCTCGATGCGGGCCGACACATGGTCGGTCAGGTCGTAGTCGACGGCGGCCTTGAGCTTCCAGTAGGCGGGCAGGCGGACGCCGTCGGCGGCGAGGGAGCCGGCGCGTTCGCCGGTCCAGGCGGCGCCGGCGGTGAGCGACCAGTCGCGGCCGTCGGGACGGGTGAAGCGGCCGACCACGAACAGGGCGCCGGCGTGTTCGGGCACATTGAGGACGGTGTCGCTGGCGAAGGCTTCATCGTCCGCCTTCGCGTCGGTCCAGGCGTAGTTGCCGATCACCTGCCAGGCCTCGCCCAGCCGCAGGACGCCGTCCAGCTCGATCCCGCGCGCGGTCAGCTGGCCGACCGGGGCGAGGAAATTGCCCCAGTCCGGCCAGTCCGGATTGTAAGGCTCGGTGGTCAGGATGTTGGTCTTGTCGATGTCGAACAGGGTGGCGGCGAGATCGAGGCTGTCCCAGGCGCCGCTGACGCCCAGCTCCCAGCCTTCGCCGGTTTCCGGAGCGAAGCCCTGGCCGTCGCGGCCCGTGCCCGAGTTGAGCACGAAGGAGCGGCCGAAGCCGGTGTGCACGGCGACGGCGTCGGTCAGCTGGTAGCGGGCGCCGACATGGTAGTTGACGGGCGCGTCCTCGGTCACGCCCACCGCGCCGGAGCGGTTGTTGCGGATGGTCTGGCTGTAGTCGTCATAGCGGACGCCGGCGGTGAGGCTGAGGCGGTCGGTGACCTCCCACAGGTCGGAGGCGTAGAGGGTGACGACCTCGCGCTTCTCAAGATTGTCCGTGAACGGAAGCGGGGTCGGGCGCGGTTGGCCATAGACGGGGCGGTGGATGTCCACCGCATAGGGCGCGCCCTCGGTCGGGTCCAGGCGCAGCCATTTCTCGCCATACTCCAGCGTATAGGCCTTGAGGCCGAAGCTGGGGCGGTGGACGCCCAGGCCGGTCTCGATGCGGCCGGTCAGCTCCAGCCGGGCGGACAGGTCGTCGACGGAGAAGTCGCGGCCCCGCCGCTGGCGCCACAGCTGGTCGCCGACCCGGCGCGAGTGGTCGCTGGACAGACCCTGAAGCGTGCCGGTGCGCCAGGCCAGGCCGCCGGTCAGGCGCCAGTCGTCGTTCAGCCAGAAGTCGCCGGTCAGCTGGTGCCGTTCGTTGCGGAACTCGGTGATCCCGTCGCCGGGCTCGCCATAGTAGTTGGTGCGCGGCAGGGCCAGGGCGTCGCCGTTCAGGGCCGGCACGCCCCGGTCGAACAGGGTGTCGAAGGCGGTGATCTCGCCGACATAGGTCAGGCGCAGGTTGTCGACGGGGCGCCAGGTCAGGGACGGGGCGATGACGCGGCGGTCCAGTCCGACATGATCGCGCCAGCCGTCGCCGGTCTCCTCGACCAGCACCAGACGCCCGGCCAGGGTGTCGGACAGGGGGCCGGTCACGTCCAGCTCGCCCCGGCGCAGGCCGAAGGAGCCGACGGTGGCGGTCAGGCTGGCTTCGGTTTCGAAGCGCGGCGTCTTTGACACCATATTGACCCGCCCGGCCGGGTCGATGTCGCCGAACAGGGCGCCGGAGGGGCCTTTCAGGATCTCGACCCGCTCGGAGGTCGCCGGGTCGCGCGGGGGCGCCATGCCCCGGTTGGCGAGGAAGCCGTCGACATAGTATTCGGCCCCGCCGTCGGGGGTGCCGAGGAAGCCGCGGATGGCGAAATTGTCCATCACCCCGCCGCGGTTGTTCTGCTGGCTGACGCCGCTGACCAGCTCCAGCGCATCGGCCAGACGGGTGGCGCCGACGGCCTGAAGCAGGTCGGATTCGATGGAGCGGCTGGACTGGGACATCCGCTCGGTCGCCAGCCCGGCGCCCAGGGTCGCATCGCGCGGCGCCCGGCGCCCCAGCACCACGATCTCGTCCAGCTGGGCCTGGGCCGCGGGCGCCGCCTGTTGGTCCGCAGACGGAGCATCGGGCGCGGTCGAGGCCGCCGCGAGCAGGCACAAGCCCGCGCAGCTGGTGAGGAGGGACAAGGGAGACTCCGTTTGTAATGTTATCTTATAACGGCTAGACGCTCTCCCATGTCGCTGTCAACCGCCGTGCCCGCCTCCTCCGCCGTGTCGTCTTCCGCCGCCCGCATCCCCTCCATCGACGCGCTGAGGGGGTTGGTCATCCTGCTGATGCTGGTCGATCATGCGCGGGAGTTCTTCTTCATCCACGCCCAGGTCTCGGACCCGATGAGCGTGACGGAGACCTCGCCGGCGCTGTTCTTCACCCGCCTGCTGGCCCACCTGTGCGCGCCGGTCTTCGTCGCTCTCACAGGCCTCAGCGCCTGGCTCTATGCGTCGAAGAAGGGCGGGCCGGGCGCGGCCTCGGGCTTCCTGCTGAAGCGCGGCCTGTTCCTGGTGGTGCTGGAGCTGACGGTGGTCAGTTTCGCCTGGAACTTCACCCTGGCCCCGCCGACGATCTTCCTGCAGGTGATCTGGGCCATCGGCCTGTCGATGATGGCCCTGTCGGCGCTGGTCTGGCTGCCCCGCACGGCCCTGATCGCGGTCGGAGTCGTCATCGTGCTGGGCCACAACCTGCTGGATCCAATCACCTTCGCGCCGGGCCAGCCGGGCCACGCCCTGTGGGCGGTGCTGCATGATCGCGGCTTCATCGAGCTGCCCTGGGATCAGCGCATCCGCACCTCCTATCCGCTGCTGCCGTGGATCGGCATCGCGGCGCTGGGCTATGGCGTCGGGCCGTGGTTCGCCGCCGGGGTGGAGGGCGCCACGCGCCGTCGCCGGCTTGTGACGCTGGGCCTGTCGATGCTGGCCCTGTTCGCCGTGCTGCGCGGGATCAACATCTATGGCGAGCCGCTGCGCTGGTCGGTCTATCCGGACCCGGTGCATACGGTGATGAGCGTGCTGAACCTGACGAAGTATCCGCCGTCGGCGGACTTCGTGCTGCTGACCCTGGGCGTGGGCGCGCTGGTGCTGGCGGCGTTCGAGGTGCTGTGGCCGCGGCTCATCCGGCTGCTGTCCGTGTACGGCGGCGCGCCGCTGTTCTTCTACCTGATCCACCTCTACGGCCTGCATCTGGCGGCCAGGGCCTGCCTGGCCCTGTTCGGCGCCAATCAGGGCGAGGTCTTCGGCGTGCCGAACGTCGGCTGGGTCTGGGCCATCGCCGTGCTGGCCGCCATCCCCAGCTGGTTCGCCTGCCGCTGGTTCGCGGGGGTGAAGCGCCGCAGCGGCCAGTGGTGGATGAAATACCTCTGAGCCCCGTCAGGCGGCCGGCGAGGCGTCGGCCTCCCGCCGCTCGCTCCAGATGTCGAGATTGGCCTCCCGCCCGATAAGGGCCAGGCCCGAGGCGATGGATTCGAACTCGCCGCCCGTCTCGATGCGGTCCGCGCCGAAGCGGCGATGGAAGATGTCGCGGACGGCGGGGACGAAGGAGGTGCCGCCGGTCAGGAAGACGCGGTCGATCTGATCGGGGGCGAGGCCCGAGCGTTGGACCGCTTCGTCGACGGCGGCCTCGATGGCGGCGAGGTCGGGGGCGATCCAGTCTTCGAACTGGGCGCGGGTGACCGGCTTCTCGATGCGGATGGAGCCGGCGACAAAGGCGAAGTCCGCCTCCTCCTGGCTGGACAGGGCCATCTTCAGCGCGGCGACCGAGCGGTAGAGGGCGTAGCCGTGGTTGTCGTCGAGCACCTCGATCATCCGGTCCAGCTTGTCCGGCTCCAGGGCGGTGCGGGCCAGGGCGCGGATGTCGCGCATGTCCTTTGACGCGCGCAGCAGGGCCAGTTGGTCCCAGCGGGCGAAGGCGGCGTAGTAGCGCTGGGGGATGGGCAGGGTCTTGCCGAAGGTGCGGTAGTCGCTCCCCTTGCCCAGCTCGGGCGACACCAGATGGTCGATGATCCGGTAGTCGAAGGCGTCGCCCGCGACGCCGACGCCGGACCGGGCCAGCGGGGTGGAGCGCAGGCCCTCGGCGCCGCGCTCGAAGCGGACGACAGAGAAGTCGCTGGTGCCGCCGCCGAAGTCGGCGACCAGAACATTGGCGTCGGCCTGAAGCGTGCGGGCGAAGAAGAAGGCCGCGCCGATGGGCTCATAGGCGTAGCGGATGTCGGTGAAGCCGAGCCGGGCGAAGGCGGTCTCGTAGCGGCTCAACGCCAGAGGCTCGTCCGGCGAACCGCCGGCGAAGGTGACGGGACGGCCGACGATGACGCGGGCCGGGAGATCAGCCATCCCCTCCCCGCCATGGGCGCGCAGGCGCAGCAGGAAGGCGCTGAGCAGATCTTCGAATTTGTAGCGTCGACCGTCGATCAGGGTGTCGGTGAAGGCGGCGTTGGCGGCGAAGGTCTTGAACGACTGGATGAAGCGGGTGTCGAGCGCGCCCTCGACATAGGCCTCGATGGCCCAGGGCCCGGCCTCGACGATCCGCTCGGGCGGCTGGCCGTCGATCCCCTCCAGGATGCGGAAGCTGAGGGTCGAGCGGAAGGCGGTGACCTGACCGGTCGGCGCGTCGAAGCGCAGGACGGTCGCCGCGCCGTCGGCGCCGGCGAAAGCGACGACGGTGTTGGTGGTGCCGAAGTCGATGCCGACCGTGGGGGCGATGTCAGTCATGGCGGCGGCTCCCGGCGGTGGGCGGCGCTTCTAGCGCAGAACGGCCGGGAAAGCGCCCCTTCATCCCGTCCCACCGGCCGGCCCCCTGCCCCGGTCCCGCCTGCCTCAAAAAAGCGCGGTTCGACCGCCCAGTCTTCCACCCAAGGCAAAGCTTGTTTCGCCACAGAAGGCAGGAGGCCGGCATGATGGATCGTCGCGTATTCACACTGGCGGGAGCCGCCATGGCCCTGACGCCAGCGGGGGCGGTGTCGGCGCAGTCGCGCAGGCGGGGACGGGCCGCGCAGTCCCCGGCGCCGCGCGCGTCGGTGATCGACGCCATGGCCATCGGAGGGGCCGGCTCCGTGGACGGGCCGGAGGTGCTGGCCGCCGGGATGGATGCGCTGGTGCTGGACCTGACCATCTTCCCTCGCGCGCCGACGCAGGCGACGACCGCGCTGGAGAACTGGAACGCCTTCGAGGGCGCCGCCGACAGCAAGGTGCGGCTGGTGCGGGCGAAAGGCGACCTTGAGCGGGCGCGGGCCGAGGGGAAGCTGGCGGTCATCGTCGCCTGTCAGGACGCCAACATCGTGGGGCCGTCGGTGATCTCCTACTCGGACCTCAATCTGGAGACCTTCCGGGGACACCACGCCAAGGGGTTGAGGGTCCTGCAGCTGACGCATAACGAGCGATCGCCCGCGGGGGACGGCTTCATGGAGCCGACGGACGGCGGGCTGTCGCTGCTGGGCGCGGCGCTGATCTGGGAGATGGAAGCGGCTGGCGGCCTGATCGACCTGTCGCACTGCAGCCCGCGCACGACGCTGGAGGCCATCGAGCATGCGCGCGGGCCGATCGCGGTGACGCATGCCGGTTGCCGGGCGCTGTACGACACGCCGCGTAACAAGAGCGACGAGATGATCCGCAAGCTGGCGGACAAGGGCGGCTTCTTCGGCGTGTTCATGATGAGCCGCTGGCTGACGGCGGCGGATCATTCCTCGGTCGAGGACGTGGTAGACCACATCGACCATGCGGTGCGGGTGGGCGGCGTCGACTGCGTCGGCTTCGGCAGCGACCAGCCGGCGATGGGGGACAGCCGCGACCAGGCGACCAAGGTGGCCAATCTGGCCGACTACCAGCGGCGCAATCTGGGACGGGCCGGGGCCGAGCCGCTGGCCGGGCATGTCACCTGCGCCGACATGGACGGACCGGACCGGATGCAGGTGCTGGACGCGGCCCTGCGCAGGCGCGGCTACGGCGACACGGACCGGGCGAAGATCCTGGGCGGCAATTTCGCGCGGGTGCTAGAGGCGTCGCTGAAATAGATCAGGCGCGCAGCACGCGCCGTCCCTCAAGCGTTACAATATCGTAAGTGCCTCGCGCGGCGGGTTCGTGGTTCAGTCAGGACGGGGGTCGCAGGACCTCGCTTTGAGCCTCCTGATGACCGCCGTCCAGTCCCCGTCGCGTGAGCCCCTGTCGATCCGCCCCGAGCAACGCCGGGCCGCCCGCGTTCTGGGCGGGATCACCCTGATCGCGATGGCGGTGTCGATCTGGGTCGAGTTCGTGGGCCTGGCCCCCGTGGTCATTTCCGACGACGCCGCGGTCACCGCCGCCAGCCTCGCGGGCGCGGCCCAGACGCTTCGGCTGTCGGCCGTCCTGCTGTTCGCCTGCTTCATCAGCGACGTGGCCGTGGGGGTCGCGGCCTATGTGGTGCTCAGCCCGGTCGGGCGAGGGCTGGCGCTGCTGGGCGTCCTGTTCCGCGTCGCCAACGCCGCCCTGTTGTCAGCCAGCGCGCTGGCGCTGATCATCGCCCTGAGGCTGGTGTCAGATGCGCCCTATCTGGACGCCTTCCCGGTCGAGCAGCAACAGGCGCTGGCGCGGCTGCTGATGGGGGTTCGGGCGGACACCATGAGCTTCGGCTGGGTCTTCCTCGGGCTGGGACAGGCCGTGTTCGCCTGGCTCTGGTTCCGATCGCGGTACATCCCCCGCGCCCTCGCAGTGTTGGGGATGGGCGCGTCCCTGGCGCTGGCGCTGATCCCGCTGACGGCGCTGGCTCGCCCCGAGATCGGGCAGGCCGTCGGCATCGCCTACATGGCCCCGATGTTCCTCTATGAGGTGGCGCTGGGGCTGCTGCTGGTGACCCGGGGCCTTCGGCGCGCGTGAGGGCTGAGCCCTACCCCCGCAGCACCTTCTCCATCGCCTTGCCCTTGGCCAGCTCGTCGATGAGTTTGTCAAGGTAGCGGATTTCCTGCATCAGGCCGGGCTCCATCGCCTCGACGCGGATGCCGCAGATGGTTCCGGTGATCGACTGGCGGGCCGGGTTCAGGGCGGGGGCGTTGGCGAAGAAGGCCTCGAACGGGGTCTTGTCGGCGATCAGGCCATCGAACTGGGTCTGCGAATAGCCGGTGAGCCAGAGGATGACCTGATCGACCTCGGCGCGGGTGCGGCCCTTCTTCTCGGCCTTGGCGATATAGGCCGGATAGACGCTGGCGAAGGGCATGGCGAAGATGCGGTGGGTCATGGCGTCGGCTCCTGTATCTGGCGCCCCTCCACCGCCTTCGGCGGTCCCCCTCCCCCAAGGGGGAGGAACGAGAGCGGGGCGGTTGGAACAACCCCTCCAACATCCGTCGCCTGCGGCTCCGGACGGTCCCCCTCCCCAGCTTCGCTGGAGAGGTGAGCGCGGGCTCTAACCGTACATGTCCCCGAGGTAGACGCGGCGGACTTCGGGGTCGCGGATGACGTCCTCGGCCTTGCCCTCGAACAGGACCGAGCCGCCCGAGATGATCGAGGCGTGGTCGATGATTTCGAGGGTTTCGCGGACGTTGTGGTCGGTGATCAGGACGCCGATGCCCTGACCGGCCAGATAGCGGATCACCTGACGGATGTCGGCGATGGCCAGGGGGTCGATGCCGGCGAAGGGTTCGTCCAGCAGCATGAAGGACGGGCGGCCGGCCAGGGCGCGGGCGATTTCGCAGCGGCGACGCTCGCCGCCCGACAGGCCCGAGGCCGGGGCCTGACGCAGGTGATCGATGCGGAGCTCCTCCAGCAGGCGCGAGACCTCCTCGTCGATCGCCTTCTGGCCGGTGTGGTGCAGTTCGACGACGGCGCGGACGTTCTGCTCGACCGTCATGCCGCGGAAGATGGAGGCTTCCTGAGCCAGATAGCCGAGGCCCATGCGGGCGCGCTGGTACATGGGCTGGGCGGTGATGTCCTCGCCGTCCAGCCAGATCGAGCCGGAGTCCGGCGGGATCAGGCCGGTGATCATGTAGAAGCAGGTGGTCTTGCCCGCCCCGTTGGGGCCGAGCAGGCCGGCGACCTCGCCGCGCTGGACGGTCAGGGAGACGTCGCGGACGACCTGACGCTGGCCGAAGGCGCGGGCCAGGTTCTCGGCGCGCAGGCCGGTGGCGCGCGCGGCGGCGACGGGCGCCGGGGCGGCGTCGTCATGGACGTTGAGAGCGGAGAGTTCCTTGCGGGCCAATCGTCACTCCGAGCCGGGGCTCAGTTCCCCTGCGACGGATAGAAGACGCCCTGGACCCGACCGCCGGAGCCGCCTTCCATCTGGGCGCTCTCGGTGCGGGTGTTGTAGACCAGACGCGAGCCGGTGATGACGTTCTCGCCCTGGGTCATGATCACGTCGCCGGTCAGGACGATGGTGTCATTGTTGGGCGTGTAGACGGCGCGGTCGCCGCGAATGGTCTGCTCAGGCGTCACGAAATAGACGCTGCCCGAGGCCTCGACCCGGTTCAGGGTTCCGCCGTTCAGGCCCGCCTCGATGGCGTCGGCGCGAATGCGGCTGTCGCCCTGGGTCAGTTCGGCGCGGCCACGCATCGACAGGGTGGTGGTGGTGCGCGACACATTGTCGGCGCCCCACATGATGGGCTGGCCGCCCTGGAAGCTCTGGGCGTCGCCGACCGTCGGCAGGGCCATCAGGCCCAGGCCGAGCGCCGCAACGGTCAGGAGTCTGGTCTTGATCATCAGTTCGACCTCGACGGGTTGATGGTCCCGCGCACCTTGTTATCGCCCGTGCCGCTGAACACGACCCGTTCGCCTTGATCATAGACCGCATAGGACGAAGCGTTGATCGTTCCAAGAGGCCCGTCGCCCTGAACGCCCTTGTTCCCGGTCACGATGCCGGTCGAGGTGTCGATCACCGCCTCGGGCGTGACGAGGGTGAAGCCCGATCCGCCGTCCGAGATGCGGACATTGGGGCCGATCGTCACGGTCTTGCGGACCTCGTCGTATTCGCCGCCGTCGGCCGTCAGGGTCGTGACCTTGCGGCCGCCCAGATTGAGCCGCAGGGCCGGGCCGACCAGACGGAAGCGGCCGGTGTTCGGATCGCGCACGGCGCCCCTGGCCCCGATGACGAAGCTGCGGCCCTGGGCGTCCTGGCCGTGGAACATGGGGTTGTCGAGGCGGACCTCGCGGCTGGTCCCGGCCTTGCGCTCCACATCCGACATGACGGTGCGCAGGACGATCCAGCTGATGGTGCCGCCCGCCAGGACGAGGATCAGCACCGGCAGCAGGCGACGCAGCAGCTGGACCCGGCGCGAGCGCGCGCGGAAGGCCGAGGCCGTCGCGGCGACGCGGGCCTCATCTTCCGCCTTGCGGGTCTCAACCGGCTCCTGGCTCATCGGGCCTCAGTCTCAGGCGTGGGCGAAGATGTCCTGCTCGTCCCAGCCGGCCAGATCGAGGGCGGCGCGGGTGGGCAGGAACTCGAAACATTTGCGGGCCAGTTCGGTGCGGCCCTCGCGCTCCAGCATCTCGTCCAGCCGGTTGCGCACGGCGTGCAGATACAGGACGTCGGAGGCGGCGTAGTCGAGTTGGGCCTGGGTCAGGACCGGCGCGCCCCAGTCGCTGGACTGCTGGGCCTTGGAGAGCTCCACGCCCGCGCATTCGCGCACCACGTCCTTCAGGCCGTGACGGTCGGTGTAGGTGCGGGCCAGCTTGGAGGCGATCTTGGTGCAGTAGACCGGGGCGGTGTCGACGCCGAGGTGCAGCTGGAACATGCCGATGTCGAAGCGGCCGAAGTGGAACAGCTTGAGCACGTCGGGGTCGGCGAGCACGCGCTTCAGGTTCGGGCAGTCGTAGGCGGGGCGGTTCAGGCGCACGACGTGGGCGTCGCCGTCGCCGGACGACAGCTGGACCACGCACAGCGGGTCGCGGCGGAAGCGCAGGCCCATGGTCTCGGAATCGACGGCCACCACGGGGCCGAGATCGAGGTCGTCGGGCAGGTCGCCTTCGTGAAGATAAACGGTCATGGGCTGTAGGTAGCGCCTTGGCCTTGGGGATGCGAGCGCAATCCCGTCTGACGGAGCCCGGAAAGTGGCTAGTGGTTAGTGATTAGTGGTTGGCGGCTTCACTGATCGTTGGTGATGCAGAACCGGCAGCGCCGCCGCGATCCACTAATCACTAGCCACTAATCACTTCGCCGCACCGGCCCGTCAGCACCGAGCACCGGCTGACATCGAGCCCAAAAGAGAAAAGGCGCCGCATCGGACGATGCAGCGCCTTTTCAATAATTGGTGCCCAGAAGAGGACTCGAACCTCCACGACCTTTCAGTCACTGGCACCTGAAGCCAGCGCGTCTACCAATTCCGCCATCTGGGCCAAACGTCCGTGCCGCGAGCGGCGTTTCCGTCTGGAAGGCGCGGACCTCTAAGGCAGAGCCCGGAGCGGGTCAACAACCTTTTCCAGCATTTTTTGCGTTTGCGTTGCGAGGCCCGCCCCCATCGTCTAATCCCCCGCCCTGCAAGGGTTCTTCCCGCGCGCGGTCCGCCTTGGAGTCTGAGATGAGCGAAGTCGCCCCCGGTCTGGTCACCGTCTTCGGTGGGACAGGTTTTGTCGGCAGTCAGGTGGTCAGCGCGCTGGCCCGTCGCGGCTGGCGCATTCGCATCGCCTGTCGCCGCCCGGACCGGGCCTGGAAGCTGCAGACGGCCGGCGGGGTCGGCCAGATCAAGGCCATCCGCTGCGACGCGACCGACGCCGCCCAGGTGGGCGAGGCGATCCACGGCGCGGACGCGGTGATCAATCTGGTCGGCATCCTGTACGAGGGCGGCGGTCGCAAATTCGAGAGCCTGCACGTCGAGGCGTCGCGCACGATCGCCGAGGCCAGCGCGGCCGCGGGCGTGGACCGTCTGGTGCAGGTGTCGGCCCTGGGCGCCAATCCGGAGAGCCAGTCCGACTACGCCCGCACCAAGGCCGAGGCCGAGATGGCGGTGCGCGAGGTCAAGCCGGATGCGGTGATCGTCCGTCCGTCGGTCGTGTTCGGCGCCGGCGACGACTTCCTGAACAAGTTCGCCAAGATGGCCCAGCTGTCGCCGGTGCTGCCGCTGGTCGGCGGCGGCCAGACGAAATTCCAGCCGGTCTATGTCGGCGACGTGGCCGAGGCCATCGCCCGCGCCACCGGCCGCGGCGAATCGGCCGGCCAGACCTATGAGCTGGGCGGCCCGGCGGTGATGACCTTCGAGGAGGTGCTGAAGCTGGTGTCGCGCGAGACCTATCGCACCCCGGGCCTGCTGCCCCTGCCCTTCTTCGCCGCCAGGATCGTCGGCGCGCTGGCGCAACTGACCGCCATTGTCGGCATCAAGCCGGTGCTGACCGAGGATCAGGTAGTCCTGCTGCAGAGCGACAACGTGGTCTCGGACGGCGCCCAGGGCCTGGCCGATCTGGGCATCCAGCCGACCGGCGTCGAGGCCGTCGCCGCCAGCTATCTGTGGCGCTACCGCCGCGGCGGCCAGTTCGCCGAGCCGGTCGCGGCCTGAGCGAACAGCCAGACATGAAAAAGGCCGGGCTGGAGCGATCCAGCCCGGCCTTTTCTGTTTCAGCCGATCAATACAGCCAGATCGCCAGCAGGCCGACGCTGCCCACCACGATCCGCCAGATGGCGAAGGGGGTGAAGCCGTAGTTGGACACGAAGCTGAGCAGGAAGCGGATCACGACCAGACCGGCGACGAAGGCGCTGACGAAGCCGACGGCGATGACCCAACCGAAGCTGAGGTCCATCTGGGCGCCGCTCTTGATCAGGTCATAGGTGAAGGCGCCGACCATGGTCGGGATGGCGAGGAAGAAGGAGAACTCGGCCGCCGCCGGCTTCTCCAGCCGCAGCAGCAGGCCGCCGGCGATGGTCGAGCCGGAGCGCGACACGCCGGGCACCAGGGCCAGACACTGGAACAGGCCGATCAGGGCCGAGGTCTTCCACGTCAGCTGCATGGCGTCGAAATGCTTCGGCTGGGGCGCCCAGCGATCCAGCGCCATCAGCAGGAAGCCGCCGACGATCAGGCTGACGCAGATGATGGCCGGGGTCTCGAACAGATAGCCCTTGATGAAGTCGTAGAGGAAGGCGCCGGCCAGCAGGGACGGGACGAAGGCGATCAGGACGCTGATGGCGAAATGGCGCGCCTTGGGGTCGGTGGGCAGGCCGATAAGCACCTTCCACAGGCGGCCGAAATACAGCAGCACCAGCGCCAGGATGGCGCCCAGCTGGATCATCACCACGAAGGAGGTCCAGCGTTCGTCGGTCAGGCCCAGCGCCTCGCGCAGCAGCAGCAGGTGGCCGGTGGAGGACACCGGAATGAACTCGGTGAGACCCTCGAGGACTCCGAGGAGGATCGCCGCAAGCCAGTCAGCCATGGATTTCCCTTACACCCGGAGCGTCGCCTCAGTGCGCGCCCGGCTCCGGACCCACATAGCGCAGCCGCGCCCGGATAGGCGAGCCATCCAGCGCCTGATCGAGCGCATGAGCCAGCAAACCGGCGAGACGACCGGTCAGCAGCAGGTCCTGGGCGGCGTCGCGCGGCAGCTCCATCCGGCGGGCGGCGGCGGCGAGGGCCAGGGCGAACCCCGGGGCGCGACCGGCGGCGGTCTGGCCATCGCGCAGCACCCGGGCCAGATCGTCGGGCAGGTCGGCGGCGGCCAGCAGGGCGGCGGCGCGCGGGTCGACGCCGCTCCAGTCCGGATCGCTGAAGCCGGCGCGCTGCAGGTCGCGCATGGCCTCGGCCGGGTGGCGGCGAGCGGTGTTGATCCAGCCGGACGCCTCGACCGTCTGCGCCACCGCGCGCGAAGCGGCGACGACGCTGAGCCCGGCCAGGGCCGCGGCGGCCGGCGAGGCGCCGGCCCCGGCGACCGCGCGGGCGGCGATGACGGCGGCGTCCATGCCGACATCGGCGGACAGGACCAGCGCCCGACGGATCAGCTGGGCGTCGCGTTCCGGCGCCTTCCAGAAGCGGGCGAGGCGCTGATGCAGGAACAGGCGGGGGCCCGGCCCGGCGACGGCGTCCACCGCCTCGTCCAGCACCCGGGCGCATTCGATGCGCAGGGCGTCGGGATCGCGGACGCGGGCGTCGGCGTCCTCGTCCGCGCGGCGGGCCAGGGCGGCGAACAGGCGCGCGCGGGCCGAGCCGCCGGGCGTGACGCCGACACGCGGCCGGATCTGGGCAAAGGGATTGGCGGCGCGGGCGCCCCAGAGGGTGCGGGCGGCCTCCTCCAGCGTCGCCGCGCCGGACAGCTGGACCGCATCCAGCCCGCGATAGAAGAGGCGTCCCGAGACGACGACGCTGACGCAGGAGGCGATGTCGGCCTCGCCACGCGAGGCGGGGCCGGCCTCCACGACGCGGGGCGGCGCATCCTCCGGAGGCGCGTCGCCGGTCAGGCGGTCGATGTCGCGCACAGCGTAGAGACTGCGACGGGGATCGGCGGGATCGGGACGGGCGGCGATGCGGCCGCGACTGACATAGGCGTAGAGGGTCTGGGCCTTGACCCCGAGCCGACTGAGGGCCTCGCCCCGCCCGATCCAGCGTTCGCCGGTCGTGTCCATCCGCTGTCCCTCCGGCTACGCGACGCCCGGAAATCCGTCTCGATTATGGATAATGGCGGTTTTTCGTGACGAACACACTAACGCCGGCGGGCGCGAAGTCTTGGCAGGGACACGGGATTCCGCGACAAGTCCCGACATGACGACCGCTTCGCTCGACGACGTCCACGCCGCGACCCGGGGGATCACCCGCCTGTCCGTCGCCGTGGCGGTGATCCTGATCGTGCTGAAGACCTTCGCCCTGGGCGCCTCGGGGTCGGTGTCGATCCTGGCGTCGCTGGCCGATTCGTCGCTGGACCTGATCGCCTCCCTGGCCACCTTCTTCGCCGTGCGCTGGGCCGCCGCCCCGCCGGACGAGGAGCACCGCTTCGGTCACGGCAAGGGCGAGGCGATGGCCGCGCTGGTGCAGGCCGGGCTGGTCTTCGCCTCGGCCGTCTTCATCGGCTGGGAGGCGATCCAGCGCCTGTTCGATCCGCGCCCGGTCAGCTCGGGCTGGGTCGGGGTGACGGTCATCGCCATCTCCATGGCCCTGACCGGCTGGCTGATCTGGCGCCAGAGCCGGGCCATCCGGCTGAGCGGATCGGTGGCGGTGTCGGCCGACCGCGCCCACTACGCCTCGGACCTGGCGGCCAATGTCGTCGTGCTGATCGGGGTGGCGTCGGGCGCCTGGCTGGCCGCGCCGGGACTGGATGCGGCGGCGGGTCTGGTGGTTTCGGTCTGGCTGTTCTGGGGCGCGATCGGGGTGCTGAAGGAGGCCGCCGACCAGTTGCTGGACCGGGCCGGGTCGGACGCCGACCGGGTGGCCATCACCACCGCCATCCTGTCGGACCCGCAGATCACCGGCGTGCACCGGCTGCGCACCCGTCAGGCCGGGCCGGTGATGACCATCCAGATGCACGTCGACATGGCCCCGACCCTGACGCTGGCGCAGGCCCACGACATCCTCGAGGCGGCGGAGGCGCGGCTGATCGCCCTGTGGCCGCACGCCGACATCATGATCCACCCCGACCCGCGCGCCGCCACGCCTGTGGGCCGGACGAAAAAAGCGCCGGAACCGCCGTCCGCGGAGGCGGATAGCTAACGCCCGTTTAACGCGCGCGGGTGCATGGGTTGCCGGATGTCCGTCTCCGTCCTCTTCCACTTCGCCTTTGATCCCGCCTCGCGCGCCGCGCGACTGGCGCTGGGGGAGGCCAAGGTCGCGTTCGAGGAGAATGCGGTGAAGCCGTGGGAGCCCGACTGTCCGGTCGGCGCGCTGAACCCGTCCGGCATGACCCCGGTGCTGCAGACCACGGCCAACAGCCGGGTGCTGACGGTCTGCGAACAGCCGGCCATCCTGGGCTGGCTGGAGGACCGGACGAAGGAGGCCTTCCTGCTGCCGGTCGATCCGGCCGAGCGGGCCGAGGTCCGACGGCTGGTCAACTGGTTCGACCGCCGCTTCACCGACGAGGTGGACGCGGTGCTGCTGCACGAGCGGATGGAGAAGCCCCTGCTGCGGCTGGGCCCGCCCGAGGCGCGGGCGCTGCGGGCCGGGCGCGAGGCGCTGAAGCACCATCTGCAGATGCTGGAGGCCCTGCTGGGCGAGCGCGACTGGCTGGCCGGTCGCCGGATGAGCCAGGCCGACATCGTGGCGGCGGCGCACCTGTCGGTGCTGGATTATTTCAGCGAGATCGGCTGGGCCAACTATCCCGGGCTGAAGACCTGGTACATGAAGCTGAAATCGCGTCCGTGTTTCAGAACCCTGCTCTCTGACCGCTTCCCAGGGGTGGCCCCGGCAGGCCATTATACCGACCTCGATTTCTGAGGGCGGGGGCCACACCGATGTTTCGTATTCTGCTTTCCATGGCGGTTCTGGGTCTGACGCCCACGGCCGCGGCGGCGCTGTCGCCCGCAACGCCGGCGCCGGCGGTCTCGACGCAGGACGCACCGGCCGAGGTTCAGGCCTGGCTCGGGCGTCTGGTTACCTGGAACTCCGGCTATATCGACCTTGTCACCCGCCGGTCCGAACAGGGTCTGGCGCTGATGGACGCCGGGGACCGGTTGCAGGCGCTGCTGAGCGCCGGGAAGACCGGCGAAGCCCGGACCTGGGCCCGGGAATGGGCCGCCGAGACGCGCGCCGCCTATGCCGCGCTGAACGACGAATACGCCCGGCTGGCGACCGAACCGCCGCCCCCGCCCGCCGGGATGGACACTGCGCAGGCGCGTGGCCTGATGCGGCAACAGGTGGAACTGCGTGACCGGATCGGCACGCTGCTGCGGCAATCCTCCGAAACGGCGGACGTGTTCATCGACCGGGTGGTGACGGCGTCCTCGGGCCGGGAGGAGGACCTTCTGGCGCTGGGCAAGGGCTATTTCGAACTGGGCATCACCGAGCTGCAGGCCGAAAACCTGATGCTGTTCCACTCGCGCCCCGACGAGTCCCAGCCGGGCTACAACTATGCAGGGTCGCTGATGGCGACCAATGACGCGGCGCTTGTCTGGATGGTCTACATCCGCGACGCCATGCTGGGGCTGGACGTCGATCCGTCCGCCTCCGCCGAGGCGATCCGGGGCCATGCGCGCCTCGCCGCCGAGGCCGCGACTACGCTGAAGGTCCGGGTGACGCAGCTGGCCCGACAGGTATCCGCGGCGCCGGAACTGGCCAACACGCCGCTGCAGGCCAATCTGCTGTTCATCACCAACAGCATGGCGCAGAGCGCGGACGTGGAACTGGCCATCTCCGCACAGTTCGAGAAGATCGCCGATGCCGTCGCAACGGGCGACGTCGACGTGGCCGCAGAGTCCTACGCGCCGGTGGAGGCGCTGATCGAACAACGGACGGCGGGCGACGCCGAGCGCCGGGCGCGCATGTCGCAAGGCTGATGGCCCGCGACCCGCGCGACGCGATCCGCGAACAGGCCGCCAATCTCGGGTTCGAGGTTTGCCGCTTCGCCTCGGCGTCGGAGCCGTGGAGCGCGGGCGAGCGGCTGGCGCATTTCGTCGAGGCCGGGCGGCACGGCGAGATGGGCTGGATGGAGACGACGCTGGAGCGCCGCGCCCACCCCACGGCCATGTGGGACGGGGCCAGGACAGCCATCGTGCTGGGGCTGAACTACGGGCCGGAGACGGACCCGCTGCCGGAGCTGGCGGATCGGTCCAACGGCTATATCTCGGTCTATGCCCGGGGCGACGACTATCACGAGGTGATCAAGGGGCGGCTGAAGACGCTGGCCGGTCAGATCGCGGCGAAGACGGGGCAGGAGGTGAAGGTGTTCGTGGACACCGCGCCCCTGATGGAGAAGCCGCTGGCGCAGCGGGCGGGACTGGGCTGGCAGGGCAAGCACACCAATCTGCTGTCGCGGAAACACGGCAACTGGCTGTTCCTGGGGGTGATCCTGAGCGCGGCGGAGATGGAGCCGGACCCGCCGGAGACCGAGCACTGCGGACGCTGCACCGCCTGTCTGGACGCCTGCCCGACGAACGCCTTCCCGGCGCCGTTCCAGCTGGATGCGCGGCGGTGCCTGTCCTACCTGACCATCGAATTCGCCGGGCCCTGGCCGGAGGAGTTCCGCGAGGCGACGGGCAGCCGCATCTACGGCTGTGACGACTGTCTGGCGTCCTGCCCATGGAACAAGTTCGCGGCCGCGGCGAGCGAAAGCCGGGTGCAGGCGCGCGACAGTCTGGTCTCGCCGAAGCTGGCCGATCTGGCGGCGCTGGACGACCCCAGCTTCCGGGCGCTGTTCACCAAGAGCCCGGTCAAGCGGATCGGGCGCAATCGCTTTGTCCGCAATGTGCTGTACGCCATCGGCAACAGCGCCGACGCGACGCTGATCCCCTCGGCGGAGGCCCTGCTGGACGATCCCGATCCGGTGGTGCGGGATGCGGCGGAGTGGGCGGCGGCCCGGCTGAGGGCCGCCTAGGGATCAGCCGTTGGCCGTGGTCGCCCGGCTGATCGAGCCGTCGCCGGGGGTGCGGGCCAGATCCAGCAGCTTGAGCCGGAAGACCAGCACGCTGTTGGCCGGAATCTCGGGCGAGGACCGCTCGCCATAGCCCTTGTCGGCCGGGACGAAGACGATCCACTCGTCGCCGACCTTCATCTGCTGGACGGCCTCGCTCCAGCCGGGGATCACCGAATCGAGGGTGAAGACGGCGGGCTGGCCACGCTCGTAGGAGCTGTCGAAGACCGTGCCGTCGGTCAGCGAGCCCTCGTAGTCGACGCGCACCAGATCATTGCCATCCGGGCTTTCGCCGCCCGGAGGACCGGACCGGACGACCTTGTACTGGATGCCGCCGGGCAGGGTCTGGATCCCCTCTTCCTTCGCATTCTTCGCGAGGAATTCCTGACCGGCCTTGAGGTTGGCCTCGGCCTCCGCATTGCCCGTCTCGGGGCCGCGGTTGCAGGCGGCCAGGGCCGCGATCATCGCCAGCGCCGCGACGCCCTTAACCCATCCGGAGTTCATAGCCCGCACCTTCAAGTCCCTGTCTGATTTCCTCGGCGTGCGCCTCGCCGCGGGTCTCGACCATGATGTCGAACTCCGCGCCCTTGGCCGGCACGTCCAGCGCCAGCCGGTTATGCACCACGTCTATGATGTTTCCGCCAAGCCCGCCGATGACGGCGCTCATTTTCGACAGCATGCCCGGACGATCGTCGCCGAGGATGCGGTAGACGACCAGCCGCTTCTCGCGCACCAGCTCGCGGTTCAGGACCACGGCCAGCATGCGGGCGTCGATGTTGCCGCCGGTCAGTTCAATGCCGACCTTCAGCCCCCTGAACTTGTCCGGATAGGCCAGCATCGCCGCCAGACCGCCGGCGCCCGCGCCCTCGGCCACGGTGCGTTCCATGGTGGCGAGGAAGGCGACGCCCTTCTCGAAATCGGCTTCCTGACAGACCAGCACCTCGTCGATCAGCCCCTCGGCGATGGCGAAGGGGATGTCGCCCACGGCCTTGATGGCGATGCCCTCGGCGATGGTCTGGCCGCCGCATTTCGGCGTCTCGCCCTGACGACGGGCGTTGAAGGAGGGGTACATGGCCGCCTCGACCCCGACGATGCGGATCGACGGCTTCAGCGTCTTGGCCGCCAGCGCCGAGCCGGCGATCAGGCCGCCGCCGCCGATGGGGATGATCAGGACGTCGAGGTCCGGCGCGTCCTCCATGAACTCCAGCCCGCAGACGCCCTGGCCGGCGACGATGCCCTCGTCATCGAAGGCCGAGACGAAGATGAAGCCCTCCTCGTCGCGCAGACGGTGGGCCTCCTCGGTCGAGCCGGAGAAGTCGAGGCCCTTGATGACGACATTGGCGCCGTGCTGGCGCGTGCCGTCGATCTTCACGAAGGGCGTGCCCTCGGGCATGACGATGGTCACGGGGATGCCGAGACGGCCGCCATGGTAGGCCAGGGCCTGGGCGTGGTTGCCGGCGCTGGCGGCGACGACGCCGCGCTTGCGCTCTTCCGGCGTCAGTTGCAGCAGGCGGTTCAGCGCGCCGCGCTCCTTGAAGGAGCCGGTGAAATGCAGGTTGTCGAACTTGATCCAGACCTCCGCGCCCGTCAGCTGGGACAGGCGGCGGGAATAGCGGACCGGCGTGCGATCGACCTGACCGGCGATCCGCTCGCGGGCGGCAAGGATGTCGTCGAACGTGACTGTCATGAGCGTCCCCTATAGCCGGTCTCGCGCCGGTTTGTGTGCGCGCTTTTGAACCACAGCCCTGACCGTCGCAACCTTGACCTTGGGGCGGCGTTCAGCGTCTGATCCGCCGGTCCGCCGCCCCCCACGGAGAAAGCCATGTCCATCGCCCGCCCCCTCGCCCTCGCCGCCCTGACCGCCGCCGGAGCCGTCATGGCCGGCTGCGCCACCGGACCGGTCGGGCCGGGCGGTCCGTTGGGCCCCGCGCCGTTCAATGTCTCGGATTTCGGCTGGTCCAACACCGCGGGCCGCGCCTCGATCGAGGGCCGGGTCGACTATCGCCGCGACGGACAGGCCTTCGCCTGCACCGGCTCGGTCGCCCTGACCCCGGACACCCCCTATACCCGCGCCCGCTTCCGCACCCTGTACGGCTCGACCGACCGCGCCGCGATTCCGGAAGCCATCGTGCGCGCCCGCACCGTGGCCGACCCCAATGCCGACTACCGCGCCTTCGTGCGGTCGACGACCTGCGAGAACGGCCGCTTCGACTTCGCCAACCTGCCCTCGGGCGGCTGGTTCATCATCGCCCCGGTCAGCGCCGGCGGCGACCGCGTGGTGCTGATGCGCCGTGTCGACACCCGCAGCGGACGGATCGCCGTCACCCTGCCCTGATCGCCGTCCGAGGACGGCAGGACTGCCAGTATCGTCTTTCGAGGCCGCGTATCGGGCCGCCCCGGAGAGTTAACCATGCGCGTCCAGTCCCTCATCCTCGCGGCCGCCCTGATTGGAGCCGCCACGCCCGCCGTCGCCCAGTCCTGGAACGAGGGCTACGGCCATGAGTACGGAAACAGCGGCTATCACGGCGGCTACGACCGGGAGGAGACGCGGTACTACACGCCGCGCTGGCGCTCGAACGCGGCGCCGTCGGCCTTCGACTGGCGCGGCCAGCTGGACCGGCCGGGCGACTATCGGTGCGACCGCTTCTGGGACGCGAGCCGGGATGACTGCGGCGACCGCTGGCGCGACCAGCGGCGCCGGGTCAGCTCACAGGCCCGGGCTGACTATCGGGAACTGGCCGGCTACCGGTACGGCGATGGTTACGGCCATGGCTATGGCTACAGCCGGTACGGCTACGGCTATGGGCAGGGCTATGGCTACAGCCCGCGCCGGGGCTACGGCGGGCGCGCGTACGGCGACTACGGCTACGGCTACGGCGGACACAATACGGGTGGCACGACCTATGAGGGGGCCTACGGGCGTCCCGATGTGGTCTTCCCCGGCGGCGGATACGCCTACGCCGGCCATGCGACCGGCGGGCGCGACGCCCGGCGGATCGACTGGTGCCGGGCCAGCTATCGCTCCTATGACCCGCGCAGCGGCTACTATCGGGCGTACAGCGGACGCCTCGTCTGGTGCGGCTAGGATCAAGCTAAGCCGTTGAAGATCGGACAATGTTCGTCCGATCACGGATGTGTGGGTGAGCAGCGTTCGCCATTTTTTCGCCCGGCCCTGCCCGCTTCGCTGACCCTCGGCCCTACGCGGGCGCAGTCGAGGGGGAGCGCATGTCCCAGCACAACATCTCCGGTTCCGAAGTCTTCGGCCCCAAACCGTTTGTCATCCTGCGCGGCGTCAGGTCCAGCGGCCTGCGCCGTCGCAAAAGCGCGCGCATGCTGCTGGCCTTCGTGGCGGGCGCCATCGTGACGATGGTCGGCGGCGCGGTCGCCGTGGCGGCGATGGTGGGGCCAAACCTCTTTGGCTAAAGCCGAAGAGGTTTGATTCTTTTGGGCCGCGGTCAGAAGGCTCCGCCTTCTCGACCCGACGCGGCCTGGCGCTTCGCGCACGCCTTGTCCTGACACATAACCTGCTGCGCCAGACGATCAGCCTGCGCGGAGCGCCAGGTCGCGTCGGGTCGGGAGGTCCCCGAAGGGGCCGACGGTCCGCGACCCGGAATTATGCCAGCCAGACCATCCGGCGCGTGCGGGCGTCCTCGCCGCGGGCGCGGCTGAAGCCGGTGCGGACCTCGCCCGTGTACAGGAAGCCGGCCTTTTCCAGCACGCGGCCGGAGGCGGGGTTGTCGGCGAAGTGGCCGGCGACCATGGCCCGGCGCCGCCACTTGCGGCTGGCCCAGGCGACGCCGGCTTCCAGCGCCTCTGTGGCGTAGCCCCGGCCCCAGAAGGGACGGCCGATCCAGTAGCCGACCTCGGGGCCGACATCGCCGTCCTCGAACAGGCCGATGACGCCGACCGGACCGTGGTCCTCGTGCTCGATCAGGAAGGTGCGGGCCCGCGCGGGATCCTGGCCCTGCACGTTCAGCACGAAGGCCTCGGCGTCCTGCGTCGAGAAGGGATGGGGCATGCGCAGGGTCATCCGCGCGATGTCGGCGTCATTGGCCAGCGCGGCCAGACGGGTCACGTCCTGGGCCTGCGGCGCGCGCAGCGACAGACGCCGCGTCTCGACGACGGGGGAGGGTTCGATCACGCACATGAAACGCCTCATTCGGAACTCACCGCCTCCTTGGAGGGCTCGGGCGGTGTTCGAGGCGGGGAAACGCAAAAGGGAGCCTGGTGATCCAGACTCCCCGCGGAATATTTCCCTTGGTCCGGATCGGGGCCCTTGGGCCGACGCGATCCGGGGATTTCCGTTTCGCGTTACTCGGCGGCCGCGGCCTGCTGGGCGTCGTCGTTGGCGGCGAGAATCGACACGTAACAACGGCCACCACGTTTGGTGGTGAATTTCACAGCGCCGTTGGTGAGCGCGAACAGGGTGTGGTCGCGGCCCATGCCCATGTTGTCACCCGGGTGGAAGGTGGTGCCGCGCTGACGCACGATGATGTTGCCGGCCAGCACGCGCTCGCCGCCAAACTTCTTCACGCCAAGGCGCTTCGACTCGGAGTCGCGACCGTTGCGCGACGAACCGCCGGATTTCTTGTGAGCCATCGTAACTCTCTTCGGTTTGCACCCGGCGCCCTCAGGCGCCCGGTACGTTCATTCTTAGCACAGTCGCGCCCGGAAGGCGCGTTCGGAACTCTTAGGCTTCTTCGGTCGAAGCGGCGGCGGCCTTCTTGGCCGGGGCCTTCTTCGCGGCCGGAGCCTTGGCGGCCTTGGCCGGCTTGGCTTCTTCAGCGGCGGCTTCGACGCGCGGGGCCAGACCACGGGCGCGAGCGTTCATCTCGAGCTTGGTCAGGACCTCGGTCTTGCCTTCCCACTTGGCCTTCTCGCCGGCGCCTTCGATGCCGGTGATGCGCAGGACCGATTCCATCTGGCGGTGGCCGTTGGTGCGGCGGTAGCCCTGACGACGGATCTTCTTGAAGATCTTGATCTTCTCGCCCTTGCGGGTTTCGACCAGCGTCGCGGCGACCGAAGCGCCTTCGATCAGCGGGGCGCCGAGGGTGATGCCCTTGTCGCCGCCCAGCATCAGAACTTCACCGAAGTTGACGGCAGCGCCGGCTTCGCCGTCGAGCTTCTCGACAACGATGACGTCGCCCGGTTGGACCCGGTACTGTTTTCCGCCGGTCTTGATCACCGCGTACATGTTGAAGCCTCAGCGTAGACGCAAAAAGAATAGCGCCCGCGGGGACCCCCGGCGGGCGAAGAGCGGCGACATATACGGAAGGGCTCCCCGGAGTCAACGCGGACGGGCGAAAAAACGCCATCGCGGGGGCCGCGAGCGACAGAGTGACATGCGCCGCCCGTTCCGCTCAAGAGTCTCGTACGGGCGTGCGACGCATCAACTTCCGGACGCACCGCAGAATCCGCTCGACTGTTATAAGGTAACAGGATAGAGCCAGCCGCAATGTCGCCCCCCGATCTTCAGCCGACGCTTCTGTTCTCGCTTCTGGGCGGGGCCTTCGTCACGGCCTTCCTGCACGCGGCCCTGCCGACGCACTGGCTGCCGTTCGTGCTGGTCGGCAAGGCGCAGCGCTGGTCGCTGGGTCAGGTGCTGGGCGCGGTCGCGGCCGCCGGCCTGGCCCATATCGCGGTGACCGCCGTGGTCGGCGGGCTGATCGTCATCGCCGGTCTGGCGCTGGACCGCTGGATCGCCGGCATCCTGCCCCACCTCGCCGCCGTGCTGCTGTTCCTGTTCGGCGCCTTCTATCTGGCCCGCGCCACCCTGCTGCGGGTGCAGGCCGCGGGCGGGCCGGACCTGTCCGCGCCGGAGCCCCGGGTGTCGAACACCGCCGCCTTCTGGGGTCTGGTCGCGCTGTTGGCCATGTCGCCGGGCGAGGTGCTGCTGCCGCTGTATCTGGCGCAGGCCAAGGAGGGGCTGGTCGTTCTGGGGGTGATGACCCTGGCCTTCCTGATCGGCACCATCCTGGGCATGGCCGCCTTCACCATCATCGCCAGCTTCGGCTACTCGGTCCTGCGGCTGGAGCGGTGGGCCCGCTATGAAAGCATCGTGCTGGGTGTGGCGCTGATCGCCATCGGTCTGCTGGTCGCCTCGCACAGCCATGCCGAGGCGCAGGCGGATCACGACCACCCGCCCGCCGTCGCCGGCGCCCTTCCCCACGCCGGTCACGCTCACTAAGAGTCAGCGCATGGCCCACGACCACGCGCACGACCATCACGATCATGACCATGCCCATGACCATGGCCACGCGCATGGGCATGACCACGATCATTCGCACAGCCACGGCTTCGGCGGTCATCACCATCACGGCCCGGTCGACACCGGCGACTGGCGCTATGCGGTCGGGCTGATCGTCAACCTGGCCTTCGTCGCGGTCGAGTTCGGAGCCGGGATCATCAGCGGCTCGACCGCCCTGATGGCCGACGCCGGGCACAATCTGTCGGACGTGCTGGGACTGGCCATGGCCGGGGGCGCGGCCTGGCTGGCCCGGCGCACGGCCGTCGCGGCCAAGACCTACGGCTATGGCAAGGCGACCATCCTGGCCGCCCTGTTCAACGCCCTGCTGCTGATCTTCGCCTGCGGCGCCATTGTGTTCGAGGCCATCCGCCGCTTCGCCGAGCCGGCCCCGGTGGGCTCGACCACCATCATGATCGTGGCGGGCATCGGCTTCGTCATCAATCTGGGCACGGCCCTGCTGTTCATGAAGGACCAGCACAAGGACCTGAACGTCCGCGGCGCCTATCTGCACATGATGGCCGATGCGGCGGTGTCGATCGGCGTGGTGATCGCCGGGGCCGCCATCATGCTGACCGGCTGGAGCCTGATCGACCCCATCGTCAGCCTGCTGATCGTGGCCGTCATCATGATCGGCACCTGGGGCCTGCTGAAGGACTCGGTCAATCTGGCGCTGGACGCCGCCCCGCGCGGGGTAGACGTGTCCGCCATCCGCACGGCCCTGCTGGCCCTGCCGGGGGTGACGGCGGTGCACGATCTGCACGTCTGGGGCCTGTCGACCACCGACACGGCGCTGACGGCCCATCTGGTGCATGACCGCCCGGACGCCGACGCCCTGCTGATCGAGGCCCAGACCCTGGCCCGCAAGCGGTTCGAGATCAGCCACACGACGCTGCAGCTGGAAAGCGGCGTGCTGCCGGATTGCCCGGACTGCTAACGGGAAGGGAGTAGGGCTTAGGAATTAGGAATTAGTCGAGCCAGCCTGAGGCGCAGGCCTGTACGACCCTCGGTCTCCCTAATTCCTAATTCCTAAGCCCTACTCCCTCCCTTCACAAACCCTCCCCGACACGCCATTTGCCGCCCATGACCGATATCGCCTCCGCTTCCGCCAAGATCCCCGTCACCGTGCTCACCGGCTATCTCGGCGCCGGGAAGACGACGCTGCTGAACCGCATCCTCACCGAGGACCACGGCAAGCGGTACGCCGTCATCGTCAATGAGTTCGGCGAGATCGGCATCGACAACGATCTGGTGGTCGGGGCCGACGAGGACGTGTTCGAGATGAACAACGGCTGCGTCTGCTGCACGGTGCGCGGCGACCTGATCCGCGTGGTCTCGGGCCTGATGAAGCGCCAGCGTCCGGGCAAGCCCGCCTTCGACGCCATCATCGTTGAGACGACCGGTCTGGCCGACCCCGGCCCGGTGGCCCAGACCTTCTTCGTGGACGACGAGGTCAAGGCCAAGACCCAGCTGGACAGCGTCACGGCCCTGGTCGACGCCAAGCATGTCATGGCCCGCCTGACGGACTCCAAGGAGGCCCGCGAACAGGTGGCCTTCGCCGACCGCATCATCCTGAACAAGGTCGATCTGGTTTCGGGCGAGGAGCTGGCCGAGGTAGAAAGCCGCCTGCGCGCGCTGAACCCGCTGGCCCCGATCACCCGCGCCGAGCGCTCGAACGTGCCGCTGGATCAGGTGCTGGGCGTGCACGGCTTTGATCTGGAACGCATCACCGAGGTGCGCCCCGACTTCGTGAACCCGCCGCACGGCGCCGACGGCCATGTGCACGACGCCAGCTGCGGCCACGACCATGATCACAGCCACCACGATCATGACCACAGCCACGATCATGACCACGCGCACGACCACGACCACGGCCCGCGCGGTCACGCCCACGAGGACGACATCAAGGGCATCGCCCTGTCGCTTGACCGGCCGCTGGACGGGCAGAAGTTCACGAAGTGGCTGGACCAGCTGCTGGGCGAGCAGGGTCAGAACATCCTGCGCGCCAAGGGCATCATCGAGGTGGCCGGCGAGGATCGCCGTCTGGTCTTCCAGGCGGTTCACATGATCCTGGAAGGCGATCTGCAGAAGCCGTGGGGCGACAAGGAACGCCGCTGGTCGCGCGCGGTCTTCATCGGCCGCGAGCTGGACGAGGCCGCGCTGAAGGCCGGGTTCGAAGCCTGCGCCGCATGAAGACGGCCCTGATCGTCGGCGCCTCGCGCGGGATCGGACTGGGTCTCGCGAAGGAATATCTGGATCGCGGCTGGACCGTGCACGCCACCGTCCGCAACGACGCGGGCGAGGCGGCGCTGAAGACGCTGGACGGGGCGGATCGGCTGACGGTCCACCGGGCCGACGTGACCTCGGACGCCGACATTTCGGCGTTGGGCAAGGCGATGACGCAGCCGCTGGACCTGCTGTTCCTCAATGCCGGGATCATCAGTTCCGCCCACGACAAGGGTCAGGACACCGCCTGGCTGGGCGAGTTCATGCAGACCAACGCCTTCGGCCCGGTGCGCGCGGCCTGGAACCTGATCGATCAGGTGCGCGAGACGACGGGGGTGATCGCCTTCATGTCCAGCGCCATGGGATCGATCACCGAAAACGTCTCGGGCGGTTCGGACCTGTATCGCGCCTCCAAGACGGCGCAGAACATGCTGGCCCGCAGCCTGTGGGCGGGCCCGGGCCGCCGACGAGGCGTGACGGTGCTGTCGGTCAACCCGGGCTGGGTGCAGACGGACATGGGCGGCCCCGGCGCGACCATCGACGTGACCACCAGCGCCCGCGGCATCGTCGACGAGATCGAGGCCAACACCGGATCGGGCGAGCATCGCTTCGTCAGCTGGAACGGCCAGAACGTGCCCTGGTAGGCCGCCCGCCTATTGGAACACCGCCCCTCAGCGGGCATAGGGCTCGATTGAGCCGCTGACCCCGCAAGACCGAGCCATGACCACCTTCCAGTTTGACGCCCAGCCCACCGCCGCCCTGTTCGACAAGGACGGCGCGGTCTTCGCACTCGGCGACGGCGCCGTGCGCTTCGAGGACGGCGCCTTCAGCATCGCCCACGACGGCGCGATCCTGTGCGCCTGCGTGCACCCCTCGGGCGAGGGCATCGTCACCGGCGGCGACGACGGCCGGGTGATCTGGCACCGGAAGGGAGAGGCCGGGCTGCTGGCCAGCAGCAAGGGCGCCTGGATCGACGCCATCGACGCCTCGGCCGAGAGCGGGCTGATCGCCTTCTCGGCGGGCAAGACCCTGTCGGTGATCGACGCGAAGGACGCCGGCTTCCGCCGCGACTTCGTGCACGAGCGCACCGTCTCGGGCGTGGCCTTCGAGCCCAAGGGCCGCCGGATCGCCACCTCGACCTATGGCGGGGCCGCCCTGTGGTTCGCGCGGATCGCCGACCAGAAGCCGACCCTGCTGAAATGGGCCGGGTCGCACACCAGCGTGGCCTTCTCGCCGGACGGGGCCTTCATCATCACCGCCATGCAGGACAACCAGCTGCACGGCTGGCGGATCAAGGATCAGAAGAACCTGCGGATGGGCGGCTATCCCGGGAAGGTGAAGGCGGTCAGCTTCCTGTCAAAGGGCCAGCTGATGGCTACTTCGGGCGCGCAGGGCGCGGTGCTGTGGCCCTTCATCGGCTCCAACGGCCCGATGGGCAGGGAAGCCACCGAGATCGGCTATGACGAAAGCAGTCTGGTGTCGCTGGTCGCCTCGACGCCCAAGGCGGGCGTGCTGGCGGCGGGGCTGAACGACGGCCGGGTGTGGCTGGCCGACCCCGCGAAGCATGGCCTGAACTTCCTCAAGGCCGAGAAGGGCGCGACCATCGTCGCCCTGGCCATGAGCCCGGATGCGACGCGCGTGGCCTGGGCCGATGAGGATGGCTTCGCCGGGGTTTCGGAAACCTGAGCCTTGCGCGGCGCGCGCGAGCCGAACAACATCATCGCATGGCCGGATCCCGGATGAAGACCTTCAGGCGGCTGATCCTGTCCGCCCTCATGCTGACGCTGACGCTCGTGTTGGGCGGGGTGGCGCTGTACCGCTTCGTGCCGCCGCCGCAGACCTGGCTGATGACCACCCGCCTGTTCGAGGGCGAGGGCCGCGACTATCGCTGGCGGTCGCTGGACGACATCTCGCCCCGGCTGGTCGATGCGGTGATCGCCTCGGAGGACGCGACTTTCTGCGCTCACCGGGGCTTTGACATGAAGGCCATCGAGAAGGCGCTGCAAAACAACGCGCGCGCCGAGAAGCGCGGCAGCGGCCGCATCCGCGGCGGCTCGACCATCAGCCAGCAGACCGCCAAGAACGTCTTCCTGTGGCCGAGCCGGGACTGGATCCGCAAGGGGCTGGAGGCCGGCTACACCGTCCTGATCGAGACCGCCTGGGGCAAGCGGCGGATCATGGAAGTCTATCTGAACGTCGCCGAATGGGGCCCTGGCGTCTATGGCGCGGAAGCCGCCGCGCAGCACTGGTACGGCAAGGGCGCCGACGAGCTGACGGCGCGCGAGGCGGCGCGGCTGGCGGCCATCCTGCCCTCCCCGCGCCGCTATCAGGCGGCGGAGCCCGGCCCCTATGTCCGGCGACGCGCCTCGCGCATCCAGGCCGCGATGGGCACGGTCCGCAACGATGGCCTGAACGCCTGCGTCGCGCGCTAACGGCGCCGCTTGACCTTACGGCTCCGCTCCGGTCCCTTGCCGCCGAGACGCGGCGGGAGGCCGCGAGGAGGATCCCCCATGAAGCGTTCCTTGATGACCGCGACCGCCCTGTGTGCGCTCGCCCTCGGCGTCGCCGCCTGCGCGACCTACGGCCGATCCGAGGCCCAGGCGGCGACGGCGGCCCCGGTTCAGACCGCCGCGCAAACGCCGGCCGCGCCGCAGTACCCGATCACCGCCGAGGGCGCCGCCGCCTTCATCGCCGACGCCGAGACCCGCATGACGGCGCTGGGCGAGGAAGCGGCCCGGATCGCCTGGACCCGCGCCACCAACATCACCTTCGACACCATGTGGCTGGAGAGCAGGATCAACGCCGAGGTGACCGAGACCCAGGTCGCCCTGGCCGGTCAGGCCGCCGCCTTCAATGATGTCGAGGTTCCCGCCGACGTCCGCCGCAAGCTGAACCTGCTGCGCCTCGGCATCGTCCTGCCGGCTCCCGCACGCCCCGGCGCGGCCAGTGAGCTGTCGGACATCACCACCCGTCTGGACTCGACCTATTCGGTCGGCAAGTTCGAGTATCAGGGACGCCAGATCACCCTCGACGAGGCGAACATCCTGATCGCCGAGAGCCGCGACCCGGCCGAGACCAAGGCCCTGTACGAAGGCTGGCGCACCGTCTCGCCGGTGATGGCCGCCGACTACGCCCGCATGGTTGAGATCGCCAATGAGGGCAGCCGCGAGCTGGGCTTCGCCGACACCGGCGCCATGTGGCGCGCGGGCTATGACATGGACCCGGACGCCTTCGCCGCCGAGACCGACCGCCTGTGGGAACAGGTGAAGCCCTTCTACGAGAACCTGCACTGCTATGTGCGCGGCCGCCTGAACGCCAAATACGGCGATGCGGTCCAGCCGGACCACGGCCCGATCCGCGCCGACCTGCTGGGCAATATGTGGTCGCAGCAATGGGGCAACATCTACGACGTCGTGGCCCCGACCACCGGCGGCGAGTCGAGCTATGACCTGACCAACCTGCTGACCAGCCAGAACTATGACGCGATGCGCATGGTCCGCACGGGCGAGGGCTTCTACACTTCGCTGGGTCTCGCTCCCCTGCCCCAGACCTTCTGGGAGCGGTCGATGATCACCCGTCCGCGCGACCGTGAAGTGGTCTGCCACGCCTCGGCCTGGAACCTGGACAACGTCGACGACATCCGCATCAAGATGTGCACCCAGGTGAACGGCGACGACTTCTACACCGTCCACCACGAGCTCGGTCACAACTACTACCAGCGCGCCTACAACAAGCAGCCCCTGCTGTTCCGCAATGGCGCGAACGACGGCTTCCACGAGGCCATCGGCGACTTCGTCGGCCTGTCGGCCCTGACCCCGACCTATCTGAACCAGATCGGCCTGCTGCAGACCACGCCGGGCGCCGAGGAGGACATTCCCTTCCTGCTCAAGATGGCGCTGGACAAGATCGCCTTCCTGCCGTTCGGCCTGATGGTTGACCGCTGGCGCTGGGACGTCTTCTCGGGCGAGACGTCGCCGGCGGAGTACAATGACGCCTGGTCGGCCGACATGCTGAAGTATCAGGGTCTGGTCCCGCCGGGACCGCGTCCGGCCGACGCCTTCGACCCGGGCGCCAAATACCACATCCCGGGCAACACGCCTTACACCCGCTACTTCCTGGCCCACATCTACCAGTTCCAGTTCCAGCGCGCGGCCTGCAAGCAGGCGGGCTGGACCGGGCCGCTGCACCGCTGCTCGATCTACGGCAACAAGGAGGTCGGCGAGCGCTTCAACGCCATGCTGGAGATGGGCCAGTCGCGCCCTTGGCCGGAAGCGATGGAAGCCTTCACCGGCGAACGCGGCAATGACGCCTCGGCCGTGGCGGACTATTTCGCGCCGCTGAACACCTGGCTGACGACCCAGAACCGCGGCAAGGATTGCGGCTGGGACGCCTGAGCGCCTGACGACGGCGAAGACCCGGCGGTTCGTGACCGCCGGGTTAACCCTCGCCATTAGGCCTTCCCTTAACCGAACTGCGTCATCCTGATCCGATCAGCCTGGGCCCTGTGCGCCCGCGCGGGACAGAATGACGATGACCTTCGGACAACGGATCAGCCGTATCGTGCGCGGCGGCGAGGCCTTCCTTCGCCGTCTGGCGGGCGAGACGCGCGGCAATGTGGCCCTGATCTTCGGCCTGAGCCTGCCCGTGCTGATCCTGATGACCATGGGCGGGGTGGACATCCACCGCGCCTCGACCGTGCGGGTGAACCTGCAGGATGCGCTGGACGCCGCCGCCCTGCACGCGGCCCGGTCGCCCTATACGAGCAATACGGACATCCAGCGGGTCGGCATGATCGCGCTGAAGGCCAATCTGAAGGCCTATCCGAACATCCTGCTGCGCGAGGCCGACACCACCTTCGTGCTGAACAGCGATGATGTCGTGATCGCGGACGCCAAGGTCGATGTGAAGACCCTGGTCGCCAACATCTTTCTGCCGCCCTACGGCAAGTTCATGGACGACTACATCAAGGTCGGCGCCCACTCCGAGGTCGACCGGTCGTCGCGGAACGTCGAGGTGTCGCTGGTGCTGGACGTCACCGGCTCAATGGACGGCGACCGGATCTCGGCGCTGCGCCAGTCGGCCAAGGATCTGGTCGATCTGGTCGTGCAGGACGTGCAGTCGCCCTACTATTCCAAGGTCGCGCTGGTCCCCTATTCCAACTCGGTCAATCCGGGGACCTATCTGAACACCGTGCGCGGCTCGGTGACCGGTTCGACCAACATCAGCGGCGCTGTCCTGAACCTGACCGGCAATCAGAGGACCATCACCGCCGCCACCCGCGCCCGCCCTGTCGTGATCACCTCGAACGGCCACGGCTTCTCGGACGGCGACGTGGTCTGGATCACCGGCGTCAGCGGCATGACCCAACTGAACAACAAGGCCTATGTGGTCGATAACAAGACCACCAACACCTTCGAGCTCTACACCACCACCGGCTCGCGCGTGGACGGCCGCAACTACGGGGTTCATCTGGGCAGCACCGGCCGGGTCCAGAAGTGCCAGAACAACAACTGCTCGGTGACGATCACCGCCAACGGCCACGGGCTGCGGAACAATGAGTACGTCCGCCTCACCGACATCGGCGGCATGACGGCGCTGAACAACCAGACCTTCCTGGTCGGCAACGTCAGCACCAACACGTACACCATCGATCCGTCGGACACGGCGACACTGTCCCCCTACAGCTCGGGCGGCCGGTCGTGGTGCGCCCAGCAGGGCTGCACCTGGTTCGCGTTCGAGAACATGAACGAGGATCTGCAGACCAATCTGATCAGCGACTGCGTGACCGAGCGGACCGGCTCGAACCGCTACACCGAAGTGTCCGGTTCGTCCTCGCGGGTGGCGCGCCACTACACCCAGGACGGCACCTGCCTGACCGACGCCATCGTGCCGCTGTCCAGCGACCGCACGATGCTGAAGAACCGGATCAACAACTTCACCGCCGTCGGCGGCACCGCGGGCCAGATCGGCATCGGCTGGGGCTGGTATATGGTGTCGCCAAACTGGAACACCGTCTGGCCGTCTAGCGGCGCCGGAGCCTACAACTCGGCCGACACCCTGAAGGCCGTGGTCATCATGACCGACGGGGAGTTCAACACCCCCTATTGCCAGGGCGTGATCTCCCGTGACGCGGGCTCGGGCTCGGGCAGCAACACCTACAAGATCAACTGCGCGCCGGACAACGCGGACCCCTACACCCAGAGCCGGGCGCTCTGCGACGCGATGAAGGCCCAGAATGTGGTGGTCTATACGGTCGGCCTGGGCATCTCCTCGACCGGCCAGGCCGCCGACCTGCTGCGCTACTGCGCGACCGGCAGCGGAAACTTCTACATGGCCGACGATTCCAGCGACCTGTCCGGCGCCTTCGGCGCCATCGGGCGGGACATCACCCAGTTGCGCATCTCGAAGTAGCGGGCGGCTGCGCTGTCTGCGGCGAGGCCGGTGGATGGGAAGTGATTGGTGATTGGTGATTAGTGGTTGGCAAGCAGGCTGCGACGGCAGTTGCGGCGCTGCCCCCCGCTGCCAGCGGAAGGGCGGCGCACATGACCCCCGCCACTGGATGGCGGCCAACCACTAATCACCAATCACCAATCACTTCCCGGCAGTGCGCCCGACCATCCGGGCGCCGCCGCCAGCCCCAGCCTCAGATCAGGCGGATTTCCTTCAGGCGCTGGGTCAGGAAGTCCTCGGCCATCAGGGGCTGACCGGCGTAGCGGTCCGGGTTTTCGGGGGTCACGGTCGAGGGCAGGCTCTCGATCACGAAGTCCGGGTTGAAGTGCAGGAAGAAGGGCGTCGAGTAGCGGGCGAAGCTGGCCCGGTCCGGCGACGGGTTGATCACCCGGTGGCTGGTCGACGGCAGGACGTGGTTGGTCAGCCGCTGCAGCATGTCGCCAATGTTGACCACCAGCGCGCCCGGCGGCGGGGCGATGTCCAGCCACTCCCCGTCGGCGTCCTTCAGCTGCAGCCCGGCCTCTTCGGCCCCCAGCAGCAGGGTGATGACATTGATGTCCTCATGCGCCCCGGCGCGCACGCCCGGCGCCCCGGCGGCCACCGGCGGATAGTGCAGCAGGCGCAGGATGGAGTTCCCCAGCTGGACCTTGTCGGCGAAATAGTCGTCGTCGAGCTTCAGGTAGCGGGCGATGCCGCGCAGCACCTTGGCGCCCAGGGCGTCCATGGCCTCGAACATGCCGTAGACGTGCGGACGGAAGCCCTCGACCTCGGTCGGCCAGACATTGTCGCGCATGTATTTGCGATAGGGGTGGCCCTCCGGCAGCTCGCGGCCGACGTGCCAGAACTCCTTCAGGTCCACCGTGGCCGCGCCCTTGGCGGCCTCGACGCCGAAGGGGGTCAGGCCGCGCGCGCCGCCGGTGCCCGGCTGGTGATACTGGCGCTTCACGTCTTCCGGCAGGGCGAAGAAGGTCTTGGCGTCGTCGATGGCCGTGCCGATGACCTGATCGTCCAGACCGTGATCCGAGATCACGGCGAAGCCATAGCGCTTGAACGAGCCGCCCAGGGCGTCGGCGAAGGCCTGGAAGTCCTGATCGTACAGTTTCATCGAAACCGGCACGAGGGCGCGGGTCGGGGTAGAGGCGTCGGTCACGGAGGAACCCTTGTCGATAATCTGGTCGTTTCCATACGCCCTGCACCCCGACCTTGGCAAAGCGTGGGCGCCGTCGACGAAAGGGGCGCGATCCGTTCAGCTTCGGTACAGGAAGGAACCTTGACCATAAGGTCGCGTTTCAGAGGCAGAGGCCTCACCGTCGAAAGGACATCCCATGCGCGCCAAACTCATCGTCACCGGCGTCAGCATCGCCGCCCTGCTGGGCGCCGCCGCCTGCACCACCACCGATCCGTACCGCTCGACCCCGCAGCGGAACAACACCGGCACCGGCATCATCGCCGGCGCGCTGGGCGGCGCCCTGCTGGGCTATCTGACCAACACCTCGAACTCCGAGGAAGGCCGCAAGAACGCCCTGATCGGCGCCGGCATCGGCGCCCTGGGCGGCGCGGCGGTCGGCCAGTACATGGACCGTCAGCAACGCGCGCTGGAAGCCGAACTGTCGGGCACCGGCGTCGGCGTGGCCCGTCAGGGCGACAACCTGGTCCTGCGCATGCCGTCGGACGTCACCTTCGCCACCAACCAGTCGAACATCGACTCGCGCTTCCTCGCCACCCTCGATGACGTGGCGCGCGTGCTGCAGCAGTACGACCAGTCGATGGTCGACGTGATCGGCCACACCGATTCCTCGGGCGGTGATGCGATCAACCAGCCGCTGTCGGAGCGTCGCGCGTCTTCGGTCGCCAGCTATCTGATCGACCGCGGCGTCCTGCGCGAGCGCCTGTATGTCGCCGGCAACAGCGCGCGCAACCCGATCGCCGACAACAGCACGACCCAGGGCCGCGCCCAGAACCGTCGCGTCGAGATCCTGATCCGCCCGTTCCGCGGGTGATCTGACGCTGCAGCCGGCGTTGGCGCCTCATGCGCCGACGTCGGCGGCTCGGAAGTGATTGGTGGTTAGTGATTAGTGGCTGGCAAGCAGGCTGCGACGGCGGTAGCGGCGCTGCCCCCCGCCGCCAGCGGAAGGGCGGCGCACATGGCCCCCGCCACTGGATGGCGGCCAACCACTAATCACTAACCACCAATCACTTCCCCACTCCGGCGCTCCCCGCCCCAGCTCCGCATTTTTCCGCGCCCGACACCGTTCCGTGACTTGCGAAGCAGGTCCGTGAAATGCTCGATAGCGAGCAGCGTTCGACTCGGGGGAACGATTGCGTCCGGACCATCAGGAATTCGCAGACGGCGTGAAGCTGGCGGCCATCGCCGTGGTGTCGGCCGTCGTGACCGCGACCGTCGTCATCGGCGCGGGACGGATGGTCCTGCCCAAGCCCGATCCGGTCGCCGTGGCCCAGGCCCAGCTGATCCGGACCGTCTCACACTAGACGCCGCTGCCCCGATCAGGCGCGGCCGATCGAGGTGTAGCGGAAGCCCCGCGCGCGCATGTCGTCCGGGCGATAGACGTTGCGCAGGTCGACCATGACGGGCTGTTTCAGCAGCAGCTTGATGCGGTCCAGATCCAGCGCGCGGAACTGGTCCCACTCGGTCAGGATCACCACCACATCGGCGCCCTCGACGGCGGCGTAGGGGCCATCCCTGAACACCACGCCGTCCAGCAGCTTGGCGGCCTCGTGCATCCCTTCGGGATCATAGGCCTGCACCGTCGCCCCGGCGGCCAGCAGCGCCGGAACCACATCCAGCGACGGCGCGTCACGCATGTCGTCGGTGTTCGGCTTGAAGGTTACGCCCAGCAGGGCCACCGTCTTGCCCTTCAGATCGCCGTCCAGCGCGGTCGAGACGCGGCTCGCCATCGCCTTCTTGCGCGCGTCATTGACCTCGACCGTGGTCTCGATCAGGCGCACGGGCGCGCCGGCGTCCACCGCCGTGCGCACCAGCGCCAGGGTGTCCTTCGGGAAGCAGGAGCCGCCGTAGCCGGGGCCGGCGTGCAGGAATTTCGAGCCGATCCGGTTGTCCAGACCGATGCCGCGCGCGACCTGCTGCACGTCGGCGCCGACGGCCTCGCACAGGTCCGCCATCTCGTTGATGAAGGTGATCTTCATCGCCAGGAAGGCGTTGGCCGCATATTTGATCAGCTCGGACGTACGACGGCCGGTGAACAGGATCGGCGTCTCGTTCAGGTTCAGCGGGCGGTACAGCTCGCGCATCACCTGCTGGGCGCGAGCGTCATCGGTGCCGACGACCACGCGATCGGGCCGCTTGAAGTCCTCGATGGCCGCGCCTTCGCGCAGGAATTCGGGATTGGAGACCACCGCGAACTCGGCGTCCGGGCGGCGCTCGCGGATGATGCGCTCGATCTCGTCGCCGGTGCCGACCGGGACGGTCGACTTGGTGACGACGACGGTGAAGCCCTCGATCAGGCCGGCGATCTCCTCGGCGGCGGCATAGACATAGGACAGGTCGGCATGGCCGTCGCCGCGACGCGAGGGCGTGCCCACCGCGATAAAGACGGCGTCGGCGGTACGGATGGCCTCGGCGCCGTCCAGAGCGAAGGACAGGCGCCCGCCGCGCACATTGGAGGCGACCAGATCGTCCAGACCGGGCTCGAAGATCGGGATTTCACCCTTCTCCAGCCGCTCGATCTTGGAGGGATCCTTGTCGACGCAGGTCACCACATGGCCGAAGTCGGCGAAACAGGCCCCCGACACCAGGCCCACATAGCCGGTTCCGATCATCGCCACGCGCATGGGTGCACCCCGTTCAGACAGGTCGTCGAGATAGCGACCGGCCGCGGCTTTGACCACCCCGCGGACGAAACGTCACAAAGCAAAACCGCCGGTCTCCTTTGGGAGACCGGCGGCTCTGTAGTCTGCGTCTGCCCCTCCGGCCCCGAGGGGCCGAAGGTTCGGATCGACTTCCGGGTTTAGCGGAAGTTGATGCCGATGGTGGCGCGACGGTTCAGCGGCTCGCGAACGCCATCGGCGGTCGGGCGGGCCAGGGCGGTTTCACCCTTGCCGTCCAGCGAGATCACGCCGCCGTTGATGCCCTGGGCGACCAGGGCGTCAGCCACGGTGCGCGCACGGCGGTTCGACAGGCCGATGTTGTACGCCGCCGAGCCCGAGGTGTCGGCGTGGCCGACGATCAGGACGCGGGTCGGGGTGCCCGACTTGGCGTAGTTGGCGGCTTGCGTCACCACCGAGCGGGCTTCGGCCGTCAGGTCCGAGCGATCCCAGTCGAAGTACACCACGAACTCACGCGCCGGCGGCACGGCCGGAGGCGCCGGCGGGGGCGGCGGGGGCGGCGGCGGAGGCGGCGGCGGCGGCGGCGGCGGCGGCGGCGGCGGCGGGGCTTCAACCTCGCCGAACGAGTAGCGCAGACCCAGGCTCAGGGTGTGGCTGTTCTCGAAACGACCGGCGAACGGACCCGTCAGCGCCTGGTTGGCGGCCGTGTTCGGCGAGACAAAGGTCTCGTACTCGAAGTTCGACAGCAGGTAGCGGTAGGTCAGGTCCAGGTGGGTGCGCTCACCGACGGCCACGGCCAGACCGGCCAGAGCCTGCGCGGCGACCTTGATCGACGTATCGTCGGCGCCGGTGGTCACGGTGCGACGGCCGCCCAGGGTGCCGAGCACTTCGGTCTCGACGCGGTTCAGACCGGCGCCCAGACCCACGAACGGACGGATCGACCACGAGGCGTCACCGAAGTCGTAGATCACGTTGGCCATCAGGCTGGTCGAGCCGAACTGGCCGTCCGGCGCCAGGCAGGGACCGGTCGACGGAGGCGTGATGTTGCACAGGCCGCTCGGCACGCCGCCGCCCGGGTTGGTCACGCGCGAGATGTCGTTGTCGTCGCGGTAGCCGCCTTCCAGCTCCACGCGCCAGTTTTCGTTGAAGCGGTAACCCAGACGGGCGAACGCCGCCCAGGAATCGTCCGTTTCAAACTCGAAACGCGGACCCGCGTTCTGCGACGTGGCCGTCGGGCCGCCGTCAAGAGTGTGGTAGCCGGCGTCAATCGCGCCGTACCAACCGTTCGGCTCGGCCGCCGCAGCGCCGGCTGCGAACAGCCCCGCCATCGCGACGCCGGCGAGAAGCTTCACCTTCATCATATTCCTCATTCAAGGTTGCCCGAATGCCCACGCTTACACGCGGCGCTCCCGAGGCCTAACCACAATGTCTTGCCGAAGTTCCTCAATATGGCTGGGAATGCGGCGACTGTGGCGCCATTTCAACACATTGGGCGGGTTTCCCCGGCTGAAAGCCCTGCTAGGGAGAAGGCAAGTAACAGGGAGAAAGTTCAGATGACGATGAGATTTGACGGCAAGGTGGCCATCGTGACCGGCGCCGGCGGCGGTCTGGGCCGTGAACACGCCCTCGCCCTGGCCAAACGTGGCGCAAAGGTGGTCGTCAACGATCTGGGCGGCGCCCGCGACGGCTCCGGCGCCTCCGCCACCGCCGCCGAGGCCGTGGTCGCCGAGATCGAGGCCCTGGGCGGTGAAGCCATCGCCAACGCCGCCTCGGTCACCGACTACGCCGCCGTCGAGGCCATGGTGAAGGCCGCCATGGACAAGTGGGGCCGCGTCGACATCCTCGTGAACAACGCGGGCGTCCTGCGCGACAAGACCTTCGCCAAGATGGAGCTGGCCGACTTCCAGTTCGTCATGGACGTGCACCTGATGGGCGCGGTGAACTGCACCAAGGCGGTGTGGGAGATCATGCGGGCCCAGAACTACGGCCGCATCGTCATGACCACCTCGTCGTCGGGCCTGTACGGAAACTTCGGCCAGTCGAACTACGGCACCGCCAAGATGGCCCTGGTCGGCTTCATGCAGACCCTGTCGATCGAGGGCGCCAAGAACGATATCCGGGTGAACTGCCTGGCCCCGACCGCCCACACCCGCATGACCGAGGACCTGGGCGCCGCCCTGCCGCTGGAAGCCCTTGGGCCGGAGCTGGTGTCGCCGGGCCTGCTGTATCTGGTCAGCGAGAACGCCCCCAGCCGCTGCATCCTGGCCGCCGGCGCCGGCGGCTTCGAGCGCGCCTATGTCACCATCACCCAGGGCATCCACGTCACGGGCGAGGACGCCCCGGAGCAGATCGAGGCCCGCTTCGCCGAGATCTCGGACCGCGCCGGCGAGATCATTCCCGACATGGGCGCCGCCCAGGGCATGATCGAACTGTCGAAAGCCCAAAAGGCCCACAGCTGACGTGACCATCCGACTGCCGCGTCACGCTTGCGTTGACGCGGCGGCACGGGCCTAGACTATTCACTGACCGCTGAACCGGCCGACAGAAGCCGGGAGCAATCCAGAGGAAACCCGCGCTCAAGCCGCTCGCGACCGCGTCGCGAGCGTTAGCGCCCTTAAAGAGAGAACATCGTAGATGTCCCGCGAAGCCGTCATCGTCTCCACCGCCCGCACGCCCATCGGCCGCGCCTATCGCGGGGCCTTCAACGACACCCAGGCCCAGCAGCTGGGCGCCCATGCGGTGAAGCACGCCGTGGCCCGCGCCGGGATCGAACTGGCCGAGGTCGAGGACGTGGTCATGGGCGCGGCCCTGCAGCAGGGCTCGACCGGCACCAACGTCGCCCGTCAGGTGGCGCTGGCCGCCGGCCTGCCCTCCTCCGTCCCCGGCATGTCGCTGGACCGCCAGTGCGCCTCGGGCCTGATGGGCATCGCCACCGCCGCCAAACAGGTTGTCTTCGACCTGCAGAAGGTCGCCGTCGGCGGCGGTCTGGAGAGCATCTCGCTGGTCCAGAACCAGCATATGAACCTCTACCGCGGCAAGGACGAGGAGCTGCTGAAGCTCTCGCCGCACATGTATATGTCGATGCTGGAGACCGCCGAGGTCGTGGCCCGTCGCTACAACATCAGCCGCGACCGTCAGGACGAATACGCCCTGCAGTCGCAGCAGCGCACCGCCGCCGCCCAGGCCGCCGGCAAGTTCGACGACGAGATCGTGCCGATGACCTCGACCATGCTGGTCGTCGACAAGGCCACCGGCGAGACTTCGAAGAAGGAGGTCACCCTGTCGAAGGACGAGGGCAACCGCGCCGACACGACCCTGGAAGGGCTGAAGGCGCTGAAGCCGGTGTTCGGCTCGGGCGAGGAAATCCAGCAGGGCGAGTTCATCACCGCCGGCAACGCCAGCCAGCTGTCGGACGGCGCCTCGGCCTCGGTCATCATGGAAGCCGGTGAAGCCGTGAAGCGCGGCCTGCAGCCGCTGGGCGCCTATCGCGGCATGGCCGTGGCCGGCTGCGAGCCGGACGAGATGGGCATCGGCCCGGTCTATGCGGTGCCCAAGCTGCTGAAGCGCCACGGCCTGACCGTGGACGACATCGGCATCTGGGAGCTGAACGAGGCCTTCGCCGTGCAGGTGCTGTACTGCGCCGACACCCTGGGCATTCCGATGGATCGCCTGAACGTCTCGGGCGGCGCCATCTCCATCGGCCACCCCTACGGCATGTCGGGCGCCCGGATGACCGGCCACCTGCTGATCGAGGGCAAGCGTCGCGGCGCCAAATACGGCGTGGTGACCATGTGCATCGGCGGCGGCATGGGGGCCGCGGGTCTGTTCGAGATTTATTGATCGGATAGGGCAGTTCCTCCCCCTCGGGGGAGGTGGCGCGGCGCGCAAGCGCCGTGACGGAGGGGCGCCGGCGACAGCCGGGACGCCCCTTTTTCACATCTGGACGGAGGGCCGGTCCGGCGCCCCTCCACCGCCTGCGGCGGTCCCCCTCCCCCAAGGGTTAGGAACTACGAGCCGGGCGCCGGCTTTCCGCTGGCGACCCACGCCGCGTGTTCGGCGTCCATCTTGGCCTGCCAGCGGGCGCGCAGGACGGCGGGGCGGCCGGGGTAGCGGTCCTCGAGGAATTCGGCGGAGACCACCCGGTCCGTGCGGAAGGTGCGGAAGTCGTCGCGGCTTTCACACCAGCCGACCAGCAGCCGCGTCGTGTCGCGGTAGCCGATCAGGCAGGGCCAGATGACCCGGACGGTCTCACGCCCCTGCTCGTCCGCATAATGAAGCCTCAGCTTGCGGCCGGAATGGATCCAGCCGCGCACCTGCGCCATGTCCAGCGCGTCGGCCTTGCGCTGGTCGCCCCAGACCGGCGGCCCCGCGACGGCGGGCTCCAGCAGGACGGGGCGCAGCCGCTCGGGCACGGTGGCGGCGATCTTGGCGATCAGGTCACGGGCGGCGCGGGACAGGGCCGGATCGCCGCGCGAAGCCACCCATTGCGCGCCCAGCACCGCCGCCTCGATCTCGTCCGAGGTCAGCATCAACGGCGGCATGTCGAAGCCGCCCTCCAGCACATAGCCCAGCCCCGCCTCGCCCCGGATCGGCACCCGCTGGCCCATCAGGGTGGCGATGTCGCGATAGATGGAGCGTTTCGACGTCTCAAGTTCGGCTGCGATGGCGTCGGCGGTCACCGGCTTGGACGAACGCCGCAGCACCTGGATGATCTGAAAGAGGCGGTCGGCGCGTCTCATCTTCTGGGCCCTAACGCTCGCGCCGCGGGCGCTCGCTGCTTGAGGGCAAATTCTTGCCCTAACGCTCGGCTCGCGGAGCCTCGCTTCGTGAGGGCAGACTCCTTGCCCATCGCTCGCGGCACAGCCGCTCACTGTTCGAGAAGCGGTATGCCGAACCGCTGCTGACAGCATGCTGGCAGCAGGATGGCAGTAGATCAATCTCCACCGACGGCGAGGGGCCGCCGGGCGAAAAACCGGGCTCAAGCAGCGAGGCTCCGCGAGCCGAGCGATAGCCCAAGGGAGATGACCATGCTGACGCTTTTCCACGCCCCGCAGTCGCGTTCGGGCCGCATCGTCTGGCTGATGGAGGAGATCGGCGCGGCGTATGCGATCGAGTACGTCGACATCTTCCGCGCCCTGACCGGCACGGGTCGCGCCGACCGCAACAACCTGCATCCCGACGGCAAGGTCCCGGCCCTGCTGCATGACGGCGCGCTGGTGACCGAGTCCGCCGCCATCGCCCTGTATCTGACCGACCTGTTCCCGCAGGCTGATCTGGGCGCGCCGGTCGGCTCGCCGGAGCGGGCGGCCTATGTGACCTGGCTGGCCTGGACGGCGGGCGAGATGGAGCCGGCCTACTGGAGCCGGATCAGCGGCCAGACCGAGACCGATCCGCTGGCGATGAAGCGCTATGAGCAGGCCAACGCCCGCATCCTGACCGCGCTGGAGCATGGGCCGTATCTGATGGGCCACCGGTTCACGGCGGTAGACGTCATGGTCGGCTCGGCCATGGCCTGGGGTCGCGACTTCGGGCCGAAGAACGACCTGCTGGATCGCTGGCTGGAGCGGATCAGCACCCGGCCCGCCAATCGCGCCGCCATGGGCAAGGATGGAACCCCTGCCCTGATCGCCGAGGTCGCCTGATCGACCTCAGGCCGCGTGGGCGGTGGCGGCTCCGTCATCGCCCGCATGGCCGTTTCCGTTGCCCGGACGAACCACCGCCTGCAGGGCCGACACAAAGGCGTCGCGCCAGATGCTGACGTCGGTGTCCTGCACCACCGTCATCAGGGCTTCCCAGCGACGGCGACGTTCGGTCAGGGGCATGTCCAGCGCCTTCTTGATAGCGTCGGACAGCTCCTCTCGGCTGAACGGGTTGACCAGCAGGGCCTCGGTCATCTGCTCGGCGGCGCCGGCGAAGCGCGACAGGACCAGCACGCCCGGATCGTCCGGGTTCTGGGCCGCCACATATTCCTTGGCCACCAGATTCATCCCGTCGCGCAGGGGGGTGACCAGACCGACCCGTGCGGCGCGGTAGATGCCCGCCAGCTGATCCCGGCGGTAGGTGCGGTTCAGATAGCGGATCGGCTGCCAGTCCATGTCGGCGAACTCGCCGTTGATCCGACCAGCCAGCGCGTCCAGCCGGGCGCGGATGTCCTGATAGGTGTCGACATCATCGCGGCTGATCGGCGTGACCTGCAGCAGGAAGACCTCGCCGCGCTTGTCCGGGTTGTCGCGCAGGAACTGCTCATAGCCCGAAAGCCGCTCCTCCAGCCCCTTGGAGTAGTCCAGCCGGTCCACGCCGACCATCATCGAGCGGAAGGCGGCCGAGGCCGACATCCGGTCATAGGTGCGTCGTCCGAGCACGGAGTTCCGGGCGGTCAGGAACTCGTCCACATCAATGCCGATGGGGAAGACGCCGGTCTGGACGCTGCGTCCAAACGCGCGAACCTCGCCGTCGGGCGTGACCGTGCCCTTTTCCTCGACCTCGACGTAGCGCTGGAACAGCTCCATCCACTCGCGTGTGTGGAAGCCGATCAGATCGAAGTCGAACATCGACTCCACCAGCCGGCGATGGTGCGGCAGGGTCACCAGCAGCTGACGCGCCGGCCAGGGCGTGTGCAGGAAGAAGCCGATGCGGTTGGTGATCCCGCGCCGGCGCAGGTCCCGGGCCATCGGGATCATGTGGTAGTCGTGGATCCAGATGATGTCGTCCGGCTGGATCAGCGGCGCCAGCACATCAGCGAAACGGGCGTTGGTCCGCTCATAGCCCTCGCCATATGACCGCTCATAGGCCGCCAGATCGGTGCGGTGGTGGAACAGGGGCCACAGGGTCTTGTTGGCGTAGCCGTTGTAGTATTCGTCGACGTCCTGCGCCTCCAGATCGACCAGACCGACGGTGACGCCCGCCCGGTCCTCGATCTTCAGCTCGCCGGTGAATTTCTCGACGGTCTCGCCCGACCAGCCGAACCACAGGCCGTCGTATTTGCGCAGGGCGGCGGACAGGGCCATGGCCAGACCGCCCGCCGAGCCCGAGGCGGGGTCTTTCGGGGCCGAGACCCGGTTGGAAACGACGATAAGACGGCTCATGGCCGCTTAACCGAGCGGCTCGCGGTTTGGTGGCAACGCATTGTCGTGATCCCCCTTAACGCACATCCGTCCACGACCGGCTGAGCAGCACGGCGCAGTTGATGATGCCGACCAGCGAGTAGGTCTGCGGGTAGTTGCCCCACAGCTCGTCGTCGCCCAGCGAGATGTCCTCGCTGAGCAGGCCGGCGTGCGTGCGCCGGCTCAGCATCTGTTCGAAGATTTCCCGCGCCTCGGCGTCGCGGCCGTTCTGGTGCAGGGCCTCGATGAACCAGAAGGTGCAGAAGTTGAACGCGGTTTCCGGCTCGCCAAAGTCGTCCGGCTCCACATAGCGGAACAGGTAAGGCCCCTTCTTCAGGTCCCGTTCGATGGCGTCGAAGGTGGCGACCTGGCGCGGGTCCATGGCGTCGAGGAAGCCCAGGTCGGTCAGCTGCAGCAGACTGGCGTCCAGTTCGCGGTTGCCGAAGCTGGCGGCGAACCGGCCCTCGTCAGGCAGGTAGGCTTCCTTCTCGATCCGGGTGCGGATTTCGTCGGCCCGCGCGCGCCAGACCTCGCCCCGGTCATGCAGGTGCAGGTGGTCCGCCGCCTTAGCCAGACGGTCGCAGGCGGCCCAGCACATGACCGAGGAATAGGTGTGCACCCGCGCGATGGTGCGGAACTCCCACAGGCCGGCGTCGACCTGATCGTGCATGGCGTAGGCGCGCTCGCCGACCTTCTCCAGCGCATGGAAGTCGTCGATGGTGCCGGGGCGCAGCAAGCGCTGGTCGTAGAAGGCCTGCACCAGCGGCAGGACGATCTGTCCGTACACGTCGTGCTGCAGGTGTTCGCGCGCCTGATTGCCGACGCGCACCGGCTTCATGCCGCGATAGCCGGCGACCGTCTCGGTGATCCGCTCGTCGATGTCCTCTTCCAGCCCGACCCCATAGACCGGCTGCACATGGCCGCCCGCCGAAGAGTCGACGAGGTTGCGCAGATAGCCGAGATAGTTCTCGAGGATATCGACCGCGCCCAGCCGGTTCAGGGCCCGCACCACATAGTAGGCGTCGCGGATCCAGCAGTAGCGATAGTCCCAGTTGCGGCCGCTCTCGGGGAACTCGGGCACCGAGGTGGTCAGGGCCGCCACGATGGCCCCGGTCTCCTCATAGGCGCAGAGCTTCAGCGTGATCGCCGCGCGGATCACCGCCTCCTGATAGTCCAGCGGCAGGTAGAGCTTGCGCACCCAGTCCTGCCAGTAGGCCACGGTGCGATCCAGCGCCGCCGACACGCCCGGGCCGACGTCCTGATCGTAGCCCTCATCGGGACCGAGGAAGAAGGCGTGCGCCTTCTCCAGCCGGAAGATGCGCTCGTTCAGGACGTGCGACACCGGGCAGTCGGTGGTCAGGCGCAGGACGACATCCGTGCACAGATAGCGGATGTGGTTGGAGCCGTTCGTCCGCTCCGCCGCCCGCGCGCCCCAGTCGGCGGAGGGCCGCAGGCGCACGCGGATGCGCGGCGAGCCCTCCAGCGGCCGGACGATCCGGCCATAGGCCAGCGGGCGGTAGGTGCGGCTATGCTTGGGATGGCGGGGGCAGAAGTCGATGATCTCGACCGCCGCGCCGTCCTCGGCCGTCAGCACGGTGCGCAGCACGGGCGTGTTGCGGACATAGGCCTGGTCGACCCGCTTCTGGCCTTCCAGCTCGATATCCCAGAAGCCGTGGCCGGGGTCGTCGCCGTCCATCAGGGCCGAGAAGACCGGGTCGCCGTCCACGCGCGGGGCGCAGGACCAGACATAGCGGCCGCGCCGGTCGATCAGGGCGCTGATCGAACAGTTGCCGATGGGGGCGAGGTCCAGATCCGGTTGGGTCATGCGTCGCTCTCCAGCTGGTCCAGCCAGTCCAGCACCGCCGTCACGCCGGTCAGGCCGTAGCGGGCCGCCGTCTCACGCGGCGGACCGACCAGCACGCCGAAACCGCCCAGTTCCTCCGCGGCCCTGAACCCGTCCTCGTCGGTCAGGTCGTCGCCCAGCATGACCGGCACGCCGCCGGCGAAGGGCGCCTCCTCCATGAAGGCCTTGAGCGCCGTGCCCTTGCTGGCGCCCGGCGTCTTCAGCTCGATGACCATATGGCCGGGCTGGAGCATCAGCCCCGTCTCGGCGGCCAGACGGCGGGTCAGGGCGTCGGCCTCCCGTTCGGCGTCCGGCGCGCTGCGGAAATGCAGGCCCGCGGCGACGGCCTTGTCCTCGACCAGCACGCCGGGGCGGGTGCGGGCGAATTCCTCGAAGGCGGCGACGGCGTTGCGGACGCTCTCGGACGCCTCTGCGCGCAGGAAGGTCCCGTCGGCGCGGCGGCGCTCCAGACCATGAACCCCCGAGGCCGAGGCCATACTGCCATCGGCGATCCGGTCGATCTCGGCGATGGTCCGCCCACTGATGATCGCCACGCGACCGCCCAGCCGGGGCGCGAGCGCGGTGAGCACGGCGGTCCTGCGCGGCTCGGGCACGACCGCGTCCGGCGTCTCGGCCAGTTCGGCCAGCACGCCGTCGAGATCGAGGAAGAGGGAGATGCGTCCCAGCCGCGACGGCGGCGCGGGCAAACGCGGGAAGGTTTCGACCGCCGCACTGCCGGCGTCGAGAGTCAGGTCAGACGTCCCCATGGGGTTCCTAACGACCCCGGGCCCGAAGGGTTGCCCCTAGCTTGGCTTTTTATTTCGCAGATGCAGCAAAATGCGCGGTCATGCCGACGATTGTCTAAAGGGCGCGGATGGGCCAATTCCCCGCCATGACCCAGACCGCCCTCCCCGCCGACACCGCTTCCATGGTCGCCCGCGCCCGCGAGGTGATCGAGATGAACATCTCGGCCCTCCAGCAGCTTGAGGCCGCCATCGACGACAGCCTGGCCAGGGCGGTCGAGATCATCCTGTCGCGGCCCGGCTATCTGGTCGTCACCGGCATGGGCAAGTCGGGCCACATTGGCGGCAAGATCGCCGCGACGCTCGCCTCCACCGGCACCAACGCCTTCTTCGTTCATCCGGCCGAGATGAGCCACGGCGATCTGGGCATGCTGCGCAAGGACGTCACCCTGCTGGCCATCTCCAACTCGGGCGAGAGCCGCGAACTGCGCGACCCGCTGATCTACTGCCAGCGCGAGGGCATTCCGGTCATCGGCATCACCCAGCGCCCGAACAGCTTCCTCGGCCGCTCGTCGGCGGTCTGCCTGACCCTGCCGAACGCGCCGGAGGCCCATCCGGACGGTCTGGCCCCGACCACCTCGACCCTGATGACGCTGGCCATGGGCGATGCGCTGGCCATGGTCCTGACCGAGCGTCGCGGCTTCACGGCGGAAGACTTCGGCCTGCACCATCCAGGCGGCAAGCTGGGCATGAGCCTGCAGAGCGTGCGCGACTGGATGGGTGATCGCCCGCCGGTCCCGGCGACCGTGCCCCTGACCGCCACCTTCGCCGAAGTGGTCTCGGCCATCACCGAGGGCCGCAAGGGCGCCGCCGCTGTCGTCAACGCCGACGGCACGCTGGCGGGGATCGTCACTGACGGCGACGTGCGCCGGGCCTTCGCGCGCGGCGACCTGACCGGCCTGACCGCCGCCGATGTGATGAGCCCCAGACCCAAGGTCATCGATCCAACCGCCCGCATGAGCGACGCCATCGACCTGATGACCCAGAACAAGATCGCCACCCTTCTGGTGGTCGAGGACGACCGCCCCATCGCCATCGCCCACATCGCCGAGCTGATGCAGGCGGGCTACGTCGGCTAGTACGCCCTCAACCCGTCGATATTGCCCGGCGGCGAGTAGCGGCAGGCCAGCACCGACCGATCGCCGCGTCGCACGAGCGCACAGCCGACGTGGGTGGTGCGGCTCCAGACCAGCTGGGAGTAGTGGCCCACGACGGTCCAGTCGCCGGTACGGCTGACGGCGGGGAAGACGCCGTGCCGGTACTGCGCCTTTTCGGCGATCCACTCCCCGACCATCTCCTCGGGCGTCCAGGTGCGGCCGCCCCAGCCGGTCCAGAGATTCTCGCCGTGACCATGCGGTGAGGGATCGTGGGCGAAGCTGTTGGTCGCCAGCAGCTGCTCGGCCCAGGCCCTCGCCTCCCGCTCCAGCCCGTCCTCCCAGATCAGGGGCGCGGCGCCGACCCTGGCCCGCTCGACATTGTGGGCGCGCAGCACCCGCGCCTCGACCTCGTCCGACGGGCGACTGTCCTGCGGCGCGGGGATGGGCGCCAGTTCGCGGGCGCGGGGGTCAGCCTGACGGACATACACAGGGTCAGGCGCCAGGCCCGCCGACGGATAGGGCGCGGCGCAGGCCGATCCGGCGGACAGGGCCGCGACGGCGAAGATCAGGGTCGGGGTTTTCGGCAAGCTCAGCGGGCCTCCATCCCGTCGCCCGGCTTCGGATCCTCGAACGGCTCATCGACGAGGGCGCTTTCGACATTATCGCCGTGGAAGGTCCGCGTCTCGGACGGCCGCTTCGGATGGGCCTTCAACGCCTCGGTCGCCGTCTCGCGCCGCGCCCGCATCTGGTCCGCCAGATCCTTCAGGTCCACGCCAGCCTTCCGGGCGAGGGTGAAGATGCCCTTGGACGGGGCTTCCTCCTCCTCGAAATGGTGCTCCAGGATTTCGGACAGGACGTGCACCTTGGTGGCGTAGAAATGCTCCTCCGGCCCGCCCGCCTTGATGTCGTTCATCAGCACCTTGGTGGCGTCATGTTCGACATAGCCCTCGTCCAGCTTGCTGTCGGGGATTTCGCCGCGACAGGCCGGATAGAGGATTTCCTCCTCAAGGATGGTGTGGACCTCCAGCTCCAGCACCAGCCGTTCGGCCAGCCGCTTTTGCTCAGCCTTGCCCTTGGCCTTCTCGAACTGGTCGAACAGGTCCTCGATCAGCCGGTGGTCCGCCTTCAGCAGGGCGATGGCGTCCATCTGGTCATAGGTCTGCGCCATGATGCGTCTCCTTCGTTCGGCATCAGAAAGGCGCGTGGCGCGGCGCGCGTTCCACTGAGACTCGTTCGCGGACCGATCCCGCCGGGTGCGCGTTGTCCCTCGCAACAGGGAGGCCCCGGATGCTGGACCACATCGGACTGGACGTCACCGACATCGCCCGGTCGCGGGCCTTCTACGAACAGGCGCTGGCCCCGCTCGGCTATGCGGTCGTGCAGGTCATCGAGGACGGCGGAACCACCGTCGTCATGTTCGGCGTGGACGGCGAAATCGACTTCGTCATCGCCGACAAGGACCGCCCCGGCGAGGCCAACCATGTCGCCTTCCGCGCGCAGACGCGGGCGCAGGTGGACGCCTTCCATGCGGCGGCCGTGGCGGCGGGCGGTCGGGACCACGGCGGGCCGGGGCTGAGGCCTGAATATGGAGAGACCTATTACGCCGCCTTCGTCTTCGATCCGGACGGGTTCAATGTGGAGGCGGTGTGTCACGCGGCGGAATGACCCGACACTCCCGACACCTTCCAACCCTGCCAACCCGTGGCGCCGAAACCTGTCTTCCCGAGCATCGCGGGTTCATCACAACGGGCACAACGGATCACAAAGACCACAACGGGGCCGGTGCATGATCGGGAAAGGTCTCGACCGCCTGAACTCCGACAGCGCGCTTCGCGCGCATTCATCCGTGACCTGTTGGCTCGCGCGACAGGTAAGATCGGCGCGATCCCGTCGTGTTCGTTGTGGGTCGTTGTGCCCGTTGTGATGAACCAGCCCTTTCGCCGTGAGCGCACGACCAATCCTGACGCACCGGACCGCTAAACTCTCCCATCAGCAGAGGCAGGGAGTCTCGACATGGCAGGGTTTCACGATTTTTCGCCGACAGGGTCATCCACCCCTTTCGGAGACGTGACCACACGCATACTTGACGTTGACGTAAACGTACGCTTTCTGACGCCCGAGTTTCAATTCCGCACCCTCCCCTCAAGCCGCTCGCGACCGCGTCGCGAGCGATAGGGGAAACCAAGAAAGAGACCCTCCATGGCCGACGCCTATATCTACGACGCCGTGCGCACCCCGCGCGGCAAGGGCAAGAAGGACGGCTCGCTGCACGAGATCACCGCCCTGTCGCTGGCGACCCAGGTGCTGGAAGCCCTGCGGGACCGCAACGATCTGGACACCTCCAAGGTGGACGACGTGATCCTGGGCTGCGTCTCGCCGGTGGGCGAGCAGGGCTCGGACATCGCCCGCACCGCCGTGCTGAGCGCCGGCTGGGCCCAGACGACCGCGGGCGTCCAGATCAACCGCTTCTGCGCCTCGGGTCTGGAAGCCGTTAACATGGCGGCCGCGAAGGTGAAGGCCGGTGAAGCCGACTTCGCCGTCGGCGGCGGCATCGAGGCCATGAGCCGCGTGCCCATGGGTTCGGACGGCGGCGCCTGGCCGATCGACCCGACCTCGGCCTTCCCGACCTATTTCGTGCCGCAGGGCGTCTCGGCCGACATGATCGCGTCGAAATACGGCTTCAGCCGCGACGACGTGGACGCCTATTCGGTCGAAAGCCACAAGCGCGCGGCGAAGAGCTGGGCCGAGGGCCGCTTCGCGAAGTCGGTCATCCCGGTGAAGGACCAGCTGGGCCTGATCCGTCTGGATCGTGACGAGACCATCCGTCCGAACGCCGACATGCAGACCATGGGCGCGTTGAACCCGTCCTTCGCCCAGATGGGCGAGTTCGCCTTCGACGCCGTGATCAACCAGCGCTACCCCGAGGTCGAGCGCGTGAACCACGTGCACACCCCCGGCAACTCGTCGGGCATCGTGGACGGCTCGGCCGGCGTGCTGATCGGCTCGCTGGAAGCCGGCAAGGCGCTGGGCCTGAAGCCGCGCGCCCGCATCAAGGGCGCCGCCTCGATCGGCTCGGAACCGTCGATCATGCTGACCGGTCCGGAGTTCGTGACCCAGAAGCTGCTGGGCAAGCTGGGCATGACCACCGCCGACATCGACGTGTGGGAGCTGAACGAAGCCTTCGCCGCCGTGGTCCTGCGCTACATGCAGGCGCTGAACATCCCGCACGACAAGATCAATGTGAACGGCGGCGGCATCTCGATGGGCCACCCGCTCGGCGCCACCGGCGCCATGATCACCGGCATCGCCCTGGACGAGCTGGAGCGCTCGAACAAGGAAACCGCCCTGATCACCCTGTGCATCGGCGGCGGCATGGGCACCGCCACCGTCATCGAACGCGTCTGATCCGAAGGAAAGTGACCATGGAAAACTTCAAGATCGACGTGGATGCCGACGGCATCGCCCTGATCACCTTCGACGTCCCGGGACGCTCGATGAACACCCTGACCGGCTCGGTGATGAACGAGATCCCCGAGTGGGTCGAACGCATCAAGACCGATGACGCCATCAAGGGCGCGGTCCTGACCTCGGGCAAGGCGAGCGGCTTCTGCGCCGGCGCTGACCTGGGCGACATCGCCGGCGGCATGATCGGCGGGACCAGCCTGCAGGACGCCTTCGACGCGGGCTGGAAGATGAACGGCGCCCTGCGCGCGCTGGAAACCTGCGGCAAGCCGGTGGCCGCGGCCATCAACGGCCTGGCCCTCGGCGGCGGCCTCGAGCTGACGCTGGCCTGCCACTACCGCGTGGTGGCCGATGACTCGAAGATCCAGCTGGGTCTGCCCGAGATCAAGGTCGGCCTCTTCCCCGGCGGCGGCGGCACCCAGCGCCTGACCCGCCTGATCGGCGTGCAGAACGCCCTGATGGCGATGAGCGAAGGCAAGCCGTGGCGTCCGAACGACGCCAAGGGCGCCGGCGTGGTGCACGAGGTCGTGGCCAAGGGCACGGAAGTCGACGCCGCCAAGGCGTGGATCAAGGGCGGCGGCAAGGCGGCCCAGCCGTGGGACGACAAGTCGTTCAAACTGCCCGGCGGCGGCCCCTACCACCCGGCGGGCGTCCAGACCTTCATCGTCGGCAACGCCATGCTGCGCAAGCAGTCCTACGGCAACTACCCGGCCGTGCTGAACCTGATGAAGGCCGTCTATGAGGGCGTTCAGGTTCCGATGGACGCCGCCCTGCGCATCGAGACCCGCTACTTCATCAAGACCCTGATGACGCCGCAGGCCCAGGCCATGATCCGCTCGCTGTTCCTCAGCAAGCAGGAACTCGACAAGGGCGCCGTCCGCCCGGCGGGCGTGCCCAAGTCGGACCCCAAGAAGGTCACCGTTCTGGGCGCCGGCATGATGGGCGCGGGCATCGCCTATGTGCAGGCTCTGGCCGGCATCGAGACCATCCTGATCGACCAGACGCAGGAAGCCGCCGACAAGGGCAAGGCCCACGTCGAGGAGCTGCTGAAGAAGCGCCTGTCGCGCGGCGCGATCACGCAGGAGAAGTTCGACGCCTTGCTGGCCTCGGTCACGGCGACCACCGACTATGACCTGATCAAGGGCTCGGATCTGGTCATCGAGGCCGTGTTCGAGAACCGCGAGATCAAGGCCGAGGTCACCAGGCGCGCCGAAGCCCAGCTCGAGCCGGGCGCCATCTTCGGCTCCAACACCTCGACCCTGCCGATCACCGGCCTGGCTGAGGCGAGCGTGCGTCCCGAGGACTTCATCGGCATCCACTTCTTCTCGCCCGTCGACAAGATGATGCTGGTCGAGGTGATCCTGGGTGAGAAGACCGGCGAGGCGGCCATCGCCAAGTCGCTGGACTACATCCTGAAGATCAAGAAGACCCCGATCGTCGTGAACGACGGCCGCGGCTTCTACACCTCGCGCTGCTTCGCCACCTACGTCGCCGAAGGTCTGGCGATGCTGGAGGAAGGCTACGCCCCGGCCCTGATCGACAACATCGGTCGCATGACCGGCATGCCGCGCGGCCCGCTGGAAATGCACGACGACGTCGCGCTGGACCTGTCGGTCAAGGTCGCCAAGCAGACCGCCATCGACCTGGGCGACAAGTACGTGCCGCTGCAGGGCGCCGAGATCGTCCGCAAGATGGTCGAGGATCTGGGCCGCTACGGCCGCAAGAACGGCAAGGGCTTCTACGACTACGACAGCAAGCCCAAGAAGCTGTGGTCGGGTCTGTCGGAGCTGGCTCCGGTGACGATCAACGACTCGACCCCGGAACTGGTCACCGACCAGAAGGAACGCCTGCTGTACCGTCAGGCCGTTGAGGTCGCGAAGTGCTGGGACGAGGGCGTGATCAGCGACCCGCGCGAGGCCGACGTCGGCGCCATCCTGGCCTGGGGCTTTGCGCCCTGGACCGGCGGCCCGATCACCTTCATCGACCAGACCGGCCTGAAGGCCTTCGTGGCCAAGGCGGACGAATACGCCGAACGCTACGGCGACCGCTTCAAGGTCCCGCAGTTCCTGCGCGACATGGCCGCCAAGGGCGAGACCTTCTACGGCAACTTCGAAGGCAAGAAGGCGGCGGCGTAAGCCTCCGACGGTCGAACGACACGAGGGGACGTCGGAAACGGCGTCCCCTTTTCGTGGCCCGAACGGAAAACGGGACCGCCCTTTCGGACAGTCCCGTCTTGAGGTCCGCAGCCGTTGGCCCTAAGTCAGGGGCGGCTCCGCGGGCATGATGTAGTGGTAGCCTGAAAGCTTCCCAAGCTTTTCGTGCGGGTTCGATTCCCGCTGCCCGCTCCAGCCTCACGCGTCCTCGCCCGGCAGACGGTGAGGATCAGGAACGGCCGCCCGCCCTCGCGCAAAGACCAGGGCCGCAGCTCAACCTTCAACCCCGCCTCGGCGCTGACCCGCGCGGCCTCGCGCAGCAGGATGGCGGCGTCGTCCAGCGGGTCGTCACAAGGAGCGACGAGGAGAAGCGCCGGACCACGGGACCGGCTGTAGGGGGCAGGTGCGGTCTCGATCGACATCGGGCCTCTCCTCGTCGGAACACGAACCGCGGGGCGGGGCCGGTTCGTGTGGGATGAGGATGCGACGACGGCGCGGCGCCGCGCCATTCTCCATCAGGCGCGCCGGGTCAGACCTTGGTGTGATCCCCCTCAACCGGAAAGCGGATCAGGAACAGCGCGCCTCCGCCGGGCGCATTGGACGCGCTGATCCGCCCGCCGTGCGCCTCGACGATGGACCGGCAGATCGGAAGCCCCAGCCCCATGCCGTCAGGCTTGGTCGAATAGAAGCTGTTGAACAGGCTGTCGGGGTCGATGGCTATGCCGGGGCCGTCATCGCTGACCGAGAGGGATACCCCGTCGGCCTCCTCGACGACGGTGATCTGGATCCGCGCCGCCGCCGGCGCAGCCTGGACGGCGTTCATGACCAGGTTGACGAGCACCTGCTGCAGCTGGGTCCGGTCGCCGTGCACGGTCGCGCCGTCCGCCTGCACGACCACCCTGGCGCCCCGCGCCTGCAGCTCGTCGCGCAGGAACAGCAAGGTCTCGTCGACCAGTTCGCGCACCGGGAGGGTCTCGCGCGCGGCGGTGCGTTTGGCCGCCATGCCGCGGACCCGCGCGATCACATCCGCGGCGCGCTGGGCGTCGGCGCCGATGCGGGAGGTCAGGGCGACCGCGCGCTCCACGTCGGGCGTGTCACGGGACAACCAGCGCAGGCTGGCGGCCGCATTGGTGGAGATGGCGGCGAGCGGCTGGTTGACCTCATGCGCGATCGAGGCGGCCAGTTCGCCGAGCATCGACACGCGGGCGGCGTGGGCGAACTCGTCCTGCAGCCGCCGAAGATCAGCCTGGGCGGCGAGGCGTTCGGAGATGTCGATCACCCCGACCAGAAGCGCGCCCTGCACCAGACCTTCATGCGGGAAGGCGGCGGTGAACAGGGCGTCGAACTCGCTGCCGTCCCGACGGCGCAGCCGGGTCTCCGTCATATAGTGACCGCTGCGGCTGATCGCGGCCTTCACCGCCGCAGCATAGACGGCGCTGCTGCTCTCGGGCCAGTAGGGCTCGACCGAGCCGGCGAGGTGCTCGCGCGCGCCGATGCCGAACAGGGTCAGGGTGGTGTCGTTCACATCGACCACCCGGGTCCGCCGCATCATCTCGCGGACGAAGGCGGGGTTGTCGTCGAAATAGCGGGGGAGATCCTCGACACCCTCGGCCTTCAACGCCATCAGCATTCCGCCGACGGGCGAGAAGTCGAGCTCCCAGAAGGCGGCGGCCATGGCCTGGAACAGACTGCTGTAGCGAAGCTCGGACCGCTTCAGCCGATCCTCGACCGCCCGCTGGCCGGTGATGTCGCGGCCGATCTCCACCGTTTCGGTCCGGCCGTCCGATCCCGGCCTGTGCGTCCAGGTCGCGTCGATCAGCAGACGGCGCCCGTCGGCGCCGCGCCGTTCGACGACCGCCTGCGCCTGCTCCGGGGGTGCCACGCCCAGCAAGGACTCCACAGTCGCGCCGACCGCCTCCGTCGCAGAGAGGCCATAGAGCGCCGCCGCGGCGTCGTTCCAGACGCGGACGCGCCCCTGTTCGTCCCAGACGACGACGGTGTCGCGGATCAGGGGGAGGTAGAGCTCCGTGCTCATCGCCGACGCCCCGGGCCGGGACAGATCAGGCCGCCAGCACGCCCTCTATGCAGCGCACGAGGTCGGCTTCCTGGAAGGGTTTCTGCAGCACGCAGATGGCGCCGCTGGCCCGGGCGCGCGCGTGCAGGACCGGCTCGGTGCGGGCCGTGACCATGATCACCGGCGTCGTCACGCCAAGCCGGTCGAGGCGCTGCTTCAGCTCGATGCCGCTGAGGCCCGGCATCTGGATGTCGGTGATGATGCAGTCGCTGCGCGACGCCTCCGGATCGTCCAGGAAGGCCTCGGCCGAGGCATAGGTGGTCACGCGGTAACCGAGGGAGTCGAGCAGGCCCGACATGGCGATCCTCAGCGAGTCGTCGTCCTCCACGACAGATACGGAAGAGCTGAGAGGCAAGCTGACGGTCTTTCACAGGCGCCGGAAGGGCCGGGCGAACATGACCGCGAATGATCGACTGCGAAATCATACTCTCGTGTTAGTCCGCGATCCGGGCGAGCAGGTCCGCCATCCGCACGAGGTCCGGCAGGGACCGGGCGCCCATCTTGCGCATGGCCGAGCCCCGATGGATCTTCACCGTGACCTCGCTGATATCGAGGTCGCCCGCGACCTGCTTGTTCATCAGCCCCGCGCTGACCCGCTGCATCACCTCGCGCTCCCTCTGGGACAGGGTCGCATAGCGGGCGCGCAGGTCATCGCCGTCTGCGTCCGAGGCGCGGCGCGCGCGATCCCGGTCCAGCGCCACCGAAACGGCGTCCAGCAGATCCTGGTCGCGGAACGGCTTGGTCAGGAAATCGACCGCCCCGGCCTTCATGCCCTGGACCGACATGGGGATGTCCCCGTGCCCGGTCATGAAGATCACCGGCAGATGGATGCCCAGCCCGGCCATACGGCCATGGAACTCCATCCCGCTGCCGCCGGGCAGACGCACGTCCAGCAGGACGCAGCCGGGACCGGTCCAGCCGCGCGCCTCGATGAATTCCGACGTCGAACCATAGCCCCGCGCCTCCAGACCGACGGACTCGAGCAGGGCCTGCACCGCCTCGCGCACAGGCTGGTCGTCATCGACCACATGAATGACAGCCTCAGGCAATCCGGTCCCTCCCCGGCGGAGGGTGCCACGTCTCCCGAGGCCGGACCATTCATCCAAAAGGATGAAACCGGCGGCCGTCAGCCTGTCGACATCGCCTGACGATAGCGGCCCGGGCTGACGCCGACCGCCCGGGTGAAGGCGCGGGTGAAATTGGCCTGGCTGGAGAACCGGCAGGCCAGGGCGATGTCCCCCAGGCTGTCGGCGCCGTGGGCCAGTCGCTGCTTGGCCCGGTCCAGACGACGCGCGCTCAGATAGGCGTGCGGCGTGATGCCGAGGGTGGACTGGAAGGCCCGCGCGAAGTGGAAGACGCTGACGCAGGCGACCTCGGCCATGTCGGTCAGGGTCATGTCGCGTTCAAGGTTGTCGTTGATGTAGGCCAGGACGCGTTCCAGCCGGCGCTGGTCGAGCAGCCCCGCGCCCCTGTGCAGGACGGCGGGGCGGGCCTGCTCGGCATGATCCGCCGCGAGCGTCGCGATCAGGTCCACCGCGAGCGCGTCCATCTGCAGGCCGCCGGCGGCGCCCTCCCCGACCAGTTCGCACCGGATACGCCGGAGCAGGTCCAGAACACGGGGGTTGTCGACCCGGGCCTGATAGCGCAGGTCCTGCGCCCGGAAGCCGAGCGTGCCCACTTCGCCGAGCAGGAAGCTGTGCCGGGGGATGTAGACGTGCAGCACGCTGGGGATATCGGCGGACAGGCGTGTCGCCTCTTCCTGGATATCGGCCGGGCAGAGCCAGGTGGTGCCCGGCGTGGCCGACACCTCCTGCCGGACGCCGCCGGAAGCGCGGGACGACACCGCGGACTGGTCGTCCCGGAGGATCTGGGTGATCTCGGCGTTGCGCGGGGTGAATGCGCCGATCTCGCCCGCGCCATGGCTGCGGATTTCGGCGGCGATCAGCGTCCAGGGCCGATCCGCTGATGTCGCCAGAAGACTGGCGTCCCTGAATTTCGCCGCGCCGTGGCCGTCCATCAGCCCCTCCCGACGACGGGCAGGGAACCGCGTTTGCGACCGAGGTTCAACCCCGGAGCGAAATGGAAACCGCAAACCTTGAAAAGACTGCGCGACCGTATTGGTGCAAGCTTGGGCTGTCCGCCTCCCAACCGACGCTCGCCATGCCGCCGCTGATCCACATCGTCGATGACGACAGCCTGCTCCGGGAAGCCCTCCGGGGCCTGCTGCGCTCGATGAGCTACGAGACGATGGAACACGGCTCCATCGAGGCCTTCATGGCCGCTGACAAGGGCGAGCGGGCGGGCTGCGTACTGGTCGATGTGCGCCTGCCGGACGGCAACGGCCTGGACCTGCAGGGGCGTATGGCGGCGCAGGGACTGCAGCAGCCCGTCATCATCATGACCGGATACGGCGACATCGCCATGAGCGTTCGCGCCATGAAGGCCGGCGCGGTCGACTTCCTGACCAAGCCGGTGCGGGACCAGGACCTGTTCGACGCCGTCGTCGCCGCCGTCGCGCGCGATCAGGCGCGATTGGGGGAGCGGGAGAACGCCGCCGAACTGGAGCGCCGCTACGCCAGCCTTTCGCCGCGCGAGCGACAGGTGATGACGCTGGTCACGGCGGGACGGCTGAACAAGCAGGCGGCGGCCGAGTTGTCGCTGAGCGAGGCCACCATCAAGACCCACCGCAAGTCGGCGATGCAGAAGATGAAGGCGATCACCCTGGCGGACTGGGTGCGGATGGCCGACCGGCTTACGCATCCGGAGCAGAGCCCGGCGCCGGCAAGCTGACGACGAAGGTGGCGCCCGGCCCCGGGCGCGTCTCCAGCCAGATGCGTCCGCCCAGCGCCTCAACGGTGTTGCGGCAGATGGCCAGCCCCATTCCCATGCCGCCGGGCCTGCCCGAGATGAACGGTTCGAACAGATGGGCGCGCAGGTGCGGGGCCACGCCCGGTCCGTGGTCGGTGACGGCGATCTGGACCCTGTCCTCCACCGCGCGCACCTGAACGTTCAGATCCCGCGGCGCGGGACCGGCGGTCATGGCCTGCAGGCCGTTGACCATCAGGTTCACAAGCACCTGCTGCATCTGGACCGGGTCCGCCAGCACCCTGGGCAGGTCTTCCGCGGCGTCCAGATGCACGGAGGCGTCGTGCAGCCGGAGCTCGCGGTCGATCAGGATGGCGGCGACACGCGCGGTCTCCGCCAGATCGATCGGCTGCACGTCCGGCGGCGAGGCGCTGAGGAAGTCGCGGGTTCGACCGACCACCTCCTGGGTGCGGCTGGCGTCCACCACGGCCCGATCCAGCGCCTGCTCGGCCTCCGGCAGGTTGGGCGCGTCCCGACGGAGCCAGCGCAGCGCCGCCTGCACATTGGCGAGAATGGAGGCCAGGGGCGTGTTGACCTCGTGCGCGATGGAGGCCGTCAGCGCCCCGACGGTGGAAATCCGGGACGCGCGCGCCGCCTCCGTCTGGGCCTCGACCAGCCGGGTCTGCAGCCGCTTGTAATCGGTGACGTCCAGGGCGGTGACGAGGATGTCCCGGAAGCCATCCAGGGTCGTCGGCAGGGCGGCGGTGAACAGGCAGTCCAGATGTGAGCCGTCCGGCCGGACGATATGGGTTTCGGACCGGTAGAAGGCGTCGCCGCGCCCGAAGGCGACCAGCCACTGGCCGAAGGTCTGGTCACTGTCCGGCAGGAGCCGGTCCAGCGGTCCGATCAGATCGGCCTTCGACCCCGCGCCCATCATGCGGACCGCGAAGGCGTTCACGTCCTTGACCATGACCCGCCGGCGGAGCGCCCGCGCCTCGTCCGGCCGCGCCGCATACCAGGCGCCGATATCGTGCACCCCCGCCAGCTTCAGATCCCGGATCGCCTCTCCCACGGCGGTCCAGTCCTCGCGCCAGAGGGACAGTCCGGGACGCTCGAACAGGGTGGCGCGCCAGTGCGCCTCGACGGCCTCGGCGCGCCTCTGACGGCGGGACAGCATCAGGCCGACCAGAAGGATGACCGCGCCGGCGCCCCACAGGAAAGCCTGCGTCTCGCCCGCGATCAGGGCCAGGGCGCCGCCGAGGAACATCACGCCCAGCGCCCCGACCATGGCGACCTCGGTGCGGCTGACCGGCAGACGGTCGGGAGCTGGGCGGTTGACGACCCAGTCGGGCACGGCCGCGCCGGGCGACCGGTCGAAGTCGTCCGGTGTCGGCCAGAGCGAGAAGACCTCCTTCCCGGCGCCGCCAGATCTGATCCCGTCGTTCATCGCCCCGCCCGAACCTCGACGCCCCCACGCCTTGGGCGATCACAGTACGTCCACAGCGTGGCGTCCATAATACCAAAGGTGAAGGGGCGTGGCCGAATGGCCGAGTGTTCAGCGCGGGAACCGTCGGCGATCCTTCTACTGCAACCCAGTCGGAGCCCGACCATGTCCCCAGAGCCCGCCACCGCCGCCACGGACGCCTCGCGTCGAGGCCTGCTCCTCGGGGCCGGCGCGCTTGGACTGGCGACCGCCCTGCCCGGTCAGGCCTCGGCCTCGGCCATTCCCCCGATCCATTCCGGAGAGCAGACCATGTCCTTCATCACCACCAGCGACGGCACGCGGATCTTCTACAAGGACTGGGGGCCCAAGGACGCCACGCCCATCGTCTTCCACCATGGCTGGCCGCTGAGTGCGGACGACTGGGACAACCAGATGCTGTTCTTCCTGGCCGAGGGCTATCGGGTGATCGCCCATGATCGCCGCGGACACGGACGTTCGGACCAGACCTGGACCGGCAATGAGATGGACACCTATGCCGCCGACGTCGCGGCGCTGGCCAGCGCGCTGGATCTGCGCGGCGCGATCCACATCGGTCACTCGACCGGCGGCGGCGAGGTCGCCCGCTATGTCGCCCGCCACGGCGGAGGCGGACGGGTCGCCAAGGCGGTGCTGATCGGCGCGGTCCCGCCGCTGATGGTCCGGACGCCGGCCAATCCGGGCGGTCTACCGCTGGAGGTGTTCGACAGCTTCCGCGCGGCGCTGGTCGCCAACCGCGCCCAGTTCTATCGCGACGTGCCCAGCGGCCCCTTCTACGGCTTCAATCGCCCGGGCGCCCAGCCGCAGGAAGGCGTGATCGCCAACTGGTGGCGGCAGGGCATGATGGGCGGGGCCAAGGCCCACTACGACTGCATCAAGGCCTTCTCGGAGACCGACTTCACCGACGACCTCAAGGCCATCGCCGTGCCGACGCTGGTGATGCACGGGACGGACGACCAGATCGTCCCCATCGGCGCCTCGGCCCGCCTGTCCGCCCCCCTGCTGCGGAACGCCACGACCAAGATTTACGACGGGCTGGGCCATGGCCTGTGCACGATCAATCCGGACGTCGTGAACCCGGACCTGCTGGCCTTTATCCGAAGCTGACGCTCCCCTTTCGCCCTCCACAGGAGACGCCCGATGAACGCCCTGAGCCTCCTCGCCTGCCTTGCCGCCCTGATCTTGCCCTGCGCCGCGGCGGCCCAGGCCATCACCTCCCCGCCCCAGCCCGCCGAGACGGCGGCCTTCGATATCGTCCGCACCGATGTCAGGTCGGAGGGGGCCGATGTGGTCTTCACCGTCCAGGTCCGGGGCGAGGCCGGGGAAGTGAAGCCCAAGGCGGTCGGCCAGTTCGCCGGCAGCGCTGTGTTCAGCTATGTCTGGCCGACCTCGCTGGACAGCGCGTCGGTCGGGTTCGAGAGCGATCAGGGCATTCTGGCGCTCGCGGTCACCTTCCATCCCGACTTCGACGACGCGGCCTATGGCGGGGTCAATCGCCACGTCTGGCATCCGCACTGGGTGGTGCTGGTTCCGGACGAGGCCTGCGGTCCGGGCGCCCTGAAGGTGCGCGACATCCCGGCGGGAACCACGCCCCGGGTGCCCGCGACCTGGCCCAATGTCCCCCTGCTGATCGACAGTCCGGACTATCCGACCCGGCTGGGCGGGGATCTGGTCACGGTGCGCATCCCCGCCGGGGTCATCGGCGCCCCCGAGGGGGTCAGGTTCGACGGCGTGACCTCGGCCCTGCTGGTCAACGCCAACCTTCACGCCCCCCTGCTGTGCATCTCGGACGTGTTCGACGTCGCCTCGGGCGATCTGAGCCTGCCGGGACGCATCCAGCCCTGATGCGTCCCGAAGGCGACAGCGCGCCGGTTACTCGACCCGCGTGGCGGTGACGCCGCGCTGGGCCAGGATCGACTGGACGCTGTCATCGCCGACCAGATGCGCCGCACCGACGGCGATGAAGGCCGTGCCCGAGCCCTCCAGCAGGGTCTGGATCTGGCCCGCCCAGTTGACGTTCCGGCGAGTCAGCAGGGTGTCATAGACGACCAGATTGTCTTCCTTCATCTCGTCGACGGCATAGCGTTCGATGGCCGCGACATCGCCAGCGGCCCACGAACCGACCAGACGGTCCAGCTCGACCGTGGCGTTGTCGAAGGTCTCCAGCGTGCTGCGCAGGAAGTCGAGCTGGGCGTCATCCGGCAGGCCGGCGATGAGGCCCACCTGCTCCTCGAGCGTCTCGAAGCCGTGGAGCGGCTTGCCGGCGGCCTGGGCGCGGGCCTTCAGGACCAGTTCGACACCCGACGCCGGATCGTAACCCGCCTTGACCAGCGGGGCCATCGACAGGGTCAGGCCCGCCAGCCACGGACGGTAGATGTCCAGTTGGGCGGCCGGGACGCCGATCGAGGCGGCGGCGGCCTGGAGGTCGGCGTTCTCCTCGGCGTTCAGCAGGCTGGACAGCGGGGTCTGCGGCGACAGGCCAAGACGCTGGACGAGCGGCATCATGCTCGCGGTGTCATCGGGGTTGGTGACCTCGAACCAGATCTGGTCGGCGCTGTCGAAGGCCTGGTCGACGCGGTCGGTGGCCCAGCCGGTGGTGGGACGCAGGACGTGGACCGTGCCGAACAGATAGATGGTCGAGTCCGCATCGCGGATGACCCAGAGGGCCGGACCGGCGCCCTCGGCCCGGGGCGTTGCGACGGGGGCGGCGGTCGGCGCGGCGGTCTGGGCGAGGGCCTGGACCGGCTGGAAGGCGATGGCGGCGGCCAGGCCGAGGCCCAGCATGGCGCCGAGGGCGTTGCGGCCAGCGGCGGCGGCGGTGGTTTTCAGGCGTGAGGCGAGCGTCATTGGAAGTCTCTCCTTGAAAGGCGGTTCGGGGAAGAAAAGCGGTTGGACGAGGCGATCAGGCCAGGCCGCGACGCATGGTCACGATCATGGAGACCACCAGATAGACGCCCATCAGGACGACATAGACATCCCAGGCGGTGATCGGCGGGGCGACGGCGAGGCGCTCGGCGGCGGCCCAGAGGAACAACAGCCCCTGCCCCAGCCAGAAGGTCACGGCCCCGGCCTCGACCACGGTGCGGCGGAACAGTTCGTCCACCGAGCGGTAGAGCTGCAGGTTCAGGATGGTGTGTACGGCCAGCAGGAAGCCAACCCCGGCAAGACCGGCCCAAGGGGCGACGGCGAGGCCGGACAGGATCATCGGCAGAGGCAGGATGACGGCGGACAGGCCGGTCACGGCCGCCTGGATGCGGGCGGTGCGGATCTCGTCGTCACCGGCAGGCCCTTCAAGCTTGAGCATCCGGCCGAGACCGGCGCGGTTCAGGGTGATGGCCCAGGTCGCGGCGCCGGCGATCAGCAGGATGACGGCCAGCAGGCCAGCGACGATATCGGCCCAGCGGACGCCCGAGAAGTCGGGCTCGAGACCCGGGAAGTAGTCGGCGGCGACATGGCCGGCGAGGTAGCCGAGCGCGCCGCAGACGGCGCCCGCACCGGCGGCCTTGAGCAGGCCGCGGGCCCAATCGGGCATGGAGGCGGGGAAGAGGCGGGACATGGCTGTCTCCTATTCCGAGAAGATGGATTCGATGGGTTGTTCGAAAACCCGGGCGATCTTGAAGGCGAGCGGGAGGGAGGGGTCGTAGCGACCCGTCTCCAGCGCGTTGACGGTCTGGCGGGACACGCCGAGGGCCTCGGCCAGGTCAGCCTGGCTCCAGTTGCGCTCGGCGCGAAGGACCTTGAGACGGTTGTTCATGACGGGGCCCTCACCGGCGCTGCGCCCACCAGGCGACCCAGCCGATCGTGTAGCCGACCAGCAGGAAGCCGAGCGTCAGGGTCATGCCGAAGGCCAGGACCTCGTTCGACGTCAGGCCTGTCAGGATAGTCTGGTCCTCGCGGCTCAGCAGCGTCAGGAGCACCGCGCCCCCGACCGCCATGCCGGAGCAGCCGCCCCACCACCAGGCCCATTTGTGGGCTTCGCGGGCGGCCTCGTCGATCCGCCGCCACCACCAGACGCACAGCCCCATGGCGATCGCCATGACAGTACCGTTGATCAGCAGGTTGACGACAAAGCCGGTCACGCCGGGCAGGTTGTCGGTCATGATGCTGGCGATGCCCGCCAGCAGGCCGGCGAGACCGGACAAGCCCATGATCAGCAGGAAGGCCTTCGGCCCCGCGATCGGCGGTTTGGGTTTGGCGGACGACGCCATGACAAGCTCCCATGTCTGTTTGACAAGGGTGTTTTACAACAGCGTCAGAACTTGTCAAGCGCCCTTGTCAATTAGACGCCAAGACTTGTCCTATCCGTTATCCGTCAGGCTGAGGCGGGCGCTTTCGACCAGCTCCGGACGGCTGAGCGTCCGGGGCGACGGCTCGACCGGCGGCAGCTCCGGGATGTCCTTGCCCTCGTGGTCGACCTGCAGGTCCTCGAACCGCTTGGCCGAGACCATGACCTGGCTCTCCAGCGAGCCGACGAACTGGTTGTAGCGATTGACGGCGGCGTCGAGCGCCTTGCCGACCGAGGCGGCGTGGCCGCCCATGACGGACAGACGCTTGTAGAGCTCCTTGCCCAGCTTCGCGACGTCCTCGGCGTTCTTCGCCTGCTCCTCGGCGCGCCAGCCGTAGGCGACGGCCTTGCACAGGGCGAACAGGGTGGTCGGGGTGACGATGACCACGCGCGAGGCCATGGCGTCGGTCAGCAGGTTCGGCTCGTGGTCCAGCGCGGCGGCGAGGAAGGCGTCGCCGGGCACGAACAGGGCGACGAAGTCCGGGCTGGGCTTGAACTGGTCCTGATAGGCCTTGGACGCCAGCTGACGCATGTGGGTCTTCAGGCTGTTGGCGATGCGGACCGAACGGGCGTGGGCGCGCGTCTCCTCATCACCCTGATCGAGACTGTCGTCGAAGGCCAGCGGCACCTTGGCGTCGATGACGAACATGCCGCCACCGGGCAGGCGCACGATGAAGTCGGGTCGCTGCTGACGGCCCTCGTCATTGGCGGAGGAGTTCTGCTCCTCGAAGTCGAAGCGACCGGCCATGCCGGCGGCCTCCAGCACATTGCGGCAGGTCTGTTCACCCCAGCGACCGCGACGGCCGGTATTGCCGCGCAGGGCCTCGGTCAGCTTGCGGGCCTCGTCGCGGGTGGCGGTGGAGGCGGTCATCAGCTGGGCCAGCTGTTCCTTCAGCCCGCCGGTCTCCTCGGCGCGGGTCTTCTCGAGCGCGGCCACGTGCTCCTGGAATTTGGCCAGGGTCTCGGCGACCGGCTTGAGCTGGGCGTCCATCCGCTGCTGGGCCAGAAGCTCGCGGTTGCGGAAGGTCTCGTCCGTGCGCTTCAGCATCTCCTCGGCGGCGGTCTGGGCCGACTGGGCGGCCTGGGCGCGCAGGAGTTCGGTCTGGGTGGCGGCGGCGTCCTCGGCCAGGTGCAGCCGGGCCTCGGTGGCGGCGAAGCGCTGGGACAGATCCCACGCCCGGGCGTCGGCGGCGGCGGCGCGGCGACGCTCCATCAAGGCCCATGCAAGCGCGATCAGGGCGACAACGGCGGCGGCGATGGCGGCGACGAGAGAAGCGTTCATGCTCCGTTCCTTACCGGGAGTCGGAGGCCTGCGCCACGGCGATGGGAAGACGAGACACGGGAGACGGTGGAGACGGGCGAAATACACCGTCTATGCCGTCTATCCCGTCTATCCCGTCTATCGGCCGGGAGCGGGCAGGCGGCGAGGCAAGGAATACCGAGGAGGGTCATGCGCACATCATGCCCGCCCGATGCGTCATTTCTGGTCGTACGCCCGATCAGGCCGGACGTCTGGCCCTGAGCGCCTGGACGATGGTGCCGTCGTCCAGCCAGTCCAGTTCGCCGCCGACGGGGACGCCGCGGGCGAGGCTGGTGATCTCCACGCCGTCACCGGCGAGGCGTTCGGCGAGGTAATGGGCCGTGGTCTGGCCGTCGACGGTGGCGGGCAGGGCCAGCACCACCTCGCGCGCCTCGCCGCCGCGCACCCGCCCGACCAGTTCGGCCACCCGCAGGGCGTCCGGGCCGACGCCGTCGAGCGCCGACAGCAGGCCGCCCAGCACATGGTATTTGCCGCGGAAGGCGCCGGAGCGCTCCATGGCCCACAGGGCGCCGGCCTCCTCGACCACGCAGATCAGGCCGTTGTCGCGGGCGCCGTCCGAACAGATGGAGCAGGGATTACGGGTGTCCGGCGCGCCGCAGACGCTGCAGGAGGTGACCTTCTCGGCCGTCTCGGCGAGCGAGGCCGCGAGGGGGACAAGCAACTGCTCGCGCTTCTTCAGCAGGGCCAGCGCCGCGCGGCGGGCCGAGCGGGGGCCCATGCCCGGCAGCTTGGCCAGCAGGCTGATGAGGCGTTCGATCTCAGGTCCGGCGGAGGCGGCCATCAGGTTTCCAGCCAGTAGGGCGCGCCGACGCTTCGACCCTGCAGGTCCCGCGGGCCGTCCAGCGGACGCCAGGCCGGGTCGGCGAGATCGTCGGCCGGCGGGCGAACGTGGGCCGAGAAGCGCGGATCGCTGACCCCGGCGGTGATGAAATAGATCTGGGCCTCGGCCAGGCTGACGGCGTTGGCGCCGTCCCGCAGGAGCGGATTGCCCAGCTGGGCGCCGTCATCCTCCCACCAGCAGATCGGGCAGACCTCGGACGACCCCCAGCCCTCGGCGAGGGTCTGGTAGCCACAGCAGGGGCAGGTCGTCCGCAGGGCCTGGCCCATCAGAAGAGTTTGGGCATGCCGGGGATGTTCATCCCCGCCATCGGGCCGGCGGCCTCGCGCATCAGGGCCCCGTTGGCCTCGTCCAGCTTGCGCTTGGCGTCTGCGTGGGCGGCGACGATCAGGTCGGCCAGGATCTCGCCCTCGCCGGGAGCCATCAGGCTGTCGTCGATCGCGATGCCGGTGATCTCGCCCGCGCCCTTGAGGGACACGGTGACGAGGCCGCCGCCGGAGGTGCCGGAGGCGACGGTGTCGGCCATTCGGGCCTGGGCGTCCTGCAGACGCTGCTGCATCTGCTGGGCCTGCTGCATAAGGGCGTTGAGGTCTTTCATGCTCCCTAGATAGGCGGTTCGCCGCGCTGGCGACAGGGGGTTTGAGCGCGACCGAACGTCGATCCGCAACAGAAAATGTTCCAGAACCCCTTGGCGACCGGAGCGCGCCCGCCTATTTCGCATCCGCTGCTGTTGCAGTTGATTTTCAGGAGGGACCATTCGATGGCCTTTGACGCTCTGACCGACCGCGACGCCCCGCTTTCCGACGCCGCCCTTGCCCAACTTTTCACCGAAGCCCGCACCCGCAACGGCTGGACGGATCGTCCCGTGCCGGAGGCCCTGCTGCGCAAGCTGTACGACCTGACCAAATTCGGCCCGACGGCGGTGAACAACACCCCGGCCCGCTTCGTCTTCGTCACCTCGCCGGAAGCCAAGGCGCGTCTGATCTCGCTGATGAGCGAAGGCAACCGGGCCAAGACGGCCCAGGCGCCGGTGACGGTGATCATCGGCCAGGACCTGGATTTCCCCGAGACCCTGCCGGTCCTGTTCCCGCACGCCCCGGGCGCCAAGGACTGGTTCGGCGACGAAGCGATGCGCCGCGAGAGCGCCTTCCGCAACAGCTCGCTGCAGGGCGGCTATCTGACCATCGCCGCGCGGGCGCTGGGTCTGGATGTGGGACCGATGTCGGGCTTCGACGCCGCGGCGGTGAAGGCCGAGTTCTTCCCGAACTCGAACGTCGAGCCGAACTTCATCATGAACCTGGGCTACGGCTCGGACGAGAACCTGTTCCCGCGCTCGCCGCGACTGGCGTTCGAAGAGGCGTCGCAGATCCTCTAGGGTCGAGGCCCTTGTCATCCCGGCCGAAGCGAAGCGGAGAGACGGGACGGGACGGGATGCCCCAACGCCTTCCCTCCCGGAAATCGCGTAGCGGTTATCCGGGAGACGGGCGGCCATCGCTCCCGCGTCTACCTGTCGCCCGGATCGCTGCTGACGCAGCGTCCGGGCGTCTTGTGTTTCAGGTCGGAGCGTCCCGGATCACCGCTTCGCGGCGTCCGGGATGACAAGGGTTCCGGGGCTGGCCCAAAAGCGGATGCAGTGGACGGCTGCTATGGGGCGAGAGCCGAACTTCGCCCAAGGGTGGTCAGAGACTGGCTGCCACGGGACGGCGCCAACCATATGCGATCATCCAGACGATCAAGCCTGTGAAAAGCCCCGCAGCACAAAAGACGCGGAAGAAGCCCCAATGCACACTATCGAAGTCGCTCGTCAGAAGTAGAACGACAAGCGCGCCCAATATCGCGCCAAGGAGGCCGAATATCCAGCCTCTCACAAGCTCGAGTCTATGAAGCACGGCCCAAATTAGAAACGACATCAATATAACAGGCGAACCAAACAGTGCACCAAGGAGAGAATGCCCCGCGGCGGCAACAATGAAATCGACTACTCCGATGTTGAGGCCGCCAGGGTTCCAATCCGAGGGGCTGAGGATTGGACTCAGGAGGGCGACAAACAGCCCTGGGCAGAGGAAAGCGGCTACAACCGCCAAGGCTTTCCGGGAGTATGGATCGAGCTTCTGCAAGACGCCTCCCCTCGAAGACACGCGGTTCTTATACACCATGGAAACCGGCTTGCGCCTCAACACCCGAAACGGGTCGGAAGCCGCCCCTGCCCCTCAGTCTTCCTCGTCCGATTCGTCCGGGATCACCGGCAGCTCCACCGGCGCGGCGGTGACGCGGATTTCGCCGATCTTCGCGCCCGGGAAGGCTTCCATGATGGCCACGACGAAGGGGTCCGCCTCGACCTCGGCGCGCTCCTGGGCGCGTCTCTTCTTGTCGATCTCGATGATGGTCTCGCCGCCGCCCTGGCCGTTGGCGGCGATCAGCCAGGTGCGGCCGGTCCATTCGCGCAGACGGCCGGACAGGCGCCGGGCCAGATCGAACGGGGCGCCGGGCGCGCTTTCATAGGTGATGGCGCCGGGCTTGAAGGCCACCGGCTTGACGAAGCGCTGCACGTCCATCTGCAGGCCGACCTCGCGCTTCTCGCCGATCAGGGCGACGACCTGCTCGAAGGACTGGGGGTCCGGCAGGGCGGGCGCAGCCATGGGTCGGGCGGCTAGCTGGGCGGACGCGCCGCCGCCTCCCCCGCCGCCGACGCGCTGGCCCGAGCCGGGGCCGCCGCCGACCGGTTCGCCGTCGCGCAGGGCCTTGAGCGCCTCCTCGGGTCCCGGCAGATCGGCGGCATAGGCCAGACGCACGATGGCCATCTCCACGGCGTCGGCGGGATTGGGCGCGCGCCGGACCTCGTCCAGCGCCTTGAGCAGCATCTGCCAGGTGCGCGACAGGGTTCCGGCCGAGATGACCGCGCCGAGCGCCGTCAGCTTCTGGGCCTGATCATTGGGCAGGCGGGTGGCGTTGGGCCCCAGCATCTTGGCCACCGAGGCGGCGTGGCAATGCTCGAGCAGGTCGTTGGTCACCTGCACCGGATCGGCGCCATAGCCGTAGAGGGTGCGGAACAGCTCCAGCGCCTCGGGTGTGCGGCCGGCCATGATCGCCTCGAACAGGGCGATGGTCTGGGTGCGATCGGCCAGACCCAGCATGTCGCGCACGACCGTGGCCTGGACCGTCTCGCCGCGCTCGCCCTGCACAAGGGCCTGATCGAGCAGCGACAGGCCGTCGCGGACCGAGCCCTCGGCCGAGCGGGCGATCAGGGCCAGCGCCTCCTGCTCGATCTTCATGCCTTCGCGATCGGCGACCCGGCCGAGGTGTTCGACGAGGATTTCCGGCTCGACGCGGCGCAGGTCGAAACGCTGGCAGCGGGACAGAATGGTCACCGGGACCTTGCGGATCTCGGTGGTGGCGAAGATGAATTTGGCGTGGGGCGGCGGCTCCTCCAGCGTCTTCAGCAGGGCGTTGAACGCCTGCGTCGACAGCATGTGGACCTCGTCGAGGACATAGACCTTGTACCGCGCCTCGACCGGGGCGTAGCGGACGCTTTCAAGGATATCGCGGATGTCGTTGACGCCGGTGTGGCTGGCGGCGTCCATCTCCATGACGTCCATGTGCTGGCCGGCCATGATGGCGGCGTCGTGCACGCCGTTGGCCGACAGCTCCAGCGACGGGCGGTCGATGACGTCGGTCTCGTTGTTCAGGGCGCGGGCCAGCAGGCGGGCCGTGGTCGTCTTGCCGACCCCCCGCACGCCGGTGAGCATGAAGGCGTGGGCGATGCGGCCCGTGGCGAAGGCGTTGGTCAGGGTGCGCACCATCGCCTCCTGACCGATCAGGTCCTCGAAGGTGCGCGGGCGGTATTTGCGGGCCAGCACCTGATAGGCGGCGTCATCGCCCTCGGCGGGTTCAGCGGCGGGTGCGGGTTTGGAAGCGGCGGGGGGCGCGGCGGCCTGCACAGGGGCGGGCGCAGGTTCAGGCGCGGGTTCAGGCGCGACGGGCGGGGCGCCGAACATGTCGTCGGTGTTGGGGTCGCGCTCTTCCACCGCCTCGGGGGCGTCTTCGTCCCACGGGGGGCCGTCGAGATTCGGGTCCACGTCGCTCATGCGCCAGTCTTAACCCGCCGCAGCGCCGGGGCGAAGGGGCTGGGGCACGGAGTTGTGGGTGGTCTGACACGCCGCGACATCGTCAACGGGTTGTGAGGCCCGAGGGGCGTGCTACCGTGCCGGGCAAGGGGAGCGATCATCGACATGTTCAAGGTTATTTCCGCGACCGCGCTGGCCGCCGGTCTGCTGTTCGCCGCGCCGGTCGCGGCGGAGCCGTTCGACACCTTCCACGACCTGTGTTTCGCCACCCATGGCGACAGGCCGGCGGCGCACGCCGAAGCAAAGCGTCGCGGCTGGACTGAAATCCCGACCGAAGCGCTCGGCGACATGGCGGAAGAGATGTTCCGGGAGTTGGTGATGCACACCAATTTCAATCCGGCCACCGGTGAGGCGACAGACGGCGCGCCCGGACTGCTGCTGACCGGCTGGGGCGATGGCGAGGAGATGATGGGCGCCGAAAGCGTGGTGGTGGAAATCTGCAGCCTGATGTCGCCGGAGCTCGAGCTTGAGGACGCCGAGCAGCGTCTGACCGCACTGGTGGGGGCGCGGGCCGTCGCACCGGACGAAGAGAAGATGTGGCTCTACTCCCGGGTCGATGGCCGGTACGTCTCGGAAGCGGCGCTGCAGGAATTCGCCGGCGGCGAGATCGAGGCGGTCGCCCGACAGCGGGATCTCTACGTCGCCTTCGCCATGGAGGATGACGGCGCGCGCGTGCTGATGCTGGGCGCCGTGCGATCGGTGCTCCGCCTGCGCGAGGGCCGCTGAGTTTTCAGGGAAGGTGGAGACCGCGACCCGAAGGGGAATTCGTTGTGGCTGCTGCCTTCCGGCCCTGACCAGATTGGCGAAGCCTTCGCCCGCGATCTCCGAGACGGGATATGACGATTCCGGCTCGCGGATGCAAGCGCCGCCTTGCTAGAAGCGGGGCCATGCCCCTGTCTATCCAGAACACCTTCGCCGGCAATCCGCTCGATCGGGCGGGGGATCGACGGAACGATCCCGCCTGGCTGGCCGAGCAGGCGGGCAATCCCGAAGCCCTGGCCATGGTGATCTGGCAGGGCAAGCCGCTGGTCGAGGACCATGCGGACGGGCCGCGCCTGCAGTGGCTGTCGCTGAACCACGCCCGCGACATCGTGCCGGACCGGGAAGTCTTTTTGGGTCTGTGGAAGGAGGCTCCGGTCTTCGCGGTGGAGGTCGAGGGGCCGGTCGATCCGGCGGCGGGGCCGCTGCAGGGACTGGGCGCCTTCATGGACATGCGTGAGGCGGCGGGAGTGCTGTCGGGCGCCGATGCGGCCATGGCGGGGCTGGCCAAGAGCCTGTTCGACTGGCGGGCGCGACACGGCTTCTGCGCCGCCTGCGGCAAGGCCAGCGAGACCGCCTCGGGCGGCTGGAAGCGGGTCTGTCCGGCCTGCGGGACCGAGCATTTCCCGCGCGTGGACCCGGTGACCATCATGCTGGTCATCCATAAGGGCGGCGCCGAGGACCGCTGCCTGCTGGGCCGTCAGGCGGCCTGGCCGGAGGGCCGGATGTCGGCGCTCGCCGGCTTCCTGGAGCCGGGCGAGAGCATCGAGGAAGGCTGCGCCCGCGAGATCGCCGAGGAGGCCGGGCTGACGGCGACGAAGGTCCGCTACCATTCGAGCCAGCCCTGGCCCTTCCCGTCCCAGCTGATGATCGGCCTGTTCGCCGAGGTGGACAGCGATGACGCGCGGCCGGACCAGACGGAGCTGGAGGCGGTGGCGTGGCTGACGCGGGCGGAAGCGGCCGACGTGCTGGCCGGGACACACCCGAGCATCAAGGCGCCGCCGAGGATCGCCATCGCACGCACGCTGATCCAGGCGTGGGTGGATGGGTTCGACGTCTGAGGCAGCAGGCAGCAGGCAGCAGGCAGCAGGAGTTATGGGTCAGAGCGGCGCGGTCAATCTGCTGCCTGCTGCCTGACTCCTGCTGCCTCGCGCGCGGCCTCCAGATCCGCCGGATTGTCCACCGACAGCGGGGCTTCGTCGATGACGGCGGCCCAGATCTGCAGGCCCATTTCGAGCGCGCGGAGCTGTTCCAGCTTCTCGCGCTTCTCCAGTGGAGACGGCGGGGCGGCGCAGAATTTCAGCAGGGCCTCGCGGCGGTAGCCGTACAGGCCGATGTGCCGCCAGACGGGGGCGTCGCCGTACAGGGTCGAGCGGGTGAAGTAGAGGGCGCGGCCGTGGCGCTCCTCTTCCGACAGGGCCACCACCGCCTTGACCACATCGGGGTTGGACCGGTCGGAGACGTCAGCCTCGGGCGCGACCAGGGTGGCGATGTCGCAGTCCGGCTGGCCATGCAGCAGGGCGGCGCAGGCGGTGGCCAGACCGGGATCGGCGAAGGGCATGTCCCCCTGCAGGTTGATCACCGCGTCAAAGGCGCCGTCCGGGTCGATGGCTTCCAGCGCGGCGCGAATTCGGTCCGAGCCCGAGGGAAGGTCCGGATCGGTCAGGACGGCCACGCCGCCAATGGCCTCGATCGCGTCCACGATAGCCTGGTCTCCGGCCGCGACGGCGACCTGAAGTCCAGACAGGACGGCCTGTTCATAGGCGCGGACGATCATCGGCTTGCCGCCGATATCGGCCAGCGGCTTGTCCGGCAAACGGGTCGCCGCCATGCGAGCGGGAATCATTATCAATGGATTCATCGGACTGCCTCGTGACCTGTAACGCCGGACACGCTGAAACGTCGATCCGGGCCGGTTGCGAAGGTCGCGCTAGCGTGTAAGACACGGCCACGCAAGAATTCGCCGGTCGCCTGTGCGACAAGGCCATAACAATACGGGATGCGACGACTCGATGAGCGGCAGTCTGAACGGAAACAAGATTCTGGGCGCTGCGCTGGCGACCGCCCTGGTCATCATCGGCGTTCAACAGATCACGGGCGCGATCTATCACAGCGAAGCCCCCGAGAAGATGGGCTATTTCGTCGATGCGCCGGAAGAGGCCGCCGGCGGCCCCGCCGAAGTGGTCCTGCCGCCCGACTGGGGCACCGTCCTGCCGACCGCCGATCTGGCCGCTGGTGAAGCCGCCTTCGCCCGCTGCCAGGCCTGTCATGACGCGCATCAGGGCGGCGCCGACAAGATCGGTCCGAACCTGTGGGCCGTCGTCGGCGGTCCGGTCATGCACCGCCCCGGCTTCGCCTATTCGGACGCCATGAACGCCCACAAGGCCGAGGCGCCGACCTGGGGCTATGACGAACTGGATCAGTTCATCACCGCTCCGGCCCGCTATGTGCCGGGCACCAAGATGTCGTTCGCCGGCATCCGCGACCAGCAGACCCGCATCAACCTGATCGCCTGGCTGCGCACGCAGGGCTCGGGCGGCATCGCCATCCCGGCGCCGGACCCCGCCCGTCAGCCGGGCGCCGCTGCTCCGGCGGAAGGCGAAGCCCCGGCCGAGGGCGCGGCTCCCGCTGAAGGCGCCGCCGCCACCGAAGGCGCGGCTCCGGCCGCCGAAGGCGCCGTCCCGGCGACCACCCAGACGCCGCCGGTCGCGCCGCCGGCCTCGACCAGCGCACCGTCGAACCACTAGGTTTAGACAGAGACGAGAAGGCCCCGCTGGAAGCAGCGGGGCCTTTTTCGTTGGGGTCATCACCGATGCTATCGTCATCCCGACGAAAGTCGGGCCCCAGCGGCGCGCGAGAGCGCGAAGCTGTCGAGAGCGCCGGTGCATCAGTTCTCGAAGTGTGTGTTTCGCCGCCGTCGCGGCGCCGCTGGGTCCCGGGGTTCGCTACGCGCCCCCGGGATGACGATAGCTTCTGGAACTACAGCCTTCTGAACACCGCCGCCCGGAAGCCGTCGGCGGCGTAGCGGGCCTCGGCCTCGGCGAGGGGCTCGATGACTACCGCCCCATGGTGGCCGGTGGCGTGCAGGACGCGGTCGGCGTCCAGCAGAATGGCGGAGTGGCCGTTCCACGGCCCCAGATCATCGTGCAGCCAGACCACCAGATCGCCGCGACGGGCCTCGGCGCGAGCGACCTCGCGGCCAAGCTCGGCCTGCTGGTCCGGATAGCGGGGGGCAGCGCGGCCGCAGGCGTAGAGGGCCTGCTGCACCAGACCGGCGCAGTCGGTGCCGCGCGAGGTGCGGGCGCCGGGGACGTGGGGCACGCCGAGCAGCCGCTCGGCCACGGCGACAGGGTCGCGCTCGAAATCGCCGACCGGCTGGAAGCTGGCGTCCTCGCCCTCAATGACGAGGGCGTTCAGCGGCAGGGCGGCGTCGACGGCGGCGACGCGGGCGGCCGGCAGGACGACGCCCTCGGTCAGGTCCGCGCGGCTGACCCAGCCGACCACGCCGTCACGACGGGCGCGCCCCCACAGGCGGTCGCCGTCGGCGTCCAGAACGTCGAAAATCTCACCGAAGATCAGCTGGTCGATCCGCGCGCCGGTCTCGCCATGCACATCGGCCACGGGCGCGGTGCAGCGCATCGCCCGGGTCGCGCGGTACGTCGCGGCGGGGACCACGCCCTCCAGCGCCTGCTCGGCCAGATCGGGCCGGGCCAGCGTCGTGCGGGGGTCGAGGATGTCGGCGGCTGCGGTCAAACGAGGCTCATCCGGTTGAGCCGGTGTTTTAACGCGCGGTGGTGGAGGGGCGGTTAACGGAGTGAAGGTTCTGGGTTCTGGGGGTCAGGTTCCAGGGGATGCACCTTTCCTGAAACCTGATCCCTAGAGCCTAGAACCTAAGCAAAGCGGCGCCGCAGCATCTCGAACGCCGCTCGCAAGCCCTGCGCCTCGCCGCCTTCGGGCCAGCCGGGGCGGGCGCGGGGGTTCCAGGCGAAGATGTCCAGATGCGCCCAGGCGCCGGTCGTCGGCGCGAACTTCTGCAGGAAGAGGGCGGCGGTGACCGAACCGGCCTGGGCCCAGGCGGCGGGGTCGTTGCGCAGGTCGGCGATCTCGGCCTCCAGCGCCGGCTTGTAACCGGGCCAGAGGGGCATGCGCCACAGGGGGTCGCTGACGGCGGCGGCGGCGGCGAGCATGTCGGCGGCCAGCGCCTCGTCGTCGGTGTAGAGCGGCGGTAGCTCCGGCCCCAGCGCCATCCGCGCGGCGCCGGTCAGGGTGGCGAAGTCCAGCGTCAGGTCGGGATTGTGCTCGGCGGCCCGGGTCAGGACGTCGGCGAGGATCAGCCGCCCCTCGGCGTCCGTATTGCCGACCTCTATGGTCAGGCCCTTGCGGGTGTTCAGGATGTCGCCCGGACGGAAGGCGTCGCCCGAGACGGCGTTCTCGACCGCCGCCACCAGCACCACCAGCCGCACCGGCAGCCTGGCCTGCATCACCAGTCGCCCGAGGCCCAGCACATGGGCCGAGCCGCCCATGTCCTTCTTCATGTTGCGCATGCCCGCGGCGGGCTTGAGGTCCAGGCCGCCGGTATCGAAGACCACGCCCTTGCCGACGAGCGCCACCAGCGGCAGGTCGGTCCTGTCGAGATTCCAGCCGATCTCGATGACGCGGGGCGCGCGATGAGGGGCAGCGGCGCGACCGACGGCGTGGACCGAGGGGTAGTTCTCCTCCAGCAGGGCGTCGCCGGTGATGACCGACAGGCTGGCCCCGGCACTTTCGGCGATCTCGCGGGCGATGGTCTCGATCTGCAGCGGCCCCATGTCGGCGGCGGGGGTGTCGACCATCTCGCGCGTCAGGGCGCAGGCGGCGGCGATGTCGAGCAGGGGCTGGACCTCCACGCCGGGCACGGCCAGGCGGGCGCCGGGCGCAGGCCGGGTCTTGTAGCGATCAAACCGATAGGCCCCCAGCGCGAAGGCCAGCGCCGCCTGCGACGCCGCCTCGCCCTCGACGCCCTCCAGACGCCACAGACCGGCGGGCAGCTTCACCGACAGGGCGCGGGCGCTCAGCGGCTCGAACCGGTCACCGGCGCCGAACAGGGCCCCGGTCAGGGCGCCGTCCGCGCCGGGGAGCAGCAGCAGTTGCCCCGCCTTGCCGGCGAAGTCATTGGCGGCGGCCCATGCGGCCTCGGCGCCCGACAGGGCCTGATCCTTGCCCGTCACGCGCACCGGCAGGGCGCCCGTGGCGTCGGCGGTCAGGAGGTCGGGGTGAAGAACGGACATGGCGGCGGCCTTTGTTAACCAGCAGTTGACGCGAAAGACCGATTCTTGAGGCGATCTTTCCGGAGCGCCTTTCCATGTCGCGCACGACCGCCCGTCTCGCAACCGTCCTGCTGTTCACCGCCCTCGCCTCGCCCGTGCTGGCGCAGCAGCCGACGGCCGGCCCCTCGCCCGAGGCCCCCGCCGCGCCGCGCACGCCGCCGCCGCCCGCCAGCGCGGAAGCCCGGGCCGCCGCCGACCGCGCCGACGCCCTGACCCGCTCGGTGTTCTGGACGCAGGAAGCCGAAATCTCGCCGCAGGACCCGATCGCGGGTGTGAAGGCGGCGCAGGCCCTGCGCGAACTGGGCCGCTATGACCAGTCGGCGGACATGGCCCAGCGAGTGCTGATGGTGCAGCCAGCCAACTATGACGCCATGCTCGAGGTCGGCCGCGGCCACATCGCACGCGGGCAGGCCTTCTACGGAATCCAGGCGCTGGAGAAGGCGCGTGACGCCCGTCCCGGTGACTGGCGCCCGTGGTCGCTTCTGGGCACCGCCTATGAGCAGGTGCGCCGCTCCGCCGACGCCCAGGCCGCCTGGGCGCAGGCGCTGGCCATCGCGCCCGACAATCCCGACGTGCTGACCAATATGGCGATCTCGGCCATGGCGCGCGGCGACAACGCCGCCGCCGAACCCCTGCTGCGCCGCGCCGCCGCCCAGCCGGGCGCCTCGCTGAAGGTGCGGCTGAACCTGGCCATGGTGCTGGGCCTGACCGGCAAGATGGGCGAGGCGGAACAAATTCTGCGCCGCGACCTGCCGCCGGAACAGGCGGACAGCAATCTGGCCTGGCTGAACGCGCGCAACGCCGCGGGCGGGCAGCAGGCCGCCGCCGCCCCGACCCGGACCTGGGGTTCGCTGCAGGGCGGCTGAGGCGCCGCCTTCCCTCCCCTGCCCGCAGCCCTTATCTTTCCGCCCATGATCGACGAGCTCTACAGCACGCGCATTCTGACGCTGGCGGCGAACCTGCCGCACAGTGGACGGCTGGCCGCGCCGGAAGGGACCGGAGAGCGGGTCGCCAAGCTGTGCGGCTCGAAGGCCGTGGTCGATGTGACGCTGGACGCCGACGGAAAGGTCGACACCTTCGCGCAGGATGTGAAGGCCTGCGCCCTGGGTCAGGCCGCGGCGGGCGTGCTGGGTGAGAGCGTGATCGGCGCCTCGGTCGCGGAGCTGACCGCCGCGCGCGACGCCATGCTGGCCATGCTGAAGTCCGGCGGCGAGGGCCCCGAGGGCCGGTTCGAGGGTCTGCGCGCCCTGAAACAGGTCGCCGACTACCCGGCCCGCCACGCGTCGACCATGGTCGCCATCGAGGCGACGCTGGAGGCTGTTCAGCAAGCGACGGCGCGCAAAACTCCGGACACGCGAACTAGGCTCGCCGGTGCGGCCTGATCATCGCTTGTCGTAGCCGCCCTCGCGGTCGATAAGCGCAACCGACATGGCCCTCGGCGATACCCTCTACGAACGCGGCGTCCGCCTTGCCCATCGCGGGTACAAGGTGACGCTGTCGCCCCTGATCGGGCAGCAGTGCCGGTTCCGGCCGACCTGCTCCGACTACGGGCGGGACGCGCTGATCCAGCACGGACCGCTCCGGGGGGGATGGCTCACCGTCCGGCGCCTCTGTAAATGCCATCCCTTCAGCGGCCTGGACTGGACCTATGATCCGGTGCCGCCGCCGCCCGAAAAGACAGACCGATGATCGACCTGAAATTCCCCGACGGCGCCGTGCGCCAGTATCCCGAAGGCTCCACGGCGTTCGACGTGGCCACCTCCATCTCACCGTCGCTGGCCAAGAAGGCCGTGCTGGCCGAGCTGAACGGCGAGCAGCGCGACATGCGCCGCGTGCTGGAGACGGGCGGCGACTTCCGCCTGATCATGCGCGACGCCCCCGAGGCGCTGGAGACCATTCGCCACGACACGGCCCACGTGCTGGCCGAGGCCGTGCAGACGCTGTTCCCGGGCACCCAGGTCACCATCGGCCCGGCCATCGACGACGGCTTCTATTATGACTTCTTCCGCGAGGAGCCCTTCTCGACGGACCACTTCGCGGCCATCGAGAAGCAGATGGCGAAGATCGTCGACAAGGACGCGAAGTTCGAGCGCGAGGTCTGGGAACGGACGGACGCGATCAAATTCTTCGAGGACCGCGGCGAGAAGTTCAAGGCCGAGCTGATCCGCGACCTGCCGGGGACGGAGACGATCACCCTGTACCGTCAGGGGGACTGGATCGACCTGTGCCGGGGGCCGCACTTCCCCTCGACGCGCCACGTCGGCAAGGCGTTCAAACTGACCAAGCTGGCCGGCGCCTACTGGCGCGGGGATTCCAAGCGCGAGCAACTGCAGCGCATCTACGGCACCGCCTGGGCAACCAAGGAAGACCTGGACGCCCACATGCAGCGTCTGGAAGAGGCCGAGAAGCGCGACCACCGCAAGGTCGGCAAGGCCATGGAACTCTTCCACATGCAGGAAGAGGGCCGGGGCATGGTCTTCTGGCACCCCAAGGGCTGGGTCCTGTGGCGCGTGCTGGAAGCCTATATGCGCCGCCGCCTGGACGCCGCCGGCTATGTCGAGGTGAAGACCCCGCAGGTGCTGGACCGGAAGTTCTGGGAACAGAGCGGCCACTGGGACAAGTACCGCCCCAACATGTTCGTCTGCGAGACGGTCGAGGGCGAGGAGCTCTCCCTCAAGCCGATGAACTGCCCGGGCCACGTCCAGATCTTCGACCAGGGCCAGCGGTCTTACCGCGAGCTGCCGCTGCGGATGGCCGAGTTCGGCGCCTGTCACCGCTATGAGCCGTCGGGTTCGCTGCACGGCCTGATGCGGGTGCGCGGCTTCACCCAGGACGACGCCCACATCTTCTGCCGCGAGGACCAGATTGTCGAGGAGACGGCCGAGTTCATCAAGCTGGCGCGCAGCGTCCACGCCGACCTCGGCATGGAAACGGCCTACATCAGCCTGGGCACCCGCCCCGAGAACCGCGCCGGCACGGACGAGTTCTGGGACAAGGCCGAGACCCTGATGGCCGAGGCCGCCCGCGCCGCCGGCACCGAGCCGGTCGTCACCGAAGGCGACGGCGCCTTCTACGCGCCCAAGCTGGACTTCATCGTCAAGGACGCCATCGGCCGCGAATGGACCTGCGGCACGATCCAGCTGGACTATGTCCTGCCCGAACGTCTGGACGCGACCTACATCGCCGAGGACGGCCAGAAGCACCGCCCGGTCATGCTGCACCGGGCGATCCTGGGCTCGTTCGAGCGCTTCATCGGCATCATGATCGAGAACTACGCCGGGGCCTTCCCGCTGTGGCTGGCGCCGACGCAGGCGGTCGTGGCGACCATCGTCTCCGACGCCGACGACTATGCGCGTGAGGTGGTGGCCAAGTTCAAGGCCGCCGGCCTGCGCACCGAGATCGACCTGCGCAATGAGAAGGTCGGCTACAAGGTGCGCGAGCACTCGGTCGGCAAGGTTCCGGTCATCGCCGTGGTCGGCAAGCAGGAGGCCGAGGAAGGCAAGGTCGCCATCCGCCGTCTCGGCTCGCAGGCGCAGGAGGTGGTCACCGTCGAGGAAGCCATTCGCATCCTGACCGACGAAGCGACGCCGCCGGATCTGAAGCGCGCGAGCTAAGGCCCGGGTCAGAGCCCTGAAACAGAAAGCCCGCCCCGTGGATCACGGGGCGGGCTTTTTCGTACGCCGATGGCGAACGGCTCAGAGGAGCCGCTTGCGCATCGCCTGCGACAGCATGTCGATCAGGGTGACGGCCACGACGATGATGATCGCGATGGTCGAGACCTTGGCGTATTCGAAGGCCTGCAGGCTTTCGAACAGGGTCTGGCCGATGCCGCCGGCGCCGATCAGGCCCAGCACGGTGGCGGCGCGGCTGTTCGATTCGAAGCGGTACAGGGCGAAGGAGGTCCACAGCGGAGCCACCTGCGGGATGACGCCCCAGGCGATCTCGTGCAGGCCGCCGGCGCCGGTGGCCTTCACGCCCTCGATCGGGCCCTTGTCGATCGACTCGACGGCTTCCGAGAACAGCTTGGCGAGCACGCCCGCGGTGTTGAAGGCGATGGCGAGCACGCCGGCCAGCGGGCCGAGGCCCACGGCCACGATGAACAGGGTGGCGACGACCAGATCGGGCACCGAGCGCAGCAGGTCCATCACGCGGCGCACCGGCCAGACCAGCCAGCTGGGCGACAGGTTGCGCGAGGCCATCAGGCTGAGCGGCACGGCCAGGAAGACGGCGAGGAAGGTGCCCCACAGGGCGATCTGCACCGTCAGCCACATCTGGCCGACCAGCAGCTCCCACTGGCTGAAGTCCGGGTTCAGGAACTCGCGACCGTAGCGCTGCATCTTCTCCGGATTGGAGAAGAGGTTGCCGATGTTCGGCAGATCGACGCGGTTGAAGGCGGCGATCAGGATGATGGCGAAACCGCCCCAGAGCAGGACGTCGAGCGACCAGGCGGCGACCGACTTCTTCGGCGGCGCCGGGATCTGGTCGGCGGCCAGCGCCGGCGGGGTCGGCTTCGGCAGCAGGTTGAGGATGATGGCGATGATCGCCAGCAGGCCGATCAGGGCGAACGGGGCGAATTTGGCGAACTGCTGGCTGCTGGACGGCGGCGCGACGTCCGACGGACGGCCTTCGCGCTTCGCCTGGTCGGCCTTCATCTCACGAATGGGGTCGAGGTAGCTGTTATCGGCCTCGCGGAACTGGGAGTAGTTCAGCTTGGTCATGATCTCGCGCTGACGCGCGACATCGGGGCCGTAGCCCTGGCCGTAGGTGGTGAAGAACTCGCGGATCTTCGCCTTCACATCGGCGGGCAGGTCGCCGCGGACCAGGATGCCGGACTCCGGGATCGGCGGCGACTGCCAGATGACCTCGATCGCATCGGCGATGTCCGGGTTCTGGCGACGCAGGAAGATGGTGTTGACCGAGTTCGAAGTCGCGATGTCGACCTGATCGTTGGCGATCGAGAAGGAGTTGGCCTGGTGGCTGGCCGAACGAACGGTGGCGAAGCACTCGGTCGGATTGATGTTCCGCGGGCTGAAGAAATAGGTCATCGGGGCCAGGGTGCCCGAGGTCGACTGGGCGTCGCCGATGCCGAAATCGTAGCGCTTGCCGCACTGGACGACGTCGTCGACCGTGATCCCCGAGCCCTTCCGGACGATCAGGGACGAGGTGTAGGAATCCTTGCCTTCCAGATCGACGGTGCGGGCAATCACCTCGGCGCCGGCGCGGTCGATGGCCTGCACGGCGGGCAGGGCCGAGAACCAGCCGATCTGGGCCTGATCGGCGCTCATCGCCTCGACCAGAACGCTGTAGTTCGAGCCGAAGATCGGCTCCACCGGAATGCCGACCGCGCGCTCCAGATCATCCAGCAGCGGCTGCCACAGCGGGCCCGAGGACGCCTGGCCTTCCGCCGACAGGATGGTGAAGACCAGCTTGGTCGGGCGCTCGGCGTTCTGGGCCGAGGCGACGCCCGGCGAGGTCAGGCCGAGGACGACCACGGAGAGGGCCAGAACGGCGGCGAAGGCAGTACGAAGGCGGCTCATGCCGTTGGCTTTCCGGATCGCGCCCCTGAGGGCGGCAAGGGGGGACAGGCGGTGGTTCACGGTTGAACCTCACGTTTCGCCCGAAGGCGTTGCAGTTCACGCTCGGCCTCGGCGACGCCGGAGGCGTCACGCGCGGCGCGGGCGGTGGTCAGTCTCTGGTCGGCCATCATCTCGCGGACCGGGTCCAGATAGTCGTCGTCGGCGGCGTTGAACCGCGAATAGCGCAGGCCCGACAGCACGCGGCGCTGACGCTCGGCCTCGACGCCGTTCCCCTGTCCATAGGTCAGGAAGAAGCTGCGGATTTTTTCTTTGGTCGCCGGGTCCAGATCGCCGCGCACGATGATGCCGCCCTCCGGGATCGGGGGCGACTGCCAAATCACCTGGATCTGCTCGGCGAGCGTCGGGTTCTGGGCGCGCAGGGCGGCGGCGCTGACGGTGTTCGAGGTGGCCACGTCCAGCACGCCGGAGGCGACCTCGAAGGCGTTGCGTTCGTGGTTGTTCGAGCGGACGGTCGAGAAGCAGCGCTCCGGGTCGATGCCGCGCGGATTGAACAGCCAGGTCAGCGGGGCCAGCGTGCCCGAGGTCGACTGGGCGTCGCCGAGGCCGAAGCTGTAGCGCCGACCGCAGGCCATCACGTCATCAAGGGTGATGTCCGAGCCCGCCTTGACGATCAAAGTGGCGCGATAGTTGTCCAGCCCTTCCGGGCTGACGGTGCGGGCGATCAGTTCCCCGTCGGCGTCCTGGATGGCGTCGATGGCGGGCTGGGCCGAGAACCAGCCGGCCTCGACCTCGCCCCGCTTCATGTCCTCGACCAGCTCGGCGTAGGTCGAGGCGAAATGCGGTCGGACCGGCGCGCCGACGGCCTTGGACAGGTCGTCCAGCAGGGGCTGCCACAGGGGGCCGGCGGACGCCTGCCCCTGGGCCGAGAGGATGGAGAAATCGATGCTTTCGGCGGGCCTGCCGGCCGTATCGGAGCGATCGCCGCAGCCGGACAGGCCCAGACCGGACAGGGCCAGGGCGGCGACGGCGAAAAGGCCGACACCGGAACGACGCGTCCGGCCGCCCGTGATCATGCCTTGGCTTCCCAGAAGGCGTCTTCGAACTCGGGGCCGTAGATTTCGATCAGGCGGGCGGTGTCCAGACCGGTCGAGGGACCGTCATAGACCACCTTGCCCTTCTGCAGGGCGATGACGCGCTCGCAGTAGCGGATGGCGTAGTCGACCTGGTGGAGGGTGACGATGACGCCGAGGCCGTCGCGCTTGTTCAGCTCGACCAGCAGCTCCATGACCTTGCGGGCCGAGACCGGGTCCAGCGAGGCGACGGGTTCATCGGCCAGGATGGCCTGGGCGCCCTGCACGATGGCGCGGGCGATGGCGCCGCGCTGCTGCTGGCCGCCCGACAGGGTGTTGGCGCGCTGGGCGGCATAGTCGGAGACGCCGACGCGGTGCAGGGCGGCCATGGCCTGCTCCTTGTCCTGCGATTGCCACAGGCCGAAGAAGCCGCGCCAGCCGGGCACGCGCCCGAGGGCGCCGAGCATGACGTTGGAGAAGAGCGACAGGCGGCCGACCAGATTGAACTGCTGGAAGATCATGCCCAGCTTCTGGCGCGCGGCGCGGACCTTGCCGGTCACGCGACCATCCTTCTGCACCACCTCGCCGAAGACGGAGATGGTGCCGCCGGGATCGATCGACTGCAGGCCGGTGATCGAGCGCAGGAGGGTCGACTTGCCCGAGCCCGAGGGGCCGATCAGGGCGACCATCTCGCCCGCGCCGACCTCGACGGAGACGCCGTTCAGGGCCTTGCGGGCGCCGAACGTCTTGGACACGTCCTTGACGGACGCGACGGCTGCGGTGGCTGAGGTCATGAGCACGCGGGGAAGCGGTTGCAAAAGGGCGCGCCGCATCGCCCGTGAAGGCGCGCGAGGCAAGTCTTAATGGCACGCCTGCGTCGTTTTCGTCCAGCGGAACGGCGCCGGGGCCACGCTCAGTGCTTGGCCAGAAAATCCAATCCGGCCTGCGTCCAACGGCCTCCGCGGCCCTCCGGCTCTACCAGACCGCGCGCGACGAGAACCTCCACGGCCATTTCACCCGCGCTCATGCACATGTGGTCGAGCCAGTTGTCGCCGACGTTGAGATACTGCGCGGCCATCCAGGCAAGGGCCGCGAGCATTTCCTCTTCCGCCTCGGTCATTGGGCGGCCCGCACCTCGACCGGCAGGCCCAGGGCCTCCAGTTGCGGACGAACAGTCGCAGCGTCGCCGACCACCACCCAGACGAAGGGCGCCGCGCCGAAGAGGCGGCGGGCCTCGGCGTCCAGCGCCGCCTGGTCCAGCCCTTCGTAGCGCGGGGCCAGCGTCGTCCAGTAGTCGTCGGGGCGGCCGTACAGGGCGTTGGAGCGCAGGGCGCCCAGCACCGCGGCGGAGGTCTCGAACTGGCCCGGGATCTGGCGGACATTGGCGTTGACGATCCGCTCGCGCTCGGCGGCGGTCACCCCCCGATCGGACAGGAAGGCCTTGTACTGGTCGATCAGGACCTGGACCGACTCGCCCGTGCGGTTCGACTGGACCGGGGCGGAGATCAGATAGGGCACCTGCTCCTCCAGCCCGGAACTGTTGCCGCCCAGACCATAGGACCAGCCGCGGGTCTCGCGGATGTCCTGGTTGATGCGCGACAGGAAGCCGCTGCCGATCGCCTCGTTGGCGGCGTTGAAGACGACGCGATCCTGCTGGCCGGTCGTCGGCAGGACCATGGCGCCGATGATGATCGACTGCGGCGACTGCGGCCGGTCAACCAGCACGATGCGCGGCTGGGCGGCCGGGATGGCCGCGTCGAAATTCTTCACGCCGTGCGACGACGCCGGCGGAACCCACTGGCCGAGGTGGGTCTCCAGCAGGGCGGCGACCTCCGACAGGGGCTTGTCGGAGACGACGAAGACCTGGGCGGTGTCCGGACGGATCCAGCGGGCGTGGAAGGCCTGCAGTTCGTCGCGGCTGATCGCGCCCACGCTCTCGGGCGAGCCCAGGCCGGACATCGGGCGGCCGTAGGGATGCCCGGCCCCGAAGACGAGAGCGGGCCAGGCGCGGGCGGCCATGCCGTTGGGCGAGCTGCGTTCCTGGGCGATCTGGGCCAGCTGCTGGGCGCGGCGGCGTTCAATGTCCGCCGGGCGGAAGCCGGGGCGACGGATGATGTCGCCCATCAGGGCCAGCGACGGATCGAGGTTGGCGCTGGGCGACATGAGGCTGACGACCGTGCGGTCCATGGAGGCACCGGCGCTGATGTTGGCGCCCAGTTGCTCCTCGCGCTCGGCGATCTGGGCGGCGTCACGGTCGCCGGCGGCTTCCTTGAGCAGGCCGAGCATCAGGGTCTGCGTGCCCAGTTCGTCGGCCGGATCGGCCGCCAGACCGGCGTCGAACTCGACCGCCACGCGGGTGATCGGCACGGTCGTTGAGCGGGCGTAGATGACCTCGATGCCGTTCGACAGGCGAAGGCGCTCGGTCGCCGGGAAGACCAGCGGGCGCATCTCGCCGACCGGCGGCATGGGCGCGCGCGGAGTGATCGGCAACGGCTGGGCGGGGGCCGGGGCCGGACGGCTGTCCGCCGCCTCGACATAGGCCTCGCGCTCGCCCGGATCGACGCGGATGGCCAGCACCGGACGGGTCAGCCAACGCTGCATCACGGCCTTGACCGAAGCCGGGGTCACGGCGCCGTAGGCGGCCAGCTGGCGGCGGTAGAAGCCGGGATCGTCCGCATAGAGCTCGCCCTCGGCCAGGGTCACCGCCTTGCCGGTGAAGCCGCCGGTCGGCTCCAGCGCCTGCAGCACGCCGGCGATGCGGCGGGTGACCGCCCGCTCGACCTCGGCCTGGGTCGGGCCGTTGGCGATGTAGTCGGCCAGCAGGGCGTCAAGACGGGCCGAGACCGCCGCGGCGTCGCCGCCCGGCTTCACGTTCACATCCAGATCGAACATGCCCAGCCGCTGGAAGGGCTGATAGCTTGAACTGACCGAGGTGGCGGTCTCCTCGCCGCGCACCAGGGCGTTGTCGAGCCGCGAGCTGGCCAGGCCGCCGAAGATGCTGGCGGCGATGTCCAGCGAAGCCGCCTCCTCCGACAGCAGGCCCGGCACCACCCAGGTCCGGCTCAGCTGGGTGTTCGGCACCCGGTCATGCAGCAGCTTGTCCACGCGCGCGGGCAGGGTCGGGATGTCGGCCTGGGCCGGTTCATTCTGCGCGCCACGCGGGATGTGGCCGAAATAGCGGTTCACCAGCGTCCGGGCGGTGGCGACGTCGATATCGCCGGCCAGCACCAGCACGGCGTTGTTGGGGCCGTAGTTGTCGCGGTGCCACTGGCGCAGGTCTTCCAGACTGGCGGCGTCGAGGTCGGCCATCGATCCGATGGTCGAGTGACGGTAGGGATGCCCTTCGGGGAAGAGGGTTTCCAGCACCGTGTAATAGACAAGGCCGTAGGGCTGGTTGTCGCCCTGCCGCTTCTCGTTCTGGACGACGCCGCGCTGGTTATCGAGCCGCTCCTGGCTGAGCGCGCCCAGCAGATGGCCCATCCGGTCGCTCTCCATATAGAGCGCCTGCTCCACCGCCGAGGTCGGGACAGTCTGGAAGAAGTTGGTGCGGTCGAACCAGGTGGTGCCGTTCCAGTCGGTCGCGCCCATGGCGCGCAGGGGCTCCATCAGGCCGCCGGGCACGTTCTCGGTCGGATTGAACAGGCCGATGTGCTCGAACAGGTGAGCAAAGCCGGTCTGGCCCTGCGGCTCGTCCTTGGAGCCGACATTGTACCAGGCGTGGATGGCCACGACGGGGGCCTTGCGGTCCGTGTGGACGACGACGCGAAGGCCGTTGTCGAGGGTGAACTCCTCGAAGGGGATGTCGACGCTGCGGGCCAGTTCCGAGGCCGGCACCTGGGCCTGGGCCTGCCAGGGCGTGACGGCGAGGAAGACGGCGGCGAGAAGGGCGGCGCGGCGCATGAGAGGATCCCCCGGAAATGCAGGCGCGAACCGTATCAGCGCTCTGCGGGAGGACAAGTTACGCCTGTGTCACATCAGCGGCCCGCCAAGCTCGGTCCGCATGCGGACAAATGTCGAGCAAACTCAACGCCCGCCTAGAAAAAACCGCTTTACATGACAGTCGTATGACCTCATATCGCGCCTTCCGGCGGACCCCGTAGGTCTAAACGTTGCGCTGCTAACGCCGGTCTGGGTTAACAATTACAGGGGTTTACGTGAATTGCGCACGTACCAACTTCCCCTGGACCTGGTCCGCGAGCGGTCCCCTGAACGTCCCGTCGCCCTCGTGCGGCCGCGTTCGGTTTCCGTAGCGGCGCGCTGGTTCCAGGACAATCTGAAAGCCGACGTCTTCTATGCGGTGAAGGCGAACCCTTCGCGCTGGGTCATCGAGACCCTGATCGAAGCGGGCGTCACCGCCTTTGACGTCGCCTCCATCGGCGAGATCGAACTGGTTCGTTCGGTCAGCGCCGACGCGCGTCTGGCCTTCATGCACCCGGTCAAGAGCCGCGGCGCGATCACCAAGGCCTATTTCGACCACGGCGTTCGCACCTTCTCGCTCGACAGCCATGACGAGCTGCAGAAGATCATCGAATCCACCGGCGGCGCGACCGATCTGAACCTGCTGGTCCGGATGGGCGTCTCGGCTGACGGCGCTGCCTATTCCCTTTCGGGCAAGTTCGGCGTCACGCCGGACCAGGCCCCGTCGCTGCTGCTGGCCACCCGCCAGGCAGTGAAGGACGGCCTGATGGGCGTCTGCTTCCACGTCGGTTCGCAGTGCATGCGCCCGTCCGCCTATGAGGCCGCCATGGCCCAGGTCGGCCGCGCCATCAGCCGCGCGGGCGTGTTCGTGGACATCGTCGATGTCGGCGGCGGCTTCCCCTCGGTCTATCCGGGCATGGTCCCGCCGGACATGAGCGAATACGCCGACGCCATCCACCGCGGCTTCCGCGAAATGCCCGTGTCGGAAACGACCGAGCTGTGGTGCGAGCCCGGCCGTTCGCTGGTCGCCGAATCCTCGTCGGTCCTGTGCCGCGTCGACCTGCGCAAGGGCGACGCCCTGTATCTGAACGACGGCTCGTACGGCTCGCTGTTCGACGCGACCCACTCGCGCTGGCCCTTCCCGACCAAGCTGGTCCGGGACGGTGACAGCTCGAACGACCTGAAGCCCTTCCGCTTCTACGGCCCGACCTGCGATTCCATCGACCACATGCCGGGCCCGTTCTGGCTGCCCGCCGATGTGCAGGAAGGCGACTTCATCGAGATCGGCATGCTCGGCGCCTATGGCGTCGCCATGACGACTGGCTTCAACGGCTATGGCGAGCATGACATCGCCGCGGTCGAGGACGCCCCGATGGCCTCGCTGTACGGCCTGGCGCCGCGCTCGATCCCGACCGTGCGCACCACGGCGGAAGAGCAGGCCCGCAAGGTCGTTCGCCTGTCGCGCCCCAAGGGCAAGGCCGGTCAACGCAAGAAGTCGCGTCGGTAAAACAGTCACGCTGACGCGAAAGCGTCGCTCAGGCGTTCCATACAACAGCGGCCCGTCGCTCCGTCCGGGCCGCTGTTTTCTATTCCAACGACGGGCGCTCAAAACCAAAGGGAAACCCTTGCAATGAACGCTCCCGTTCAATCGAACCAGAAGGCCCAGCTGCTCCAGAACACCGTGGAGCACGTCGACATCACCTCGTTCGACGCCCGTCCGATCATCGACAGCATGCGCAAGATGTCGTTCTCGTCGCGCGACACTGCCCGCGCCGCCGACATCTTCAACATGGCGCTGGAAGACAAGGCCTGCTCGCCCTGGCTGATCCTGGCCGGTTCGACCTCGGCCGGCGGCTGCATGCACGTGTACCGCGACATGGTGAAGTTCGGCATGATCGACGCCGTGGTCGCCACCGGCGCCTCGATCGTCGACATGGACTTCTTCGAAGCCCTCGGCTTCAAGCACTATCAGGCCGCCGGCGAGGTGGACGACAACGTCCTGCGCGAAAACTACATCGACCGGATCTACGACACCTACATCGACGAGGAAGAGCTCCAGGCCTGCGATCACACCATCCTGGAGATCTGCAACCGTCTGGAGCCGCGCGGCTACTCGTCGCGTGAGTTCATCTGGGAAATGGGCAAGTGGCTGTCGGAAGGCAACGCCAAGAAGCCCGGCTCGCTGATCCAGACCGCCTATGAAGAAGGCGTGCCGATCTTCTGCCCGGCCTTCGTCGACTCCTCGGCCGGCTTCGGTCTGGTGAAGCACCAGAAGGAGCGCATGGCCGAAGGCAAGCCGTACCTGATGATCGACGCGGTCGCCGACTTCCGCGAACTGACCGACATCAAGATCGCCGCGGGCGTCACCGGCCTGTTCATGGTCGGCGGCGGCGTGCCGAAGAACTTCGCCCAGGACACCGTCGTCTGCGCCGAAATCCTCGGCATCGAGGCCGAGATGCACAAATACGCCGTGCAGATCACCGTCGCCGACGTGCGTGACGGCGCCTGCTCGTCCTCGACGCTCAAGGAAGCCGCCTCGTGGGGCAAGGTGCAGACCACGCACGAGCAGATGGTCTTCGCCGAGGCCACCACGGTCGTGCCGCTGATCGGCTCGGACGCCTATCACCGCGGCACCTGGAAGAACCGCGACAAGCGCCGCTGGGCGAAACTGTTCGGGAAGTAAGACGGCTTCGCCGCATTCTTGTGGGCCGCGGTCAAAAGGCTCCGCCTTTTCGACCCGACGCGGCCTGACGCTTCGCGCGCTCAAGCAGCGAGCGACCGCGTCGCGAGCGTTAGCGCAAACAAGATGGAAGGGCCGGAGCGATCCGGCCCTTTTTCGTTGCGGGAACCCTGCCCTGCCCTCACCCGCTATATCAGCGAAGGAGCCATGCCATGCCGCAGCAACAGCAGCCCCAGCAGACCGAGGACGCCCGCGAGGCCGACGATCTGGGCGAGAAGCCGGATCTGGGCCGCAAGACGGACGCGCTGATCGACGCCCTGAACGGCTCGGACATGGGCTCGGACACCCGCGCGGGATCGCTGGAAGGCGGGGCTGCGACCGGCTCGGACGATGACCCTGATCAGGACACGATCAACGAAGCCCTCGCCCGCGAGGGTCAGGCGGACAGGGCCAAAGGCTGACATCAAGGCCACGTTCGGCCTCCGAACAGGCTCCATGCCGCCTTGCCGCCGCCGCACGCATGCGCCACGGTAGAGCCAGAAAAATCAGTCTCAAGGACAGGTACGGGATGAAGCGCATGCTTTGGGCCGCCGCGTTTTCGGCGGCCATCGTCATGACCGGTTGTGATACAGGCGCCGACAAGGCGGACACGCCGGTGGATGCGGCGCCGGCGGAAGGCCAGACCGACGCCGAAGCCGCCGCCGGACCGGCCGCAGCGGTCGCCAGAATGCCCACGACCGGCCCCGCCACGCCTGCCGCGAGCGGAGCCCCCGAATATGCCGTCATCTATCCGGGCGGCGCGCCCAAGGCCGAAGCGACCCCCGGAATGAGCCCTGCCGGTCCCGGCGGCATCATCGAGTTCACGACCGACGCCACTCCCGATCAGGTCGTCGGCTTCTATCGCCAGCGCGCCGAGGCGGCGGGCCTGAAGCCCATCAACACCCTGAGCCGGGACGACGCGCGTGGCTATTCAGCCGGTGACGGCGGCAACAAGCTGCTGAACGTGGTCGCCACCCCGGTTGATGACGGCCCCACCGACGTCCTGCTGTCGTGGACCGGCGGCTGATCCGGGTCGGCGCCATCGCGGCGCTGATCCTGACCTCGACCGGCTGCACCACCCTCAGCCGGGCGGCGCCGGAGCCCCTGCCCGCTTCAGGCTATCTGACCGCCGGTGATGTGGAGGCCTTGGCGGGCGAATTCACACCATCGGCCCAGACCCTGATCTGGCCTGTAAAGTCCCCGGCCCAGGGCCCCGGCTCGAACCGCTGGTGGCTGGCGACCGCGCAGGCGGAACTGCGCGCGCCCGAGGCGGCCCAGCATTTCGACTGTGTTCTGGGTACGCGGCTGAACAAGACGCCGCGGCCGGCCCTGACGCGGCTGATGAACCGGCTGCTGGTGGATTCCGACGCCCTGAGCCAACGTCTGGCCGCGGCCTTTCCCCGCCCCCGGCCGATCAGCGTCGATCGGGCGCTGGAGCCTTGCCAGCGCGTCACGGACACCATGCGCGACAGCCCGTCCTGGCCGGCCGGAGGCGCTGTGGCCGGGGCAGCCTACGGCGAACTGTTCGGCGCTCTCGCTCCCGACAAGCAGCGGGAGTTGCGGGGCATGGGCCGGGTCATCGGCCTGAGCCGTGAGGTCTGCCGCATGAACTGGCGCGCCGACGTGGCCGACGGTGAACGGATCGGCCGCAGCCTCTACGCCCGCGCCGCCGCCACGCCCGACTTCGCCGCCGATCTGGAAGCCGCGCGGACTGAGGTGGCCGAGGCCCGCGCGGAAGGCCTGACCAACCCGTCCTGCACCGCCGAGCGCTGGGCGCTCAGCGGTCGGTAAGCGGATCTCAGGCCGGGCGGCCCGTCGCCAGCGCGGCGTAGAGGTCCGTACGGCGGTCACGGAAGAAGCCCCAGGCCGCGCGGTGGCGGTCCAGGAAGTCCAGATCGAAGGTGTGCACCAGCACGCCCTCGTCGGTCGCGCCGAAGCTCTCGACCAGATCGCCGCGATGATTGGCGATGAAGGAGTGGCCATAGAAGGTCTGGCCGGCGTCCGTCACCTGCTCATGGCCGATGCGGTTGGCGCCGACGACCGGCACGACGTTCGAGACGGCGTGGCCCTGCATGGCGCGCTGCCAAGGGGCGGCGGTGTCCAGGGTGTCGTCATGCGGCTCGGTGCCGATGGCGGTCGGATACAGCAGGATTTCCGCGCCCTGCAGCATCATCGCGCGGGCGGTCTCGGGATACCACTGGTCCCAGCAGATGCCGACGCCGATACGGCCGAACTTCGTGTCCCAGACCTTGAAGCCGGTGTCGCCGGGCCGGAAATAGTATTTCTCCTGATAGCCGGGCCCGTCCGGGATGTGGCTCTTGCGATAGACGCCCATCAGGGTTCCGTCGGCGTCGATCATCACCAGCGAGTTGAAGTAGTGCGGCCCCTCGCGCTCATAGATCGACACGGGGATGACCACGCCCAGTTCCTTGGCCAGCGGCTGCAGCTGGACCACGGCGGGATGTTCACGCCAGGGGAAGGCGAACCCGAACCACTTCTCCTCCTGCGATACGCAGAAATACGGCCCCTGGAACAGCTCGGACGGCAGGATGACCTGCGCGCCCTTCGCGGCGGCCTCGCGGATGAAGCCGACGGTCTTGTCGATGTTCGCTTGGATGTCCTCGGAGGCGTACGAGGTCTGGATCGCGGCGACGGTGATGGTGCGGGTCATTGGGCCTCCTCGACGCGAGCGCCGTCGCGATAGGTTGCGATCAATCGGATCGGGCCGACGATCATCTGGTTGAAGGCGCCCAGTTCCTCAGCCGGCACCCACAGTTCCTCGTGCACGCGCCCGCCCGCGATCTGGACGGGCCAACGGTTCGTCACATCATCCGGCAAATCGAAGGCGAGCACATGACCGAGGCCTGAAGGCTCGTGTTTCGAATTCCAGTCGCGGGCGATCTGCTCAGCGTAATTGGCATTCATCACCGGATAGAAGATCGGCTGGTCCGGCAGCCGTGGTGGAAACGCTCGCCAGTCGCTTTCCGCGATCAGGGCGAGTTCCGCCGCTCCCACCGGCCGAAACAGAGTGACCGTGCTCACGCCGGTTCCTGCTGCGAGATGCAGTGGAACGAACCGCCGCCCGAGAGGATGGCGATGGACGGCAAGGGGATGATCTCGCGATCCGGGTAGACCGTCTTCAGACCCTCGCAGACCAGACGGGCGGCGGTCTCGTCGCCGTAGGTCGGGACGATCACCGCGCCGTTGGCGATGAGGAAATTCATGTGGCTGGCGGGGATCGGCTTCTCGTCCTCGTCACCGACGAAACCGGGCGACGGCAAGGGCAGGATACGGATCTTGCGGCCCTCGGCGTCGGTCATCTGCGACAGGGCGCGGGCGACCTCGGCATAGACGTCGTCATTGGGATCGCCGCGGCCCCAAGCGACCGGACAGGCCACAACGCCCGGCGCGACGAAGCGGACCAGGTTGTCGACGTGACCGTCGGTGTGGTCGTTCAGCAGGCCGTCGCCGAGCCACAGCACCTTGCGGGCGCCGAGCGCCTTCGCGAGTTCGGCCTCCGCGACCTCATCGGTCCAGCCGGGGTTGCGGTTGGCGTTCAGCAGGCACTGGCGGGTGGTGAGGATGGTCCCCTCCCCGTCGTGATCCAACGCGCCGCCCTCAAGGATAAAGTCGTTGCGGTCCAGCGGCACGCCGGAGGCCTCGCCGATCTGGGTGGCGACGGTGTCATCGTGCTCAAGATCGTACTTGCCGCCCCAGCCGTTAAAGCGGAACGCGGCGGCGCGGGCCGAGCCGGCCCCGAAGATCGGGCCGGTGTCGCGCAGCCAGATGTCGCCGAAGCGACCGTCGATGACCTCGACAGTATCCACATCGGCGAAGCGGGCGCGGGCCTCATCCAGCGCCTCGGGCTTGCCGACCATCAGCTTCACCTGCTCGCGGCCCGGACCGGCCAGGGCGCGGACCAGCGCCTCGACCTCGGCCTGGGCCGGTTCGAGGTTGTCCTCCCACAGCTCGCCATGGCTGGGCCAGCCGACCCACATCGCGCGATGCGGCGACCATTCGGCGGGGATGGGCGTGGTCATGGGCGGTGTCCTGAACTCGCGATACGGCGCGACCAGATAGGGGCCGGAGCCCCCCGCTGCAACCGCGCAAACGAAAGGGGCGGAGCCTTGCGGCCCCGCCCCCGGTCGTTTCAGCTCTAAGGTCTGGCCTTAGAAGGCAACGCCCAGCGTCAGCATGGCGGTGCGCGGAGCACCGACGTGGTAGGCGCCCGTGCCGTTCGGGTCGAACGTACGGATGTCAGCCAGGTAACGCTTGTCGAACAGGTTCGACACGTTCAGCTGCAGGTAGGCGTCAGCCGCCGACAGCCACGACGGGGTGTAGCGCAGGTCCATATCGACGACGGTGTAGTCCGGCGCGATTTCCGAGTTGATGTCGTTGGCGAAACGCTCGCCGACATACTTGCCCTGCAGACCGAAGACGAAGTCGGCCAGTTCGTACTGGGCGCGCAGGCCGTACTGCCACTCCGGGGTCTCGAACAGCATCTTGCCGGCAGTCGGGATCGGAGCGCCACCCGCCGTGATCGGCGGCAGGTCGTTCTTGATCTCGCTGTCCAGGTAGCTGGCCGAGGCGTACAGGCTGAAGCCGTCAACCGGCGACCAGCCGATCTGGCCGTCGATGCCCTGCAGGGTCACTTCACCCTGGTTACGGCTGTACGATTCACCTTCGACTTCGTCGAACACGCGAACGATGCGGTTCTTGTAGTCCGTCCGCCAGGCGGCGACCGAAGCGATGATCGTGCCCGACTGGTAGCGGTAGCCCAGGTCGAAGGTCTTGGTGGTTTCCGGAACCGGATCCGACTGGGTGCGGTCGTACAGGTCGTCGGTGCGCGGCGCCGAGATGCCTTCGGCGTAGCTGGTGTAGACCGACTGGTTGGGGGCGAAGCGCCAGGTCAGGCCGACGTTCGGCAGCAGGTCGTCGTACTTGCGCTCGAACGAACCCGGGACGCCGTAGATGTGGTTGGCGTTGGTCGGCGTGTTGTACGGACCCGTGATGGTCGGGAAGCGGACAGTGCCGTCAGCGGCGCTGACGACGGTCGGCGCAACGTTGGTGCAGAGCGCGTTGCTGGTGTCGCGTTGGTAGCAGTAGTTGTTCAGTTCGCGCTTGAAGAACGGGGCGCGCAGGCCGACGACCAGGTCGACGGTGTCCTCGACGAACGAGCCACGGTATTCCAGCGAGAACTGGTTCAGGGTGGCGTGCGACAGGCGGTCACGGCGGCGCAGGATGCTGCCGTCCTGCAGACGAACCGGCTCACCGTCACGACCGGCGAACCAGTTGTCGAACATGCCGTTGGTCAGATAGCCCTGCTGGCCGGTCTGGCGGTGACGGCCGAACTCGTAGGTGTAGGCCGCGCGGATCTGGTGCGAGTCGTTGATGTCCCAGATCAGCGAGGACAGCACGCTGTAGCGGTGCGTGTTGGTGATGTTCGGACGGGCCAGGGTCACCGTGGTGGCCGTGGGGGCCGCACCGGCAGCCGTGAAGACCAGGTCACCCGAACCGACGCCGCCGATCGAGTCCAGCTGAGCGCGGGTCCAGGTGTTGTTACCACCGCCGTGGGCGAGGGTGTACTGGAAGCTCGGGTCCACCGTCAGGCGCAGGCCTTCACCAAGGGTGAAGCGCGACTGGCCGCGGATGTTGCCGGTGTTCGACGGGTTGATGCCGGTCTGGGTCGAGCCCGGAACGTAGGTCGGACGGGTGTAGCCCAGGCCCTGGTTGAACTGGGCCAGCGAAACTTGCTGGTTGCCGAAGAAGTTCCGGTTCTCGTTGTAGTGACCCGACAGGCTGATGAAGTCGCCGTTGTCGCCCAGCGGCTGGTAGATGCGGCCGTTGAACTGCTTCTTGTCGACGCCGAACAGGGCGTTGAAGTGGTCATACTCGGTCTGCGAGTACGAGAACCACGCGGCGGTGCCCCACGGGCCGATCTCGCCGGTGTCGATCATGGCGAAGTAGCGGTTGAAGCTCTCGTCGCCAACCGAACCGACCAGGGTCACGCCGAAGTCCGAAGCCGGACGACGGGTCACCATGTTGATGGTGCCGCCGGTGGCCGAGGCGGTCGGGCTGTCGACTTCAGTGGTGCCCAGGTTCACGCCGATGCGCGACAGGGTTTCCGGGTCCGGCTGCTGGTTGGTGTAGATGGCGTAGTTGCCGGTGTCGTTCAGCGGAATGCCGTCGACGGTCAGCGAGATGCGGGCCGAGTCGAAGCCGCGCATGGTGACGTCACCGCCCGACGAACCGTAGGCGTCGGTGTTGGTGAAGTTGACGCCCGGGACCAGGTTGACGGCGGCCAGCGGCGTTTGGCCGGCGTTCTGCGTCTGGATGTACTGGTCGGTGACGGTGGCGGTCGAACGCGGGTTGCGCTGGGCGACGATCGCGCCGTCGATGCCGGTGCGGTTGCCGGTCACGACAACGGTGTCCAGTTCGGTGGTTTCCACCGTCTGCGAGCCGGTCGATTGGGCCGAAGCGGCGCCGGCCATGATCAGGCCGCTGAAGAGGGCGGTGGTCGCCCAGAACACGCGTTTGCGGTTCGTCATAGTCATCTATCCCCGATGAGTTGGGCGGAGGCGCCCGTGACCGGCGGCTGCCGATCGAAATCTCGCCCCCATTAGGCGCGCCTTTGTAACGTGGGACGACACTGATGTGACAGTGATATGACAAGCCGCAGGGGTGACATCCGGGACACACCTGTTGCAGCGCAGCATTTTCAGGCCCCGCGCGGGCCGGCCGCCCTGAATTGCGGGCGTTCGGAACAGTTTGCGCCTGAGCAAGACGAGAATGTGACGCTTCCCCGCCTGACGACAGGATTTGTCACAAAGCAAAACCGCCGGCCTCCTTTGGGAGACCGGCGGCTCTGTAGTCTGCGTCTGCCCCTCCGGCCCCGAGGGGCCGAAGGTTCGGATCGACTTCCGGGTTTAGCGGAAGTTGATGCCGATGGTGGCGCGACGGTTCAGCGGCTCGCGAACGCCATCGGCGGTCGGGCGGGCCAGGGCGGTTTCACCCTTGCCGTCCAGCGAGATCACGCCGCCGTTGATGCCCTGGGCGACCAGGGCGTCAGCCACGGTGCGCGCACGGCGGTTCGACAGGCCGATGTTGTACGCCGCCGAGCCCGAGGTGTCGGCGTGGCCGACGATCAGGACGCGGGTCGGGGTGCCCGACTTGGCGTAGTTGGCGGCTTGCGTCACCACCGAGCGGGCTTCGGCCGTCAGGTCCGAGCGATCCCAGTCGAAGTACACCACGAACTCACGCGCCGGCGGCACGGCCGGAGGCGCCGGCGGGGGCGGCGGGGGAGGCGGCGGAGGCGGCGGCGGCGGCGGCGGCGGCGGCGGCGGCGGCGGGGCTTCAACCTCGCCGAACGAGTAGCGCAGACCCAGGCTCAGGGTGTGGCTGTTCTCGAAACGACCGGCGAACGGACCCGTCAGCGCCTGGTTGGCGGCCGTGTTCGGCGAGACAAAGGTCTCGTACTCGAAGTTCGACAGCAGGTAGCGGTAGGTCAGGTCCAGGTGGGTGCGCTCACCGACGGCCACGGCCAGACCGGCCAGAGCCTGCGCGGCGACCTTGATCGACGTATCGTCGGCGCCGGTGGTCACGGTGCGACGGCCGCCCAGGGTGCCGAGCACTTCGGTCTCGACGCGGTTCAGACCGGCGCCCAGACCCACGAACGGACGGATCGACCACGAGGCGTCACCGAAGTCGTAGATCACGTTGGCCATCAGGCTGGTCGAGCCGAACTGGCCGTCCGGCGCCAGGCAGGGACCGGTCGACGGAGGCGTGATGTTGCACAGGCCGCTCGGCACGCCGCCGCCCGGGTTGGTCACGCGCGAGATGTCGTTGTCGTCGCGGTAGCCGCCTTCCAGCTCCACGCGCCAGTTTTCGTTGAAGCGGTAACCCAGACGGGCGAACGCCGCCCAGGAATCGTCCGTTTCAAACTCGAAACGCGGACCCGCGTTCTGCGACGTGGCCGTCGGGCCGCCGTCAAGAGTGTGGTAGCCGGCGTCAATCGCGCCGTACCAACCGTTCGGCTCGGCCGCCGCAGCGCCGGCCGACAGGGCGAGGGCCCCGGCGGCGCTGGACGCCAGAATGAAAGTCTTCACGCGCATGGTGGATGCCCTCCAGCCAGAATGAGTCAGGACGGCGCACAAGCCGCCGCTAAGCTTTCCATAACAGCCCCTTGGCGCGAGGTCGAGACGAACTGAGGCAGAACAATGTTCAGCGTGACCGCAAGGTTACAGCCGCCAGATTCGCCCCGACACCGGTCATCCGCCGCCGGTGCGCCCTGTCGCCTTGCCTGTCCCCTCGCAGACCGGACAGATTTCGCCGCTGTCCGTCACCCCGGCGCCCTGACACTCGGGACAGAGAGTCGCATCAGGGTGCTGGAGGGAGGCCGGATCGACCGGATCGGTCGGCGTCAGGTCACGATCATCGATGTCATGCGGGTTCATGGCAGCCGAACGGCCAAGCCCCGCCTCCGGTTTCATGATGACAGGGGACGGCCTTGGCATTAGGGAGCCGCTCGTGATGGACGAGAACGAACGCCAATCCGAGGAACGCGGCTGGGCCACGGCGAAGACGCTGGCCGAGGCCCTTCCGTATATCCAAGTCTATGACCGTGAGACCGTGGTCATAAAGTACGGCGGCCACGCCATGGGCGAAGTCGCTGTCGCCAAGCAGTTCGCCGCCGATGTGGTGCTGCTGAAGCTGATGGGCGTGAACCCGGTCGTTGTGCACGGCGGCGGACCGCAGATCAGCGCCATGCTGGACAAGGCCGGAGTGAAGTCGAACTTCGTCGACGGCCTGCGCGTGACCGACGGCGACACCATGGCGGTGGCCGAGATGGTCCTGTCCGGCGCCGTCAACAAGGAGATCGCCCACTGGATCACCGTCGCCGGCAAGGAAGCCGACGTGCGGGGCGTGGGCCTGTCGGGCAAGGACGCCGGCCTGCTGACGGTCGAGAAGACCCGCCGGACCAAGCGCGACCCCGACAGCATGATCGAACACGAGGTCGATCTGGGCTTCGTCGGCGAGCCGACCAGGGTGGACACCAAGCTGATCGACGGCCTGATCGGATCGGAGACCGAGGACTGGGTGCCGGTCATCGCCCCGATCGGCGTGGCCGAGGACGGCGCGACCTATAATGTGAACGCCGACACCGTGGCGGGCGCCCTGGCCGGAGAGCTGAAGGCCAAGCGGATGCTGCTGCTGACCGACGTGCCCGGGGTGAAGGGCGCGGACGGCGAGATCATCCGCCAGATGACCGTCGGCGAGGCCTCGCAGCTGATCGAGGACGGCGTCGCCACCGGCGGCATGATCCCCAAGCTGCAGACCGCCATGGCCGCCGTGCGCGCCGGCGTCGAGGCCGTGGTCATCCTGGACGGCCGCCGCCCCCATGCCATGCTGGTGGAACTGTTCACCGAGTACGGCGCCGGCACCCTGGTGAAGGCGTCTTGATCGACCTGGCGCATGTGAACACCTGGGTGTTCGACATGGATGACACCCTGTACCCGCGGGAACAGGGGCTGATGCGGCTGGTCCAGGCGCGGATCAACGCGTACGTCGTCGAGGCCGTCGGGCTGAACCCCGAGGAGGCCAGCGTGCTGCAGCGGCAGTTCCTGGACGAGCACGGCACGACCCTGGCCGGGCTGATGGCCAACTACACCATCGACGCCCCCCATTTCCTGCACGACGTCCACGACGTGCCGATGGACAGCCTTGAGCCCAATCCGAGACTGGCCGAACAGCTGCGCCGCCTGCCGGGCCGCAAGATCGTCTTCACCAATGGCGCGCGCGAGTACGCGGGCCGGGTGCTGGACCGGCTCGGTGTCGCCGACTGCTTCGACGGCCTGTTCGCCATCGAGGACGCCGACCTGACGCCCAAGCCCGAGCCCTCGACCTTCCGCAAGGTGATCGAGCGCTTCGGCTTCGAGCCCCGGCTGGCCGCCTTCTTCGAGGACACGCCGCGCAATCTGGAGCCCGCCAAGGCGCTGGGCATGACCACCATCCTGATCGGGGACGGGCACGGGAAACCACTGGGCGACCATATCGACCACATCGCCCCCGATCTGACAGACTTCCTGACCGACCTGACCTTCAAGGACGCCGCCGCATGACCGATCTGGCCCATCTCGAATCCGTCATCGAAGCCGCGTGGGAAGACCGCGCCAACGTCTCGACCTCGACCCACGGCGAGATCCGCAAGGCCGTCGAGGCCGCCCTGGCGCTGCTGGACTCGGGCGAGGCCCGCGTCGCCTCGCGCGGCGAGGACGGCGTCTGGACCACCCACCAGTGGCTGAAGAAGGCGGTGCTGCTGTCCTTCCGCCTGAACCCGAATGTCCGCATGGGCGCGCCGGTCGGCGCCACCATGGGCCTGAGTGATCCGACGCCGGGACCGTACTGGGACAAGGTGCCGACCAAATGGGGCCACTGGACCGAGGCCCATTTCGAAAAGGCCGGCTTCCGCGCCGTTCCGGGCGCCGTGGCGCGCCAAGGCGCCTACATCGCCAGGAACGTGATCCTGATGCCGTCCTTCGTGAACATCGGCGCCTATGTCGATGAAGGCTCGATGATCGACGCCTGGGCCACGGTCGGCTCCTGCGCCCAGATCGGCAAGAACGTGCACCTGTCGGGCGGCGCGGGCATCGGCGGGGTGCTGGAGCCCCTGCAGGCGAACCCGACCATCATCGAGGACGGCTGCTTCATCGGCGCCCGCGCCGAGGTGGCCGAGGGCGTGATCGTGCGCGAGGGCGCCGTGCTGGCCATGGGCGTCTATCTGTCCGCCTCGACCAAGATCGTGGACCGGGAGACCGGCGAGGTCTTCCGCGGCGAGGTTCCGGCCTACAGTGTCGTAGTGCCGGGCAGCCTGCCGGACCCGAAGGGCGGGCCGAGCCTGTACTGCGCCGTCATCGTCAAGCGCGTGGACGCCCAGACCCGCGCCAAGACCGGCGTGAACGAGCTGCTGCGCGACTGAGCCGACCTCGCACGGAATTCGCGGTCCAATTCGTCCAATTGGACCAGATTGAAGACTTTCGGGATCACCTCGGACATCGAGCTTCATGGCCCGAAGCCTAGCAGGTCGATGCGCCAAAAATGGACGCATCGACCGACGCCGCCGCGCCTATTTCGGCGTTGTCAGCGGCGGCTGGACCTGTGGCTCGGAGAGCGCCGCGACGACGGGCGCGACCGCAGGCGCGGGCGGCGGCGCGCGCAGGCCGACCGAGGCGACCCCCGTATCGACATTATAGTCGAACTGCAGCAGCGAGCGGGACGCCGCCTCATGGAGGTCCGCCGCGAGGTAGGCCCGCTCGTTGTACCGGATCCGGGCGTCCTCGATCGCCGGCAGGCTGATCCGGATCCAGTCGATCACCTGCCTCACCTCCGCATCCGAGGGCCTGACGTTTGCGGCCCGACCCACATGCGAGACCCGGGCCATGAGTTCCGGGGTCAGCACCACGCCTGATTCAACCGGCGGAGGCGGCGCGCCGACGCGGATCGGCGTCAGCGAGACCGTCATGCTGTCCAGCAGGGCGTTGGTCCGGACACGGTTCACCGCCTCCTGCGAATTCTGGCCGGAGATCAGGCTGTCCAGCGCCCGGAGCGTTCCGGAAGCGGCGCCGGTCAGGGCCGTGCCGGGCGTGGGCCTGAGCAGGACATCCGCCCGCTCCACCCGGGCGTCGAGGGCGAGGAGATCGTCGGCATAGGCGGCCGGCCAGGTGTTATCCAGGGTCTCCAGCCGCCCGGCCAGTTCGGCGATCCGCCGCTCGCCGATAGTGATCTGGGTGCAGACCTCGCTGATGCGTCGAAGGACCGGGAGGAAGGCGGCGCGATCGGCGGCATCCGGCCAGGCCTCGACCTTTCCGAGCTGGTCAAGAACCTTGCCGAGACCGCCCTCCCTGCCCTGGCTCAGAGCGCAGGGACCGTTCGGGTCTGACGCAGCCCTCAACGCGGCGCCGCGGTTCATCAGGACCATGTAGCGGTTCTCGATGAAACCCACGCCCAGATGGCCCGCCTGATACAGGTCTCCACGCGGCTTGCTGGCGGTGAAGTTCACCACCAGCAGGCTGGCGAGGGCGACATAGCCCCAGGCGGCGACGGTTCCGGCGCTTGAAGCCGTGCTCAGGGCCGCCCCCGTGCCCCCGACCCCGGCCAGTTCGGCCCCGCGGTCGTGGACGAACTGACCGCCCTCCCCGCGCGCCAGATAGAAGTTCCGCAACATGTCGGATCCGGCCAGCAGGCCGCTCCAGACCCCGACCGGGTCGGCGCCCCGTCGCTCAAAGGCCGTCAGACTGTCCCGACGCTGGTTGACGAGGAATTCGATGGCGCAGGCCCGGTTCGCCGCCGCTCCCGGCCGCCCCGGACGGATGCCGGGCCGGCTCGTCGGGCAAGGAACCTCGAATGGCGCAACCACGTCAGCGCCAGCCACAACCGTTGCGAGTGGAACCGCCGGAACGGCCAGAGGCGGCTGAACCGCGTCCTGCGCCTGAGCGGGCGACGACGCCATTACAAGCGCCGCCATTCCAACGAAAGCCGAAAGAGTTCGCATCTTCACCCCCCCCGGAGAAGAAACAACCCTAGGGTAGAATCAAGATTTGGTAAACCTTTGATATGCGAATGCGCGCGACCGGACTATTGCGTCGAGAGTCGCACCAGCTTGCCGTTGGCCTCGTCGGTGATGGCCCAGACGGCGCCGTCGGGGCCGACGGCCACGTCGCGGACGCGCTCGCCCAGGTCGGTCAGCAGATACTCCTCGCCGACGACGCGGTTGTTCTCGAGCACCAGACGCGAGATGCGCTTCTCCTTCAGGCCCGCGACCAGCAGGTTGCCGCGCCAGCCGGGGAACATGGCGCCGTCATAGTAGGCCATGCCGCCCGGGGCGATGACCGGATCCCAGTAGTAGACGGGCTGTTCCAGACCTTCACGGGCGGTGACGCCCTCGTTGATCGCGCCGCCGGCGTACTCGATGCCGTAGGCGATGATCGGCCAGCCGTAATTCACCCCGGCGCGGTCGAGGTTCAGCTCATCGCCGCCGCGGGTGCCGTGCTCGATGGTCCAGACGTCGCCGGTCGGGGTGATGGCGATGCCCTGCACATTGCGGTGACCCAGCGACCAGATCTCCGGCAGGGCGCCCTCCTGGCCGACATAGGGGTTGTCCGAGGGGACCGAACCGTCGGCGTTGATGCGGATGGTCTTGCCCATGTGCGAGCCCAGGTCCTGCGACTGCGGGCGCATGGGGCGGTCCGAACGCTCGCCCAGGGTGATGAACAGCTTGCCGTCCGGGGCGAAGGCGAGGGACGAGCCGAAATGCTTGTCGCCGTCATAGACCGGCAGGGCGCGGAAGATGACCTGCACATTCTCCAGACGGGTCCCGTCGTCCGACAGGCGGGCGCGGGCGACCGAGGTGGCGTTGCCCCCTTCACGCGGCTCGGCGTAGCTCCAGTAGATCAGACGGTCCTGGGCGAAGGTCGGGCCGACGATGACGTCCAGAAGGCCGCCCTGCCCGCGCGCCGAGACGGCCGGGAGACCGGCGATGGGCTCGCCGATCTGACCCTCGGCGGAGATGATGCGAAGGCGGCCCGGCTTTTCGCTCACCAGCCAGCGGCCGTCCGGCAGCAGGGCCAGACCCCACGGGTTCTGCAGGCCCGAAGCGACGACGGCGTGGGTCAGGGCCGCCTCGGTGCGAACGGCGGGGGCGCGGGTCTGGCCCTCGGCCGCCGGCTGCTGGGCCGGATTGTTGGCGGGGCGGGTCTCCAGAGGGGCGCCGTCCTGCGCCGCGGCGGGGGCGTCCTGCCCGGTGGCCCCGCAGGCGCCGGCGAGCGCAAGGGCGGAAACGGTGACGGCGAGGGCGATCAGGCGCATGGTCAGACTCCGGCAGAAACGGTTCGCCGCGAAACGGCTCAGCTGTCGTTACAGTTCCTGCGAAGCGCCGTCACCGGTCTGCGGCGGATCGCCCCGTTCGCCCCGGGTGCGGAAGCGACTTGATCCCGCCCCGTCTCGCCTCTATAGGCACGCCTCTTCCGGCGGTCAGACCAGTTCCCGCCGGGACTCGAGAAATCGGGGCTGGGTAGCTCAGCTGGTTAGAGCGGTGGATTCATAACCCACAGGTCGGCGGTTCGAGCCCGCCTCCAGCCACCATTTCCGACACGGTCCGTCAGGCTGACCCTTTCGCCTCCGATTGACTTCAGGAGGAAGCCCGGGCGTACCGCAATCACGGCTTGCAAGCGCGGCCATTCTCGGCTGATCCTCTCTCCGCGGCCCCGAGGTCTGACGCCGCCGGAGACCCGCTATGTCGTTCAGCGCCACCCTTGCCGCCCTTGCGCTTCTGCACGGCGGCCCGATTCAGGACGCTCCGGCCAGCCAACCGCCCGCCGCGCAGACCGCGGGTGATCCATCGCAACTCAGCGAGGTCGTGGTCCGGGGCGAGCGCGTCGCGAAGGAAGAGCTGACGGCCTACATCACCGAAATCGGCGGCGGACCGCCGCGACGTTTGATGGCGCGCTGGAACCGTCCGATCTGCATCGGAACGGCGAATGTACGGCGCGACTATGCCGAGCCCTTCATCGACCATATCGCACAGGTGGCCCTGAATGTCGGCGTGGCGGTCGACGGCCCCGGCTGCCGGGCCAACATGCTGGTGATCTTCACCAACGACGGCGCGGGTCTCGCCGCCGCCCTGGCCGAAGACAGCCCCCGGTCCTTCATCCCCGCCGAGCATCGCGGACCGCAACTGACCCCCGCGGACCTGGAGGCCTTCATCGCCAGCGACCGCCCGGTTCGTTGGTGGCATCTGTCTCAGGATGTCTCGGAGTCCACCGGACAGCCGGTGCAGATGGTCACCGTCGTCACGCCGCCGCCGGATGGGCAGGAGTACGAGGTGCCGCAGGTCGTGGTTGACCGGATGTCGCGTCTCGGCGGCGGCATGCGCGCCGACCTGCAGCAGGGGATCGTGATCGTGGACACGTCGAAGATCGGCGACACCTCCTCGTCCGCCCTGGCCGACTACACCGCCATGGTGATCCTGTCGCAGATCGACCCCGAAACCCGGGCCGCGGGTTTCCCCAGCATCCTGTCGCTGTTCTCGGAACCGCCGGGGAGCGACACCCTGACCGAATGGGACTGGTCCTATCTGCGGTCGCTCTACCGGACCCCGACCGGGCGCCCCAGCCGGAGATTCCAGGAGCGGGAGATCGCGGCGGAGATGCAGCGCCAGTTCGACCTGGACGCGCGTCGCCCCGAAGCCAGACGCTAGCCCCGCCCGCGGCGTCCGGTGCGGGGCGGTGAATGCCCGTTCCTGACGGGTGATCCGACCCCGCCGTCCGTACGTACCATCCGGCGGATGGTCGTCCTTTCTATCGGCGGGCGGCTGTCTCGGCGGTCCGTTCCGAACTTTAGCGAGCTACGGGGCGGGCCGCCGTCAGGCTGATGCAGCGACGCTTGCGTCCGCAAACCGACTTAGGAACGGGCAGGCCCTGGTGGCGTTCGGCCATCATGACACAGTTCAGACTTCACCCGGTCGAGCAGGCTTTCGAGCTCGCCAGAACCGGCCTCTACCGGAGCCGCAGCGAGATTTCGCGGGCGATGGAGAAGAGCGGCTACACCATGGCCGACGTCAACCAGCTGGAGGGCACCTCGCTGACCCGACAGCTGAACGGCCTGTGCCGCGAGGCGCAGGCGCGATTGCCGAAGACGGCGGCCTGACCCGACGACTTCAGGCGGGCGGCCCTCGATAGCGCAACGCCTCCACCAGCAGGGTGAAGGCGGGCGTCGGCTGGCGACGGCTGGGGTAATAGAGATGATACCCCGGGAAGGGCGGCCGCCAGTCCTCCAGCACGGGGATCAGCCGCCCCACGGCGATGGCCGGGGCGGCGACGTCGGCCATCAGAAAGCCCAGCCCCATTCCGGCCTCGGCGGCCTTCTGGATCAGGGCCATGTCGTTGAAGATCAGCTGGCCGTCGACGCGGACGTTCAGCTGGCGTCCGTCCTTCTCGAACTCCCACGCATAGAGGCCGCCGCGCGTCGGCAGGCGCAGGTTCATGCAGACATGGTCGTTCAGATCGTGGGGCGTGATTGGCTTCGGATGACGGGCGAACCATGAGGGGGCGCCGACCACCACCATGTTGACGTCCGGCCCGATGGGCACGGCGATCATGTCGCGCGCCACCTGTTCGCCCAGCCGCACGCCGGCGTCGAAGCGGCGCTCGACGATGTCGGCGTAACCCAGTTCGGTGGTGATCTCGACCTTCACGTCCGGATAGAGGGGCAGGAAGCGCTCGAGCGCCGGCCAGAGAATGCTGTGCGCGGCGTGCTCACCTGAGTTGATGCGGATGGTGCCGGAGGGGCGGTCGCGCAGCTCGGCCAGGGCCTCGATGCGGGTCTCGATGTCGGCGAAGGCGGGCCTCAGGGTCTCAAGCAATTTCTCGCCCGCCTCGGTGACCGAGACGCTGCGGGTGGTGCGTAGCAGCAGGCGCAGGCCCAGACGTGTCTCCAGCCGCCGGATCGTGTGGCTCAGCGCCGACGGCGACTGGCCCAGACGAAAGGCTGCCTTGGTAAACCCGCGCTCCTCCGCCACGACCAGAAAGGCGGCCAGATCGCCCAGCTCATCGCGCTTCATTGCTGAACTCCATTCACAGGTTCATGCCGATAATCGCGTCTATCGCGCGGGACAAGCGCCGACTATTTTCACCCGACACAAGGGCTCGCGACCGCTGGCCCCGACCTGCTGGAGCCCTCCCCATGAAGTCCTACGGATACGCCGCCCCCGCCGGTGACCAGCCCCTCGCACCGTTCAGCTTCGAGCGCCGTGATCCGCTGGCGACCGACGTGGCCATCGACATCCTGTACTGCGGCGTCTGCCACTCGGACCTGCACACCGCCCGCGGCGAATGGGCCGGCACCCTGTACCCCTGCTGCCCGGGCCACGAGATCGTCGGCCGCGTGAGCGCCGTCGGCGAGAAGGTCAGTCGCTTCAAGGAAGGCGATCTGGTCGGCGTCGGCTGCATGGTCGACAGCTGCCGCACCTGTCCGTCCTGCGTGGCGGGCGAGGAACAGTACTGCACCGGCACGGGCGCGGTCATGACCTACAACGGGCCGGACAAGGTCCTGGGCGGCCACACCTTCGGCGGCTACTCGAAGCATGTCGTGGTGGATCAGGACTTCGTGCTGAGCATCGGCCATGACGCCAGCCAGCTGGCCGCCGTGGCGCCGCTGCTGTGCGCCGGGATCACGACCTACTCGCCCCTGCGCCACTGGAAGGTCGGACCGGGCCAGAAGGTCGGCGTGGTCGGACTGGGCGGTCTGGGCCACATGGGGGTCAAGCTGGCCGCGGCCATGGGCGCGGAAGTCTGGGTCTTCACCACCTCGCCGGGCAAGGCGGAGGACGCCGCGCGTCTGGGCGCCAAGGGCGTGGTCCTGTCGAAGGACAAGGCCGACATGAAGGCCCACATGGGCAGCTTCGACTTCATCCTGAACACGGTGGCGGCGTCCATCAATCTGGACCCCTACGTGAGCGCCCTGAAGCGCGACGGGACGATGGTGCTGGTGGGCGTGCCCGCCGAGCCGCATCCGTCGCCGTCGGTCGGCAACCTGATCTTCGGCCGTCGCTCCATCGCCGGCTCGCTGATCGGCGGCATCGCCGAGACGCAGGAGATGCTGGACTTCTGCCGGGACAACAACATCGTCTCGGACGTCGAGATCATCCCGATCGACCAGATCGAGGCCGCCTATGAGCGCATGATCAAGGGCGATGTGAAGTATCGCTTCTCGATCGACATGGCCTCGCTGGAAGCCCCGGCGGCCTGAGCCTGACGGGCCGCTGCTCCGGCGGCGGCCCATTCCTCACACGACAGATATCAAGAACGGGACGGGCGCCCGACGATGACGCTCGCCTCCATCACAGGAGAGATGACGATGAAAACGCGTACTTTGGGCAATGGCCTTGAGGTTTCGGCCCTGGGCTTCGGCTGCATGGGGTTGAGCTTTGGCTATGGAACGGCGACAGACACGCCGACCGGAGTGAAGCTGATCCGCGAGGCCGTGGATCGCGGCGTGACCTTCTTCGACACGGCGGAAATCTATGGCCCGTGGGCCAATGAGCTGATGGTCGGAGAGGCGCTGGAGCCGGTGCGAGGTCGGGTGAAGATCGCCACCAAATTCGGCTTCGACATCACGGACGCGGGCGAACGCACTGGCGGGCTGAACAGCCGTCCGGAGCGCATTCGGCAGGTGGCGGAGGCGTCGCTGAAGCGGCTGCGGACTGACCACATCGACCTGTTCTACCAGCACCGGGTCGATCCTTCCGTGCCGATGGAGGATGTGGCCGGGACGGTTCGCGACCTGATCACCGAGGGCAAGGTCGGTCATTTCGGCCTGTCCGAAGCGGGCGTGGACGCCATCCGCCGGGCGCACGCCGTGCAGCCGGTGACGGCGCTGCAGAGCGAATATTCGCTGTTCTGGCGCGAGCCGGAGGCGGAGATCCTGCCGCTGCTGGAAGAGCTGGGCATCGGCTTCGTGCCGTTCAGCCCGCTGGGCAAGGGCTATCTGACCGGGACGATCACCCCGGACACGACCTTCGGCGCCGACGATTTCCGGGCGACCGTCCCGCGCTTCGACGCGACGAACCTGAACGCCAATTTCGCCCTGGTGGAGCAGCTGAAGGGGATCGCGGCGGACAAGGGAGCGACGCCGGCGCAGATCGCCCTGGCCTGGCTGCTGGCGCGCAATTCGTGGATCGTTCCGATCCCCGGCACCACCAAACTGCACCGGCTGGAGGAAAATCTGGGCGGGGCGACGGTTGAACTGACTCCGGCTGATCTTGAGGCCATCGAGGTGCGGCTGGGCGACATCCCGCTGACGGGGGGCCGCTACACCCCGGCGGCGCAGGCGATGATCAACCGTTAAGGTCGCAACCGGTCAGGGCGGGCCTGCGTTAACCGCACAGGTTCAACGCTGAGAGGGATCCCCCATGCGTATTCGTATCGCCGCCCTGACCGCTATCGCCGCCCTGTCGCTGGGCGCCGCCGCCTGCACCCAAGCCGAACAGGATCAGGCCCAGGCCGACGCCAACGCCGCCGCTGATGAAGCCGGCGAGGTCGCCGCCCAGGCGGGCGAAGTCATCGAGGCCGGCGCCATGAAGGCCGCCCAGGCGACCGAGGAGGCCGCTGGCAAGGCCGCGAACAAGCTTGAGGAAAATCAGGCTGAAGCCGCCGCCGAGGGCCGTCCCGGCGCCGTCGATCCGGCCACGGACGAGCGCGTCCCCGCTCCGGCCAACTAACGGCTCAGGCCGGCTCCGCCAGCAGGGCGTCGATCAGCGCCTTCGCTTCCGGGCTGGCCCAGTCCGCCTCGCCCGAGAAATGGGCGCGGATCCGCCCCTGACGGTCCAGCAGGATCGTCTGGGGCATCTTGCCCTTGCCCGGCAGTTCGAAGGGCAGCTGGAATTCCGGATCGCTGTACAGCGGCAGGGGTTCGTGGACGTCGATAAAGCTCTTCGCGTCCGCGATGGCGTCCTCGGTGGCGTCGACGTTGATGGGCAGAACCACGACGTCCTGACCGGCATAGTGCTGTGACAGCGTCGCCAGCGTGGGCATCTCGGTGCGGCAGGGCGCGCACCACATGGCCCAGAGGTTCACCACCACCACCTTGCCGCGGAAGTCCGCCAGCCGGGCGTCGGCGCCGTCCCGCGTCCTGAAGACATAGGCCGGGGCCTGTTCAAGGACCGCCGGGGTCTCCAGACGGGCGATGGTGCCGGTGGCGAAACGGGCCAGTTCGCTTTTTGCGGGCGGCTCCGGCGTTGCGGCTTTGTTGATCAGGCCCGGTTTGGCGTATAGCAGCGCCGCGCCGCCGCCGATCGCACCGATCAGCAGCACGCCCGCAACCGCGCCGATTACCGCCTTCGAGATAGCCATGTCCGACCAGACGCCCTCCGATCCCGCGACCAAAGCCCCCGGGGGCGCCAAAGGTCAAGACATGTGGGGCGGTCGCTTCTCGGCCAAACCGGCCGAAATCATGCAGGCGATCAACGTCTCAATCGGCGTGGACCAGCGCCTGTGGGCCCAGGACCTGGCCGGGTCGCGCGCGCATTGTCGCATGCTGGCCGCGCAGGGGATCATCCAGCAGGCCGACGCCGACGCCATCCTGGGCGGGCTGGACGCCATCGAGGACGAGATCCGCGGCGGCCGCTTCCCCTTCCGCGACCAGTTCGAGGACATCCACATGAATGTGGAGGCCCGTCTGAACGAGCTGATCGGCGAGCCGTCGGGCCGTCTGCACACCGCGCGCAGCCGCAATGATCAGGTGGCGACTGACTTCCGCCTGTGGGTGCGCGACGCCTGCGACCGGCAGGTGGTCCAACTGAAGGGCCTGCAGAAGGCCCTGCTGGCCCGGGCCGAGCAGCACGCCGCCGACCTGATGCCGGGCTTCACCCACCTGCAGACCGCCCAGCCGGTGACTCTGGGCCACCACCTGATGGCCTATGTCGAGATGTTCGGGCGCGACGCCTGGCGCTTCGCCGACGCCCGCACCCGGATGAACGAGAACCCGCTGGGCGCCGCGGCCCTGGCCGGGTCACCCTTCCCCATCGACCGGCACATGACCGCCTCGACGCTGGGCTTCGACCGGCCGATGGCCAACAGCCTGGACGCCGTTTCCGACCGCGACTTCGCGCTGGAAAGCCTGGCCGCCGCCTCGATCTGCGCCGGCCACCTGTCGCGTCTGGCCGAGGAGATCGTGGTGTGGATGACGCCGATGTTCGGCTTCGTCACCCTGCCGGACGACCTGACCACCGGCTCGTCGATCATGCCGCAGAAGCGCAACCCGGACGCCGCCGAACTGGTTCGCGCCAAGACGGGCCGGATCATGGGCTCGCTGGTCGCCCTTTCGACGGTGATGAAGGGCCTGCCGCTGGCCTATTCGAAGGACATGCAGGAGGACAAGCCGCCGGTGTTCGAGGCGTTCGACGCCCTCGATCTGGCGTTGGGCGCGATGACCGCCATGGTCGCCGCCCTGATCCCCAACACCGAGAAAATGGCCGCCGCCGCCGGCGCGGGCTTCTCGACCGCCACCGATCTGGCCGACTGGCTGGTGCGCGAGCTGAACCTGCCTTTCCGTCAGGCGCACCATGTGACCGGCGCCGCGGTGAAGCGGGCCGAGGCGCTGGGCGTGGGGCTGGCGCAATTGCCGCTGGAAGAATTGCAGAAGCTGCATCCCGGCGTGACCGAAGGGGTGTACAAGGTGCTGACGCCCGAGGCTTCCTGCGCCAGCCGCCAGAGCTTCGGGGGCACCGCGCCGGAACAGGTCCGGGCGCGCATCGCCGAGTGGCGCATGCGTCTGGCTTAAGGGGATCAGGATGAAAAAGCTTGTTGTCGCGGGCGTCGTCGCCCTGATCGCCGTCTCGGCCGCCGCCTGTGGCCGCATGGCCGATCTGGACGCCCCGCCGGCCAAACGCACCGAGCGCGGCATGCGCGACGCGCGCGCGCCGGGCCTGCCGGAACCGGCCACCATCAACCGTCCGAACCGCGAGCTGCCCATCGACGGCGGCCCCGGCTCCACCCCCTTCGACGGTGCGGGCAACAGCCCGCGCTGATCCTCTCCCCGGGATCCTGACTTGAACCATTTCGACCTGATCGACGGCGTTCTGCACGCCGAGGGCGTGCCCCTGCCCGTCATCGCCGAGGCCGTCGGCACACCGGTCTATGTCTATTCGACCGCCACCCTGACCCGGCACTACGGCCTGCTGCGCGGTGCGCTGGACGACCACCGGGGCGCGCTGGGCGACAGCCTGATCGCCTTCGCGGTCAAGGCCAACTCGAACCTGTCGGTGCTGGCGACCCTGGCGAAGCTGGGCTGCGGCGCGGACACGGTGTCGGAAGGCGAAATCCGCCGGGCGCTGGCGGCGGGCATTCCCGCCGACCGGATCATCTTCTCGGGCGTGGGCAAGACCGACGCCGAACTGGCCTTCGCCATCGACACCGGGGTGCGCCAGATCAATCTGGAGAGCGGCGCCGAACTGGACCGCCTGATCGCGGTGGCGGCGTCGAAGGGCGCGGCGCCGGCCGTGGCCGTGCGGGTCAATCCGAACATCGGCGCGGGCGGCCACGCCAAGATCACCACCGGGGGGGCGACCGACAAGTTCGGCGTGCCGGTCGAGGAAGCCATCGACCTGTATGTCCGCGCCACGGCCTCGCCGCATGTGACGCCCGTCGGACTGGCCTGCCACATCGGCAGCCAGATCACCGACCTGGGCCCCATGGAAGCCGCCTTCCGCACCATCCGAGGCGTGGCCGAGACCCTGCGCGACAAGGGCTGCGAGATCACCCGCCTGGACCTCGGCGGCGGGCTGGGCGTGCCGTACCATGGCCAGACGGACCTGCCCTCCATCGCCGACTACGCCTCCATGTGCGCGCGGGTTCTGGAGGGGCTGGAGGTCGAGGCGGCGTTCGAGCCGGGCCGTCTGCTGGCCGCCAATGCGGGCGTGCTGGTCAGCCGCGTCATTCAGGTGAACCAGCGCGCGGACGGGCGACGGTTCCTCGTTCTCGATGCGGGCATGAACGACCTGATGCGCCCGGCCCTGTATGACGCCTTCCACGATCTGGTCCCGGTGGAGCCGCGTGAGGGCGAGAGCGGACTGTTCGATCTGGTGGGGCCGATCTGCGAGTCGACGGACATCTTCGCCCGGGATCGCCAGCTGGCGCCGCTACAGGCCGGTGATCTGGTCGCCTTCCTGAGCGCGGGGGCGTACGGCGCGGTGCTGTCGAGCGAGTACAATTCGCGGCCGCTGGTGGCGGAAGTGCTGGTGGACGGTGATCGCTGGGCCGTGGTTCGCCCGCGTCCGAGCTATGAAGAGATGTGGGCGCGGGAGCCGAAGGCGGACTGGCTCTGAAGGTTCTAGGCTCTGGGGGTCAGGTTGCAGGGAAGCAGGTTTGGATCGCCGCCCCCAAGAACCTAACCCCTAGAGCCTGAAACCTAATCCAGCGCACACACGTCCGGCAGCCCGCGCAGGGCGCCTGCGTGATCCAGCCCGTAACCCACGAGGAACCGGTTGGGCGCATCCCAGCCGACGAAGTCGGGCTCGGGCGCGCGGGGGAGCGGCCAGGGCTTTTTGGCGAAGACGACGGTCAGGACTTCCGACGCGCCCTTTTCCTTGGCGATCCGAACAGCCTCGGCCAGCGACAGGCCGGTGTCGAAGACGTCGTCGATGATGAGCACCCGCCGGCCCTCGATGGAGCGCTGAAAGTCGGCGTAGACGTCGATCTTGCCCCGGCTGTTCTGCTCATCCCCGTAGGAAGCGAGCCAGAGGGCGTCGAAACGGACGTTGCGGCCAACGCGCGACAGGGCGCGGGTCAGGTCCGCGGCGAACCACAGGCCGCCGGTCAGCAGGACGGCGGCGACGGTCTCGTCGTCGATGACAGGGGCGATCTGCGCGGCGAGGTCGGCGACGATGCGTTGCACCTCCGCCTCGGGGAGCAGCACGGTGGGCGTCGGGGAGGTGTCAGCCATGTCCCGCCGATACCGCCCGAGGGGCGTGCGAGTCGAGAGCCCTTGAGCGACCCTGCGTCGATGTCGGCACGGCGTCGATGGGCTGAAGGTCCGCCGGAATGACCATGCCGGGCGTCAGAGCCGGGCGCAGGCTGGCCTCGCGGGCGACCGAAACCGGCTGAACGCCGTGGGCCTGCGGCGCGGCCGGAGCGGCGGGCGCGGGCCCATGGGCAGGGGCCGACGGCTCCGGCGTGTGGGACGGCGCAGGCGTGTGCGGGCGCGCCGGAGCCGGCGCATGAGCGGGTACGGCGTGGACCACGGCGGCGTCCAGAACGAAGTCGACGTCGATGCCCTGCCCCCGCGCGCCAGGATCCGGGATCACGACGGCGAAACCCTGCACCTTGCCGGGCAGGACCGGAGCGGCGTCGATGTTGACGACGGCGTGTCCGATCTCGGCGCCGTGGGCGTCCAGCAGGCTGACCCGAACGGGCGGGGCGATCCGCTCATTGTCACGCACGTTGCGAAGGGCGCCCGAGACGAGAACCTTGCCCGGATCACTGGGCATGGGCCGGGCGCTGACCGCCTCGAAATCCAGACCGGTCGGGTTCACCGTCAGACCGACGGCGGCGTAGGCGGCGGCGGTGCGCGGCGCCATCTCGACCACATCGACCCGGAACAGCCAGGCGGCGGCCAGCAGGGCGGCGAAGCCCGAGGCCACGCCCGCCCAGACCACGCCGTGGGTCGCCGCGCGGCGCAGGCGGCGCTGCTGTTCGGCGCGGGCGCGGAAGGCGCGGGGCAGCTCGGGGGCCGGGGTCTCGGCCAGTGATTCGGCGGCCGGTTCGTCCCGACGGCCGAAGCTGGCGGGTTCTTCCGGCGCGGAGGCGGACAGTTCGAGCGGTTCCTCGAGCGTGGCGCGCCAGGTGTGTTTGCAGGTCTTGCAGCGCACGGTGCGGCCGTTCGCCCCGATCGCATCGTCCGGGGTGAAATAGCTGGTGGCGCAGGACGGGCAGGTCAGTATCATAAGCGCCGACTGCGAGGCTCTTCGCCCCTCCCCCGTTCGCGGCCCGGCCGCGTACCGATCCAAGAATTGATGTCCGTTCAGCCCCGTCGCGCCGCCGATGCCGCCTCATCGCCCGCCACAGCCCGCCTTCGCGGGGTGGGGTTCGGCTATGAAGAGACGCCCGGCGTGCTGCGGGACGTTAACCTCACTTTGCCCACGGGCTCTTTCCACTTCCTTACCGGGCCGTCGGGGGCGGGGAAGTCGACGCTGCTGAAACTGCTGACGCTGGACGTCCGGCCCCAGTCGGGGACGCTGGAGCTGTTCGGCGACGAGGCCGGGAACGCGCCGCGATCCGCCGTTCCGGAATTCCGGCGGCGGATGGGCGTAGTCTTCCAGGACTTCCGCCTGCTGGACCACCTGAGCGCCTGGGAGAATGTCGCCCTGCCGCTGCGGCTGGCGGGCCTGAAGGTCCAGGATTATGCGGACGATGTGCACGAGATGCTGAACTGGGTCGGGCTGGGCCAGAAGATCGATGCGCGGCCCGCGGCCCTGTCGGGGGGCGAGAAGCAGCGGCTGGCCATCGCCCGCGCCGTGGTCACCGGGCCGGACCTGATCATCGCCGACGAGCCGACGGGCAATGTCGACGCGGCCATGGCCGGACGCCTGCTCAAGCTGTTCCAGTCGATGAACCGGCTGGGCACGACGGTGCTGATCGCCACCCATGACGCCGATCTGGCCGCCCGTTCGGGCGCGACGGTGCTGACCCTGTCCGGCGGGCGACTGACCGGAGGCGCCGCATGATCGGTCGCTTCTTCCCCCAGCGCGCGCCCATCCTGCCGCGCGACACCGGCGGCGAGCCCTGGCTGGCGGCGGTGATCGCCGTGTTGTGTTTCCTCGCCTGCCTGTCGGCGGTGGGGGCGCTGGCGGCGGACCGGGCGGCGCACGGCTGGGCGCGGGCGCTGGGCGCCGAGGCGACGGTGCAGGTGCGCCCCCGCGTCGGCGAGACCGGCGACGCCGCCGCGGCGCGCGCCGCCGAGACCCTGGCGGGGGTCGACGGCGTGGACGAGGCCGTGGCCATGGATCGCAAGACGGCGGAGGATCTGCTGCGACCGTGGGTCGGCGATGCGGTCCTGCCCGACCTGCCCCTGCCCTATCTGGTCACCGTGCGCCTGAACCGCGAGGCGCCGGCCAGTGCGGTGACGCTGAGCCGGGCCTTGGCCCAGGCGGGGGTGGACGCCAGCGTGGACGACCACAGCCTGTGGCGCGGCGAGGCCGAGCGCTCGGCGGGTCTGATCACCGTGCTGGCGGTGCTGGCCTTCCTGCTGACGGCGGGCGCGGCGGGCGCGGCGGTGGCCTATGCGACACGCGCCGGAATGGCGGCGCAGGCGGCGGTGATCCAGACGCTCAGCCTGAACGGCGCCTCGGACAACCGGATCGCGGGCCTGTTCCAGCGCCGCTATGGACTGCTGGCGGCGGGCGCCGGCGCGGCGGGGGCGCTGGCGGCCATGCTGGCGACATCGGCCCTGCGCCTGCTGGGTGGAAGCGAAGGGCTGTCACCGGCCCTGCCCGTCGCCTGGAGCGATATTCTGCTGCTCTCGCCATGTCCGCTGCTGGCCGCTACGGTGGCGCTTGTCGCCGCGCGCTTCACGGCGCTGGCGCGGCTCAGGGGGCATGGGTAAGCTAAGGGCATGAAGTTTCTGACTTTCATCGCCATTCTGGTGCTGATCTGGCTGATCGGCCTGTTCGTCTTCGCCGAACGGGTTCGCGGCTACACGCCCGCCGACGAGCCTGCGCGCGCCGACGCCATCGTGGCCTTGACCGGACCGTCGGCCGAGCGCGTCAACGCCGCCATCCGCCTGCTGGAGCAGGACAAGGGCGAGCGGGTGCTGATCTCGGGCGTGAACCGCGAGGTCCGCCGTCAGGAACTGCGCGCCCTCACCCCGGGGTCGAGCCGTCTGTTCAACTGCTGCGTCGATCTGGGCTTCGAGGCCGAGGACACCGTCGGCAACGCCCAGGAGATCGCGGCCTGGGCCGACGCCAAGGGCTATGAAAGCCTGATCGTGGTCACCTCGGACTACCACATGGCCCGCGCCCTGACCGAGATTCGCGCCGCGGCGCCGGGGGTCAAGCTGACCGCCTATGCCGTGGAGACGCCGTCGCTGGACAATTCGCGCTGGTGGCGGGCCGCCGTCACCGCCCGCCGGATGACGCTGGAATACATGAAATACCTCGCCGCCCTGGGCCGCGTCGCCGTGAACAAGCTCACCGGCGAGGGACGTCCGGCGACCGCCGGGGACGCGCCGCAAGAAAAGGCCGCCTGATCGTGCAGACCCTGCGTTCATTGCTGTTCACCCTGTGGCTCTACCTGTCGATGGTGGTGTTCGCCGTCGGCCTGTCACCAGCCCTGCTGATGCCGCACAGACAGGCGAGGGGCGTGGTCAAGCTGTGGGCCCGGTTCGTGCTGTTCGGCCTGCGCTGGATCGCCGGGGTGAAGGTCGAGTTCCGGGGCTTGGAGCATCGCCCGACCGGCCCGGCCCTGATCGCGCCCAAGCATCAGGGGATGCTGGATGTGGTCGCGCCCTTCGCCATCCTCGACGACCCCTGCTTCGTGCTGAAGAAGGAGCTGATGATCCTGCCCTTCTTCGGCTGGTTCGCCTGGAAGACGAAGATGATCCCGGTCGATCGTTCGGCGGGCTCGACCGCGCTCAAGACCATGGTCAAACAGGCCCGCGCGCGACTGGCCGAGAACCGCCAGATCGTCATCTTCCCGGAAGGCACTCGCGCCCCGGTCGGCGCCGAGCCGGACTACAAGCCGGGCGTGGCGGCCATCTATCGCGACCTCGACGTGCCCTGCTGGCCGGTCGCCACCAACTCCGGCGTCCACTGGCCCGCCCATGGCTTCATGCGCCACAAGGGCACGGTGGTGTTCGAGTTCCTGGAGCCCATCCCGGCCGGCCTGAAACGCGCCGAGTTCATGAAGCGGCTGGAAGAGAGTGTGGAGACGGCTTCGGCGGCGCTGGTGAAGCCCACGGTCTGACCCCGGGCCCGGCGTGGCCGGAAAGCCTCACGGCGTCAACGATCATGGGTTCGGCGGGAGCCGAAGGCCGCGTCGCGCATTGCCGCCATCTCCCCGATCACTTCGCCGAGCGTCCCATGTCCCTGCGTTTCAACCTGGCCCTTCCGATCCTCACGGCCGGTATCCTTTATGCTGGCGCGGCCTCCGCCCAGTCGCTGCCTTATGAGCAGGTTGAGGCGCCGGCGCGCTGGAAGGTCGATGTCGGCGGCGGGATCACCCATGGGTTCAGCGCCACAGGAAACACCGGCGACGACATCAACTTCACCGCCTGGGGCTCGGCGTCCTACCGGGATGTTGTCTATGCAAACGGGCTGGACGGTCTGGGCTGGAACGCCCTGAAGACGGACGACTTCCGCGCGGGCGTCCAGTTGCGTCCGCGGTTCTCGGCCGGCGATATCGAGGGATCGTCGCTGGAGCGCCCGGGCTTCGGCGCGGACGCCGCCCTGTACGCCTTCAAACGCCTGCCGGGAAATATCGTCGTCGGCGGCCGCATCCAGCAGGACGTCACCGGCGATGACGCCGGGATGCAGTACTACGGCTCGGTCGGCCACCAGCGCGTGACTCCGGTCGGCCTGCTGTCGACCACCGCCTATGTGACCGGCGGCGACGGCGACCGGCTGCAACGCTACTACGGCGTCACCCCGGCCGAGGCGCCCGGCAGCGGCTATGCTGCCTATGAGCCGTCGAGCGGCCTGAGTGGAGCCGGCGTGGCCGTGCTGCTGGCGGTGCCAATCGGCGACCGCTTTGGCGTCGGCGGCTTCGTCAACTACGAGCAACGACTGGGCGACACCCGCGACAGCCCCCTGATCGATGATGAGGGCATCTGGCGCGCGGGCCTGATCGGCGTCATCCGCTTCCGCAGCGCGGACTAGGCGACACTCTCCCACGCCAGGGCGTGGACCTTGTCCCGGCCGAGGGCGGCGACCATCGGGGGCTCGGCGAACAGGCCCGCCACCGCAACGTCACGCACATCCAGCCCGCCGGTGAAGGCGCCGAAGGCCGGCATCAGGAGACGTCTGCCGTCCGTCACGAAGCAGGGTCGGCGAACGCCGCGGCCATAGGCGGCGACCCGGGCGGCGGGGTGCAGGTGGCCGGCGATCTCGCCGACGGCCGCGCCCGGCTGCGGCTCGTGGATCAGGGTCAGGGCGCCCAGTTGCATCGTGGTGACGACCCGGCCCGGCAGGGCGTCCAGCGCGCCCTCGAGAGCGACCAGATCGTGGTTGCCCTCCAGCCAGATCCAGTCACGACCGACGGCCAGTCGGGCGATGCGCTCACGATCCTCCGCAGACAGACGGTTGATGGCTTTCGAGTCGTGGAAGCTGTCCCCGAGCAGGACGACGCGGGCAGGATCGAGCGCCTCGATCTCCGCCTCCAGCTTGGCCAGTGTCGCCGGGCTGTCGTAGGGCGGCAGCATCTGGCCGCGGACGGCGAAGGCTGACCCTTTTTCCAGGTGCAGGTCCGAAGCGATCAGGGTCCGGTGATCCGGCAGCCACAGGGCGCCCGAGCAGCGCAACACGCAGGCCTCCCCCGCCACGCGCACCTTCAGCCCGCCGCAGGGATGGCGGAACGGGGACAGGGTTTGTCGGAGGGTCGCGTTCACGCCGCCCCCTCCAGTTCCGGTGGGGCGCCGGCCATGATCTCGGCGATCAGGGTCTCTTCGGCGAAGTCGAGCGAGGTCTCGGACAGGATCATCTCCGCCGCGCCGCCCCCGACCCGCTCGCGGCCGATCTGGACCAGCACCGGAACACAGAAGGGCGAGGGGCGGTCCAGCGGCTGGTGCACGACCTGCCCCTGAATCCGCGTCAGGAGTTGGCCCAGACGCGCCACATCCAGCAGGCCTGAAGCGGCGTCGGCGCGGGCGGTTCGGAGCAGCAGGTGGTCCGGCTGATGACGGCGCAGGACGTCATAGATCAGGTCGGTCGAGAAGGTGACTTGTCGCCCGGTCTTCTCGGCCCCCGGCTGGCGTTGCTCGATCAGGCCGGAGATCAGGGCGCAGTTGCGGAAGGTGCGCTTCATCATAAAGCTCTCCTCTAGCCAGCTTTCGAGGTCGTCGCCCAGCATGTCGGGCTCGAACAGGGCGTCGAGGTCGACCGTGTCCATCGGACGGATCGACCAGATGGCCAGCGAATAGTCGGTCACCACAAAGCCCAGCGGGCCGATGTTCAGCCGGTCCAGCCGCTTGGTGATCAGCATGGCCAGGGTGGTGTGCGCCAGCCGCCCCTCAAACGGGTAGCAGACCATGAAGTGGCGGGTCCCGCGCGGGAAGGTCTCGACCAGCATTTCGCCGGCGCGGGGGATGCGCGAGCGGACCTCCTGCAGCTCCAGCCACTCCTGCACGTCGGGCGGCAGGACGCGCCAGTGATCGCGGTCCTGCACCATGTCGCGCACCCGCTCGGCCAGGGAGGTGCCCAAGGGGAATTTCGAGCCGCCGTAGGACGGGATCTTGGGGTCCTTGCCGGTGGCCGGGCTGACCAGGGCGTCCGTCCCCGAAATGCCCTGGAAGGCCCAGACCTGACCGGCGAAGATGAAGGTGTCGCCCGGCTCCATCTGCTCGAAATACCACTCCTCGGCCTCGCCGATCTTGCGGCCGCCGATGAGGTGTTTCCCGCCCGCGCGGCGCGAGGCGACCTTCACATTCAGATTGGCCGCCGAGACGATGGCGCCGACGTTCATCCGGTGACTCTGGGCCAGCTGGGCGTTGCGGACCTTCCACCGGCCATCAGGAGTCCGGACGATGCGGGCGAAACGGTCGTAGGTCCGCAGGGCGTAGCCGCCGGTGGCGACCAGATCGACCACCTCCTCGAACTGCTCATAGGTCAAGCCGCGATACGGGCCGCAGGCAGAAACCTCCGTATACAGATCATCCAGATCGAAGGGCTCTGAACAGGCGCAGCCCATGATGTGCTGGGTCAGGGTGTCGAGAGTGCCGGTATGCACCGGCTCCCAGTCGAAGGCGTTCTCGGCCACCGCCTCGCGGGCGGCCTGGCACTCCAGCATCTCGAACCGGCTGGCGGGCACCATCAGGGCGCGCGACGGCTCGTCCAGCCGGTGATTGGCGCGGCCGATCCGTTGGACCAGCCGTGACGCCCCCTTGGGCGCGGCGAGCTGGATCACGAGTTCCACATCGCCCCAGTCGATGCCGAGATCCAGCGTCGAGGTGCAGACCACCGCCCGCAGGTCGCCCCGCGCCATCGCCGCCTCGACCTTGCGCCTCTGCTCGGCGGCGAGGGAGCCGTGGTGCAGGGCGATGGGCAGGCTGTCCTCATTGATCGCCCACAGTTGCTGGAAGACGAACTCGGCCTGCCAGCGGGTGTTGACGAAGATCAGGCTCATGCCCGAGCGGCGGATGGCCTCATAGACCTCGGGCACCGCATGGACGCCGGTGTGGCCGGCCCAGGGGACGCGGCCTTCGGAGACCAGAACGTCGATGACGGGGGGCGCGCCGGGGTCGCCTTTCACGATGGTCACCGGGGCGTCTGGCGAAGGCTTGAGCCACCCCGCGATCATCTCCGGATCATCCACGGTCGCCGACAGGGCCACTCGCCGCATCTCGGGGGCGAATTGCTGCAACCGCCCCAGACCGAGGCTGAGCAGGTCGCCGCGTTTGCCGCTCCAGATCGCGTGGACCTCGTCGAGGATCACGCACTTCAAGTCGGCGAAATACGCCCTCGCCCCCTCCCAGGCGCAGAACAGGGCCAGTTGCTCCGGCGTGGTCAGCAGGATGTCCGGCGGGAAGTCGCGCTGGCGCTGGCGCTTGGACTGTTTGGTGTCGCCGGTGCGGCTCTCGACGTGGATGTTCAGCCCGATCTCGCGGATGGGCGTCATCAGGTTGCGCTCGACGTCGGTGGTCAGGGCCTTGAGCGGCGAGAGGTAGAGGGTGTGCACCCCGCTGCCCGGCCCATGCGGTGGGCGCGGCCCGCGCTCTGCCAGATCGATCAGGGACGGCAGGAAGCCCGCCAGCGTCTTGCCGCCGCCGGTCGGGGCGACCAGCAGGGCGTGTGCTCCTGCCTGTCCGGCGGCGACCATCTCCAGCTGATGCCGACGCGGCGACCAGCCGCGCGAGGCGAACCAGTCGGCGAAAAGCGGCGGAAGCCCCTCGGAAAGCTTTGCAGGAACAGCGGTCGGCGTCACGGAGGGGATATAGCATGTTCCCGTTCCGTTTCACCTGCGGCGTCGTCCCTGTCGCGCCGATCTTTCCCGCGGCTATAGTCGCCGCTTGCCAAGGGAGCCAACATGACCCCGACCATCGAGGCCTTCTTCGACAGCGCCACCAATACCGTGACCTATCTGGTCAGCGATCCGGAGACCGGCGCGGCGGCCGTGATCGACCCGGTGCTGGACTATGACGCGGCGACCGGCCTGACCTCGACCACCTCCATCGACGCGGTGCAGGCGGCGGCGGAGGCGGCGGGGGTGAAGATCGTCTGGCTGGTGGAGACCCACGCCCACGCCGACCACCTGTCGGGGGCGGATGAACTGCGTCGCCGCACGGGGGCGCCGATCGGGGTGGGATCACGGATCACCGAGGTGCAGGCCACCTTCGCCGACAAGTTCGGCGTCGAACGTCCGACTGCCGAAGTCTTCGACCGGCTGTTCGCGGACGGCGACCGGTTCCACATCGGCGGGCTGGAGGTCGAGGTGCTGCACACGCCCGGCCACACCCCGGCCTGCGTCAGCTACCGGATCGGCGATGCGGTCTTTGTTGGCGACACCCTGTTCATGCCGGACTTCGGCACGGCGCGGGCGGACTTCCCTGGCGGCGATGCGCGGACGCTCTACGCCTCGATCCACCGCCTGCTCGACCTGCCGGGCGAGACCCGCGTCTTCGTCGGCCACGACTACCTGCCCAAGGACGGACGCGGCGACTTCCGCTGGGAGACCACGGTGGCCGCCGAGCGGGAGGGCAACATCCACGTCGGCGGCGGGGCGAGCGAGGCCGACTTCGTCGCCATGCGCGAAGCCCGCGACGCCACCTTGCCCGTGCCGAAACTGCTGGAGCCGGCGTTGAAGGCGAACATCCGGGCGGGGGCGACGAGCTGACGTTCCCGTTCCGTTTCGGGGCTGCATTCGCTATCTTCAGTCGGTGACGACCGACTCCCTCACCTCCTCCAACGCCCTGACCGGGACCGAGCCCTGGCTGGACCTGCCCGCGGCGCTGGCTGTGCCGCCGGGGGCGGGAGCGGTGTGCGATGACGAGGGGGCGCGCAAGATCGGGCGGGGCGCGGCCGAGGGACTGTTGACGGGCGGGCCGGTGCTGGTGGCCCACGCCAGCCTGACGGCGCGACGACTGGGCATAGCGCCGCTGCCGCGATCGGAAGACCTGCTGGACGTGCTGGAGCTGTTCGCCTTCACCCGGCCCGCGCGGTTCTGCGCCCCTTCGCCGACCGGGCTGGCCCTGGCCATGGGGCAGCCGGAGCCGAAGGGACCGGAGGCGCAGGCGATGGCCCTGCGCGAGGCGGCGGCGACCCTGCTGAAGGAACTGTCAGACCCGGCCTATCCGCATCGGGAGGACGCCTTCACCCTGAACGAGACGCTGGGCCGGGCGGGCTGGAGCTGGTCGTGGCGGGTGGCGGGGGCCCTGCAGCATTCGCCGTTGAGAGCGCGCCAGCATCGGGGCAGCGGGCTGGATGTCTGGTCCCGGCTGAGCGAGTGGGAGGACGAGGCGCCGCGCGGCGAGGCCGGCTCGGCCCCCGTGGACAGCGAGAGCGCCCGCATCCGGCTGGAGAAGCTGTTGCAGGCGTCCGGGTTGGACGAGACCCGCCCGGCGCAGTCCGACTATGCCGCCGAGGCCGCCTACGCCTTTTCGCCCCGCAATGAGGAAGGCCGCCCGCGCGTGCTGCTGGCCGAGGCGGGAACGGGCACCGGCAAGACCCTGGGCTATCTGGCGCCGGCCAGCCTGTGGGCCGAGCGCAATCAGGGGGCGGCCTGGGTCTCGACCTACACCCGCGCCCTGCAACGCCAGATCGACCGCGAGAGCGCCAGCCTGTGGCCCGACCCGGCGGAGCGGAAAAAGAAGGCCGTCGTCCGCAAGGGGCGCGAGAACTACCTCTGCCTGCTGAACCTGCAGGACATGGTGCAGGCGGCGCAGCTGGGGAATGGCGACCTGATCGGCATGGCGCTGGCCGGGCGATGGGCGCTGAACTCGCGCGACGGCGACATGACCGGCGGCGACTATCCCGGCTGGCTGCCCGGCCTGTTCGCGACGCCGCCCAGCCAGCAGGCCAGCCCGGCCAATCTGGTCGACCGGCGCGGCGAGTGCGTCCACGCCGCCTGCCCGCACTACCGGACCTGTTTCGTCGAAAAGACCATCCGCGCCAGCCGCAAGGCCGATCTGGTGGTGGCCAACCATGCGCTGGTGATGACGCAGGCCGCCTTCGACGGCGCGCGGTCGGCGCGGGGGTTGAAGTCGGACGGCGAGACGGCGGCGCTGAAGCGGATCGTCTTTGACGAGGGCCACCACCTGTTCGACGCCGCCGACAGCGCCTTTTCCGCCTGCCTGTCCGGGCAGGAGGCGGCGGAGCTGCGCCGCTGGATCCGGGGACCGGAGGGACGCGGGCGACGCGGACGCGGGCTGGAACAGCGGCTGGGCGACCTGTGCGCCGATAACGAGGCGGCGACCAAGGCCCTGCAGGACGCCATCCATGCGGCGGCCCAGCTGCCGGGCGAAGGGGCGTCGGGGCGGATCGCTCCGGCCTCGGGCGAGGTCAATCCGATCGGCCCGATCGAGCGCTTTCTGGTCGCCGCTCTGGAACAGCTCCGGGGACGGACGAGCGACAGCGGAGGGCCGGGCGGGATCGAGTTCGGACTGGAATGCAGCCTGCGCCCGGTGACCGATCCGGTGTTGGACGCGGCGCGCGAGGCGGCCAAGGCGCTGGCGGCCGTCGAGGCGCCCCTGCTGGCCCTGTCGCGGCATCTGGAGGACATCCTTGATGACGAGTCGGTCGAGCTGGATGGCTCGTCGCGGGCGCGAATCGAGGGGGCGCTGCGCGGGCTGGACCGGCGCGGGCGGATGACCCTGCCCGGCTGGCGCTCCATGCTGGCGGCGCTGGACAATGACACCGGCGAACCGGACCCGGACTTCGTCGACTGGCTGAGCGCCGAGGCCGCCTATGGCCGGATCGCCGACGTGGCCCTGCGCCGACACTGGATCGACCCGACCGTGCCGCTGGAGGCCGCGGTGATCATGCCTTCGCACGGGGTGCTGGTGACGAGCGCAACCCTGTCCGATCCGATGTCGGAAGATCCCTTCGATCTGGCCCGGATGCGGACCGGTTCGGCGCGGCTGATCGAGCCGGCGCGGACGCTGAAGGTCGAAAGCCCGTTCGACTATGCGGAGAACAGTCGGGTCATCGTCGTCAACGATCTGGTCAAGGACGACACCCGCCAGACAGCGGCGGCGATGCGGGAACTGTTCCTCGCTGCGGGCGGCGGCGGCGTGGGCCTGTTCACTGCTATCCGCAGACTGAAGGCGGTCTATGAGCGGCTGGGGCCGGACCTCGCCAAGGCGGGCCTGCCCCTCTACGCCCAGCACGTCGATCCGCTGGAGGTGGGCGCGCTGGTCGATGTGTTCCGGGCCGAGCAGGACAGCTGCCTGCTGGGCACCGACGCGGTGCGCGACGGGGTGGATGTGCCGGGACGGAGCCTTCGCATCCTCGCCTTCGACCGGGTGCCCTGGCCGCGGCCGGACCTGCTGCACAAGGCGCGGCGTGAGAAGTTCGGCGGCTCGTCGGCGCAAGGGCGCGCCTATGACGACGCCCTGGCGCGCGCGCGGATGGCGCAGGCCTTCGGCCGGCTGATCCGCCGAGCGGACGACAAGGGCGTCTTCGTCATGCTGGACGCCGCCTGCCCCACCCGCCTGTTCGCCAGCCTGCCGCCGGGCACGGAGGTGCTGCGCATGGGGCTGGCCGAAGCGGTGGAGCTGGTCGGCGGTTTCCTGAAACCGACGCGCTAGGACTCGAAATTGATCTCCACGCTCGGCGCCGAGCGACGCGCCTCGCCGTGGTAGACCGCCTCGATGTTGTTGCCGTCGGGATCGAGCAGGAAGGCGGCATAGTAGCCGGGGTGATAGGGCCGTTCGCCGGGCGCGCCGTTGTCGGTCCCGCCCGCCGCCAGACCGGCCTTGTGGAAGGCCTCGACCATGGCGCGGTCGCCGGCCTGGAAGGCCAGATGGTGACGCCCGGTCAGCTTCCCGGTCGCCGCCTCGCTGTCGGCGGAGGAGACGAACAGCTCATCGACCCAGAAATAGCTCTCGGCCTCGCCGCCCAGCGGAATGCCGAGGGTCGCGAAGACCGCGTCATAGAAGCGGCGGGACGCCGGCAGGTCCGCCACCACCAGCTGGATGTGATCGATCAGGCGGCCGCGATGCAGGGACTGGGTTTCCATGAGCTCTTTCCTCGGTGACGACAGCCGAACGGGCGCCGGAAGCCGCCGTTCCGTAAGACAGCCGCTTGTCAGGGTCTGGCAGCATCCGCATACAACCCTTGCCGCACCCAGACGTTTAGCCTCTCGGCCCCAGTTCACCGGACCCTGAATGAGCAACGCCTCCGACAAGCCCTACCGCCACCCGCGCCGCGGGATCATCGGCCCCTTCCTGCTGGTGGGGATCATCCTCGCCGCCTGGACCGGCTGGTGGTTCTATCTGGTGCAGCAGATCGAAACGCGGCTGGAGGCCCAGGTGGTCGCCCTGCGCGCACAGGGGTGGACCGTCCAGCATGCGGATGTGATCACCACCGGCTGGCCCTTCCGGGCGCGGGTGGAGATCCCTCATGCCAGTATCCTGGCCCCGTCAGGGCACGGGATCGCCGCGCCGGAGTTCATCGCCGAGGCCAATGCCTGGAACCCCGACCACTGGGTGATCCTGGCCCCGGACGGCATGACCCTGACCCGCGCGGACAAGGGCAAGGTGGGCGTCAGCGGCCCGGCGCTGCGCGCCAGCATCAGCAATCTGCGCGCGCGCTTCCCGGACCTGCGGATCGAGCTGGTCCGCGCCGTCTTCACGCCCCATCCCGGCGCCGAGCCCTTCCCCATCGCCTCCGCCGAACGCATCCAGCTGGAGACCCGCCCGCACCTGACGGACGGCGAGGCGACGACGGACGAGATGGATGTTCTGTTCAACCTGGTCGACGCGCGGGGCCGTCGCGGCGGTCCGGTCGAGGGCGCGACGCAGGACGGGCAACTGAGCCTGGCGCTGGAGGGCACGGTCGCGCATGCCGGCGCGCTCAAGGGTGCGAACGCCGCGGGCATCTTTTCCAACTGGACTCGCGCGGGGGGTCAGTTCACCGCCATTCGCGGCGAGCTGGGCGCGGGCGAGAGCCGGGCCCGGCTGGCCAGCGATCTGCTGACCGTGGACGCGGAGGGGCGACTGGTCGGCCGGGTGGCCCTGACCGCCGAGAAGCCGGGCGCGGTCGTCTCCGGCATGGCGCAATCGCAGTCCGGCGCGGTCAATCGCGCCGGAGCCGTAGGCGCAGCGGCGGCCACCGCCGTCAATGGCGACCGGCCGGTGGAGCTGGTGCTGGAGTTCCGCGACGGGCGCACCTGGCTGGGCTTGTTCCCGCTGGCTCCCGCGCCGAAGCTGTTCTGATGCTGAAGGCCCCGCCTGAAGACGCCGCGCGTCTGGCGCTGGATCGTGCGCTGGCGCAGGCCGTGCGCGCGCGACTGGCCGCCGGTCAGCGCCCGACCGTGGACGCCGACGCCATCGCCCTGAGAGAGGCGCTCAAGGGGCTCAAGCCCGCCGAGATCGCCGCCGCCCGTTCGGTGCTGGGTCGGCTGGACGCCGCGAGCGGGCCGCGCCTGATCGTTTGGGGCCCGGCGTCGCAGGTGCTGGCGGCGGATCGCTATGGCCTGTCGGCCCGGATGGCGGCCAAGCCCGAGGCGGCCCTGAAGGCGGTGCGCGAGGGCGGACGCGCCCTGATGGACCTGACTCCGTCCAATCCTTGGTTCGGCCGCCTGCTGGCCGAACCGGACCTGCGGGTCGTCGCCGCCCTGCCCGACCATGGATCCGGCCTGCCTCGGGCGCTGCTGGTGCAGAAGACGCAGCCCGGACCAACCGGCGACGACCGCACCTTCTGGGCCACCGACAGCGCCCTGCCCGACAGCCGGATCGTGGACGCCCTGTCCGACGCCGGTCTGGCGGCGACCCCCCTGATGGAGGCGGGCGGCTTGAAGCTGTTCGTGCTGGCGGGCTATGTGCAGGCCGAGGACGGGCGGCTGCATGGTGCGCCCGGCAAATTGTCCGGCGTCATCGGCGCCGCCCCGATCTTCTGAGAGACCGCATGACCGACGCCCTTCAGCCCAAGCCCGGCATTCTCGATATCGCCCCCTATGTCGGCGGCAAGTCGAAGATTGACGGCGTGGCCGAGCCGATGAAGCTGTCCTCGAACGAGAACGCGCTGGGCGCCGGCCAGAAGGCCCGTGACGCCTATGCGGCGGCGGTCGGCAACATCCACATCTATCCGGACGGCCGGGCGGGCAAGCTGCGCGACGCGGTGGCCGAGCATCACGGCTTGGAAGCGGATCGCCTGATCTTCGGCAACGGCTCGGACGAGGTCTTCGCCCTGCTGAATCAGACCTATCTGCAACCGGGCGACAACATCGTCACCGGCCAGTACGGCTTCCTCGCCTACCGCATCTCGGCGCTGGCCAATCAGGCCTCGGTCAAGCTGGCCCCCGAGCCGGGCTTCAAGGCCGAGGTGGACGCCATCCTCGAGCAGGTCGATGACCGCACGAAGATCGTCTACATCTCCAGCCCGTCGAACCCCACCGGCAGCTACAACACCGCCGAGGAGACCCGCCGTCTCCACGCCGCCCTGCCGCCCCACATCCTGCTGGTCATCGACGAGGCCTATGCCGAGTTCGTCACCGCCCCGGACTGGGAGAGCAGCTTCCCACTGGCCAAGGACGCCGAGAACATCGTCGTCACCCGCACCTTCTCCAAGATCCACGGCCTAGGCGGCCTGCGCATCGGCTTCGGCTATGCGCCACTGAAGGTGGCCGAGGCCGTCGACCGCATCCGCCTGCCGTTCAACGTCTCGGTCGCAGGTCTGGACGCCGCCGTCGCCGCCCTGTCGGACGAAGCCCACCAGAAGGCCTCGCTGGAGCTGGTCGAGACCTGGCGTCCGCGCCTGACGCAGGCGATCAAGGGCTTCGGCTTCGACGTCCTGCCGAGCGTGGGGAATTTCGTGCTGGTTCGCTTCTCCGACGCCGCCCGCGCCTCGGCTGCGAACGACTATCTGCACACCAAGGGCATCATCGTCCGTCCGGTCGGCGGCTATGGCCTGCCGGATTGCCTGCGCATCACCATCGGCACGGAAGACCAGAACCGGGCGGTGCTGGACGCGCTGAGCGAGTTCGCGGCGAGCTGATCACTCCCCCTCCCATCGGGAGAAGGAAGGTCAGCGTCAGTTCCGCCTGAAGATCCGGCTGGCCGCCCAGCCGGTGAACATGGCCAGAAGCACGCACAGGACGCCGTAGGTCCACGGCCGGCGGTGGGCGAATTCGAAGATGTCGCGCTCGAAGCCGACCTTCTCGACGGTCAGGGTCAGGTTGCTGACCGAGACCGGCTCGCCCTCCTGGAACAGCCAGACCTCGGCGAAATACTGGCCCGTCGGGGCGACGGCGGGCAGTTCGACCTCGGCGCGGAACAGGCCGCGATCCACGAACCTCACCCCGGCGGGATCGCTGTTGTAGAGGGCCGCCGCTTCGCGCAGCCGGATCACCGCCCGGCGGTAGTCCAGATAGTCCTCGCCGATGCGGCTGACGACCACGTCGCGGACGCCATAACGGGTGACCGTGCGGCTTTCCTCCGGCGCGGCGATGCGCAGGTGATCGACCCCGACGCCCAGCCGACGCAACTGGCCGAAGTCGGCGATGTCCGACAGGGGCCGGGTCGAGGCCGTCATGTAGAAGCCGGGCGCGCCCTCGAACAGGACGGGCCGGCTGTTCAGCCAGACGCCGGTGTTACGGGTCTTCTTGACCAGACGCACGGGGCCGTCAGGGCCGCGCACGACCACGACCACATCGGCGGGCGTGTCCGTCGGGTTGAAGACCGCGCCGTACAGGACGATGGAAGCGCCGCGGAAGCTGGAGTCGACCATCACCCGCGCATCGGTCATGGCGGCGGCGACGCGGACCTGCTCGGTCGTGCCGACCGAACGCTCGGGGGCCGGGGCCTCGACGGCGGGCGGAGGCGGCGGCAGCTGCATCATTGCGCCACCCCCGGAGCAAAGCTGAACAGATCGGACGGCCGGACGAACAGCTCCAGCCCCATGTAGATGCCGACCAGCAGGACGATGATGGCCAGGATCGCGCGCAGCTCCTCGGCGCGGAACCGCCCGGAAAGGCGCGCGCCGTACTGGGCGCCGACCACGCCGCCCAGCAGCAGGATGGTCGACAGGACGATGTCCACTGTCTGGTTGCGGCCCGACTGGAGGATGGTGGTGATGGCCGTGGTGATGATGATCTGGAACAGGCTGGTGCCGACCACCACGCTGGCCTTCATCCTCAGGACGTAGAGCATGGCGGGCACGAGGATGAAGCCGCCGCCGACGCCCATGATGGCCGACAGGACGCCGACGAACGATCCCAGCGCGAAGGGCGGAATGGCGCTGATGTAGAGGCCCGAGCGCGGGAATTTCATTCGCAGCGGCAGGCCATAGAGCCACAGCGGGCGGCGACGCTCCTTGTGCGGCGTCACCTCGCCCCGGACCCGGCGCAGGATCTGACCGAGGCTCTCGTGCAGCATCAGGGCGCCGATGGAGCCCAGGAACAGCAGGTAGGACAGGGCGACCACCAGATCGGCCTGACCCAACAGGCGCAGGTAGCGGAACAGCTCGACCCCAAGGAAGGCGCCCAGCACCCCGCCGAGCGCCATCAGCCCGCCGATCTTGTAATCGACCTGCTTCTGCGAGGTGTAGTGGATGACGCCCGAGGTCGAGGAGGCGACGACGTGGCTGGCCTGGCTGGCGACGGCCACCGATGGCGGGATGCCGAGGAAGATCAGGATGGGGGCCATCAGGAAGCCCCCGCCGATGCCGAACAATCCGGACACGAATCCGACCGTCGCGCCCAGCAGAACCAGGAGCGGCCAGTTCACCGAAACCTCGGCGATCGGCAGATAGATATCCAAAGGACGCGCCTTCGGCTGGAACTGAGGTCAAACGCCCGAAAGGCGACGGTGGAACTGTCCTGAACGCCTCGGGCCGCTGGTGCAACCCGGTGCGCTCAAAAGGAGTCTGATCGCGTCAGCTGACGGGGTCAGCCGTGAAGCGATCCGCCTCGGCGCGGGCCTTGCCCCGGTCGGCGACCGACAGGACGGTGCGCAGGCGATCTACGGCCTCCTGGGCGCCGGCGTCGCCCGCGCGGGCGGCGACCAGATACCAGCGGTAGGCCTCGACCTGATCCATGCGAACGCCGCCCTGACCGGTCTCGTAGAGCTGGGCGATGTTGAACTGGCTGTCGACCACGCCGGCTTCGGCGGCCTTGACCAGCCACATCATGCCCTCTTCACCATTGCGATCACCGCCGGTGCCCTGGAACAGGTGCATGCCGTAGGTCATCATGGCGCGAGGGTTGGCGCCTTCGGCCGCCCGGCGGCTCCAGTCGCGAGCCTTGACCGGATCGACAGGCAGGCCTTTCAGCCCCTCCTCATAGAGGCCGGAGATGTAGAGCTGCGCCGGCGCGTAGCCGATTTCGGCGGCTTCCTTCAGGGCGTCCAGACCGGTCGCGTCCTCGGCCTCCAGCTTGATGACGGCCTGCTGGTACAGGTCGGCGGCGCGGGCCCGATCCGCCGGCGAGGCTTCCACCGGGGTCGAGGCCAGGGCGGCGATCGGCGTGGCGGTTGGGGCGGTCGGGAGCCCCGGAATCTGGATGCCCGAGTCCGTCAGTTCGTTGAAGGCGATGGCGCCCGTCGCGGTCAGGGCCACGGCCACGGCCGAGGCGCCCAGCGCCTTGCGCACTGCGCTGCCCTGTTTGGCGGCCTGTTTGTCCAGCCGCTCCTGCAGGCGCGACTTGCCGCCCCGCTTCAGGCCGAAGCCGGTGCGGGCCGGAGCCTCGTCGGGCTCGGCCATGGCGGCTCGGGCGGCGTCGATGGCCTGACGGGTCGAGCTGGCCCGCCCCTGTGCGGCGGCGGCGCGAAGGGCGCGCGGATCGACGAAGTCGGTTTCGCCGTCGAAATCGTCCTGACCGGCGTCGAAACTGTCCGGAGCGGTCGCCGCCAGTGCGTCCGACACATCGGCCCCGCCGAAGCTCTGGCCGAAGGGCGAGGCGGACGCGGCGGGCGGGGGCGTGAACACCGGCGTCACCGGCGCATCGATCTCGTCCGCCAGCGAGCCGGCGTAGGGTTCGGCGACGGCCTCGCGGCTGCCGAAGGGGGTCGAGGACGGTTCCGGTGCCGTGCGGGGGCCGCGCAGGACAGCATCGAAGACGGCGTCTGCCGTCAGAACCTGCCGGTCGTCTTCGGCCTCATAGACGGGCTCGGGCTCCGGCTCCGGGGGCGCCAGATCGGCGGACCAGGCCTGCTGCTCCGTATAGACCGGATCCGGGTCCTCGAAGGTCTGCCCCTGGAAGGGCGCATCGGGGAAGGCGGCGTCCGGGAAGGCGGCGGCGCGCCAGTCCGGCTGGATGTCCGCCACCGGCGAGGCGGCGACCGGCTCGGGCGCGACCACCGGTGCGGGGACCGGCTCGGGCCGGGTCTCGGCGCGGCGTTCGATGTTCTCCCGCGCCTCGGCGATCAGGGAGGCGGTGCGCTCCTCCGACAGGCGCATGCGCTCGGCCAGTTCGCCCGAGGCGCGGTCATAGCGTTGCTCGATGCGGCTCGAGCTGTCGGTCAGGCGGCGGCTGATGTCTTCCAGCGCCTGCTGCGAGCGGCGCTCGGACTGGGCGATGCGCTCGCTCAGACGGTCAGAGATGCGGGTGATCTCGCCACCCAGCTTTTCGAGCGCCAGGGCGTGGCGATCGTCGGCGGCAGTCAGGCGTTGGTCGATGCCCTGCTGCAGGCCCTGGGCCAGACGGCCCATGTCGTCATCGATCTTGCGGCCCAGGCTCTGGCCCAGCGCGGCGACCTTGCCGTCCACGCCGGTCTCGACCCGGGCGACCCGTCCGTTCAGGTTCTCGGCGATACGCAGGACCTCGCGGCCCATCGCCTCGACGGCGCCGGCGGAGCGGGTTTCGGAGGTCTTGAGCTGTTCGCCCAGCGCCAGCACGGCCCGCTCGATACGGTCCATGCGGTTCTCGGACTGGGCGGTGTCGAGCCGCCGCATCATTTCGGTGCGGTTGGCCTCGACCTGACGGCTCAGGGTCTCGGCCAGCTTCTCGAAGCGGGCGGCCTCGCGGTCGCCGGCGGGCTCGACCCGGCTCTCGGCGGCGCGCAGGCGCTCATCCAGATGGGCGAAGGAGCGTTCGAGCCCGCGCAGGGCCTCGGTCGTCCGGGACTGGGCCTGATCCAGACGGGCGCCGACCTGGGCCAGCAGGTCCGAACCGGCGCCGGGACCGGCCAGTTTCTCGACCGTCTCCATACGCTGGCGCAGTTCGTTGACGCCCGTGCGCTGGCGTTCCTCGATGTCGTAGAGGCGCCCGGCGAGCGCGCCGAGGCCGGTCTCGACCTTGCCGAAGGTCTCGGCCGTCTTCGGGCCGGTCTCCTGTTCGAACTTGCGCAGGCGACGATGGCCCTCGCGCAGTTCCTCGGCGATGTCGTCGATACGGCGGACGTTCTGGCGGCCATCCTGATCGGCGGCCTCGAGACGACGCACCAGACCGGCGACGGCCTGATCCACACCCTGAATGGCGACCGTGGAGCGGCGCTCGGCGGCTTCAAGTCGCGCGGCGATGGCGTCGATCGAAGCGCCGAGACGATGCGAATCCTCGTCCGCGCCATAGGCGTCATCCAGCCGGCGGCTGCGGCCGCGGCGTTCGAACATGTCGGCCACATGGGGACGGCGCGGCATGGGCGTATAGCCCTCGTCCTCGTCGCCATCTTCCATGATCATCGAGTTCAGCCATTCGCCCAGCGTCATGCCTGAACGGCGCGCAAGGTCCTTGGCGATCTCGCGAGCCTTGGGGTCTATCCCCTTCACGCTCCACGGCGCGGCTGCGCTCACTGATTCGCCTCCCGACCTTTGATTCGAACGCTAGTGCGCCAGATCAAGGGTGTAAACGCGCTGTTAACCCCAAGATGTGGGGTCGCCCCCAGCTTCCTGTGGAAAGACCGAACACCGACCGTATGGATGCCTCCAACGTGGTTAACAGCCCGTGAAGATTAACCTCCCGGCAAGGACTCAAGCCTTGCGCAGAGGCCTTTGGCGGTCCACGTGGCGCGGATGGACATGCGCCTGACCCTGATCCTGACCGCGGCCTTCCTGGCGCTGACCCTGTTCGCGGGATGGCGGGGCGCGCGGCCGTGGGATCCGAGCCAGCGGGTCCGCATGGCGCCCTGGCGGTTCATCATGGTGATGAGCGGCGCGGTGACCGTGCTGCTGCTGATCCACATCGGAGCCCTGCTCGGCGTGCCGCAGCGGTCCATCTGATCGCGGAACCGGCCCGACGCCCAACGCTTCCCTGATCGACCCCGATCACAGGAGAGACGTTCATGGGCGACAAGACCCTCACCGCCGCCGAAGCTGAAGAGCATTTCTGGGACAGCCTGAAGAAATCCAACACCGGCCTGCTGGGCTTGGACCAGCCCGGCTATCACGCCCAGCCGATGACCGCCTTCCGCGAGGAAGTGACCGGGACCATCTGGTTCTTCACCCGCGACGACACCGATCTGGCGAAGGACGCCGCCCTGCCCGGCGGACAGAGCGCCATGTTCCACTATGGCTCCAAGGACCAGAATGTCTGGGCCTGCATCCATGGCGACCTGTCCGTGCACGGGCAGGACCGCGCCATCATCGACCGCTACTGGAACCCGGTGCTGGCGGCCTGGTATCCCGAGGGCAAGGACGACCCGCACCTGACCATCCTGCGCTTCGACGCCGACGACGGCCGCGTCTGGGTCAATGAAGGCGGCTTCTTCAAGTTCGCCTATGAGATCGCCAAGGCCAACATCACGAAGACGACGCCGGACGCAGGTGGAGTGGCGGACGTGAAGCTGAACTGAAGCCTGATCAGGCCTTCAGGTCGGCGCTCGTCCCGGGAGCGGCCTGGGTGTCCCAGCTTTTCAGAACCTGATTGAACAACCGCGCGACGAGGGCGTCGGTCAGATTGACACCCTCCAGCCGGGCGCCTTCCATGGCGCGGCTCTCGCCCAGGGTCCGACCCAGGAAACCCACCGCGCCTTCCGGAGCCGCATCCCGTTCGGCGAAGTCGGCGGCCAGTTGATCGAGCCGCCGTTGACGTTCTTCGGGCGTCAGCGGCGCCAGCGGCGGCTGCCCCATCCGCTCACGAACCGCATTCAACCCCGCCAGTTGCTCGGCCGGCATATCTTCCGCGAACTTCACGTTCTCGAGGGACAGCTTCAGGACCTTGCCCACCCGGATCTCGTCCGCCCGGATCAGGCCGTCGCCATCCGCGTCGTCAACAACGACCGCCCGACCGGTCAAATAGCCGGCATCGAAAGCGGCGGCGCGTTGGAGATCCTTGTGAGCCTCCAGCTCGTCCCGGTTCAGAGCGCCGTCGCCATCCACATCCGCGCGCGCGATCAGCTGGGCAATGAATGCCTCGTCGGTCGTTGCTTCCGACTGGGCGTTGATGAGGGCGTTCATCACCTGCACCCCGAAAGCATCGGACGGCGTCATCTCGGCGCGCATGACCCTGCCGTCACCGTCCGCATCCAGAGCCTTGAAAACCTTGGCGGTATCGTCCGCATTCGCGCCGGCTGCCGCCATTTCCGTCAGACTGACGGCGTCGTCGCCGTCCGTGTTCAGCCGGTCAAACAGCTTCTGATAGAGCTGTTGCGTCAGGTTCTGGCCGCCAGCGATCGTCGTCATGTTCAGACCTCGCGTTGCTCGCGAGACAGATTGAAGCAAACGCCGGACCAGTCTGGGCAACGATCCGCGAGGCGCCAGCCTGAAGCACGGGCGGGGTGGTGGACGTGAACCTGCAGTCGGGTTTCGTCAGGTTTGGACGGCGGCGCGCATCTGCGGGACCGGGTAGTCTGCTTTCAGCTCTGGAGGTTCTGATGAAGCCCGCCCTGCTGATCCCCGCCGCCATCGCCGTCCTGCTGGCCGCCTCGCCCGCGCTGGCGTGCCGGATACCGTCCGAGACCGTGAGGGCCGAGGCCGCCATGCCTCGGGTCGGCTTTACCGCCGTCGTGTCGTCGGCGCTCCGTGCGCACCCGACCCCCGATCTTGAAACCATCGGAGTGACCCTCCAGACCCGCGAAACCCTGTCCGGATCACCGCCGGCGCAGAGCTCGCTGTACGGCGTGCTGTCGGATGAGATCGTCGTGCACAGCTGCGGCCCCATGCGTCCCTACCCGCACGAGATGACCCTTCTGACGGAAGGTTCGCTCGTGATCGTATCCGGGGTGCAATCACCCGACGGCGACCTGATCATCCAGGCCGCCGCCCCTGTGCGCAGTGAAAGGGGCCAGACCCTTCTCGCGCAGCTCCGTAGCCGTTAGCCCGCGAAGCACCACGCCAGCACGGCCTTCTGGGCGTGGATGCGGTTTTCCGCCTCGTCCCAGACCAGCGACTTCGGCCCGTCGATGACCGAGTCCGTCACTTCCTCGCCGCGGTGAGCCGGGAGGCAGTGCAGGAAGACGGCGTCGTCATTGGCCAGCGCCATCAGGGCGTCGTCGACGCCATAGCCGTCGAAGGCCTCCAGACGGGCTTCATAGTCCTGATCGCCCATCGACACCCAGGTGTCGGTGACCACGACGTCGGCGCCGGAGACGGCCTCGCGCGGGTCGCTGGTCAGGACGACATGGTCGCCGCCCTTGGCCAGATCATGCAGGTCGGGATGGTATTCGGCCGGGCAGGCGACCTGCAGGCGGAAGCCGAACTTCGGCGCCGCGTGCATGAAGCTGTGGCAGACATTGTTGCCGTCGCCGACCCAGGCGATCGTCTTGCCCGCGACCGGCCCGAGATGCTCCTCAATGGTCAGCAGGTCGGCCAGGATCTGGCAGGGGTGCGAACGGTCGGTCAGGCCATTGATCACCGGCACCGTCGAGACGCGGGCGAAGCGTTCGACGTCCTCATGGTCATTGGCGCGGATCATCACGGCGTCGACCATGCGCGACAGCACGCGGGCGGTGTCCTCCACCGGCTCGCCGCGGCCCAGCTGCATGTCGCCGGCGTTGGCGATGATGCCCGAGCCGCCCAACTGGCGGATGGCGGCGTCGAAGCTGAAGCGGGTGCGGGTCGAGTTCTTCTCGAACACCATGGCCAGCACACGATCCTTCGCCGGAGCGTCCGCATCGACGCGCCCCTTCGGCCAGCCCTTGCGGGCCGTCTTGCGGGCATGGGCGTCATCCAGGATGCCGCGCAGGTCCTCGGCGCTGAGCCGGTGGATGTCGAGGAAGTGACGGACCATGGGGCCCTCCCGTTCTGTCAGGGCCTCAGGCCAGCTTGGTCCGCGCGAACTCGCAGGTCTTCTCGAAGCGCTCGACGGCCTCGCGGGCCTCGTCCAGCGTCAGCACCAGCGGCGGCAGGATGCGCACGCAGTTGTCGCCGCCGCCGGCGACCAGCAGCTGCTGTTCGTCGCGGGCCCAGGCCATGAACTCGCGGTTGTTCGGAACCAGCTTTACGCCGATCAGCAGGCCCTTGCCGCGCACGTCGACGATGACGTCCGGGAAGCGCTGCTGCAGGCCGTGCAGTTGCTGCTTCAGATAGCCGGCGATCTCGTTGACGTGGGCCAGGGTTTCCGGCGCCGACAGCTCCGAGAAGGCGGCCTGACCGACGGCCATGGCCAGCGGATTGCCGCCGAAGGTCGAGCCGTGGACGCCCACGGTCATGCCCTTGGCCGCGTTCGCCGTGGCCAGACAGGCGCCGATGGGGAAGCCGCCGCCCAGCGCCTTGGCCACCGCCATGATGTCCGGGGTCATGCCGGCCCATTCGTGGGCCCACAGCTTGCCGGTCCGGCCCATGCCGCACTGGACTTCGTCGAAGATGATCAGGACGCCGGTCTCGTCGGCCAGCTCACGCATCCAGCGCAGATCCTCATCCGGCGTGGCGCGGCAGCCGCCCTCGCCCTGCACGGGCTCGAGGATGATCGCCGCCGTGGTCGGGTTGCGGAAGGCGGCCTCAAGCGCGGCCTTGTCGCCCCACAGCAACTGGTGGAAGCCCTCCATCTTCGGGCCGAAGCCTTCGGTATAGGACGGGTTGGCGGCGGCGTTGATCGCGCCATAGGTCCGGCCGTGGAACGAGCCGTCAAAGCCGTAGATGTCGATGCGTTCCGGGTTTCCGTTGGCGACGTGATGCTTGCGGGCGGTTTTCAGCGCGCACTCAACGGCCTCGGTGCCCGAGTTGGTGAAGAAGACGACGTCGGCGAACGACTTCTCACACAGGGCGTCAGCGAGGGCTTCCTGCCCCGGAATGCGGAAGATGTTGGAGACGTGCCACAGCTTCTGGGCCTGTTCGGTCACCGCGGCGACCAGCTTGGGGTGGGCGTGTCCCAGACCGTTGGTCGAGATACCGGCGACACAGTCCAGATATTCCGTACCATCCGTCGACCACAGACGCGCGCCCAGACCACGCTCCACCTCCAGCGGCGCGCGGTTATAGACACCCATCAGATGTTCCTGGGACACGGGACTGAACCTCCAGAAGAGAGACGGCCCCGTCGCGGGTGCGACGGAGCCGGGAAAAGAGCGTGGTCTTGTCGGACGCGAACCGGGGTTAGTCAACACCGCGTCCGAGACGGCCAGAAGTCGTGACCTCGGCGACAAGGCCCCGAAGCTCTTCCGCCTGCCCGGCGACCAGTGACCGCGTCGGCAGGATCGCGGAACTCGAAGGGGTCAGGGCGAACAGGAAGCGATCCTGCTCCTCACTCACCTTCGCAACCATCTCCCACCGGAAGACCGTGCTGCTGAGCGGAGTTTCCACCCGAACACCCTCTTGATCGAAGTTCCATCGCGCGGAGCCGGAAGCTTTCGCGGCATCTGCCGAAATCCTCGCGCTGATCGCCGTCACGACCCGTCCGGCGATGATCAGAACCAGAAGCACCGCAACCATCGTCACACCAACCCAACCCGCCGCCTCCTCGCTCGCGAAAGCCGCAGCAACGAGAAAGCTGACGAGAAAGACCGCGAGAAGCGCGAGGGTCTGGACCCAAGCGAGCCTGCTCACCGACTTCCAGGCCGATGGAGCGGGCCGCAGTTCGCGCGCGTCGGGAAGAACGTTCTCGACGACGATCATCGCCTATTCGTCCCGCGCCAGCCGCAGGGCCAGGTCGGCGACGAAGCCGGCGGTGCGCAGGATGTCGTCGCCATCGACCCACTCCATCCGGTCATCGGCCGAGTGGATGCGCTGGAACACCGGCGGGACGAAGCCTTCCGCCAGGCCATTGGTCTCGCCGCCGTTGAAGGCCAGCCACATCTGGTGGGCGCCCGCCGCATCCTGCGAGCCGATCGAGATGACCGGCAAGCCGGCGGCCGAGAAAACCCGGTCGTCGCTGGGCGGATAGTTGGGGAAGGCCATGCAGTCGAAGGCCCGCTCGGCGCACTGGGTCCGCATGGCGGCCAGCACGAAGGCCGACTGTTCCCCCACGTTCTCGCCGTACATCAAGGTCTCGCCATAGGCGTTGACGTCCATGTTGATGACCGCGTGGATGCGGCTCTTGTCCTGCGCCTCCAGCCATTTGCGGGCGCCGATCAGGCCCAGCTCCTCCTGATCGGTGAAGACGAAGACATAGCGATAGGGCCCCGGCGCCTGCTCGACCTGCTCCTTGATCAGGCCCGCGGCCTCCATCAGGGCGGCGACAGAGCCGGCGTTATCGACCACACCCTGCGACATCGAGCCGTCGCGCAGCGGCACGGCGTCGAAGTGGGCGGTCAGGACGATGTCCTTGGCCCCCTGCCCCACCGTGATGACCACATTGGCGCCCGGACGCGGGCCGGTCCGCTCATTGCCGCCCTCGAAGGGCGCGAGTTGCGGCGCGAAGCCCTGCTCGCGCAACTGCGCCACCACGATGTCGCGGCGCTGGTCATTGGTCTTGGCGGCGTAGGTCTGGATGGCGGCCTCGACGGCCTGTCCCTCGGCGGTCAGGGCTTCGTCCTGCACCGGCGCGGCCAGCAGCGAAAGCGCGAAAAGCGACTGGATCAGCATGGAAACCCCTCCCGTTGGTTCCCCGCCTTGCTAGCCGCTGGATCGCTTGGCCGCCAGTGCGGCCGAACGCCTGTCAGTTTTCGAGCAGGCGTTTCAGGGTCGCGAGATCCTGAGCCACATGGGCCGCGTCGGCTTCGAACGCGGCGTCGTCCTGCGAGGCCTGCCGGATGACGGTGAAGCTGACCTCGGCGCCGTCATGGTTGGGCGTGATGCGCAGGGCGTTCTCCACCATCGTCCCGTCGGCCAGGGTGACCGTGTGGTCGATGACGCCGAAAAGGTTTTCCGGCGCGAAGCGAACGCGAATTTCGCCGATGGGGCCGCCGTCGCCGATCCAGTTCTCGCCATCCTGCTTCAGGCCTGCCGCCAGACCCGAAGCCCAGTGCGGCATGTTCTCCGGCCTGGAAGCGAAGGCGTAAACCTCGCGCCAGTCCCGGTCGATGCTCAGGTGAACGACACGGGCGGCGGCGACGGACATGGGCTCAGCTCTTCAGACGCCAGCCCGATTTGAACACGGCCCAGCAGGCATAGGACAGGATCAGGGTCAGCAACGCGCTCATCGCGACACCGATCCAGAGATTGCCCTCGGCATGGCCGATGAAGCCCGAACGGAAGCCGTCGATCAGATAGAAGATCGGATTGAAGTGACTGATGGTGGCGAAGGGCTCCGGCAGGTTGTCGACCAGATAGAAGGTGCCGGACAGGAAGGTCATCGGCATGATCAGGAAGTTCTGGACCGCCGCCAGCTGATCGAACTTCTCGGCCCAAAGACCGGCGAAGACGCCGACCATGCCCATCAGCAGCGAGGCCGTCAGGGCGAACCAGACGATGGTCAGTACATTGCTGACGCCCAGCCTGGCGAACGGCATGACGCAGACGGCGGTGACCAGACCCACGGCGATGCCGCGGGTGGCGGCGCCCAGGGAGAAGCCGATGGTCAGTTCCAGCGGGCTGAGCGGCGGGGTCAGGAAGTCGGTCGAGGTGCCCATGATCTTGGCCTGGATCAGGCTGGACGAGGCGTTGGCGAAGGCGTTGTTCAGGATGGCCATCATGATCAGGCCGGGCGCCACGAACTCGGCGAACGGGGTGCCGTCGATGGGCGGGCGCGAGTCTTTCAGGGCGACCACGAAGACCAGCATGTAGAGCAGGGTCGTCACCACCGGCGCGGCCACGGTCTGGGCGCCGACCTTCCAGAAGCGCCGCACCTCCCTGAGATACAGGGTCTTCACCCCCTCCCAATTGACGCCGTCATACCGGCGCGGCTGCGGGAGCCCGGACGGGCGCGTGGAGGCGAGATCAGTCATAGGCGCGCAAATGCGCCCGCCGGCGCCGCTTCGCAAGGCGAGGGGGTTCGGTGACGCGTGAAAAGTGAGCAGAGCGGCGAGAAGCCGCGCGAACTGGGCCGCGCCTGCGCTCACGTTGCACCCGGAAACGCCCGGCTCCAGTCCCATTCCCGGGACCATTTTAACCATACCAGATGTAGTTCCTGTGGACGGACCAATTCCCACATATTGCGCGTTTTAAGAGGTGGTTTACGATTAGGAGTAGGTCGGCCCCACAGGAGGGACATACCGACCCCATATGTTGAATCCCTGGAGGGCGACCATGACCGCAGGCTGGACCGAAGATCGCGTCGGCGCGCTGAAGAAGCTGTGGCTTGAAGGCCAGTCGGCAAGCCAGATCGCCAAGCAGCTGGGCGGCGGCGTGACCCGCAACGCCGTGATCGGCAAGGTGCACCGTCTGGGCCTGTCGGGCCGCGCGGCGCCGTCGCAACCGGCGCGCGCCACCTTCCGCCCGTCGCGTCCGCGCCCCACCCCGCAACCGACCCAGGCCCCGTCGGCGCCGCGCCGCATCGAGGCCGCCCAGCCGCGCATCGCCGTGCCGGTCGCCCCGACCCCCGCTCCGGTTCCTGACCTGCCGGGTACCGCCACGGTGATGACCCTGGGCGCCCACATGTGCAAATGGCCGATCGGCGACCCGTCGTCGGCCGAGTTCAGCTTCTGCGGCCGTCGCGCCTCGGAAGGCGTCTACTGCGTCGAGCACGCCCGCGTCGCCTACCAGCCGCAGGTCCGCAAGGGCGGCAAGGACGGCGCCTCCGACCTGGCCCGCAGCCTGCGCCGCTACATCTAGGTCGCACTGACCTGCCAAAGGCGGCTCGCACCACCCCGCGGGCCGCCTTTCTTTTATCCGGCCACATGGCTGTCACAGATGGTCCCTAGAGGGGCCGCCGTCCGCGTTGACGCCGCCCGCCGCGGCGATGACGCCGGGGGCGGGGGCTGCGGTTATCCGGGTTGACGCAGCCCCTCACCTCTTCTGCCTTGGCGCAGGCTCCGGCGTCAGGCCGTCGAGCACCGAGCGATGCAAGTGATTGGTGACTAGTGATTAGTGGATGGCGGCCGCCGACATCCAGCTCATCAGGCGCGGGCTGTGGGCCAAGCCACCCACCAATCACTCGTCGCCTCACCGCCGGCAGCAGACCCACCGGCGCCTAGTTCAGCACCCGTCTCTCGCCCGGGACATCGAGGCTGAAGGCCGGGATGGCGACCTCGAACATGCGGCCCAGATCGTCGACCATCGAATAGCCGCCGACCATGGAGCCGGAGGCGGTGCCCAGCGGGCAGCCCGAGGCGTAGGAATAGCTGTCGCCCGGCTGGATGGTAGGCTTCTCGCCGACCACGCCCGGACCGCGCACCTCCTCCACATGGCCGAGGGCGTCGGTGATGGTCCAGCGACGGGCGACCAGCTGCACCGGCGAGGCGGACAGGTTCACGATCTCGACCTGATAGGCCCAGACCCAGCGCCCGCCGTCCGGATCGGACTGGCCGGCCAGATAGCTGGGGCGGACACGGACCACGATCCCGTCGGTCTCGGCTTCATAGGCGGGGGCGTCATGCATGCGGGAAAGGTCCCGGAACGCGTCCCCGCGTCAAGCGGGACCTTGCTCGCAAAGCGGAATGCGGCGAGAGAGACAGGCCGCAAATTCGTGTAAGCGATAGGCATGACCCTGAGCATCCCCCGTCCCGGCATTCTGCCCGCCCAGTCGATCGAAGCGCTGATCGCCGGTGGCGCGATCTCCACCGAAACCCCGTTCGACGCCGATCAGGTGCAGCCGGCCAGTCTGGACCTGCGTCTGTCCGCGACCGCCTGGCGCGTGCGCGCTTCCTTCCTGCCCGGCAAGCGCAAGGTCGAGGACCGCATCGCCGACGTGGCCATGCACACCATCGACCTGTCCGCCGGCTATGTGCTGGAGAAGGGCTGCGTCTATATCGCCAAGCTGCAGGAACGGTTGAGCCTGCCCAAGGGCCTGATCGCCCGCGCCAACCCCAAGAGCTCGACCGGTCGCGTCGACGTCTTCGTTCGCCTTCTGACCGATCGCGGCGGCAGCTTCGACGACGTGGACGAGGGGTACGAAGGCCCGCTCTATCTCGAGATCGCGCCCCAGACCTTCTCGATCCTGGTCCGCCCGGGCACCCGCCTGAACCAGCTACGCCTGAAGGCGGGTGAGCCGCCGAAGCTGGAAACCCGCTCGGTCGGCGTCGAACTTTCGGGCGGCGAGCACGGCATCGTCGGCTTCCGCGGTCGTCGCCACGCCGGCGTGGTCGATCTGGACAATATCGACGGTCACGACCCGAAGGACTTCTGGGAGCCGCTGACCCTGCGTCGCGGCGAACTGCTTCTGGATCCGGGCGAGTTCTACATCCTCGCCTCGTCGGACGATGTGGAAATTCCGGTCGATCAGGCCGCCGAGATGACCCCGATCGACCCGTCGGTCGGCGAGTTCCGCGTCCACTATGCGGGCTTCTTCGATCCGGGCTTCGGCACGGACGAGGCGCACGGCGCGGGCTCGAAGGGCGTGCTGGAGGTTCGCACCCACGACACCCCCTTCCTGCTGGAGCACGGCCAGATCGTCGCCCGGCTGGTCTATGAGCCCCTGACCGAGCGGCCCAGCCGCCTCTATGGCGAGGGCGGCAGCCACTACCAGAAGCAGGGGCTGAAGCTGTCGAAACACTTCAGGCCGTGGGGGTAAGAAGGTTCTAGGTTCTAGGGTTCAGGGATCAGGTTGATTTCCGCTTCCCTAGAACCTGCCCCCTAGAACCTAGCACCTACGAGAGCTTGTCCGCCTTCCGCAGGCCCGGGAACATCGCCGCCCAGGCGCCGGTGGCGACCAGCGCGCCGACGCCGCCGAAGCAGGCCGCGCCGACCGCGCCCAGAACCCGGACCATCAGGCCGGAATAGGCCTCGCCCAGCTCGTTCGACGCGCCGATGAACAGCATGGACACCGAGCTGACCCGGCCGCGCATGTGATCGGGCGTGGCCAGCTGGATCAGGGTCTGGCGGATGTTGACGCTGATCATGTCCGCCGCCCCACCGAGGAACAGGGCCAGGGCCGAGAGCCAGACGATCTTGGACAGGCCAAACGTCAGGGTGCACAGGCCGAACACAGCCACCGCCGCGAACATCCAGCGCCCGCCGTGCTTCACGATCGGGAAGCGGCTCAGATAGATGGCCACCGCCATGGCGCCGACGCCGAACGAGGCGCGCAACAGGCCGAAGCCGATGGCGCCCACATGCAGGATGTCCCGCGCGAAGATCGGCGTTAGCAGGGCGACCCCGGCCAGCAGCACCACGACAAGGTCCAGCGAGATGGCGCCCAGCACGATCTTGGTCTTCCAGACATAGGCCAGACCTTCCTTCACCGACTCCAGCGGCGACAGCTTGTGCTCGACCTGGGCCGGCTTGCCGCTGGTGCGGATCAGCAGGAAAGCGCCGACCGCCAGCAGGAACAGACCCAGCGACGCCGCATAGGCCAGCGGCACATTGACCGCCACAATCACCCCGCCCAGCGCCGGACCGGCGATGGCGCCGGTCTGGAAGGCGATCGACTGGGCGGCGATGGCGGGCGGCAGGGCCTTGCGCCCGACGACCATGGGCAGGAAGGCCTGGCTGGCCGGGGCGAGGAAGGCCCGGGCTGCGCCGAACACCGCGGCGACGGCCAGAAGTCCCCACAGCGGCGGCGAGCCGTGAATGGCCATCAGCAGGAAGGCCAGGGCGCAGGACGCCTCGACCAGGATCGAAATCCACACCGTCGTCTTGCGATCGCGCCGGTCGGCCATGGCCCCCGCCGGCAGGGTGAAGGCCAGCAGCGGCAGGAACTGACACAGGCCGACGAGCCCCAGATAAAGGCTGGCCTCGGCCACCGGGTGGTCCCGGCGAGCGATCTCATAGACCTGCCACAGCAGGGCCGAGGACTGGATCTGGATGCCGAGAACGGCGACCACGCGGCCGAACCACAACAGGCGGAAGTCGCGGATGCCCCAGGGACTGGAGGGTCCTTCGGGTGGAGCGGGGGGAACAGGCGGCGTCGGCGAGCCGGCGTCGAGGCTTTCAACAGTCACGTGCGTCGATCGTATTTCGGGTAGGGGGAGCCATCCCGGTGGAAGTAGCGATCCGCGCCCTCGGGCAGGACCATGTCGATATCAGGGTAGTCGCAGGCATCGGTCTTGAACGAACGTGTTCCGACTTCCAGCAGAACAGCCTCACTGTCGGAACGGTTCTCGATCTTGTGGCCGTTCGGTACGCCCGCCGGGAAGCCGGCGCAATCACCGGCGCGCAGCACGGTCTCGCCATCCTCCTCGATCAGCACCACCTCGCCGGACAGGACGGTGACGAACTCGTCCTCGCTCGCGTGCCAGTGCCGCTGGCTGGACCAGGCCCCAGCAGGCAGGCGCAGCAGATTGACCCCGAACTGGGTCAGCCCCGCCGCATCGCCCAGCTTCCAGCGACGGCGCGGCTTGCAGGGGCCGGCGTGCTCTTCCGGGTAGGATGTCCCGTGACCGATTGGCGCGTTGTCGATGTCGATCTTCGGCATGGCCCTGACCTTCTCCCCATCGCCCGGACCACGTAAAGCAAGGAACCATGAGCCATGCATCAACTCCCGTTATCGATCCTGTCGAACTGACCCGCGACCTGATCCGGATTCCGTCCGTCACCCCCGCTGACGAAGGCGCGATGGACGTGCTGGAGCGGACGCTGACGGCGCTGGGCTTCACCTGCCGACGGCTGGCCTTCGGCGACCCGGACGGGATTGGCGCCGATGCGCGGATCGAGAACCTCTACGCCCGGCGCGGGACGGCTTCGCCCAACCTCTGTTTCGCGGGCCACACCGACGTGGTGCCGACCGGCTCGACCGAGGCCTGGTCCTCCGCGCCGTTCGGAGCGGAGGTCAAGGACGGGGTGCTGTACGGCCGGGGCGCGGTGGACATGAAGGGCGGGATCGCCGCCTGGGTCGCGGCGGTGTCGAAGGTGCTGGCGGATGGCGACGTGCCCGGCAGCCTGAGCTTCCTCATCACCGGCGACGAGGAAGGCCCGGCCCTTCACGGCACCAAGAAGGTGGTCGAGGCCCTGATGGCCGAGGGCGAGGTGATCGACGCCTGCGTGGTGGGCGAGCCGTCGTCGCAGCAGCGGCTGGGCGACATGATCAAGATCGGCCGTCGCGGCTCGCTGAACACCTGGTTCATCGTCCACGGCAAGCAGGGCCACGTGGCCTATCCGGACCGCGCGGCCAATCCCGTGCCGGTGCTGGCCAGGCTGGCGGCGACGCTGGCGGCGCATCGGCTGGACGAGGGCTATGAGGCCTTCCAGCCGTCCAACCTCGAACTGACCACCCTGGACGTCGGCAACACCGCGACCAACCTGATCCCGGCCGAGGCGCGGGGGCGGCTGAACATCCGCTTCAACCCCTCACACACGGGCGAAAGCCTGATGGCCTGGCTGAACGCCGAGGCGGGCAAGGCGCAGGCCGAAAGCGGACTGCGCATCGAGGTCGAGCACATGCACTCGGGCGACGCCTTCCTGACCCAGGCGGGCGTGTTCGTCGAAGCCGTGCAGGACGCGGTGGAGACCGAGCTGGGCATCCGCCCGGAGGCCTCGACCACCGGCGGCACCTCGGACGCCCGCTTCATCCGCGCCATGTGCCCGGTGCTGGAGCTGGGTCTGGTCGGCCAGACCATGCACCAGATCGACGAACGGGTGCCGACCGCCGAACTGGAGGCGCTGGCCGGAACCTATGAGCGGGTGATCCGGACCTTCTTCGCCCGCGCGAGCTAGAGCAGGGCCTCAAGACCCAGCAGGGCGCCGCCGAACATGGCGGCGAAGGCGATCAGGAAGAAGACGATCTCCCTGAGCGGACCGCCGCGTCTTTCCAGACGCGCGGGCGGCAATCGGACTGGCAACTCACTCATGGGCGACCCTCCTTCCGAACCCGGACAGTCTGCGCCGGGTTCGTTGAGCCGCCGTTGAAGAACATGGTTACGGGACAGGCTGTTCCAGGAAGCGGATGGCGCTGAGCACATGCGCCTTCACGCCCAGCGGCAGGACCGCCTCGTTCACATTGAAGGCCGGCGAATGGTTCGGCGGCGCGGTCGCAGGATCAACCCCGTCCGGCGAACCGCCCAGATGGTAGAAGACGCCCGGCACTTCCTGCGAGAGGTAAGAGAAGTCCTCGGCCACGGTCGTCGCGGGGGTGGCCGGATTGACGTTCCCCTCGCCCGCCGCCTCGGTCAGGACCGGGGCCAGCCAGGCGGACAACGCCTCATTGTTGAACACCAGGGCCGCGTTCTGGCGCACCGAGAACTCGGCGGTCGCGCCGTAGTTTTCGGCCACATTGCCGACGGCGGCCTCGGCCCGGCGAACCAGATCATCGCGCTGGGCGATGTCAAAGGTGCGCAGGGTGCCCGACAGGGTCGCCGTGTCCGGGATGATGTTGTAGCGCACGCCCGCGTCGAGGGTGGCGATGGTGAAGACCGTGGGCGTCGTCGTCGGATCGATAGTGCGCGCGGTCAGGGTGTTGATCGTCTGGATGACGTCGGCGGAGGCCGCGATGACGTCGACACCTTTCCACGGCCAGGCGCCATGGGTCTGGCGCCCGTGAAGGACGATATCCACCCGATCCGACGCCGCCATAAAGCCCTGCGGACGATAGAAGATCGTGCCCGGCCGCCCCGGCACGACATGCAGGCCGAAGATGGCGTCGGGGCGCGGGTCGCGCAGCGCGCCTTCCTCGATCATCAGGGCCGCGCCGCCCTTGGGTTCGCCCGGAGGCGCGCCCTCTTCCGCCGGCTGGAAGATGAAGACGACGGTCCCGGCGAGGTCGGCCTTCATGCCCGCCAGCACCTCGGCCGCCCCCATCAGCATGGCGACATGGGCGTCGTGTCCGCAGGCGTGCGCCACCGGAACGGTCTGGCCCATATAGGTTCCGGTCACGGTCGAGGCGAAAGGCAGGCCGGTCGCTTCCAGCACCGGCAGGGCGTCCATGTCGGCGCGCAGGGCGACCGTGCGACCGGGCTTCCCGCCCCGCAGGATGCCAACCACGCCCGTCCGCCCGACGCCGGTCCTGACCTCCAGCCCGAGCGCGCGCAGATGGTCCGCCACCACGCCGGCGGTGCGCGTCTCGGCGAAGCCCAGTTCCGGATTGGCGTGCAGGTCGCGGCGCCATTCGATGACGCGCGGATTGATCTGTTCCACCGCCGCCTCGACCCGCGCCAGCGGAACCTGGGCGCAGGCCTGACCGGCCGCGAAAACCAGCCCGAGAGCCAGGGAGGAAGCGGCGATCAGGCGACGAGCGTTCATGGCGGTCTCCGTGGGAAGACGCCACCGTGACAGGCCCCGCGCCCCTTGCGCAAGACCACCGCTATCTCGATCTCAGGGACATGACCCTGAAGCAGGCGAAGACCAACTGGCAGGACGTGGTTCTGGTCTGCCGCAAATGCCAGAAGAAGCTGGACGGCGAAGGCTTCGGTCCGGACGGCGACCGCCCCCTGAAGAAGGCCCTGCGCAAGGCGCTGAAGGCCGGCAAGGGGCGCAAGGCCGAGGTGCTGGTGCTGGAAGCCGACTGCTTCGACATCTGCCCGAAGAACGCCGTGGTCGCGGTGCGGGCGGGACGCAGAGGCGCGCCCATGCTGATCGTGCCCCGGGGCGCCGACCTGGCGGAGGTGCGTGCGGCGCTGGATCTCGAAACCGATCGGGATCAGCCAGCCTTGCGGGTCGTCAGCGGGGGGTGACCCCGGCGCGGCGAGCGCCTACGCTTGCCCCGTGAACCTCCGATCCCCCGCCTTCGCAATGTTGTTCGCGGTCAGCCTGATCGCGGCGGCGGGCAATATGGCCCTGCAATCGGTGCTGCCGAACATCGGCCGGACGTTCGAACTGCGGGACACGCTGGTGTCCGGCGCCTTCGCCATCTCGGCCCTGATGTGGACCGTCGCCTCGCCCTTCTGGGCCCGGCTGTCTGACAACCTCGGACGCAAGAAGGTGATGATGATCGGCCTGACCGGCTTCATCCTGTCGATGACCGGATTCGGACTGGCGACCACCTCGGGCCTGCAGGGCTGGCTCGGTTTCGGCGTGGCCTTCTTCCTGATGGCGACGGCCCGGACGGTCTATGGCGTGTTCGGCTCGGCCGCCCCGATCGCCTCCCAGGCCTATGTCGCCGACCGGACCACCGCCGGGCAACGGACGCAGGCCATGTCGATGCTGGCCTCGGCGCAGGGGCTCGGCACTGTCATCGGCCCGACCCTGGCGCCCCTGTTCGTCCTGCCGCTGGTCGGGCTGGCGGGGCCGATGTACGCCTTCGCGGCCATGGGCGCAGTGGCCCTGCTGGTGGTCTGGCGCAAGCTGCCCAGCGGTGACGTCGTCCGCATCCCCTCTCCCAGCGGCCGCCGGGATGACGCGGCGAAGGGTCTGTGGCGCGACCCGCGGGTTCGCGACTATCTGCTGTATGGCCTGCTAGTGACCGGGGCGCAGGCGGTGAACATCTCCGTGCTGGGCTTCCACATCATCGACGAGATGGCCGCCACCGGGACGGCGCAGGAAGCCAGCCATCCGTTCATCGCCCTGGCCATGTTCGCCGGGGCCGCGGCGACCCTGCTGGCCCAGTGGGGCCTGATCCCGATGCTGAAGCTGGAGGCCCGCGACCTGATGCGCTGGGGCGCGGCGCTGGCCCTGCTGGGCAATATTCTGAGCATCACGGCGCCCGGCTATTACGGCGTGGTCATCGGCTATGCCGTGGTGTCGATGGGCGTCGGCTTCGCCCGACCCGGGTTTGTCGCCGGATCGTCGCTGTCGGTCGGGCCGTCGGAGCAGGGCGCGGTCGCCGGGCTGATGATGTCGCTGGCGGGCCTGAGCTTCCTCGCCCCGCCGGTGATCGGGGTGGCGCTCTATGAGTTCGCCGAGCCCGCGCCGTTTGTCGCCAACGCCCTGCTGCTGGCCGCCGCCACCCTGCTGTGCTTCACCAGCGCCCGGCTCCGCGACGGACCTCCGGATCTGCCGGATCGGGAGGAGACGCCCTCGCCCGAGACACCGCCCGCCTCGCAGCCGGGGCCGGAAGGCAACCGCTGAGACGACACGCGCCCTTTTCCCGCCCCGCAAGCCGTGCCAGATCAGCGGCATGGATATCGCCAAGATCGAACAGCGCATCGGCATTCAGGCCTCCACCGACAGCATCTGGGAGGTGATTTCCCACCTGCCCGGCTGGGACAACTGGAATCCGGTCGAAACCGGAACCGGCGGAACCATCGCCTTCGGCGGCGAGATCACCCTGACCGAGGCGGTCGAGGGCCTGCCGGAGCGACAGGTGACCGCGCGCGTCGGCGAGTGGCAGCCCTATGCCCAGCTGGTCTGGATGGAGAACCGCGGCCTGTGGTTCCGCTCGATGCGCTATTTCGAGATCGAGGAACTGGAGCCGGGCAGTTGCATCGCCTCCAACGGCTTCATCTTCTCGGGCCTGCGCGGCGAGATGTATTTCGACAAGCACCGCAAGCATCTGCGGCAGGCGGTCACGCGCGTGGCCGAGGCCTGGAAAGCGGCGGCCGAGGCCTGACCCCGCCTACTGCGACGCCATCGTGTCCATGATGCTGATGATCGCGGGCGTCAGGATGACGATGAACAGCACCGGCAGGAAGAACAGGATCATCGGCACGGTCAGCTTGGCCGGCAGGGCGGCGGCCTTCTTCTCGGCGGCGGACAGGCGCATCTCGCGATTTTCCTTCGCCATCGTCCGCAGGGCCGTGCCCAGCGGCGTGCCGTAGGTCTCGGCCTGGGTCATGGCGGTGGCGACCGACTTCACCCCGGGATGGTTGGTCCGCTTGGCCAGGCCGTCATAGGCCATCCGGCGGTCGGGCAGATAGCTGAGCTCGGCTGACAGCAGGGTCAGCTCCTCGGCCAGATCGATGGACGAACCGCCGATTTCCTGACTGACCTTCTGGATCGCCGCCTCGATCGACATGCCCGCTTCGACGCAGATCAGCAGCAGGTCGAGCGCGTCCGGGAACGCCTGCATGATCGAGCTTCTGCGCTTGGCGATCCGGTTCGCCAGAAAGATGTTCGGGCCATAGAAGCCGATGACGGCCGCGACCATGCACATGGTGACCCGCATCATCACGGGCAGGCCGAAATCGTTGAAGATGAACAGGTAGAAGACCGCGATCGCCAGGAAGACGAACGGCATGGAGAAGCGGAAGAAGTAGAAGGTCGTCAGCGGCTTGGGACCGCGATAGCCGGCCTGGGCCATCTTCTCGGCGACCTTGGGGTCTTCCAGCAGCTGGGTCAGGTTCAGGCGCTCGACGACGCGCTTCTTGAAGCCTTCATCACTGTGCCGGAGGCCGCCCTGTCCGCCCTGGGCGATCGCCTGACGCGAGCGGCGCTTCAGCTCCTCGCGACGCACCGCGACGGCCTTCATCCGGGTGTCCAGCTTGGCGCCGCCGCCCATGGAGCCCAGCAGGGTCACCAGCGTCGCGAAGACCAGGAACCCCACCAGCATGCTGAGGAGGTTCACGGGATCGGTGAAGAAGGGAATGAGGCCCGGCATGTCTGGTCCTCAGAACTTGAAGGAGATCATCTTCTTCATCACGAAGACGCCGAAGCTCATCATGACGACCGCGACCAGAAGCATGAACTGGCCGCGCGGATCGGTGAACAGTCTGGCCATGTAGGCCGGGGTGGTGATGCTGACGAGGATCATCACCGCCGGCGGCAGCGAGCCGATGATGCCCGCCGAGGCCGTCGCCTCGGACGACAGCGCCTTGATCTTCTCGCCCATCATCTTCCGCGCGCGCAGCACGGTGGTCAGGTTGGACAGGGCCTCGGCCAGGTTGCCGCCCGTCTTCTGCTGGATGGAGATGACGATGGCGAAGAATTTCAGCTCCGGCGTCGGCATGCGCTCGTACATCTTCTCCAGCGCCTGCGGCAGGGTCAGGCCGACGCCCATCCCCTCGACCAGCTTCTGGAACTCCGGCCCCAGCGGCGCGGGGCTCTCGCGGGCGATGATCTTGAAACAGTCATGGACCGGCAGGCCGGACTTGATGCCGCGCACGATGACGTCGACGGCGTCGGCGAAATGGCTGGAGAATTTCTTCATCCGCCGCTTGCCGAGGAAGCCCACGACCCAGCGCGGCAGGCCGAGGCCGAACACCACGGCCACGCCGATGCAGATGAAGATGTTCAGCCCGAACATCAGCGGCAGCAGGAAGGCGAGCACGCCCAGCACGGCGCTGATGATCCAGAAGGTCCGGACGGTCGTCGACAGGCCCGCCTGTTTCAGCTTGGCGGCCAGGCTGACCCGCGCCTTGCGCTCGGCCCGCTCCGACTCCTGCAGCTGGGTCATGATCTGCTTGCGGCGGGCCTCAGGCGTGTTGGCGGCCGCCTTCTTGGCCGCCGCGGCGCTCTGCTTCGGCACGCCGAAGGTCTGGGCGCGCTTGACCGCGGCGTCGCTGGAGTCGCCGCCGCCGACGAAGGCCCAGCCGAGACCGCCGATGGTGATGAAGGCCAGAACGGCGGCAAGGATCGGAAGCATCGCCGCTACTCCGCCGCGTCCAGGGCTTCAGCCAGCTCGCGCTCCAGACCATAGTAGCGGGCGCGGTCCCAGAAGCGGGGACGGGCGATGCCGGTGGAGCGGTGACGGCCGATGATCTTGCCGTTCTCGTCCTCGCCGGTGATCTCGTAGACGAACAGGTCCTGGGTGACGATGACGTCGCCTTCCAGCCCGACCACCTCGGTGATGTGGGTGATGCGGCGTGAACCGTCACGCAGGCGGGCGGCCTGGACGATGACGTCCACCGAGCCGACGATCATCTCGCGGATCGTCTTGGACGGCAGGCCGTAGCCGCCCATGGTGATCATCGACTCCATACGGCTGATGGCTTCACGCGGGGAGTTGGCGTGCAGCGTGCCCATCGAGCCGTCGTGGCCGGTGTTCATGGCCTGCAGCAGGTCGAAGGCTTCCGGACCGCGGACCTCGCCGACGATGATCCGCTCGGGACGCATCCGCAGACAGTTCTTCACCAGATCCCGCATGGTGATCATGCCCTGCCCCTCGAGGTTGGGCGGGCGGGTTTCCAGGCGGACGACGTGCGGCTGCTGCAGCTGCAGCTCGGCGGCGTCCTCGCAGGTGATGACGCGTTCGGTCGGGTCGATGAAGGCCGTCAGGGTGTTCAGCAGGGTCGTCTTGCCCGAACCCGTACCGCCCGAGATGACCAGATTGCATCGCGAGGCGCCGATGACGCCCAGGACGCGCGCGCCCTCGGGACTGATGGAGGCGTACTCCACCAGGTTCTTCATCGTCAGCTTGTCTTTCTTGAACTTCCGGATCGTCAGCGTCGGGCCGTCGATCGCCAGCGGCGGGGCGATGACGTTGACGCGCGAGCCGTCCGGCAGACGGGCGTCGCAGATCGGGGAGCTTTCATCGACGCGACGGCCGACCTGCGACACGATCCGCTGGCAGATGTTCATCAGCTGGGCGTTGTCGCGGAAGCGGACGTTGGTCAGCTGCACCTTGCCGCCGACTTCGATGAACACCCGACCGGCGCCGTTGACCATGATGTCGGCGATGTCGTCGCGGGACAGCAGCGGCTCCAGCGGACCGTAGCCGAGGACGTCGTTGACGATGTCCTGGACCAGATGCTCCTGCTCGGCCACCGACATGGAGACGTTCTTGATCGCCACCAGCTCGGCGACGATGTCGCGGATCTCCTCGGCGGCGGTCTTCGGATCGAGCTGGGCCAGCTGGGCCAGGTCGATGGTGTTCATCAGCGCGTTGAAGATCGTCGTCTTCGTGGCGTGATAATAGTCCGACTGCTCGCGGACGATCTCGGCGACCTGCTGGGCCTTCTTCAGCTGTTCGAAGCCGGGCGTGGCCTTGGGGCCAGGGCCGCTGCTCTGCGGGGCCGGCGCCGGGGGCTTGGGCCGCGAGGCGAGGGCGTCGAGGCGATCAGCGCCGGCCGGCGCGGCGGAGGGCGCCGTCTGCGGACGCGGGGCCTCCATGACGTCCCCTTCCCCGCCGAAGGCGAAGGCCTGGGTCTGGATCCCCTGCTGCGGCTGGAAGTTCGGATCAGCGGACGGCGCAGGCTTTGGTGCCGCCGGCGCCGGGCGAGGCGCGGCGGGTGAACTGCCGGGTTGACCTGTGCGCTTGCCGAACACGCCCTACGACTTCTTCCTGAACAGGCCCGAGAACATCGACTTGCCGCCCGCCTTGGCGGCGCCGGGACCGGCCAGCAGCGGAATCTCACGGCGCGAGACGATCTGGGCCAGCGTCTGGAAGGCTTCCGCGGCCTTGGTCTTGGCGCCGGCGTCGAGGATCATCTGCCCGTTGTTGGCGGCGGCGCCGAAGGTCTTGGCGTCGAACGGGATGATCAGGCTGGGGTGCACGCCCAGGGCCGCGCCGAACTCCTTGGCGGGGATTTCCGGGCGACCGGGCACGCCGACCTGGTTGAGGACCAGACGCGGCGGCGCGTCATTGGGACGGCCCTGCTTGATCAGGTCGATCATGTTCTTGGCGTTGCGCAGCGAGGCCAGATCGGGCGTGGCCACGACCACCACTTCATCGGCGCTGATCAGGGTGCGGCGCATCCAAGACGACCAGACGTGCGGCAGGTCCAGCACCACGAACGGGGCGGTGGCGCGGATCTGGGTCGTCACCTCCTCGAAGGCTTCCGAACTGATCTCCCAGTCGGTGTCCAGCGTGGCGGGGGCGGCGAACAGGCTCAGCTTGTCCGTGCAGCGGACCATCATCCGGTCCAGCAGCACCGGGTCCAGACGATCGGGCTGCGACAGGGCGTCAGCCACGCCGTTCAGTGGATCCTGATTGAAGTCCAGGCCGGCGGTGCCGAACGGCAGGTCATAGTCGACGATGACCGTATTGGCGCCGATCCGCTCGGACATCGCATAGGCGGTATTGTGCGCGACCGAGCTGGCGCCCGATCCACCGCGCGCGCCGACGAAGGCGATCGAACGGCCAACGAAGGGCTGGGCCGGATCGGCGAACAGGCCGCCGATGGCCGCGATCAGTTGCAGGGGCTGCAGCGGAGCGACCAGATATTCGCTGACGCCGCGGCGCATCAGCTCGCGGAACAGCAGGATGTCGTTGGTCGCGCCGATGACGACGACCTTGGTGCCGGCGTCGCAGACCTCGGCCAGCTGGTCCACTTCCCACAGCAGGGTCTGCGGGTCCTTCAGGCATTCGACCACGATCAGCGGCGGGGTCGGCTCGTGCTGATAGGCCTCGACGGCCGCGGCGACGCCGCCGACCCGGATCTGGGTCGTGGCGCGCGACAGGCGGCGGTCCTGCCCCGCGCGCTCGGCGGCGGCGAGCGTGTCCTGGCGTTCGGCGAAGACGTGGATGGCGATGCGCGGCACCGACACCTCGACCGTCTGGCCTCCGACGACCGGCGGCGAGAAGGCGGCCTGGGCGCCGGCGACCAGATCGCCGACCGGATTGAAGTCCACGCCCGGGGCTTCAGGCTCTGACAGCGTCGTGTGCGGCTGCGGAACCGGCGGAGCCGACGGGACCGCCGGAGCGGTGAACTGCAACGGCGGACGGCGCTCCACATCCCCTTCGATAACCGGCGATTCGGTCGGGAAGGGCTGGGACATGTCATCGCCGATCGGGCCGGCAGGCCCCTGGGCGACATAGCCCATGTCGAGGTCGAACTCGTCGTCCTCGAAATCTTCAAAGGGGCGGGGGGCGAAGGCGTTGCTCATCTCGACCTATTCCACAGCCTGAGCGATGGCGCCCTGAACAAGGGTTTCCTGCGGCGCGGCCGTCGGCTGGCCCTTGCGGTAGTTGTCGAACACCACGGCGGCGCGGCCGGAATCGGCCGGCGTCATCACCCGGGCGCCGACGATGTCGCGCGGATCCGCGATCTGGGCTGCCATATTGGCGTTGATGGCGCAGCCCAGTCCCAGCGACGGGGAGTTGGAGAAACGTCCGCCCATGTCGCGGCGTTCAGCGGCGCAGTTAGGGATAACGGCCCGAACGGTCTCGAACCCGGCCAGCACAGGCGCGCGGGGGTCGGGCGCGTCATAGGCCGCGACCTCAATGTTCTGACCGGGCACGCCGGCGGCTTCCAGGGCCGAGCGGATAGCCCAGGTCTGGCGGGAGGCGGCGGGATCCTCACCCGACGGTCCCTGGACCTGAACCCGGCCCGTGCCGGTGTCGGCATAGCGAACCGCCAGATCGCGCAGGGCCGCGACCTGGTTCGCCGACAGTCCGTCCTCGTGCACCGCCAGGGCGATGCGATCCAGGCCCGGCTCCACACGGAGCGCGTATTGCGACAGGGCGTTGGTCGGCGGCGCGACCGAGCCGGTCGAGGCGCAGCCGGCCAGCAGGGCCGCGGTGGAGAAGGCGAGAAGAAGGGAGCGCATCATCATCGGGGGCCCTTATTCGATCACATAGCCGACGGGGCCGTTCCAGCCGGTCCCGGCCACGGCGGTCCCGCCACGCGGCCCGTAGTGCTGGTCCAGCTGACCGAACAGCAGGGTCTGGGCGTCATTGGCGATCTGCAGGCCGTCGGCGGGGGTCTGCATGGTCCCGGCGCCGGTCGGGGAGACGATGTAGGCCTCGACGATGATGACCAGTTCGGTCTCGCCCGAGATGTAGTCCCGCGACCGGAACAGGGCGCCCAGCACCGGCAGGTCGCCCAGCGCCGGCAGGGAGTCGATGTTCTGGCGGGTATCCTCGCGCAGCAGGCCGGCGATCATCAGCGAGCCGCCGGAGGGCAGTTCGACCGTGTTGGAGGCCCGGCGCACATTCAGGCCCGGAATGACCAGGGTGCGATCCGCGCCGCCGCCCAGGGTGAAGGCGCCGACCTGGGTCAGCTCGGAGACCTCGGTCGACAGCTGCAGCGAGATACGGCCCGGCGACAGGACGATCGGGCGGACCGCCAGACGCACGCCATAGGGTTTGAACTCGACGCTGACCTTGGTGCTGCCTTCATCGGTCTCCTGACCGACCGGGACGGGGAACTCGCCCCCGGCCAAGAACTCGGCGGCCTCGCCGTTGGCGGTGGTGATGTTCGGCTCGGCCAGGATGCGGACCAGACCGGCGCGTTCGAAGGCGCGCAGGGCGGCATTGGTGCTGGAGCCGTCGCCTGCGGTGTCCTGGTAGCGGATGATCCCGCCGCCCAGCTGGTTGCCGTTGACCGCGAAGGTGGCGCCCTGGGTCAGGCTGAGCCCGTTGCCGACGCTGGCGAGAACCGCGGTCGCGTCAAAGCCCAGTTGCTTGATGGCGGTGCGCTGCACCTCGACGATGCGGGCCCGGACCATGACCTGATCGGAGCCGGCGATGGTCATCATGTTGATGACCTTGTCCGGGGTGGCGACGAAGGCACGGGCCACCTGGCTGGCGCGATCGGATTCGCCCGGGCTGAAGACCGTCCCGGTCAGAATGATGCTGTCGTTGACCGCCTCGGCGCGAACGTTGGCGGTCGGCATCACACGATTGAGCGTGTCCTGCAGGGCCGAGACGCCTGCGTCGACACGGACACGCAGCGACAGGATGGTCCGGCCGGCGCTGTCCAGCACGACAGCATCCGTCTCGCCGGGCTGCAGGCCGATGATGGTGATGCGGCGCGGCGAATGCAGCATGGCCTCGGCCACGACCGGGTTCGGCACGATCACGTCCCGGGCGTCCGCCGGCAGGTCGACCGCCATGGAGGAGCCACGCGGCAGGCTGATCAACTGGGCCTGTGCGCCCATGGAGACAGCAGCGCGATTCTGGGCCTGGGCAGGAGCGACCGGGCTGGTCGCGACGACCGTCAGGGCCGCCAGGGCGACAGCGATGAAGCGCTTCATTGGACCACCACCACTTCCGGCGCGCCGCCACGATAGACACGAACGGCCGAGGCCTGCCGCGCCGTGGGGGTCGCAGTGCGTCCCGACGGCCCTCCTGTGTCGGCATAGGAGCGCAGCACCAGGCTGAGCTCGCCCTCGGACTTGGCCAGGGCGAGCGCCTCGGCGTCGCGCGGGCCGACTTCCAGCGTCGCGGTGGCGCCGATCACGGCCTGTTCGTCATCTCCGGCGCGGGTCGACTGGTCGATGGCCAGGACCTTGATGTTCTGCATGACGGTGGCCGAGGTGAATTTCGGACGATCCCCCTCGGAGGAGCCGACATTCGAAAGATTGGTTTCGCGGGTCAGGACCACGTCCACGCGATCGCCCGGCAGGATGAAGCCGCCGGCGGCAGTCTCGACCGTCACCCGAATGGCCATGGCGCGCATGCCCGGCTCCAGATAGGCGGCCATGTAGCCGCTATCCCCGGCGCGCACGATCTTGCGCATCACAATGGGTTCGCCGGCGAGGATGGGTTCACGAACGACCGAGCCGACATAGTCGGCCTTGGCGCCTCCGGTCGCCAGATTGCTGGCGGCGCGGGTGACCGAGGCTACCGCTCCGGCGGGCTTCTCTTCCGCCTTTTCGGGCGCGTCAGCGCTGTCAGCCGACGGGATCGGCACCGAGCCGTCGGTGATGAAGACCGGATTGACCTCGTCCGCCGGCCATTCCTTCCATTCCATGTCGCTCTCGGTCAGGCGTTGACCGGGCTGGAGATCCTTGGCGGCGACCAGAACCTTGGCCATGGGCCTCGTCTCAACCGGCTCGGCGGTGGCGACGGCTGTGGGTTGCCCCGAGGAGGATCCCATGGCGCGAACGACCAGCGCCAGGCCGATGGCGGCCACGGCGGCGATGCAGATCACGATGATACGGGCAGGCTTCATCGACGGTCTCCGGCGGGCCAACCCGGACACGTGAATCGGTCCTTCGGCCCCCTACCGTTAACGACCATGCCGGGTGCGGGTTAACGCGGGCCTAAGTCATCCACAGGCCGGCCTATCCGGCGATGAAATGCATCACCAGCGCGGAGGAGGGGTAGGCCATCAGAGCGCCGGCCGCGATGGCCACGCCATAGGGGATGTCGCCCTTCGGCTCCATCAGGGTGACGATCCAGCCGGGCGCGCCGGCCAGATAGGGGCGCGAGTGGAAGCGGGCGAAGATCAGGAACAGGCAGAACAGACCGCCGACCAGGGCGGTCCAGAGCAGGAACATGCCGGACCCCTGGAAGCCCAGCCAAAGGCAGGACGAGGCCATCAGCTTGGCGTCGCCGCCGCCGATCCAGCGCAGCGCGAACATGCCCATGCCGACCAGCAGCGCGGCGACGGCCACCGCGAAATGCACGCCGATCTGCGTCAGCGGCAGGCCGACGGCGAAGGCCGCGGGCAGGAAGCCGGCGATCAGCGCCAGCGAGATCCAGTTCGGAATGCGCATCGTCGTCAGGTCGCTGAGCCCTCCGACGATGACCAGCAGCGGCATGACGCCCAGGAGGAGCAGGGACACGGTTTCCATCCTCCGACCCTGCCGTCATCACGGTTAAGACCGCGTTTCCCACGTGCCCGACAAGACAAGGGGCCGGAGCGTTTCCGCCCCGGCCCCTGCCGATCTTGGGGATGGTCCCGAAGGCTTAGGTGCCCGGGGTGCCGCCCATGCCGCTGACGACGGCGTTGAACTTGGTCTTGATGGTCGAGCCCAGCGCGGTCACGGCCGAGATGATCACGACGGCGATCAGGGCGGCGATCAGGCCATACTCGATGGCGGTGGCGCCCGACTCGTCGGACACGAACTTCGAAACGAACTTGGTCATCTGCTTTCCCTTTTTTCCCAGGTTGGGTCGACTGATAGGCAGTCAGGGAAAACGGTTTCCCGCCGTGCCCCCCTGAACGAGATGCAGTCTGATACAGCCGAGGTTAAACTTGCGCGTATGGACGTGCTTACCGGAACGTTACTGTAAAACGTCGCTCAGACGTCTGAAAAAGCAGAGGGGCCGGGGCGTATCGCCCCGGCCCCTCGCCGGTTTCAAGACGTTTCCGTCGGGCTTAGGTGCCCGGGGTGCCGCCCATGCCGCTGACGACGGCGTTGAACTTGGTCTTGATGGTCGAACCCAGAGCGGTCACGGCCGAGATGATCACGACGGCGATCAGGGCGGCGATCAGGCCGTATTCAATGGCGGTGGCGCCCGACTCGTCGGACATGAACTTCGAAACGAACTTGGTCATTGTGTTTATCCCTATGGATCGAGGTGTAGCGAGCTAACTGACGCGGGGGGAGCCGGCAGCCCGCTGGACCCCCAAAACGCAGGATGGTTATCGCCCGGATCGGTTAAATTCCGGTCTGCGCTCTTGGTTACCGGCGGGTTTACTCTAAGAAATCGCAGCAAAGCTCACTAAAGTTAGTGGTTTTGAGGGCTCCAGAGGGCCTCCAATGCTCATTTCAGACTTTCTTGAGGATTGGAGCGGCAGTGTCCGGGTCACGCTCACGCGCGCGCCTGCCATTGAAAGCCGACCGCCATGCCTCGCCCGATCCGCCTTGCCGCCACCCTCGCCGCCGCAGTCGTCATGGCTGTTCCGGCCATCGTCGTGGCGCAGACCGCCAGCCTGAACGTCGAGATCGACCAGGCGCGGCGCGTCCAGATGCGGGGCAGCGCCGCCTCGGTGATCGTGGGCAACCCCGCCATCGCCGATGTGACGGTGGTCGACGCCAATACGCTCTACATCACCGGCAAGGGCTACGGGGTGACCGAGGTCGTCGCCGTGGACCCGATCGGCCGCACCGTCTTCCAGAGCCAGGTCGTGGTCACCGCCGGCGACGGCAGCGGCCGGGTCCGGGTGTGGCGCGGCGGGCAGGCGACCGAGATGGCCTGCGCCAGCTCGTGCTCGCCCTCCGTCCGCAACGACGAAGCCGCCTCGTCCCCGACCCCCTGACGCCCGGTGCGCGCGCTCCACGATCCTCGCCGGGCGATGTTCCGGCGACCGGTTGACCGGCGCGCCCGCGAAGGGTCGGCGGCGGTCGAGTTCGCCATGGTCGCCCTGCCCTTCTGCCTGATGATCTTCGCCATCCTGGAGCTGGCCCTGGTCTTCGTGACCGACTCCGTCCTCGAGAACGCCACCATCGAGACCGGCCGCCTGGTCCGCACCGGACAGGCCAGCGCCCAGGGCATGAGCGCCTCAAGCTTCAAGACCGCGGTCTGCTCGCGGATGAGCGTCTTCTCCGCGGATTGCCCCACCCGACTGTCCGTTGATGTGCGGGTGATCCCGCAGTTCAACACCACGCCGCCGGATCCGATGACCGGCGGCAACTTCAATGAAGGCGCCCTGACCTATTCGAACGGGCAGCCCGGCGACCTGATCCTGGTGCGCGCCTGGTACAAGCAGCCGCTGCTGACGCCCTTCATGGCGCAGGGCCTGTCCCGCCTGAATGACGGGACGGTCCGGATGACCGCCACCACCGCCTTCCGGAACGAACCAGGATGATGCGTCTGTCCCTCATTCGCCGCCTGACCGGCGACGACCGGGGCGTCTCGGCCGTCGAGTTCGCCCTGCTGGCTCCGGTGATCATCGCCTTCTACATGGGGCTGGCCGAGTTCTGTCAGGGCTATATGGCCCAGAAGCGGATGGGCCACGCCTCGGCCATGGTCGCGGACCTGGTCGCCCAGGAGGAGCTGGTCACCCCCGCGGCCCTGGCCGACATCTTCTCGATCGGCGGTCTGATCATGAAGCCGTTCCCGACGACGACGCTGAAGCAGCGGGTCAGCAGCGTGACCCGGTCCGGCAACCAGATCCGGGTTGACTGGAGCCGGGGCGACGGCATGACCGCGCGGGCGAAGAATGAGCTCGTGACCCTGCCGGCGGACCTGCTGGCGGACGGACAGAGCGTGGTCATGTCCGAAGTGACCTATGACTATGACTCGCCCGCCGACTATCTGATGCCGGGCCTGACGCGGTTCTCGCACACCTACTATCTGCGTCCCCGGACGACTGACAAGACGCTCTGCCCGGCCTGCTAGGGGCCGGTGAGGGCTTCGCGCAGGGCGCGGATCTTGGCTTCGGTCTCGGCCCGCTCGGCCGAGGGATCGCTGTCGGCGACGATGCCCGCGCCAGCGAGGGTGCGGAAGCGCCAGACCTGCCCTTCCCTTTCGAACGCCGCGGTGCGGATCAGCACCGAGGCGGTCAGCCGTCCATCCTCGATGTGGAACAGGCTGCCGCACCACGGCCCGCGCGGCGGTTCGTGGGCGGCGATGACCTTCATGGCCTGATGCTTGGGGGCGCCGGTGATCGAGCCGGGCGGGAAGGTGGCCTCCAGCAGATCCGCCGGGCCTACGCCGGGGGCGGCGCGGGCGGTCACGGTAGAGACGAGATGATGCACCGTCGGCAGGGCCTCGACGTCGAACAGGCTTTCAACCGCGACCGAGCCGGGCGCGGCGGCGCGGGCCAGATCGTTGCGCATCAGGTCGACGATCATCAGGTTCTCGGCCCGATCCTTGGCGCTCATCCGAAGCTCGGCGGCGAGGGCGGCGTCGCGGGCGGGGTCCGGGTCGCGCGGTCGGGTGCCCTTGATGGGCCGGGTCTCGATCCGGTCGCCGTCGAGGGTAAGGAAGAGCTCGGGCGAGTTGGAGACGATGGCCCGCCCCCCCAGCCGCCAGAAGGCGCCGTAGGCCGAGGCGCGGTCGGAGAGGCGCAGCAGGACGTCAAACGGATCGGCGCCGGATTGCAGGTCTCCGGTCCAGGCGCGGGCGATATTGGCCTGGAACAGTTCCCCCGCCGCGATCCGGGCGACAACATCGGCGACGGCGGCTTCATAGGCCGAACCGGGCGCCTCGGGCTCAAGGCGGGTCGCCGGCGGGGGCGGCGTGACCGGATCGTCCGGGGCCGCGGCGAGCCAGACGTGCGCCGTGTCGGCGGCGATCCGGGCCGCGTCGGCCTCAACGCCACGGCCGACAGCGAAGACCTGTCGGGTCTGGTGGTCGAAGGCCAGCATGGCCGGGTAGCGGGCCAGCATCAGGTCCGGCCAGACGGCCTCGCGCGGGCCGGTCGCCGGGCGGGCGCCGGCGTCATAGGCGAGCAGACCGACCACGCCATTGGCGAAGTCCGGATCGCGCAGCCGGTCCAGCCCGGCCTCGACCGGTTCGATGATCACCCGGTCCGGGTCGGCGGCGACGAAGGACCAGCGGCCCAGCGGACCGCCATCGGAGAGCAGCGCCAAGGCTCCGTCCCGATGCCGCAGCCCGGCGGCGGCGGCGAGGGGCTCTCGCCATGGCAGGGGGCGGCGTTCGACGGCGCGGAAGGTCACGCCGAGAGCCGCTCGCCGATGCGGTCGCGCAAGACGGCGTCCACGCCCAGCGCCTGTTCGAGATAGGCGTCGAGGGAGCCGTGGCGGGCCTCAATCGCGGCGATGGCGGTCTCGAGGTAGACCGGCTCGACGCCGAGGAAGGCGACGACGGCGTCATGGGCGGCCGGGCGACCGGTGGCCTTCTCAAGCTGACGGGCGACCTTGGGGGCCATTCCTTCCAGATCGACGGCGGTATTGGTCAGCAGATAGTCGGCGATCAGGTCGTCGCGATGGACGCCGAGCAGATGATGGGTCAGGGCGGCCAGCGTCCCGGTGCGGTCCTTGCCGGCGGTGCAGTGGATCAGGACCGCCCCCTCCCCTTCGCCGAGCGCGCGGAAATAGCGGGTGAAGAGATCGAGGTGGGCGGGCTCGAACGGCAGGGTGCGGTAGATGCCGGCCATGAAGGTCCGGCCCGCATCGACCGTCAGGTCGGCGGTGCGCAGGAAGCGCATGTGCGGCGCCTCGCCGTCGGGGCCCAAGTCGCTGTCGAGCACCTGACCGGCCCAGCCGAGCGGGCGTTTCGACGGCTGGTCGCGCCGCTCGCCGGGGCGGCGCAGGTCGACGATCGTCCCGATGCCCAGGGCGCCCAGACGTTCGAGATCGGCGTCCGAGACCCGGGCCTGGTGGGCCGAGCGGAACAGGCGACCGGTGGCGATCCGGCGTCCGGCGGCGGTGTCGTAATCGCCGTAGTCGCGGAAATTATCGAGGGCGTCGAAGCGATGGATGCGGTCGGTCATGCCTCTGATCTAGCCGGTTCAGGGCTTGCCGACGAGGCCCTGCATGGCGTCGAGATAGGCGATGAAGGCCTTGCGCCCCTCGGGCGTCATGGCCGCCTCGGTCAGCGGCTTCCGCCCCTCGAACCGTTTGGTGACCGCAACGAAGCCGGCGTCCTCGAGCTTGCGCAGGTGGACGGACAGGTTGCCGTCCGTCGCCTGCAGCCGCGCCTTCAGGGTGTTGAAGTCTGCGGTCTCGACCCCCGACAGGATGGCCATGATGCCGAGACGAACGCGGCCATGGATGACGTCGTCGATGCGGTTGATGTCGAAATCGTCGGCCATGGCTCAAGCCTGTTTCGACTGGCGCATCAGCAGGAAGCCCGGCAGGGCCATCAGCAGGAAGAGGGCGGCCGCATAGCCGAGGTACTGGGCCGGCTCGCCGGCCAGCGCACCAAGCACGGGGGCGGCGATGAAGGAGGCGATCGACAGGCCAAGCAGCGCTCGCGACTTGAGCATGGCCGAGGTGACCGCCCACCCCATGCCGTAGAAGACCAGGATGATCGACGGGACCATCCAGAAAAGGGCGCCGTTCTGGTCTGCGCCCATGCGGACGCTCACCGCCATCATGGAGGCGAACAGGACGAAGATGCCGCCGCCGACACATCCCCAGATGGTCCCGATGGCGCGCTGGGCGGCGGTGCGAACCCCCTCCGGACGACGGAGACGCAGGATGATGGCGAAGTTGACGATCAGGAACAGGCCCGTCGCGATCAGCCACTCCATCCCGGCGCCGACCAGACGCGGCGCGATCGACCCCGTCATGTGGGCCCAGTGCAGCAGGCTGGTCAGGCCGTAGATGAGGCCGGCGGCGAGCAGGATTGACGCGCCGCGCATGGGGGCGGTCCCGTTCTCCTCGGCCAGCTGGCGCAGCCAGGCGATATCGGCGGACGCATTGTCGGTGTCATGGGTCATCGAAGGGAATCCTTTCAGGCCTTGCGGCCGCACGCCAGCCAGGCGCCGGGGATGAGGACGAAGACGAACAGGGCGCAGGCGTAGACGAGACTGCGCAAGGGGCTGTCGATCAGGGCGGCGGCGAGACCGGCGGCGGCGAGCATTCCGAGCGCCGGCCCAACCATCCAGCCGCGCCGGGCGCGCAGGGCGGCGGTCGCCCAGCCGACGACGTAGAGGCCGATGCCGACCGGGGTCATCCAGAACATCGTCGTGAAGTCCTGACGCAGGATCGAGACGGCCAGCAGGATCAGGGCGGCGCCGATCGTGACAGCAATGCCGAGACGGGACCAACCGGCGGCCCTGCGCCCCGCCGCCCCGCCCGAACGACGCAGGCGGAACAGGGTGACCAGAAAGACGGTCACCGCGGTCGGCCAGCTGAGCGACAGAACCGCCGGATGAAGGTGCAGCAGCCCGCTCTGGACGCCGTACTGGAACAGGTTGGCCAGGCCGAAGACGGTCCCGGCCAGGGTCAGGACCCGACCAGCGGCGACGGCGAGGGTCGGTTCGGATGCGGCGGGTGCGGCGGGCAGGACTGCAGCGGTCATGGGAAGTTCCGTTGGCGACGGATCCAGACTGGATGAAGAACTTTATTTTGTAAAGCGAAGAATGAGACCTTGGTGGATCGAGGTGGGAAGGGCGCGGGACGCCGGGCCTCGCCCGGTGTGCTTTGTAGTTTTACCGTTTCGACGAGATCGACGTCCCGCGCGGCCGTTTTCCACACGTCCCTCCGGCTGGCGGCCTTTTGCTTAGGGCCTTGCCGGATCATCCGCCGACGCCATTGCTGACGCCGACGCGGGGCGGACGTAACGAACGGATCGTCATCGGCCCGGCACCTGAGGACGCGCGGCGAGCAGGCGGACGGGATCCATCCCCGCCCTCAAGGCCCCCTGCACTCTCCATCGCGCAGGCTTCATCGCTCGGCCACAGCCCGCCGTCGTCGAGAAGCGTGGATCCGACGCCCTCCCCATCGACGGGATGCCTATAGTGTGCGCGCGGTCGTTCCTCAGGCGGGCTCAGGTCGATGAGTTTCTGAAAGGGTGTTTGGGAACAGCGTCTTGGACGGAAAGAATGCGCGGGTTCAACATGAACTCCCGCGTATTTTTCAGAAACGGAGCACGGCCCAACCCCTCCGTCACGGCGCGAAGCCGCGCCGCGCCACCTCCCCACTGCGTGGAGAGGTGAATTCTATCGCTCACCTCTCCAGCGAAGCTGGGGAGGGGGACCACGCGCAGCGTGGTGGAGGGGTGGCAGTGGAAGGCCTCCCCCCTTGCCGCCCCTCCCTCCCCGCGCGACAACCTTCAGCATGAGCACCAGCTACAATCGCATCGCCTATGAGGCGCTGGAGGTCTGCAACGGGGTGACCCTGCAGGCGGTCGAGGACGCCGTGGCGCGGGCAGACCTCAAACCCGGCGCGCGGGCGGCGGATGTCGGGACCGGCAATGCGACGGTGGCGATCCGGCTGGCGCAGACGTTCGGCCTGGCGGTCACGGCGATCGAGTATGATCCGGTCATGGCCGAACTGGCCGCCGGGCGGATCGCAGCGTCCGGCGCCGCGGTTGATCTGGTCATCGGATCGGCGGCGGATGTGCTGGCGGACCTGTCGCCGCTGGACCTGATCACGGCGCTGGGAACGACCAATATCAACGGCGAGGGACGGCCGACGCCCGAGGCGGGGTTTGCGTTCCTGAAGGGCCGCCTGGCGTCCGGCGGGCATCTGTTGTGGGGCGATCTGGTCTGGACCGCCGAGCCGCCGGCGCCGCTGCGGATGATCGCCGAGGCCACCAATCAGTACACGGACGATGCGGGCTGGAAGGCCGCCGCCGAAGCCGCCGGGTTCGAGGTCATCGGGTCGGAAATCTCGTCGCAGGCCGTGTTCGACGCCTATGCCGCGGCGGCGGACGGCGCGGCGCGGGACTGGCTGGCGGCGAACCCGGAGGCGCCGGAAGCGGCCTCGGTGCAGGCGGCCGCCGACCGGGTGAAGATGGTGCTGGAGTTCGGCCGCCCGTTCATCGGCTTCGGCCTGTATCTGCTGAAGGCCCGCTAGGCCGTCCTGATGATTCCGTTCGTCGCCTGAACCGGCCAGGGGGTCAGGCGACCGCCCGCGCAGGGGCCGCCGGTGCAGACGCCGGTCAGGGGTTCGAACACCGCCCCGTGCCAGCCGCACAGGATCAGCGATCCGTCCGGGGTCAGATACTGGTCCAGCTCCATCGCCAGCGGGTAGCCGGCGTGCGGGCAGCGGTCGATATAGCCCGCCACCTGACCGTCCTTGCGCACCACGAAGCCGTGAAAGAAGGCCTCGCCGATCTGGAGCACGAAGGCGCGCGAGCCGGGATCGGCGATGTCGGTTTCGGCGCACAGGGCGACGTTGGGGGGCGTGGACCAGACTCGCTTGCGTTCCGGGGCAGGGGTCTCTGTCATTATCGTCCGCTCATCCCGGCGAAAGCCGGGATCCAGTCCTGTCCAGTCCAGCCCGATGCTCCGGGACTGGCCGTCTGAAGATATCGATTGTCGCCCCATCACCCAAAGCACTGGGTCCCGGCTTTCGCCGGGATGAGCGGATATGGGTTGATCAGTCGCGCTCGGCGCGCAGCGGGCGGGAGAGCAGGTTGTCGATGACCTGATCCACCGTGGTCTTGCCGCTGAGCAGGTCGGCGACGGCCAGCGAGATCGGCATGTCGACGCCCATCTTCGCCGCGAGTTCACGCACGGCGGGGGCGGACTCATAGCCCTCGGCCACCGACCGCTTTCCGGCCAGCGCCTGTTCGACCGTCTGACCCTGACCGAGAGCGAGGCCGAGGCTCATGTTGCGCGACTGGGGGCTGGAGCAGGTGAGGACCAGATCGCCCAGACCACAAAGGCCGGCGACGGTCTCGGCCTGGCCGCCGAGGGCCACCCCCAGACGGGTCATCTCGGCGAAGCCTCGGGTGATGATGGCGGCATGGGCGCTGCGGCCCAGCCCCTTGCCCTCGCTCATGCCGCAGGCGATGGCCAGCACGTTCTTGATCGCCCCGCCGACCTCGGCGCCGATCAGGTCGGTGGCCAGGTAGGGCCGGAAGCTGGGCGCCGAGAGCGTCTCCATCAGCCGTTCGCCCAGGGCCTCGTCGGCGCAGGCCAGGGTGACGGCGCTGGGCAGGCCGCGCGCGACCTCGCCCGCGAAGCTGGGGCCGGACAGAACGGCGGCCGGGGCGTCCGGCAGGGTCTCGGCCAGCACGTCGGTCATCAGCTTGAGCGAGCCGCGCTCGACGCCCTTGGAGCAGAGGATGACCGGCACGCCCGCCCGGTGATGGGGCGCGAAGGCGGTCAGGGTCGAGCGCATGTGCTGGGCCGGAGGAACCGCCAGGATCAGGTCGCAGTCAGCCAGGTCGGACAGTTCGGTGGTGACCGAGATGTGATCGTCCAGCACGACGCCGGGCAGGAAGGCCTCGTTGATCCGGCGCGCGCGGATGCTCTCGACCACATCCGGTTCGCGCGCCTGCAACAGCACGTCCAGTCCGGCCGCGCCCGCGACCTGCGCCAGGGCCGTGCCCCATGCGCCGGCGCCGATCACCCCTGCCCGCTTGAATTCCATGCCTGTCCCTACCCTTAAGCCTTCGCACCCTTGCGGCCCGGCTTGTGGGCCGGGTCGGCGAGCGCCTTCTGTTCATCCAGCGGCCAGCGTGGGCGGGCCGCCGTATCGATATCCGACACCAGACCCTTCCGCAGACGCTCGGCGCCCGCAAGAGCGATCATGGCCGCATTGTCCGTGCAATAGGCCATCGGCGGGGCGAGGAAGGCGAATCCGTTCTTCGTCGCCACCGCTTCCAACGTCCGACGCACGGTCTTGTTCGCGGCCACGCCGCCGGCGACGACAAAGAGGCGGTTGGAATTGTGCTCGGCGTATTCCTTCAGCGCCCGGTCCGAGCGCTCGCCCAGCTGGCGGGCGATGGCGGTCTGCACGGCGTCGGCGAGGTCGGCCTTGTCCTGTTCGGTCTCGCAGGTGGCGGCGAGGCGGGAGGCGGCGGTCTTCAGGCCCGAGAAAGAGAAGTCGCAGTCCTTGCGGCCCAGAAGCGCGCGCGGCAGGTCGAAACGGCTGCCGTCGCCGGCTTCCGCCAGCCTTTCGAGGGCCGGACCGCCCGGATAGCCGAGGCCCAGCGCCTTGGCGATCTTGTCGAAGGCCTCGCCCGCCGCATCATCAATGGTCGTGCCCAGCCGCGTCATGTCGCCAACCCCGCGCACCTCCAGCAGCTGGCAATGGCCGCCCGAGACCAGCAGCAGCAGGAAGGGATAGGCCACCGGCTGGCCCAGACGCGCCGAGACGGCGTGGCCCTCCAGATGGTTCACCGCCACCAGCGGCAGGTCGCGAGCCAGCGCCACCGCCTTGCCGTAGCTGAGCCCGACCATGACTCCGCCCACGAGACCCGGCCCGGCGGTGGCGGCGACGCCGTCCAGCTGGCCGTAGCCCAGCCCGGCCTCAGCCATGGCGCGGCGGGTGACGCCGTCGATCATCTCGACGTGGCTGCGGGCCGCGATCTCGGGCACGACGCCGCCGAAGGCCGCATGGTCGTCGATCTGGCTGTGCACCACGGACGACAGGACGGTGGCCTCGCCGTCCGGCGACAGGCGCACCACCGAGGCGGCGGTCTCGTCGCAGCTGGTCTCCAGACCCAGGACGGTCAGGTCCGCGACACGCGTGTCGGTTGCCCGCCCCGGCTCGCTGCTATAGTCCGCGCCAACGTCATTCATCGGGTCGAGGTAGCGACCCGGCCGGACCCGCGCAACGTCTCATGCCCTTCCCCATCCGCATCGGCACCCGCCGCTCGAAGCTCGCGCTCACCCAGTCGGGGATGATGCAGCGCGCCATCGGCCGGGCCATGGGGGTCGCCGACGCCGATCTGGCCGAGGCCGTACCGCTGGTGGAGATCGTCACCACGGGCGACCGGGTGCAGGACCGTCGCCTGCTGGAGATCGGCGGCAAGGCCCTGTTCACCAAGGAAATCGAGGAGGCCCTGCTGGACAGGCGGGTCGATGTGGCGGTGCATTCCATGAAGGATGTGCCCGCCGAGCAGCCGCCGGGCCTGTGCATCGCCGCCATCCCCGAACGGGAGGATCCGCGCGACGCCTTCATCAGCACCCATTTCGCGGCGTTCGATGATCTGCCGACGGGCGCGGTGCTGGGCACGGCCTCGCTGCGGCGGCAGGCGCAGGCGCTGGCGCTGCGGCCCGATCTGAAGATCGAGATGCTGCGCGGCAATGTGGACACCCGGCTGAAGCGCGAGGCGGACGGGGATTTCGACGCCATCCTTCTGGCCACGTCGGGCCTGAACCGACTGGGCTTCGACGCCGCGATCCGCGAGCGGCTGTCGCTGGACGCCTTCCTGCCCGCCCCGGGTCAGGGGGCGCTGGCCCTGCAGACGCGCGAGGGCGAGAGCGCGGCCTGGGTCGCGGTCCTGAACCATCCGATGACCGCCTTGGCCGTGGCCGCCGAGCGCGGGGCGATGACGGCGCTGGAAGGCTCGTGCCGCACCGCCATCGGCGCCCATGCGGAGATCGCGGAAGGCCAGCTGCGCCTGACGGTCGAGATGCTGGCCCCCGATGGGTCGGCGCGGTGGCGCCGGGCGGGGGAGCTGGTGGATGTGACGTCCGCCGGGGCCGAAGCCGCCGCCCGAAGCCTCGGCCTGCGGCTGGGCGGCGAGGTGCGGGACGCCGCCGGCGACCAGAGGATCGACCTCTGACGGGCGTCCGCCGCGTCTGGGTGACCCGGACCGAGCCGGGGGCGTCGCGCACGGCGGCGAGACTGGCCACGCGCGGCTTCGAGCCCCTGATCGCGCCCGTGCTGGCGGTGCGCCCCATCGTCCAGCCCGCCCCCGACCTGACCGACATCGCGGCCCTGGCCTTCACCAGCCCCAACGGGGTGGCGGTCTTCGCCGACCTCACCCCCGCGCGCGACCTGCCGGTGTTCGTGGTCGGCGACGCCACGGCGGAGCGGGCGCGGCAGGCGGGCTTCACCGATGTGACCTCGGCCTCGGGCGCCCTGTCGGACCTGGCCTGGCTGATCGCCGGAGCGGCGCCGGGGCGGCTGCTGATCCCCGGGGCGCGCGAGCCGGCGGGCGACATCAACGCCCTGCTGAACGGGGCGGTCGAGACGGTAATCCTGCCCGTCTATGAGGCCACCGAGACCCGGGCGAAGCCGCCCGAGGCCTTCGACGCCGTCCTCGCCCACTCCCCCCGCGCGGCGCAGGCGGTGGCCAGGGCTCTGGGTCGCGAGGGCGGGCGCGGACGGCTGGCGGTGGCCATTTCCGCGGCGGCGGCGGCCCCACTGGCGGCGGCCGGATTCGCCGAAATCCGCACCGCGGGCGAACCAACCGACGCCGCCGTGCTACTGGCGCTTGGCAATCCCGCGCCTCCCGTATAAAGAGCCCCTCTCGCGCGGTCGGGAGACCTCTCCCCGCCGCCCACCGGGCCGCTTTAGCTCAGCCGGTAGAGCACCTCATTCGTAATGAGGGGGTCGCGTGTTCGAGTCACGCAAGCGGCACCACCTTTTCCGACATCGGTGAAACCCTGTGCCCGCGACACCGCGGCGCCTCGGAAATCGCATCCGGAGCGGCGGTGGATCAGCTTTCGTGAGGCGCGGCGGTCTGGACGATGGGGTTGCGAGGGCCTAGCAAGAGCGGAGTATCGGAGCGGTTCATGTCGCAAGGGCTCAGTGCGCGCCAGGAAGAATGTCTGAGGCTGACCGCCTTCCTGACGGACAAGGAAATCGCCGTCCGGCTGAGCCTGTCCGAAGCCACGGTCAAGAAGCATGTGCATGAGGCCTGCCGCCGCCTGGGCGTGAACCGGCGCAAGGCGGCGCTGGCGATTCTGGAACGAAAAGTACCAGAGGATACGAAAGACCCCATTGGCGACGCCCCCGTCGCGCCGTCATCTGCCCCCCGCGTCAAGGAGGCAGACGACAATGACATCGAACACGCGACCCCTTCCCCAGTGGACCTGGGAGGATCTGGACGCGGTGCTGGACGGGTTCAGCGCCCTGGGGGAGAACGATCCGGTGCGGGCGCACCTGATGCGCGGCCTCGCGGCGGACGCGGAGCGGGCGAGCCCACGCGAACTGCTGCAGCAGGTGCTGAGCGCGGGCTGGGTGATGGCGCAGGTGGGCGCGCAGAACGGCAGCCAGAGCTCCGGCCGGAGCCCCGGCTAGGCTATCGCCCTCCGCCACGCAGCTGGGGCGTTCGCGTCCTGATCATGCTGGTGATGGTGGTCCTCGCGGCGGTGATGATGCGGGCGATCGCCGACAGCATCGTCGCCTACCAGCAGCAGGTCCGCCTGATTGATGAAACCGTCATGCAGGGCGGCGCCCGGGGCCCGGTCCGATAGGCCGGTTCCGGGGCTCCGCCGAAGGGAGGAGTCGTGGCGCCTTTTCAGCTTTTCTACCTGGTCCTGAGCCTTCTCATCTTCGCCGTGGCCTGGATGCGTGGCGGGCATACGGAGCGGGCGGGCGTGGCGATCTTCGTCTTCGCCTTCCTGGCCAGCTTTGTGGCGCAGGTGATCACCCTGAACGGATTCCGGCTGGGCGAGGCCTTGGTGGACCTGGTCTTCTTCTTCGCGCTGGCCTGGCTGGCGGTGCGCCGGGATCGCTGGTGGACGCTGGCGGCCGCGGCCTTCAGCGGGGTGACCATGATCGCCCATGTGCTGGTCTTCACGACCCCGGAACTGGACATGGCCCATATCCGCATGGATGTGGCCTCGCGCTGGGGTATCGGCGTCCTGGTCGTGCTGTGCCTGGCCGCCGGCGTGCTGGAACGGTGGATGGCCGGAGAGGCGCCGGTGAGCGCCAGCGCGCGCTGGCGACGGACCGAACCGAGGGTGACTTGAACATATAAGCATATCTTTATATGTTTGGCGGACTACCCCCTGAGGAGCCTGCCTTGTCCCGTACTTCCTTCCTGTTCACCTCGGAAAGCGTTTCCGAGGGCCACCCGGACAAGGTCGCCGACCGCATCTCCGACACCGTGGTGGACCTGTTCCTGTCGAAGGATCCGGAAGCCCGGGTGGCGTGTGAAGCCCTGACGACGACCAATCTGGTGGTGCTGGCCGGCGAAATCCGCGGCAAGGGCATCATGGGACCGGACGGCGAATGGGCCGAGGGGATCGAGGCCGAGATCGAAACCGCCGTACGCGCCGCCGTGCGTGACATCGGGTACGAGCAGGACCAGTTCCACTGGGACACCTTCGAACTGATCAACCGCCTGCACGGCCAGTCGGCCGACATCGCCGTGGGCGTGGACTCGACCGATAGCAAGGACGAGGGCGCGGGCGATCAGGGCATCATGTTCGGCTATGCCTCGAACGAGACGCCGGAACTGATGCCGGCGACGCTGGCCTACAGCCACCGCATCCTGAAGAAGCTGGCCGAGATCCGTCACGCGGGCGGCTCGATCCTGGAGCCGGACGCCAAGTCGCAGGTCACCCTGCACTATGAAGACGGCAAGCCGGTGCGCGCCACCTCGATCGTCGTCTCGACCCAGCATGCGGTTGGCAAGACCCAGGCCGAGGTCGCCGCCGTGGTGAAGCCGGTGGTCGAAAGCGTCCTGCCGCAGGGCTTCATCACCAATGAGACCGTCTGGCACATCAACCCGACCGGCATCTTCGAGATCGGTGGCCCGGACGGCGACACCGGCCTGACCGGCCGCAAGATCATCGTCGACACCTACGGCGGCGCGGCCCCGCACGGCGGCGGCGCCTTCTCGGGCAAGGACCCGACCAAGGTGGACCGCTCGGCCGCCTACGCCTGCCGGTATCTGGCGAAGAACGTCGTGGCCGCCGGCCTGGCCGACCGCTGCACGATCCAGATTTCCTACGCCATCGGCGTGGCCAAGCCGCAGTCGATCCACGTGGACCTGCACGGCACCGGCAAGATCGCGGAGTCCGTTCTGGAGGACAACATCCTGGGCCTGATCGGCGGCGCCACCCCGCGCGCGATCCGCGAGCACCTGGGTCTGAACAAGCCGATCTACGCCCGCACGGCGGCCTATGGCCACTTCGGCCGCGAGGCCGACGCCGACGGCGGCTTCTCGTGGGAGAAGACGGATCTGGTCGAGAAGCTGAAGGCGCTCGCCTGAAGGCGAGAGGCAGTAGGGAATAGGCAGTAGGGCCGCGGCGGAAACGCAGCGGCCCTTCGCTCGTCCGGGGCCGCGCCTCCCTACTGCCTACTGCCTACTCCCTACTGCCTACTCCCTACTGCCTAATGCCTACTGCCTATTCCCTGCTGCCTTCCGCGCGGCGGCGAGCTATACGCCCCGCCATGTCCTCCGATCACGACACCCCCACCACCCCGACCTGGGGCCCGCTGCGCTCGTTCGGGCGCATCAAGTCGCGCACGCTGAAGCCGCGGCAGGCCGCGCTGTTCGACACCCTGCTGCCGACCATCGCCGTGCCCGATCCGGCGAACGGCCCGATTGACCCGCAGGCCCTGATGCCCGGCGCGAAACAGGTGTGGCTGGAGATCGGCTTCGGCGGCGGCGAGCATCTGGCGGCGCAGGCGGCGCGGCATCCGGACGCCCTGATGATCGGTTGCGAGCCCTTCCTGAACGGCGTCGGCTCGGCCCTGCGCCACATCGAGGACGGCGAACTGAAGAACGTCCGCCTGCACGCCGACGATGCGCGCGACGTGATGAAGGCCCTGCCCGACGCCTCACTGGACCGGGTGATGATCCTGTTCCCCGACCCTTGGCACAAGGCGCGTCACAACAAGCGCCGCCTGATCCAGGACGAGAGCGCCGCCCAGATTGCCCGCCTGCTGAAGCCGGGCGGCCGGCTGCGGTTCGTGACCGATTGGAAGGATTATGCCGAGTGGGCGTTGGAGCGTCTGGAGCGGACGCCGGGTCTGGAATGGACGGCCGACCGCGCCGCCGACTGGAAGGTCGCGCCGGAAGACCACGTGGTCACCCGCTACGAAGAGAAGAAGCTGGGCGACACGGAGCCGCTGTTCCTGGAGTTCGTGCGGGCCTGAGACTGTGGCTAGTGGCTAGTGGCTAGTGGCTAGTGGCTAGTGGCTAGTGGCTGAGGGTCGGAAAATCTGAAGGCGACGCAAGCCTTCCGCCGCCAGAACCACCAGCGCTGACTTCACGGTCATGCCGATGAGGAAGGGCGTGACGCCGTGTTCGAGGGCCGCGGACAGGCCGATGCTGGTCGCCAGCCAGCCGCCGCCCAGGGTCAGGATGAGGACATGGGCGGCCAGCATCAGGCCGAAGCGGGCGAGCCAGCCGGCCGCCTTGTCATAGAGCAGACCGACCAGAAGGGCCGCGAGCGGGAAGGCGAACAGGTAGCCGGCGGTCGATCCTGCGAAGTGATCGAGGCCTGACGCGCCGTCGGACAGGATGGGCAGGCCCGCCGCGCCGAGCGCCAGATAGAGCAGGACCGCGGCCGTCCCGCGCACCGGCCCCAGAACCGCCCCGGCCAGCAGGACGGCGAAGGTCTGCATCGTCATCGAGACCGGCGTCATCGGCACGGTGATCTGCGCGCAGAGCGCCATCAGGGCTGCGAAGGCGAGGATCAGGACGGCGGAGGTCAGCGGGCGCACGGTCAGGCGGCGCGGTCGTCCTTCAGCCGGGCGGCGAAGGACTGGATGAAGGCGTATTGGTCGTCCGTCTCGGGCACGGGACGCCCCCGGGCGCGACCGACGCGCAGGATGGCCTCGTCAGCGTTCATGCCGCCCGAGATCAGGGCGCAGATGGCCAGCGAAGGGGCGCGGCCCAGTCCGGCGCGGCAATGGATCACCAGCGACTGACCCGAGCGCAGCCGGCCGTCGATGGCGCGGGCGACGCGGGCGTAGTGATCGACATCCTGCGGCAGACCGTGATCGACGATGGGGAAGTTGTAGAAGCCGACGCCGTGGCGTTCGGCCGCCTCGCCCTCCCCGGCCAGACCGAACTCGGCGGCCTCGGCAGGCTCCAGCATGCTGACGACATGATCGACCATGCCGCGATGCAGGTGCTCCATCTGGGCGTCGAGCGCCTCGCCGCCGTCAGGCTTGCGCGACACGCCGAGGCGTCCGGGAGTGTCGAGACCGATCCAGTAGACTTTCATCGGCGGCGTTTCTGACGCCCTCAAGCGGTTTAGGCAATCGGGGTCATCGCGGACTGTTCGCAGAAGACCGGGCCGGGAGTATAGCGTCGCCATATGCGCCTCCTGATCGAGATCGTCGTCCTGCTGATCGCCGCCGCCGTCGGGGCGACGGTCAGCCTGCTGATGCTGGCGCTGGTTCTGCTGAGCCTGCCCGGCGCGGCGGGCGTGGCGCGGCCCGTGGACGGGGCGCTGGTCTGGACGGCCTTCGTGGTGGCGGGAACGGCCTTCTGGCCCTTCGTGGCGGCGACGGGCGCGGCGCGGCTGATCGCCGGCGCGCTGGACCATGCGGATGACTGGAAGCGGGTCGGATTCTACGCCGCCGGACTGATGGCCGGGGTCATGGTGCTGCTGGCCCTGATCGAACCGACCGCCGGAAGCGGGTTCGGCCTGCTGTTCCTGTTCGTCTCGATCATCGGCGCGGGGGTGGCCGGAAGCGCGGCCACGCTTCTGGTCAACCGGGCGACAGGGCAGACGGCGCGCTGACGGCCCTTCCCTCGGGCGGCCGAAGGGGCTATATGCCGCCCCACATCGTTAGACCGGCTCCTAACGGCGCCGTTTGAAGCGGCGGCCCGGACGGCCAGCCGCTTTTGTTTTGCCCGGAGTTCAAGGCGCTTGAAGGCCAAGACCGCAGAAGACCGCCAGCTGCTTGAGCTGATCGAACCCATCGCCGAAAGCCTGGGTCTCGAGGTCGTGCGCGTGCGCCTGATGGGCGGAACCCAACGCCGCCGCCTGCAGATCATGGCCGAACGCGCCAGCGACCACGACATCGCGGTCGAGGAATGCGCCCGCCTGAGCCGCGCCGTGTCGGAGGTGTTCGACGCCGCCGACCCGATCGCCGGGGAATATCTGCTGGAAGTCTCGTCGCCGGGCATCGACCGCCCGCTGACCCGCCTGAGCGACTTCGACCTGTTCGAGGGCTATGAGGCGCGTCTGGAGACGGACCGGATGGTCGAGGGCCGCAAGCGCTTCAAGGGCGTGCTGGCCGGGACCGAGGACGACAATATCGCCATCGATCTTGAAGGGGAGGACGACACCGCCCTGATCCCGTTCGAATGGCTGGTCGACGCCAAGCTGGTGCTGACCGACGAACTGATGAAGGTCGGCGCCGAGAAGCGCGCCGCCCGTAACGACGACACTCTGACCGAGACCGAGGACTGAACATGGCCGTTGGCGTTTCCGCGAACCGTCTTGAGCTGCTGCACATCGCCGATGCGGTGGCGCGCGAGAAGAACATCGACAAGGAGATCGTCATCGAGGCGATCGAGGAAGCGATCCAGAAGGGCGCCAAGGCCCGCTATGGCGCGCACCACGACATCCGCGCCAAGATCGATCACAAGACCGGCGAGCTGGCCCTGACCCGTCACGTCACCATCGTCGCGGACGACTGGCAGCCGGAAGACGAACTGGAAGAGTTCAACGACAGCGCCATGGTGCGCCTGACGGACGCCTCGAAGCGCGATCCGGAAGCCGAGGTCGGCAAGGAGTACATCGAGAACCTGCCGCCGTTCGAATTCGGCCGCGTGCAGACCCAGATGGCCCGCCAGGTCGTGACCGGGAAGGTCCGCGAGGCCGAGCGCGCCAACCAGTACGAAGAGTTCAAGGACCGTGTCGGCGAGATCGTCAACGGCACCGTCAAGCGCGTCGAGTACGGCAACACCATCGTCGATCTGGGCCGTGGCGAAGGCATCATGCGCCGCAACGACTCGATCCCGCGCGAAGCCTTCAACATCGGCGACCGCATCCGCACCTACATCTACGACGTCCGCCCCGAGGCGAAGGGCCCGCAGGTCATGCTGTCGCGCTCGCACCCCGGCTTCATGGCCAAGCTGTTCGCGCAGGAAGTGCCGGAAGTGTATGACGGCGTGATCGAGATCCGCGCCGCCGCCCGCGACGCCGGTTCGCGCGCCAAGATGGCCGTGCTGTCGAACGACTCCTCCATTGACCCGGTCGGCGCCTGCGTCGGCATGCGCGGCTCGCGCGTTCAGGCGGTCGTCGCCGAACTGCAGGGCGAGAAGATCGACATCATCCAGTGGAACAACGACGAGCCGACGTTCATCGTGAACGCCCTGGCCCCCGCCGAAGTCTCCAAGGTGGTGCTGGACGAGGAAGCCGACCGCGTTGAGGTCGTGGTGCCGGACGAGCAGCTGTCGCTGGCCATCGGCCGCCGCGGCCAGAACGTCCGCCTGGCCTCGCAACTGACCGGCTGGCAGATCGACATCATCACCGAGTCGCAGGACTCCGAGCGTCGCCAGCGCGAGTTCGGCGAGCGCACCGCCCTGTTCCAGGAAGCCCTGGACGTGGACGAGGTCATCGCCCAGCTGCTGGTCACCGAAGGCTTCGCCACGGTGGAAGACCTGGCCTTCGTCGAGTCGTACGAAATCTCGGACATCGAGGGCTTCGACGAGGACACCGCCGAGGAACTGCAGGCCCGCGCCCGCGACTTCCTGGACCGCAAGGCCGCCGAGCTGGACGCCAAGCGCGTCGAACTGGGCGTCGAGGACGGCGTGCTGCAGGTGCCGGGCGTGACCCTGGCCATGGCCGTCGCCCTGGGCGAAGGCGGCGTGAAGACGGTCGAGGATCTGGCCGATCTGGCCACCGACGAAATCCGTGGCGGCTATGAAGCCCGCAACGGCGAGCGCGTGAAGGTTCCGGGCGTCCTGGAAAGCTTCAACCTGGCTCAGGAAGACGCCGAGCTGCTGATCCTGCAGGCCCGCGTGGCCGCCGGCTGGATCGACGCCTCGGAACTGCCGCAGCCGGAGCCCGAGCCGGAATACGAAGAGGAATACGCTGAAGGCGAATACGACGCCGACGCCGTCTTCTCGAACACCCCGTCGGACGAAGCGTCCGAAGAGGCTCCGGCGGACGACGCCGACCAGCCCGAAAACGCGTGATGGGAGCCCCCGCCGTCCATGAGCTTGCGCGACGCAACGATCGATAGAGACCGCCGGGACCTGGTGACACACCAGGTCATGGATGAATCTCGTCTGATCCGTTTTGTCGCCGCTCCGGACGGCGGGGTCGTTCCTGACCTGGCGCGCAAGCTGCCCGGCCGCGGCCTGTGGGTCGCCGCCGACCGCGCCTCCATCGCCACGGCGGTGAAGAAGAACCTGTTCAGCCGCGCGGCCAAGGCCCCGCTGAAACCGGCCGCCGATCTGCCCGATCTGGTGGAATCCCTGCTGTTCCGACGCTGTCTGGACCAGCTGGGCCTTGCCCGCCGCGAAGGCGTTCTTATCTCTGGCTTCGAAAAATCCCTGGCCAGCATCCGGGCCGGCAAGGTCGCCTGGATCGTGGAGGCCGCCGACGGTTCCGCGGACGGACGCGGCAAGCTTCTGGCGCTGGCGAAACACATCACGCCCGCCCCCAAAGTCTGCGGGGCGTTCAGCGCCGACGATTTGGGTTTGGCCCTTGGGCTGGAAAATGCGATACACGCCGTCCTGCTGGAGGGCGGGCGGGCCGATCGCTGGACCTTCGAGGTCGAGAGACTGGCGGGATTTCGACCGTTGACGCCCCCGCAGTGGGGCGACGAGGCGGCTGAGGCCCCGGATGGAAATTCAGACGGGCGGGGTTCCGCTCCCTGAGGGGGGCGGAGTTCCGCACGGCTTTTTGTGTTTGAACGACGAAGTTTGGAATGGGCCCGGGACACTCCCGAGCCAAAGTAAAGCGACCGGATGACTGACGAGAACGACAAGACCAACGACGGCAAGACGCCCCCCTCCTCGACGGGGCCGCGCGCTCCGCTGAGCCTGAAGCCCCGGACCGCGGGGTCGGTTTCGACCGGCACCGTGCGCCAGAGCTTCAGCCATGGGCGCACCAAGACCGTGGTGGTCGAAACCAAGCGCCGCGTCGGCGCGGCCCCGGGCGGTCACCAGCGCCCGCAGGGCTTCGACGTGGCCCGTCCGAACACCCCGGCTCCTGCCCCGCAGGCGCCGCGCCCCTCCGCGCCGGTCGACGGCAACCTGTCGCAATCCGAGCAGGAAGCCCGCCGCCGCGCCATCGAGCTGGCGACGCAGCAGAACGCCGAGCGTGAACGCGCCGCCGCCGAGGCGCGCGCCCGCAAGGACGCCGCCGCGCGCGAACAGGCCGCCGCCGCCGAGCGCGCCGCCAGCGCCGCGCAGGCTGAGGCCGCCGCCGCCAGCGCCGCCGCCGAAGCCGCCCGGAACGAGGCCGCCAAGCTGGCCGCCGCCGCGCCGGCGCCCGCTCCGGTGAAGCCCAAGCCGGCCGCCCCGGTGGAGGCCGCCGCCCCGGCGCCGACCCCCGCTCCGGCGGCCCCGACGCCGGCCCCCGCGCCGCGTCCGGCCGCTCCGGCTCGCCCGACCGTCAACTTCGGCCAGCGCGCCCCGCGCCTGCCGTCCGGCAACCCGGGCCGCGCCCCGGCGCCCGGCTTCGGCGGCCGCTCGGCCCGCGAACAGGCCATGGGCGGCGGCGAGCGCAGCTTCACCGACCGTCCGGCCGGCGCCGCCGCGGGCCGTCCGCAAGGCGACCGCCCGCAAGGTGACCGTCCCCAAGGCGATCGTCCGCAAGGCGCCCGCCCCGCCGGCGCCCGTCCGGCCCAGCCGGTCCGCTATTCGGCCCTCGACCCGCGTCCGGCGCCCGGCGCCCGCACCGGCGGTCCGCGCACCGGCCCCGGCGGCCGTCCGGCCCCGAACGCGCCGCCCGCGACGCCTGAAGTCGCCCGTCCCGCCCGCGCCGGCTTCGGCCGTCCGGCCGGCAGCCGCGCCGAGGAAGATCGTGACAAGCGCTTCAGCGAAGCCGGACCGGGCAAGGCCGTCAGCCGCACCCGCGGCGAGCCCAAGCGCCGCGAAGGCCGTCTGACCATCCAGGCCGTGGCCGGTGGCGACGAGGACGCCGCCGAGCGCATGCGCTCGCTGGCCTCGGTTCGCCGGGCCCGCGAACGCGAGAAGGAAAAGCGCAAGGGCGGCTCGACCGACACGCCGAACCGTCCGCGTGAGGTCGTCATCCCGGACACCATCACGGTCGGCGAACTGGCCAACCGTATGGCCGTGCGCGGTGTCGACATCGTCAAGTTCCTGATGCGTCAGGGCCTGATGCTGAAGATCAACGACGTGATCGATTCCGACACCGCCGAACTGGTGGCCGAGGAATACGGCATGGCGGTCAAGCGCGTGTCCGAGTCCGACGTTGAAGAAGGCTTCATCGCCGAGGCCGACGACGAAGGCGCCACCGAGACCCGCGCCCCGGTCGTGGCCATCATGGGCCACGTCGACCACGGCAAGACCTCGCTGCTGGACGCGCTGCGCACCACGGACGTGGCGGGCGGCGAAGCCGGCGGCATCACCCAGCACATCGGCGCCTATCAGGTGCGCCTGGAAGACGGCCAGCGCGTCACCTTCCTGGACACCCCGGGCCACGCCGCCTTCTCGGCGATGCGGGCGCGCGGCGCCAATGTGACGGACATCGTGGTTCTGGTCGTGGCCGCCGACGACGGCGTCATGCCCCAGACCATCGAGGCCATCCAGCACGCCAAGGCGGCCAATGCGCCCCTGATCGTGGCGGTCAACAAGATCGACAAGCCGGACGCCAACTCGCAGAAGGTCGTCAACGAGCTGCTGCAGTACGAGGTCATCTCGGAAAGCCTGGGTGGCGACACCCAGATCATCGAGGTCTCGGCCAAGAACCGCACCAACCTGAACGGCCTGATCGACGCCATTCTGGTCCAGGCGGAGGTCATGGACCTGCGCGCCAACCCCGACCGTTCGGCCGAGGGCGTGGTCATCGAGGCCAAGCTGGACAAGGGCCGCGGCCCGGTCGCGACCGTTCTGGTCAAGCGCGGCACGCTGAAGCGCGGCGACATCGTCGTGGCCGGCTCCTCGTGGGGCAAGGTTCGCGCCCTGCTGGACGAGCGCAATGCGCAGCTGACCGAGGCCGGCCCGTCGGTTCCGGTCGAAATCCTCGGCCTCGACGAAGCCCCCTCGCCCGGCGATGTGCTGGCCGTGGTGGAAAGCGAAGCCCGCGCCCGCGAGCTGACCGACTATCGTGAGCGCGTGCGCCGCGAAAAGGCGATCGGCGGCGGCAACCAGGTGTCGCTGGTCGACATGATGGCCAAGCTGGGCTCGAAGAAGATCTCGGAACTGCCGATCGTCATCAAGTCGGACGTGCAAGGCTCGGGCGAGGCCATCCAGGGCTCGCTGGAGAAGATGGGCAACGACGAGGTGCGCGCGCGCATCGTCATGCAGGGCGCCGGCGGGATCACCGAGAGCGACGTGCAGCTGGCCAAGTCGGCCGGCGCGCCGATCCTCGGCTTCAACGTCCGCGCCTCGAAGCAGGCCCGCGACCTCGCCGACCGCGAGGGCGTCGAGATCCGCTACTACTCGATCATCTACGACCTTCTGGACGACATGAAGGGCGTGCTGTCGGGCATGCTGGCGCCGCTGCAGCGCGAAACCTTCCTGGGCAACGCCCAGGTGCTGCAGGTCTTCGACATCTCCAAGACCGGCAAGATCGCCGGTTGCCGGGTCACCGAAGGCGTCGTCCGCAAGGGCGCCAAGGTCCGCATCATCCGCGACGACGTGGTGGTGCTGGAGCTGGGTACGCTCACGACGCTCAAGCGCTTCAAGGATGAGGTCAACGAGGTCCCGTCGGGTCAGGAGTGCGGCATGCACTTCCAGGGCTTCCAGGACATCAAGGCCGGCGACTACATCGAGTGCTTCACGGTCGAAGAGATCAAGCGCACTCTGGACTAGTCGTCCGGGGGATAAGGGAAAGGCGGCGCCGCGGCGTCGCCTTTTCGCCATCCGGATCAAGGATCACGTCTTCATGCGCCGCTTCGCGATCACCCTGCTGACCCTCTGCGCCATCGCCGGCCCGGCCGCGGCCGAGACCCGGTATCTGGCCTATGACGCCTCTGACCGGATCACCCAGGCGCTGACGCGGGGGATCACCCTGGAGGGCGACCGGGGCCTGTTCGGCGCCATCACCGTGCGCAGCATCATCTCCACCTCGGCCCGGGGCTCCGCCGACATCCGTATCGGCGGACCGGACGGCGCCCGCCGCGCCCTGCCGCGCGGCTCCACCGAGACCATCCTGTATACGGTCTCGCCGGAGGGTGACGGCCGGGGCCTGTCGCGCGCCCTCTGCCCCGGCTCGGAGCAGGCCTATCTGGTGCTGGGCCGCGTGCGGCTGGGCCGTCCCCTGACCGCGCAGGCGGTAGGACGGTGGGCGGATGGCGCCTTCCGGCACTGTGTGACCCTGTCCTACACCTGGCGCGGGGAATGGGCCGCGCCACCGGCGGGCGGCCCGAGCGATTCCGCCCCTATCGGGCGATAGGCTTTTGCGGCCTCCGTTCGCCCGGCTAGGGTGGATGAAATGACCGCCACACCCGTCAACAAAAGCCCGAACCGCGGCTCCGGCGTCCTGAAAGGACTGGCCGGAACACTGGGTTTTGTCTGTCTGGTGCTGTTCCTGATGGCCATCGAGCAGAAGCAGGCGATGGACGCCTGGGCCGCGGTCCGCGACGGGACGGGGCCGGCTGTCGGCCGGGTGATCGACCAGGCGAAGCGCTGGACAGCGGACGGGATCGAGGGGCTGGAGACCGCGACCGCCCGGCGCCCCGCGCCCGACGCGGCGGCGACCGGCGTCCAGGTGCTGGCCGGCGAGTTCCGCGCGGCCGATGACGCAACCCGGGACAGCGTGGGCGACGTCGCCTTCACCGGCGCCCTGATCCGGCTGGAACGGGCCGAGGCCTTCAGGACGCGACCGCAGCGGATCGCCGCCGGCGACGAGGTGTTCAGCGCCGACCGCCAGACCTTCGCCGCCGCGCTCGACGCCCGCTCCGACGCCCAGATCGAACTGCGCCAGATCGTTCCGCATGAGCGGTCCCAGGCGGTCGCGGCCTCGGCCCTGTGCGGCGGCCAAACCCCCGGCACGGTCGCGCTGTTGCACCGTCGGAACCGGGTGGAGATGATGATCTTCCGGGATCGGACGATCGTCGGTCCCGATGCATCCGCCGACGCCCTGTGCGGCGTCTGGCGCTTCCGGAAACGTTAGACGAGAGGACGGCCTTGGGGGGACGACGTTTCATTCTGGCGGCGCTGGTCGGCGCGGCGGCGGCGGTCTGGACCTGGACCGCGCCCGGCGATCCCGCCCTTTGGCCCGCGCCGGCGGATCAGCCGGGCGTGGAGGCCAGCCTTCTGGACAACGGCTTCCATACCGACCTGGCCCTGCCCCGCGCGGTGCTGGAGACGCGGGGCGGCCCGCTGGCCGAAGCCGTGCGCGGCCTTCCGCCGGGGGACTGGATCCTGATCGGCTGGGGCGACGCCAGATTCTACGTGGACCAGAGCCCGATCAGCGACCGGCTGCCGGACGGCGCACGCGCCTTCTTCCGCCCCGGCAATCCGTCGGTCGTCATGCTGGATCCGGCGCAGCGCAACCCGCGCGAACTGTACGCCGAAGACGGTCGCCGCGACTTCCGCCTGTCCCCGGCCGGCTTCGAGGCCATGGCTGCCCACATCGAGGCCTCGCTGGACCTGTCTTCCGGCGCGGCGCGACTGGCCGCCGCCCGCCCCGGCGATGACGCCCGCTTCTTCGCCAGCCGCGAGCATTTCTGGATTGGTCGCCTCTGCAACCACTGGACGGCGGACGTATTGAACGCAGGCGGCATGTCGATCCGACCGTTCCGCGCCATTGTCTCGTCCGAGGTGGTGGCCACGGTGGATCGGGCGAACGCACAGAGGGAAAGAGCTGGATCATGAAAACGCTGACGCTGACTGTGGCCTCGATGGCCGTTCTGGCCCTCGCCGCCTGCCAGCAACCCGCCGAGACGGAGAAGGCGGAGACCGCCGCGCCGGCCGCGCCCGCCGCCGCTCCGACCCTGCCGCCGGCCAATCCGGAGGATCCGCAGCAACTGGCGCTGGCCTTCCGCGCCGCCTGGGACCGCGCCCCGCCGGCCAAGGCGCCCGCCCCTGAACAGAGCGGCGGCGGCGACTTCACCTTCAACGCCGGCAAGCTGATCGCCCTGGGCGGTGACCGCTACGCCTTCGTGTCGGACGGACAGGGCGGCGACGGCCATGTGTCGCCGGGTGCGGTGGCGATCCACTATCTGCAGCGCACGCCCGACGGTTTCCGCCGCGCGGACGCGGCCCCCCTGATCGTGGACGGCGGCACCTTCGGCAATCCGCCGGAGTGGACCGTCCAGCAGGGACTGCTCCCCGCCCCCGCCCTGATCGCGACCTCGGGCGGTGTCTGGCAGGGCTACGCCTGCTCCGGCGCCTCCGTGGTCGAACTGGCGCCGGAACGACCGGTGCTGCGCGCCGACTATGTGCGGCTGAACTATTCCAACGGCGGCGCCGTCATCGACGAGAAGGCGGCCGAGGAGATGACGGGGCGGCTGGTCCCCGCCACGCCGGGCCGGGACTTCGCCGTCCAGTACTCCGGCGCCAGCACGGCGAAGGTGACCTGGCGTCTGGCGGCGGATGGAACTTACAAGCCCGCCAACGAACCGGCCGACCTGCCCTGGTGCTGACGCAGGTTTCCGGAGGCTCAACCCGACGTTAGGGCGATCAGGCCATGATGGGGCATGGTCGCCCCTTCGCCCCGCGTGTTCCGTCGCCCTGTGCTCGCCTCCACTCTCGCGGTCCTGGCGGCCTGCTTTGGCGGCACGGCAGGTCTCGCCTTCGGATCCTCGCTGGAGACCCAGCCGCTGTGGTCGGCCTTGCTCGGCAGCCTGATGGTCGGCCTTCTGTTCTCGCCCGTCGGCATTCTGCTCGGCGGTCTGCCGGCCCTGCTGGCCCTTATGCTGATCATCTGGCCCTGCTTGCTGGGCCTGAGCCGGGTGGCCGGACTGAACGGCCGCGCCTCCGTGGCGATCACCTGGATGGTTGTCATGATCGTACTGGTCCTGCTGGCGCAGATCCCTTCCGGCACGGCTTGGCCGATGTGGAAAAACCTGGTGTTCCTCTTCCTGGGGAGCACGACCGGCGCCCTGGTTCTGTTCTGTTTCGCGTCAGGCCCGCCGACGACAAAACTGGACATCGCCTGGCAGCAGGACTAGACCGCGCCCCCTCGCTTTCGAGCCGGGTCCGAACCCCGACGGGCGACACGAAAAGGAGGCCGTCCATGGGCCGCAAGCAACACACCCGCAACGCCACCGGACCGCAGGGCCCGTCCCAGCGCCAGCTGCGCGCCGGCGAACTGATCCGTCACGCCCTCGTCGAGGTGCTGCGCGAGGAAGAGCTTCACGACGAGGCCATGCAGGGCGTCTCGGTGACCATCACCGAGGTTCGCCTGTCGCCGGACCTGAAGCACGCCACCTGCTTCGTCGAACCGCTGGGCGCCGGCGTCACCGATGCGCCGAACGCCGGCCATGTGGACGCGATCATCAAGGCCCTGAACGCCCACGCCAAATTCCTGCGCGGGGTGCTGGGCAAGCATATCGACATGAAGTTCACGCCGGACCTTCGCTTCCGTCACGACGACAGCTTCGACGCCGCCAGCCACATGGACCGGCTGTTCAACGACCCCCGCGTCCGCGCTGATCTGGAGCGGGGCGACGACGAGGCATGATCGCCTCAGGCCCGCAGGCCGAACTCGCCCGCCAGCCAGTCATAGCAGTCGGGCAGGCTCGCGCGCAGCCGCTCACGGGTGAAGGGCGGACGCGCCGCCCGGCCCCACAGCGCCACCGATCCGGTCATGGCGAAGAACTCGTTGATGTTCGACAGCATATAGGCCTCCGCGGGCCAGTCGCCGCTGTCGCGGGCCTGCTGGTAGAAGCGGCGCAACTGGCCGTCCCGGGGCAGCCGGACGTCCATGTAGGCATGCAGCAACTCGTGCAGCAGGACCGGATTGTCCGGCGGCGAGGTCTCGTCGTTCAGCGTCAGGCGGCCGCCGGCGTAGCGACCAGGCTGGTTCAGGCCCGGATCGACGGTGACCGGGATCGAGGCGAACCAGCCCTTGATATCGTCCCGGATCGCCAGCCCCTGCACCAGTTCGATCTGTCGCCGGATCGAGGCGGCCAGCGCCGGACGTTCGGACGGCGCGACGGCGCCCAGGTCGACCGTGTGGCCCATGTGGACGAAGGTCCGCTCCATGTCGTCCGCGCGCGCGGCGCCGGCCGCCGTCAGCGGGGCGGCGATCAGCAGAAATCGGCGTGTCAGGGTCATCCGGCGCTTCCTCTTCGCGGCCATGCCGCCCCGGTTACAACGGAGACCCCCTGATGGCCCGTCGCAAGAGAGGCGAAATCGTCAACGGCTGGGTCTGCCTGGACAAGCCGTACGAGATGGGATCGACCGAGGCGGTGACCCGCATCCGTCGCCTGTTCGACGCCCAGAAGGCCGGTCATGCGGGGACGCTGGACCCGCTGGCGTCCGGCATCCTGCCCATCGCGCTGGGCGAGGCGACCAAGACCGTGCCCTTCATGATGGAGGCGCAGAAGGTCTATCGCTTCACCATCCACTGGGGCGTCTCGACCGACAGCATCGACCGCGAGGGCGAGATCATCGCCCGCTCGGACGTGCGCCCGACGGTGGAGGCGGTGAAGGCCGCCCTGCCCGCCTTTGTCGGCGAGATCGATCAAGTCCCGCCCGCCTTCTCGGCCATCAAGGTGGACGGCCAGCGCGCCTATGACCTGGCCCGCGAGGGGGTCGAGGTGGAGCTGAAGGCCCGCCGGGTGACCATCCATGAGGCGGCGGTCACCGACGCCCCCGACGCCGACCACGTCGAGATCACGATGCGGACCGGCAAGGGCGTCTATGTCCGCTCGCTGGCGCGCGACCTGGCCGCGGCCCTCGGGGCCGAGGGTCATGTGTCCGCCCTGAGGCGCGAACAGGTGGGTCCGTTCAACGTACAGAACGCCGTGACGCTGGATTCTCTCGAGGAAATGGTGCATAGGGGCGCCGCCTCGGAAGGCTTGCTTCCCGTCGCGACCGCCCTGGACGACATCCCGGAGCTGGCCGTGACGGATCAGGACGCCTTCTCGCTTCGGCAGGGACGGCCGATCGTTCTGCTCCCCAGACAGGTCGAAACGCTCAAGGGTCAGCTGAAAGGCGACGCCCGGACCGTTTCGGTTTTCCTGGGCCAGACCCTCGTCGCTCTCGGTCAGTTGCGGGCCGGTCGGGTTGAACCTGACCGCGTTTTCAATCTCCCCTGACCTCGCTGTCGGGGGCTCCAGCAAGGAGAACCACGATGTCGATCACTGCCGAGCGTAAAGCTCAGGTCATCGCCGATAACGCCCGCGCTGACGGCGACACCGGTTCGGCCGAGGTCCAGGTCGCGATCCTCTCGGAACGCATCGCCAACCTCACCGAGCACTTCAAGACCCACAAGAAGGACAACCACTCGCGTCGCGGCCTGCTGAAGCTGGTCTCGCAACGCCGTCGTCTTCTGGATCACCTGAACAAGACCGACAATGCGCGCTACGTCGCCATCGTCGCCAAGCTGGGTCTGCGCCGCTAAGGCCAAACCCTGGAGGGCCCGCCCCGCGCGGGCCCTTCTGCTATTTGCCCGGGCGCCGCGGGCGGGACTCATTCGTCCCTCAGTACCGGCGCAGACGCCGAGGGCCTCGAACCGGTCCTCAACTCACCCGCCCGGGCTTCAATACGGAACCCCGGGTCCACAGGGACCGAAGGACTGAACCCCTGACGCTCCGCCCCGCCGGGAATACGCCCGCCGGGATTCGAAAGACGAAATATGTTCGATATCAAACGCAAGACGATCGACTGGGCCGGCCGCCCGCTGACGCTGGAAACCGGCCGCATCGCCCGTCAGGCCGACGGCGCCGTGCTGGCGACCTACGGCGAGACCGTGGTTCTGGCCACCGTCGTCTACGGTCGCGCCCCTAAGCCGGGCCTGGATTTCTTCCCGCTGACCGTCAACTACCAGGAAAAGACCTTCGCCGCCGGCAAGATCCCGGGCGGCTACTTCAAGCGTGAAGGCCGTCCGACCGAGAAGGAGACCCTGGTCTCCCGCCTGATCGACCGTCCGATCCGCCCGCTGTTCGTCAAGGGCTTCAAGAACGAGACCCAGGTCGTCGTGACCGTGCTGCAGCACGACCTCGAGAACGACCCGGACGTGCTGGCCATGGTCGCCACCTCGGCCGCCCTGACCATCTCGGGCGTGCCGTTCATGGGCCCGATCGCCGGCGCCCGCGTCGGCTACATCGACGGTGAACTGGTCCTGAACCCGACCATCGACCAGCTGAACGACTCGGCGCTGGACCTGGTCGTCGCAGGCACCGCCGACGCCCTGATGATGGTGGAATCGGAAGCCAAGGAACTGTCGGAAGACAAGTTCCTGGAAGCCCTGATGTTCGCCCACAAGGGCATGCAGCCGGTCATCGATGCGATCATCGAACTGGCCGAGCACGCCGCCAAGGAACCCTTCGACTTCCAGGCCGAGGACCACTCGGACGTCGTCACGGCGATCCAGGGTCTGGTCGGCGAGGACATCAAGGCCGCCTACACCCACACCGCCAAGCATGACCGCCACAACGCCGTCGGCGCCGCCAAGAAGAAGGCCGCCGAAGCGCTGGTGAAGACCGAAGAGAACCCGGACGGCGTCGAGCCGGCCAAGTTCGCCACCGCCTTCAAGGAATGCGAAGCCCACGTCCTGCGTCGCGACATCATCGACAACGGTCACCGCGTCGACGGCCGCGCCCTCGACAAGGTCCGCTCGATCGTCTCGGAAGTCGGCGTCTTCCCGCGCACCCACGGCTCGGCCCTGTTCACCCGCGGTGAGACCCAGGCCATCGTGGTCGCCACCCTCGGCACCGGCGAGGACGAGCAGTACATCGACGCCCTGACCGGAACCTACAAAGAGAAGTTCCTGCTTCACTACAACTTCCCTCCCTATTCGGTCGGTGAGACCGGTCGTATGGGCGGCGCGGGTCGTCGTGAAATCGGTCACGGCAAGCTGGCCTGGCGGGCGATCCGCCCGATGCTGCCGTCGTCGGACGAGTTCCCCTACACCATCCGTCTGGTCTCCGAGATCACCGAGTCGAACGGCTCGTCCTCGATGGCCACGGTCTGCGGTTCGTCGCTGGCCCTGATGGATGCCGGTGTCCCGCTCAAGAAGCCCGTCTCGGGCATCGCCATGGGCCTGATCCTGGAGCCGTCGGGCGAGTTCGCCATCCTGTCGGACATCCTGGGTGACGAAGATCACCTGGGCGACATGGACTTCAAGGTCGCCGGCACCCGTGACGGCATCACCTCGCTGCAGATGGACATCAAGGTCGCCGGCATCACCGAAGAGATCATGAAGAAGGCCATCGCCCAGGCTTCGGCCGGCCGCCTTCACATCCTCGACGAGATGGACAAGGCCATCGACGGCGCCCGCACCGAGCTGGGTGAGTTCGCGCCGAAGATCGAGACCATCAAGGTCCCGGTCGACAAGATCCGCGAAGTGATCGGCACCGGCGGCAAGGTAATCCGCGAAATCGTCGAAAAGACCGGCGCCAAGATCAACATCGAGGACGACGGCACGGTGAAGATCGCCGCCTCGGAACAAGAGAAGATCGACGCCGCCAAGGCCTGGATCTCGTCGATCGTTTCGGAGCCGGAAGTCGGCACCATCTACACCGGCAAGGTCGTGAAGGTCGTCGACTTCGGCGCCTTCGTGAACTTCTTCGGCGCCAAGGACGGCCTCGTCCACGTGTCGCAGATCGCCCTGGAGCGTGTCGCCAACCCGGCCGACGTCCTGTCGGAAGGCCAGGAGGTCAAGGTCAAATTCCTGGGCCTGGACGACCGCGGCAAGACCAAGCTGTCGATGAAGGTCGTTGATCAGGCCACGGGTGAAGACCTGACGGACAAGATCAACGCCGAGCGCGCCGAGCGTGGCGAAGCCCCGCTGGCCGAAGACACCGGCGGCCGTCCGAAGCGTGAAGGCGGCGGCGGTGACCGCGGCCGTCGTCGCCGGGACTAATCCTCCCGCGCGTCAGCGCTGACTGAACGAGGCCCCGGTGGAAACGCCGGGGCCTTTTTCGTGGGCGGCGGGGGTCGGCGTGCTCAGGTATTTTTTCGGGTGCACAAAGGTGGACATTCGGGCGGGCGGAAAAGGCCGTCCAATTCGACCAGATTGACCAGATCGTTCACTTTCGCCCGGGGCGGCGAAGCCCTGTGCGCCGCGACGGGTGCGTTCGCGGCGAGGGCAGCTGGAGATGTCAAAGACCGGCAGCCAGACAGTCTGGCATGCCGGTGCGTCATTATTGGTCGTAGGGGGTTCGCCGGGTGCTGCTCCTTCCGCTTTCGTCATCCTCCGGCGAGCGTAGCGAGACCGGGGGACCCAGCGGCGCCGCGAAGCGGCGAATTACTGAAGATCGAAACTGAAGCACCGACGCTCCCGACAGCTTCGCGCTCTCGCGCGCCGCTGGGTCCCCCGGTCTGCGCCGCTACGCGGCTTGCCGGAGGATGACGAAAGCAGGGAATTCAGTCTTCTTCCGGCGGCGGCGTCCAGTTCGGATCGTTGACCGGAAACCAGTCGGCGGCGAGGTCGCGCCAGTCGGGGTTGCCCCGCTCGATCAGGGCCAGCTTCCAATCGCGGAGCCATTTCTTCAGCCGCTTCTCGCGACGGATCGCCTCGACGACCCAGGCATGACGCTCGAACCAGACCAGATCGGTGCAGGCGTAGTCATCGGTGAAGCCCGCCAGCGCATGCTGCTTGTGCTTCCACACCCGAGCGAACAGGTTGGCGGTCATGCCGATATAGAGCGTGCCGTTGCGTCGGCTGGCCATGACGTAGGTCGCGATGAAGGTGCGGTGCGTCCCCATAAGCGCAACCTAGAGCTTTATTCCACTTTCGTCATCCTCTCGCACCGCCCCCTTCCTTCGTCATCCTCCGGCGCTCCGCAGGAGCGACCGGGGGACCCAGCGGCGCCGCGAATGCGGCGAAACACTGGAGGTCGAAGCTGAAGCACCGGCGCTCCCGACAGCTTCGCGCTGCGCGCGCCGCTGGGTCCCCCGGTCTGCGCCGCTGCGCGGTTTGCCGGAGGATGACGAAAGGGGGAGCGCGCCCGCAGTTCCGTTGCCGGGCTGCCTTCGCAGCCCGGCAACCGCAGGACCGGCTTAGTGCACCCGCGCCTTCCCGATCTCCAGCCCCTCCGCCCCCGCTGACACGGCGATCACCGACCCGTCCTCGATCTCGCCCGCCAGCAGCTTCCGCGCGATGGGGTCGACCAGTTCCTTCTGGATCACCCGCTTCAGCGGACGCGCGCCATAGACCGGGTCATAGCCCTTGTCGGCGAGCCAGGCGGCGGCGGTGTCGTCCAGCGCCAACGTCAGTCTCCGGTCGGCCAGCAGCTTCTCGAACCGTTGCAGCTGGATGCGGACGATGCCGCCCATCTGTTCGCGGCCGAGGCGGCGGAAGAGGATGATCTCGTCGATGCGGTTCAGGAACTCCGGGCGGAAGTGGGCGCGGACGGCCTCCATGACGAAGGGACGCACGGCCTCGACATCCTCGCCCTCGGACTGGTTGGCCAGGGCCTCGGAGCCCAGGTTGGAGGTCATGATGATCAGGGTGTTGCGGAAGTCGATGGTGCGGCCCTGACCGTCGGTCAGGCGGCCGTCGTCCAGCACCTGAAGCAGCACGTTGAAGACGTCGGGGTGAGCCTTCTCGACCTCGTCGAACAGGACGACCTGATAGGGCCGGCGGCGCACGGCCTCGGTCAGGGCGCCGCCCTCGTCATAGCCGACGTAGCCCGGAGGGGCGCCGATCAGGCGGCTGACGGAGTGTTTCTCCATGTATTCGGACATGTCGAGGCGAGTGATGGCCGCCTCGTCGTCGAACAGGAAGTCGGCCAGCGCCTTGGTCAGCTCGGTCTTGCCGACGCCCGTGGGCCCCAGGAAGAGGAAGCTGCCCAGCGGGCGGTTCGGGTCGTTCAGGCCGGCGCGTGCTCTACGGACCGCGTCGGAGACGGCGATCAGGGCGTCATCCTGACCGACCACGCGGCCGCGCAGGGCGTCTTCCATCTTGAGCAGCTTCTCGCGCTCGCCCTCCAGCATCTTGTCGACCGGGACGCCGGTCCAGCGGGAGACGACGGCGGCGATCTGTTCGGCGTCGACGACCTCGGGGGTCAGGGGACCGGACTTGTCCGCCTCGTTGGCTTCGGCCTCGGCGAGCTGTTTCTCGATCTGCGGGATCTGGCCGTAGGCGATCTCGGACGCACGACCCAGGTCGCCGGCCCGCTGGGCGGCGGCCAGTTCGGCGCGCAGGCGGTCGAGGGTTTCGCGCAGCTGCGCCCCCTGCCCCACCTTTTCCTTTTCAGCCTTCCAGCGACCGGTCAGGTCATCGGACTGACCCTCCAGATCGGCGATCTCGTCCTCGAGCTTTTCGAGACGGTGCTGGGAGGCGTTGTCCGTCTCCTTCTTCAGGGCCTCGCGCTCGATCTTCAGCTGGACCAGGCGGCGGTCGATTTCGTCCAGCGCCTCGGGCTTGGAATCGACGGCCATACGCACGCGGCTGGCGGCCTCGTCGACCAGGTCGATGGCCTTGTCCGGCAGGAAGCGGTCGGTGATGTAGCGGTTCGACAGGGTGGCGGCGGCGACGATGGCGCTGTCGGAGATGCGGACCCCGTGGTGGACCTCATATTTCTCCTTCAGTCCACGGAGGATCGACACCGTGTCCTCGACGGTCGGCTCGGAGACGAAGACCGGCTGGAAGCGACGGGCCAGGGCCGCGTCCTTCTCGACGTGCTTGCGGTACTCATCGAGGGTGGTGGCGCCGACGCAGTGCAGCTCGCCGCGCGCGAGGGCGGGCTTGAGCAGGTTGGAGGCGTCCATGGCGCCGTCGCCCTTTCCGGCGCCGACCAGGGTGTGCATCTCGTCGATGAACAGGACGATGCCGCCCTCGGCCGCGGCGACCTCGTTGAGCACGGCCTTGAGCCGCTCCTCAAACTCGCCGCGATATTTCGCGCCGGCGATCAGGCTGCCCATGTCGAGCGCCATGACTTTCTTGTCGCGCAGGGATTCCGGCACGTCGCCGTTGACGATGCGCAGGGCCAGACCCTCGACGATGGCGGTCTTGCCGACGCCGGGCTCGCCGATGAGGACGGGGTTGTTCTTCGTGCGGCGGGCGAGGACCTGGATGGTGCGGCGTATTTCCTCGTCGCGGCCGATGACCGGGTCGATCTTGCCGTCAGCGGCGGCCAGGGTCAGGTCGCGGGCGTAGCGCTTCAGCGCGTCATAGCCGTCCTCGGCGGCGGCGCTGTCGGCGGTCTTGCCCTTGCGGACCTCGGTGATGGCGGCGTCGAGCGCATCGGCCTTCACCCCCGCGGCGCTGAGCACGGTCTTGGCCACGCCGCCTTCATGGGCGAGGGCGGCGAGCAGGCGTTCGGTGGTGACGAAGGCGTCGCCGGCCTTCCTGGCCGAGGCCTCGGCGGCGGCGAAGACGCGGGCGGTGTCGCCGTCCAGATAGAGCTGGCCCGAGCCGCCGGAGACCTGGGCGCGCTTCGACAGCGCGGTCTCGACGTCGGCCTCGGCGCGGCGGGCGTCGCCCCCTGCGGCGGTGATCAGATTGCGGGCGAGGCCGTCACGCTCTTCCAGCAGGACCTTGAGCAGGTGCTCGGGCGCGAACTGCTGGTGGCGGCGGGCCAGGGCGAGGCTCTGGGCGGACTGGACGGCCTGTTTGGCGCGGTCGGAATAGAGTTCGAGATTCAAGTGGGCATCCCCTGATGGCGGATCCCGCCAGCGCGCCCTCATGCAAGCGACGCGCCGTGCGGTTGCCCCTCAGTTGGGTGTGGCCCATCCGCCACGCAAGGGCGAGCCCCTGCGTGGCGCAGACGGTTTTACTGACCCTGCTGCTGGGGCCCGGAGAAGTCGAACTGCGGGTCCTGCTGGCGGGCCGGACCCCCGAAATTCCAGGTCAGGCCGATGAAGCCGACCCGGCCGCCGAACACCCGCTCGGTGCGGTCGGTGAAGGTCGCCGTCTCGTAGGTGGTGATGTCCTTCGACTCATCCAGCAGATCGCGGACCGTCAGCTGCAGCGACAGGGTTTCGGTCAGCTTGCGGCGGTAGCCGAGGTTGATCAGCTGGGCCGCGTCGCGCGTGCCCTGGGCCAGCAGTTGCTCGCCGGTCCAGATGCCCGACAGCTGGACAAAGTCCTCGGCGGTCGGTTGCCAGTTCAGGCTGAGACGCCCCGAGACGATCTCGCCCTCGCTGCTGACGCCGCCGACCAGGTTGGAGGCGTCGATCTCCTGACGGAACAGGTTGACGCTGGCGTTGTAGCGCAGGGTCGGGTGCAGGCGGCCGTTGGCGACCAGCTCGACGCCGGTGGCGGTGCGGGCGCCGAGGTTCTCGGTGCGGGTCAGAAGGACGCCGTTGCCGATGTCGCTGATCACCGGGGTGAAGGCGTTCTGCGTGTCCCGATAATAGAGGGTCGCGCCATAGAAGGACTGATTGACCCGACGCTGCCAGCTGAGCTCGAAGGAGTCGGTTTCCTGCGGCTCCAGATCGGGGTTGCCCGCGCGATAGTTGAGCGGGTCCTGATAGCTGAGGAAGGGGTTCAGGTCGTTCGGCGCCGGGCGCTGGACCCGACGGCTGTAGCTGCCGCGCAGGGTCTGCTGGTCGGTCAGCTGGTAGGAGACGTGCAGGGTCGGATAGGCGCGGAAATAGTCGTTCTCGGCCTGGATGCCGGTCGTGACCTGATCGAGATCCAGATAGGCCTGTTCCAGGCGCAGGCCGAACTGGGCGCTCAGCTTGTCGCCGAAGGGCTGCTCCCAGGTGCCGTAGAGGGCGTGGACGGTCTGGTCGACCTGGAAGGTGTTGGACACCAGCGGGTCGGGCGTCAGAGCGCCGGGCGTGGCGCCGCGGGCGACGAGGTTGTCCAGCTCGAGCGTCGAATACTCCAGCTCATAGCCCGCGCGCAGGCGGGCGCCGCTGGCGAAGGGGCGGACGTAGGCGCTGGCGAAGTTGAAGGTGTCCGTGTCGTTGCGGTTGTCGAGGTGCTCGTACTGGTTCGCCGCGACCGGGATCAGTTGATCGACCAGGGTGTCGTGGCCGTAGGAGCCGCGTCCGCGGTTGTAGCGGAGCTCGTTGGACCAGTCGTGGCCCTGCTCGCCGAAGCGACGGACGAGACGGGCGGTGGCGCCGGAGAACTGGCCCTCGAAGCCGCCGTTGGACAGGCGGCGATAGCGACCGCCGATCCCGCCCAGGGCGTCGTCGGCCTCATACTGATCCAGCATCACGCCGTCGCTGGTGACGTCCACATGATAGAGGTCGCCGTACAGCTGATACTGGTCGTTGGGACGGTAGTCGGCCGAGAAGCGGACGAAGGCGTTGTCGGTCGAGCCGTCGCCGGCCTGGGTATTGCGCGATTCCAGGAACTGGTCCGAACCGGCGTCGTAGCGGCTGCGGACGCGGTCGGTGGACTGGATGAAGGTGTCGTGGCGCACGCTGGCGTCGGCGGTCAGGGTCAGCCTGTCGCGGGTGAAGACGCTGCTGACGCCCAGATTGTAGCGCTCGTCATTGCCGACGTTGACGCGGACCGAGCCGGTGTTGGTCGGCTGGGCGCGGGGGCGATTGGGCTTGGTGATCAGGTTGATGACGCCGCCGCCGCCGTCGGGGCGATAGGCCGCCGACGGATTGGTCATCACCTCGATACGGGCGTACTGGTCGGCCGGAATCTGCAGGATCACCTGGCCCCGGTTCTCGCCCGAGAACAGGCCCGAGGGACGACCATCGACCAGGATGGTGACGCCCGCATCGCCGCGCAGGCTGACGTTGCCGTCCGGATCGACCTCGACCGAGGGAATGTTGCGCAGGGCGTCGGCGAGCGTGCCGGTCGCGGTCTGCAGGTCTTCGCCGACGTTGTAGCTGATCGAGTCGACCGAGGTGCGGATGTCGTTGGCGCGGCCCGTGACGACGGTTTCGCCGAGACTGGTGGCCTCTTCCTGCTCGGCGGGCTGGGCGGGCGTTTCCTGCGTCGTCGCCGGCTGGGCGGGCGCCGGCGGAGGCGCCGGCTGCGTCTGGGCCACGGCGGCGCCGGCCGGAATGGCGAGCGCGAGCAGCGAGATGAGGGTGGTTCTGGTCATGGCCCCGAGGATCCTGAGTCCGGGGATCATGATTGCCCCCGTAGCAGCGGGGAAACTAACAGCGAGCCTGGGCCACTCTCAGTTACATCTTTTTCATTTCATTACACTTTCTCCACCAACCGACATTTTTCCGCCGCACCGTCTGCACGGCGGTCGGGGTCAGCGGGGAACGAAGCCCTCGCCGGTGATCCGGAGCCCGCGCATGTCCAGCCCCATCCGCTGCATCTGGCCATGGGCCGCGTTGGACAGGGTGCGCTGCATGGCGGTGTCCCCGCTGGTCTGGGCTCGCTCCATGGCGGCGTCCATCAGCAGGCCCTGATAGATCAGGGTCTCGGCGAACCGCTGGCGGGCGGCGGGGGTGTTCAGGCCCATGCCCGAGAAGTTGACGGCGCGCGCCACGTGGGCGCGGGCGCCGCGGGCCTGGTCGGCGGTCATGGTCGCCTCGTGATTGTTGGCGGCGCCCCACATGGCCAGATAGTAGATCGCCACCGCGTCCACGACATTGCCGGTGTCCAGCCCGAAGCGGCGGAAGGCGGGCGAGGCGGCGGTGATCGGGTCCGCAGAGCGGAACAGGGTCTCGATTTCCTGACCGGCCTCGGGCGCTGAACGGGAAATGGTCCGCACAAACTCGGCCTGGACCTGGCGGGTGACGGCGGGATCACGGCGGAAGGCCAAGTCCGCCGGACGGGCTGGAGCCGGCGCGGCGGTCGCCGGCGCATCCGAACGTGAGCGCCCGCGCCATTGCCGCGGGGTGTTGTCGGCCCCGGACGCGCGCAGGGTCTGGTCGAGAACGTTGGCGTGCAGGGTGTTCATCGCGTCCATCGCGGCGAACCCCTGGAACATATAGTCCTGCGCCCGGACGGGCGGCGCCCATCCCGACGCCCCCATGACCAGAACTGCAACGAGGGGCGCGGCGAGGCGGGCGGCGTTCATGGACGTCTCCGGTCAATCGGGGCGATGTCCGGACGAAACGCCGAAGGTTGAAGCAGGTTTCCGCCCGCCGGGCCTTGGACCCAGCACCTGACAGCGCTAGCGTCGCCGCACCAGTTCAGTCGGGAGCGTCTCCATGTCCATCCGCCTCACGCGCCGCGCGGCCTTGATCTCGTCCGCGGCCGGCGCGGCCGCCCTGCCGGCGACCGGCTGGGCGCAGACCGCCGCCAATGACAGCGCGTCGCTGGCCGAACAGGTGGACGCCTTCGTGAAGCGGGCCATGGCCGCCTTCCCCGACCAGCCGGCGGTGTCGATCGCCGTGGTGAAGGACGGCCAGCCGATCCTGACGCGCGGCTATGGCGTTCGCTCCGTGGGCGGATCGGCGGTGGACGAGCACACCCTGTTCGCCATCGCGTCCAACACCAAGGCGGTGACCTGCGCCGCCCTGTCGATCCTGATCGACGAGGGCAAGGTGAAGTGGGACGAGCCGGTGCGGACCTATCTGCCCGACTTCCGCCTGTCGAAGCCCGAGCTGAATGATCTGGTCACGGTGCGTGATCTGGTCAGCCACCGGATCGGCTTCGGCCTGGGCGCCGGCGACCTGCTGTTCTGGCCGAACGGGAACCGGACGCGCGCCGAGATCATGGCGGCCATCCCGAGCGTGCCGATCGAGGACAGCTTCCGCACCTCCTACCACTACTGCAACCTGATGTTCGTGGCTGCGGGCGAGGTCGTGGCGGCGGCCAGCGGCATGCCGTGGGAACAGTTCGTCCAGACCCGCATCCTGACTCCGCTGGGCATGACCGAGACCCTGCCGCTGATGACCGGGGCGGATCCGGCGAAGTCGGCCCTGCCGAACGGCCGGATCGGACCGCCGCTGCGCTATCAAGGGCCGATGCAGACCATCGGCCAGTCGATCCAGGAGGTCTGGGACTGGTCGGCGGCGGGCGCCGCGGGCGGCTTCGTCACCAATCCGGTCGACTGGGCCAAATGGATCGCGGTGCAGCTGAACAAGGGCGCCCTGCCGGACGGCACGCGCCTGTGGTCCGAGGCCCGGGCCAATGAGATGTGGCGGCCGAACATCATCGTCTCCAGCTCGGGCGGACCGACCCCGGACGCGCCGGGCCGGGCCATCGCGGCCACCTATGCGACCGGCTGGCAGGTGATGGACTATCGCGGCGAGCGCTTCATCACCCACGGCGGCGGGGCCCCCGGCTATCTGTCGGGCACGGTGCTGCTGCCGGGCCGCAACGTGGGCTTCAGCTTCTTCACCAACGCCGAGGAAAGCCAGCTGACCCGCGCCCTGCGCAGCGGCATCGCCGACATCCTGATGGGCAAGGCCGGCTTCGACTGGATCGCCGATGGCGTGCGCCTGACGCAGGAAGGCAATGCCAAGTCGCTGGAGGCCGCGGCCGAGATCGACGCGAAACAGGCCGCGGGCGCCGCGCCGTCCCTGCCGCTCGAGGCCTATGCCGGCAGCTGGGTCGATCCCTGGTATGGCGAGATCCGCATCGCGCCGCGCACCACGGGTCGGGGTCGCAACCGTCGCACGACGCTTCACCTCGACTTCACCCGCACCAATGCCCTGAAGGGCCCCCTGGAGCCCTATGACGGCGACAGCTTCCGCACCCGCTTCCCGGACAGGCGGGAAGAGGACGTGATGATCACCTTCAAGGTCGAGAACGGCGCCCCCGTCTCGGCGACGATGAAGGCCGTCAGCCCGGATGCGGACTTCAGCTACGACTATCAGGACCTGAGGCTGACGAGGGCCTGATCGGGTCACTTCACCAGTTCGAGGATTTCCAGCTTCGATTCCAGCCGCGGCCAGGGAATGACCAGACGCCAGCGTTCCGCGCCGATGCGTTCGAAGACGCCGACCTGATCGCGCTCGGACTGCTGGCCGTAGGTCGGGAAGCCGCGCTCGTCATCGCCCCAGGCCTGGGCGCCGACGAAGATCAGGCGGTTGTCCGTGTCCGGATAGAGCAGGCCGCGCGTGCGCTGGGAGCCGGTCGTTTTGGTCAGCACCAGGTCGCCGCCCGGGGTCAGCTCGACCGAACAGCGGAAGTAGGGATAGGCAACATAGGCGAGCGTATTGCCCGCCTTGGAGCCCAGCTTGATGGTGCGGCAACGGTAGGTCCCCGGCGCGGGCTGGAGACGGCCCGCCTGTCCTGCCATGGGATCGACCAGCGGCCCCAGCGCCTCGACCTCGGAGGCGAAACCCTTGTCCTCCGCCTCGGCCCGACCCAGCCGCCAGGCCTGATCGAGCCGGCCCAGATTGCCCGCATCCTCGGCGGAGACGATCTGACGCCAGTCGGAGGTTCCGCCCTGTTCCCCGTCCGCCGGCGGGGCGGGAGTCGTCGGGGCGTCGGCCGGTTCACCGATCGGCGCCGGATCGGTCGCGGGGGCGGACGCCGGAGGCTCGGCCGAAGACGGCGCATTGTCCCCGCAGGCGGCGAGCAGGGCGGCGACAGAGGCGACGGCGATCAGGGTCCGCATCGGGCAGGCTCCATAAGGCTGAGCTTGCACAACGGATGGAGCCCCGTCGGGTTCAGTCTTTCGGGCGCGGATCCAGCAGCGTCCCGGAGACCGTGGCCGCCAGCAGGCGCGGCGCGAACGGTAGGCGGGCGACCTTGCCCAGAATGTGGTCCCGCACCCAAGGCAGCAGGCCGCCGTCGGCCTGATAGAAGGGGGTGAAGCCGTAGCTGAGCGCCTGATAGAGGCTGAGGTGCCAGCGCCGCTCGCGGGCATAGCCCTCCAGCGCCCAGTCCAGTCCGGGCTCACGCGCCAGCCACCGGGTCAGGGCGAAGGCGTCGAGCAGGCCCATGTTCACCCCCTGCCCCAACTGCGGGCTGGTGGAATGGGCGGCATCTCCGATGACGGCCAGCCGGTCGCCATGGGGGCGCGACAGGGTGTGGTGGCCGTAGCGGGCCAGGGTCAGCTGGTCCGGGTCGGTGATGGTGTCGAGGACCGGGGCGGTTTCCGGCCAGAGAGACCGGACCTCTTCCTTCCATGGCTCCAGCCCGGCGAGACGCCAGTCGTAATACTGGTCCGACTTCAGGCTCCAGAAGAAGGTCGCCAGTCGCCCCTTGGCGTGGGGCGCGGAGCCGACGGGCAGGACGCCGATCATCTTGGCCGCGCCACGATAGACCTGCTGCAAGGCCGTCTCGTCAAAGGGATCACCCGGCCAGGGGACGGTGGCCCATAGGGCGCCGAAGGACAACGGACGGGGCAGCGCCCCGGTGATCCGCGAGCGCGCGCCGGAGGCGTCGACGACCAGATCGAAGGCGGGGGTGCGCACACCCGCCGCATCGGTCAGGACGCCCCGGTCGGCGGCGACCATCTCCCGGCCCGTCTCGAAGCCGACGCCGGCGGCGAGGCAGGCGTCGTGCAGCACCTTGAACAGGGCGGCGCGGTGGACGCCGAGCGCCTGACGCGGGCGCTTCAGGTCGCTGTAGCGGATATCGAGAACGATCCGGCCGCGCCGGGCCTCGCGTCCGAAGATGTGGTCGATCGGCTGGGCGAAGGCGGCGACGGCCTGCGTCAGGCCGAGATGATCCAGCACCGCCAGGCCGGTGGGCTGGAGCATGAAGCCGGCACCGACCGGACCCGCTTCGTGGAAGCGTTCGAAGACGGTGACCCGCCGACCCTGCCGGGCCAGCATCAGGGCGCAGGCCAGACCCGACGGCCCGGCGCCGACGACAGCGATATGAGCCGGCCCCACCGTCAGGCCGGGACGAGTTCGATCAGGTCGAGGTTGGATTCGTTCTGCGGCCAGGGAATGACCAGCCGCCAGCGGCGCTCGCCCACCCGCTCCAGCGAGGCGACGATGTCGCGGTCCGGACGCTGGCCGTAGGAATTGGCCGGCGGCTCCGACGCCAGGGCCATGGAGCCGAGCATGACCATGTGGCGGTCATCCTCGGGGAAGAGCAGGCCCGACGGGCGCTGGGAGCCGGTCAGCTTGACGAATTTCAGGCCGTTGGGGGTCTGTTCGATGCGGCAGGCGAACCAGCCGTAGACGACGTAGCCGAGGCCGCCCTCGCCGCCCTGCGAGCCCAGTTTGACGGTGCGGCAGCGATAGTCGCCGGCGGGCGGAATGACGGAGGGGCGCTGTGCGTGCGGGTCGATCAGATCGCCCAGGCTGGTCAGGTCGCCCGAACCGCGCTGGCGGCGGGCCTGCTGTAGGGCGAGGGACCAGGCGGCGTCGCGACGGGAGTAACGGTCACGATCGGAGGCGGTGATGATGCTGCGCCAGTCCCGCAGGGTCGGCGCCGAACCGCCGCCGGACGGAGGCGGAGGCGGCGGAGGCCCGGGCGGCGTGGCGCAGGCGGTGACCGTGAGGGCGGCGCCGACCAGCAGGGTCGACAGCCGGAACAGGCGAGGCATGGGCGCTCCCGAAACGCAGGCTGAGGGCTTGGCTCGGGCCTGTTGGACCGGTCCGGACGGCCGCCGTCAAGCGCCCTCGCGTCGCGGGGCGCCCGAAAGCGGCGTCGGTTCAGCGGTTTCCCCCGTCAGGGGAGCCGGCTCAGCCCTCTTCGGCGGGGGCTTCGGCCTTGGGCTTGCGCGGGGCGCGGGGGCGTTTCGGGGCCGGAGCCGCCTCGCCTTCGGCCGCCTCGGCCACGGCCGGAGCCGCGGCAGGCGCGGTCGAACGGGTCAGGAAGCCCGGCAGGGCGGCGGCGCCGTCCTCGGAGGTTTCCTCACGACGCGGACGACGCGGGGCGCGCTCGGCCCGTTCCGGCGCAGCCTCGGCGGCGACCGGTTCAGCCTCGACGGGCGCGGCGGTCTCGCCGCCTTCGGCCGGGGCTTCGCCGCCCTCACCTTCAAAGCGACGGTTGCGCTCGTCACGACGACGCTCCCAGCGCTCGCGACGGCTTTCGCGGCGACCACCCTCGCGGGGTTCGCCTTCACCCTCGGCGCGCGGCTCGCGCGGTTCCCGGGGCTCGCGAGGTTCACGCGGCTCGCGGTCGTCACGGTCGCGCCATTCGCGGCGGCCTTCGCCGTTGTTGTTCTGGCGCTCCTGCTGGCGCTCTTCCTGCTCGCGCTGGCGGCGTTCCTGCTCGGCGGCGCGATCGGCCTCGGCCTGCTGGGCGGCGAGGATGGCGGCGGCCTGGGCGCCGGACTCGTCCTCGAAATCGATGTCGAAGCCCTGACCGGCCAGCTCGCGCTGGGCGATCTCGGAGACCGGACGGGCCGGCTGCAGGGCGCGCAGGACGCGGAAATAGTGTTCGGCGTGCTGGGTGTAGTTCTCGGCCAGAACGCGGTCGCCGCCGGCGGCCGCATCGCGGGCCAGCTGCATATAGCGCTCATAGACGGTCTGGGCGTTGCCGCGGACCTTGATGTTCTCGGGGCCTTGCGAGTCCCACGAGCGGTTGGGATTGGTGGCGTTGGCGTTGTTGCCGCCGCCGCCGGGCTTCCTGTTGCGTCCGCGTTGACGCTTCATGCCCTTGAAATCTCTCATCGGAAGCTACCGTGCCTTGATGGGGAGGCGGACCGGGCCTCGAAGGCTCGGTATCCGTCCGGGGGTGTTCCGTCTCGGGCGGGGCCTATTCCCCGCTGGCGATGTGTTCGGAAAGCCGTGTCCCCCGTGGTCCGCCGGGCGACTGGCCCGACCGTCACGGCCCGGAACGCGCGCAAGTCAGGAACCGGAGCGGTTCGAGGCGTGTGTTCTGGAGGGAGACAACGAAGACTTAGCGCGGGTTTGTGGCGTTTCCAAGAGGGTTTATGCGACCCCGCTTCAGCCCGCTTCCGGATACATCGGCGGAATGGGGTTGGTGCGCGGGTTCGGGCCGTTGGTGACGACGCGGTCGCGATCAGACAGATCCTTGACCACGATGACGTTCTCGAAGCCCGCCTCTTCGAACAGCGCCTTGACCTGCGGGCCCTGGTCCCAGCCGATTTCGACCGCGAAGGTCCCGCCCGGCTTGAGGATGCGCAGGATCTCGGGGGCCAGTTCGCGATAGGCGACGAGACCGTCCGGACCACCGTCCAGCGCCAGGATCGGATCGTGCTCGCGCACCTCCGGGTCCAGACCGGGGATGTCGCCGGACGGGATGTAGGGCGGGTTGGACACCACCAGATCGAAGCTGTTCTCGGCGAAGCCCGCCGCCCATTCGGTGCGGATGAAGTCGCAACGGCTGTCGAGATCCAGGTTGGCGGCGTTCTCGCGCGCCACGGCCAGGGCCTCGGTCGAGATGTCGGTGCCGACGCCCTTCGCCGCGGGACGTTCCGCGAGCGTGGCCAGCAGAATGGCGCCCGAGCCGGTGCCCAGGTCGACCATGGTGAAGCTGTCCTGCGGCTGGAAGGCCAGCATGACCACGTCCAGCAGGGCCTCGGTGTCGGCGCGGGGGCTGAGCACGTCCGGCGTGACGTTCAGCATGATCTTCCAGAAGCCCTTCTTGCCGAGGATGCGCGACACCGGCTCGCGCTTCAGGCGGCGGGCGACATAGCCGTCCAGCGTGACCTGCTGCTCATCGGTCACGGCCCGGTAGGGATCGGTCAGGATGTCGGTGCGCGAACAGTTGGCGGCCACCTCCAGCAGGAGGCGGGCGTCGATCGAGGGACTGTCGATCTTCGCGGCCTTGAGCTGGGCCTGGGCGGCCTTCCAGGTGGTCAGCAGGGTGCGGGCGGGAGCGGCGTCGGTCATGGCAGGGGCTTGGACCGGACGGCCGCGGATTTCAAGCGTGACCCGCCGCCTTCACCAGGATGGATCGTTCCATTCGGCGATCCCGCCCTCACGCGCCCAGCGCAGGAAGCCCTCGACAGTCCGGTATTGAACCACCATCCATCCTTCAGCGCATACGGCGTCCAGCGTCTCGGCGCTCATGGAGCCGTCACGCACCGGCTGAAGACCGGCGTCAGCGGGCGCCTGCCCGGAGGCGACGAGCGTGCCGTCAGCGAGAAACCCGCTGACGCTGAGCATCAGACTGGTCCTGGCCCTGCAATCCACTTCGTATCGCGCACGCAGATAGTCGACCGCGTCCCCGCCGAGGGCGTGCCGCCCCTGATAGACATCGAGGGTCTCGAACGTCCTGCGATTACCGGCCCCGCTGACAGACGGGACATTGACCGCCCGGATCAGCCCGGCCTGAGCGGCGGCTGGGGACCAACTCTGCTGTGCCTGCGCCCCGGCAGGGCTTTCGGAAACAACGAACAAGGCCGCAGCCAGCAGCAGGACGGACTTCATGAAAACCCCCGTTATCCGGAGACCGTAGGACGGGCGTCGCCATCCCGGCAAGACGAAAAGCCGGGAACGCCCGGTCAGCTTGGCCGTTGTCGGGCGGATGCAGCGTCAGTCGGGCAAGAAGACCGGAGCGGGTCTGTGGGGCGTCATGGGCGCCGTGGTCGGCGGGCTCGCCGCCGGGGCCGGAGCCGCGCATCTGCTTTACACGCGGGGGCACAAGTACGGGATCGAGCTGCGGCCCGAACGGCCCGAGCCCCTGCCGCCGGCTCCGCCGACGCCCGAGGATTTCGAGGCGAAGGAGCCGGGCCGCGGGCGAATGGCCCAGCGGCCCGAGCATATTCCGCACAAGGGCTGGACCGACATCTTCTGGCGGGTCGGCGGCGCCTATTTCGGCGACCGGGTCGGCTTCGTCGCCGGCGGGGTGACTTTCTTCGTGGTCTTGTCGCTGTTCCCGACGCTGGCGGCCTTCGTGACCATCTATGGCCTGTTCGCCGATCCGAACGGGGCGGTGGATCGGCTGCAATTCCTCTATTCGGTGCTGCCTGCGGGCGTGGCCGAGTTCCTAGGCGACGAGATGCAGCGGCTGGCCGAAAACACCAACACCGAGCTGACCTTCACCCTGGTCTGGACCCTGGCCCTGTCGCTGTGGACCGCGAACGGGGCGATCAAGGTGCTCTTCTACGGGCTGAACATCGCCTATCACGAGGTCGAGCGGCGCAATATCGTCCGCTACAACCTGATGTGCATGGCCTTCACCGTCTCGGGCCTGCTGGCGGTGCTGCTGTCGGCGGCGATGGTGGTGGGCGTGCCCGTTGTGCTGGGCTTCCTCGGGCTGGATGACGAGTGGGGCTATCTGGCGCCGTTCCGCTGGCCGGTCCTGCTGCTGATCTATATCGCGGCCCTGACCGTGATCTACCGCTTCGGACCGTGCCGGCAGAAGGCCCGGTGGCGGTGGCTGACGCCGGGCGCCATCTTCGCGGCCCTGCTGAGCCTGGGCCTGTCGCTGGGCTTCAGCTGGTACATCGGCACCTTTGTCCGCACGGCCTCCTACGGCCCGCTGGCGGCGATGATGGGTTTCCTGCTGTGGACCTGGCTGACAGTGCAGATCGTGCTGATGGGGGCCGAGCTGAACGCCGAGATCGAACACCAGACCGCCATCGACACCACCACCGGCGCCCCGCAGGTCATTGGCGAGCGCGGCGCGGTGGTGGCTGACACCGTGGGCCCGCGCCGGGGCAGTCCGGCGGCGCTGGCCTTCACCCTGAAGCATGCTGAAGCGCTGTCGGACCGGTTGTTGAAGCGGCGGATACGCAGCCGCGACTGACGCCCCCTCCGTCTCTCCGGCTGCGCCGTCGAGCCACCTCCCCACTGCGTGGAGAGGTGAGCGCGGACCCTCACCTCTCCAGCGAAGCTGGGGAGGGGGACCGCCCGGAGGGTGGTGGAGGGGTCAGCCGAACTCGGCTTCCAGATCGGCCAGGCGGGCGGCCTGATCCTCGGCGATCAGGGCGTTCAGCAGCGGATCGATGTCGCCTTCCATGATCTGCGGCAGGCTGTGCAGGGTCAGGTTGATGCGGTGGTCCGAAACCCGGCCCTGCGGATAGTTGTAGGTGCGGATGCGCTCCGACCGGTCGCCCGACCCGACCTGCGACTTGCGGGCGTCGGAACGGGCCTGATCCTTCATCTGGCGCTGCATGTCGTACAGGCGGACGCGCAGGTTCTTCATCGCCTTGTCTCGGTTCACGTGCTGCGACTTCTCGGACGAGGTGACCACGATGCCCGACGGGAAGTGGGTGATGCGCACGGCCGAGTCGGTCTTGTTGACGTGCTGGCCGCCCGAACCGGACGCGCGGAAGGTGTCGATGCGGATGTCCTTGTCCTGGATGTCGATCTCGACATCCTCGACCTCGGGCAGGACCGCGACGGTGGCGGCCGAGGTGTGGATGCGCCCCTGCGTTTCCGTGGCCGGGACGCGCTGGACGCGGTGGACGCCGCTTTCGAACTTCAGACGACCGAAGACGCCGTCGCCGGTGACGGTGGCGATGATTTCCTTGTAGCCGCCCGCGTCGCCCTCGGTGGCGCTGTCCACCTCGACCCGCCAGCCGCGGTTGGAGGCGTAGCGCGAATACATGCGGAACAGGTCGCCGGCGAAGATGGCGGCCTCGTCACCGCCGGTGCCGGCGCGGACTTCCAGCACGGCCGAGGCGTTCTCGTCGGCGTCGCGCGGGGCCAGCAGCAGGGCGACCTCGCGCTCCAGCTCCGGCAGGCGCTCCTTCAGCGCCTGCAGCTCCTCGGCGGCCATGTCGGCCATCTCCGGATCCTCGGCCATGACTTCCAGATCGGCCATCTCGGCGCGGGACTTCGCCAGCCCCTGTACGGCGTCGGCGACCGGCTTCAGCTCGGCATGCTCCTTGGACAGGCGCACGATCTCGGCGCCGTCGCTGGCCGCGCCCATGCGCGCCTCCACCTCGTGGAAGCGGTCGAGCACCTGATCAAGCCGGGCCTGGGGCAGTCGCAAGGGGAAACATCCGTAGTGGGCGGGTCGCAGCCTTTAGCCCGCGCGACCCTGCCCTGTCGATGCGCGGTCACGAACGCATCAGCCATCCGTGAACGGCGCAACCTTTGCCGTCGGGGCTCATTGGGCGAAGATCGGCGCCTGTTGGTGCGACAGACGGGGCGTATATGGAAACCTTCCTGCTATTTCTGGTGGTCGGTCTGCTGGCCCAGGCCGTCGACGGGTCGCTGGGCATGGCCTACGGCGTGGTGTCGAACACCGTCCTGCTGGCGGTCGGAGTACCGCCCGCGACCGCCTCGGCCACCGTCCATGCGGCAGAAGTCTTCACCACCGGCGCCTCGGCCAGCTCCCACATCCTGCACAAGAACGTCACCTGGAGCCTGTGGGTCCCGCTGGTCATCGCGGGCGTCATCGGCGGCGCGCTGGGGGCCTATGTGCTGGCCGGGATCGACGGCAACGTCATCAAGCCCTTCATCCTCGCCTATCTGGCGATCCTGGGCGTCTGGATCGTGCTGCGCGGGTTCCGCGACAGCCAGCCCCGCAACATCCCCGGCTTCTGGGGCGCCCCTCTGGGACTGGTCGGCGGCTTCATGGACGCGATCGGCGGGGGCGGCTGGGGTCCGACCGCCACCACCGCCCTGGTCGGCGCCGGCAAGGATCCGCGCCGCGCCATCGGCACGGTCAATGCGGCGGAGTTCTTCGTCACCGTGGCCATCTCGGCCACCTTCGTCTGGGCGCTGGTCACCGGCCACTGGGAAGACGCCGGCGCCCTGCAGGACCATGCGGCGGCGGTCGGCGGGTTGATCGTCGGCGGTCTGATCGCCGCCCCCTTCGCGGGCTGGATCGCCAAGACCGTGCCGACCCGCACCCTGACCTTCGTGGTCGGCGGCCTGATCATCCTGCTGGCCGGCTTCCAGGCGCTGCAGCTGTTCGACGTCATCCCCTAAGGCCCGACGAAAAGCGGGGCCGCCCGAAGGCAGCCCCGCTTCAGTCTCTCGCGAGACGGAGGGATCAGCGCGCGCCGGCGCGGAAGCTGGTCAGGAAGGCCTTGATGTTTTCCTGGATCGACTTCTCGTTGGCCATGCGGAGGCGTTCAACACCGGCGAAGGCGTCGCCCATCTTGGCGGTGCCCGAGGCCTGGATGGTTTCGTTGAAGATGGTCTGGCCGTCGCGGCTGACGGTGTAGCGAACACGGCTGGTGACGGTCATGTCGAAGCCCATCGCCGGCTGGTCGAGGCCCATCAGGGCGACCTGCACGGTCAGCGGGCGACCTTCCTCACCGATATAGCCGGCCGCGGCCAGCGATTCCTGCACGGCGGTTTGCAGCGCCTCGTTGGAGACCTGCGACGCCCACATCGGATCGGTTTCGCTGCCGCCGACGGCGGTCACCGAACGCACCGAATGATAGCCCACGTCGCCCGGAGCGGCGACCAGACCGTCGGTGGCGGTCAGGATCATGGCTTCAGGGCGCGACGGGGTGGCGCAGGCGGCGAGACCCATCAGGGCGGTGACGGCGACGACCGGAGCGAGGCGGCGCGACAGGCTGGAGAGAGACATCGGATATCCTGGGTGAGTTGACCGAAAACGGGCATCCCCAGGAGGCGCGAACAGGGGCAAGGCGCACGGGCTCTGCATCGCCTTCGGCGACCCGGAACTCCCTTGCGAAAACATGGATCGCCCCCGATCCGGACCGCCCCCCGGCGCGCCCTGAACGGCAAACTCGCACCGCGTTCGCCAAGCGTCAATCGCCCAAAGTGAGGCTTGCGGGGGCCGACTGAACCCGGCTACACGAGCAGTGATTTTCGGGGGAATTTCCATGAAGAACCAACTGATCGCGCTGGCTGGCGCGATGATGCTCACCGCCTGCGCGAGCGGCTCCGGCAGCGCGCCGATCCAGCCGCTGCCGCAGGCCCTGCGGACGGGCGCGCGGGTCGTCTCGGTCAACGTCGACAACATTCCGGAACGGGGCGTGAGCGCCGAGTTCGGCCAGGTGTTCCAGACGCGGGTCCAGACCGCGCTGAACGAATGCGCGACGGGCCAGCAGCCGCTGACGCTCGAGATTTCGCTCGATACGTTCGATCGCGCCAACGCCGCCATGACCTGGCTGATCAGCGACCAGAACAGCATCGCCGGCATCGCCCGACTGAAGGACAGCTCGGGCAATCTGGTCGGCGAGTACCTGATCCGCCGCGTGTTCACCGCCGGCGGGCTGGTCGGCATCGCCCTGATGTCCCAAGCCGAGGAACAGATGAGCGACGCCTTCGGCGAGGAGCTCTGCAAACAGGCGTTCGGCGCCGGTTCCTGAGCGATCAGGCGGGGCGGGTTTCCGAGAAACTCGCCCTCCCCTCCAGCGCTGTCTGAAGGGCGACCAAGCGCGGGCGACCGGTCTGCCAGTCGAAGTCCGGATGGCGGAAGCTGATCCAGGTGACCGCGACACCGGCGGTCAGCGTACCGATGTGGAAGTCGTCCGCCGACAGGTCCGCCGCCTCCAGCGCGTCGAGGGCGCGGTGCATGTGGGCGGTCCAGCGCTCCATCCACGAGGGCGAACGCTCGCTCTCGTGACGGCGCTTCTCCAGCACCAGCTTCACGCCCATCTCCAGCAGGGCGTCGGCGGTCGCCTCGATGCGGCGGACGCGCAGCCGCTCGGGCCCGCTCTCCGGCGTCAGGCGCGGAACCGAACCGACCATGTCCAGATACTCGCAGATGATCGGGCTGTCATTGATCGGCAGGCCGTCGTCGGCGATCAGCGACGGCACCTGCACCACAGGGTTGGCGGCCAGCAGATCGGGCGCATTGGCGTAGGGATCGACCACGATCTCCTCGAGCGCGATCCCCTTCTCACGAGCGACGATCCGGCATTTGCGGGCGAAGGGCGACGACGGCGAGATGTAGAGCGTCATCATCTCAGCGGCGCTCGATGGTGACGCCCTCGGGCGCGGTCAGGGCGTTCAGCCGGGTCTGGGCGGCGGCGTCGCCCAGGGCGTGGGCGCGGATGAAGTCGGTGGTCGTTCTGGCGATCAGGTCGAAGTCGGCGGCGTCGGCGTTGCCGATCAGGCTGTGGTCGCCGCCCGCGAAGGTGACCAGCATCTTGTCGCCCGCCGGGCTGGTGTCGAACGGGGCGCGGTGGTCGCGCGCATCGGTGACGAAGCCCGGCACCAGATCGGCGTCGCCGGTGACCATCAGGACCGGCGCAGTCACGCTGGCGAAGGTGGTCGGGGTGACGATGTTGGGGATGACGCCCGGCGAGGACAGGGCGACGACGACCTTCACGTCCGGATCGGACTGCGGCCCGGCGACGGTCAGGGCGCCGGCCTCCATCAGGGCGTTGAGCGAGCCGAACGAGTGGCCCGCGGCGACCAGCGGCCTGCCCGGATGTTGCGCCTTCACATAGCCCCGCACCACCGCCAGATCGACGAGGCGGGTCATGAAGATGGTCTGCGGCGTGGCCGAGGCGCGGTCCGGGTGCAGCATGGAATCGGTGTGCATCGGCGCGATGACGGTGAAGCCGTGTCCGACCCAGTAATCGATGATGCGGTGATAACGGGCCGGATCGCTGCCCCAGCCGTGGCCGAACAGGATGACGGCCTGCTCGTTCTCCGCCTGCCAGACGCTGACGTCGATGGCGCGGCCGTCCGGGGCGGACAGGGATACATGGGTGGCGGCGGAGGCCGTAGCGGCGGCGGTCGAGGCCGAGGCTTGGGCCTGCTGGGCCAGGGCCGGAAGCGCGGCGACGCTCCCCAGCGAAAGCGCGAGAAGGAACGCGGCTGCGGTGCGACGGATCATGGAACTCCCCCCAAAGGATGCACCGCCTGACTAGCGCAGCGGCGGGGCTTCCACCAGGGCTATTCGGCGGCTTCGAAGCTCGGCTGCTCGGCGGCCTTGCGGGCGGCGTCCAGTTCGGCGGCCTTGGCCTCGACCTGGGCGACGATCTCGTCGATCATGCCGTCGTTGGCCTGTTTGTGGGCGATCTTGCCGTTCAGGTAGATCATGCCCGCACCCTTGCCGCCGCCGGTGAAGCCGACGTCGGTGTAGAGGGCCTCGCCGGGGCCGTTCACGACGCAGCCGATGATCGACAGCGACATGGGCGTGGTCACATGGGCCAGCTTCTCTTCGAGAATGGTCACGGTCTCGATGACGTTGAAGCCCTGACGGGCGCAGGACGGGCAGGCGATGATGTTCACGCCGCGATGGCGCAGGCCCAGCGACTTGAGGATGTCGAAGCCGACCTTGATCTCCTCGACCGGATCGGCGGCCAGCGACACGCGGATGGTGTCGCCGATCCCGGCCCACAGCATGGAGCCCATGCCGATGGCCGACTTGATGGTGCCGGTGCGCAGCGGGCCCGCCTCGGTGACGCCCAGGTGCAGCGGGCAGTCGATGGCCTCGGCCAGTTGCTGATAGGCGGCGACGGTCAGGAAGGGATCGGACGCCTTCACCGAAATCTTGAACTCGTGGAAGTCGTTGTCCTGCAGGATGCGCGCATGGTTCAGCGCGCTCTCGACCATGGCGTCGGGGCAGGGCTCGCCGTATTTCTCGAGCAGTTCGCGCTCCAGCGAGCCCGCGTTGACGCCGATGCGCATGGAGCAGCCGTTGTCGCGGGCGGCCTTGATGACCTCGCGCACGCGCTCGGCGTTGCCGATGTTGCCCGGATTGATGCGCAGGCAGGCGGCGCCCGCCTCGGCGGCCTCGATGCCGCGCTTGTAGTGGAAGTGGATGTCCGCCACGAGCGGCACCTTGGCCTCTCGGGCGATGGTCTTGAAGGCCGCCGTGGACTCCTCGTCCGGGCAGGAGACGCGGACGATGTCGGCCCCGGCCTCTTCCAGCTGACGGATCTGGCCGATCGTCGCGTTGGCGTCGGAGGTCAGCGTATTGGTCATCGACTGGACGCTGATCGGCGCGCCGCCGCCGACAGCGACATTGCCGACCATGATCTGGCGGCTCTTGCGACGCTCGATATGGCGCCAGGGACGGACGTGGGTGTGGTCGAGGCTCATGCTGCGCTCAACATAGGCTCACGATTGCGGCATGGCCACGACAAGCAACGTCGCGGCTCAGCCTCCGGTCTGCGACGACGCAGCCTGAAGCTGGGCCTGGGCCGTCTGACGGGCCGCCTCGGCGCGGGCGGCCAGTTCGGCGGCGGCCTGACGGGCGAGGGTCTGGGCGCGGGTGTTCAACTGGGCAAGCTGGGTCTGCTGAGCCTGCAGCGCCCCGCCATGTTCGCCGTTCAGATAGATGTCGAAGGCCGCGAACTCGGTGGCGTCGATCACCGCCGAGACGCCCGCCGGCGCGCGCCAGGCTTCACCTGCGGCCAGCTGGCGGGCGAAGAGCACCCGGCCGTCCGCCATGCGCACGACGATGGCCGCCGCCTTGCGGGCCTGGATGATGACGTCCGAGGCGCTGGCGGAGGCGCCATAGATGGCGCCGCGCGGATTGAAGGCCCGCGCCACCGGAGGGGCAGCAGCTGCTGCGGCGGCCACGGCTTCCGGCGAGGTCGGGTCGATGCCGGTCAACTGGGCCTCAAGACCCGGGGTGATGTAGAGCGCCGGGATGGTCTGGTCGGGCGGCGCGGGATGCGGGGCCGTCAGGCGCATGGCGGCCGACTGGCCGGGCACCGTGCCCAGCCGCCAGGTCTCGGGCACTTCGGCGATGTCCGAGGGCTGGGGCGCCTGCATCAGGTTGACGCGCTGGAAGACGTTCCACCCGACCACGGCGCAGAGCAGCACGGCGACGCCGGCGATCAGGCGGGGCGAGTAGCGCTTCACCTCCTCGAAGGCGATGCCGACCGGCGGCTGCAGCGGCACGGACGGATCCGGGCTCTCGCGCTTGAAGCGTTCGACGGCCAGCTGTTCATCCAGCCCCAGGGCGCTGGCGTAGGCGCGCACATAGCCGATGGAGAAGACGCGGTTGGGCAGGATCGAGAAGTCGTTCTGCTCCAGCGCCGTGAGATAGCGGGAAGGGACGCGGGTCTGGCTGGACAGTTCGGCCAGCGACCGGCCCGAGTGGTCGCGGGCGATGCGCAGGCCTTCGCCGAGAGTCGGCGCATCGGTGATGGAAGGAACCAGTTCCTTCCAGTCAGCCGCACCATACTCTTCCGGGCTCTTGCCCGTATCACGCGCCATGACGCCCGACCTCACACTCGACGGCGCGTCATCCTCGCCCGTCGTACTCGAACCCGGCCCCTGTACCATATCGGGATGACAGTCCGGCCCTGCCCCCGCAGGTCCGTCGAGTTCGCCTTGTGGATAACTCATAAGAGTTGACCGCTCAATGATTTGTTAAGCACCGTGGCCGTTCCGGCCCGGCACAGATCAAATCTGGACGTTCAACTTCCGGGCCAGAGTCTCCAGCTCTCCGCGGACGGAACCCGAGGAGGAACCGAGCAGGCTGGACACCCCGCGGCGGGCGGCGGTCAGGTCGGTCGACAGGATCATCCGCTTGACCGGACCGACCCCGCCGGCCGGGGCTGACAGGCGGGTGAAGCCGAGGGTCAACAGGGCGAAGGCCTCGAGCGGACGCCCGGCCAGTTCGCCACAGACGGAGACCGGCGTGCCAGTGTCCGCGCATTTCTTCTGGATCTCCGCCAGCGCCCGCAGGGCCGGCGGCGACAGGGGGTCGTAGCGGTCCGAGACCAGCGGGTTCGTCCGGTCGGCGGCGAACATGTACTGGAACAGATCATTGGTGCCGATCGAGACGAAATCCGTCAGCGGCAGCAGGGCGTCGAGGTGCCACAGCAGGCTGGGGCATTCGATCATGGCGCCGACCCGCAGGAGGGCGGGCAGCTCGCGGCCCCGACGCCGCGCCCAGGCGCATTCGATATCGACCAGCTCACGCGCCGCGCGGAACTCGTCCACGGTGGCGATCATCGGGAACATGACGCGCAGTTCGCGGCCCGCGGCGGCGCCCAGCAGGGCGCGCAGCTGCAGGCGCAGCATGGCGGGCCGGTCGAGGCCCAGACGGATGGCGCGACGGCCCAGCGCCGGATTCTCCTCCCGCTCCGTCTCCAGATACGGCAGCACCTTGTCGCCGCCGATATCGAGGGTGCGGAAGGTGACGGGGCGATCCCCGGCGGTGTCCAGCACGAGGCGGTACAGGGCGGTCTGGCTCTCCAGCCGCGGCAGCTCCTCCGAGACCATGAACTGGAACTCGGTGCGGAACAGGCCGATGCCCTCGGCGCCGGTGGCGTCCAGGTTTTCCAGATCGACGGCCAGGCCCGCGTTGGTCAGCAGGGTGATGCGTTGGCCATCGACGGTGACCGCATCCACATCGCGCAGCTTGGCGAACTCGGCCTGCCTCTGGCTGCGGACCTCCATCCGCGACTGGACGGCGGCCAGCATGTCGGGGCGCGGCCGCAGATAGGCCTCGCCCGTCTCGCCGTCAGCGATGACGACGTCGCCCTCGGACAGGCGGTCGCGCAGCCCCATCAGGCGGCCGACACAGGGGATCTGCAGGGCGCGGGCGACGATGGCCGCGTGGCTGGCCGCCGAGCCCTCCTCGAGCAGCAGCCCCTTCAGCTTCTCGCGCGGATATTCCAGCAGGTCCGCCGGACCCAGGTTGCGGGCCACCAGGATGGCGTCGTCCGGCAGGTCGCGCAGGCCCGGATTGTCGCCGGCGAGCACCCGAAGCAGGCGGTTGGCCAGATCCTCGAAGTCGTGCAGCCGTTCCTTGATGTAGGGATCGCGGGCCTTGGCGAAGCGGGCGCGGTGTTCCTGACGCACACGGTCCACCGCCGCCTCGGCGGTCAGGCCGGTGCGCACGGCCTCCTCCAGCGACCGGTTCCAGCCCCGGTCGTCGGCGAACATCCGGTAGGTTTCCAGCACCTCGAAGGACTGGCCGCCCAGCTTGCCGGCGCCGCCTTCGAGCATGCCGTCGATATTGGCCTTCAGCCCGATCAGGGCTTCGCGCAGTCGGATTTCCTCGACCTGCTGGTTCTCGGCCAGAAGGTTTTCCGGTGGGACCGGCGCCTCGTGCAGGACCACATGGCCGAAGGCGAGACCCTCGGCGAAACGCTGGCCCTTCAGTCGCTCGGGACGGTGCGGGGCGACCTCGATGTCGCGCAGCTCTTCCTGGCCCAGCAGTTCGCCCGAGGCGACCGTCTCGGCCAGCACCATGGCGATGGTCTGGATGTCCTCGACCTCGTCCTCGTCATAGCGACGCTCGGAGCGGTTCTGGACGACCAGCACGCCGATGGCCCGACCGCCGCGCAACAGGGGGGCGCCGAGGAAGGCGTGGTAGGGGTCTTCGCCCGTTTCCGGACGGTAGGAGAAGCTGGGGTGGGCCGGGGCGTCCGACAGGCTGATCGGGCCGGCGCTGCGCGCCACCTCGCCGACCAGACCCTCGCCCGGACGCAGGCGGGTGTTGTGCACGGCCTCGGGCTTCAGGCCCTGGGTGGCGAACAGCTCCAGCTCGCCCGACGCGCGGCGCAGATAGATGGAGCAAACCTCGGCCACCATCGACTGGGCGATGATGCGCACGACGGTGTCGAGCCGTTCCTGGGCCGGCGCGGCCCCCGCCATAGCCTCGCGGATCTGGCGAAGGAGGTTACGCGGCCCCCTTGTCGTCAATCCGCCAACCGGCATGGCCCCTCCCAAAGGTCAGCGCCGCAGATGGGCGCCGCAAAGCTTGAATTCTAGACCGCTTCCAGTCCGTAGGCTGAATGAAGTGCACGAACGGCCAGTTCAGCATAGGCCGCGTCGATCAGAACGCTGATCTTGATCTCCGAGGTCGAGATGGCCTGGAACTTCACGCCCTTGTCCGCCAGCGCCTTGAACATGGTCTGGGCGACACCCGCGTGACTGCGCATGCCGACGCCGACGACCGAGACCTTGGCCACGTCCTCGTCGACCCGCAGCTCCTCGAAGCCGATGTCGGCTTGGGCCGCCTGCATCAGTTCGGCGGCGCGCTGGGCGTCGCGGCGGCCGGTGGTGAAAGTCAGGTTGACCGTCCCGGCCGTGCGGGCCTGCGACTGGACGATCATGTCCACGTTCACATTGGCCTCGGCCAGGCGGGTAAAGACGTCGGCGGGCGCGTCGACCCGGTCGGACAGGCCCAGCAAGGTGATGCGGGCTTCGTCACGGCTCATGGTCACGCCGGACACGATGCGTTTTTCCACGATCTCCTCCTCGTCGCAGATCAGGGTTCCGCCCTTGTCGGGCATGACGCCGTCAGCGTCGGGTTCGATAAAGCTGGACAGGACCCGGACCGGAACCTGTTTCGCCATGGCCAGTTCGACCGAGCGCGTCTGCAGCACCTTGGCGCCCAGGGACGCCATCTCCAGCATCTCCTCGTAGGAGACCTTTTCGAGGCGACGGGCGCGGGCTTCGATGCGCGGGTCGGTCGTGTAGACGCCGTCGACGTCCGTATAGATGTCGCAGGGGCACTCCAGCGCCGCCGCCACGGCCACCGCCGAGGTGTCGGATCCGCCGCGGCCGAGGGTGGTGATGCGGCCGCCCTTGGTTACGCCCTGAAAACCCGGAACGATGGCGATCTCGCCCGCGTCGAGCGCGGCGCCCAGCACCTCGCCCGGCACGTCCTCGATGCGGGCGCGGCCATGGGCGTCGTCGGTGATGATGGGGATCTGCCAGCCCATCCAACTGCGGGCGTTCAGCCCCATGTTGCGCAAGGTCAGGGCCAGCAGGCCCGAGGTCACCTGCTCGCCCGAGGCGACGACGACGTCATATTCGTCGTCCGACATCTCGACCGGGGCCGCCGGGCGGCCCGCGCCATCGGTCCAGGCGACCAGTTCATTGGTCTTGCCCGCCATCGCCGAGACCACGACCGCGACCTTCTTGCCCGAGACGGCTTCGGCCGCGACGATCCGGGCGGCGCGACGGATACGCTCGAGGTCGCCCATCGACGTCCCGCCGAACTTCATCACCAGTCGTTGTGAATCGGTCCGCGTCATCCTGACAGGCTGCTCCGTGCTTGCATGAAACGGCGCGCGGGTTCATCGCTGCGCCATGGCTGCTTCTAACGGCACGGTATCGGCGCGCAAACCCCAAAGCGCCGGGGAATTCAACGATCACGCGGAAGGACCGTCGATCGACCCCGCCGACGTGGCCCGCTTCTCGGCGCAGGCGGCCGAATGGTGGGACGCGCGGGGCCCCTTCGCGCCCCTGCACCGCTTCAATCCGGCGCGGCTGACGTTCGTGCGCGACCGGGTCGCCGAACGGTTCGGGCGCGACCCCAAACAGCGCGAGGCCTTCGCCGGACTGACCCTGCTGGACGTCGGCTGCGGCGGCGGCCTGATCGCCGAGCCCATGCGGCGGCTGGGCTTTCAGGTGACGGCCGCCGACGCCTCGAGCGAGAACATCGGCACCGCCCGCGCCCATGCGGAACAGTCGGGCCTGGACATCACCTATCGCGCGGCGACGGTGGAACAGCTGGAAGCCGAGGGCGCCGGGCCGTTCGACGTGGTCCTGACCATGGAGGTGATCGAGCACGTGGCCGATCCGGAAGCCTTCGTGCGCGCCTGTTCGCGGCTGGTGAAGCCGGGCGGTATCATGATCGTCGCCACCCTGAACCGGACGCTGAAGGCGCTGGCGCTCGGCAAGTTCGCCGCCGAATACGTGCTGCGCTGGGTGCCCGCCGGGACGCACGACTGGAACCAGTTCCTGAAACCGGACGAGATCCGGACCATGCTGGAGCCCGAAGCGCTGACCGTGACCGGTCCGTTTGGCCTGGCCTTCAACCCGCTGACCGACCGCTGGAGCGAGGGCGATTCCGACATCAACTACATGATGGTCGCCACCCGGGACTGATGCCTCTCAACCCTCGCATCGTGATCACTGGCGGCCCCGGCTCGGGCAAGACCACCCTGATCGAAGCGCTGGCTGCCGAAGGCTTCGCGGTCGAGGTCGAGGCCGGACGCGCCGTTATCCGCGAACAGGAGGCCATCGGCGGCGAGGCCCTGCCATGGGCCGACCGGTCAGCCTTCGCCGAAGCCATGCTGGATCACGATCTGGCGGCATATGAGCGGCGAGCAACGGCGTCCGAACCTGTTTTCTTCGATCGCGGCATACCGGACGTCGTCGGCTATCTCGATCTGTGCGGCCTGCCCGTTCCGGCAAGGATCGACGCCGCCGCTCGGGCCAACCGTTATCGGCGAACCGTCTTCATCGCCCCGTTCTGGTCGGACATTTTCACGCAGGACGCCGAGCGCCGACAGGACCTCGACGAAGCGCTCCGGACCTTTGAGGCGATGGCGCGAACCTATCCCGCCTATGGCTATGACCTGATCGAACTGCCGAGGGCGTCTGTCGACGAACGGGCCGCCTTCGTCCTGGGTCACCTCTGAGAGCTTACGGCGATTTCACTTACCTGTCCGTGTTTTAACGGGATCAGGGCGAGACCGTGTGCGACCCCTTGAGCGTCACTTTCGCCTTGGGGAACACCATCATGAAACGCCTGATCATCGTCGCCGCCGTCTCGGCCGCCGCCCTGCTGAACGCCGCCTGCGTCACCGTCATCGGGGTCGATGACGACTATCGCTGGACCGGCGAGAACGCCCGCCCGTTCGACGACGCCAAGCGCGACTGCCGCCGCGAGACGGGCAGCCGCGAAGAGGGCTCGACCGCCTTCGTGACCTGCATGGCCGACAAGGGCTGGACCCGCGTCCGCGACTAAAGGCTGCGCACCATGTAGCGGGCGTCGGAGCCGTAGGAGGCCAGCTTGGCCGCCATCTCCGGCGTCTCGCGCACGACGAAGCCGTGCCGGGCCCAGAACGGCGCGGCGTCGTTGACCGCGACCAGGGCCAGGGCCGGCCAGCCCGCCCGACGCGCGCTGTTCGCCAGTTGCTCGACCACCACGCCGGGATGGCCGCCGCCCCGGGCGTCCGGGTGCAGGGCCAGATCGTGCAAGTACATCACCGTCGCATCGTCCGGGATCGCCTCAATCAGGGTGTTCAGCGCCGGCGCGCTGTCCGCCCGCCACGGATAGGCGACCATATAGCCCTTTGGCTCGCCCGCCCCGTCGGCCAGCACGAAGCAGCCGGACGGGTTCAGGGCCAGCCGGTTCTCAAACAGGTCGCGGCCTTCGAAATGGTCGGGGAAGCCGATCACGGCGATGGCGGCGACGGCGTCGAGGTCCGCCGCCGTCATCGGTCGCCAGCTCAGGCCGGGCAGTTGGTGTTGAACTCCGCCTTGTGGAACTGCCACCGGATCGTCCTCGCCTGACCGTCGATCTCGCCCTCAATACGGGCGTTCAGCACATCGCCGTCGCGTTCATAGATGACCCGCTTGGGGAAGTCGTGGGCCGCCTGCTCGAAGACGACCCGGTTCGGGCCGGATTCGATCACCGGGAAGGTCGTCGGGGTCTGGCCTTCGGGGACAGCGAAATAGGCCAGGGGCGCGTCCGGCGCAGGACCGGTCGGGGCGATCCGGGACAGCTCCCAGCCGACGCGGCCGTTGCGGACGGTGATCGAGGTCCCCGCCATCAGGTTCAGGCGCGGCGGGCTCCAGGTCTCGGCCACCTGACGTCCGCCGTCGCAGGACAGCCAGTAGCCGGCCATCCAGCCCAGATCGGGCCGCAGGTCGGTCTGCGGGGCGCCGGCCAGGGCGGCGGTCATCATCAGGGCGGTCAGCATGTTCGGGTCTCCCTCCGGGTTCGGGAGCAAGCTAGGCCGGGTGATCAGCGCCCGGCTTGTAGGATTGCGACGCGATGGCCCGCGCCAGCGCCTGCTGCTCGCGCGCCCATTCGGTGGCGGTGCAGCCGAGGAAACGGCGGAAGTCGCGGGCCATCTGCGGTTGGTCGAAATAGCCCGCCTCCAGCCCCGCCCCCAGCCAGCTTTCGGCGGCGGGCTGACCCGGATGAGCGGCATGATCGAAGACCCGGCGGAAGCGGAAGACTGATCGCAGCATGCGGGGCGAGACCCCTACGCGGTCGGTGAAGCGGCGCTGAAGCGCGCGCTGATCTGCGGGGGATCGACGGGACGGCGCGGCGTCTCCGGCGGCGGCCTCGACCTCGGCCCGGATCAGGGGGTCGATGCGCCACTCGCTCTGGCGGCGCTGGTCCGTCAGCCAGCGGGTGAAGGCCTCGACCTGCCCTTCCGGATCGCCGACCGGGGCGGAGAAGCCCGCCAGCCGCTGGACCACGTCCAGCCGCCGATCCGTAGCCTCGACCAAGGGCTGTCCCAGCCAGTCGCGGGCGCCGTCGGGCTCGAAACGGATCGCCACCAGTTCGGTCGGCCCGGCGGGGCGCAGGGCCAGGGGCCGGGTCATCTGGCCGGTGAAGATGGCGGAAGGCTGCAGCCGCCAGTCTCCATCATCACCCAGCTCCTCATAGGGCGCGCCGAGATCGAAGATCAGTTCGGGACAGCCGTCCGGGGCGATGCGCTGGACCACCGGGGCCGGATCGGGATCGGCGTAGGTCCAGATCACCCGGACGAAGGGCTTGAGCGCCGCGGGCGGCTCGAACTCCTGATAACGCTCCCCCTCCCCCGCCATGGTCTCAGTGGACCTCTGACTTGTCCGGCGGGAGATTGGGCAGGGGCGCGACCGGCACCCCGTCGTCGCGCAGCTTCTTCACATCAGCGGGCGTGGCCTCGCCGTAGATCTCGCGCTTCTCGGATCGACCTTCGTGGATGTCTCGCGCCTCGCGGGCGAAGGCGTCGCCGACGTAGTCGAAATTCTGCTCGACGTGGGCGCGCACCTCGCGGGCGGCTTCCATCATCATGGTCTGCATCTTCGCCGCCATGTCGGCGGAGGGGGCGGACTTCTTCGTGCCCTTCACCGCCGGGGCCATGATCTGCTTGGACACGGAACGCGACCCGCACATCGGGCATTCGACCAGCCCCCGCGCGGCCTGATCGTCATAGTCCGACGACGAGCCGAACCACGCCTCGAACCCGTGGCCGTGGTCACAGCTCAGGGCGTAGCGGATCATGCCGAAACGACGGCCGGAGGCGCGAACGCGCGGTCGTGCGTCAGTTGCGGCACCGCGTTGCGGGCCTTGTCGACCGCATCGAAGTCGAGCGTGGCGAACAGGACGCCAGGTTCGTCGTTGTCGAGCTTGGCGACGACCTCGCCCCACGGCGCGACCACGGTCGAGCGGCCCCAGGTCCTGCGGCCGTCCTCATGCTCACCGGCCTGGGCGGGAGCCAGAATGTATGCGCCGCTTTCGATGGCGCGGGCGCGCAGCAGGATTTCCCAGTGCGCCTCGCCCGTCGGAACGGTGAAGGCGGCGGGAACGGCGATCATCTTCGCGCCTGCCTTGGCCAGGGCGCGGTGCAGCTGCGGGAAGCGGACATCGTAGCAGATGGTCAGGCCCAGACCGCCCCAGGGCGTTTCCGCGACCACGGCGCCGTCGCCGGGCCGCACCGAGGCGCTCTCGCGCCAGCGCTCGCCGGTCGGCAGGTCCACGTCATAGACGTGCAGCTTGTCATAGCTGGCGACCACCCCGCCCTGATCGTCGATCAGCAGGGAGCGGTTGGCGGCGCGGTCGTCGCCGTCGTGGCCGGACTTCACGATCGCCGAGCCGATCAGCAGCCAGACGCCCAGCTCCTTCGCCAGATCGCGCAGCTTCAGCACCGCCTCGTCCCGCTCATCGGTCGTCAGCACGGCCTCGCGGGCCGCGCGATCCTGGATCAGAAAATTGGTCGCCTCGGGCGTCAGGATCAGCTTGGCCCCGCCGGCCGCCGCCTGACGGATCAGGGGCTCGACATGGGTGAAGGCCGCCCCCGGCGAGGCCGGGGTGCGGGTCTGGATCAGGGCGACGGGAAGCGTGGTCATGCCGCCAGCAATGGGTCCAGCTCGCCCTTGCGGTCAAGCGCGTGCAGGTCGTCCGACCCGCCGACGTGCTGGTCGTTGATGAAGATCTGCGGGAAGGTCATGCGACCGTTCGAGCGCTGGATCATCTCCTGCTTCTTCTCCGGATCGTTCGAGGCGACGATCTCGGTGAACTCGACGCCCTTCTTCTTCAGCAGGGCCATGGCGGCGATGCAGTAGGGGCATCCGGGCTTGGTGTAGAGGACGACGTCAGCCATTTTTTCTCCAACTCGAAACAGGGCCATGCAGCGATCGCCGCGCGAGGCCCGGGGCGTTGCCCCCTACATAGTCAGTTCCCGCACGGTTCGCACCCGGGCGATGACAGCCAGATCAACCGCGCGGGCGCCGGCCGCCAGCAGCGCCTTCGCGCAGGCTTCGGCGGTGGCGCCCGTGGTCAACACGTCGTCGACCAGAAGGATGCGGCGCCCCCTGATGCGACGGGCGCCGGCGGGCGTGACGGCGAAGGCCTTCTTGACGTTCAGCCGCCGCCCCCGCGCCGACTTGCCGCCCTGGCTGGTGGTGTGGGTCTGACGGACCAGGGCGTCAGGCAGGTAGTCGAGGTTCGCGTCGCGGGCCAAGGGACGGGCCACCTCGGCCGCCTGATTGAAGCGCCGGGACAGCAGCCGCCAGCGATGCAGGGGCACGGGAACGATCACATCCGTTTCCGCCAGCAGAGGCGCGGCGGCGCGGCTGAGCCAGCGGGCGAACAGGGGCGCGAACGGCTGATGGTCGCCGTGCTTGAACTTCAGGATCAGTCCGCGCGACGCGTCATCATAGAGGCAGGCCGCCCGGGCGCGGGCGAAGGCGTAGGGCTGGGCCAGACAGGCGGCGCAGCGTTCCGACGCGAAGGCGCCGCCGTCCATTTCGAACGCCGCCCCGCAGCCGTCGCAGACCGGATCCTCGAGAAAGATCACCCGGCTCCAGGCGTCCGGCGTGAGGCCCACCGAGGCCGTCGCCTCGGGGCTGTCATGGGCCAGCGGCGGCAGCAGCAGATCGGCCAAACCGCGCCCCAGCCGACGGCCGAGACCGGTCGCGACTTCCCAACGCGCCCTCCAGACCCCATCCTGAAGGCTCATGAGCCCCTCCTCCGGTCCCCCCGTTATCTTCGACAGCCAGCGCCGAACGGCAAGGCTTCAACGCAGCGAAAAGTTGTTCGCCGGCGCCGATTTCCTTCATGCGCGCGCCGCCCAGACTGCCGTCGACAGCCTGGACGCCCTGTTGCGGGAATGGACCGAGGTCGCGGACCTGTCCGCCCGGCCGGGCCCGTTCGCCGCCGCCCTGACCGGCGCCTATGCCGCCGCACGGGTTGGAACGGTGAAGACGGTCGGCAGTCTGGCCGCGCGCGCCGCGCCGGGCGCCGGGCCGCTGGACCTGCCGGACCAGTCGCAGGACCTGATCGTCACCCTGATGAGCCTGCACTGGGCCAACGACCTGCCGGGCGCCCTGAGCCAGATCCGCCGCGCGCTGAAGCCGGATGGCCTGTTTGTCGGCACACTGCTGGGCGCGGGCACGCTGAAGGAGCTCCGGTCCGTACTGACCGAGGCGGAGCTGGAGCAGCGCGGCGGGGCGCAGGCGCGGGTCTCGCCTTTCGCTGACGGTTTTGACGGCGCGGCCCTGCTGCAGCGCGCCGGATTCGCCCTGCCGGTGTCGGATGTGGACCGGCTGACGGTGCGTTATCCGGACCTGCTCGCCCTGATCCGCGATCTGCGCGCCATGGGCGAGACGAATGTCCTCGCCGGAAACGGTCGCCCCCTGACCCGCGGCATCATCGCCCGCGCGGCGCAGCTCTATGCGGAGAGGTTCGGCGAGCCGGACGGCCGCATCCCCGCGACCTTCGAAATCGTCCATCTGGCCGGCTGGGCGCCGCACGAAAGCCAGCAGAAGCCCCTGCCGCGCGGCTCGGCCAAGGTCCGGCTGGCGGATGCGCTGGGCGTGAAGGAGCAGACGGGCGAGGAGTAGGCTTCGGCCTCCCGAAGGGCGGCATGCCAGGGAAAACTGCCTAGCCGCCCATGGCGGCGCGAAGGGTGTTCATCGCCGCGTTGAAGACGCCGCTGGAGGTTCCGCCGAAGGCGGTCAGCGCCGACAGGATGACGAGGAAGATCAGGGCGATGATCAGCCCGTACTCGATGGCGGTCGCGCCGCTTTCGTCCTGCCTGAAGCGGCTCAGGAAGCGTTTCATCGTCGCCTCCCTTTCCGGACGGCTAGAGCAGATCGCGCAGCCAGGCGATCAGGGGTTCGTCCGCCGGAGGCATGGGATAGTCCGACAGCTGGTTCGGACGAACCCATTTCAGGCCTGAATGCTCACGCGCCTGAACCACTCCCGACCAACGTCGGCACAGGTACAGTGGCATCAAGAGGTGAAAGGACTCGTAAGCGTGACTGGTAAACACGAAGGGCGAGAGACAGGCCTCGTTCACGTCGATGCCCAGCTCTTCCTTCAGCTCGCGTATCAACGCCGCCTCGGGTCGCTCGCCGGGCTCGACCTTGCCGCCCGGAAACTCCCACAGTCCCGCCAGTTGCTTGCCCTCTGGCCGCTGGGCGATGAGCACCCGCCCATCGGTGTCGATCAGGGCGACGGCGACGACGAAGACGGTTCTGACGCCTTCACTCACGAGCGGTAGTCGCCGTTGATCTCGACGTAGCGCTTGGTCAGGTCGCAGGTCCAGACAGTGGCCGAGGCCCGGCCGGAGGCGACGTCGACGGTGATGTCGATCTCGGGCTTCTTCATATAGGCGCTCATCTTCGCCTCGTCGTAGGTCGGCGACGGGGCGCCGTCGATGGCGGCGACATGGGGACCGAACCTGATCGCCAGACGGTCGCGATCCACCGGCTCCTCGGTCTTGCCCACGGCCATGACGACACGCCCCCAGTTGGCGTCCTCGCCGGCCAGGGCGGTCTTCACCAGCGGGCTGTCAGCGATGGACTTGGCCAGCTTGCGGGCCGAGGCGGGGCTGGCGGCGCCGTCCACGGTGATCTTGACGAACTTCGTCGCGCCCTCGCCGTCGCGGACCAGCTGGTGGGCGAGGTCCAGCATGACCTCGTCCAGCGCGCGGCTGAAATCCTTCAGGCGGCGGTCGCCGACCCGGCCGATGCGCGGCGCGCCCGAGGTTCCGGTGGCGAACAGCAGGGCGGTGTCATTGGTCGAGGTGTCGCCGTCCACGGTCACGCTGTTGAAGGTGGTGCGCACGTGCAGACCCAGCAGGGCCTGGAGCACCGCGGGCGAGATGGCGGCGTCGGTGACGATGAAGGCCAGCATGGTCGCCATGTCCGGCGCGATCATGCCCGAGCCCTTGGCGATGCCGGCGATGCGGACCTTGTGCCCCTCGATCTCGCACTCGGCGTAGGAGCCCTTGGGGAAGGTGTCCGTGGTCATGATGGCGCGCCCGGCGGCGGCCCAGTTATCGGCATCCAGACCCGCCTCGATCTCCGGCAGGCGAGCGGCGATCTTGCGATCGTCCAGCACCACCCCGATCACCCCGGTCGAGGCCAGCATGACGTCGCGCTGGCGGCAGCCGAAGCGTTTGGCGACTTCCGACGCCGTACGGCGGGCGGCGTCGGCCCCGGCCTTGCCGGTGAAGGCGTTGGCGCAGCCGGCGTTGACCACCAGCGCCCGCACGTCCTTGCCGCCGTCCTCGGCGCCCAGATGGCGCTTGCACCAGTCGACGGGAGCCGAGCCCACCTTGTGGCGGGTGAACACCCCGGCGCAGGTCGTGCCGCGGGCGAAGCTGAACACCACCAGATCGTCGCGTTCGTGCTTGTAGAAACCCGCGCGGCTGGTCGCGATTTCGACCCCGCCGATGGGCGGAATGGTCGGGAACGGCACGGCCAGAGGCGAGACCTGCAGACCCGGCTTGCCGGGGGCGGCAGGCGCGGCGGGCGCGGACTTCGACGGCGTGGTGGCGCGCTTGATCGCGGTCGCCACCGGCTCCAGCGCCTTTTCCAGCGCCTGTTCGATCTTCTGGCCGGTCGAACCGCGACCGGTCGGAGTGGGCGTCTTGGTCATTGGGCCTTGGCGGGAACGGGGGCGGAAACAGGGGCGGAAGCAGAAGCGGGCGCGGCGGCCGGAGACGAGGGCTGCTGTGCAGGCGGCGCCGAGGCGGGCTCCGGCGATCGGTCGCCCTCCCCGTTCAGCAGGATTTCGACCGTGGCGCGGCCACGCAGGTTGGCCAGCAGTTCGCGCACGCCCTCATAGGTGAGGTAGCGAACGATCTGGGGACGCGCCTGCTCCAGCGTCGGCGGGGTCTCGCGGCGGCGATCCTCGATCCGCAGCACGGCCCAGCCGCCCTCGGTCTGGAACGGGCCGACGGTGGAGCCCGCCGGCTGGTCGCGCATGGCGTTGCGATAGGCCTCGGGCATGACGTCCAGCGTCGAATAGCCCAGGTCGCCGCCCGAGAAGCGGGTCGCCTCGTCGATGGAGCGCTCCATGGCGACAGCCTCGAAGGCTGCGCCCTGTCCCAGAACGCCCACGACCGCATCGGCCTCGGCGCGGGTGCGCGACAGGATCAGGCGGGTGCGGATCTCGTCCGAGGTTTCTGCCAGACGCACCTGTTCGCGATACAGGGCCTCGACGGAGCGATCATTGATCGTGCCGTTCACCTCGGTCTCGACCAGCATGTCGCCGAGGATGCGCTCGCGTGTCGCGGCCAGGCGGCGCTGGGCCAGCGGTGAGTTGTCCAGTCCCCGGCGTTCCGCCTCGCGGGCCAGCAGCTTCTGGTCGATGACCTCGTCCAGCACCCGGCGGAACAGGGCGGAGGACACGTCCAGCGGCTCGCCCTCGCCCACCAGCCCCTGCGCCACGGCCTCGCGCTTCACGTCGGAGGCCCAGATGGTTTCATCAAGGACGCGGGCGACGGCCCGGTCGCCGGGCTCGGGCGGACGGTCGGAACCGCCGCCCTGACCACAGGCCGCAACCGTCAGCGCAACCGCCAGCAACAGGGGAAAAACGACGCGGGAAGGCCTCATGCGGGCGCGCTCCGTCTGCGGGCGGCGAAAGGCCCTCGCGTTGACAGGGATAAGGGCGGTGCTTAAGTCCCGGCTGCGCCCAAGTCGAGGGGTTTTCGATCGTTCGCGCGGCCCTCGCGCGCGCCTGTCACGGGCGCACCGGGCCGCCGTCGCCGGAACCTCTCAGCGGCGTGCATCCGCCGCCCTTCCGGGACCTCGTACCAGAGCCCTTGTTGCTCGCCCGCCTTCGGATCCTCCATGCTCGGCTTCGCCAAGAAGATTTTCGGCTCCTCCAATGACCGCCTGGTCAAGGATTTCATGAGCCGCGTTCAGAAGATCAACGCGCTGGAGGAGAAGTACGCCGCCCTCTCCGACGACGAACTGCGGATGATGACGGACACCTTCCGGGATCGCCTCGCCGCCGGCGAGACGACCGACAAGATCCTGAACGACGCCTTCGCCGTCGCCCGTGAAGCCTCCAAGCGCGTGCTCGGCCAGCGCCAGTATGATGTGCAGCTGACCGGCGGGATGATCCTGAACCACGGCGGCATCGCCGAGATGCGGACCGGCGAGGGCAAGACCCTGGTCGCCATCGCGCCGGCCTATCTGAACGCCCTGTCGGGCAAGGGCGTGCACGTCATCACCGTGAACGACTACCTGGCCCGCCGTGACGCCGAATGGATGGGTCGCGTCTATCGCTTCCTGGGTCTGGAAGTCGGCGTGATCGTCAACGGCCTGTCACAGGGCCAGCGTCAGGCGGCCTATGCCGCCGACATCACCTACGGCACCAACAACGAGTTCGGCTTCGACTATCTGCGCGACAATCTGGTCTATGACCGTCGCGAGATGGTGCAGCGTCCGCACCACTTCGCCGTGGTCGACGAGGTGGACTCCATCCTGATCGACGAGGCCCGGACCCCGCTGATCATCTCGGGCCCGACCGAGGACCGTTCGGACCTGTATGTGACGGTCGATGCGATCATCAAGGACCTGATCCAGGACAAGTCGACCTATGATCTCGACGAGAAGCAGAAGCAGGCGCTGCTGAGCGAGGAAGGCTCGGAGCGGGTCGAGCAGCTGATGGAAGAGCGCGGCCTGTTCGCCGACGACACCACCGGCCTGTACGACGCGGCGAACATCACCCTGGTGCACCACATCAACCAGGCCCTGCGCGCCAACACCCTGTACCAGAAGGACAAGGACTACATCATCAAGGCCGGCGAGGTCATGCTGATCGATGAGTTCACCGGCCGCATGATGCAGGGCCGCCGCCTGTCGGAAGGTCTTCACCAGGCCATCGAGGCCAAGGAAGGCGTCAAGATCCAGCCCGAGAACCAGACCCTGGCCTCGGTGACGATCCAGAACTATTTCCGCCTGTACGAGAAGCTCTCGGGCATGACCGGCACCGCCGCGACCGAGGCCCAGGAGTTCGGCGACATCTACAAGATGGATGTCCTTGAGGTGCCGACCCACCGTCCGATCCAGCGCATCGACTATGACGATGAGATCTACCGCACCGAGCGCGAGAAGAACCTCGCCATCGCGGCCCAGATCGCCGAGCGCCACCTGGCCGGCCAGCCGGTTCTGGTCGGCACGGTGTCGATCGAGAAGTCGGAAACCCTGTCCGAGCTGCTGAAGACCTTCGTCTACAAGACCGAGGTCTCGCGTAAGCCCAAGAAGGAATTCGAGGGCAAGGACAAGGAGGCCGAGAAGGTCGGCGATGCGGCCTATGACATCGAGTACGAGGTCAAGCTGCGCGGCATTCCGCACAGCGTCCTGAACGCCCGCCAGCACGAGCAGGAAGCCTATATCGTCGCCGACGCGGGCCTGCCCGGCGCAGTGACCATCGCCACCAACATGGCCGGTCGGGGCACCGACATCCAGCTGGGCGGCAACCTCGAAATGCGGATGCAGAAGTGGCGTCAGGACCAGCGCAACCTCGCCATTGAAGTCACGGAGGCCGACGAGGCCGCCAAGGAAGCCGAGTTCAAGGCCGACATCAGCGCCCAGAAGGAAATCTCGATGGCCGCCGGCGGCCTGTTCGTCCTGGGCACCGAGCGCCACGAAAGCCGCCGGATCGACAACCAGCTGCGCGGTCGGACCGGCCGTCAGGGCGACAAGGGCACGTCGAAATTCTTCCTGTCCTGCGAGGACGACCTGCTGCGCATCTTCGCCGGCGACCGCCTCGACTCGATCATGAAGTCGTTCGGCGTCGCCGAGGGCGAGGCCATCAGCCACCCGTGGCTGAACAAGGCCGTCGAACAGGCCCAGAAGCGGGTCGAGACCCGCAACTACGACATCCGCAAGAACCTGCTGAAGTACGACGACGTCGTGAACGACCAGCGCAAGGCGGTGTTCGAGCAGCGTCAGGAGTTCATGGACTCCACCGACCTGTCCGAGCTGGTCGACGAGTTCCGCGCCGATGTGATCAACGATCTGGTCGAACGGCACATGCCGCCCAAGGCCTATGCCGAGCAGTGGGACATCGCGGGGCTGGACGAGAAGATCCGCTCGACCCTGGGCCTTGAACTGCCGCTGGCGGACTGGGCCGCCGAGGAAGGCGTGTCCAACGAGGAGATCGAGGAGCGCATCACCGAGGCCGCCGACGCCCGCGCCGCCGAACGTCTGGCCATGGTCGGCGCCGACCAGATCCGCAGCCTGGAGCGCCAGTTCCTGCTGCAGATGATCGACATGCAGTGGCGCGAGCACCTGGTCCAGCTGGACCACCTGCGGGGCGTCATCGGCCTGCGCGGCTACGGCCAGCGTGATCCGCTGAACGAGTACAAGACCGAAGCCTTCAACCTGTTTGAATCGCTGCTCCACAACCTGCGCCATGACGTGACCCGCTGGCTGATGACGGTGGAGTTCCGCTTCGAACAGCCGCCGGCGATGGAGATGCCCGAGTTCCAGGAAATCCACCTGAACCCCGGCACCGGCGAGAACGAGATGGCCAACCCGCTGGCCCAGCTGCCGGAAGGCGCGCTGGAGGGCGACGATCGCTCGCGCCTGCCGGTGGACGTGCTGCCGGTCGGCTGGGAGCGCACTCCGCGCAACGCCGACTGCCCCTGCGGCTCGGGCCGCAAGTTCAAGCACTGCCACGGAAGCCTGATTTAAGGGCGCTGACGCGCCGCGCTACCGCTCGGCTCGCGGAGCCTCGCTGCTTGAGCGCGAATGCGCCCGGTCAGTGATGGAATGGATTGGAGGCGGGTCGGTGACGGCCCGCCTCTTTCCGTTTCGGGGCGGCGTGTGAACGGGCTAAGGTCCGGGCATGAGCCACAAGCCCCTGTTCTCGCGCGCCCTCGGTCTGGATCCAGAGCGGCTGCATTTCGCCGCCCACAGCCACCACCTGTGGCCCGACGCGAGCTTCGACGCCCAGGTCCAGGCCTGGGCCGAGGCTAACCGCTTCGCCGACCGGAAGTGGGATCTGATCTTCGGCGAGGTGATCCCGGAGGCGCAGAAGCATGTGGCGAAGGAGCTCAACCTCCCCTCGCCTGACAGCGTGGTCTTCGCCACCAACACCCACGAGCTCCTGCTGCGTATCGTCTCTGGCGTGGAGAGAAAGCCGGTCCGTATCCTGTCCACCGATGGCGAGTTCCACTCGTTCCGGCGTCAGGGCGAGCGCTGGGAAGAGGCCGGCGAAGCGGTCATCACCCGCATCCCCCTGCATCCCTTCGACACCTTTGAGGCGCGCTTCATCGAGGCGGCGCGCGGAGGCGGGTTCGACCTGATCCTGATCAGCCAGGTCTTCTTCCGCACCGGACAGGTGTTCGGGGGCGTCGCCGAACTGGCCGAACTGGCCCGCCCCGAAGGACCGTGGGTGGTGATCGACGGCTATCACGGCTTCATGGCGACCCCGACCGATCTGTCGGCGGTGGCGGATCGCGTCTTCTACGTCGCGGGCGGCTACAAATACGCCATGTCCGGCGAGGGCGCGGGCTTCCTGCACGCCCCGGACGGCTTCTGCCCCCGCCCCGTGATCACCGGCTGGTTCGCCGAGTTCGGCGATCTGGAGGGACCGCCGGGGGGCGTGCAGTACCGCACCGACGGCGGTCGGTTCTGGGGCGCGACGCTGGAGGCCACGCCCTTCTACCGCTTCAATGGCGTGCGCCGGATGCTGGACGAGGCCGGACTGACCACCGCCGACGTCGCCGCCCATGCGCGCGGCCTGATGCAGACCTTCCAGACCGCGGTCCGGACCGGTCAGGCCGGACGTCTGGACAAGGCCGAACTGCTGAACCCGATCGAGGGCGAGGGATCCCGCGCCCGCTTCCTGGCCTTCCGCCACGCGGACGCCCAGAGCTGGCGCAAGCGGCTGCTGGACGCCGGCGTCATCACCGATGTGCGCGATGACGTCATCCGCTTCGGCTTTGGCCTGTATCAGGACGAGGCCGATCTCGAGCGCCTGATCGCGATCTGCGCGAAGGTGCTCTGAACCTAGAAGAAGGTGGTGTCGTCCTGCTGACGGGCCTCCGGCGCCTTGCGGGGGGCCGGAGTGCGCTGGACAGGCGCCGGGGTCGGGGTCTGGACCGGAGCCGGCGTCGCTTGTCCGGGCTGGCCCGGTTGGGCGGGCTGGACCGGAGTCGGCGTCTGGCCGGGCACCGGGGTTACCTGCGGCAGGGTCGGATAGGGCAGGGTTTGCGGGGCAGGGCCGCCGTCAGGATAGGCCATCGGCGCCTGGCCGTTGGCGTCCACGGCCGGCACGTCCGGGGCCACGCGATCCGGGGCGTCCAGATCATCCCGGATGAAGGCCCAGGACCGGGCGTCCGAACAGGCGCAGGCCTTCATATAGCCCTCGCGGTCACGCCAGATGATCAGCGGATAGCGGGTCTGCAAACCGGCCTCGCTGAGGTTGCGGCTCAGCTGGGTGACGAAGTCCCGTCCGGCGTCGACCACGGCCGCCCGGGCCAGATTGCCGTCGGCGGCCGGGATGCCCGCGGCGGTCCAGTTGTTCACCGGCGTCGCGGTCCAGCGCTGGTACAGCACCCAGTCGCGGGTCAGCCACAGCTCGGCCACCGTGGCGCGCTCGGCGGCGGTGGACTGCTGCATGCCTTCGCGGTCCGGACGGGCGAAGACCAGAATGCGGGTTTCGACCCCCGCGGCGCGCAGCTTGGGCGCCTCCTCGCGCTCGAACCGCTGCATGGCCGCGCTGTCGCGATAGCCGATGACATACAGGGCCTGCCCGCCGCCGCCGGCCGACACCCAAGAGCTTTCGTCCAGCAGACGCTGGATCTCGGGCTGGTTGCGGGTCACCGTCACCGGCTGGAAGCGGGCGTAGAAGTTCCAGTAGGCCCAGTAACCTCCGCCCGCCAGGGCGAGGCCGATCACGGCGGCGAGGGCAGACCAGACGAAAAAGCGACGCATGCGGGGGAGCACTCCAGCTTCACAGTGCGAACAGGTTAACGCCTAACATCGAAAAGCGCTGCTGCGAACGCCCGCGAGGCGAAGTGGGCCCAAAGCAAAGCCGCCGGCCCCCTTGCGGAAACCGGCGGCTCTGTCGTCTGGCCGACCAGCCCCCGGTCCCGAGGGGCCGAGGGCTTCGGATCAGTTTCCGGGTTTAGCGGAAGCTGATGCCGACGGTGGCGCGACGGTTCAGCGGCTCGCGAACGCCGTCGGCGGTCGCACGGGCCAGGGCGGTTTCACCCTTGCCGTCCAGCGAGATCACGCCGCCGTTGACGCCAGCGGCGACCAGAGCGTCAGCCACGGTGCGCGCACGGCGGTTCGACAGGCCGATGTTGTATTCCGCCGAACCCGAGGTGTCGGCGTGACCGACGATCAGGACGCGGGTCGGACGGCCGGTCCGGGCGTAGCTGGCGGCTTGCGTCACCACCGACTGGGCTTCGGCCGTCAGGTCCGAGCGATCCCAGTCGAAGTACACGACGAACTCGCGGTCAGCCGGCACGGCCGGAGCCGGCGGCGGCGGCGGCGGCGGCGGCGGCGGCGGCGGCGGGGGCGGCGGAGCCACGACCGGCGGGGGCGGCGGAGCCGGCGGGCTGCCGAACGAGTAGCGCAGACCCAGGCTCACCGAGTGATCCTCGAAATCACCCGAGAAAGTTTCCGTGCCTTCACCCATCTCCAGATCCGCGACGTTCAGGTAGCGGTAGGTCAGGTCCAGGTTGGTGCGCTCACCCAGACGCCAGGCGGCGCCGGCCAGCAGTTGCCAGCCCCAGGTGGTGTCATCGACGTCTTCCAGCTCGACCTTCGCACCGCCGACACCGGCGCCGACGAACGGACGGAAGGCCGCGTCGCGGCCGCCGAAGTCATACAGGACGTTGGCCATCAGCGTGCTGGCGCTGGAATCGACGTCCGGAACGGTCACGCCGGCGACTTCGAGCTCGCCGCTTTCGCGATAGCCGGCCTCGGCCTCGATGCGCCAGTTGGCGTTCAGGCGATAGCCGAGACGACCGAAGGCCGCCCAGTCATCGCCGGCCTTGAGTTCGACCGGTTCACAGACCGCGCCGATGCAGCTGTCCCAGTCGTTGCTCTGCGGCCAGTGGTAGCCGATGTCGCCGGCGACATAGACGCCGTCCGGATCAGCCAGCGCGGGGGTGGCGCCGAAAAGAGCGAGGAGCGCGGCTCCCGCCATCAGTTGCTTTTTCATATCTTCTCCCAGATCGCGGTAAGAGAGCCACGAGGCTGGGTAAAAAGGCGAAGCTGGCCAAGGGTTGCAAAGCGGCCCGAGGCCAACGTCGTCAAAGCGGCGACTGTGGCGCCATAGACACAGGTTATCCCATGGTCGGGATGACGAAACTGCTGTCCGCGTGCTCCAGCTCGCTGTCCGGCCAACGGGCGGTGATCGTCTTGACCTTGGTCCAGAACTTCACACCTTCCACGCCGTGCTGGTTGGTGTCGCCGAAGGCCGAGCGCTTCCAGCCGCCGAAGGTGTGATAGGCGACCGGCACCGGGATCGGCACATTGATGCCGACCATGCCGACGTTGACGCGGGCGGCGAAGTCGCGGGCCGCGCGGCCGTTCTGGGTGAAGATGGCGACGCCGTTGCCGTACTGGTGCTTCGACGGGAGGCTCAGGGCCTCCTCGAAGCTGGCGGCGCGCATGATCTGAAGGACCGGGCCGAAGATCTCTTCCTTGTAGGACTCCATGTCCGGCTTGACGTGGTCGAACAGCGACGGGCCGACGAAATAGCCGTTCTCGTGGCCCTGCAGCGTGAAGCCGCGGCCGTCGACGACCAGTTCGGCGCCGTCCTTGACGCCCTGATCGATCCAGCCCTCGACGCGCGCCTTGTGGGCGGCGGTGACGACCGGGCCGTAGTGGGCCGAGGCGTCGGTCGAGACGCCGACCCGCAGGGTGTCGATCTCGGCGACCATGCGCTCACGCAGTTCATCGGCGGTCTTCTGGCCGACCGGCACCACGACCGGCAGGGCCATGCAGCGTTCACCGGCCGAGCCGAAAGCCGCGCCGGACAGGTCCTTGATGACCTGATCCATGTCGGCGTCCGGCAGGACGATGCCGTGGTTCTTCGCGCCGCCCATGGCCTGGACGCGTTTCCCGTGCTGGGCGCCCAGCTGATAGACGTAGTGGGCGATGTCGGACGAGCCGACGAAGCTGACGGCGTGGACCAGCGGGTGGGTCAGGATGGCGTCGACGGCGGTCTTGTCGCCGTGCACGACGTTCAGCACGCCGGCGGGGGCGCCCGCCTCCATCATCAGCTCCGCCAGACGGACCGGCACCGACGGGTCACGCTCGGACGGCTTGAGCACGAAGGTGTTGCCGACGGCGATGGCCACGCCGAACATCCACATCGGGATCATGCCGGGGAAGTTGAACGGGGTGATGCCCGAGACCACGCCCAGCGGCTGACGCATCGAATAGACGTCGATGCCGGGGCCGGCGCCGTGGGTGTATTCGCCCTTCAGCACATGCGGGATGCCGCAGGCGAACTCGATCACTTCCAGACCGCGCTGGATGTCGCCCTTGGAGTCGGCGATCACCTTGCCGTGCTCGGACGACAGCATCTCGGCCAGGTCGTTCATGTTCGCCTCGACCAGACGCTTGAACTCGAACATCACCCGCGCGCGGCGCTGGGGATTGGTCGAGGACCAGCCGTCGAAGGCGGCCTGGGCGGCCTGCACCGCGCGATCGACTTCGCCGGGCGTGGCCAGTTGGACGCGGGCCTGGACCTCGCCGGTGTTCGGATTGAACACGTCGCCAAAGCGGCCCGAGGCGCCCGTGAACGACGCGCCGTCGATGAAGTGATGGATGTCACGCATGATGAAGGCGTTTCCCTGAACCGAACTTATGTTCTTGTGGGGCGCGGTTTAGCGGCTGGCGACGAAGGGCGCCAGCGCCGCCTCAGACCGCCGCGTCGAACAAGGCGTCGCGGGCGACGTCGGCCTTCAGCATGGGGAAGAAGTGGGTCCCGCCGTGCACGACCTCGACCGAGACGTTCGGCAGTCCCTTCAGGCCCGGCGAGGGGAAGCAGGTCGAGCCAGCCTCGGCCTTGAGGATACGGATCGGACGCCCGACCCGCTTCATCGCCTTCCATGGATCGTGGGCCTGGGCGGCGTAGTTGGAGGCCTCCCATTCCGGCGCGCAGGCGAGGGTGAAGCCCCCTTCGGGCGTCTCGACCAGACCGTCCGTCAGATAGTCGGCGATCATCATCTCGGGCCAGCCCCGGAAGGCGCCGCGCCCGGAGTAGGCGGCCAGAGCCTGCTCACGGCTGTCGAACACGGCCCGGCGGCGCAGCGCGCCCTTCACCAGCGGGATGTGGCCCGGCACGCGATCAAACAGCGGAAGCTGGAACAGGGCGACGCTGAGGCGCCCCCAGATGACCGGATCGAACAGCACCAGCTTCGACACCGCCTCCGGCCGCTCGGCGGCGGCCAGCAATGACGAGGTGCCGCCCATGGAATGGCCGGCCAGCACCACCGGCGGTCCGTCCAGCGCATCCAGCAGGGCTGCCAGATCGTCGCGATGATCGCTCCAGCCGCGACGACGGTCCCGCTCGGTCGGCAGGGCGGTGCGGCCATGCCCGCGCAGGTCGGGCGCCCAGATGCGCAGCGTCCCCGACAGCGGAGCCAGCAGGGTGCGGTAGGTCATGGCGTTGAAGCCGTTGGCGTGGACGAAGACCAGATCCACCGGTCGCTTCGGATCGCCGAAATCGAGGACGGACAGGTCGCCGCCGCCCCACCGGTTCTTGACCGGCAGGCTCAGGCGACGGGGCGGGGAGAGCCGGATCGCATCCATGCGGGAGAGATAGAGCCCCCTTGGCGGGTTTTCCAGAGAAACCGACTCGGCGTCAGGCGGCGACGCGACAGGCCGGGCAGCGGCCGTGGGCCTCGATGGTCGTCCGTTCGATGGCGTAGCCGGCCTTGGCCGCGGCGCTGTCCAGCCCCTCGGCCAGGGAGGCCGAAACCTCCTCGGTCGCCCCGCAGCAGTCACAGATCAGGAAGGCGGCGGCGTGGTCCGCCTTGCCCGACGAACAGGCGACATAGGCGCTGATCGAGGCGATGCGGTGGGCCAGCCCCTTGCGCTCGAGGAACTCCAGCGCGCGATAGACGGTGGGCGGCTTGGCCGGCTGGCCGTCCTCGCCGAAGCGGGCGATCAGGTCATAGGCCTTCACCGGCTCGCCCGCCGAGAGCAGCAGCTCCAGCACCCGCAGGCGGGCCGCGGTCATGCGTTCACCCTCGCCCGTGACGCGCGCGTCGGCGGCGGCGAGGGCCGAAGCGACCGTCGCGGCGGACGGCGGACCGTCGTGATGATGGTGATGGCAGGCGTCGCCCATGTCCGACAGCTAATGCCTCCCCCGCGCCACCGCAACCGTGGCGATTGCGTCGGGCGTGTTCACGCCGGCTCCGCGGCGATCACATAGTCGAAGCCGACGTGCAGGCCATCGCCCTCGCGATCCAGACGATGGCCCTCCTCGCGCAGGGCCTCGATCCGGTCCGCCAGCGCCCGGGCCAGGACCTGATCCGGAATCTTCGGCAGGCGGCGCAGCGCCATGTTCAGCTGACCGTCCACCCAGCGACCGCGATAGCGGTTGGGGAAGCGACGCGCGGAAAGAACCCGGAAGCCCGCCTCGTCCAGCCGATCCCGGACCCATTCGGCGGGAAACTCGCGATAGGGCGTCTCGTCCGCCAGAAGCAGGCAGACGTCGCGAACCCGGCCGATCTCGCGCACGCAACGCGCCGCCGCGTCCGGCACCTCGCCGACGACATAGGGGTCCAGACCGGTGATATAGAGCCTGCGCCCCACCATGGGCTTCAGGCGACGCAGAAGGTCCTCCTGGAAATAGGGGCTGAAGCCCTCGACCGCGCCGATCAGATAGTCGGCCAGCACGACATCGTAGACCTCCCCCGCCAGAAGCCCCGGATCCATCCAGTTGCCGACCAGCAGGCGGTCCTGTTCGCGCATCCGGCCGCCGACCGCCTCGCGCACCTGTCGGGCATGGCCCGGAGCGGCGGTCACCGCCGTCCAGCGGCTGGTCGTGAGGGCGGTCATCCACTCGGCCGAATTCACGCCGACCCCGGCGTCCAGCACCGCCCCCCAGGGCGTCCCGTCCTGAAGCTGCTCGATATGGCGAAACAGGCCGCTGACCATGACGTGAACTCCAACCCTGGCGACGCACTTGCAAAGTGTAACTGTATAACATATCCCGAAAGCAAGTTCACAGTCGGGTCTTTCTCCATGCGTCTTTCCCTCCTGCTCACCGCCGCCAGTGGTTTCGCCCTGGCCGCCGGTGGCGCCTTCGCCCAGTCCACGCCTGCCCAACAGCCCCGGTCGGCGACCGAACTGGACGAGGTGATCGTCACCGCCGTGCCGCTGGGCCGTAACGCCAATGACATCGTCTCCAGCGTCGCCGTTCTGGGTGGAGACGAACTGGTGCACCGTCGTCAGGCGACCCTCGGCGAGACCCTGTCGGGCATTCCGGGCGTCAACTCCGACACCTTCGGCGGCGGCGCCAGCCGTCCGGTGATCCGGGGCCAGACCTCCCCGCGCGTGAAGGTGCTGAGCAACGGCGCCGCCCTGCTGGACGCCTCCGAGATTTCGCCCGACCACGCCGTCAGCGTGGAGCCCCTGCTGGTCGACAGCATCGAGATCCTGCGCGGTCCCAGCGCCCTGCTGTACGGTGGCGGCGCCATCGGCGGCGCGGTGAACGTGGTGGATCGCCGTATCCCGACCCATCCGGTCGAGGGCGTCACCGGCGCGGTCGAAGTTCGGGCCGGTACGGCCGATGACGAGCGCACCGCCGTCGCCGGGGTGACGGCCGGCTTCGGCGCCTTCGCCCTGCGTCTGGAGGCGCTGAACCGCGAGTCCGGCGACTATGCGGTGCCCAGCTATCAACCGCCGCATCACGAGCATGAGGAAGGCGAAGAAGAAGAGGAGCACGAAGAGACCGGTCCGTTCGACCGTCTGGCCGGGTCGTTCAACGACACCAGCACCGTAACCCTCGGCGCCTCCTGGGTCGGCCAGCGCGGCTATCTGGGGCTGGCCTACACCGAGCAGAACAGCAACTACGGACTGCCCGGGCACACCCACGAGTATGAAAGCTGCCACCCCCATGGTTCGTCCCTGCACTGCGGCGGACATGATCATGGCGAGGACGATCACGATCACGACCATGAGGCGGGCGAACACGCCGCGCCCGTGGTGGACCTGCGCAGCAAGCGCGTGGATGTGCGCGGCGAACTGCGTCAGCCCATGGCGGGCGTCGAGCGCCTGAGCCTGCGCGCCGGCTTCACCGACTATGCCCACGACGAGAAGGAGGGTGACGAGGTCGCCACCACCTTCACCAACGAGGGTCACGACGTCCGCGTCGAGCTGGAGCATGCCCCGATCGGCGGCGTGCGTGGCGTGGTCGGCGTTCAGTCCTCGCGCAGCGACTTCGCCGCCATCGGCGAGGAAGCCTTCATGCCGGAAAGCGTCACCACCTCGAACGCCCTGTTCGCGCTGGAAGAGTTCGCCGTCGGCGATGTCCGGCTGGAGCTGTCGGCCCGGCAGGAGTGGCAGGAGGTCGAGGCCGTCGGTCAACCGACCGTGAAGCACGAGCCGTTCTCGATCTCGGGCGGCGCGGTCTGGAGCTTTGCCCCGGAGTGGTCGGTCGCGGGATCGCTGTCGCGGTCGCAACGCGCGCCTTCGGCCCAGGAACTGTTCGCCCGCGGCGTCCACCTGGCCACCAACACCTATGAACTCGGCACCGCCACCCTGGACGTCGAGACGGTGAACGCCGCCGAGGTCTCCCTGCGCCGCACCCGTGGCGACACGACCCTGACCGTCGGCGTCTACCGCTATGGCTACGACGGCTACATCTTCGCCGACACCCTGGACCAGTTCGAGGACTTCCGTCTGATCCGCTACAGCCAGGCGGATGCGGTGTTCACCGGCGTGGAAGGCGAGGTCAATCACCGCTTCACCCCGTGGCTGTCGGCCGCCGTGTTCGGCGACTATGTGCGGGCGAAGTTCGATAACGGGGGCGGCTCGGTGCCGCGTATCCCGGCGGCCCGCCTCGGAACCCGCGCCGAGTTCCTGCAAGGAGCCTGGTCCGGCGATGTCGAGTACCAGCATGTCTTCGAACAGGACGATGTCGCCGCCTACGAGACCACGACCCCGGGCTACGACATGGTCAACGCCACCGTGGCCTACGACTTCACCGTCGGTCCGTTCGGCGCCCAGGTCTATCTGCGCGGGAACAACCTGCTGGACGAGGTGGCGCTGAACCACGCCTCCTTCCTGGCCGATGTCGCCCCGCTGCGGGGTCGCAACCTGGCCCTGGGCATCCGCGCGACCTTCTAGGCGTACGACGGACTGACAACCCACGCGGGCGACCGTTTGCCGGTCGCCCGCGTCTGGGCTAGAAGGCGCCCGCCTTTTTCTTTTTCAGAGCCTGACCGCGTCCATGACCGACACCACTGCCCAGCCCGGCCTGACCGGAAACGTCCTTTTCTACAGCCAACCCGAGCCGCTGACGGTTGAAACCCACGGCAAGCTGGGCGTGAACCCGGTCGACAAGCCCTACGCCTTCGCCGGCGTGACCAATCTGGTGCCGCTGACCGTCACCGAATTCGCGCCCGCCGCCCTGTCCTACCCGGTGATCTTCGCCGGCGAGAACAAGCAGCCGGTCGTCGTGATGGGCCTGCGTCAGGACGAGAACCTGTTCGTCAGCGCCGAGGGCGACTTCCGCCCGGAAGCCTACATCCCGGCCTACATCCGCCGCTATCCGTTCGTCTTCGCCAATGACGACGTTGAAAAGCGCCTGATCCTGTGTGTCGACCGCGCCGCTTCCTTCGTCGTGGAAGGCGGCCAGACGCCGCTGTTCATCGACGGCCAGCCCTCGCCCTACACCCAGCAGGCGATGGAGTTCTGCAACAATTTCGAACAGGAGCGCCTGCGCACCGAGGCGTTCGTGAAGCTGCTGACCGACCTCGACCTGTTCGAGAGCAAGGAAGCCGTCTTCACCCCGCGCAACCCGGACGGCAGCGCCGCCGCCCCGCAGAAGCTGGCTGAATATTTCGCCATCTCGGAAGACAAGCTGAAGGCCCTGCCGGCCGAGAAGCTGGCAGAGCTGCGCGACAACGGCGCCCTGGGCCAGATCTACGCCCACCTGGTGTCGCTGCTGGGCTGGGATCGTCTGATCGCCATGGCGTTCCAGAAGGCCGCGACCCAGCCGGTCGCCGCCAACGCCTGATCCATCGCCAGTCGATGAGAAAAACCCCGCCGGTTTCGCCGGCGGGGTTTTTTGTTATCTGCGCGCCAGCAGCGAGCGGGTCAGACAGGAGAAGACCAGCCGTCCCGCCTCATCGAGCAGATCCTGCTGGGCGATGACGATGCCCTTCTCGTCCCCGACCGGATCCTTGCCCATGATGGTCACGCGGCCGCGCAGCAGTTCGCCGGCGGGCGGATTGCGCATGTAGCGCAGGCCGTCGATCGCCAGCACCTTGGACTGGGCCCAGCCCGCCGCCTTGTCGGCGAACAGACGGCTCCACAGGGCATAGACCATCGCATCCGGCGCGCCATAGGCCGGGTCCCAGCCGGGCAGGAAGCGTTCGACGAACACTTCCAGCGCCGCCTCGTCCACGGCGCAGGCGCCCAGAGGCACCACCTCGCCCACGCCCAGATCCTCGAAATGGACGTGCAGGGGTTCGGTCATGCGGCTTGCTCCGTCAGGCGGCCGGCTCTTCCGACACCCGAACCAGCAGCTTGCCGTCGTGATCGCCGGTGAACAAGCGGTTCAGCGAGTCCAGCGCCCCGTCCAGACCGTCATCGACGTGGACCTTCCACTTCACCCGGCCGTCGGCCAGCATCGGACCGACCTCGGCCACCATCTCCTTCGCCCGGTGACCGTAGTCGAGAACGAGGAAGCCCTTGATGTCGAGACGGTGGGTGATGATCCGGCTGAAGTTCGGCGACGGCGGCATCTTCGTCGCATTGTAGGACGAGATCAGGCCGCAGACGGCCATACGGCCGTGAACCTTCAGACGATTGTAGACGGCGTTCATGATGTCGCCGCCGACGTTCTCGAAATTCATCTCGAAGCCGTCGGGTGCGAGACGATCCAGGGCGTCGCCCACATCCTCGCCCTTGTAGTCAATGGCGGCGTCGAACCCGAGCTCTTCGGTCAGCCAGCGGCATTTGTCCGGCCCGCCGGCGATGCCGATCACGCGTGCGCCGCGCGCCCTGGCGATCTGACCGGCGATAGAGCCGACGGCGCCCGCCGCGGCCGAGACGACCAGGGTCTCGCCCTCCTGCGCCTTGAGCACGTCCGTCACGCCCGCCCATGCGGTCAGGCCGGTCATGCCGAGCACCGACATATTGGCTGTCAGCGGCAGGCCCGGGAAACGGTGCACGCGCGAAGCCGTGCTGTCCGGGATGACGGCGTAATGCGCCCACCCGCCGGCGGCGGTGGTGACCACATCGCCTTCCTTGAAGCGCTCGGAGCGGCTTTCCTCGACCACGCCCAGCGTCAGCCCCCGCATGACGCCTCCGAGCGGAACGGCGGGCAGATAGCCCTCGGCCTCGTTCATCCAGGTGCGGTTGGTGGGGTCCAGCGACAGATAGATGGTGCGGACCAGGATTTCGGAATCCTTCAGCTCCGGCACCGGGGCCTCGACCAGCTCCAGGTCACCCGGCTGGATCAGGCCCTTGGGCCGCTGACGCAGCACCCACTGACGGTTGGTTCGAGCCATGACGTGTCTCCCGGGTTTTCTTTCTGGACGCGCATAGTGGCGCGCGTCGCGCCACTGTCCAGCCGCGCCAAAGAAAAAGGCGGACCGCAGAGGGTCCGCCTGAAGTGGCATCATCGAGAATGAGGTGCGGAGGCGACAAAGACTGACTGTGGCCAGTCTCAAGTCGGGGGGGCGTCGCCGCCTCCGCAGATCGATAACGGAGCGCCTCGCACAGGGTTCCTGACATTTTCGATTTTTTTCGCCTCCAGCGCGAACCGGAACGGCGCCGCCCCGCGCCCGTTTCAGAACCACGCTCTCACAGTCAGCCCGGAGGACAGACCATGAGCCATGAATCCCCTCACGACCAGGTCGCGGATGCGGTCCACGAGGGCCGCCCGGTCGAGGCCCAGTACGTCCGTCAGGGCCGTAGCGGCGTTCGCATCCTGCTGCTGCTGGTGGTTTCGGCCGGCGCCGCGGCGGTGTTGCTGCTCGGCCTGTGGCTGGTGACCAACGGCAGCTTCGCCGCGCTGGAACCCAGCAGCGATGAAAAGGCGGTGGAAGCCCAGGCCTTTGATGCGCCGGTCACCGCCGACGCCCCGACCACTTCGACCGGCGAACCGGCCACGCCCCCGGCCGGCACGACGCCCAACGTGAACGCCACCACCACGCCATAGCCGAAATAAAAAGGCCCCGGTCGCCAGACCGGGGCCTTTCCTCATTCAGAAGGCGGAAGCGATCAGGCCGCTTCCTTCTGGCGCGACGGATGGAAGAACAGCGCCTGGCTGATCGCCGCCTTCACCGTCTCCGGCTGGAAGGGCTTGGTGATCAGGAAGGTCGGCTCGGGCCGCTCACCGGTCAGCAGACGCTCCGGGAAGGCCGTGATGAAGATCACCGGCACGTCGATCCGCTTCAGGATGTCCTTGACGGCGTCGATGCCCGACGAACCGTCGGCCAGCTGGATATCGGCCAGAACCAGACCCGGACGGTGGCGCGCGACGGCGTCGACGGCTTCGTCATGGGTCGTGGCGGTGCCGGTCACGCGGTGACCCAGTTCGGTCACCAGGCTTTCGATGTCGGCCGAGATGATGGCCTCGTCCTCGATGATCAGCACGTCGGTGGCCAGTTCGGCGTCGATGTCGGACTGGGCTTCCGAGATCAGGCGCTCGACGTCCAGGGCGTCGGCGTCCAGGATCTGCGCGGCTTCCGACGGCGTGAAGCCTTCGAGCGCCGTCAGCAGGAAGGCCTGACGGGACTTGGGCGCGATACGCATCAGACGGCCCGACGGATCGTCACGCCCCTCGATGCCGCTCTTGTCTTCCAGCTGGGCGCCGGTCGAGGCCCAGATGGCGTGGAACACATGGTACAGCGCCACGCGCGGCGTCATGTCCGTCGGCAGTTGGCGTTCGCCGGCGGCGAGCGCCTCCAGCGCGACACGGACGTAGTTGTCTCCGGTGGTCTGGTCGCCGGTCAGCGCACGGGCGTAACGGCGAACATAGGGAAGGTGCGGCGCAAGGCGGGCCAGCAGGCTCATACTCGAAGTCCCCGACAGGTTTGCGGCCCAAAAGCGGGACCGCAGCAGTCACCGGAAACGTATCAAATCAGTCACGGTTCCCTTCGTCACGAGAAAGCTTGAGCATATTTTGGTTCCACCACCGGAACCCGAGCCCCCGCGTGGCGTTTCCGGCTTCTACTATAGCGTCTGGGTGGCGACCTTATTCAATGACAGACAAGACCAATCCCCCGGGGAAACCGGCCAAGGACGGGGCCGGCCTGGAGGAGGCCCGCCTGCGTCAGCAGGCCATCGGCGTGAAGCTGCGGCACATGTTCGATGAAGTGGTCAATGAACCCGTTCCGGATGAATTCCTCGATATCCTGCGCCGGGCGGACGAACGCTCGGGCGGAGGCGGCGCATGAACGGGGCCCCCAAGCCGCCGTCGGCTGACGACAATGCCTTCAAGAAGGAATTGGTCACCCTGATCCCGCACCTGCGGGCCTTCGCGCGGACGCTGACCGGCGATCCGACGGCCGCCGACGATCTGGCGCAGGACGCGATGATGAAGGCGTGGGACGCCCGCGCCAGCTATCAGATGGGCACCAATATGAAGGCCTGGACCTTCATGATCCTGCGCAACCAGTTCTATTCGGAGAAGCGCCGCTCGTGGCGTCAGTCCCAGCTGGACCAGGAAGCCGCCGAACGCACCCTGGTCGCCGTGGACGATCCGGAATCGCCCGTCGCCCTGGACGAACTGCGGCTGGCCCTGGCCACCCTGCCCGAAGAGCAGCGCGAGGCGCTCATTCTGGTCGGCGCAGGCGGGTTCGCCTACGAGGAAGCCGCTGAAATCTGCCAGTGCGCGGTCGGCACCGTGAAGAGCCGCGTTTCTCGCGCCCGAAAGGCGCTGCAGGCGACGCTGGAAAAGGGCGGCTATGCCCGCGACGGCCGCTCCGCCGGCGACGCCATGCGTTCCATTCTCGCAGACGCCGACCGCCTGAGCAGCGTCCGGAACTGAGCGGGTGGTCCGGCTGGGGCGCGCATTCGGCCGGGGCCTTGGACGAGGCCTCGCCCAGCCGAAATTCCAGGGCATCCGGTTCCGGCTGGGCGTGGCGCTGGCGCTCGCCCTGCTGCCGATCCTCCTGCTCGGCGCCTTCCAGGCGCAGCAGCAGTTCCGGGATCAGGATATCGAACGGCGGCAGGATCTTCAGCTCGCCGCCGAACGCACCGCCGCCAGCGCCAAGGCGCGGCTGGACACCACCAGCGTCCTGCTTCAGGCCCTGCGTCCGGAAGCGCTGGAGCTCTTCTGCCAACCGCGTCTGACGGCCCTCGTGACACGCCTCGACGGGCTGGACGGACTGGCCCGGGTCACCGCGACCGGCCACACCACCTGCGCCTCGCAGGCGCTGGCGGCCAACACCCCGCCCTGGCTGATGGACGCCCGCAGCACGCCGTGGTTCCAGCGCCTGCGCTCCGGTGAAAGCACCGTGCTGGCCCGCGCGCCCGCTGTCTCCGGGCAGGAGCCGGGCCTGATCGTCGCCCTGCGTCTGGAGCGCCCGCTCGGCGCCTTCGACGGCGCGATGATCGCCATCATTCCCCTGACCGCGCTGCAGCCGGACGTGGACGATCCAGCCCTGCCGGAGGACTCCGAAGCCGCCCTGACCGACGCCCAGGGCCGCATCCTGACCGCCACCGACCCGGGCGCCTTTGTCCTGGAGGGGCGGACGCCGCTCGCCGGCTGGGTGGATCGCGCCCGCACCGACGGCTCGTCCATCTTCGAGGCGGATTCCGACGGGCGGCACCGCGTCTTCGCCGGCGCGGCCCTGGCGGGTCGCGATGTCTATGCCCTGATCTCGGCGCCCGCCCCCGGCCTGCTGTCCTGGGCCCGACTGAACCCGGTCAACCTGCTGCTGATGCCTCTGGCCGCCTGGCTGGCCGCCTTCCTGTCGGTGATGCTGTTCAGCGAACGCATCGTCGTGCGCTGGCTGGACTATCTGGAGCGCGTCGCCGCCATCTACGCCCGCGGCCGGTTCTCGGTGCGGCCGGTTCAGGCCGTGAACGCACCCTCGGAGATCCGGGTGCTGGCCCGGACGCTGGACGAACTGGCCGAGAACATCACCACCCGCGACGCCGCCCTGCTGGCGTCGGTGGAGGAGAAGGACGCGCTGATGCGCGAGATCCATCACCGGGTGAAGAACAATCTGCAGATCATCTCGTCCCTGCTGTCGATGCAACAGCGGGCGCTGACGGACGAGCCGGCCAAGGCGGCGGTGGGCGACACCCGCCAGCGGATCGCGGCCCTGGCCCTGATCTATCGCACCCTCTACCAGAGCGACGACCTGCGCTACGCCGACGCCCGCATCTTCCTGACCGAGCTGGTCGGCCAGTTGATCGCCAGCGAGAGCGGGCGCGGGCATCTGGTGACGTCCTCGGTCGAGGCGGACTCTCTGGTGGTCGATCCCGACAAGCTGGCGCCGCTGGCCCTGTGGCTGGTCGAGGCGGTGACCAACGCCCAGAAGCACGCCTTCGCCGGTCGGGGCGGCGACCTGAAGGTCCGCTTCCGGGTGCAGGGCGAGCAAAGCCTGCTCGAGGTCCAGGACAACGGACCGGGCGTCGATGAGACGATGCGCGCCGGGGTGGGCCGCACCCTGATGGGGGCCTTCGCCAAACAGCTTCGGGGGACGGTCGAAATGGTCCCGGCCGAAGGCGGCGGCACGATCGCCCGCATGACCTTCGCCACCCCCGAAGCCATTATCCCAACGGATGCCGCCGACCTTGGAACCCAGCCGCAACCGCGACGTTGATATGGCAAGACGCCTCCCCGGCATCAGAGGAATACAGACAATGCGCAAGATCTTCATCCTGGTCGCCGCCGCCGCCGCCCTGACCACCGCCGCCTGCAACACCGTTTCGGGCGTGGGCCGTGACGCCTCGGCCGCCGGCAACGCCGTGACGGGCGCCGCGGAAGAGGCCAAGAACTAAGCGATTTCCAGTTCCCGGACTGCGGTTTCCCCCGACACGCAGGACGGTTGAGTAAGGCCCGCCGGTCCCCCACCGGCGGGCCTTTGCACGTCCCGGGACGAGGCTCCCCTTGCGCAGGTCGCGGAGCCCGTCCAGCATCCGTTCCGAAGCGCCCGACAGACGGCGCTCACAACGCGGGGAGGCGTTGAATGACGGAAGCAGTGGAGACCCGGGATGGCCCCGGGCTGAGAACGGTCGTGGGCGCTTCGGCGGCGGGAACGGCGTTCGAATGGTATGATTTCTTCGTCTTCGGCTCGCTTGCGACGGTGATCGCCAGGCATTTCTTCGCCGATGCGGGCGAGACGGTCAGCTACATCCTGGCGCTGCTGACCTTCGGTCTGGGCTTCGTGGTCCGACCGCTGGGCGCGCTGGTGTTCGGCTGGTTCGGCGACCGGACGGGGCGCAAGACGACCTTCCTGGTCACCATCACCCTGATGGGTCTGGCGACCGTGGCCATCGGACTGCTGCCGGACTTCAACACCATCGGCATCGCGGCGCCGATCCTGCTGCTGATCATGCGGATGCTGCAGGGCTTCGCCCTCGGCGGTGAGTACGGCGGGGCCGCCATCTATGTGGCCGAGCATTCCCCGCCGAAGAAGCGCGGCTTCATGACCGGCTGGATCCAGACCACGGCCGCAATGGGCCTGATCGGGGCGCTCGCGGTCATCCTGATCACCCGCGCCATCGTCGGGACCGAGGCCTTCGACGACTGGGGCTGGCGCATTCCCTTCCTGCTGTCGGCCCTGCTGCTGGCGGTGTCGCTGTGGATCCGGCTGAAGCTGAACGAAAGCCCGGCCTACAAGCGGATGGAGGCGGAAGCCGGTGAGAACCGCGCGCCCTACCGCGAGGCCTTTCTGCAATGGAAGAACGGCCGCTTCGTCCTGATCGCCCTGTTCGGCATCATGATCGCCCAGGGGGCGGTCTGGTACTGCGGGTATTTCTACACCCGCTTCTTCATGGAGAAGGTGCTCAGGGTCGACACCAACACGGTCGACCAGCTGGTGCTGATGGTCACCGTGGCCTCGGCCTTCCTCTACATCTTCTTCGGCTGGTTGTCGGATCGGGTCGGGCGCAAACCGGTCATGCTGTTCGGCATGGTGCTGGCGCTGGTCGCCTTCTTCCCGGGCTTCCACGCCCTGACCCGCGCCGCCAATCCGGCGCTGGCGGAGGCGCAGATCCACAGTCCGGTGACGGTCGTGGCCGATCGGGCGGATTGCAGCCTGCTGTTCGATCCGATCGGCAAGGCGGTCTTCTCCAGCTCCTGCGACATCGCGCGGATCGCCCTGTCCAACGCCGGCATCCCCTATGAGACCATCGACGCGCCGAAGGGCGCTGCGACCGTGATCCACGTCGGCGGGGCCGAGGTCGCCTCGGTCAACGGCGCAGGTCTCGATCCGGTCGCGCTGAAGACCGCCCGCACCGATGTCGAAACCCGCGCCCGCGCCGCCCTGACCGCCGCCGGCTATCCCGAGAAGGCCGACCCGGCGCGGATCAACATGCCCCTGACCTTCGCCATCCTGATGATCTTCATGGTGGCGGCCTGCGCCCTCTACGGTCCGCAGGCGGCGGCGCTGGTCGAGCTGTTCCCGACCCGGGTGCGCTACACGGCGATGAGCCTGCCCTACAACATCGGCACCGGCTGGGTCGGCGGACTTCTGCCCGCGGCCAGCTTCGCTCTGGTGGCGGCGTCGGGGAATATCTATTTCGGACTCTGGTACTCGGTCGCCTTCACGGTCGTGGCCGTCACCGTCAGCCTGTTCTGGTTGCCGGAGACCATGGGCCGCGACCTGGACACGATCGGGGACTGACGCGTTCAGAACCGGATGGACACCATGACGACCTCCCCCCGCGACGCCGGATTGAAGCTCCTTCGCGAGCACGCCTTCATCGCGGGGGAGGCCGTCACCGGGTCGGCCCGTATCGCGGTGGACGATCCGGCGACCGGCGAGGTGATCGGCCACATCCCCGATCTGGGCGTCGCCGAAACGGAGAAAGCTATCGCTGCGGCGGTTGAGGCCTTCCCCGGCTGGTCGCGGTCCGATCCGCACAAGCGGGCCGCCTTCCTGCGCGAATGGGCGCGGCTCATCGACGAGAACACCGAGGGGCTGGGCGCCCTGATGGCGCTGGAGAACGGCAAGCCGTTCGAGGAGGCCAAGGGCGAGGTCGCTTACGCCAACGGCTTCATCAAATGGTTCGCCGGGCAGGCCGAGCGACTGATCGGCGAGACGCAGGACAGTCCGCTGGGTCATGTCATCCTGACCTTCCGCGAGGCCGTCGGCCCCTGCGCCCTGATCACGCCCTGGAACTTCCCCGCCGCAATGCTGACCCGCAAGCTGGGTCCGGCCTTCGCGGCGGGCTGCACCGCCGTGGTCAAGCCGGCCAGCCAGACGCCGTTCACCGCCCTGGCGCTGGCCGAGCTGGCCTATCAGGCCGGCCTGCCCAAGGGGGCGCTGAGCGTCATCACCGGCGACGCGGCAACCATCGGCGGCGTGCTGACCGCCTCGCCGGACATCCGCAAGCTGAGCTTCACCGGCTCGACGCCTGTGGGCCGCAAGCTGGCCGAGCAATGCGCCCCGACCCTGAAGCGCGTGTCGATGGAGCTGGGCGGCGCCGCGCCGCTGATCGTCTTCGCCGACGCCGACCTCGACCTCGCCGTGGCCGAGACGATCAAGGGCAAGTTCCGCAACTCGGGCCAGACCTGCGTCTGCCCGAACCGGGTCTATGTCGAGGCCTCGGTCGCGGAGGAATACGCCACGAAGCTGGCCGCTGAGGTGGCGAAGATTCCCGTCGGACTCGCCTTCGAACCGGGCGTGAAGGTCGGCCCGCTGATCGAGGACAAGGCGATCACCAAGGTGGAAGATCATCTGACCAAGGTGCAGGCGGCGGGCGGCAGGGTGCTGACCGGCGGCGCGCGCCACGAGCTGGGCGGCCGCTTCTTCCAGCCGACCGTGACGCTGGGCGGCGACGACAAGCTGTTCCGCGAGGAGGAGACCTTCGGCCCGCTGATCCCGGTCTTCCCGTTCGAGACGGAAGAGGAAGTGCTGGCCAAGGCCAATGACAGCGAGTTCGGCCTGGCCTCCTACCTGTTCACCCGCGATCTGGACCGCGCCTTCCGCATCGGCCGCCATATCGAGGCGGGCATGTGCGGGGTGAATACCGGCCTGATCTCGACCGCCGTGGCCCCGTTCGGCGGGGTGAAGTCCTCCGGCTACGGCAAGGAGGGCTCGATCCACGGCATCGACGAGTACGTGGACATCAAGGCTGTCACCTTGGCCCTGAAGTAGGCGTCAGTCCGCGCCTTCCAGATCGGTCTTCAGCCGGTCCAGCACGTCGACGGCCCGCGCCGCATGCGGGCCGATCCAGCGATCATGCACCTGTTTGATCGGCAGGGGGTTGAGGTGGTTCCACCGCTCCCGCCCCTTGCGCTGGACGATGATCAGGTCGGCGCCTTCCAGCACCTTCAGATGCTGCATCACCGTGCAGCGATCCAGCGGCTGAAACCGCTCGCACAGCGCCCCCGTCGTCTGCGGCGCATCCTTCAGCGCATCCAGCATTTCGCGACGCACGCCAGCCGACAAGGCCTTGAAAACACGGTCCTGATTCGCGTCGCTTGACATGTTATAAGAATATAACATTATTGGCCGCGAGCAAGGAGCAAGACCGATGGAACTGAAGTTCAAGGTGTCCGGCCGCATCGCCCGCCCGGTCGAGGAGGTGTTCGAGGCCGTCGCCGATCCGGCGAAGCTGTCGGCCTATTTCACCACCGGCGGCGCCGTCGGACGGATGGAGACCGGCAAGACTGTGCAGTGGGACTTCGCCGACTTCCCCGGCGCCTTCCCGGTGGAGATCGTGGAGGTCGAGCCGAACCGTCGGATCGTCCTTCAATGGGAGGCCAATGAAGGCCCGCCGGAGGACGGCGATCCGGTTGTCCGCGCCGCCTATATGACCACCGTCGTCTTCACCTTCGAACCGCTGGATGACGGCCGGACGCTGGTGACCATCGAGGAAGGCGGCTGGAACGAGACGCCGACCGGACTGAAGGCGGCCTTCGGCAACTGCCAGGGCTGGTCACAAATGCTGGCCGCCCTGAAGGTCTGGGTCGAGCACGGCATCAACCTGCGCGAGGGCTTCTACGTCTGATCAGACCGGCAGCGCGCCCCGCTTCACCACCGTCCGCATCGCGACGCTGGAGGAGACGCGGGTGACGCCGGGAATGCGGGTCAGCTCGCGGGAGTGGACGCGTTCGAGGTCATCGACGTCGCGCACGACCAGGCGCAGCAGATAGTCCGAGCCGCCGGTCATCAGATAGCATTCGACCACCTCGGGCACGGTGGCGATAGCGGTCTCGAAGGCGGTCAGGGCGCTCTCCGCCTGTGAGGACAGGGTTACGGTCACGAAGACGCTGATCGGCAGGCCGACCGCGCGCTCGTTGATGATGGCGGCGTAGCGGCTGATGACCTCGGCGCTTTCCAGGGCGCGCAGGCGACGCAGGCAGGCGCTTTCGGACAGGTTCACCGCCCGCGCCAGATCGGCATTGGTCATGCGTCCGTCGCCCTGAAGCGCGCGAAGCATCTTCCGGTCGGTCTCGTCCAGAACCGCAGCGGAAACCGTCTTCATCCAGACCCTCTTTCGCAGATTCTTCGACTGTATGGCGTTCAGTCAGCAAAAAGAACAGGAACCTGCGTTCACACCATCGCTAGATTGCGCTCGAAACGGAGCCGCCACAGAGTGCGCCCGTCATCGTTCAGGCAGAGGATTCTCCCATGCGCGTCGGCGTCCCCAAGGAAATCAAGAAGAACGAGCACCGCATCGGCCTGACGCCGACCGCCGTGCGCGAGTATGTGGCCCACGGTCATCTGGTCTCGATCGAGAAGGGCGCCGGTCTGGGCGCCGGCTTCACCGACGCCGACTACGTCAAGGCGGGCGCGAGCATCGTCGACACGGCTGCTGAAATCTTCGCCGCCAACGACATGATCGTGAAGGTGAAGGAGCCGCAGAAGGTCGAGTGGGAGATGCTCCGCGAAGACCAGATCCTGTTCACCTACCTGCACCTGGCGCCCGATCCCGAGCAGACCAAGGGGCTGATCGCCTCGCAATGCGCCGCCGTGGCCTATGAGACCGTCACCGATGCGCGCGGCGGCCTGCCGCTGCTGGCCCCGATGTCGGAAGTCGCCGGCCGGATCGCCGTCTTCTCGGCCGCCGAGACCCTGCTGAAGCACAACGGCGGCATGGGCCTGCTGTTCTGCGGCGTTCCGGGCGTAGCCCCGGCCCGCGTGCTGGTGCTGGGTGGCGGCGTCGTCGGCCTGAACGCAGCGCGCATGGCCATGGGTCTGGGCGCCGAAGTCGTGGTTCTCGAGCGCTCGATCCCGCGCATGGCCTATATCGACGAAGTGACCCAGGGCCGCGTGATCACCCGCTACTCCTCGATCGGCGCGATCGAGGAAGAACTGGTCAAGGCCGACGTCATCATCGGCGCCGTGCTGGTTCCGGGCGCCGAAGCGCCCAAGCTGATCAAGAAAGAGCATCTGAAGCTGATGAAGCCCGGCTCGGTGCTGGTCGATGTCGCCATCGACCAGGGCGGCTGCTTCGAGACCAGCCACGCCACGACCCACGAAGACCCGACCTATGTCATCGACGGCGTCGTCCATTACTGCGTCGCCAACATGCCGGGCGCCGCCCCGCGCACCTCGTCGGAAGCCCTGAACAACGCCACCCTGCCCTTCGGCCTGGCGCTGGCCAACAAGGGTCTGGACGCGCTGAAGGACAACCCGCACCTCGCGCGCGGCCTGAACGTCCTGAAGGGCGAGCTGACCTATCCGGCCGTCGCCGAAGCGCTGGATATGCCGTGGAGCGATCCGTACGGCGTCTGGGCCAAATAAGCCTTTCAGCCGAACTGAAATGGAGGGGCGGGATCGGCGACGGTCCCGCCCTTTTCGTATCGGGTCAGACCAGCAACGACACCAGCCCGCCGCCCAGGTCGGCCCCGGCCTGCTGGACCGCGCGGTCCAGTTCGGCGGCTGCGCCATCGAGCTCGCGGGCTTCCTGTGGGGACACCGCGTCCGGCTCCCCGGCCTTCGCCTTGTCCGTCGCCTGTTTGATCAGGGTCTTCAGCTCGGCCGCCATGCGGCGCACCTCGGCCATCAGTTCGCTGTCGGCCTGCTTCTCACCGCTGCGGCGGGCCGACTCGGCGGCCTGGGACTTCTGTTCGTCGATGGCCTGCTGATAGGGGTTGGACGACTTCGTCTCCTCACCCGATCCGCCCTTCGCGGGGCCCTGTTGTTCCGCAGCGCCGGACGTAGCCTCGGGCTGCGCCTGTGCATTGGACTGTGCATCGGACTGCGCCCCGGCCTGCCCTTCGGCGCCGGCGGCTCCGGCGGCGCCCGCATCGGTCGATGCGACGGCGGGCGCGCCCGTCGCGCTCATCCCGGCGGTGTTGCCGCCCGCCGAGGCATAGGCCTTCACCGCCGCGCCGAGCTCCCGCGCCAGCTGGGCGGCGATCCGGGCGATGCCTTCCGGGTCCACGCCGACCATGGAGCGCAGCATCTGCAGCCGGGCCTTGAGCTGTTCGATCTTCTGCCGGGCGGCGGCCTTGCGCTCTTCGGAGGCTTCGCTGGACCGGGATTTCAGGGTTTCCGACGCGGTCTGCGCCTCACGCAGCTTCGCGGACTGCTGCGCCGCCAGCTTCTCCTGACGCGCGTCCGCCGACGCCCTCAACGGCGTCAGCAGGTTCATCAGGCTGGAAGGATCGATCTTCACAACCGGGGAGGGTGAGCTGAGCCGCGGAATCCGGCAAGAGGCCGCTTCCGGCGACCGGCCTGTAAATCGCCGCTCTCTTCGGGTATAGGCACGGCGCTCAAGCAGCGAGCGACCGCGTCGCGAGCGGTAGCGCCAAAGAAATCCCGCGATGAAGTTCCTCGACCAGGCCAAGATCTATATCCGCAGCGGCAACGGCGGCGGCGGCTCCGTGTCCTTCCGGCGCGAGAAATTCATCCCGAACGGCGGGCCGGACGGCGGCGACGGCGGCCATGGCGGCAACGTCTGGATCACGGCCGTCGACGGCCTGAACACCCTGATCGACTATCGCTACCAGCAGCATTTCAAAGCCCAGACCGGCCACCACGGTCAGGGCCGCCAGATGCACGGCGGCAAGGGCGAGGACGTCATCCTGAAGGTTCCGGTCGGCACCCAGGTTCTGGACGAGGACAAGGAGACGGTGCTGCTGGACATGGACCGCGCCGGCATGACCGAGATGCTGCTGAAGGGCGGCAACGGCGGCTGGGGCAACACCCGGTTCAAGGGCCCGCAGAACCAGGCCCCGACCTACGCCAACCCCGGTCAGGAAGGTCAGGAGCGCTGGATCTGGCTGCGCCTGAAACTGATCGCCGACATCGGTCTGGCGGGCCTGCCGAACGCGGGCAAGTCGACCTTCCTGGCGGCGGCCAGCGCGGCCAAGCCCAAGATCGCCGACTACCCCTTCACCACCCTGGCGCCCAACCTCGGCATGGTGGACCTGAGCCCGACCGAGCGGTTCGTCATCGCCGACATCCCCGGCCTGATCGAGGGCGCCTCGGAAGGCGCGGGTCTGGGCACACGCTTCCTGGGACACGTCGAGCGGTCGGCCTCGCTGATCCACCTGATCGACGGGACACAGGAGGATGTGGTCGAGGCCTGGCGGATCATCCGCGGCGAACTGGACGCCTATGGCGAAGGCCTGGCGGACAAGACCGAGCTGCTGGCGCTGAACAAGATCGACGCCCTGTCCGAGGAAGAGCGCGAGGAGAAGGCCGCCGCCCTGAAGGCCGCCTCTGGCAAGACGCCGTATCTGGTCTCGGGCGTTTCCGGTGAGGGCGTGACCGAACTGCTGCGCGCCGCCTGGATCGAGGTCCGCAAGACGCGCGGCGAACTGACCCGCGTCGATGACGAGGACGAGGGCGTCGTCGAGACGCCTGGCGGCTGGCAGCCCTGAGCTGAGGCCTTGATCCTGCCTTGAAGCGCGGCTGTTCTTCCCGGCGAACGGGAGGGCTTCCGATGTTTCGCTTCACCATTATTCCGGCCGTGACGGCCGTCGCCCTGATGACGGCGGCCTTCCAGGACGCGCCGCCGCCCCCTGCTCCGGTCCCGTTGACGCCGGTTCTGGCCGCGCTGGCCGAGGACGCGGGGGCCGCGCGCGATTTCGACTATATGGCGCTCAAGGCGGAGGGCGTGGACCTGAAGGCGATGTCCGATGCCGTCTGGCGTCGGGCGGTGACGCCCGGCGGGCCGCAGCGCTGCCTGACCGAGGCCGAGGGCGAACTTCAGGCCAATCTGGCCGCCGCCGCCGAGGCCGCCGACCGCGCGACCTTCGATGATGATCGCGCCGCCGCAGCGGACGCCTGGGCCAGATGGACCCTGTTCGCGGAGGGCATCGAGAACGGTCAGATCGCGACCGAAGAGCCGTTCAAATGGGCCTCTGACCGCTACACGGCGCTGGCGGCGGAAACGAACCCGCGCGCCCGCGAACTGCTGCGCCGGACGGCGAAGGACCAGCTGTATCGCTACGCCTTCGGCGGTGGGACTCAGGTCTGGGGCGAACTGAGCCCGGCGGCGACGGCGCGTGTCCATGGCCGCCTGATCCGCGCGACCTGCAGTCTGGACCACGACAATACCGAATGGCTGAAGGCCGATGTGGCGGCCAACGGCTGGTATACCATCTCTGCCACAGGCGCCGCCGCCTCCAACTCGGCCTGGCTGATGGCCCAGCATGCCGACAACGACCGTGACTTCCAGCGGCACGTCCTGGCGATCCTCGAACCGCTGGCCGCCAGCGGCGAGGTCCGGCCCGCCAACCATGCCTATCTGTATGACCGCGTCGCCGTAGGAGAGGACCGGCCACAGCGCTACGCCACCCAGGGCCGCTGCGTCGCGCCGGGGCGCTGGGAGCCCAACACCCTCGAAGACCCGGAACGTGTCGAGGCCATGCGGGCGGAGGTCGGGATCGGGCCCCTCGAGCAGTACCAGACCCGCATGCACACCCACTGCACCGACTTCGGCGGTTGAGAAACGCTCCGCGCGCGGATCGCACGCGACAGTCCGGTTTCGACGTGTTAGGGCGCGGGTGAGCATAAGTCGCGCGAGCCCGCCTTGTCCTTCTTTCACGCCGGTCCCGCGCCGAGAAACTCCGGTCCCCGCCGGGGCGCGCTGCGTGACGGTCTGGACCTGACCCCCGGCATGGCGGTCGGCCTGTTCGGCGGCTCGTTCAACCCCGCCCATGACGGCCACGCCCACGTCGCCGAGACCGCCCTGCGCCGGCTGGGGCTGGACCGGGTCGTCTGGCTGGTCTCGCCGCAGAACCCGCTGAAGGACGCCCGCGAGAGCGCGCCCCTGGCCGATCGCATGGCCTCGGCGGCGGGGGCCGCGAAACTGGCCGCCAGCGGGCCGTCGATGATCATTTCCGACGTCGAGACCCGGATGGGCACCCAGTGGACGGTGGACACCCTGCGGGCGCTCGTCGCCCGGCATCCGGGGGTGCGGTTCGTCTGGCTGATGGGGTCCGACAACCTGGCCAGCTTCCACAAATGGCGCGGCTGGACCGACATCGCGCGCCTGATGCCGATGGCGGTGATCGCCCGCCCCGGCTCGCTTCTGGACAGCCGCACGGCGCCGGCGGCGGCGCGGTTCGCGGGCGCCCGGGTGCCTTCGGAAAGGGCGCGACTGCTGCCCGATCTCGAGGCTCCGGCTTGGACCTATCTGACCGCGCCGCTGAACCCGAGGTCGTCCACGGCCCTGCGTCAGGCGGCCAAAGGCTCAGGTGCGTGACGCCCGGTCGGGTTTGTGCTAGGCTGCCGCTTTAGTAACCACCCCCGGAGCCCTCCGCTGACCCCCTCTACCGCGTATGACGCGCAAGACGACGCCGTTTCCAACACGGCGCACGAGATGGACGAGTTCGAGCCCGTCCGCTCTGAAGATGGTCAGGAAGCGCCCCTCCCCATCGGCCTGACGGACCTCGAGAACGCCATTCTGGCCAAGCTCGACGAAGACAAGGCGCAGGACATCGTCCTGATCGACCTGCGCGGCAAGAGCCCCATGTCGGACGCCATGATCGTGGCCTCGGGCCGCTCGCACCGCCACGTCGGCGCGCTGGCGGATCACCTGCAGCGGCTGATGAAGGAAATGGGTCTGGGCAAGGTCAAGGTCTCGGGCCTGCCGCATTGCGACTGGGTTCTGCTGGATGCGGGCGACGTCATCGTCCACCTGTTCCGCCCGGAAGTGCGCACCTTCTACAACATCGAGAAGATCTGGTCGGTCGACAGCGGCCACCGCACCGACAGCCGCGCCTGATCGGCTGAGCCTCCCATGAAGCTGGGCGTCATCGCGATCGGCAAGCCGGGACGCGGGCCTGAAGCCATGCTCGCCGACGACTACGCCCAGCGCGCCACCCTGGCGGGCCGGGCGCTGGGGCTCGGGCCGCTGGAGCTGATCGATCTGGAGCCCCGCAAGCCGGGCAAGGCGCCCGAGGCCGAGCTGATCCTCAAGGCCGCCGAGGGCGCGCACCTGATCGCCTGCGACGAGCGGGGCAAGACCTTCTCCAGCCGCGCCTTCGCCGACCACATCGCCATGCTGCGCGATCGCGGCGAGCGGCGGCTGGTCTTCGCCATCGGCGGGGCCGACGGTCTGGACGCCAGCGTGCGCGCGGCCGCCGGTTCGACCCTGGCCTTCGGCCCCCAGACCTGGCCGCACGCCCTGGCGCGCGCGATGCTGGCGGAACAGCTGTACCGGGCCGTGACCATTCTGGCCGGATCGCCCTATCATCGGGACTGAATGCGGTCCCTGTTCGCCATTTTTCTGGTCGGCGCCATCGCCCTGCCCGTCGCCGCCGCGGCGCCGCAGGAGCGGGGCGAGGTCGCGCGCCTGCAGGCCGAGTATCGCGACGAGCTGACCCGCGCCCGCAGGCTTCGCGCCGAGGCCGAGGAGGCCGCCAACGAGATCGCCTCCCTCGAACGCGAGCTGTCCCGCCTGACCGCCGCGGTGAACACCGACGACCAGTTGATCAACGCCCAGCGCACCCGGCTGCGCGAACTGGGTCAGCGCGAGGCGGCGCTCGTGGCGAAGCTGTCGGCGGCGCGCGGCCGACAGGCCCGGTTGCTGTCGGCCCTGCAGATGATGAGCCGCAAGCCGCCCCCGCCCCTGCTGGTGCCGTCGGAAGAGGCGGTGAACGCCGTGCGGGCCTCCATCCTGATGCGCGCCATCGCGCCTGAACTGCGCGCGCGGACCCGGGCGTTGATGGACGAGCAGTCCGAGCTGACCCGCGTACGACGGCTGGCGGCGCTGAACAGCGAGCAACTGTTCACCACGGAAAGCGCCCGGGGCGACCGGCAGAGCGAGATTGAATCCCTGACCGCGCGCAAGACGGCGCTGCGAGCGGTGCTGCGCGCCGAGGCGACCGAGGCCGAACGGGCCGGTCGGGCGCTGGAAAGCCGTCTGCGCAGCCTCGGCGCCACCGTGCCGACGCCCGAAGCCGACGCCCCGACCACCGTGGCCCGCCTGCCCGCCGGCCGCAATCGCCTGACCCCGCCGGTCGGCGGCGCGCCCGACACCCGTTTCGGTCCGCGCACGAGCGGCTGGCGTTGGCGCGCGAACCGGCTGGAGGCCCGCGCCCCCGCCGCCGGAGAGGTTGTCTTCGTCGGCCCTCTGTCCGGCTGGGGCGAGGTGGTGATCATCGATCTGGGGCCGGGCTGGCGCGCGGTGATCGCCGGCATGGAAGAGGTCTCGGTCTCGACCGGAACCCGCGTCTCGGACGGCCAGACCCTGGGCCGCACCGGCGAGGACGGCGAGGTCTGGTTCCAGTTACGCCGCGATGAGCGGGCGATCGATCCGGCGCCCTGGCTGGATTAAGCACGCCCGGGGCCCTTTCCCCGCGAAACCGCTTCCCAAGGGACGTTGACGCTGATTTTATCCACCGCGCCCGGACGGCCATGATTTCGTCGTCCGGACAGATGTTACTGCCGACCACAAGGCCGCTTTCCCGGCCCGCTCAAGAAGAAGACTCATGCGTAAGCTGCTGATGATCGGCGCCGCCGCCGCCACCGTTGTCGGTCTGGGGGCCGCGACCGCCGCCGGGCAGACTCCGCGCAACGAGGCCTTCCGCATGATCAGCCTGTTCGGCGACGTGCTGGGCATTGTCGAGCAGGCCTATGTGGTGCCGGTCGATGACAAGAAGCTGGTCGAGGCCGCCCTGCAGGGCATGATGACGGCCCTGGACCCGCACTCCAACTATCTGCCGCCGGACGGCTATGGCGAGCTGCGCGAGCGGACCGAGGGTCACTACTCCGGCGTCGGCCTGACCATTTCGTCGGAAGGCGGGCTGGTGAAGATCATCTCGCCGATGGACGGCGGCCCGGCGGCCCGGGCGGGCGTCAACGCCGGCGACGTCATCTCGGCCATCGACGGCCAGAGCGCCTCGGGCCTGACCGTCAGCCAGGTCTCGGACAAGCTGCGCGGCGCCGTCGGCACCTCGGTCAAGGTCACCTTCCTGCGGGACGGCGAGGAGCCCCGCGAAGTCACCCTGACCCGCGAGGTCATCCGCATCGAGTCGGTCACTGGCCGCATCGAGGGCGAGTTCGGCTATCTGCGCATCTCGACCTTCAACGAGAACACCGGCCGCGAACTGACCGAGACCATCAACCGCCTGAAGACCGAGAACCCGGCGCTGAAGGGCTATGTGATCGATCTGCGCAACAACGGCGGGGGCCTGCTGGACGCGGCCATCGCCGTGTCGGACGCCTTCCTCGAACGGGGCGAGATCGTCAGCCAGCGCGGGCGCAAGCCGGACCAGATCATGCGCTACGCCGCCCAGCCGGGCGACCTGAGCGGCGGCCTGCCGCTGGTCGTGCTGGTCAACTACGGCTCGGCCTCTGCCTCGGAAATCGTCGCCGGCGCCCTGAAGGATCACCAGCGCGCGACCGTCGTGGGCCTGACCAGCTTCGGCAAGGGTTCGGTGCAGACGGTCATTCCGCTGCGCAATGGCGCGGACGGCGCCCTGTCGATCACCACGGCCCGGTACTTCACGCCGTCCGGCTCCTCGATCCAGAAGATCGGCATCGAGCCGGATCTGGAGGTCGCCCGTTCGGAAGCCGAGGCGCGCATCGTGTCCCGCTCCAGCTTCATCTATTCCGAGGCCGCCTACGCCACGGCGCTGGACGGCTCCATCGGCGCAGAACGCAAGGGCGCCCACGTGCCGCACGAGGCGCCGGGTCCGGACTATGACAAGGACAAGGACTACCAGCTGGAGCGCGCCTTCGACGTGCTGCGGGCCGGTGGTCGCCTGTCGCAGCTGGCCGCGGCGCCGACCGGCATCGTCGTCACGGCGCCGGGCACGGTCCTGGCGGACAACGGATCGACGGAAAGCCCGGGCGAATAAGCCTCTTCATGGCTAATGCGCCGTTAGGGTTTCTTAACCGGCGCCCGGCAATGTGAGCCTTGAAGGGGTCCGTCAGGGCCTCACCCTCGAGCGCGCTCACCGTCCATGTTCGCCAAGCGTCAGTCCGCCCTCGCCGCCACCGCCGGAGCCCCTCCGGCGAAGGCGTCCCTGCGCGACCGTCTGGCCCCCGTCGGCCGCATCCTGAAGAAGCCGCCGGTCGCGGTCAGCGCCGCCGGGCTTCTGCTGCTCGGCGCCGCAGCCCTCTTCGTCACCGTGCTGGGCGATCCGCGCGCCGGAGCCCCGTCGGCCAGCGCCAGCCTGCATCGTCAGCCGGAAGCCGCGCCCCAGGCGCCCTCGGGCATGGAAGCCTTCTCCATGGGCGCCTACGCCGACCTGACCGGCGACGGTTCGATGGACCCGTCGCTGATGGGACAGGCCGTGCTCACCCTGCCGGACGGCGCCACCGTGTCGGGCGACGGCGCACCGGTGACCGCCCCGCGCCTGCCCGCCCAGCCCCTGGCCGCCGCCCCCATCGCCGCCCTGCACCAGCCGGGTCCGGACGGTCAGCTGCCCCGCATCGCCCCGGACGGCCGGGTGCCCGCCCAGGCCTACGCCCGCCCCTTCCGCTCGAACGGCAAGCCGCGCATCTCCATCGTGGTCGGCGGTCTGGGCCTCAACGCCGTGACCACCCGCGCCGCCATCGAACGGCTGCCGCCGGAAGTGACGCTGAGCTTCGTCCCCTATGCCGAGGGCCTGCAGGGCTGGATCGACGCCGCCCGCGCCCAGGGCCATGAGGTGATGATCGAGATGCCGATGGAGCCCACCGGCTACCCGGCCAACGATCCCGGCCCCTACACCCTGCTGGCCTCGGCCGACGACACCGAGATCACGGCCAAGATGAACTGGCTGCTCAGCCGCGCCACCGGCTATTTCGCGGTGACCAACTATCTGGGCGACCGCTTCCAGACCTCGGACAGCGGCATGGACACCTTCATGGGCATCCTGCGCAACCGGGGCGTGGCCTTCATCGACGACGGCTCCATGAACCGCAAACCGGGCGGCTGGGCCCGGGCCAGCGCGAACCGGGTCATCGATGACGAACAGTCCCCCGCCGCCATCATCGGCCAGCTGAACGCGCTGGAGGCCCTCGCCAAGGCGCGCGGGCAGGCGATGGGCTCGGGCTTCAGCTATCCCGTCACCGTCGAGGCCGTGGCCCGCTGGACTGCCGGTCTGGACGCCCGCGGCCTGCAACTGGCGCCGGCCTCGGCGATGGCGGCGCGGCCGGGAAGATAGGTTTCAGGTTCCGGGTTCCAGGTTCTAGGTTCTAGGTTCTAGGGTAGGACGACCCGCCCGAAACCTGATCCCAAGAACCTAGAACCTGGCACCTCTCCAGATGACTGATCTGAGCCAATACCGCCCCAACGTCGGCGTCGTGCTGTTCCATCCGGACGGACGCGTCTGGTACGGGCGGCGCGCCGGGACGCCGGGGCCGTATAACTGGCAGTTCCCGCAGGGCGGGGTGGACGAGGGCGAGGACTATCTGGACGCCGCCCGCCGCGAACTGGCCGAGGAGACCGGCGTCACCTCCGCCGAGCTGATCGGCGAGATCAGCCAGTGGGTCGCCTATGACTTCCCCGAGGGCTACGGCGGCTCGAAACAGGCGCGCGGCTGGAAGGGCCAGAAGCAGAAATGGTTCGCCTTCCGCTTCACCGGCGAGGAGTCCGAGATCGACCTCGAACAGCACGAGGAGGTCGAGTTCGACGCTTGGCGCTGGGGCCGTCTGGACGAGGCCCCCGACCTGATCGTGCCGTTCAAGCGCGAGGCCTACCAAGCCGTGGTGTCAACGTTCAGCGCCCTGCTGATCTGACAGCGCCCGAGGCGCTTCAGGCCGCCGCGCAGTCCTGCCGGACGACCCGCTTCGTCGAGGCCGGGAACTTGCCCAGCTTGTTCGCCGGACGGATCGGGCGGGGCATGAAGCCGCCGCCGCAGTTGGGGCAGACGTCCTTCAGCACCGTGTCCACACAGTCGGCGCAGAAGGTGCATTCAAAGGTGCAGATGCGGGCGTCAGGGCTGTCCGGCGGCAGGTCGCGGTCACAGCATTCGCAGCCGGGGCGGAGTTCGAGCATGGGAGCCTCCTTTTGGGCCCTCTAGCACCCGGCTCCGCCCCGCTGCAACGTCAGTGCGCCTCGCCGCCCGGGGCCAGGCGGAACAGCACCAGACCCGACACCACCAGCACCGCCGCCAGAATGCGCAGCGGATTGATCTGCTCGCCTAGCAGGACGACGCCCACGATGAAGGCGCCGACCGCGCCGATGCCGGTCCACATGACATAGGCCGTGCCCATGGGCAGGGTCTTCATCGAGAAGGACAGCAGGCCGAAACTGACCGCCATGAAGCCGAGCGTGGCGATGCTGGGCCACAGGCGGGTGAAGCCGTGCGACTGCTTCATGAAATAGGCCCAGACGATCTCGAGAACGCCGGCGATAAGAAGTGAAATCCAGGCCATCGGAATACGGCCCTCCTTGCAAAGGGCCGGGCCGTCCCGGACTTGGTCCACGCCCAAGGGCGAGGAGCGAGGACGTGGCCTCGTCTTGCAGGGGCTATCTAGGGCGCCCGGCGCGGGGGTCAAGGGCGGGCATCAGGCCGCCGGGGCGCGCAGGGTGACGATGACGATCTCGGGCGGCGCGCGGAACCGCACCGGCAGGATGGAGACCCCGACCCCGCCGGTCACGAACAGCTTGCGCCCACCCTCGTCATAGAGGCCGCAGGGCCAACGCTCGGAGGCCGGGGAGGCGGCGACCGGTCGGCCGATGATCGGCAGGTTTACCTGCCCGCAGTGGGTATGGCCCGCCAGCGTCAGGGCGACCCGGGGCGGGACCTCGACGAAGGGGTCCGGCCAGTGGGTCATCAGGACGACGGGATCGGCGTCCGTCACCTCCCGGAGCGTCACGCTGACCAAAGGCGGCTCGCGGCGCGAGTGCATGTCGGCCAGACCGCCGATCCAGAAGGCCCCGCCCGGCCGCTCAACCCGCGCCGCGTGATTGTCCAGCAGGCGCACCCCGCCCCGGGTCATGGCGGCGGCGACCGCGGCGTCGTCATACCAGCTGTCGTGGTTGCCCAGCACGCCCCAGGTCCCCAGCGGGCTGCGCAGCGCCCGGAAGGCCTCGACGCCCTGCAGGATCTCCGCCTGCTCCGCCGAAGAGCGTGCCGACGCCGGGGCGTGGCCGCCCACATAATCGCCCAGCAGCATGACCACGTCCGGATGCTCGGCGTTCATGCGCTCGACCAGACGGCGGATGCGCTTCACATCGGTATGGGGCGCAGCGACATGGGTGTCGGAGATGACCCCGATGCGCAACGGCTCGCCCCGCCAGGCGGCGCTCTCGATGGTGACGTGGCGCACCGTCAGGGTGGCGGGCTCGATCAGGAAGCCCCAGACGCCGCAGGCCCATCCGGACGCGACGACGGCGGCGAGGCTCCAGCCAAGAAAAATCCGGCGGCTGCGCAGCAACCGCCGGATCAGAAGACTGCAGACGATCGGACCGAGGATGACCCCGATCCACACCAGAACCAGAACGCCGTCCGGTCTGGCCATCGCTCTGTCAGGCCGCGACGACTTCCGTGGCCTGCTCGGCCAGGATGGTCAGGCCCGCCGGGGTCACGTCGGCAAAGCCGCCGTGAACCTCGAACTGGCGGCGCGAGGCGCCGTCGATGACCGTGACCACGCCTTCGCGCAGGGCGGTCATGAAGGGCGCGTGATCGGCCAGGACGCCGAAGTCGCCCTCGACGCCCGGCGCGTCAACCTGGTCCACGAGGCCCGAGAAGACCTCGCGTTCCGGCGAGACGAGAGAGAAGTTCAGCTTGTCGGCCATGTCGATCAGGCTTCCGAAGCCATCTTCTCGGCCTTGGCGACGGCCTCTTCGATCGAACCGACCATGTAGAAGGCGGCTTCCGGCAGGTGGTCGTATTCACCGGCCACGATGCCCTTGAACGAGCGGATGGTGTCGGCCAGCTCGACGAACTTGCCGGGCGAGTTGGTGAACTGCTCGGCCACGAAGAACGGCTGCGACAGGAAGCGCGAGATCTTGCGGGCGCGGGCGACGACCAGCTTGTCCTCTTCCGACAGCTCGTCCATGCCCAGGATGGCGATGATGTCCTTCAGGGCCTTGTACGATTGCAGGACTTCCTGGACCGAACGGGCGACGTTGTAGTGCTCTTCGCCGATGACCAGCGGGTCCATGATCCGCGAGGTCGAGTCCAGCGGGTCCACGGCCGGGAAGATGGCCTGGGCGGCGATGTCACGCGACAGAACGGTCTTGGCGTCCAGGTGGGCGAACGAGGCGGCCGGGGCCGGGTCGGTCAGGTCGTCAGCCGGGACGTAGATGGCCTGGATCGAGGTGATCGAGCCCTTCTTGGTCGAGGTGATGCGCTCCTGCAGGTTGCCCATCTCGGTGGCCAGGGTCGGCTGATAGCCCACCGCCGACGGGATGCGGCCCAGCAGAGCCGACATTTCCGAACCGGCCTGGGTGAAGCGGAAGATGTTGTCGACGAACAGCAGCACGTCCTTGCCTTCCTCGTCGCGGAAGTACTCGGCCTGGGCCAGGCCGGTCAGGGCGACGCGGGCGCGGGCGCCGGGCGGCTCGTTCATCTGGCCGTACACGAGGGCGCACTTGGAGCCTTCGGTCGAGCCGCCATTCTTGGTCGGGTCCACGTTCACGTTGGACTCGATCATCTCGTGATACAGGTCGTTGCCTTCGCGGGTGCGCTCACCCACGCCGGCCAGAACCGAATAACCGCCGTAGGCCTTGGCGATGTTGTTGATCAGTTCCTGCATGGTCACGGTCTTGCCGACGCCGGCGCCGCCGAACAGGCCGGTCTTGCCGCCCTTGGTGTAGGGGCACATCAGGTCGATGACCTTGATGCCGGTGACCAGGATTTCCGACGAGGTCGACTGCTCTTCGAACGAAGGGGCGTCGCGGTGGATCGGACGGAACATGTCGGTCTTGATCGGGCCCTGCTCGTCGATCGGCTCGCCGACGACGTTCATGATGCGGCCGAGCGTGCCCGGGCCGACCGGAGCCATGATCGAGGTGCCGGTGTCCGAGACCGGCTGACCGCGGGTCAGGCCTTCGGTGGTGTCCATGGCGATGGTGCGGACCATGTTCTCGCCGAGGTGCTGGGCGACTTCCAGAACCAGGGTGAAGGGCTCGCCCGTCTTCTGGTCGGTGTTCTGGGTGTGCAGGGCGTTGAGGATCGCCGGCAGGTGGCCGTCGAACTCGACGTCGACGACGGCGCCGATGACCTGGGCGATGCGGCCGGCGCCGGCGGCTTCAACAGCCTTCGGGGCGACGGTCTTTTTCGCGGCGGCCGGAGCCTTGGTGGCGGCGGCCTTGGGGGCGGCCGGCTTCTTGGCGGCGGGTTTCTTCGGGGCGGCGGTGTCGGTCATCGGGTTCGTTCCGTTCGGAAGGTCTTGTCTGTGCGTGGATCGGATCAGAGCGCTTCAGCGCCGGCGATGATTTCGATCAGTTCGGTGGTGATCTGGGCCTGGCGCTTGCGGTTGTACTGCAGGGTCAGGCTGTTGATCAGGTCACCGGCGTTGCGGGTGGCGTTGTCCATGGCGCCCATCTGGGCCCCGAAGAAGCTGGCCTGGTTCTCGTACAGGGCGGCCAGGATCTGGGTCGTGATGTTGCGCGGCAGAAGCGTCTCGAGGATTTCCTCCTCCGAGGGCTCGTACTCGTACACGGCGCCGTTCAGGTCGATCGGGGCGGCGTCGCCGTCCACCACGGCCGGGATCAGCTGACGCGGGGTCGGAACCTGCGAGATGACCGACTGGAAGCGGCTGTAGAACAGGGTCACGACGTCGGCGTTGCCGGCCTCGAACTCTTCCGCGATCAGGGCGGCGATCGGCTCGGCCGCGGCCATGCCGATGACCTTGTGCTCGCTCAGCTCGAAGGTGCGGATCAGCTTTTCACCGTACAGACGGGTCAGACCGTCGCGAACCTTGCGGCCCACGGCGATGATGCGGACATCCTTGCCGGCCGCAATCAGGCTGTTGATCCGTTCACGCGCGGCGCGGATGACGTTCGAGTTGAAGCCGCCCGCCAGACCCTTGTCGCCGGTGGCGACGACGACCAGGTGCTTCTGGTCGGCGCCGGTGCCGGCCAGCAGCTTCGGAGCGCTGTCGCCCGAGACGCCGGCCGCCAGGTTGGCGATGACCGCGGCCATCTTCTTCGCATAGGGACGGGCGCTTTCGGCCTGATCCTGGGCGCGCTTCAGCTTGGCCGCGGCGACCATGTTCAGGGCTTTCGTGATCTTCTGCGTGGACTTCACGCTGTCGATCCGATTGCGCATTTCCTTGAGGCTGGCCATCGGGCGCTACTCTTTCAGCTTCCGGGGGTCAGACTTAGGCGAAGGTCTTGGTGAAGGCGGCCAGAACGTCCTTCAGCTCGGTTTCGAGCTCGGCGGTCAGGTCCTTCTTGGTGCGGATGCCTTCCAGCAGGCCCGGGTTCGACGACTTGATGCGGGCCAGCAGCTCGCTCTCGAAGCGGCCGATGTCGCCGACGGCGATGCCGTCCAGATAGCCGCGGGTGCCGGCGTAGATCGACACGACCTGCTCTTCCATGGTCAGCGGCGAGTACTGCGGCTGCTTCAGCAGCTCGGTCAGGCGGGCGCCGCGGGCCAGCAGCTTCTGGGTCGAGGCGTCCAGGTCCGAGCCGAACTTCGCGAAGGCGGCCATTTCACGGTACTGGGCCAGCTCGCCCTTGATGGTGCCGGCGACCTTCTTCATCGCCTTGGTCTGGGCCGACGAACCCACGCGCGACACCGAGATGCCGACGTTCACGGCCGGGCGGATGCCCTGGTAGAACAGGTCCGATTCCAGGAAGATCTGGCCGTCGGTGATCGAGATCACGTTGGTCGGGATGTAGGCCGACACGTCGTTGGCCTGGGTTTCGATCAGCGGCAGGGCGGTCAGCGAACCCGAGCCGTAGTCGCCGTTCAGCTTGGCCGAACGCTCCAGCAGGCGCGAGTGCAGGTAGAAGACGTCGCCCGGATAGGCTTCGCGGCCCGGCGGACGGCGCAGCAGCAGCGACATCTGGCGGTAGGCCACAGCCTGCTTCGACAGGTCGTCATAGACGATCAGGCCGTGCATGCCGTTGTCGCGGAAATACTCGCCCATGGCGGTGCCGGCGAACGGGGCCAGGAACTGCAGCGGGGCCGGCTCCGACGCGGTCGAGGCGACCACGATGGTGTATTCCAGAGCGCCCGACTCCTCGAGGGTCTTCACGATCTGCGCGACGGTCGAACGCTTCTGACCGATGGCGACGTAGATGCAGTACAGCTTGGCGGACTCGTCGTCCGTGGCGTTGACCGACTTCTGGTTCAGGATGGTGTCGATGGCGACGGCGGTCTTGCCGACCTGACGGTCACCGATGATCAGCTCGCGCTGGCCGCGGCCGACCGGGATCAGGGTGTCGATGGCCTTCAGGCCGGTCTGCATCGGCTCGTGCACCGACTTGCGCGGGATGATGCCCGGAGCCTTGACGTCCACGCGGCGGCGCTCGGTGGCGACGATCGGGCCCTTGCCGTCGATCGGCTCGCCCAGCGGGTTGACGACGCGACCCAGCAGGCCCTTGCCGACCGGCACGTCCACGATTTCGCCCAGACGACGGACTTCGTCGCCTTCAGCGATGGCGGCGTCCGAGCCGAAGATCACGGCGCCGACGTTGTCGCGCTCGAGGTTCAGGGCCATGCCCTTCACGCCGGCCTTGGGGAACTCCAGCATTTCGCCGGCCTGAACGTTGTCCAGGCCGTGGATGCGGGCCACGCCGTCGCCGATCGACAGCACCTGGCCGACGTCCGAGACGTCGGCTTCAACGCCGAAGTTGGCGATCTGCGACTTGAGGATGGCCGAGATTTCGGCGGCGCGGATGTCCATTTGGATCTCTCTGTCTTCGTCTCTTTGTGCGCTGGTTCAGGGCGCCGTCGTTGGTCAGGCGCGCTTGAGCGCGAATTTCATCTGGTCGAGCTTGGTCTTCAGCGAGGCGTCGAACAGCTTCGAGCCCACCTTCACCTTCAGGCCGCCCAGGATCGCCGGGTCGACACGGGTCGTCAGTTCCGGATCCTTGCCCAGCGAGGTGCGGAGCGTGGTCTGGATGGTCTTGAGCTGGGCGGCGGTCAGCGCCTGGGCCGACACCACCTCAGCGGCGACGAGACCCGTCTTCTTCGCATACAGCGTCTCGAAGGCGGCGATCACGGCGGTCAGGTCGCGGGCGCGGCCGTTCTGGGCCAGCAGGCCGAGGAAATTCTGCGTCACGCCGCTGAACTTCGCCTTGGCGGCGATCGCGACCAGACCCTTGACCTGATCTTCAGTCGTCAGCACCGGCGAGGTCGCCAGACGGCGCAGATCAGCGCTCTCCAGCCAGGCGGCGCGCAGGGACTTCAGGTCCGCGCGCACGGCGTCCAGAACGCCTTTTTCTTCTGCCAGGTCGAACAGCGCTTGTGCGTAGCGCTCGCCGACTTCCGTCGTTCTGAAATCGTCAGCCACTTATAAGGTCCGCGCGGGTTAGCGTTCGGGTCGTGACCGACAGCGTGCCCGCGTCGGCCAAAGGCTTGAAATGCTTTGAGAAAGCACTTTGGGGACGCGTTCACTAACGCGCCCTCCGGCTCAGCCGGGCGCCTGATAGCACCCCTGCACTTCTGTCGCAACCGGGACAGGCCGCCACATCAGGCCGCATTGCCGCACCCGCAACCGTCCCGCTACAGAGGGGTTTCAGCGCTACGCTTCAGGAAAACTGCGACCGATGTTCGACTTCTCCGTCTTCTTCACCGACCCGACCGTATGGGCGGCCCTCATCACCCTGGTGGTGATGGAAGTGGTGCTCGGCATCGACAACCTGATCTTCATCTCGATCCTGTCGAACAAACTCCCGCCCGAACATCGCCAGCGCACCCGTCGCATCGGCATCGGTCTGGCGCTGATCATGCGCCTGGGCCTGCTGGCCACCATCGGCTGGATCATCGGCCTTGAGGCGACCGTCTTCGACCTCGGCCTCGCCGGGCCGGGCTGGGATACGGCCTTCAGCTGGAAGGAAATCATCCTCATCGCCGGCGGCCTGTTCCTGATCTGGAAGGCCACGAAGGAAATCCACCACGCCACGGACACCACCCCGTCCCACGACCTGCTGGAGAAGGACAAGAAGGAAGTCGTCATCAACAACGTCGGCTCGGCCATCTTCCAGATCATCCTGCTGGACCTGGTGTTCTCGATCGACTCGATCCTGACCGCCGTCGGCATGACCGACCACGTCGTGGTCATGATGATCGCCGTCGTCTTCGCCGTGCTGACCATGCTGCTGGCCGCCGACCCGCTGGCCGAGTTCATCGACAAGAACCCGACCGTGGTCATGCTGGCTCTGGGCTTCCTGCTGATGATCGGCGCCGTGCTGATCGCCGACGGCTTCGGCGTCCACGTGCCCAAGGGTTACATCTATGCAGCCATGGCATTCTCGGCGATGGTGGAGGGCCTGAACATGATGTCCCGCCGGTCTTCCGCGAAGAAGGCCGCGGCGGAACAGGCCCATCAGGACAAGCTCAACAAGGCCGAGACGGCCGAACCCGGAGTGTGATCATGCGGCGGCTGCTTCTTCTCACGGCCGCCCTGATCCTTCCCGCTTCCGCACAGGCCCTGGCGCAGACCCCTGCGTCAGGGCCTGTTGCTGTTCCGGCGCAGGTTGCGCCCCCTGCCCCCAGTCCTGCACGCGTCCCGATCTACGGGATCGAGATCGTCCAGACCTATCCCCACGATCCCGACGCCTTCACCCAGGGCCTGATCATCCGCGACGGCGTGCTGTACGAAAGCACCGGCCGCTCCCCCTCGACCCTGCGCAGGGTTCGTCTGGAGGACGGCGTCGTCCTGCAGCGACACACCTTCGACCCCGCCACCTTCGCCGAAGGCCTGACCGAGCTGAACGGCAAGCTGTTCAGCCTGACCTGGACGGACGGGATCGGCTTCATCTGGAACCCCGCGGACCTCAGCCCGGTCGGCGAGTTCGAGTATGACGGCGAGGGCTGGGGCCTGACCACCGATGGAACCCGGCTGATCCTGTCCGACGGCCTGCCCCACCTGCGCTTCCTCGATGGCCTGACCCTGCGGCAGACGGGACGGGTGCCAGTGACCTTCAACGGTCAGCCCGTCGGCCAGATCAATGAGCTGGAGTGGGTCGATGGCGAGGTTTGGGCCAATATCTGGCAGACCGACTACATCATCCGCATCAATCCGGAGACCGGCGTGGTGGTCGGCGTCATCGACCTGAGCGCGCTGATGCCGGACCGGACCGGCATGGACCCTCGGGACGACGTCCTGAACGGCATCGCCTGGGATGCGGCCACCCAACGGCTGTTTGTCACCGGCAAGAAATGGCCGAGCCTGTTCGAGATCCGGCTGACGGAAGCGCGCTGAGCTCGCTGCACGAGCCCAGCGCATTCTTGTGGGCCGCGGTCAAAAGGCTCCGCCTTTTGGCAGCTTCGCGCCGACCTTCGGTTCGACCCGACGCGGCCTGGCGCTTCGCGCGCCGCCAACTCCTGAAGGCTGGCCGTCCCGCGCTCAAGCAGCGAGCCGCCGCGCGGCGAGCGATAGCGCGCCCTAAAGGAAAGAATACGGGTCCACGTCCACGTTCAGGCGCACCGACGCCGGCACCTTCACCCGGCTGAGCCAGACGCGCAGGAACCCCTGCAAGTCCACGTCCCGGTCGGCCCGGACCAGCAGGCGCTTGCGCCGACGGCCCCTGACCAGCGCCAGCGGCGCGTCGGCGGGGCCATAGACCTCCAGCCGCTCGGCGTTGGGGATGGCTTCGGCCAGATCGCGGGCCACCTTCTCGACCGCCTGCGCGTTCTCGCTGGACAGGATCAGCGCCGCCAGCCGGCCGTAGGGCGGCAGGGACGCCGCTTCCCGCTCGGCCATCTCGGCGTCGACGAAGGCGTCACGGTCGCCCGCCGCCAGCGCCATCAGCACCGGATGCTCGGGGGTCCAGGTCTGCAGCAGGGCGCGCCCGGGCTTGTCCGCGCGGCCCGCCCGCCCGGTCGCCTGCATCAGCAGCTGGAAGGTCCGTTCAGCGGCGCGCAGATCACCGCCGCGCAGGCCCAAATCGGCGTCAACCACCCCGACCAGCGTCAGGCGCGGGAAATTGTGGCCCTTGGCCGCCGCCTGGGTGGCGACAAGGATGTCGATCTCGCCCTCGGCCATGGACTGGATCAGGGCGCGGGCCGACTTGCCGTCCGGCACGGTGTCCGAGCTGAACACCGCGGTGCGCGCCTGCGGGAAGAGGTTGCGCACCTCCTCCTCGACCCGTTCAACCCCCGGGCCGACCGGCACCAGCGTGTCCTCCGCCCCGCAGGACGGGCAGTGCCGCGGCTTGGCCATGGAGAAACCGGTCAGGTGACAGACCAGCCGCCCGGTGTAGCGATGCTCGACCAGCCAGCTGTCGGTGTCCGGCGCGGTCAGGCGATGCCCGCAGGCCCGGCACAGGACGACCGGCGCATAGCCACGGCGATTGAGGAACAGCAGGGTCTGTTCTCCCTTGGCCAGTGTCTCGCCAATCGCCTCGCGCAGGGGCTGGGACAGCCAGGTCTGGGGATCCGGCGGCGCCGCGCGCAGGTCCAGCAGCTTCACCTCCGGCAAAACCGCCGCCCCGTGCCGCGCGCCCAACTTCAGCCAGCGATACCGGCCCTGATGGGCGTTCCAGAGCGTCTCCAGCGACGGCGTGGCCGAAGCCAGCACCACGGTCGCCCCCTCGATCCGGGCGCGAGCCACTGCCAGGTCGCGGCCGTGATAGACCAGCCCCTCTTCCTGCTTGAACGATCCGTCGTGCTCTTCATCGACGATGATCAGGCGCAGTCTGGCGTAGGGCAGGAACAGCGCCGAGCGGGCGCCGACCACGATGTTGCAGCGTCCCGCCTGCACCGCCTCCCAGACCTGTCGCCGACGCGGCGGCGCGACCCCGGAGTGCCATTCGGCGGGCGCCGTCCCGAAGCGGGCGGTGATCCGCTCGATCACCGCCTGGGTCAGGGCGATCTCGGGCAACAGGATCAGGATCTGGGCGTCCGGGTCCGCCTTCAGCGCGCGAGCGGCGGCCTCCAGATAGGCCTCGGTCTTGCCCGAGCCGGTGACCCCGTCCAGCAGCATCGGCAGGAACCCGCCGCTGCTGACGGCGTCGGCGATGGCCCCGGCGGCGGCGGCCTGATCGGGATTGAGGGTGGCGGGCGCGTGGTCCGGGTCAGGCGCGTCAAAGGCGGCGACGGCCTCGATCTCGATGACCTCAAGCACCCCCTCGTCCAGCAATCCCTTGACCACGCCGGAGGAGACATTGGCGGCGCGGGCCAGATCGGGGCCGGGCATGGACTTGTGGCCCAGCGCCTCCAGCACCGCCGTGCGGGCCCTCGTGGGGCGGGCGGGCTGACGATCGCCGACCCGACGGACCCGCCGCTCGGGCCGGGGCCGGGGCGCGCGCAGGCCTTTCAGGGCGGCCGAGGCCATCTCGCCCGGCGCGCTCAGCGTCCAGCGGGCAGCCCACTCCACGAAGTCCACGGTGCGTTCGGGCAGGCGCGGATCGTCCAGCACATGATCCAGCGCCTTCAGTCGCCGGTTCGAGCCAGTCGTCTCGCGCACCTCGGAGACGATGCCCCGGATCAGGCGCGGGCCCAGCGGCACGGCGACCTGATCGCCACGCGCCACATCCAGCCCCTCGGGCGCCTCGTAGTCGAAAGCCTCGGGCACGGGCAGCGGAATCAGGACGGATGCGACTTTCACCCTGCCCCCCTCTCCGCTAGAGAAACGCCCATGAAACTCTTCCTCGACACCGCCGACGTCGCCGTCATCAAGGACCTGCTGCCGACCGGCATGGTCGACGGCGTGACCACCAATCCCACGCTGATCGCAAAGTCCGGGCGCAACATCGCCGAGGTCATCGCTGAAATCTGCGCCCTGGTCGAGGGCCCGATTTCCGCCGAGGCCGTCGCGACCGACTATGAGACCATGGTCAAGGAGGGCGACAAGCTGGCCGCGATCGCCCCGAACGTGGTGGTGAAGCTGCCGCTGACCTGGGACGGTCTACGCGCCGCGCGCAACTTCTCGGACAAGGGCATCAAGACCAACGTCACCCTGTGCTTCTCCGCCGCCCAGGCCATGCTGGCCGCCAAGGCGGGCGCCACCTTCATCTCGCCCTTCGTCGGCCGTCTGGAAGACCACGGCGCGGACGGGATCGGCCTGCTGGAAGAAATCCGCACCCTGTACGATATCCACGGCTTCGAAACCGAAGTCTTGGCCGCCAGCCTGCGGAACCCGGGCCACGTCTCGGCCGCCGCCCTCGCCGGCGCCGACGCCGCCACCCTGCCGGCTGACACTTTCAAGGCGCTGGTCAAACACCCGTTAACCGACAAGGGGCTTGATGCCTTCCTGGCGGACTGGGGCAAGACGGGCCAGTCGATCCTGTAGGGATCGGCGCACTTCCTCCCCCGATGCCGGTTGTCCATGACTGCGCCTCGGGGAGAGGTTTGTGAGCGTATCGCCTGATCTGTTTTCGAAGCCCGACGAGCTTCACTGGCCGGACGTCCGCGTCTGGCTGCAGGCGCATGCCGACCTGTTGACCGAAGACCGGGCCCTGCTGGAAGAGCTGGGCCTGAAGACGACCGGCCGCAATGTCGTGGAGTTCGGCAAGGCGGCCCTGACACGGCTGGAAGAGGCCGCCGAGCGCGAGGCCGACGCCCGCAAGCGTATCGAGGCCATCGCCCGCGCGAACTTCGCCGCCCAGACCCAGACCCACGTCGCGGCGCTGGACCTGATGGAGGCCCGCAATCCCTCCGATCTGGCCCGCCGACTGGATGCGGTGGCGCAGGGCCGGTTCGGTCTGGCCGGCGCGGCCATCGCCATGGAGAAGCCCGGCGGCGTGCCCTTCGGCTGGAAGGCGCTGGACGCCGGCGGCGTGGACGGCCTGCTGGGCGAACACGGCCTGACCTGGCTGGGCCCGAATTTCGACGGGCTGAACCTGTTCGGCGCGGCCGAGGACGAGGTGAAGTCGGTCGCCCTGATCCGCATGGCCCCGCACTTCCCCGGCGACGACACGCCCGGCCGCCACGCCATCTGCGCCTTTGGTTCGCCCGAGGAAGACGGCTTCACCCCGACCATGGGCTGCGAGCTGGTGGCCTTCATCGCCCGGGTGGTCGAGCGCACGGCCGAACGATGGCCCATTCTCAACTAGAGGGGCCTCAACTGACCGCCGACGAGGCCCTGACCGCCTGGCTGGAGCATCTGGCGCATGAGCGGCGGCTGTCGCCCCGGACGCTGGAGGCCTATGGCCACATCGGGCGGCTCTATCTGACCTTTCTGGAACGGCACCGGGGCGAGCCGCAGCGGCTGCGTGACCTCGGAACGATCACAGCGGCGGAGGTTCGCGCCCATCTGGCCGAGCGCCGCAGCGGTGATCATCCGCTGAACGCCCGCTCCATCAGCCAGACCCTGTCGGCCATCCGCGCCTTCCACGGCTTCCTCGACCGCCGTCTGGACACGCCCGCGCCGCAGCTCGCCCTCGTGCGCGGGCCGAAGGTGAAACCCTCCCTGCCTCGCCCGGTCAGCGAGGATCAGGCCCGCGGCCTGCTGGAGGAGACCGAGGCCGATCCCGACTCCGAGCCGTGGGAGGCCGCCCGCGACCGGGCCATCCTGACCCTGCTCTACGGTTGCGGCTTGCGGATTTCGGAGGGCCTGTCGCTGACGCGCGCCGACGCCCCCCTGCCCGAGACCTTGCGGATCACCGGCAAGGGCGACAAGACGCGGATGGCGCCGGTTCTGCCGGCGGTGCGCGAGGCGATGGACGCCTATCTGGCGCTGCTGCCGCATCCACTGGAACCGGACGACGCCCTGTTCCGGGCGAAGCGGGGCGGCCCGCTGGGCCCTCGTCAGGTGCAGGCCGCCATGCAGCGGCTGCGGGGGCGTCTCGGCCTGCCCGCCAGCGCGACCCCCCACGCCCTGCGCCACAGCTTCGCGACCCACCTGCTGGGCGCCGGAGCCGACCTGCGCTCGATCCAGCAGTTGCTGGGCCACGCCAGCCTCTCGACCACGCAGAAATACACCGCCGTGGACGCCGCCCACCTGCTCGACGCCTATGCGGCGGCGCATCCGAGGGCCTGACCGAACATCGACTCGCCAGTTCGGCGGATCGGCGTAGAATGATCCGGAAAGGCAGGAGGAACTGCCGTGCCCCGCGACCACGCCGTGACGCCGGATCGACGCCTCATTCTGTGCGGCCTGACCGCCACGGCGGCGTTCGGGCGAGCACCCGGCGCCGCGGCCCAGACGCCGGACCTGACCCCCGACCCCACGCCCATCCCGCTGCTGGCCAATCTGTTCACCCGCGTCGGGGCGGCGGTGACGGTCAATGATCAGGGGCCCTGGACCTTCGTCATCGACACCGGCGCGGGCTCAACCGCGATCGCGGACACCCTGGCGGCGCGTCTGCGCCTGCCGCTCCTGTCACCGCTGACCGTCCACGGCATCACCACCGCAACCCGGACCGAGAGCGTCCGCGTCGATCAGATGCAGCTCGGGGGGCTGACGTTCAGGGATCTGCGATGCCCGGTGCTGTCCCGTGACCAGATCGGCGCCGACGGATTGCTGGGGCTGGATGTCCTGGGCCGCTTCAGACTGGGATTCGATGTCCAGCGACGCGCCGCCAGCCTGAGCGTGCAGGGCGTCCGCATCCTGATGGGCGGCGCCGACATGAGCACGGGCTCCCGTCTTCGCGATGACAGCGTGCGATCAATCCGCGGCCGCTTCGGTCAATTGCTCCTGACCCAGACGATCGTCGACGGCGTGCCGACCGCGGCCTTCATCGACAGCGGGGCCCAGTACTCCATCGGCAATGAGGCGCTGCGGCGGGCGATACTGACGCGTCGGCTCGACAGCGTCCGACCCGACCGGCAGGTGCTGCTCTACGGCGTGACGGGCCAGAGCTTGAGCGCGGATCTCGCCCGGGTGGGCGAAATCCGGCTGGGGCGCGCCCGGCTGGGCGCCACGCCGCTGCTGTTCGCGGACCTGCACTGTTTCCGCACGCTGGACCTCGCCGACCGGCCCGCCCTGCTGATCGGGGCGGACCTTCTCGGCCGGTTCCGGCGGGTGACGCTGGATTTCCCCAACAACACCGTCGCCTTCGAAGGTCTGCGCCGTCAGACGACCCGGACCGTCGAGGACGCCCTGAGGGGATAGGGGCCGAGCGCCTCGATCAGGCCTGCATGGTCCAGTTGTCGACACCCATCGCGGCCTGCTTGACCGCTTCCGAACGGGTCGGGTGGGCGTGGCAGGTGCGGGCGATGTCTTCCGACGCCGCGCCGAAGGCCATGGCGATGCAGGCCTCGCCGATCATCTCACCGGCCTGCGGCCCGTAGATGTGGACGCCCAGCACCTTGTCGGTCTTGGCGTCGGCCAGAACCTTCACGAAGCCTTCGGTCTCATGGTTGATCTTGGCGCGGCTGTTGGCGGTGAAGGGGAATTTGCCCTTCTTGAACTCGACGCCGGCCGTCTTCAGCTGCTCCTCGGTCTTGCCGACCCAGGCCACTTCCGGGCCGGTGTAGATAACGCTGGGGACCAGATCGTAGTCGACGTGACCCGCCTTGCCGGCGATGTATTCGATCACGGCGACGGCTTCTTCTTCCGCCTTGTGGGCCAGCATCGGACCATGGGTCACGTCGCCGATGACCCAGATGCCGGCCTTGCCGGTCTTCAGATGGTCGTTGATCAGGAAGCCGCGCTTGTCGGTCTCGATGCCGACCGACTCCAGACCCAGGCCGGCCGTGTAGGGACGGCGGCCGATGGCGACCAGAACCACATCGCCCTTCAGGGTTTCGGCAGCGCCGCCGGCGGCGGGCTCCAGCGTCAGCTCGACGCCGTCCTTGCCGGTCTTCGCGGCGGTGACCTTGGTGCCCATCTTGAAGGTCATGCCCTGCTTGGTCAGGCCGCGCTGGAAGGCGGTGGCGACCTCGGCGTCCATGCCCGCGCCGACCTTGTCGAGGAACTCGACCACGGTCACCTGGGCGCCGAGACGACGCCAGACCGAGCCGAGCTCAAGGCCGATGACGCCGGCGCCGACGACGATCAGGTGCTTCGGCACGGCCGGCAGCGACAGGGCGCCGGTCGAGTCGATGACCTTGCCGTCAACGAAGTCCACGCCCGGCAGCGGGGTCGGTTCCGAACCGGTGGCGATGACGATGTCCTTGGCGGACAGGGTCGAGACCGAACCGTCGGCGGCAGTGACTTCGACCGCGCCCGGGCCGGTGATCTTGCCCTTGCCCTTGATCCACTCGACCTTGTTCTTCTTGAACAGGAACTCGATGCCCTTGGTCAGGGCGCCGACGCTGTCGGCCTTCTGCTTCATCATCTGCGGCAGGTTGACCTTGGGCGTGCCGACGTCGATGCCGAGGGTCGAGAACTCCTTGCCGGCGACCTCGAACAGCTCCGAGGCGTGCAGCAGGGCCTTGGACGGCATGCAGCCGACGTTCAGGCAGGTGCCACCCAGGGTGTCGCGCATCTCGATACAGGCGGCCTTGAGACCCAGCTGGCCGGCGCGGATTGCGGCGTTATAGCCGCCCGGCCCACCGCCGATGATGACGACGTCGTAGGTAGCGGCTTCGGCCATGGGATCTCTCTGTGTGTTCTGTCTGGGCGCGGGGAAGGCGCGCGGAACCTAACGGCAAGACCGCAGGGGTCAACCGTCCACAGGCATATGGTGACGATCCTTTAGGGATCAGTAGGCGAACTGTCCCGGAATTCTCTGCCGACGCTGACGCCGCGCCGCCACGATCACCAGCACCCCGAGCAGCAGCAGGCCACCGAGGATCAGCCACAGCGGATCGACCGGCAGGCCGCCCAGATCCGCGGACATCGTGGTCGGCCCGGTCGAGCGGGCGGCGGCCTCGCTGCCCCCGTTCCGGTCCATGGCCAGACGCAGCGCGGCGTCGGCCAGGAAGCCGAGGAAGTAGGCGATGGACGCCTTGGTGTTGCCCGCGCCGAGCAACAGGGCCGCCAGCAGGTAAAGCCCGACCGCGCCGGCCCACAGCGCCCAGGCCGGAATGACGCCGAACAGGTCGCCGCCGGTCGCGACTTCGGCCTCGGCGCGCATGGCTCCGACATCCGCCCCGCCGCCGTTCAGCAGGGGCGACAGCAGCGGCCACGCCAGCCAGCCGACATAGGCGAGGATGACGAGGGCGACGAGAGGACGAAGCAGCTTCATGACCGGTCTCCGGAGGCGGCGTTAACCACCCTACACAGGTCCGGGCGAACGTCGATAGCAGAGCGCGATGGTCAGAAGATCAAGCGCCCGGACGTTCAGGCGCTCTGGCGTTCAGCCTCGACGGGCGATTGCGGCAGGGTGATCGAAACCTCCGCGCCGCCGTCCGGCACATCGTCGATCGACAGGACGCCACCCGACTGGCGGGCGAAGGCGTAGGCCTGCGACAGGCCGAGGCCGGCCGCCCCCTCGCGCGTGGTGAAGAAGGGCTCGACCGCCCGGGCCGCCAGATCGCGGTCCATGCCCGGACCGGTGTCCCGCACACTGAGCCGCAGCCCGCCTTCCAGCAGGGTCTCCAGCCGCACGGCGACGGAGCCCTGGGCGCCCACGGCATCGACGGCGTTCTGGGTCAGGGCGCGCACGGCGCCCTCGAAGGCCACCGGATCAAGCCGCACCGGCGCTTCGCCGGACGGCCCTTCGATCATCAGATCCACGCCCGGACCGGCGAGGGCGCGCAGGCGACCTTCCATGCCGCGCAACAGCACCGCGGCGTCCAGCGTCTGGAAGACCGGGGCGTCATCCCCCTGCGAGAAGGCGGTCAGGCGGCGGGTCAGCAGTTCGCCCCGCTGCCCGGCCGCCAGGGCGGCCTGGCCCAGTCGGCGGACCCGTGCGGGATCGTCCGCCTGACGCAGCATCATGTCGAGCGCGCCGGTCATCACCCCCAGCAGGGCGTTGAAATCATGAGCCAGTCCGCCGGTCAGCCGGCCGACGCTTTCCATTCGACGCCCGCCCTGCAGTTCCAGCTCGGCGTCCTCCATCGCCTTGCGGGCGACGGCGCGAGCGGTGTCGGCGTCCTCGCGCGCGGCGGCGGCGGCGGCCAGCGCCTCCTCGGCCTGACGGCGGGCCGTCTCGGTCTCCTCACGCAGGGCCGAGGCTTCCTCCTCCGACATCGCGGGAATGGCGGGTTCGACCTCGACCACCGCCTCTTCCGCCGGCTCGGGGATCGGCGCGAAAGTGATCGCCTCGACGGGCGCCTCGAGCACGGGCTCGGCGACGACGATCTCCTCCGCCACCGGATCGGCGCGTTCGCCGGCCAGCAGCAGGGCGTCAACCTGGCCCGCGGCGTCGGTCAGCGGCAGCATGGTCCAGCGAATGCCCTCCGGCGCCCCATTGCGGGACACGAAGGCTTCGGCCTCGCCCGCCGGGGCGGACAGGGCGGTGCGCAGGGCCTGACGCCCCTCGACCCGCTCATCCTCGGCCAGGAACAGGTCGGCGAAGTCGCCCTCCGCGCTGTCACGACCCAGAACCAGAAGGGCGGTGCGATTGGCCTCGCGCACCACGCCGTTGGCGGCGACGACCACCAGGGCGCTGGAGGCGGCGTCGAACACGCGGCGGGTCAGGTCGTTCTCGAGGATGACGGTCTCGGGCGCGATGGCCTCCGGCGTCTGCAGGCCTTCGGTCTCGACGATGGCGGCGGTCGAACCGGTGATCTGGCCCAGTTCGTTCTCGATCGGCATGGAGGTGACCGAGACCAGCATCTTCTTGCGGGTCGCCGGATTGGACATCAGGTGGTGGAAGCCCTTCACCGTCTGGCCACGCAGGGAGCGGGCGCTGGGCAGCAGATCCGGCGGCACCGGGCGCCCGTCCGGGAAGGTGATCCCCCAGGTCGCCGAGTGGAAACGCAGGCCGATCAGCTCGGCGTCACGGCGCCCCAGAAGCTGGTGGGCGGCGCGGTTGGCGAAGACGAACTTGCCCTGTTTGTCGGTCTCGACCAGGGCGACGGGGATGGCGTTCAGCGTCTCGAACAACCGCTTCTGGGAATCCTCGGCCACCCGCTGGACCAGATCCAGCTGGCCCGAGGCGTCGACGTGCTGGCCCCGGTTGCGGACCGCGAACCAGATCGCGATGGCCGCGACGACATGCCCGCAGATCGCCAAGGCGCCCAGCACCCACATCCAGTTGATCTGGCCTTCGAGAAACATTCGACCTGACTGTCCCGTTCTGGCGCCCATGCGCCGGTTCGGAAGACGCCTTGCAAATGGCGAACCGCGACGGCCGCCTTTCGCCCCCCGGGCGACCTAATCCAAGCCCGCGCCCACGGTCCAGCTTCGCGGTTAACCTTTTTGACGCCGTGCACGAAAAAGGGGCCGGACGTCGCCGCCCGGCCCCTCATCATGGTCTGTCGATCAGCCTCAGAGCTTGAAGCGAACGCCGACGAAGACGTTGTAGCCGAACTTCTCGTACTCATAGGTCCGCTCGCGCGAGCCGTAGTATTTGACGCCGGCCGAGTCCGTCAGGTTCTTGGCCTCTCCGAACAGCTCGATGCCGTTGCCGAAGTCGTAGCTGGTGGTGAAGTCCAGCTGGTCACGGCCTTCAACCCAGAGGTCCATGCCGGCGTTGTCGGCATTGATCTCTTCGAGGTAGTCGCTGCGGTCCGTGTACGACAGGCGGGCCGAGAAGCCGCCCAGTTCGTAGAACACCGCCACGTTGTAGTTGTTTTCCGACTGTCCCGGCAGGGCGAAGGTGTTGCGGGGGGTGTCCTCTCCGTAGAACTGGTCCGTTTTGATCTCGGCTTCCGTCCAGGTGTAGTTGGCGAACACGCCGAAGCCCGACATCCAGCCCGGCAGGAAGCCGAACTTCTGCTGCCAGTTCAGCTCCAGGCCCATCAGATGGCCTTCCGGCGCATTGACCGGGGTCTCGAACGCGGCGTCAAAGACCGTGCCGCCGATGGTGACGGTGTCCTCGTACTTCAGGATGTAACGGTAGTCCGTCAGGTCCTTGTAGAAGGCGTTGGCCGACAGGACGCCCAGCGACGAGAAGTAGTACTCCAGACCGAAGTCGACGTTGTTCGACAGGGTCGGCTGCAGATCCGGGTTGCCGATCTCATAGGAGATGTCGGTGCCGTCCGTTTCCTCGACGCGGCGCGGCACGATCTGGCTGAACTCCGGACGCGAGATCGAGCGGGTCAGGGCGAAACGACCGATCAGGTTGTCCGAGAAGCTGTGACGGACCGTCAGGTTCGGGAAGAACTCGGTGTCATCACGGCTGACCGCGGCGGTCGAGAGCACCTCGTCGATCACGGTCGGAGCCGAGCCGTCGAAGCTGGTCTGTTCGACGCGAAGACCCACGGTGATGTTGGTCGCGCCGATGTCGAAGCGCGCCTGACCGTAACCGGCCAGGATGTCTTCCTGCGCGGTGTAGTCGGCGACCAGCGAGTCGGGCATGCGACGCGGCGAGGCGGCCTTGGCGGCGGCCAGATAGGCGTCAACCAGGCCTTGGTCGAACTGGGTGCCCAGGTGGTAGCCGAAGTTGCGCCCCTGCGCCGTACCCCACAGCGAGGCCAGCGTGCCCGGGTTGGCCGAGGCGTCGCGGTTACGCTGCCGCTCTTCGTCCGCCGTGACGTCGCGGGTGCTGTACTTCAGGCCGAACTTCCAGTCGACCGACAGACCGGCGAACTGGCTCGGGATTTCCAGGTTGGTGCGGAAGGCGACGTCTTCCTGCTGGGTGGTGTTCGAGCGGAAGGTGTTTTCACGGAACGAGAAATTGCCCGGCGTGGCGAAGAAGCCGGTCGCCGTGTCGCCGAAGATCGGATTGCCCGGCGCGTAGAAATAGGTCGGGGCGTAGTGGTTGGCGGTGTCATAGCCCAGAGTGGTCGCGCTGGAGCGGTACACTAGCTCGTCGCGGTGCGGGTAGGTCTGCTCGCTGTCCGCCCACGACAGATCGGCGTCCCAGGTCATGCCGTTGTCGAAGGTGTGCTCGCCGCCCACCACCAGGGTGGTGATCTCGTTGTTCTGGGTCCGGTGACGCAGGCCACGATAGATGCGGGCGCCGGTGTAGCTCGCGGTCGTGTTCGTCGCGCCCGGCTGCAGCGTGCCGTCAGCGTAGGCAAGGATCAGGGTGTTGCGGTACTCGTTGTCCTCGAACTGGGCGAACGAACCCCGGGCGAACAGGCGGGTCTGGTCGCTCGGACGCCATTCCAGGGCGCCGGTCAGGGCCTGACGGGTACGCTGGGTTTCGTACTGCTTGAAGAGGGTTTCCTCGAGCACGAAGATGTCGCCCTCGGGGGTCCAGGCGTTCTCGATGTTCTCGGGACGACGGTTGGTTTCCGAGTAGCTGAGCGACACCAGGGCGCCGAACTGTTCGTCCGCGCCGAAGACGTTCGACACGGTCGCACCGGCGCGCACGTCCTCGCCGCCGTAATCATTGTAGCTGCCGCCGGCATAGCCGCTGACGGCCAGACGACGGTTGTCGAACGGCGAACGCGTACGGATGTTGACGGCGCCGGCGATCGAGTCGGCGTCCTGGCTCGGCAGGAGGGTCTTGGAGACCTCGATGTTCGAGACGATGTCGCTGGGCAGGGTGTCCAGATCGACGGCGCGGGTGCCCGGATCGACGGCCGGGACGGTGACGCCGTCCACCGACACGGCGGTGAAGGCCGAGGGGGCGCCGCGGACGTTGATGTAACGGCCTTCGCCCTGGTCGCGCTGGATGGCGATGCCGGGCACGCGCTGCAGCGATTCAGCGACGTTCGGGTCCGGGTAACGGCCGATGGCGTCGGCCGACAGGACGTTGATGGTGCCGTCGGCGTTGCGCTGCTGGTTCAGCGAGCGGGCAATGCCGTCGGTGATCACGCCGGTGACGATGACGTCTTCCAGGTTGCTCGCGTCGACGACGCCCAGGGTGACCGACAGGCTGACCGCTTCACCGCCGGTGGCCGTGATGCTCTGGGTCACGTTCGGCAGGCCGATGTAGCGAACGTCCAGGGTGGTCTGGCCTTCCGGCACGTTCAGGATGAACTGGCCGTTGGCGTCCGATACGGCGCGGGCGCCCGAGCCGCGCACGAGAATCTCGGCGCCGGCGAGGGGCGCGCCCTCTGCGTTGATCACGCGACCATAGACGGTCGGCGAGATGGCGGCCAGGACGGCCTGGTCCTCGTTCGCGGCCATGGCCGGGCTGGCGGCGGCGAACGTCAGGACGCTCGCGCTCATGAGCAGGTGCAGCTTCATTTTTCGATGATCCCCATCCCCGGCGACATTTCGCCTCGGGCTTGGAGGTCGCCCTTACTGCGCACTGGCGACGTCAAGGCGACGAAACAGCGACGCTGGTTTCTACCTTTTCGAACGCAGTTGTGACGATTGATCGCCCTACGGATCGTTGGTCATTAAGTTGACGTCGAAGCGTCACCGGACCGTTCTTGACCGTGTCCGAAAGAGCGTGATCTGGCGCTCCCCATGACCCTGGAGCCCTCCGTCATGACTGTCCGGACCCTGATCGCCACCGTCGCCGCCGCGGCCCTGCTGTCGGCCTGCGCCACCCACGAGGTTGACTACCAGGGCGAGGGCGAAGGCGTCGTCGGCGCGGGCACGCCGGTCCATGCCGTGCTCGAGACCCCGTCCGTCGGCACCGCCGGCGAGGACGCCGCCGACGATCCCGCCATCTGGGCGTCGGCCACGCCGGTCCATGTAAAGGGCGCCAGCGTCGGCGGATGGGTCGCCGGCACCGACAAGAAGGCGGGCCTCTACATCTACGGTCTCGACGGGACGATCCTGCAGTTCCTGCCGGAGGGCCTGCTGAACAACGTCGATGTGGTCGAGGGACTGAGCATCGGCGGTCGTCCGCAGGTGGTTCTGGGCGCCAGCGACCGCACGCCCGGCAAGGTCGGCATCGCCCTGTATGCCTTCGATCCGGCGGGAACCGGTGACAACGCCGTGCGTCCCTGGGGCAATATCGCCACCGACGTGGTCGAGCCCTACGGCTTCTGCTTCGCCCGCCGCGGCGATGAGGTTCACGCCATTCTGGTCGGCCACGAGGGTGAACTGCGCCAGTTCGTCCTGACCGTCGGCGCCGACGGCCAGCCCTCGGCCCGGCTGGTCCGCCGCGCGGAGATCGGCAGCATCTCGGAGGGCTGCGCCGCCGACGAAGCGACCAACGCCCTCTATATCGCCGAGGAGAACGTCGGCGTCTGGCGCTATGATCTGGACCCAGCCTCGGGCGCCGCGAGGACACTGATCCAGCCGATCGCGCCGGGGGTTCTGGTCGCGGACGCGGAAGGCCTGACCATCCTGCAGGACGGCGCCGCCAGCTATCTGATCGGCTCCAGCCAGGGCGACTCGACCTTCCCCGTCTGGCGCATCGACGGCGCCGCGCCGCAGTACAGGGGGCGCTTCGTCGTCACGGACGGCAACGGCGTGGACGGCATCACCGGCACCGACGGTCTGGACGCCCTCGGCGGCCGGATCAGCGACCGTTTTCCGGAAGGCGTGGTCGTCATCCAGGACGATGTGAACGACGTCGGCACCCAGAATTTCAAATACGTCGACTGGCGCGACATCCGCGCCGCGCTTGGGCTTTAAGCCGCCGCCGGCTTCGGCCGCGTCCGCCACATGATCAGACCGACGCCCAGCGGGATCAGGTTGTAGATCACGCCCGGCAGCCAGGGCGCGGCCCCGAGCAGCGGCGTCAGGGCCAGCACGGCGGAAATCAGCCCAACGCCGACGCCGACCAGCCAGGTCAGCTCCCACTGTCGCGCACTGCGGCGGGCGTCCGGCTCGCCGCCCGCCAGCGCCCGATGCGCCTGTGCGAACAGCAGGGCGGTCAGCCCCGCCAAGGCGGCGAAAGCCAGACCGTAGATGACATAGGTCCAGCGGAGATCGCCGAGGGTCGCCATCAAGCCGCTGCCCGGCAGACTGCCGCCCGAGATATGGTGGGTCGCCGTCTCGGTCAGCAGCCTGAGCGGGAAGACGAAGACCAGCACGGCGAACACCACCGCCAGACTGAGGAAGGTGGTCCAGCCGGTCCGGATCGGGGTCAGTCGCGCCCAGTTACGATGGGCCAGCCAGAACAGGGCGATCAGGGCGAAGCCACAGGCGAAGGCCGGGATCCGCGCCAGCGCCCGGGCCAGATCGGCGAACGACTGCAAGGGCTCGGCCCCGGCGATGATCAGCAGGGAGACCGCGAAGGCGAAGGCTGCGTCGACAAAGGCGTCGAGCCGCTGGGACTCCGGCGCGCGGAATGTCCTCACCCCCGCCGATCCGTCCATCGCTCGCTCCCTTCGCCCCCTAGTGGCCGCCGCTCGGATACGGCGTGGTCACGCCCGAGCTGATGATGCCCGGCAAGGCCTCTCCCAGCCCCATCAGGATGAACTGGATCGCCAGCGCACACAGGATCAGACCCAGCACCCGCACCACGATGGCCAGGCCGACGTCGCCCAGAATGCGTCCGATCGGGCCCGTCAGGGCGAAGCTGATGAAGGAGACCACGCAGGCGGCGGCGATGGCGACCAGCGAGGCGACCGTGCCCGCCGGGCCGATCTTCTCGGCCTCGCCCGCCTGGATGATGATGGCCGAGATGGCGCCCGGGCCGATCATCAGCGGAATGGCGAAGGGCACGACCAGCCGCTGGAAGCGCCGCTTGGCGTAGCCGCGCACATCCTTCAGGTCACTGGCCGCATCCTTGTCGGCGAAGCTGGCGATGAAGTCCTCGCGGGCCATGTCCAGGCCCAGCAGCAGCAGCAGCACGCCACCGGCAATGCGGAAGGCCGCCAGTGAGATGCCGAAGAACTGCAGCAGGCCCAGGCCGGTGAAGAAGAAGAAGCCGAGGAAGACCGCCGCGAACACGCAGATCAGCGCCGAAACCGACACCCGCTGGCGCAGGCTGGCCCCCGCGGTCGCCGCGGCGAAGATCGGGATATTGCCGATCGGGTCCAGCAAGGCGAACAGGGTCACGAACAGGTTGACCCCCAGATCGACCGCGTTCATGTGCTGCCCTCGCCCCGCAATTCACTCGACCGTCATAAGGGCTGAGCCGCGCCCGCGCGTCCACCCCCTGACGGGCAGGAGATCGACGAATGACGCCCATGCTCACCGATTCCCGTCTGATCGTCGGTCTGGACCTGCCCTCGCTGGACGCCGCCCGCGCCATGGTGGAGCGTCTGGAAGGCACGGTGACCTCCTACAAGATCGGCCTGACCCTGCTGGCCCGTCCCGGCGGCGTCGCCTTCGCCCACGAGTTGAAGGCGGCGGGGAAGATGGTCTTCCAGGACTGGAAGCTTCACGACATCGGCGCCCAGGTGGAAGGCGCGGCCCGCGCCGTGGCCGAGGGCGGCTGCGACCTGCTGACCGTCCATGCCGAGCCGCAGGTCATGAAGGGTGCGGTCAAGGGCCGCGACGCGGCGGGAACCGGCACGAAACTGCTGGCGGTGACCGTGATGACCAGCCTCTCGGACGCTGACCTGGCCGACATCGGTTATGGCTACACCGCGTCGGATCTGGTCGAGCGCCGGGTGCGTCAGGCGCTGGAGTGCGGCGTGGACGGCGTGGTCTCCAGCCCGCTGGAAGCCGGCCGCGTCCGCGAGATCGCCATCGAGGCGGGACGGCCCGACTTCCTGATCGTCACGCCCGGCGTCCGCCCCGAAGGCGCCGACAAGGGCGACCAGCAGCGCGTCGCCACGCCCCGCGCGGCCATCGAGGCCGGCGCGACCCATCTGGTCGTGGCCCGTCCGGTCGTCGGCGCGGACAATCCGCTGCGCGCGGCATCGGCCATCATCGAATCGATCGACGGTCTGAGGCTCTAAGGGCTCAGCCGCGCTCGCCGGGCTCCTGGCGATACTCCTGCCGCGGCAGGGTGCGGCGGGCGGGCGCGCGACGTTCCGGACGCGGGGCCGCCCGCACCGGCGGTTCGTAGCGCGGCGGCTCCGGCAGATAGGCGGGCGGATAGGGCGCATCGCCGCGGTCGTGGTCACACCTGCAGTCCCGGCGCTCGTCCCGGCCGCGGTAGTCGTCCCGACGGTCGTAGTCGCGGACATCCTCGCGAACCCAGCCGCTCTCGCGGGCTTCATACTCGCTGTAGCGCTCGCGGACCTCGTAGCGGCTCTCGGCATAGCCTTCGCGACGTTCGCTGTAACCATAGCGGCCGCCCCGGTCGTAACCGGCGTCGTCGTAACGGTAGCCGCAACGCGACGGGCGATAATCATCCCGACCGAAGCCGGTGACCACATAGCCGAACGGCGCGGACGGACAGCCCGGACGCGACAGCACCCGCTCGTCATAGACCGCCGGGCCACCGGAATAGTAGCCGCCGGCGTCTCCGCCATAACCGCCGCCGACGTAGAAGGTCCCGCCGCCGACAGCGCCGCGCGCGCCGCCCACGTCATAGGTCCGGGCGTTCAGATAGCTGCGCGCCGAAGCGCCCGCGGAGGCATAGGCCTGGGCCGTGGCGTTGACGTTCACATTGATGTTGGTGTTGCCGCCGCCATGCGGAGGCGCGGGCGGACGATGACCGCCGCCACCGCCGTGACAGCAGGGGGTCGGCGGCTGGGGCGGGTGTCCGCCGCCGCCCCGGCGGTCGCCGGCGTCAGCGGGCGAGGCGACGAGGATCAGCAGGGCGGCGCCGGCCGCGGCGGTGAGCATACGCATGTCACGGACTCCGTTTCAGGAGCCGTTATGGCGCGCGCCGGACAGGCCTCGCCCGCCCTTGCACCGACCGGGGGAGCGACCGGACGCGCTTTCCCCTCAGAGGATGAAAATTAACCCTGACCGCATGCGACGGGTCGACTTCGGCTCAGAAGTCGACCGCGATGCCCTTCTTTTCCCAGTCGCCGAAGCGGGTCGGCTCGGGGCCCTTCGGACCGCCGTGCTCGACCGCCATTTCCGCGGCGTCAGCGGCGGCGCGACGATCCGCCGCCTCGAGCAGGGCACGACGGGCGATCTCGCTCAGGGGGCGCTCGGACGTGGCGTGGGGCACGTCGGCATTGAATGCGGGGGCCGTTTCGGACGGCGCTCCGGGGGCGACTTCGGGTTGTGGGGTGGGATGATCGGTCACAGCATCCTCGCCTTGAGCCAATGCGTTGCAATTCGCAAATTGGGAACGCGGATTTGTCCGCGCCACTGTCGCGTTGGATTTCCATGAACCACCTGAAGACATTCGTCCTGCTGGCCGTGCTGACCGCCCTGTTCATGGGCATCGGCTTCATGATCGGTCGCGTGCCGGGCATGCTGATCGCTCTGGCGGTCGCGGGCGGGATGAACATCTTCAGCTACTGGAACGCCGACAAGATCGTTCTGAAGATGTACCGGGCCCAGCCGGTGGATGAGAGCCATCCGAACGCCGTGGTCCGCACCTATGTGGCCGACACCCTGCAGATGGCGCGTGACGCGGGCATGCCGCGTCCGATGATCGCCATCATTCCCAACGACCAGCCCAACGCCTTCGCCACCGGCCGCAACCCGCAGAACGCCGCCGTCTGCGCCACCACCGGCCTGCTGGACATGCTGACCCGCGAGGAGATCCGGGGCGTGATGGCGCACGAACTGGCGCACGTGAAGAACCGCGACACCCTGACCATGACGGTCACCGCCACCATCGCCGGCGCCATCGCCGCGCTGGCGAACTTCGCCCTCTTCTTCGGCGGCGGCGACGACCGCGAGCGTCCGGGCGGCATCATCGGCACACTGGCCCTGATGATCCTGGCGCCGATGGCCGCCGGTCTGGTGCAGATGGCCATCAGCCGCTCGCGCGAATACGAGGCCGACCGGGTCGGGGCCGAGATCGCGGGTGATCCGAACGCCCTGGCCTCGGCCCTGCAGAAGATCGAGGCCTACGCCCACCGCATCCACAACCCGACCGCCGAGCGCAATCCGGCCTCGGGCCAGCTGTTCATCATCAACCCGTTGGCGGGCAAGGGCGCCGACAACCTGTTCTCGACCCATCCGGCCACCGGCAACCGCGTCCGCGCCCTGATGGAGCTGGCGGTCAAGATGGGACGGCCCGCGCCGCGTCCCGCCCCGGTCGCCCCGGAGCCCCGGGCTGATGTCCAGCGCCCGGCCACGACCTCCGTCCCGGTGACCGGAGACACCGTCCGCCGCGGCCCCTGGGGTTGAGTCAGGCGGCGGCTGACAGGGCCGCCAGCACGCCCTTGCCGTAGCGCTCCAGCTTCGACTGGCCGACGCCCGGGATGTGCTCCAGAGCATGCAGGTCGCCCGGCTCGGCCAGGGCGATTTCCAGCAGGGTCTTGTCCTGGAAGATGACATAGGGCGGCACCCGCTGTTCCGCCGCCCGCTCGCGTCGCCAGTTCCGCAGAACCTCGAACCGGGCGCGGACGTCGGCGTCCATGCTCTCCAGCGCGGCGTTGCGACCGTTGCGGACCCGCTCGCGCGGGGCCGAGACCCGGGCCGGGGTCAGCCGCACCTCGATCACCCGCTCGCCGCGATAGACGGCCCGCACCGCCTCCGGATCGCCCAGCCGGACCAGAGGCTTGCCGTCATTCGGATCCTCGACCAGCAGCCCCTCGAACATCAGGTGGTCGATCACGTCGCGCAGGGTGTGCGAGGCGATGTCCGCCCCGATGCCCCAGGTGGACAGGGCGGTCTCCCACGGCTGGACGTCCTTCGTCTTGCCCAGCAGGTGATCGACGATGCGGGTCTTGCCGAAGCGCTCGCCCAGCCGCTGCACGGCCGCCAGCGCCTTCTGGGCCGGGACGGTGGCGTCGAACAGGGCCGGCGGGTCTCCGCAGATGTCGCAGACGCCGCAGCGGTCCGCGCCGGTCTCACCGAAGTAGCGCCGCACCGTCTGCGGGCGGCAGGTGGCGCCGTCCAGCATGGCGAACAGCCGCCGCGCCTTGGCGACCTGCACCGCCTTGACCTCTTCCGCCATCGGCCGGCCGTCCAGACGGCGCAACGTCCAGGCGATATCGGACGGGCCGTACAGGGTTATGCCCTCGGCCGGTTCACCGTCGCGACCGCCCCGACCGATCTCCTGCCAGTAGGCCTCCAGCGACCCCGGCGGATCGGCGTGGATGACGAAGCGGACGTCGGCCTTGTCGACCCCCATGCCGAAGGCGATGGTCGCCACCATCACCGCCCCGTCCTCGGCCAGGAACCGCTCCAGCCGCTTGTCACGCTCCTTCGTGTCCATGCCTGCGTGATAGGCGATGGCGTTGGTCCCGGCGTCGCGCAGGGCCTGGGCCACCCGGTCGCAGCCGTCCCGGCTGCCGCAGTAGACGACGCCCGACTTGCCGCGCCGTTCCCGCACCAGAGCGATCACCGCCGCGTCGGTCTTGGCGCGCGAGCCGTTCTCCTTGCGGATCGCGGACAGCTGCAGGTTCGGGCGGGCGAAGCTGTCGACCAGAACCTTGGCGCCCTCCAGCCGCAGCGAGCGGACGATGTCCTCCCGCGTCCGGGCGTCGGCGGTGGCGGTGACCGCGATGCGCGGCACGCCGGGGAAGAGCTCGGCCAGTCGACCCAGCGTCCGATAGTCCGGGCGGAAATCATGTCCCCATTGCGAGACACAGTGAGCCTCGTCGATCGCGATCAGGCTCAGCGGCAGTTCGTGCAGGCGATCAATCAGATGCGGCTGCGCCAGTCCCTCCGGCGAGACATAGAGCAGGTCCAGTTCGCCCGCCCGCGCCGCGCGCCAGATGGCCGAGCGGTCGTCCATGGATACGCCGGAATCCAGTCTCGCCGCCGAGACACCCTGCTGCTTCAGCGCTTCGACCTGATCGGTCATCAGGGCGATCAGGGGCGACACCACCAGACCCAGACCCGGCCGTAGCATGGCCGGCACCTGATAGCAGACCGACTTGCCGCCGCCGGTCGGCAGCACCGCCAGCACGTCGCGCCCCGCCAGCACCTCGGCGACCACCTCGGCCTGCAGCCCCCGGAAGTCGGCGTGGCCCCAGACGCGCTCCAGCGTGGCGCGCGCGTCGGCCAGGGTCGGAGCGGAGACTGAGTCGGGGAGCATGGCGGGGTTGTGCCCCATCTGTTCCGGGGTGTCACCGGCAGACCGGGTCGGCTAGAGGAGCGGAATGACCACCCTGCTCTATGGCCGCCCCCCGGCGGTGTTCGACCCGCCCGGCGCCGCCACCCAGACCTCGCCCTTGATCCCGGGCGCGACGGCGCTTGAAAGCGTGGCCGAGGGGTCGGTCGACGAGATCATGATCTATGCCCCGCCCGGCGTGCTGGAGCGCCGCTATACGCTCGCCCTGGCCCTGAAGGCGCTGAAGCCCGGCGGCCGGCTGGACGTCATGGCCCCCAAGGACAAGGGCGGCTCGCGCCTGAAGAAGGAGCTGGAAGCCTTCGGCGCCGAGGTCGGTGAAAGCGCCAAGGCCCACCATCGCCGCTGCGTGGTCATCAAGGGCGATGGCCTGACCGGTCTGGACGCCGCCATCGAAGCGGGCGCCCCACGCCTCGTGCCGGGCCTTGAGGCCTGGTCCCAGCCGGGCGTCTTCGCCTGGGACCGGATCGACCCGGGCTCGGCCCTGCTGGCCCAGACCCTGCCGCCGCTCAAGGGCGCGGGCGCCGATCTGGGCTGCGGCTACGGCGCCCTGGCGACCGTGGCCCTGCGCTCGCCCGCCGTGACCACCCTGCGCCTCTACGACCTCGACCGCCGCGCCGTGGAGATGGCCCGCAGGAACGTCGAGGACGCCCGCGTCACCATCGAACAGGCCGATGTCCGCACCCTGCCGACCGAGGGCGATCTGGACTTCATCGTCACCAATCCGCCCTTCCATGACGGCGGCGCCGAGGACAAGCGTCTGGGCCAGACCTTCATCCGGCAGGCCGCCGGAATGCTGAAGAAGGGTGGAACCCTGTGGCTGGTCGCCAACCGCCACCTGCCCTACGAGGCCGAGTTGAACGAGGCCTTCAAACGGGTCCGGATGGTCGCCGACACCGGCGGCTACAAGGTCTTCGAGGCGGTGAAGTAGGTGGCGAAAGTTCCGACCAGCCGCGTCGATAAACTGCTTGGGTCGCTGGGCTACGGCTCGCGCAACGAGATGGCGCGGCTGGGCAAGGCGGGCGGCATCGTGCTGGACGGCGTGGACATCACCGATGTCTCCAAGCGCATCCCGATCACCCCCGATCTTCCCTCGCGCATGGAGATCGACGGCGAGCCGCTCGATCCCCCGCACGGCGTCGTCATCCTGCTGCACAAGCCACTGGGCATGACCTGTTCGCACAAGGAGGACGGGGCGCTGGTCTATGACGTCCTGCCCGACCGCTGGCGCCGTCGCGACCCGGCCATTTCGACCATCGGGCGGCTGGACAAGGAGACTTCCGGCCTGCTGCTGATGACCGACGACGGCGACCTTCTGCACCGGGTCATCTCGCCGAAGAAGCACGTCGCCAAGGTCTATCGGGCCCAACTCGCCCGCCCGCTGGACGGCTCCGAGATCGCCCTGTTCGCCTCGGGCGAACTGATGCTGGAGGGCGACGACAAGCCGCTGAAGCCCGCTGGTCTGGACATCCTCTCGCCGACCGAGGCCCGCGTCTCCGTCACCGAGGGCCGCTACCACATGGTCCGGCGAATGTTCGCCGCCGTCGGCAACCACGTCGAGGCCCTGCACCGCGAGCGGCTGGGCGGCCTGTCCCTGCCGGACGGCCTGCCCGCGGGCGAATGGCGACTGCTGACCGCCGACGAGATCGACGCCATCTTCGCGGGCTGACGGAACCGCTCCGTTCCACGCCCGCTAAGGCTCCGCTTCGACGGAGAACCGATGACCGGCGCCACGATCAAACGGGATTTGCGGACCGGTCGGTCGCTGTGGGCGGACAGCCCCGGCCTCGGCGTGCCGATACGTCCGCTGGACGACGCGATCAGCGTGGACGTCGCCATCGTCGGCGCAGGGATCAGCGGCGCCTTCATGGCCCGGGAGCTGGCGCGGGATCACTCCGTCGCCGTGCTGGACCGCCGCCCGCCGCTGATGGGCTCCACCATCGCCTCGACCGCCCTCCTGCAGTGGGAGATAGACCTGCCCCTGACCGCCCTGTCCGACCGGATCGGCGCGGCGAAGGCGAAGCGGGCCTATCTGCGCTCCCAGCGGGCTGTCGGCGACCTCAAGCGGGTTGTCGCCGAAGAGCGGATCGTCTGCGGCCTGCACGACAAGGACACCCTCTACCTCGCCGGCGACGTCTACGGTCACCGCGCGCTTTCGGCCGAAGCGGACGCCCGGGCGGCGCTGGGTCTCGACAGCCGCTACATCGGCCCGGCGGATTTGCGCGAGCGGTTCGGCATCGACCGCACCGGCGCCATCCTCAGCGGCGGCTCGGCCAGCGGCGATCCGGCCCGGCTGGCGGCGGGCCTCCTGCGTCGCGCGGCGGCCGACGGGACGAAGATCTATTCGCCGGTCGAGGTGGTCGAGGCGGTCAGCGATCCCAACGGCGTCACCCTGCTGACCGACATCCACCATCCGGTGCGCGCCGGGGCGGTCATCTTCTGCTGCGGTTATGAGTTCCCCCAGGGCGTCCCCACGCCGGGCGCCGAGGTGATCTCGACCTGGGCCCTGGCGACGAAGCCCCGCACGCCCTGCCCCCGCTGGCTGAGAGACACCCTCGTCTGGGAAGCGTCTGACCCGTACCTGTATCTGCGCATGAGCCGGGACGGTCGGCTGATCGTCGGGGGTGAGGACGAGGCGTCTCCCACAGCCCATGCCGATGCGGCGAAGCTCAGGCGGAGATGCGCAACCATCGCCCGCAAGCTGAAGCAGCTGATGCCGGAGGTCGATTTCGAGGTCGACTACAGCTGGGCCGGAGCCTTCGGCGAAAGCACGACCGGTCTGCCGTCCATCGGGCCGGTTCCGGATATCGATCACTGCTGGGCGGTGATGGGCTTCGGCGGCAACGGGATCACCTATTCGGTCATCGCCAGCCAGATCGTGTCCTCGGCGCTACGCGGCAGGCCTGATCCGGACGCGGACCTGTACCGAGCTTGACCCCGCATCGGGACGGGCGCACCGCCGATCCATGACCTGGGCCAAGATTTGCGGACTGACGACGCCGGAGACCCTCGACGCGGCCCTGAGCGGCGGCGCGGCCTTCGTCGGCGCGGTGGTGTTTCCGAAAAGCCCGCGCCACATCGCGCCCCTGCACGCCGCCACCCTGTTCGAACGGGCGCGCGGTAAGGCGAAGATCGTGGCCGTCACGGTCGACGCGGACGACGCCCTGCTGACCGAGATCGCCCTGATCCTGAAGCCGGACCTGATCCAGCTGCATGGGTCGGAGACACCGGAGCGTACGGCGCAGGTCCGCACCCTGACCGGGGCCGGGCTCATCCGCGCCCTGTCGGTGCGCACCACGGCTGACATCGACGCGGCCTCGGCGTGGGCGCCGGTCGTGGATCACCTGATGTTCGACGCAAAGCCGCCCGAGGGCTCGGCCCTGCCCGGCGGCGTGGGCGCATCCTTCGACTGGAGCCTGCTGGCCGGACGCGCCTTCGACCGTCCGTGGTTCCTCGCCGGGGGGCTGAACCCCGCCAATGTCGCCGAAGCGGTCCGGATCACCGGCGCTCCCCTCGTGGACGTGTCCTCTGGCGTGGAAAGCGCGCCCGGTGTTAAGGACGCGGCCCTGATCGGCGCCTTCCTGACCGCCCTTCCGACCGATTGATCGCTCCCCCCCGAGACCTCGCCGTGAACGCCATCCTCCCCAACAGCTACAACTTCCCCGACGACGAGGGCCGGTTCGGCCCCTACGGCGGGCGCTTCGTGGCCGAGACCCTGATGCCGCTCATCCACGAGCTCAACGCCGCCTATGAGGCCGCCAAGGCCGACCCGTCGTTCCAGGCCGAGCTGGACGGCTTCCTGACGGATTATGTCGGCCGCCCCAGCCCGATGTATTTCGCCGAGCGTCTGACCGAACACCACGGCGGGGCCGATATCTGGTTCAAGCGCGATGAGCTGAACCACACCGGCGCCCACAAGGTGAACAACTGCATGGGCCAGATCCTGCTGGCCATGCGCATGGGCAAGACCCGGATCATCGCCGAGACCGGCGCCGGCCAGCACGGCGTGGCCACCGCCACCGTCTGCGCCCGCTTCGGCCTGAAATGCATCGTCTACATGGGCGCCACCGACGTGGAGCGTCAGGCCCCGAACGTCTTCCGCATGAAGCTGCTGGGCGCCGAGGTGGTGCCGGTGACCTCGGGTCGCGGCACGCTGAAGGACGCCATGAACGAGGCGATGCGGGACTGGGTGACCAATGTCGAGGACACCTACTACCTGATCGGCACCGCCGCCGGGCCGCACCCCTATCCGGCCATGGTGCGCGACTTTCAGTCGGTGATCGGCCGCGAGGCCCGCGCCTCCATGCTGGCCCGCAAGGAGAAGCTGCCGGACGCCTGCGTGGCGGCCATCGGCGGCGGCTCGAACGCCATCGGCCTGTTCTATCCCTTCCTCGAGGACGCGGGCGTGCGCCTGATCGGGGTCGAGGCCGCCGGGCGCGGGCTGGACGGCCCGGACCATGCCGCCTCTATCCAGGGCGGCCGCCCCGGCGTCCTGCACGGCAACCGCACCTATCTGCTGCAGGACGAGGACGGCCAGATCCTTGAGGGCCACTCCATCTCGGCCGGTCTGGACTATCCCGGCATCGGTCCGGAGCACGCCTGGCTGAAGGACATCGGCCGCGCCGAATACCGCGCCGCCACCGACGCCGAGGCGCTGGAAGCCTTCCAGCTGTGCTCGAAGCTCGAAGGCATCATCCCGGCCCTGGAGCCCAGCCACGCCCTCGCCCGCGTCGGCGAGATCGCGAAAGAGGTGGGCAAGGGCGGCGATGTCGTGCTGAATATGTGCGGGCGGGGCGACAAGGATATCTTCGCCGTGGCGAAGCATCTCGGCGTGGAGCTCTAGATCCCATGAGAACCCTTTTCCTGTCCGTCGCGGCCGTCGCCCTGTTCGCGGGGCCCGCGCTGGCCCAAACGGCTTCGCCCGCCGCCTCGCCTGCCCCGGCGCCGGCGCCGCTACAGATCGAAATCCCCGAGCTGGATCGCGTCACCGCTGATCCCACCTGCGGCGGCAGGGCCTATCTGGTCCAGCAGGCGACCTGCGTGACCACCACCCAGACCAACATCGGCCCGGCGGTCGACGCCTACAGCGCCGCCTTCTCGCAGCAGGGCTGGCTGGCCGCCGGCGGTCGCGAGAACCTTGTGGTCTATGTCAAACGCCGCGAAACGGGTGGCTGCGACGGTTTCCAGATGATGGCCTTCGCCGACGACGCCCAGACCGAGGGCCCTGACGCCCCCGCCTGGCTGGCCTTCGCCCCCATCCCCGGAGACGTCTGCGCCACCACGACGCCGCCGACTCCGGCGGCGCCCGCGGCCGCCAATCCCTGATTTCTTCCCAGTCGGCTTTCATGACCACCCAACGTATCGACGCCCGTTTCGCCGCCCTGAAGGCGGAAGGCCGGGCCGCCTTCGTCGCCTATGTGATGGCGGGCGACCCCTCTCCGGCCGAGGCGCTGGAGATCCTGCGCGGCCTGCCGGCGGCGGGCGCGGACATCATTGAACTGGGCTTCCCGTTCTCGGACCCGATGGCCGAAGGTCCGCCGATCCAGCGCGCCGCGCTGCGCGGACTGAAGGCGGGTCTGACCCTCAAGGGCACCCTCGATCTCGCCAAGGCCTTCCGCGACGGCGATACGGACACGCCGCTGATCCTGATGGGCTATCTGAACCCGCTGGAAAGCTACGGCTACGAGGCCTTCGCCCGGGATGCCGCGGCCAGCGGTGTCGACGGGGTGATCATCGTGGACTGCCCGCCGGAAGAGGCCGGTCCCCTGACCGACGCCCTGGACGTTCATTCGGTGTCCCTGATCCGTCTGGCCACCCCGACCTCGGACGATGATCGCCTGAAGGTGATCGCCGAACGCACGTCCGGCTTCGTCTATTACGTCTCCGTCGCCGGCGTTACCGGCGTGAAGGAAGCCCAGGCCGGATCGGTCGCGCCGGCGGTCGAGCGGGTCCGCAAGGCCTCCGGCCTGCCGGTCGCCGTGGGCTTCGGCATCAAGACGCCCGAGCGGGCCGCCGAGGTGGCGCGCGTGTCGGACGCCGTCGTCGCCGGCTCGGTGCTGGTGGACGAAGTCGCCGCCGCGCTGGAAGCGAACGAACCCGCCGCACCGCGCGTTCTGGCCAAGGTGCGCAGCCTCGCCGATGCGGTGAAGGGTGCGCGCGCGGCAGAAACGGTCTAAAGCGCCCCGATGGTCGACAAGAACAAACCCCAGCAGGACAAATCCCAGGAAAAGCGCGGCGGCTGGCTGTCCCGCTTCGCCCCCGGCGTCCGCAAGATCGTCAGCCGTCGGGACACGCCCGACAATCTCTGGGTCAAGGATCCGGACAGCGGCGAGATGCTGTACCGCTCGGACCTCGAGAACGCCCTGTGGGTGACGCCCTCGGGCCGCCACATGCGCATCGATGCGCCGACCCGCCTGCGCTTCACCTTCGACGACGGCCAGTATGAGGCGATCGACACGCCCGACGTGCCGGAAGACCCGCTGAAATTCTCGGACGGCAAGCCCTACAAGGACCGCCTGAACGCGGCCCGCAAGGCCGCCGGCCGCAAGGACACCATGGCCATCGGCTTCGGCCGGATCGGCGGCGAGGCTGAAGGCGCGGACGCCGTCGTCATCGTCCAGGACTTCACCTTCATGGGCGGATCCCTGGGCATGGCTGCGGGTGAGGCCTTCATCGCCGCCGCGCGCGCCGCCGTAGCCCGCAACGTGCCGCTGGTCTGCTTCACCGCCGCCGGCGGCGCCCGTATGCAGGAAGGCGCGCTCAGCCTGATGCAGATGGCCCGCACCACCCTGGCCATCCAGGAACTCAAGGCCGCGCAGCTGCCGTTCGTCGTGGTCCTGACCGACCCGACCACGGGCGGCGTCACCGCCAGCTACGCCATGCTGGGCGACGTCCATCTGGCCGAGCCCGGCGCCCTGATCGGCTTCGCCGGTCCGCGCGTCATCGAGGCGACCATCCGCGAAAAGCTCCCGCCGGGCTTCCAGCGCGCCGAATACCTTCAAGAGAAGGGCATGGTCGACAAGGTCGTCGCCCGTGACGCCCTGCCGGAAACCCTCGGCCAGATCCTGTCGATGCTGATGGGCGGGAAGCGCCGGGCCGCGTAAGAGCGGTTATGGACCCGATCTCCGAACGCCTGCGCGCGCGGCACCCCCAGCGCATCGACCTGTCGCTCGGCCGGATGAAGGCGCTGTGCGCGGCGCTGGGCGATCCGCAGCATCGCCTGCCGCCGGTGATCCACGTCGCCGGCACAAATGGCAAGGGCTCGACCGTCGCCCTGCTGCGCGCCATTGCCGAGGCGGCGGGGCTGAAGGTCCATGTCTACACCTCGCCCCATCTGGTCCGTTTCAACGAGCGCATCCGGCTGGCGGGCGAACTGATCACCGATGAGGCGCTGAACGCCATCCTCGACCGGATCGAGGCCGTGTCGGGCGAGGCCACGGTGTTCGAAAGCACCACCGCCGCCGCCTTCGTCGCCATGAGCGAAACGCCGGCGGATCTGGCCATCATCGAGGTCGGCCTCGGCGGCGTCCTGGACGCCACCAACGTCATCGAGCGCCCGCTGCTCAGCCTGATCACCCCGGTTGATCTGGACCATGCGGAGTTTCTCGGCACCTCCCTGCGCGGCATCGCGGTCGAGAAGGCGGGCATCCTCAAGCCCGGCGCGCGCGGCCTGATCGCCCGTCAGTCCGAGGAGGCCATGGCGGCCATCGAGGTCGCCGCACAGGCCGTGGCCGCGCCCCTGACCGTCATGGGCGTGGATTTCGACGCCTGGGCCGAACGCGGCGGCATGGCCTTCCAGGATCAGGAGCGCTTCCTCGACCTGCCCGCCCCCGCCCTGACCGGCGCCCACCAGATCGACAACGCCGGCCTGGCCGTCGCCGCCGCGCTGGAGCTGGACCTGCCGGAAGCGGCGATCATCGAAGGTCTGAAGTCCGTGCGCTGGCCCGCGCGCATGCAGCGCCTGACCGCGGGCCCCTATGCCGAGGCCGCCAGGGCGGCGGACGCCGAACTCTGGCTGGACGGCGGGCATAACCCGCATGCGGCGCGAGCGCTGGCGGCGACCCTCGCCTCGCGTCAGGCCAGCGCGCCCCGGCCCACCGCCCTGATCGTCGGCATGCTCGGCAACAAGGACGCCGGAGGCTTCTTCGACGCGCTCAGGGGTTCGGACGCGACGGTGTTCACCGTTCGCTTCGACGGCGCGGCGGCCGAGCCGGACGCCCTGGCCGCCGTGGCGCGCGGACACGGGCTCGCCGCCACGCCTTCAGACACTGTGGAACAGGCGCTGACTCAGGCCCTGCGCTTGGGCGCGGGACGGATCGTGATCTGCGGTTCGCTGTATCTCGCGGGCGAGGTCCTGGGGGCCTCGACGGAGACCTGGCCGACCTAGCTGTTGGGGCCGATCGGACCGCCGCCGCCGGGCTCATCCGGCAGACGCATCCGCTGGTTGGCGCGCATGAATTCGCGGGTCTGCTGGTCCTGGACGCTCTGTCTGGAAACGTCCCGGCAGACGCGCTGCTGGAAATTCGACCCCGTCGCCCGCTCGAACTGGCAGACACGGCGGGTGTCGGATTGACCCTCGCGGCGCGCCTCCGCCGGCGGCGGCGTGGTCGCGATCACGGAAACGGCTTGCCCGCCTCCGATGGTCAGGGTGGCGGCGAACAGGGCGACCAGCATTGAACCTCTCCCATGGAACAACCTAGGGAGAGAAGAACACCGATCGCCCGTCAGCGCAAATTATGTCCGGCGGCGAACGAAGCGCCTCAGGCGGCGGGCGCCTCGATACCGGCTTCGGCCAGCCATTCGACGATCTTGCCCTTCGGCATGGCGCCGACCTTCATCGAGGCCATCTGGCCGTCCTTGAACAGCATCAGGGTCGGAATGCCCTTCACGCCCAGCTTCGACGGGACCATCGGGCTGTCGTCGATGTTGACCTTGGCGATGGTCACCTGGCCCTGCAGTTCGTCGGCAATCTGTTCCAGCGCCGGGCCGATCTGCTTGCAGGGGCCGCACCACTCGGCCCAGAAGTCCACCAGCACCGGCTGGGAGGCCTTCAGGACGTCGGTTTCGAAGCTGTCGTCGGTGACCTTGACGGTGGCCATTGGAAGTCTCCTGACGGTCCGCGCGGGACCGCATTGCATGAAGTTCGACCGTCGAACCTAGTCTGATTCCGGCCTGTTGCAGCCGATGTGGGATGTCCGGCGCTTCAAATCAACGCTCATCGTCCGCTGAGCGCATCCGCGAGCATATGTTCCGGAACCGGCATGAGTTTCGGCCCATCCGTCCAGACCAGGGCCGCCTCCACCGGCCGATCGGGATAAAGCTGTCTCAGTATGGAGACATAGACCGCCAACTGCAGCACATAGGCCGGATCGGCGTCCTCGATCCGGTCCGGGGCGGGGCGATTGGTCTTGTAGTCGGCGACCAGAACCCGCTCCGGCGTGACCACCAGACGGTCCAGGCGTCCCGAGATCGCCGCGCCGGCGACCCGGCCGGTCAGCGCCACCTCGGCCCGTGACCCGGGACCGAAGACCGGGGCGAACCGGGCGTCATCGAGCAGGCTGAACGCCGCGCCGATCATCTCGGCGCGTTGCTCATCCGACAAATCCCGCTCCCGGGACAGAAGTCTCGTTGCGGCTTCGGCCCTCTCGGGCTGCGGAATCTCGGGCAGGCGTTCGAGCAGGCGGTGGATCAGATCCCCTCGCCGGAAGCGCCCCAACCCGCCGGCGCCTGTCGCCAGCGGCGAAGGCGCGGGCAGGCGCAGCACCTCGTCCATCTTCGAGGGCGAAGCAAACCGGGCGGCGGGGTCGGGCGCGGGAGCCACCCCCGCCCAGTCCGGCGCAGAACCCGTCTCCACCGCCGTCACGCCTTGCGGCGGCAGGCGGGACGGATCGGCGCCGAAGCGCCTCACCTCATCGACCGACCGCACCTCGTCGCCGAGGCTGTCGAAGGCCGTCTGGATCACGTCCCACCAGCTGCCCTCGTCAAAGCCGGCCTTGGTCCGCGCGCTGCCCTTGCCCATCACGATCACCCGATCCCGAGCCCGGGTCAGGGCGACATAGAGCAGTCGCAACGTCTCTGCGTCCGTCCGCGCCTGCCGGGCGTCACGGGCGGCGCGCGACGCCTCGCAATCCTCCTTCGAACTGCCCGGACACATCAGCCAGGCCTCGTCACCATCCGGCAGGGCCACCGGCATCAGCGACGGCCCCTGCGCCTTCGCCCGACTGGTGGTGTCCGGCAGGATCACGACCGGCGCCTCCAGCCCCTTGGCGCCGTGCACGGTCATCACCCGCACCTCGCCGCGCGGCCCCTCCAGCTCGCGTTTCACCTCGACATCCGCGGCCTCCAGACTGGCCAGACAGGTCTCCAGATCAATCGCGCCCCGGTCCTCCGCGGCCAGCACCTGGTTCAGGGTTTCATCGATGGCCTCCTCGGCCTCGCGCCCGAGCCTGCGCAGCACACGGGCGCGCCCGGACAGGCCCAGATCGTCCACGCGGTTCAGCAGGGCGCTGAAGAAGGCGAACGGATCCCGATCCCGCACCGACAGGGCGAACTCCAGCATGTCCCGGGCACGAGACCATTCAGGACGTTCGCCCGCCCTGTCCCTGAGTTCCTGCCACAGCCGACGGCGTTTCGGATCGGCCCCGGCGAGAGCGAACAGACCGTCCTCATCAATGTCGCAGAAAGGACTGCGCAGGACGCCCGCCAGCGACAGGTCATCGTCCGGATACAGGACGAAGCGCGCCAGGGCGATCAGGTCGTCGAACAGGATGTGGGACGACAGCTTCAGCCGGTCTGCCCCCGCCACCGGAACCCCGGCGGACTTCAGCGCCCGGATGATCTCCTCGAAGGTCGCGTCGCGACGCCGCACGAGGATCAGATAGTCCCCATAGCCCGCCGGCCGCAGTTCCTTCTGCTTGCGGTCGTGCACCGAGACCCCGCCCTCGACCTGGGCGCGGATCATCCGCGCCAGATCGGCGGCCAGGCGCTTGCGGGCCGATCCGGTCGCTTCCGCATCGACCGGCGCGTCCCAGGCCTCCCGGTCCGGCCCCTTGATCTCCTCGTGCAGGGGCCACAGGTCGACACAGCCCCTGTCCGTCTCCCTCACCGCCCTGTGGGTCGGCACGGCAGCGACGCTGTCCCCGACCAGCGCCCGCGCCCGTTCGGGGCCGGCGAATACCGTATCGACGAACCGCAACACCTCCGGCGTCGAGCGGAACGATTTAGCCAGCTCCACACCTTCAAACCGCCCGCCGGCGCCCCGGACCATCATGTCATACCGTTGGGACTCATGCCGCAACCGCTCTGGCCTGGCGCCCTGGAAGGAGTAGATCGACTGCTTCTCGTCGCCCACGGCGAACAGGGTGCGATCCAGCCTCTGACCGGATGCCGGCATCGGCGTGAACCTTCGCCCACCCTCGCCCGCGAAGAAGTTCTCGGTCAGGGCCTTCAGGATGTCCCATTGCTGGGGCGCGGTATCCTGAGCCTCATCGACCAGCACATGTTCGATGCCGCCGTCGAGCTTGTAGAGCACCCAGGCCGCGGAGGCGCGGCGGGTCAGCAGCTCAACCGTCCGGGCGACCAGATCGCCGAAGTCGAGCGCCCCCGTCTCGGCCTTGGCCTGTTCGTAGAGCCGCGCATGGGCCTCGGCCAGGGTCAGCACATGGACGGTGTCCCGCGCCACCCGCACCCGTCGCACCTGCTCGAGGGTGGCGACGTACTTCATCTGCAGGTCCGCCAGCCAGCCGCCAGCCGCAGGGGGCGCGCTCTTTGTGGCCAGCCTCTTCCGCGGCCCGGTGGAGCCGATGAAGACGTCCTCTATGCCCGTGAAGGTCCAGTCTGCGGATCGCATGCGGCCGGCTGTCTTCTGGTCTTCAGCCGATCCCGTCGCCATGGCGGAAGCCATCTCCAGCCACTCCCCGCGATCAAGGAATCGAATGAAATCCCCCTCCAGCGCCTCCACCGTGTCGTCCGGATGGGCGCCGACCAGCATATGCGGCCCCGGCGCGGTTCCGGCCACGACCCGGGCCACATAATCCGCCAGCTTGTCCCGGTCGGCCTCGATCATCGCCAGCAGGGACTGGAAGGCGCCCCAGTCCAGCTCGACGGCGAAATGGCTGTAGGCCCGACCGATCCGCCCGTCCGCGTCGTGCAGGGCGGCCCGGGCCAGGGCCTCACGCGCGCCATGGGACAGCTTCAGCGCCGCCTGGTCCTCCAGCACGGTGAAGCCTGGGGTTACCCCGGCCTCGATCGGGAACCGCCGCAGCAGCTTCTCGCAGAAGGCGTGGATGGTCTGGATCTTCAGCCCGCCCGGCGTCTCCAGCGCCTTGGCGAACAGGCGGCGGGCGTCCGACAGTTCCGGGCCCGACAAGCTGGCTGGATCACGGCCGTCGAGATCGGCGAGCGACACCGCGAGCTTGTCATCGTCCAGGACAGCCCATTCGCCCAACCGGTCGAACAGCCGCGCCTGCATCTCGGCGGCGGCCGCCTTGGTGTAGGTGACGCAAAGGATCTCTCCCGGCTGCACCTCGCGCAGCAGCAGCCGCGCCACCCGGTCCACCAGGGTCGAGGTCTTGCCCGAGCCGGCGTTGGCGGTGACGAAGACCGACTGGCCGGGATCGGCGGCGGCGATCTGGGCGGGATCGGGCAGAATGCGCGCGCTCATTCGGCGTCTCCCCCGTCCTCACCGCCCACAACATGCCACTCCCACACCCGGGCGAGATGGTCGTAGTTGCCGCCGAAATTGCCCATGAACTGGGGCGCGACCCAGCTCAGGTACGGCGTCTCCGCCTCGTCGAACCGGGCGATCCGCGCGGTCAGTCCGGCCAGCGCGGCCTGCGACAGGGCCAGCGCCTCCGCCCCCTCGCCCCGCACCGCCTTCACCCCCGGCTCCTTGCGCCCGACGACCCGCACATAGGTCAGTTCCTCCGGCTCGACCGGTCCGGACGTTTTCAGCCCCGCCTCGGCCAGGATGGCGCCGGTCAGGGTCAGCTGGGGCGAGAAGCCGGTCCGCACCTGTTTGGGGGTGGGAACCGAGCCCGTCTTGAAGTCCAGCACCGCCGCGCCGGTCGCCGACAGCTCGATCCGGTCGGCCTTGGCGGTCAGGGTGAAGGGGCCGGCCGGCGCCGTCAGGGTCAGTTCGACCTGTTCCTCGACCCGGATCTCGACGCCCCGCGCCCGGCGCTCGGCCTCAAAGCCGGCCAGCCAGCGCGCGGCGTTGCGGGCCAGCGGCGCCTCGCGCGCCATGGCCGCATCCTCGAACCCGGCGGCCTTCAGCTCTTCCAGCAGCAGAGCCTCCAGCTGATCTGCGCTGTCGTCCGGCAGGACATCTGGCCAGGACAGGGTCATCCGCTCAACCGCCTTGTGCACCGCATTGCCTCGCGCGATGGCCTCGGCGGACTGACCAGGTCGATCCATCTGTCTCAGGTTCAGGACATAGCGCGCATAGACGGCATAGGGATCACGCACCCAGCGCTCGACCCCGGTCACGGGAAGCTTTCTCGGTCGACGGTCGACCGGGGGGCGTGGCGCCGGGCGCGGCGCATAGTCGGGGCGCGCCGACGACGGGGCGTCCAGCACTCGCGCCTGCTCCAGCGCCAGCACGGGTCGGGCGATGGACACCGGAGTCTCCGGCGCGTCCGCCCCTCGCGTCAGCATGTCCAGCCGCCAAAGCCAGCGCGACTTCACGGCCGGCTGCCCGCCGCGGCGCTCGCAGTGAACGAGGATGGCCTCGTCGGCGCTCGCCGCCTGGACAAAGTCCTGCGCCGTCTGGCCCAGACGGCGTTCGGGCGGCGGCAAACCCAGAGTCCCGCGCATGGGACGTGACAGGAAGGGGTCGGTGGGGGCGGCGTTGGGCCAGGTGCCCTCCTCCAGTCCGGCCAGGATCATGCGATCCGCCCGCACGAGCCGGGCCTCGATGGCCCCGAGAATCCGCAGACGCGGCTGGGTCGCACCGCCGGTCCGCACGGTCTCGTCGGTCAGCAAACCGTGGACCAGATCGACGAAGGCGTCGCGCGAAACCTCGCCCAGCGATGCGCCGCCGTCGATGAGCGCTGACAGCAAGGCCGCCGCCGCCTCCCCGTCCGGGCCCGACCACGCTTCCTGCCCGGCCAGCGTCTCGATCAGAATCGTCAGGCCACGCGCCGCATCATCCGGCGTGGCGGTCTCCCGGAAGGCGGATCGGGCCTCGGCCGAAAGCGTTTCCAGCCGATCGAGAAGGCCGTTCGCCGCCGCAAGTCTCGTCAGGGTGACTTGCGAGGCGACCCGACCATCATCCCTTGGCTGGGCGGCCTTCAGCAGCGCCCTGCGGGCGGCGGCCCAGTCCCGCCGACGCGGCCCTCGCAGGGCGAATTGCTCCAGCGCCGCGACCGCCCCGCTGAAGGAGGTCTCGCCGAGATCGAGCCGGACCTGCGGATGTTTCAGCAGCCCCAGCAGGGTGTGGGGGTCCAGCGGATCGGCGACGAACCGCACCGCCAGATCGACCAGCCGTCCGGCCGGCATCCGGGACAGGGGCTGGCCGGAGGACACGTCTGCGCTGACGCCCCACCGCTCCAGCCGCGCGCTGACGCGGCGCGACAGGGCCAGGTCGGGCGTGACGAGGGCGCAGGTCTTCCCCGGCTCCTCCAGCGTCTCGCGCATCATCAGGGCGATGGCGGCCGCCGCATCTTCCTCGGACCGCGCGGTGACCACCGACAGTCCGCGCAGTCCCTCGGCGATCGGGTCCGCCGATTGCCGGCCCGCCGCCTCGGCGCGCAAGCCCCGGATCAGATTGCGCCAGTCATCGGTGGCGTCCGCGGGGCGCAGCGCCTCGTTCAACAGACGTTGACGCGCACGTCCCCGGGCCTCTTCAGCGGCCCCGACCGGAGGCAGGAACCACGGTCGCACCGCTTCCCGTTCCACCCGTCCCTCGAGCAGCCGCCACAGGGCGTTCTGGGGGTGTTGCTCATTGTCCCCTAACCGGGACCAGACCGCCGGGTCGAGTTCAAGATCCAGTCCGGGCAGGACGACACAGCCCTGCGGCGCATGGGCGACAGCGTTCAGCACATCCGCGGCGGCGGGCGCCGAACCGGTGGAACCGGCGGCGATCACCGGCTGCCCGGGCGGCCGCTCGCGCCAGCTGGTCGCCAGCAGACGCAGGAGCCTCGCCCGCCGCCAGGCCGGGTCCACAAGCCCCAACGCCTCAAGCCGTTTCGGCCATGTCTCTACAGCGAGACCGAGAAAGCGGGCCGATTCCTGCCAGTGCTCGGCGAGATCGCCCTCGACCAGGGTCGCCACCCGGGCGATGTCCTCGACCTCTTCCAGATGGCAGGAATCGAGAAAGCCCCCCAGGGCGTCCGCCATCTCCAGCGCCCGCATGGGCGACAGGTCGGAACGGAACTCCTCGGTGATCATCCGCGCCATTTCGAAACGGCGGGTCAGGGGCGCGATGGCGGGCGGCAGGTCGAGGCCCAGCTCGCCCGGCGCGAACGGCGGCTCGTCCTCTTCAAGATCCCCCAGAGGCCGGACCTGCGGCAGCAGGATGGCCCGCCCTCCGGCCTGTTTGGTCAGCGCGCCGGTAAAGGCCCGCGCCGCCCGGCGGTTGGGCAGAAGAATGACCGCATCGGACAGGGCTTCGGGCGGATGCTCGCCCAGCCAGTCCAGCACCCCGGCGGCCAGATCTTCCAGAAACGGCCGCCAAGCCTGCACCGCGTACCAGCGCGGCCCGTCGCCGGTAAAGGGATCGAACCCGCTCATGCGCCGGACAGCTTCGCCTCGGCCTCATCGCGGGCCTGCGGGTCGCCGACGTGCATCCAGTCGCCGTCCAGAACGCAGCCGTACAGCCGCCCCTCCGCCGCCGAGCGACGCCAGAACTGGCTCAGCGAGAACGGACCTTCAGGCCCGTCTGTCACATAATCGGGACGACAGATGTGCACCCCCATATAGGCATAGGGCGCCGAGGCGGCCTCGCCCCGGAACGTGAGCCGGCCATCCTCGGACAGGAAGAAGTCGCCGTCGCCCTCGAAGCCGATGGAGCCTTCGCGTCTCGCGAGAAGAAGCGCGGCATCCATGATTGACGGATTCCACAGTCGGGCGAGTTGATTCAGGGCGTCGCCGCGATCGGTCCAGACGCTGTCGATATTGGCCACGAACACCGGGGCATCGCCCAGCAGGGGCGCGGCCTTCTTCAACCCGCCGCCCGTCTCCAGCAGGGTTTCCCGCTCGTCGGAGATGACGATCTCCGGTCCTCGCCCGCGCGCGGCCAGATGACCTTCCAGCCGGTCGGCGAACCAGTGGACGTTGACGACGGCCTTCTCGACGCCCGCGTCGGCCAGCCGGTCCAGCACATGGTCGATCAACGCCCGCCCATCCACCTCGACCAGCGCCTTGGGCCGGTCGTTGGTCAGGGGCCGCATCCGGGTGCCCAGACCCGCGGCCAGCACCATGGCGGTCCTTGGCGCCGCCTTCGTAGCGTCGGTCATTTGCGGCTGCCCTCCGGCACATGGGCGTCGAACCAGCCGGCGACGGTTTCCAGCCCCGGCTGTTTCAGGTTGGCGTTCAGATGCGCCCACATGCGCGGCATGAAGGCGGCGTAGCGGGGCTTGCCGTCCCGCACGATCAGACGGGCGAAGATGCCCAGGATGCGCGCCTCATTCAGCGCCGCCAGACCGGCGTAGTCGCGCATGAACTCGGCCCGGTCCACCTGCGGGCGCAGGCTGAAATAGTGATCCAGCGCCTTCGCCTCCAGCGCGGGCGGCACGTCGCGGCGGGCGTCCTGCAGCAGGGAGTGCAAATCCCACGAGGGGTGGGCGCGCACGGCGTCCTGGAAGTCGATCATCCCGACCATGGCCGCGCCCGATTTGCCGGGCAGACGGATCAGGTTCTCGGCGTGATAGTCGCGGTGCGCCATGACGCTGGCGCCCGCCGCGCCGCGCTGCACTACCGGCGCCCAGGCCGCGCGCCAGTCGGCGATGGCCGCCGCGTCGAACGACAGGGCCGGGTCCAGCTTCGGCATCCATTCGACGAACAGGTCGGCCCCGCCCTGCAGCGCCGTCTCGTCATAGACCAGCAGCGGCCAGTCGCCCGCCGCGCCCGACAGCTGCTCCGGCGTCGCGGCGTCATGCAGGGTCGCCAGCGCCTCGACAGCGGCCACATACAGCGGCTCCTCCGCCTCCCCGGCCTCGATCACCCGGGCGAACAGGGCGTCGCCGAAATCCTCCAGCACGGCCAGACCGGAAGGCGCATCCACCGCCAGAATCTCCGGCGCCGACAGGCCCAGCGTCTTCAGATGGGCGGCGACGGCGGCGAAGGCCTCGATCCGCCCCGCCGACAGGCGCGCGGTGGCGTTCCAGCCCGAGGCCAGCCGCTGTTCCGGCGTCCACGCCGGATCGGCCGGCGGACTTTCCGCCGACGCCGCCTGATCCATCAGCATCAGCGACCGTCCGTCCGGGGTGGTCAGCCGTTCATACCGGCGCGTCGAGGCGTCGCCGGGCAGCGGATCGCGCGCCGCATCCGCCAGACCGGCGGCCTTCAGGAACTCAAGACGTTGGGCTTCGCGGTCAGACATCCAGATCCTTCGCCTTCGTTTCCCATGCCCCGACACCGGACAGGGTCGCCTGTCGTCCTTCGCCCCGTTCGGACAGGGTCACAACCAGCCGGTCCGGTCCCAGCCAGGCGCCGGGATCATCCCCCAGCCGCTCGGGCCATTCGATGATGGCGCAGCCCTCATCCAGCGCCTCGTCCAGCCCGATCTCGGCGGCTTCTTCCGGTCGGGTCAGGCGGTAGAGGTCGAAATGGGCGATCGGCGGCTCGCTGTCGTAGAACTGGACCAGGGTGAAGGTCGGCGACGGCACATCCTCGTCCGGCGTGGTCAGGGCCCGGATCAGGGCGCGCGCCAGCGTCGACTTGCCCATGCCCAGCGGGCCGTACAGCAGCACCGCCTCGCCCGGCGCCAGCAGGGGCGCGATGGCCGCGCCCAGCCGCCCGGTCGCCTCGGCGTCAGGGAGGGTCAGGGTCACCTCAGGCAAAGTCGGCGTCCGGCTGGGCGGGCAGGACCCGCTCGGTGAAGGCCTTCAGCGCATAGGTCGCCTTGCCCGCATCGATATCCAGCCGCGACGGCGGGATCGGCTTGCCGACCTTCAGCTGGAACGGCTGACGGCGCTTGTTCAGCAGCTCATGGAACAGGGTCACGTCCCGCAGTTCCTGCGAGAACCGGTCGAACCAATGGAACAGGCGCGAATAGGGCCCGGCCACATGGATCGGCACCACCGGCGCCTCATATTTGCGCGCCAGCGACGCCGCCGTCTGCGCCCACTCCGGATCGGTGACGGAGCCGTCCCTGCCGATCCGGGCCAGCCGTCCGGCCGGGAACATGACCACGCAGCGCTCGGCCTCGAACGCCGCCTTCGCGGCCTGAAGAGTGGCCCGGGTCTTCTCGCGGGTGCGCTTTTCGTGGACCCATTCGACCGGGATGATCGCCTCGCCCAGCCGGGGCGAGACCCGCACGGCGTCAGCGTTGGCGAAGAAGATGGCGTCGCCCCGCCGCTTGCGGATGGCGTCGAAGACGGCGATCCCGTCGGCGATGCCGGTCGGATGGTTGGCCAAGATGATGCAGCGGCCCGTCGTCGGGATGCGCTCGACGTTCAGCACCGACACCTTCAGGTCCAGCAGGTCGCTCATATAATCCAGCGCCGCGGCCCCCGAGAGCGGCTTCACCGCATCGGCCATACGCACCGCCTGCCGATAGTTGAGCAGCCGGTAGAGCGCCGGCCGAATCACGGGCCAGAAGACCGACTGTGTCAGACGCGGCGCGCGCTCGGCGATCAGCACATCGCAGATGTGCGGCGCGGGGCGATCGGACGAAGGGGCGTCGAGGGCAGTCATTCGACGCCGGTTGTCGCCGGTCGCGCGAGAGACGGCAAGCGGCTTGGCGGCGGGATCGCACGGCTTTGTGAGCACAAGCGTCGCCGCTTTCGCCCGCCCGCCCCCGGTGCTACGCCAGCCGCCGAAGACAAAGGAACCTGCCCATGCGTCACCGCTCCCTGCTTTCCTGCGCCGTCGCCGCCATTGCGCTGGCGACCGCCGTCCCCGCCCTGGCCGAGGCGCCCGCCACTGCGTCCGCCACGGCGACCTCGACCCAGACCGCGCAGCAGGCCTTCGACTACACCGCCATGATCTCGGCCAACCGGCTGGGCGATCCGCAGGTGTCGCCGGACGGCCGCTGGGTCGTCTATTCGGTGACCACCACCGACGTGACCGCCAACCGCCGTGCGGGCGCCCTGTTCATCCAGGACCTGCAGAACCCCGGCGAGGGCCGTCGTCTGGCCCTCAACGAGGGCGGCGCCAACACCGCCCGCTGGGGCTCGGACGGCAAGCTGTACTTCCTCTCGGGCCGCTCGGGCTCCAGCCAGGTCTGGCGCGCCGAGGCCGACGGCACGGCGCCGGTGCAGGTGACCAACCTGCCGCTGGACGTGAACGCCTACCGCATCAGCCCCGACGCCGCGAAGATCGTCGTCTCGCTGGCCGTCTTCCCCGACTGCGCCGATCTGGCCTGCACCGTGGACCGCGCCAAGGCCGTCGCCGACGATCCCTCGACCGGCCAGGTCTATGACCGCATGTTCGTCCGCCACTGGGACACCTGGAACGACCACACCCAGAACCACCTGTTCGCCGTCAACGTCGACGGCTCGGGAACGCCGGTTCACCTGACCCGCGGCTTCGACGGAGACACGCCTTCCAAGCCCTTCGGCGACGAGAGCGAGTTCGTCTTCACCCCGGACAGCCAGGGCGTCGTCTTCTCGGCCCGTCAGGCCGGAAACAGCGAACCGTGGGGCACCAATTTCGACCTCTATCAGGTCGCCATCTCGGCTCCGGGCCAGCTGACCAACCTGACCGACGCCAATGACGCCTGGGACACCGGCCCGGTCTATTCGCCGGACGGCAAGACCCTGGCCTATCGCGCCATGGCCCGCCCGGGCTTCGAGGCCGACAAATACGCCATCTTGCTGCGGGACGTGGCCTCGGGCGAGACCCGCCAGATCGCCGCCGACTGGGACCGCTCGGCCGACACCCTGCAGTGGTCGCGTGACGGCCGCACCCTCTACACCACCGCCGGCGACGTCGGTCAGACCCGCCTGTTCGGCATTGATGTCCGTCGCGGCACGGTCACCCCGCTGACCGGCGAGGGCCACGTCTCGGCCTTCCAGCAGACCCCCTCGGGCTTCGTCTTCGCCCAGGACACCCTGCGCCGCCCCAGCGAGCTGTTTGTGAAGACCTTCCGCGGCCGCGAAATGCCGCGCCAGATCACCAATGTGAACCCGCAGCTGGACAACCTGGCCTTCGGCGAGGCCGAGCAGTTCAGCTTCCCGGGCTGGAATAATGAGACGGTCCACGGCTACGTCATCAAGCCGTCGAACTATGTCGAGGGCCAGAAATACCCGGTCGCCTTCCTGATCCACGGCGGGCCGCAGGGCTCGTTCGGCAACAGCTGGTCCTATCGCTGGAACCCGTCGACCTACGCCGGCGCGGGCTATGCGGTCGTCATGATCGATTTCCACGGCTCGACCGGCTACGGCCAGGCCTTCACCGACTCGATCAGCCAGCACTGGGGCGACCGCCCGCTGGAAGACCTGCAGAAGGGCTGGGCCGCCGCTCAGGAGCGCTACAGCTTCCTGGACGGTGACAACGCCTGCGCCCTGGGCGCCTCCTACGGCGGCTACATGATCAACTGGATCGCCGGCAACTGGCCGGGCGAGTTCAAATGCCTGGTCAACCACGACGGCGTCTTCGACATCCGCGGCATGGCCTATGGCACCGAAGAGCTGTGGTTCACCGAGTGGGAATACGGCGGCACCCACTACGACAATCCGGAAGGCTACGAGCGCTTCAACCCGGTGCATCACGTGGCGAAGTGGCAGGACCCGATGCTGGTGGTCCAGGGCGACCTGGACTTCCGCATCCCGACTTCGCAGGGCCTGTCGACCTTCACCGCCCTGCAGCGCCGCGGCATCGAAAGCCGTCTGGTCTTCTTCCCGGACGAGAACCACTGGGTTCTGCGTCCCGCCAACAGCGTCCAGTGGCACAACGAGGTGTTCGGCTGGCTGGACAAGTATCTGAAGCCGGCGAACTGATCGCCGCTTCCGGCCAAAGAGAAAGGGCGCTCCCGGCGGGAGCGCCCTTTTTTCATGGCCGCGCCGTCGTGGATCAGCGAACGCGGGCGTTGGCCGAGGTGTTGACCAGCCGGGCGTGCTCGGTCGCCGTGATGCAGCGCGGCGTCGACCAGGTCGGGTCCGACGGACGCAGGGCCTGCACCTCCCGGGCGGTGATGAAGATCGGGGCGGCGCCGTGCTCGCGGGTGAAGGACCGGCGGGTGGCGGCGTCGGTGGCGCAGACCATGACCGGTCGGGCGACCGGCGCCTGCGACGCTTCATGGGCGACCACCGGGGCGGCGGACAGGGCGGAAGCCGCCGTAGCGACGGCGGCGAAGGCGTAAACGGGACGCATGTGGGTTCCTCCATAACGCCTGAAATGCTCAGGACTCGGAGCGAATAATGCGCGGATATCGCCGTTTGTAAATGTTATATGACGTCTTGAAGTATGAAATTTGACATCGGCCGTTCGAACGACGGCTGAGCCTTTCGTCGCCCTCATGCGTTGTGCTGGCTTCGACGGAGCCCAGCCGCTTGCCCAACTTCTTGAAAGACAACCCGAACTGGCTCGCCTTCCGGGACCGCGCCCTGCGTCCCGCCGGCGCGGGACTGGGCCGGTGGCGCGACAACGATCCCTTCATCGCCGCGATCAAACGGCCCGGGCGGACGGAAAAGATCGCCGCCGCGATCACCCTGCTGCTCATTCTGGCGATCGTCCTGTTCCTGATGCTGTTCGACTGGAACTGGCTGCGCGGCCCCATCGGACGCTGGGCCTCGGCGAAATACGACCGCCAGATCGAGCTGAACGGCGATCTGGACGTGAAGCTGCTCAGCTGGACCCCGTCGGTTCAGGTGCGCGACCTGCGGATCGGCGGCCCCGACTGGGCGCGGGACCGCGACACGCTGAAGGTCGCCGACCTCCAGGCCTCGGCCCGGCTTCGCGCCCTGCTGGCGGGCCGGATCGAGATGCCGCTGGTCGCCATCACCCGTCCGGAGGTCGTGCTGATCTCGACCGAGGACGGCCGTCAGAGCTGGAAGCTGAATCCCGACGCCCCGGACACCGGCGAGGGCCTGAAGCTGCCGCCGATCAACCGGCTGGTGATCACCGACGGCAAGGTCTCGCTGGACGAACAGCGCCGCAAGATCCGGCTGGAGGCCACCGTCAGCGCCCGCGAAGGCTCCGACGGCGACGCCGGCTTCAATCTGGACGGCGAAGGCACGATCAACGGCACGCCCCTGACGCTGGCCGTCGCGGGCGGCCCCTTCATCAACATCCGGCGCGACCACCCCTACGGCTTCCGGGCGACCCTGGCCGGCGTCGGATCGCGACTGGAGGCCAACGGTTCGATCACCCGTCCGTTCGATCTCGGCCAGTTCCGGGCGACCCTCAGCCTGCAGGGGCGCGATCTGGCCGACCTGTACCTGCTGACCGGCATCACCACCCCGAACACCCCGCCCTACCGCCTGTCCGGCACACTGACCCGCGATGACGCCAGGTTCAGCTTCAACAAATTCAGCGGCCGGGTGGGCTCCTCCGACCTGTCTGGCGATCTGGTCGTCGACAAGCCGGGCGACCGCCGCCGGGTGGATGCGGTGCTGCATTCCGACCTGCTGGACATCGACGATCTGGCCTCCGTCCTCGGCGGCAAGCCCACGGTCACTCCGGCGGGCAACACCGTCGTGACCTCCGGCCAGCCCGGCCGCCTGCTGCCCGACGCGCCTCTGGCCGTCGAGCGTCTGCGCACCATGGACGGCTCGCTGAAGTACACGGCCGCCCGGGTGAAGCGGAACGAACTGGATATCCGCAAGGTCGAACTCGGCGCCGATCTGGACGGCGCCATCCTCAACCTCGACCCGGTCGCCTTCACCTTCAATCGCGGCGAACTGCGGGGCACGGCCAGGATCAACGCGACCCGCGACACCCCCTACAGCGCCGTCGATTTCCGCCTGCGCGGCTATCCGCTGGAATCGATCATCCCCGCGCGCGGCGGCGCCCCGACCGTGACCGGCAGCGCCCTGGGCCGGGCGCAGCTGGAGGGTCCGGGCGCCTCGATCCACGACTTCGCCGCCGCCTCGAAGGGGCAGCTCACCGTGGTCGTGCCACAGGGCCGCATGCGCGCCGCCTTCGCCGAACTGCTGGGAATCAACGCCACGGCGGGCCTGTTCCGTCTGCTGGGCGGTGATGAGTCCGATGTCGAAATCCGCTGCGGCGTCGCCGACTTCCGCGTCGCCAACGGGGTCGCGACAGCCCAGACCTTCGTCGTCGACACCACCCCCGTGCTGGCCCAGGGCGCCGGAACCATCAATCTGGGCGAGGAGACGATGAACCTGCGGATCGACGGCGAGACCAAGGAGGCCCGACTGGTTCGCCTGTGGTCGCCCATCGTGGTGCAGGGCCCCCTGACCGCGCCCGCCGTCGGCATCGACACCGGCTCCGTCGTCGGACAGGCCGGTCTGGCGGGCCTCCTCGGCGCCGTGGTCAATCCGCTGGTCGCCCTGCTGCCCTTCGTCGATCCGGGACTGGCCGAGGACGCAAACTGCGGCGCGCTGATCTCCTCGGCGCGATAAATCGGGCGCGGATTGGTCTGAGGCGCCGGATCATGCGTATCTGGCGCATGACCAGAAGAGGCTTGCTCGCCCCCATGCTCGGCGCCTTCGCCGCCGCCTGTTCGCCGCTCAGCCTGCTGAACGGCCTCGGTCCGCGCGACAGCGGCGCCCGGCGCGTGGCGCAGGGCTTGCGCTATGGCGACGATCCGCGCCAGACGATGGATGTCTTCGCGCCCACGACGACGGCCAACGCACCCCGGCCAGTGCTGGTCTTCTTCTACGGCGGCGGCTGGGATTCCGGCTCGCGCGAAGTCTATGGCTGGGCCGCGCAGGCGCTGGCCTCCCGGGGGTTCGTCGTCTTCGTGCCCGACTACCGCATCGTGCCGGAAGTTCACTTCCCCGCCTTCATCGAGGACGCCGCCGCCGCGACCGCGGCGGCCGGGAGACTGGCCCCCGACCATGCCGGCGATCCCGCGCGGCTGGGCGTTCTGGGTCATTCCGCGGGGGCGCATCTGGCGATGATGATCGCGCTGGACCGCCGCTACATGGCCGCCGTCGAAGCTCCGACCCTGATCAGGGCCGCCGCCGGTCTGGCCGGGCCCTACGACTTCCTGCCGTTTGACGTTCCCGCCTCGATCAACGCCTTCGGTCGCGTTCCGGACCCCACCCTGACCCAGCCGGTCAGTTTCGTCCGGGCGGACGCCCCGCCGCTCTGGCTGGGCCACGGAACCGCCGACACCATCGTCCATGCCGAGGACACCACCATCCTCTGCGACCGGATGCGGGCCATCGGCGGACGCTGCGAAGCCAAACTCTATCCGGGCCTCTCCCACGAAGACCTGATCGCCACCTTCTCCCCCCTGTTCCGCCGGAAGGCCTCCGTGCTGGAAGACGTCACCGGCTTCTTCCACCGCGAACTCGGCTGACCCGTCACACGCCGTAACCGGTGTTCAGCGTAGCTGTCTCGCCAAGGTCACGATCTTCCGTTAGAGGAGGCCATGACAAATACGATGACAGCACAGGCGGCGCTGGACCGCCTCGAAACCCTCTACGCACAATCCGTCGCCAATCTGCGCGACGCGGTGAAGACCTTCCTCGCCACCGGCGAACGTCCCGACATCGACGAACGGAACAACGGCCTCTTCGCCTATCCCGAACTTCGCGTCAGCTGGTTCGGCGACCGTCCGCAGGGCCTGCCGATCCGCGCCTGGGCCCGCCTGTCGCGCCCCGGCGTATATTCCACCACCATCACCCGGCCCGAGCTGTACCGCTCCTATCTGCAGGAGCAGCTGAGCCTGCTGGAGCAGGACTACGGCGCGACCTTCGACGTCGGCCCGTCGGAGCAGGAGATCCCCTTCCCCTACGTGCTGGACGGCTCGGACGTGGTGCTGGACGCCACGATGACGGCCTCCATCGCCCGCTACTTCCCGACCACGGATCTGGCCCACATCGGCGATGAAATCTCGGACGGTCTGTGGGACGCCGAAGACGAGTTCCCGCTGGCCCAGTTCGATGGCCTGCGCACCGACTTCTCGCTGGCCCGCCTGCGCCACTACACCGGCACGCCGGTCGAGGACGTCCAGAACTACATCCTGTTCACGAACTACAACCGGTACGTCGACGAGTTCGTCCGCTGGGCGCTGGAGCAGATCAAGGATCCGAACAGCATCTACGAGACCTTCTCGACCTCGGGCGGGGTGGTGGTCACGCGCGACACGCCGAACCCGGAGGCCGTCGTCGCCGACGCCGCCTGGAAGAAGCACCAGATGCCCGCCTACCACCTGACGGCGCCGGGCTGGAACGGCATTACCCTGGTCAACATCGGCGTCGGTCCGTCCAACGCCAAGACCATCTGCGACCACCTGGCGGTCACCCGCCCGCACGCGTGGATGATGATCGGCCACTGCGGCGGTCTGCGCCCCAGCCAGACCATCGGCGACTATGTGCTGGCCCACGCCTATCTGCGCGAGGACCACGTGCTGGACGCCGTCCTGCCGCCGGACATCCCCATCCCCTCGATCGCCGAGGTCCAGCGGGCCCTCTATGACGCCGCCAAGATCGTCTCGGGCGCGCCCGGCGAGGAAGTGAAGCGTCGCCTGCGCACCGGCACCGTCGTCACCACCGACGACCGGAACTGGGAGCTGCGCTATTCCAAGTCGGCCCTGCGCTTCAACCAGAGCCGCGCCGTCGCCATCGACATGGAATCGGCCACCATCGCCGCCCAGGGCTATCGCTTCCGCGTCCCCTACGGGACGCTGCTGTGTGTCTCGGACAAGCCGCTGCACGGCGAGATCAAGCTGCCGGGTCAGGCCAACCGCTTCTATGAGGGCTCCATCTCGGAACACCTCCAGATCGGCATCCAGGCCGTCGACCTGCTCCGCGCCGAGGGCAACCGCCTGCACAGCCGCAAGCTCCGCGCCTTCGACGAGCCGCCGTTCCGGTAAACGGGACGGCTACTTCCTCAGCCGTTCCGCGTTGGCGATCGCCGCCGCGTGGATCGGCTGCAGGGCGTCCGTCTGAAGCTTCAGCATGGCCGCACCCATGGCCCAGCCCTGCTCCAGCGAGCGGCTCCAGGCGTTGGCGGCCCAGGCGCCTTGGGCGGCCAGCATCTCGGCCGGCGTTTCGGAGCGCATCACCGCATCCAGCGCCCGGCTGGCGGTCGCCGTCTCGCGCGCCGCCACGGTCTGCGCCGTCTGGGCCAGCACTGCCGCCCCGTTCAGCCCGATCCGCGCCGATTTCGACAGGGCGTCCAGCTTCTCGGAGCCCATCAGGGTCAGTTCGGCCATGTCGGCCTTGGCCGGATCGGCGATGGCCTCGGCCATGATGGTCAGCCGCCGGGCGATGACGTCGCCCGAGGCTTCCAGCAATTCCTGTCCGGCGCGGGCGGCCCGCGCGGCCTCGTCGATAGGGCTCATGATCTGACGGTGCGCCTCACGCGATCCTACGGCAAGACTTCCGACGAGAAGTCCGCGACATCCTTCAGCAGGGCCGGAACCGCCGCATCGATGATGGTCTGGCCGTGCTCCGGGCTGGCCAGCATGGGATCAGAGCCGATCCGGCCGTCCGGGAAGCGGGCGCGATAGTCCAGCGCGTCGCGGATCGGCCCGTTCGGCGCGATCTTCGGCGAATAGTCCGCCGTCTTGATCCGGTCCGGATAGGCGGCCTGGGTCACGGCGATCTCGGACGGGGTGGCGTGCATGCCGTGGCCGACCGGGAACAGGCGATTGCACAGGCTGTTCACCCCCGGCAGGTCCCACCAGTTGCGCAGTTTCAGCACGAAGGGCGGACGCTCCTCGGCGAAGGACCACTCGGCATAGATCTCGGCGAAGGTCGCCTCGATGGTGGCGACGTTGCCGCCGTGGCCGTTCAGGAAATAGATCCGCTCGAAGCCATGCCGCTGCAGCGACATCACCCAGTCGGTGATCGCGGCCATGAAGGTCGAGGGGCGCAGGGAGATGGTGCCCGCGAAGGCCAGATGGTGCTGGGCCATGCCGATGTTGAAGGTCGGGGCGACCACCAGCTGATCATCGGACCGCTCGGCGGCGTGGGCGATGATCTCGGGGCACAGCCAGTCGGTGCCCAGCAGACCGGTCGGCCCGTGCTGCTCGTTCGAGCCGATCGGCACCACCACCGTCTTCACAGTCTTCAGCCGGGCGTCGATCTCGGGCCAGGACGACAGGTGCATCAGCATGGGAAAGGCTCCTCGGGACTTCCGGCCTCAACTAGCGCCCCGCGCGGCAGGCCACAAAGGGAAAGCGTCAGGAAGCGGACGGACTGAACGCCCGGATGAACCGCCGCGCCGTCTCCCTTGCCCGCGCCTCACGGTCGAAGGCCGGATGCGGCACGCCCAGCATGGTGCGCAGGTGGCCGTGGCCCAGCGTCATGCCGGCGAACATCTCCGCCGCCGCCTGGGGGTCGGGAATGACCAGCAACCCCTTGGCGTCCTGCTCCGCCAGCCAGGCGGACAACCGTCGCAGCCCCTCGGCGGGGCCGGCGTCATAGATGGCCCTGGCCAGATCCGGCGCGTGCGGCGACATCAGCGCCACGCCCCGCATCGAGGTGCGGCTTTCGTCGCCGCAGATCTTGTCCAGCAGGGCCGAGGCCATGGCCGTCAGCACCGGCTCGGGATCGCCGCCGGACCTCAGCGGGGCGCTGATCGCATCCGAGCGCCGGGTCGCCAGCGCGCGGCCGATCTCCAGCTTGGACGGAAAGCGGTTGTAGAGGGTCTGGCGCGACACCCCCGCCGTCCGGGCGATGGCTTCCATCGACACCGACACGCCCTTCTCGGCGAACAGCACCAGCGCCGCGTCCAGAATGGCCTCGGTCTTGGCCTCGTCGACCTGTCCTGCGATCCGCGGCATCAGTGGCCGTCCGAGGCGACGGGCGGCGCGCCCGGCTGTTGCTTCACCGGCTGGGCCAGCAGGGTGACGAAGGCCGCGGCGGCGCAGCCGATGGCCAGCATGGCGAAGGCGTCGCCAAACGCCAGCGTCGTCGCCTGTTTCTGCAGCATGCCGTACACCGCCTTCATCGCCGACCCTTCCGGATCAATGGAGCCGGCGAACCGCTCCTGCATCCCCGCCAGCATCCCCTGCATACCCGCATTGGTGTTCTGGATGCCCTGCGTCAGTTCGCTCATGTGCAGGGCGGTGTTGGTGGTCAGGGAGGTGTTCAGCAGAGCCAGCCCGACCGCCCCGCCGACGTTGCGGAACAGGTTCACCAGCCCCGAGGCGTTCTTGACCATGTGCGGCGGCAGGGTCGCCATCGTGACCTGCTGCGAGGCGATCATGGCGATCATCACACCCACGCCGCGCAGGGCCTGAACGCCCGCGAACTCCCAGAAGCCCCACTGATCCGTGACCGCATGGGCGTCCCACATGCCCCAGGCGCACATCATGAAGCCGCCGAACATCAGGATGCGCGCGTCGACCAGTCGGACCAGACGCCCGGCGAACGGCCCGGTGGCGAACATGGCCAGACCCGAGACGACCATTGTGGTGCCCACCTCGGCCGCCGAATAGCCCCGCACCCGCCCCAGGAACAGCGGCAGCAGAAAGGTCCCGCCGAACAGGGCCAGACCCACGGTGAAGGTCATGATGACCCCCACGAGGAAGTTGCGATTGGCGAAGGCCCGCAGCTCGACGATCGGATTGTAGTAGGTCAGCGTCCGCCAGATGAAGATCGGCCCCGTCACCGCCGTGACGACGCTGAGCAGCAGGATGTGGTCGTCCGCGAACCAGTCGTTCTTGGCCCCCTCCTCCAGCACGAATTGCAGGCTCATCAGGAAGGTGGCCATCAGGGCCAGACCCCACCAGTCGAAGCCCTTCGACAGCGACGGATCACCCTTGTCGAAGTTCGCGTAACGGCTGACCAGGAACAGCACCAGCAGTCCGGGCGGCACATTGATGAAGAACAGCCAGCGCCAGCTCAACTGCTCGGTCAGGTGCCCCCCCAGCGTCGGCCCGATGGTCGGCGCCAGGGTCACGATCAGCCCCATGATGACGCTGGCCGTCACCCGCTGCGCGGGCGGGAAGGCGGTGAAGGCCACGGCGAAGACGGTCGGGATCATCGCCCCGCCGACAAAGCCCTGCACGGCGCGGAAGAAGATCATCTGCTCGACCGACCCCGACAGGCCGACGGCGACGCTCATCAGGATGAAGCCGGTGCAGGACAGCAGGAAGACGCGCTGCGTTCCCCACAGCCGCGACAAGTATCCCGACAGGGGGATCATCACGACCTCCGGGATCAGATAGGCGGTCTGGATCCAGCTGATCTCGTCCGCCGAGGCGCCCACCCCCGCCTGGATCTGCGGCAGGGACGAGGCGACGATCTGGATGTCGAGAATGGCCATGAACTGGCCGATCACCATCCCGGCGAAGCCGAGCAGGAGGATCGTCCAGTTGACCTTGGGTTCCGCCGGGGCGGCCGCCGGTATCGGGGCCGCGTCAGGCGTGACGGATCGGGACGTCATGGTTCAACCTTCCCCGTTGGGGGCGGACATCAGCGCGCGGCGGTCTGGACCGGGGCGGCGGCGGATTCGGCGAAGGTCTGGCCGCCCTCGCTCTTCAGATCGACCTTCACCTCGACCGACAGGCCGGGGCGCAGCACGGCGCCCTCGCGGCGATCCACGCGGATGCGGACCGGGACGCGCTGGGTGATCTTGGTGAAGTTGCCGGTGGCGTTCTCGACCGGGATCAGGGCGAACTCCGAACCCGTGGCCGGGGCGAAGCTGTCGATATGGCCGACCAGCGGCTCGCCCTTGAAGGCGTCGGCCTTGATCTCGACCGTCTGGCCCAGACGCAGCCGATCCATCTGGGTCTCCTTGAAGTTGGCGACCACATAGGTGTCGCCCAGCGGCACGATCGACAGGATCGCCCCGCCCGGGCGGACATACTGGCCCACCCGCACGCCGCGCGCGCCGACCACGCCGGCGACAGGCGCGCGGATCACGGTGCGCTCCAGCGCGATGCGGGCCTGATCGACAAGGGCGCGCGCCTGATCGACCGAGGCGACCGACTGCTGACGGGTCGAGCCCAGCACCCCGGCGGCGCGCTGTTCGGCGACCAGCGCGGCCTGGGCTTCGGCGACGGACGCCTGCGCCGTGCGGGCGGTGGCCTGTTCGGTCTCGATCCGCTGCTGCGAGACCCAGCCCTTCTCGGCCAGCTGGCCATAGCGATCGACCTGCTGGCGGGCCAGATCGGCCTGCGCCTGCGCCTGCGTCACCGAGGCGGCGCGGCTGGCGATCAGGGCCTGTTCCTGCTCGGCGCGGGCATCGACATTGGCGACACCGGCCTCCAGCGCGGCGAGATTGGCCTCGGCCTGCGCCAGCTTCACCTTCGCATCGGCGTCGTCCAGACGGATCAGCACCTGACCGGCCTCGACCCGCTGGTTATCGGCGACCAGCACCTCGACCACATAGCCCTCGACCTGCGGACTGACCGAGGTGGTGTCGGCCTGGACGAAGGCGTTGTCGGTGGCTTCCCACCTCTGCTTGCCCTGCCACCAGACGACCCCGCCGATGACGAGGCCCAGGCCGAGCACGCCGGCGACGATGAGGGGAAGGCGTTTCTTGACGGCGGGATTGAGGGCCATGTCGGAACTCGGAGTGCGGGGGGGGTGCGATAAAACGTCGCGCATAAATGGACAGCCCTGTCCAGAAATCAACTCCCTTGTTTCGGCGCCGCAACACGTCATGTTTCGCGACGTAAGGACTGAGGTTTCCGTGTCACTTCCCGCTTCCGTCGATGTGGTCGTCATCGGGGCCGGCGCCGCCGGTCTGGCGGCCGCGCGCGCCCTGTCGAACCAGCCCCTGTCGGTCGCCGTGCTCGAGGCCCGCGACCGGATCGGCGGCCGGGCCTGGACCCTGCCCTTCCGGGGCGAGGGTCTGGATATGGGCTGCGGCTGGCTGCACTCGGCGGATGAGAACCCGCTGGCGGCGATGGTCGAACCCGCGGGCCTGACGGTCGATCGAACCCCGCCGCCCTGGCAGAGCCAAGCCTTCAACCATGAGACCAGCGACGCCGAGATCGCCGACTTCCGCGCCGCCTACGACGCCTTCGACGACCGCATCGCCGAAGCCGCCGCCCGCGGGCACGAGGCCCCCGCCTCCACCCTGCTGGAGCCCGGCAACCGCTGGAACGGCCGGATCGACGCCATCTCCGGCGCCCTGAACGGCGCCCGCTTCGCCCAGGTCTCCATCCTCGACTACGACGCCTACCGCGACACCGGCGTGAACTGGCGGGTGCGCGAGGGATACGGCCGACTGATCGAAGCCCTCGGTCGTCCGGTCCCGGTCGTCACCGACTGCCCGGTCCGCCGGATCGACCGCTCGGGCCCGGTCCTGAAGCTGACCACCGACCGGGGCATGATCGAGGCCCGCACGGTCATCGTCACCGTCCCGACCGATCTGATCGCCCGCGAGACCCTGAAATTCGATCCGCCCCTGCCCGCGCTCGTCGAGGCGGCCAGCTATGTGCCGCTGGGACTGGCGTCCAAGATGCACATGACCGTCACCGGGGCGGAGGACTTCCCGGAGAACAGCCAGTTGTGGGGCCGCACCGACACCGCGGACACCGGCGGCTACCACCTGCGGCCCTTCGGTCGGCCGATGATCGAGGGCTACTACGGCGCCGATCTGGCGCGCGGGCTGGAGGCCGAGGGTCAGGCGGGCTTCTACGCCTTCGCCGTCGACGAACTGGTCCATCTGCTGGGCTCGGACATGCGCAAGCGGCTGTCGCCCGTGGTCGCGACCATGTGGGGCGCCGATCCCTGGTCCCACGGCGCCTATTCCCACGCCATGCCCGGCCACGCGGGCGACCGCAAAAGGCTCAAGGCCCCGATCGAGAACCGCATCTTCCTGGCCGGCGAAGCCACCGCCGAAGCCTTCTACGGCACCACCCACGGCGCCTGGATGGAGGGCGAGCGCGCGGCGCGGGAGGCGATGGCGGCGCTGGGCCTTGATCCCGGGCCGGCGCGCGGCGACGAAGAGGCATGAAACCGCCCGCGCCCAAGCGTCCGAAGAAGACTGCCCCCAAACGCCCCGCCGTGATGACCGGCGCAGCGATCCCGGTGCTGCGCTGGCCGCCGGACGAGGATCGGGTCGAGACCATCTTCGAGCGACTGGCGGCCTTCATGCCGGACCCGAAGACCGAGCTGAACTACACCAACCCCTTCACCTTCGTGGTCGCCGTCGCCCTGTCAGCGCAGGCGACCGACGTCGGGGTCAACAAGGCCACCGACAAGCTGTTCAAGGTCGCCGATACGCCGCAGAAGATGCTGGCGCTGGGCGAAGAAGGGCTGATCCCTTTCATCAACTCCATCGGCCTGTATCGCGGCAAGGCGAAGAACGTCATCGCCCTGAGCCGCATCGTGCTGGAGAAACACGGCGGCGAAATCCCGCTGAACCGCGAGGACCTGCAGGCCCTTCCGGGCGTGGGCCGCAAGACCGCCAGCGTGGTGCTGAACGAAATGGGCGTCGAGCCGGCCATCGCCGTGGACACCCACGTCTTCCGCGTTTCGCACCGGCTGGGTCTGGCCAACGCCGGCACACCCGACAAGGTCGAGGCCCAGTTGCACCGGATCGTGCCGGACGAGTGGCTGCCCAAGGCCCACCATTGGCTGATCCTGCATGGCCGCTACACCTGCACCGCGCGCCGGCCGAAATGCACCGCCTGCGTCATCAACGACCTCTGCCCCTCACGCGCCGGTCTGATGGCGCTGGGCGAGGCGGCCTGAGCAGACCTCAAGCGTCGGTCGCCGCCTCCGACGCCGCCGCATCGGCCTCGCGCAGGCCGGGATCAGTCATCAGGCGCGAGGCCAGGGTCTCGAGCACGTTCAGCGCGGTCATCAGCTCCGCGTCCGGAACGCCGTCGAACACCCGGGTTCGCATCGCCGCCGCCAGATCGTCGAAGGCCGCCAGGGCGGTGGCGCCCTTCTCCTGCATGACCACCAGACGCGAGCGCCCGTCCCCGATCAGACGTCGACGCGTCACCAGACCGGCATCCTCCAGCCAGTCCACCAGCCGGGTCACGCTGGCGCCGGTGATCTTCATCCGTTCGGCGATCTCGGAATGGGTCAGGCCGCGCCTGGCGTCGGCCAGCACATAGAGCAGGCTCATCGGCGCCCCCGCGTGACCCGCGCCGCGATAGGCCTCGGCCGAGCGCTGTTGCCACCGCCTCGCGGCTTGCGAGACACTGTTAACAACTTTCAATTGCAGCGAATATCTGGAGGTGGGCACGGCGTTCCGGGGGGCGAGAAACGTAGCGGTATGCAAGGGAGGCCGGGCGCGTATCACGTTCCGGATTCCGGTGTTACCGGATGCGCTTGTTGAGGGAAAAATGACTGTTTCGCCATAAAACATAGGGCGCTAAGCAAACGGGCGCCGCCCGTAAACCATTAACGGTCAAGCTTCGCGCAGTTCGCGTATCCCTCCCCTCCTATCGAGACACGCCATGAAGACCTTTCTTCGCGGCCGCTCCACCGACACCTCGGTCGAGCTCGCCGAGCGCCGCGCCATGCTGGACGCCGTCCATCGCTCGCAGGCCGTCATCGAGTTTGAACTCGACGGCACGATCCGCACCGCCAACGCCAATTTCCTGGCCGTCGTCGGCTACGAACTGGACGAGATCCGGGGGCGTCACCACAGTATCTTCATGGATCCGGCCGAGGCCGCCGGCGCCGAGTACAAGGCCTTCTGGCGTCGGCTGAACGCCGGGGAGTTCATCGCCGACAAGTTCACCCGTTACGGCAAGGGCGGAACCCGGGCGGTGATCGAGGCCTCCTACAACCCGATCCTCGACGCGAGCGGAAAACCCTACAAGGTGGTCAAATTCGCCACCGACGTCACCGCCGCCGAGGTCGAACGCGAACGCCGCGCCGAGGCCGATCGCCGGGAAGCCGAGCTCCAGACCCGGGTGGTCGAGGACACCGGTCGCGGCCTGGCCGCCATGGCGGGCGGCGATCTGTCGTACCGGATCATCAGCGACTTCCCCGGCCGCTACGGCCCGCTGCGCGAAAACTTCAACAGCGCCATGACCGCCGTCGACGAGGCCATGGGCGTCATTCGCGCCAATGCCGGAGCGATGCAGTCCGGCGCCGGCGAGATCAGCAGCGCCGCCACCGAGCTGTCGCGCCGCACGGAGCGTCAGGCCGCCAGCCTGGAGGAAACCGCGGCGGCCCTCGACGAGATCACCGCCACGGTGAAACGCACCGCCGAGAACGCCCTGTCCGCCGACACGGTCGTCGGCCAGGCCCGCACGCAGGCGCAGAGCGGCGGCGAGGTCGTCCAGCGCGCCGTCGCCGCCATGGGCGAGATCGAACAGTCCTCCGACCAGATCGGCCAGATCATCGGCGTGATCGACGAGATCGCCTTCCAGACCAACCTTCTGGCCCTGAACGCCGGGGTCGAGGCCGCCCGCGCCGGCGAGGCCGGTCGCGGCTTCGCGGTCGTGGCCTCCGAGGTCCGGGCCCTGGCCCAGCGCTCGGCGGACTCGGCCAGGGAGATCAAGACCCTGATCTCGGCCTCGGGCGCCCAGGTGAAGGACGGGGTGGTTCTGGTGCGCCAGTCGGGCGAGGCCCTCACCGGCATCGTCAGCCGCATCGGCGAGATCACCGAACTGATGGGCGAGATCCGCGCCTCGACCCAGGAACAGGCGTCCGGGCTGGCCCAGGTCAACACCGCGGTGAACGACATGGATCAGGTCACCCAGCAGAACGCCGCCATGGTCGAGCAGTCGACCGCCGCCAGCCTGAACCTCAACCGCGAAGCCGGGACGCTGGCCGAGCTGGTCGGGCGTTTCCAGGTCAGCGAGGGCGGCTTCCGCCCCACGCCGATCCGTCAGGCCGAGGCCCGCATCGAGGCCTTCGCCCGCAGCGCCTGATCAGGCCTCCAGCACGGCCCGGACGGCCTCGGCGAACTTGCGCCCGCCGTCCGGCGCCGACCCCAGATAGAAGTCGGGCTCGATCAGCTCGGCCTCCATCAGCCGCCAGCCGCCATCCGGCGCCCGCGCCATGTCGATCCGGGCGTAGAGCAGGTCCTCCCCGATGGCCGCCAGCGTCGCCTCCGCCAACGCCAGCGCCCCCTCCGGCGGCTCCGGCAGGGCCACATACTGGCCGCCGAACTGCACCTGGATGCGGAATTCTCCGCTGACCGGCCGCTTGTTGACCACGTGGCTCAGCTTGCCGCCGAAGAACAGCAGGCTGGTCTCGCCCCCCAATTCGTCCTGACTCTCGATGGACGGCAGATAGGGCTGGATCATCGCCGGCCCCTCGGGCGCTCCCTCCATCGTCTCCCCGCGCGTCAGCCGCAGCGTCTTCCACGCCCCGCCCGAAACGCGCGGCTTGACCACCACCACATCGGTCCCGAAGCGGTCGAAGGCGGCGTCCACGTCCGTCTGCGTCACGCCGTCGACCCAGATCGTGTCGGGCACAGCCACGCCCTTGTCGGCCAGCCGGCCCAGATAGCTCTTGTCCGAATTCCAGCCGATCACCGCCGCCGGATTGCGCATCCGCACCCCCGCCGCCTCCCAGATCCGGCAAGCCTGAATCCACCGTTGATGATCGCGGTGATAGCCCCACACGATCAGCGGCAGGACCAGCGGATAGCCCGTCAGGCCCGAGGCGTCCTCGATGTGGTCCGTCCAGGGCGTCGGCTCGACCGTCACATCGGCCGCCGCCAGCGCGCTCGACAGGCGTTGCAGAACCCCCGGCCACTGGCCGGCATAGGAGGCGTCCGAGGGGTCGGGTGTCAGGACGGCGATACGGGTCATGCGCCTTCACTAGCCCCGGCTTCGGGCCGCGTCATCTGGTCAAACACCGCCGCGCCCGCTATGGCCGCGCCCATGACCCAGAACGCCCCCACCTACGACGTCATCGCCGTCGGCAACGCCATCGTCGACGTGCTGGCTCCGTGTGAGCCCGCCTTCCTGGAGGCCCAAAGCCTCGTCGCCGGCTCGATGCAGCTGGTCGACGCCGACCAGAGCGCCGCCCTCTACGCCGCCATGGCCGCGGGCGTTGAGGCCTCGGGTGGCTCGGCGGGCAACACCGTCGCCGGCGTCGGCAGCTTCGGCGGTCGCGCGGCCTATATCGGCAAGGTGGCCGACGACCAGCTGGGCGGCGTCTTCGCCCATGACATCCGCGCCGTCGGCGTTCACTTCGACACCCCGGTCCTGCAGGACGGCGCCGCGACCGGCCACGCCACCGGCGTCTGCATGATCAACGTCACCCCGGACGGCCAGCGCACCATGTGCACCTTCCTGGGCGCCGCGAACCAGCTGACCGTCGCCGACGTCGACGCCGACCTGATCGGCGCCTCGGCCATCGTCTATCTGGAAGGCTATCTGTTCGATCCGGCCCCGGCCCGCGCCGCCTTCGAGGCCGCCGCCGCCGCCGCCCACGCCGCCGGCCGGAAGGTCGCCATCACCCTGTCGGACAGCTTCGTCGTCCACCGCTGGCGCGCCGAGCTTCTGGCCTTCATCGAGGCCTCGGCCGACATCGTTCTGGCCAATGAGGCCGAACTGGCCGCCCTGTTCGAAACCGACGACTTCGACGCGGCCGCCGCACGGCTGAGCTCAATGGTTGACGTGGCCGCTGTCACGCGCGGCGCTGACGGGTCCGTCGTGATCTCGGGCGACCAGCGCGTCACCGTCGCCGCCTTCCCCGTCGAAAAGGTCATCGACACCACCGGCGCCGGTGACCAGTACGCCGCCGGCCTGCTGCTGGGCCTCGCCCGCGGCTTGTCGCTCGAGGATGCCGGCAAGCTCGGCTCCCTCGCCGCCTCGGAAGTCATCGCCCACTGGGGCCCGCGCCCCTCGGTGTCGCTCGAAACCCTGGCGAAAAAAGGGGGGCTGACGCTTCTCTAGGTTCTGGGCGCCAGGGGTCAGGTTTCAGGGAGGCTCAGGTCCGCCCTGAAACCTGAAACCTAGAGCCTACAACCTCCTCAGCTCCGGCGAATGGTCACATACAGCGCCCCGTCGCCGCCGTGGTGGCGGGCGGCGGGTGCGAACCCCGACACCACCGTCCTGAGCCCCGGCGCGGCCAGCCATTCGTGCACCGAGGCGCGGATGATGCCCGTGCCGCCTCTGCGGCCCTGACCGGTCACCACCAGCACCGAACGATAGCCGCGCGCCTGCGCCCCCAGCAGGAAGGCGGTCAGGGCGTCCTGGGCCTGGAAGCGGCCATAGCCGTGCAGGTCGATCTTCGCCTCGATCGGATCGCGCTCGCGGGACAGGCGGCGCTTGCGGCGCGGCTCCAGCTCCTCCGGCACGCCGCGGCTGCGGGACGACGGCGCGGGGGATGGATCAGCGAAAACGGGAACCGTGGCGGGCTTTGGCCTGACGAATTTGGGCGGCGGTTTCGATCCCGCCTTCGACGGCGGCGCGGCGGGCGGATCGGCCTCCACGGCGCCCGGCGTGACGCGCAGCGCCTTCTTCACGACCTTCTGCTTCACCGAGCCCGTGACGCGGGCCCAGATCCGACGGTCATCGGGACTGAGATCGTCCCGGCGGCTCATGAGGTTCCGTCGAGGTCCTCGTCCGGCGCCGTCTCCTGCGGACCGGGGCTCCAGACCAGCAGGTCGCCCGGCTGGCAGTTCAGCTCACGGCACAGGGCGTCCAGGGTGCTGAACCGCACGGCCCGCGCCTTGCCGGTCTTCAGGATCGACAGATTGGCCAGGGTCACGCCCACGCGGTCGGCGAGCTCCGTCAACGACATGCGTCGTTCGACGAGGATGCGATCAAGCTGGACGCGGATGGCCATGAGGTACTGCTTAGCTGAACGGGATCAGATCGTTAATTCGGATTCGCGACGCAGACGCGCGCCCTCGCGGAACACTTCCGCCAGGACGAAGACGACGAGGATCGAGAAGGCGGGGGTGATCAGGTCGAAGATGCTGGGCGGCTCCAGCTCGCCGCGCACCAGACGCGAGACCATATACTGGCCCAGCCAGGCGCCGCCGGTGACGACGGCCAGGGTCACGCCGATCTGCTTCAGGCGGCTGACGTTGGCGGGCTGGAAGGGGTCGCCCATGCGCAGGGTGCGGATCATCACCCGCAGGTGGCGCAGGATCAGGGTGAAGCCGCCCAGATAGGCGGTGATGGCGCCGACGGCGAACAGGATGTAGGCGCGGGGCACGGGCACATTGGTGCCGCCGTCGCCCGTGGTCACGGTCAGGCCCATCGGCCCCAGCGGCACGAAGGCCACGAAAATGAAGAGCAGGACCGCCGCGACAGTCGTCAGGGCCAGGATCCAGAAGGCGGCCCACAGGGCGGCGCCGAGCAGTCGTGTCATCTGGCCCGGAGCCAGACGGGGAAGCAGGCGGGGCAGGCGAAACCCGAGCTTGGGAAGGTTCGGGACACGCATGGCGCCGGGTTCTCTCAGGCCGGACGTCGGGGCGCGATCGCCGCGCGGGGTCCGGCGAACCCACGCGCGGTCTTATTAATCGCGTTTGTCATGCGGATCGTCAAAGCTCCGTGACCGGGATCGGTCAGAAGAACTGGACGAGGGTCGCGATGAAGGCGGTCGGCATGGCGGCCAGCAGGAAGGTGTTCAGCACGCCGTGGCCGATCTTTTCGACGAAGTAGGAAGCGTTCATGCTGTTCATTGTCGTTCTCCGTGGTTCCTGAGTGAGGGACGTTTTCACCCCTCGTTCGTTGTTCCGCTGCATCGATCTTGCCGGTTTGGCTCGTATCGGAGAACGTCGCGGCGTCCGTTCTTGGGATAATAGATAGGACGTGCATGGGTGGAAGTCATGTTACATATCGTTTAACGATATTAAACTTGTGCAATGAAACATTACAGCGTCGCTTGAGGTCAAAATGCTGAAACTTGTCAAAGGGATGCGGATCGTCGCGGCCACCCACAATCCCGGCAAGGTGCCCGAGATAAAGGCTCTGCTGGGCGGACATTACGAGGTGGTCACCGCCGGCGGGCTCAACATCCCCGAACCGGACGAAACCGAGAGCACTTTCGTCGGCAACGCCCTGCTGAAGGCGCGCCATGCGGCGGACCTGTCGGGCGAGGTGGCGCTGGCCGATGACTCCGGCCTGTCGGTCGCGGCGCTGGATGGCGCGCCGGGCATCTTCTCCGCCCGCTGGGCCGGTCCGGACAAGGATTTCGCCTTCGCCATGCGGCGGGTGGAAGAACGACTCGAGGAGATCCAGTCCGATGACCGCCGCGCCTTTTTCACCTCCGCCCTCGCCGTCGCCTGGCCGAACGGCCCGGCCGTGGTCGTCGAGGGTCAGGTCCACGGCCTGCTCACCTTCCCCCCGCGCGGCGACCGCGGTTTCGGCTACGACCCCATCTTCATCCCCGAGGGCCAGACGCAGACCTTCGGCGAACTGGACCCCGCGGTGAAAGACGCCCTCAGCCACCGCGCCCGGGCGTTCGAGAAACTGCGGGCGGCGCTGATGGAATAGCTCCCGCGATCTCCCTCCCCGAGACGGGGAGGGAGAGACAGCGAAGCGACCTCGGGTTAAACGCCCCTCCATGCCCCCCCACCCCGGCAGCGACGTCGCCCTCTACGTCCACTGGCCCTACTGCGCCCGGATCTGCCCCTATTGCGACTTCAACGTCGTGCGCGACCGGGGCCGCGCGGACGAACAGGCCGCGCTGGTCGAGGCCATCCTGACCGATCTGGAGGCTCAGGCCGCCCTGACCGGCCCGCGCCGCCTCGCCTCCATCTTCTTCGGCGGCGGCACCCCCTCGCTGATGGCCCCCGTCGCCGTCGCCCGGATCATCGACCGCGCCAATGCCCTGTTCCAGCCGCGCGGCCCCATCGAGATCACGCTCGAGGCCAATCCCACCGACGCCGAGGCTGACCGCTTCGCCGCCCTCGCCGCCGCCGGGATCAACCGCCTGTCGATGGGGGTGCAGGCGCTGGACGACGCCTCGCTGACGGCGCTGGGCCGCAACCACTCGGCTGACGAGGCCCGTCGGGCCGTAGCCGTCGCCGCCCGCGCCTTCCCCCGCCTGTCCATCGACTTGATCTACGCCCGCCCCGGCCAGACCGTCGCCGACTGGCGCGCCGAACTGTCCGAGGCGCTGGATCTCGGCTTCGAACACGTCTCGCCCTACCAGCTGACCATCGAACCCACGACCGCCTTCGGCCGCGCCTTCGCGCGCGGAACCCTGATCCCGCCCGACGAGGACCTCGCCGCCGAACTCTATGAGACCACGCAAACCGTGCTCGAAGCGGCGGGCTTCGACGCCTACGAGGTCTCCAACCATGCCCGGGGCGAGGCCGCGCGGTCCAGCCACAACCTGCATGTCTGGCGCGGCGGCGACTATCTCGGCCTCGGCCCCGGCGCCCACGGCCGCCTGACGCTGGACGGCGTCCGCACCGCCACCGTCGCCCATCGGTCCATCGCCGACTACATCGCCGGCGTCGCCACCGACGCCCCTTGGAGCGAGCGCGAAGGCCAGCCCCCCGACGAGGCCGCCGAGGAACGCCTCCTGCTGGGTCTGCGCACCGTCGAGGGCGTCTCGTTGGCCGACCTCGCCGCTCTCGACCTCTCCCCCGACCGGGGCCGCCTCGCCGACCTCCTCGCCGACGGGTTCCTCACGCAGGAAGACAATCGCATTGCCGCCACCGCCACTGGCCGCCCCCTGCTGGACGCGGTGCTGAAGGCCCTGCTGACCTGACACTCCCGACACCTTCCAACCCTGCCAATTCGCGGCGCCGGACCCTGTCTTCCCTAACCCTCTCCCAATGGGAGAGGGCTTGAGCCTCCGCGAGCGCAGCGAGTGGTCAGGCGAAAGGGTGAGGGTCGACTGTCAGCATTCGGCGATGAGCCGCGTCCCTGCTCCGGGCGGCCGGCGTGGGCCGGACTGAACCAGTCAACCCTCATCCGGCCCTTCGGGCCACCTTCTCCCATCGGGAGAAGGAAGCAGACCCCACGTCCAATTTCGACGCACCGCCCCGCTACACTGCCGCTTCAACAGAGCAGGGAGTCTCGACATGGCAGGGTTTCGGCATTTTTCCCCTGACAGGGCCAAGCCTGTCAGGCACGGTCCCGCCGATGCCTGATCCGTCCGTCTTCCCGCCGACCGCCCCGCCCGCACGCACCGTCGCGCCCGGCCTCTATCTGGTGGCGACGCCCATCGGGAACCTGCGCGACATGACCCTGCGCGCGCTCGACGTTCTGGCCGCCGCCGATCTGGTGCTGGCCGAGGACACCCGTGTCACCGCCAAGCTGCTGTCGGCCTATGGACTGAAGGCCAAGCTGGAGCGCTGCGACGACCACGCGTCCGAACGTGCCGCCGAACTGGCTCTCGAACGCCTGCGGGACGGAGCCGTCGTCGCCCTCGTTTCCGACGCGGGCACGCCGATGATCTCGGACCCCGGCTTCGTCGTCGCCCGCGCCGTTCTGGCCGAGGACCTGCCGGTGCACCCGATCCCCGGCGCCTCCAGCCTGCTGGCCGCACTGTGCATCGCCGGCCTGCCCGCCGACCGCGTCACCTTCGCCGGCTTCCTGCCGCCCAAGTCCGGCGCCCGCCGCACGGCCCTTGAGGAGCTCCGCACCGCCCGCCAGACGCTGGTCTTCTTCGAGAGCGGACCCCGTCTCGCCGACAGCCTGGCCGATATGGCCGCTGTCCTCGGCCCCCGCCCCGCCGCCGTCGCCCGTGAACTGACCAAGCTCTACGAAGAATGCGTGCGCGGTTCGCTGGCCGAACTGGCCGTCGATCCCCGCTGCCAGTCGCCCAAGGGCGAGATCGTCATCGTCGTCGGCCCCGGCGAGATCGAGGTCGCCTCCGAAGCCGATGCCGACGCCGCCCTGACCGAGGCCCTGACCCGCCTCCCGCCCGGCGAGGCGGCGGCAGAGGTGTCCAAGGCGCTGAACCTGCCCCGCAAGCCCCTCTACAAGCGGGCGCTGGAGTTACAGGGCCGGTGAGCCCGAAACGGCCCTCGGATCGCCTCAGGGCGCCGAAGGCCGTGAAGGCCCCGTCGCGCGGCTGGCGCGTCAGCCTCGGCAAGCTGGCCCACAAGGCCGGCCACCGCTCCGAATGGCTGGCCGCCGCCCTGCTGATGCTCAAGGGCTACCAGATCCTCGGCTTCCGCCTGAAGACCCGCGCCGGCGAGATCGATATCCTCGCCCGCCGCGGCCGCATCCTCGCCGTGGTCGAGGTCAAGCGCCGCGCCACGATGGAACAGGCGCTCCAGGCTCTCCGTTCAGACCAGTATGAACGGCTCCTCTCGGCCGGTCAGGCAGTGTTGCGCCAAAGACCCAGCTTGGCCGGACATCTGTTGCAAATCGATATTGTGGCGCTGGCACCCCGCCGCCTTCCGCGCCATCGTCCTGCCGTGAACCGGGGGCGGTCGTGACGCGCGACGAGGCGGAAACCTGTTTGATCAAGGCCGGGCAGGCCGACGATGACGCCTTCCCCCTGCTGGAGGCGGCGATCGCCTGCGCCATCCACGACTACCCCTTCCGCGATCCCGAGCCCGTCCGCCTGCTGGCCGACGCCGCCGCCGCCCGCCTGACCGAGCGCATGGTGGGTGAAAGCCCCGACGACGCCCTGGCCGAGACCATGGCCGGCGATCTGCGGCTGAACGGCGACCTCATCCACTTCGACCATGTCGGCAACACCGACATCATCGACGTGGCCGAGCGCCGGCGCGGCCTGTCGGCAGCGCTGGCCGTCCTCTACATCGACGCCGCCCGCCGGGCGGGCGTGAAGGCCCAGGGCGTCGACTTCCCCGGACACTTCCTGCTCCGGGTCGAGACCGCCGAAGGGCCGGTGGCGCTGGACCCGTTCAGCCAGGGGCGTCTGGTCATGCCGTCCGAACTGACCCGCCGCGCCCTGCGCGCGGGCCTGACGCCCCATGTGGCCGACCGGCTGGACGTCCTGATGGCCCCGGTCAGCGACCGTCAGGCCCTGATCCGGCTGCAGAACCTGCTCTTCATCCGCGCCATCAAGGCCCAGGACTATGAGAGCGCCGAACGCTCCGCCGTCCGCCGCGCCCTGCTGGACCCCGAGGACCACCGCCCCTGGCTCGACGTCGCCGCCGCCCGCGAGAAGCAGGGCGCGCTGGCCGGCGCCCTCGAAGCCCTCTCCCGCGCCCGCTCCCTCGACGACGGCGCCGAGGTCCACCGCCGCCTGTCGGTGGATCGCGTCCGACTGCAGCTGAACTGACGCCCCAAGGGTTGCGCCCGGCCCCTCCGGCGCCCATTAGCCAAGCTGCTCCCAACCGGAAGGACAGCCCATGCTGAAGGTCGCGATCCAGATGGACCCCATCGAAGGGGTCAATATCGAGTCCGACACCACCTGGCTGCAGGCCATGGAGGCCCAGAAGCGGGGCTATCCGATCTGGGTCTATGACTTCCGCACCCTGGCGCTGGAGGATGGCGTCCTGTTCTGCCGCGCCCGCCCGGTGACCCTTCGCCAGACCGTCGGCGACCACGTGACCTTCGGCGAGGAGGTCAAGCTGGACCTGTCAAAGGACGTCGACGTCATCCTGATGCGTCAGGACCCGCCCTTTGACATGGCCTATGTCACCGCCACCTATCTGCTGGAGACGGTCCATCCCAAGACGCTGGTGGTGAACGATCCAGCCGAGGTGCGCTCGGCGCCCGAGAAGCTGCTGGTGACGCACTTCCCCGGCCTGACCCCGCCGACCCTGATCAGTTCCGATCCGGTGGCGCTCGTCGACTTCCATCAGCGTCACGGCGACGTGGTCCTCAAGCCGCTGCACGGCGCGGCCGGTTCGGGCGTGGTCAAGCTGAAGGCGGGCGACCCCAACCTCGAAGCCCTGATCGAGATCCACGCCGTCGGCAGCCGCGACCCACTGGTCATCCAGAAATTCATTCCGGCCGTCTCGAAGGGCGACAAGCGCATCATCCTGATCGATGGCGAGCCCGTCGGCGCCATCAACCGCGTCCCGGCCAAGGATCAGGTCCGCTCCAACCTGCGCGTCGGCGGCACGGCCCAGCCGGTGGAACTGACCCCGCGCGATCTGGAAATCTGCAAGGCCATCGGCCCGACGCTGAAGGCCCGCGGCCTGATCTTCGTCGGCATCGACGTGATCGGCGACTATCTGACCGAGATCAACGTCACCTCCCCCACCGGCGCCCAGCAGCTGCTCGCCTTCACCGGAGTCAACGCCGCCGCCCTGATGTGGGACGCCATCGAGAGCAAGCGCGCCGGATAACGTCGCTCTTGCAAGAGTTGTGAGTTCGTGTTTCGTTCTTTCCCGGATAGCGGGAGGGAGCGATGCACGCCAGCGTCGTCACGGTAGCGTTCGAAGGCGTCGACGCCCGGCGGGTGGACGTCGAGGTCCAGCAGCTGTCGGCCGAGCAGCCGTCCTTCACCATCGTCGGCCTCGCCGACAAGGCGGTGGCGGAAAGCCGGGAACGGGTGCGCGGGGCCTTCGCCGGCATCGGCCTGGCCCTGCCGTCCAAGCGGATCATCGCCAATCTCGCGCCGGCGGACCTGCGCAAGGAGGGCAACCATTTCGACCTGCCGGTGGCTCTGGCCCTTCTGGCCTCGATGGGCGTCATCCCGCCCGACGCCCTCAGCGGCTGGGCCGCCATCGGGGAACTGGGGCTGGACGGCCGGATCGCCCCGGTCGGCGGGGCCCTGCCCGCCGCCGTCGCCGCCGACGCCATGGGTCTCGGCCTGATCTGCCCGGAGCCCAACGGACCTGAGGCGGCCTGGGCCGGGGACGTGGCGGTGCTGGCGCCCCGCTCCCTGATCGCCCTGGTGAACCACTTCAAGGGCACGCAGGTGCTGCGTCGACCCGAGCCGGGCGCCATGCGATCCGGCGAGCGCGTGCCCGACCTGCGGGAGGTCAAGGGGCAGGAGAGCGCCAAGCGGGCGCTGGAGATCGCCGCCGCCGGCGGCCACAACCTGCTCTTCGTCGGGCCGCCCGGCTCGGGCAAGTCGATGATGGCGGCCCGTCTGCCCGGCCTGCTGCCGCCCCTGACGCCGAAGGAGCTGCTGGAAACCTCCATGGTCTGGTCGGTGGCCGGGCTGATCGAGCGGGGCGCCCTGACCCGCGACCGGCCGTTCCGCGCCCCGCACCATTCCGCCTCCATGGCCGCCCTGACCGGTGGCGGCCTGCGCGCCAAACCGGGAGAGGCCTCGCTCGCCCACAACGGCGTCCTCTTCCTCGACGAACTGCCCGAGTACTCGGCGCAGGCGCTGGACTCGCTGCGCCAGCCGCTCGAGACCGGCGAGATCATCGTCGCCCGCGCCAACGCCCATGTCCGCTATCCGGCGCGGTTCCAGCTGGTCGCGGCGATGAATCCCTGCCGCTGCGGGTTGGGCGGAGCCGGGCGCGGGGCCTGCGGAAAGGCGCCGCGCTGCCAGCGGGACTACCGCAACCGCATCTCCGGCCCGATGTTCGACCGCATCGACCTGACGGTGGAGGCGCCGCCCGTCACCGCCGCCGACATGGCCCTGCCCCCGCCGGCCGAGGGCACCGCCGAGGCCGCCGCCCGCGTACTGCGCGCCCGCGACATGCAGGCGGACCGGCTGCGCGCCGCCGGCATCGACCCGGAAACCGCACAGGATCAGGCCATCAACGCCCGCGCCTCCGGCGAGCTTCTGGATCGCTTCGCCACCCCGGACGAACCCGGCAAGGCCCTGCTGATGAAGGCCGGGGAGGTCGGCGGCCTGACCGCGCGCGGCTGGACCCGCACCCTGCGGCTGGCTCGCACCATCGCTGATCTGGACGGCTGCGACGGCGTCCTGCGCCGCCATATCGCCGAGGCCCTGATCTATCGCCGCTCGACCGCCGACGCCCACGACGCCTTCGAGGCCCGCCGGGGCGGGTCTTCCGCCCCTCACGAGACCGTCACGCCCGCGTGGTGATCTTTTAACGTGTTGAGTCCACGGTGTGTTCGAGGAGACCTCCACATGCCCCGGCGACGGACCGCACAGCCAGCCACACTGACGGCCCCGAGCGGGTCGGCCGAGCAGCAGTTCCTTCGCCTGATGAGCCATGAGATGCGAACGCCCCTGAACGGGGTGATCGGCATGCTGGGCCTCCTGCAACGGACCAAGCTGGACGGCGCCCAGCGGGCCTATCTGGAGAACGCCCGGGGATCGGCCGAACACCTGCTGGGTCTGGTCAATGATCTGCTGGACTATGCCAGGCTGGAGGCCGGCAAGCTGGAGTTCGACACCGCGCCGGTGAACCTGGAGGCGCTGGTGCGCGGGGTCGCCGAACTGGCCAGCCCCCGCGCCCACGAGCGCGATCTGGAGATCGCCTGGTCGGTCGCGGCCGACGCGCCCGACGTCCTGGCCGACGAGGGCCGCCTGCGTCAGGTGCTGTTCAACCTGACGGGCAATGCGGTGAAGTTCACCGCGACCGGCGGCGTCCGTATCGCTGTCGAGCGCGTGGGCGGGACCGAGGCCAGGCCCCGTCTGGCCTTCGTCATCGACGACACCGGCCCGGGCGTGCCGCCGGAAGCGCGGGAGCGCATCTTCGAGGAATTCGGCCACGTCGACGCCTCGGACGCCAGCCGCTTCGGCGGCGCCGGTCTCGGCCTGGCCGTGGTCCGCAAGCTGGCCCTGGCCATGAACGGGACGGTCAGCGTCACCGATCGCCCCGGCGGTCCCGGCGCCCGGTTCCGCTTCGAGGCGTTGTTCGACGCCGCGCCCGACGCCGCGCGCAGCCGGCCTCTCACCGGTCAGGCCATCGCCGTCCTCAGCCCCGATCCCTTCGTCCGGCAGGCCGCCGAGACCCAGATCGCCGCGTCCGGCGGGACCGTCGCGGCCAACGCCTCTGTGGTGCTGGTCGATCACGCGGGCCGGGAGAGCGCCCACGGCCTCGCCGCCCGCCCTGCCGAAAGCCGCGCCATCGTCCTGCTGAAACCGTCCGAGCGCGATCTGATCGCCCGCTACCGGTCCGCCGGCTTCAACGGCTATCTGATCAAGCCCCTGCGCCGGGCCTCTCTCTCGGAGCGGGTGCTGGCCGCCGTCGGCAGCCAGACCGCCGCCCAGCGGCCCGGTCCGCCGCCCGCCCCGCCGGTGGACGACGACCGCGTCCTGCCCGGCCGCTTCTCCGGCACCCGCGTCCTGCTGGTCGAGGACAATCCGGTCGGCGCCCTGCTGGCTTCGACCCTTCTGCGCCGCGAAGGCTGCGCGGTCGAAACCGCCGCCAGCGGCGATGAAGCGCTCGCCGCCATGAAGCGCGCCCGCTACGACCTGGTCTTCATGGACATGCGGATGCCGGGCATGGACGGCCCGACCGCCGCGCGCGAACTGCGCGCCCGCGGCGACCGCACCCCCATCGTCGCACTGACCGCCAACGCCTTCGCCGAGGACCGCAAGACCTGCCTCGAGGCCGGCATGAATGACCATCTGGTCAAGCCGCTGGAGCTGGAGTCCCTGCGAACCGCCCTGTCCCGCTGGACGAACCGCGAAGTCCGCGCCAAGGTCGCCGTCTGAATCGACGCCAGGGTTCGCAAGACCACGGGGGGCGTCCGGAGACGCCTATGACCGACAGCCAGACGCCCGCCAGCGAGGTCGCCGCCCTGCAGCCCGCTCCAAAGGGCATGGGCGTTCTGAAGGCCGCCTTCCGCGAGCGCCGGACCCTGGCCATGCTGCTGCTGGGCTTCTCGGCCGGCCTGCCCTTCGCCATGCTGATCGGCACCCTGAACGCCTGGCTGACCGAGGTGGATGTCCCGGTCGCCACGATCGGCATCCTGAGTTGGATCGGCCTGTTCGGCGCCTTCCGCTTCCTGTGGTCGCCGGTCGTCAGCTGGACGCCGCCCATCATCGGCAAGAAGCTCGGTCGCCGGCGCAGCTGGCTGATCGTCCTGCAGCTTGTCATCGCCGTCTCGCTGGGACTGGTCTCCCTGTCGCACCCGGACACGGGCGTGCTGGGGCCTCTGGCCATGGGCGCGGCGCTGGGCGCCTTCGCCTTCGCCACCCAGGACATCGTCATCGACGCCTGGCGGATCGAGGTCGCCGACGAGAAAACCCCGATCGATCTGCTGTCGACCATCTACCAGCTGGGCTATCGGACCGCCGCCCTGACCGGGGGGGCGGGCGCCCTGCTTCTGGCGACCATCCTCGGCTGGCCCGGCGTCTTCATCGTCGCGGCCCTGCTGATGAGCGTCGGGCTGATCGGCACCCTGATCGCGCCGGAGCCTCAACCGTCCTCGCAGGCCGCGGTCGCGCGCGAACGGCGGGGATCGCCGCGCCTGCGCCTGATCGTACTGATCGCCACCCTCGCCGCCTGGGCCTGGGCCGCCTTCATGCTGGTCCGCTTCATGGTTGTCGCCCTGACCACCAGCCCGGCGCCGAGCGCGGGAACCTTCACCGCCGCCTGGGGGCCGTGGATCGTCGGCGCGACCGTGATCCTGCCCGCCGTGCTGGCGGGCCTGATCGTCTGGAAGGGAAGCGCGCCCGACAGCGCCGCGACGCCCGCCCGCGCCAGTTTCGCCGACACCCTCTATGACGCCATTCTCGCCCCTCTCGTCGAACTGATGGGGCGGCTGGGCTGGGGCGCGGTGATCGTGCTGGGCCTGATCCTGACCTACCGCATCACCGACGGCGTCTGGGGCCCGTTCGCCTTCCCCTTCTACATGGGCGACACCGGCGGAGCCCTCGGTCACACGAGCGCCGAGGTCGCACTGGCGTCCAAGACCTTCGGCGTGTTCATGACCATCGCCGGGATCGCGCTGGGCGGCTGGGCGCTGCTGGTCATCGGCCGGATGTGGAGCCTGCTGATCGGCGCTGTCCTGTCGGCCGCGACCAACCTGCTGATGATGGATCTGGCCCTGGGCGCGCCGGTCATCGGCGGCTTCATGCAGGCCACGCGCCTCTATGACCTGTTCGGCGTGTTCCACATCGGAGAGCCCCTTGCGCGCCTGATGCTGGCCATCGCGGGCGAGAACATCGCCGGCGGCTTCGCGGGCGCGGCCTTCGTGGCCTATCTGTCCGCCCTGTCGAACAAGACCTTCGGCGCGGTTCAGTTCGCCGTCTTCATCTCGCTCGCGCTGCTGATCGGCACCCTTGGCAGAGGCGCGCTCGGCGAGCTGGTCGACGCACAGGGCTATGCGCCGATGTTCGCCATCGCCGCCTGGCTGGGCCTGCTGGCCGTGGTGTTCTGCATCATCGAATGGGTGCGCGACGCCGCAGAGCGCCGCAAGGCCGCCGCCCGGGCCTGACCCGGGCGGCTTTCAGCCCCTATTCCTCGCCTTCGGCGCCGTCCTCATAGGCGGCGAAGGTGGCGGCGGTGATGATCTCGCTGACCGAGGCGCCCAGCGAGACGATCTGCACCGACTTCTCCAGACCGACCAGCAGCGGACCGATCACGGTCGCGCCGCCCAGCGACTGGACCAGACGGGTCGAGATGGCGGCTGAATGAATGGCCGGCATGACCAGCACATTGGCGTGGCCGGTCAGGCGCATGAACGGATAGCTGCCGCGCAGGTCCGGATCGAGCGCCAGTTCCGGCGGCATCTCGCCCTCGTACTCGAAGTCCACGCCCTTGGCGTCGAGGATGCGGATGGCCTCGCGCACCTTCTCGCCGCGCTCGCCCGGCGGGTTGCCGAAGGTCGAATAGGACAGGAAGGCCACGCGCGGGGTCTTGCCCAGCTTGCGCACGGTCGCCGCCGCCTGGATGGCGATCTCGGCCAGCTCCTCGGCGTCCGGCAGTTCGTGGATGGAGGTGTCGGCGACGAACAGGGTGCGGCCCTTGGCCAGCAACACCGACAGGCCGATCATCCGCTCCTTGACGTCCAGGACGCGGCGGACCTCCTTCAGCACCATGTTGAAGTTGCGGGTCGCACCGGTGACCATGGCGTCCGCCTGACCACGGGCGATCATGGTGGCGCCGAAATAGTTGCGGTCCTGGTTGATCATCCGCTGCACGTCGCGGCGCAGATAACCCCGGCGCTGCAGCTTGGCGTAGAGCCAGTCGGTGTACTCGGCGTTCCGCTCGCTGATGCGGGCGTTGATGATCTCGATGCCCATCTCGTCGAAGTTCAGACCGGCTTCGGCGGCGTTCTTGCGGATCAGCTCCTCGCGGCCCAGCAGGATGGGCGTGCCCAGTTCCGCCTGCTTGAAGCCCCAGGCGGCGCGGATCACCGAGGTTTCCTCGCCCTCGGCGAAGACGATGCGCTTGTTCGGGGCGGCGCGGACGGCGCCCGAGATGTTCTGCATCAGGGCCGCCGACGGATCGAGGCGCTGGCGCAGGGAGGCGCGATATTCGTCCATGTCGGCGATCGGCTGGCGGGCCACGCCCGTGTCCATCGCGGCCTGGGCCACGAACGGCGGGATGAACCAGATCAGGCGCGGGTCGAACGGAGTCGGGATGATGTAGTCCCGGCCGAACTTCAGCTTGCGGCCACGATAGGCGGCGGCGACCTCGTCGGGCACGTCCTCGCGGGCGAGGGCGGCCAGGGCCTGGGCGCAGGCGACCTTCATCTCGTGGTTCACGCGGCGGGCGCGCACGTCCAGAGCGCCACGGAACAGATAGGGGAAGGCCAGCACATTGTTGACCTGGTTGGCGTAGTCCGACCGACCCGTGGCGATGATGGCGTCGGTGCGGACCGACAGCACGTCCTCCGGCAGGATTTCCGGATCCGGGTTGGCCATGGCGAAGATGATCGGATTGGGCGCCATGGTGGCGACCATCTCCTTGGTGATCGCGCCCTTGGCAGACAGGCCGATGACGACATCGGCGCCGACCATGGCTTCGGACAGGGTGCGGTGCGGCGTGTCGGTCGCGTGGGCGGCCTTCCACTGGTCCATGCCGTGTTCACGGCCCTTGAAGACCACGCCGTCACGGTCGACGATCACGGTGTTCTCGGCCTTGACGCCCGCCGCCTTCATCAGGGCGATCGACGACAGGCCGGCGGCGCCGGCGCCCGACAGAACCACTTTCACATCTTCCAGACGCTTGCCCGCCACGTGGCAGGCGTTGATCAGGCCGGCGGTCGAGATGATGGCGGTGCCGTGCTGGTCATCGTGGAAGACCGGGATATCAAGCAGATCCTGCAGCTCGCTCTCGATCACGAAGCATTCCGGGGATTTGATGTCCTCCAGATTGATGCCGCCCCAGGTGTCGCCGATGTTCTTGACGACGGTGACGAACTCCTCCGGATCGGTCGTCTTCACCTCGACGTCGAAGCTGTCGACATCGGCGAAGCGTTTGAACAGGACGGACTTGCCCTCCATCACCGGCTTGGACGCCATGTGACCGAGGTTGCCGAGGCCCAGGATGGCCGTGCCGTTCGAGATGACGGCGACCATATTGCCCTTCGACGTGTAGTCGTAGGCCTTGTCCGCGTCCTCGGCGATCGCAAGCACCGGAATGGCCACGCCCGGCGAATAGGCCAGCGACAGGTCGCGCTGGGTCGCCATCGGCTTGATCGGCGCCATCGAGATCTTGCCCGGGGCGGGAAGGCGGTGGAAGTCCAGCGCATCCTCGTCGGAGAAGGTCTGTTTGTCTGTCAGGTCGGGCATGGCTTTCGGCGTTTCCGGTCGCGGCTTCGCAAGTCTTCAATGGCCCCGTTCCTAGTGCGCGGGGCGAGGCGGGACAACCGCTGACGTCGGGGAAAGCTGAAACCCGTCCCTGCGGGCTTTCCGCCGGTGACGGCGCGCCGGGTGTCCGGAAAATGTGACAGCACACGACGGATTTGCGCGCTTTCCCGCCCACGGCCGCCCGCAAGCGCGCCAAACCCTCACGGCCAAGGTTGTAAGGGCCGGACCACACTGATAGTGCGACCCGTTCTCAATCCAGCCCTCCCCCCAAGGCGACCCCCCGTGAAGCTCCGCTCCCTTCTCCTGCTGTCCACCGCCGCCGGCATGGCCTTCGCCGCCGCCCCCGCCCTCGCGCAGGACGCCCAGCCGACCGAACTCGGCGAAGTCGTCGTCACCGGATCGCAAGTCCGCCAGGCGCCCCCCTATGCCGGCGGTCAGGTCGCCACCGGCGGCCGCGTCGGCCTGTTCGGCTCGATGGACGTGATGGACACCCCATTCTCCAGCACCGCCTACACGGAAGCGCTCGTCCGCAACCAGCAGGCCGTCAGCATCGGCGATGTGCTCCAGAACGACCCGACCGTCCGCGTCTCCAAGGGCTTCGGCAACTTCCAGGAGCTGTACGTCATCCGGGGCTTCCCCGTGTACTCGGACGACATGACCTGGAACGGCCTGTACGGCGTCCTGCCCCGTCAGTTCGTGGCGGCCGAACTGGTCGAGCGCGTTGAAGTGTTCCGCGGCGCCTCCGCCTTCCTGAACGGCGCGGCGCCCGGCGGAACCGGCGTCGGCGGCGCCTTCAACCTGACGCCGAAGCGCGCCGGGGACACGCCTCTGAACCGCGTCACCCTCGGCTGGGACGGCGGCGACGCCCTCTACGCCGCCGGCGATTTCTCGCGCCGGTTCGGCCAGAACAACGAATGGGGCGGGCGGCTGAACGTCGCCGCCCGTGACGGCGAAGGCTCCATCGACCGCCAGAACGCCGAACTGCAGGTCATCGGCCTGGGCCTCGATCACCGTGGCGACCGCGCCCGCTTCTCCGCGGACTTCGGCTGGCAGAACCACCGCATCGAGGCGCCGCGCCCGACCGTGACCCCGGGGACCGCCATCCCTGACGCCCCCTCGGCCGACAGCAATTTCGGCCAGCCGTGGACCTACACGGACGAAGAGCAGCTGTTCGGCGCCGTCCGTGGCGAGTTCGACCTGACCGACAGCATCACGGCCTGGGCGGCCTTCGGCGGCCGTAGCGGCAAGGAAGAGAACGTCCTGGCCAACCCGAACGCGTCCGCGACCGGCGCCCTGACCGCCAACCGGTTCGACAACGTCCGTGAAGACACCGTCTGGTCCGGCGACGTCGGCGTGCGCATGGACCTGACCACTGGTCCGGTCGATCACCGTCTGGTCGCGTCGGCCTCCCACGTCCAGCTCAAGTCCCGCAACGCCTGGGCCGGCAATTTCGGCGGCTTCGCCATCGGCACCCTGACCGATCCGGTCGTCATCGCCCCGCCGGTGAATGTCAGCACCTCGGGCGACTTCAATGATCCGGAAGTCACCGAGCGGTCGCGCACCTCCAGCATCGCGCTGGCGGATATGATGTCCCTCCTCGACGACCGTCTGCTGGTCACGATCGGCGCGCGCTATCAGGAGATCAAGACGGGCTCCTACAGCTACGTCGACGGCGCCTTCGGCTCGGGCTATTCCAGCGACGCGGTCACCCCGGTGTTCGCCGTGGTCTACAAGCCCAGCGAACAGATCTCGCTTTACGCCAACTATGCCGAAGCCCTCGTGCCCGGCACGACCGCGCCCGCCCAGGCCAACTCGCTTGTCCCCGGCTGGGGCGACGCTGCTGTCCCCGTGGTGGTCACCAACGGGGGTGAAGTGCTGGAGCCGTTCCGCGCCGAACAGGCCGAGCTTGGGGTCAAGTACGACGCCGGTTCGTTCGGCGGCACGCTCAGCGTTTTCCAGACGACCCTGCCCAGCGCCTTCCTCTCGCTGACCTCGAACGGAACTCCGGGGTCGGCGACGGACCTGCCCACCGGCGTCTATACGGACGGCGGCGAGCAGGAGAACCGCGGCGTCGAACTGACCGTCTATGGCGAGCCGGTCGAGGGCCTGCGCCTGATCGGCGGCGCGACCTGGCTGGACACCGAGATCAAGAGCGCCCTGAACCCGGCGCTGGAAGGCAAGTCCGCCATCGGCGTGCCGGAATTCCAGATCAACGCCAACGTCGAATGGGACGTCCCGACCGTCACCGGCCTGACGCTGGAAGGCCGCGCGGTCCACACCGGATCGCAGGCGGCCAGCGGCGACAATACCCTCGAGCTGGGCAGCTGGACCCGCTTCGACGCCGGCGTGCGCTACGACTTCGAGGCGGGCGACCGTCCGCTGACGGTCCGTGCGCGGGTCGAGAACATCGCCGATGAAGACCAGTGGGTCGCCGTCGGCGGCTATCCGGGTTCGAACTATCTGACGCTGGGCGCCCCGCGCACCTTCCGCGTCTCGATCTCGACGGACTTCTGAACCGGATGAAGCCGGGCACGATCCGGGCCTGGAGCTGGGTGCATAAATGGTCGAGCCTGGTCTCGACCATTTTCCTGCTGATGCTCTGCATCACGGGGCTTCCGCTCGTCTTCACCCATGAGCTGGACCATGTCCTGCTCGGCCATGAGGAGGCCGCGCCCGTCGCCGCGGGCGCGCAGAAGCTGAACCTCGACCAGATCCTGGACGTCGCCCTCGCCCGCAAGCCGGGCGAGGTTCCGGCCTTCATGAGTTTCGACATCGAACGGCCGGTGGTGAATGTCACCAGCATCGATCCGAACGGCCCGGCCGACAAATACAGCTTCCAGCCGATCGACCAGTACACCGGCGAGGCCGCGCCGCTGGTCGCCGGTCACCCGGTCATCGAGTTCATTCTCCAGCTGCACACCGACATGTTCCTCGGGCTGGCGGGGATGCTGTTCCTCGGCGCCATGGGCCTGCTGCTGGTGGCGCCGCTGGTGTCGGGCGTCGTGCTCTACGCGCCCTTCATGCGCCGCCTGCCCTTTGGCACGGTGCGGGCGGGCAAGGCGGCGCGGACGCGCTGGCTCGACTATCACAACCTGCTGGGGGTGGTGACGGCGGCCTGGGTGCTGGTCGTCGGCGTGACCGGGGTGGTCAACACCCTGGCCGTGCCGATCATCGCCTACTGGAAGGACGATGCCCTCAAGGAGCTGACCGCCGCCTATGACGCCCCGGTCAGCCTGACCGAGCGCAGCTCCCTCAATGCCGCCGTTGAGCGGGCGAAACAGGCCCTGCCCGGTATGACCCTGCAGTTCGTCGCCTTCCCCGGATCGACCTATTCGACCGACAACCACTATGCGGTCTTCTTCCACGGCGACACGCCGCTGACCGAGCATCTGACCACGCCCGCCCTGATCGACGCCCGCACCGGCGAGTTGGCGGCGGTGGCCCCCGCGCCCTGGTATGTGAAGACCCTGTCCCTGTCGCAGCCGCTGCATTTCGGCGACTACGGCGGCCTGCCGCTCAAGATCCTCTGGGCCCTGCTGGATCTGGCGACGATCATCATTCTGGGCAGCGGGCTTTACCTGTGGTGGGTCAAGCATCGGTCGGCGAAGCGGGGCGCGAAATGAAGACCGGCCCCTTCAGCCTGACGGCCATCTTCGCCATCCCGCTGGTGGTCGGAATTCTGTCCCTGATCGGTCTGGTCGGCGCCCTGCTGGGCGACGGCGTCTGGGACTGGATCGGCTGGCTGGGGCTGGGCGCCTGCGTCGCGGTAACGATCTGGGCCCTGGTCGCCCGGCGACATCGCTAGACGGACAGCACGCCGGTCCGCTCGACCTCAACCGGCCCGGTCATCAGGACGTGGTCGCTCGCCTCGTCCCAGTCGATCAGCAGCCGACCGCCATCGACCTCCACCGTCGCGTGGCGCCCGGTCACCCCGCGCCGGGCCGAGGCCACCAGCGCCGCGCAGGCGCCGGTGCCGCAGGCCTTGGTCAGGCCCGCGCCGCGCTCCCACACCCGCAGGCGGATATGATCCGGCGACAGGGCGTGGACGAAGCCGACATTGACCCCCTCGGGGAACAGCGGGTGGTGTTCAACCAGTGAGCCCGAACCGCGCACGAAGCCGTCGTCCGGCGTCTCGCCGACAAAGAAGACCACATGCGGATTGCCCATCGAGACGGCGCCGGGCGTATGCAGCAGCGGCGCGTCAATCGGGCCGACCTGCAGCTCGATCCCGCGCGTGTCCATCGCCTCGGCCAGCGGCACCTGCTCCCAGTCCAGCCGCGGCGCGCCCATATCGACCGTCACTTGGCCGCCCGCCGCGCGGGTCGCCACCGTTGGACCGCCGGCGGTGTCGATCACCACCCGCTCCTTGCCGGTCGATTCCATCAGCAGCCAGCCGACGCAGCGCAGGGCGTTCCCGCAGTTCTCGACCATGGTCCCGTCGTTGTTCCACACGCGCATGAAGGCGTCGGCGCTCTCGCTCGGCTCGATGGCGATCAGCTGGTCGCAGCCCTCGCCCGTCTCGCGATCGGCGATAGCGCGCACCTGTTCGACCGTCGGCGAGAACGGGGTGTCGAGCGCATTGACGACGACGAAATCGTTGCCGGCGCCGTTCATCTTGAGGAAGGGACGGGTCATTACAGTTCGCATATAGGGCCAAACTGGACCCGAGACGAGAGAACCGCGTTAAGCTGGGCCATGACCACCGCCGCACCCGCCCGGAAGACCGTCGGAAAAGCCGCCCGCAAGGGCGACAAGGCCCCGCAATTCCCGGAGCCGCCCGCGAGAGGCGAAGGTCTGAGACTTCGGGCACGGCTGCGTTATCTCTATCACGGCACGTCCCCGCTGGCGGTGAAGTTCCGGCTGGCGGTCATCGTCATCGACTTCGCCATCATCGCCTTCTTCCTGGCCGCGCCGATCCTGCATGAGGCGGGGTTGGTCTTCTATGTGGTCGATTACATCATCGCCCTGATCCTGATCGCCGACCTGACCGGACGGGCGCTGGCGCATACGGACATCAAGGACTGGCTCAAGAAGCCGGCGACATGGGTCGACCTGTTCGTGCTGGCGACCCTGCTGTTCCCCTACTGGCTGTTCAACCTCGGCTTCCTGCGGCTGTTGCGACTGTGGACCCTGCTGCATTCGGAGTTCTTCTGGCGCACCATCGGCCAGAAGTACGACGACACCCGGGTGGAGGAAGTGACCAAGGCCCTGGCCTCGCTGGTCACCTTCATCTTCGTGGTGACCGGCTTCGTCTATGCGGCGTTCCGCGGCACGCACCCGGGCCTGAGCGGCTACATCGACGCCCTGTATTTCACCATCGCAACCCTGACCACGACCGGCTTCGGCGACATCACCCTGCCCGGCCCGTGGGGGCGAGTGCTGTCGATCTTCGTCATGCTGACCGGCATCACCCTGTTCCTGCGACTGGCGCAGACGGTCTTCCGACCCCACAAGGTCAGCCACGACTGCCCGACCTGCGGGCTGATGAAACACGATCCGGACGCGGTCCACTGCAAGGCCTGCGGCGAGATCCTGTGCATCCCCGACGAAGGCGCGTGACACCGCGCCGCATGACAATCCTGTAAGGTTTGTCCCGCATCCCTTGCCGCCCCCCGAGCCACGGATAAGGTGCCGCCGACTTTTTCCGGGGGAGTACCCACATGTTCCGTTCCGCCGCGCTCGCCGCGCTTCTCGCCACCACCGCCCTATCGAGCGCCGCCATGGCCCAAACCGCCCCCGCTTCCGCCCACGCCCCCGCTGCCGGCGGCTTCGCCACCTCGGACGCCACCGATCCCTATCTGTGGCTGGAAGAGGTTGAGGGCGAGCGGGCGATGGAATGGGTCCGCGCCCACAACGAACATTCGCTCGGCGTCCTGCAGGGCGACCCCCGCTACGCCCAACTGCACGCCCAGGCGCTGGAGATCGTCCAGTCGCGTGACCGCATCCCGGGCGTCGGCTTCAACCACGACGGCACGCTGGACAATTTCTGGCAGGACGCCAGCCATGTGCGCGGCATCTGGCGCACCACCACCCTGGACAGCTACCGCACGGCCGAGCCGGTGTGGGAGACCATTCTCGACATCGACGCCCTGTCGACCGCCGAGGGCAAGAACTGGGTCTACAAGGGCGTGACCTGCCTGCCGCCGGAACAGACCCGCTGCCTGGTCAGCCTGTCGGACGGCGGCAAGGACGCCGTCACCATCCGCGAGTTCGACCGCGCCACCCGCACCTTCGTCGCCGACGGCTTCAACCTGCCGGAGTCCAAGGGCGGCGCGTCGTGGATAGATGAGAACACCCTGCTGATCTCGCGCGACTTCGGCGAAGGCAGCCTGACGGACTCGGGCTATCCGCGCACCGTGCGCCTGCTGCGTCGTGGCCAGTCGCTGGATCAGGCCCCGGTCATCTTCGAAGGCCAGCAGACCGACGTCTCGGTCAGCGGCTATGTGCTGCGTGACGCTGATGGGGCCGCGAAGGCGACCCTGATCAACCGCGGGATCAATTTCTACGAGGGCGAGACCTGGCGTCTGAACGCCGACGGCACGACGACCCAGCTGCAGCTGCCGGCCAAGTCGAACATCAACGCCCTGGTTCAGGGTCAACTGGTGGTCACCACCGATCAGGACTGGACCGCGCCCTCGGGCCAGGAGTTCAAGACCGGCGACGTCATCGCCTGGAACCTCGATCAATGGCTGGCCAACCCGGCGACGCCCGCCCAGCTGGTCATCCGCCCCACCGAGCGCGAGGCCATCGAGGGCATCACCAACACCCGCAACAAGCTCGTGGTCGCCCTGTACGAAAACGTGCGCGGCTCGGTCTATGTCTATGAGCCCAACCCGTCCGGCGAATGGGCCCGCACCCGTCTGGACCTGCCGCAGAACGTCACCGTCGGCGTCGGCTCGGCCTCGGACCGCGACGATAAGGTCTTCGTCAGCGTCGCCGGCTATCTGAACCCGTCCAGCCTCTATCTGGCCGACGCTTCGACGACCCAGGCCGAGGTGGTGAAGTCCCTGCCCGCCAAGTTCGACGCCACCGGCATGGTGGTCGAGCAGTTCGAGGCCCGCAGCGCCGACGGGACCATGATCCCCTACTTCGTCGTCCATAAGGGCGACATGCCGATGGACGGCTCGAACGCCACCCTGCTGTACGGCTACGGCGGTTTCCAGAGCTCCCTGCTGCCCGGCTATTCGGCCACCGTCGGCAAGCTGTGGCTGGAGCGCGGCGGCGTCTATGTCATCGCCAACACCCGTGGCGGCGGCGAGTTCGGTCCGCGCTGGCACCAGGCGGCGCTGCAGCAGAACCGCCAGCGCGCGCACGAGGACTTCCAGGCCGTGGCCCTGGACCTGACCGCCCGCAACATCACCAGCCAGCCGCATCTGGGCATCATGGGCGGCTCGCAGGGCGGCCTGTTCATGGGCGCCATGCTGACCCAGCGTCCGGACCTGATCAACGGCGCGGTCATCCAGGTGCCCCTGTTCGACATGCTGCGCTTCCACAAGCTGCTCGCGGGCGCCTCGTGGATCGCCGAATACGGCAACCCGGACGTTCCGGAACAGCGCGCCTGGATCGAGCAGTATTCGCCCTACCAGCGCCTCGCCGCCGGCCAGCCCTATCCGGAGGTCTTCATCCACACCTCGACCAAGGATGACCGCGTCCACCCGGGCCACGCCCGCAAGGCGGCGGCGCGTCTGGAGGAGCTGGGCTACCCGGTCCTGTTTTATGAAAACACCGACGGCGGCCACGCGGCCGGCGCCAACCTGCAGGAAACCGCCCGCCGTCTGGCGCTGGAGTACACCTATCTGACCCGCCGCCTGATGGACACGCCGGCGGAGGAGTAGGCAGACTGAAGTCCCTCCCCCTCGGGGGAGGGGAACCGCGAAGCGGTGGAGGGGCGCCTCCACCGCGCACGGTCCAATACCCCTCCACCATCCTTCGGATGGTCCCCCTCCCCTGAAGGGGAGGAATTGATGCGCGGAGTTTCGTTGATGATGAAGTCCCTGATGATGGGTGTGGCCGTGGTGGCCATCGCCGCCCCCGCCTTTGCGCAGCAAACCCCGCCCCACTTCCCCGCCGACCTGACGCCTGCCGGCGTGCGCGCGGCGGACGATCATCTGGCGCTGGAGGAGGTCAACGGGACCGAGGCCATGGCCTTCGTCGCGGCGTCCAACGAGCGGGCGCTGGCCAGCCTGACCAACGACCCGCGCTACGAGACCTTCCGTCAGGAGGCCGAGGCCATCCTGACCGCCACCGACCGGATTCCGGCGCCCAGCTTCCTCGGCGACGGCATCGGAAACTTCTGGCAGGACGCGGCCAATCCCAAGGGCGTCTGGCGCCGCACCACGCTGGACAGCTATCGCTCGGCCGATACCCAATGGGAGACCCTGCTCGACATCGACGCCCTGTCCCGCGTCGAGGGCAGGGACTGGGTGTTCAAGGGCGCCAGCTGCCTGGCCCCGGATGAGACCCGCTGCCTGATCAACCTGTCGGACGGCGGCAAGGACGCCGTGGTCGTGCGCGAGTTCGACACCACGACCAGGGCCTTCGTGGACCGCGGTTTCATCGTGCCGGAAGGCAAGCACCGCATCAGCTGGCTGGACCGCGACACGCTTCTGGTCGCCACCGACTTCGGCGCGGGCACCCTGACCGAGAGCGGTTACCCCTTCATCGTCAAATCCCTGAAACGCGGCCAGACGCTGGCGCAGGCGACCGAGGTTTATCGCGGCGACGCCGCTGACGGCGGTTATGGCGTCAGCCCCTCGGTCTTCCGCGACGGCGCGGGCACGATCCAGGCGGTCCTGATCAACCGCCCGCTCGACACCTTCCGCTCCGAGATCTGGCGTCTGGTCGATGGCACGGCGACCAAGCTGGAGCTGCCCGAACGCGTTTCGACGCATGGGATCATGACGGGCTCTCTGCGTGAAAACCAGCTGATCTTCACGATCGAGCAGGCTTGGTCTCCCAACCGCGGGCGCGAGTATCCCGCCGGCACGGTGCTGGCGATGCCGCTCCGCGTTCTCGGCGCGCCGGGAATGGGTCCGCCGCCGTTGCATGGCGATCCGCAGACGGTTTTCCAACCGAACCCGCGCCAATCGGTCCAGGACGTCGCCATCTTCGACAATGATCTTGTGATCGCCATCTCGGACAATGTCGTCGGCACGCTGCGTCGGTTCGCCTTCGAGCGCGACGGCCGGCCTGTATGGACCTCGACACCGGTCGCGGCGCCTGAGAACAGCGCGGTCGGCATCGGTGACGTCTCGCGCGGGTCGGGGCAGATGTTCGTCTCGACCCAAGGCTTCTTGACGCCGCCGACCCTCAACCTTCTGGACGCCGGAGCCGATGAGCTGACGGCCCTGAAGACCGCCCCGGCCAAGTTCGACGCCTCGACCCACGTCACCGAACAGTTCGAAGCGGTGTCGTCCGATGGCGTCCGCATCCCCTATTTCGTCACCCGCCCGCGCGACCAGAGCGGCCCCGCGCCGACCATCCTGTTCGGCTACGGCGGTTTCCAGGCCTCCTTCCCGCCCGCCTACAAGCCGGAGATGGGCAAGCTGTGGCTCGAGAACGGCGGCGTCTTTGTCCAGGCCAATATCCGGGGCGGCGGCGAGTTCGGCCCGCAGTGGCACCAGGCGGCGCTGAACGAAAACCGCCAGCGGGCCTTCGACGACTTCGCCGCGGTCGCCCGGGATCTGGAGCAGCGGGGCATCACCTCGCCGCGCCGTCTGGGCATCTATGGCCGGTCGAACGGCGGGGTGCTGACCTCGGTGTCGATCACCCAGCATCCGGATCTGTTCAATGCGGCGGTCATCGAGAGCCCGCTGATCGACATGCTGCGCTATCACGAGCTGCCCGCCGGGGCCTCGTGGATCGGCGAGTACGGCGACCCGCGCATCCCCGAGGAAGCCGCCTGGATCGCCCGCTATTCGGCCTATCAGCAGCTTCGTCCGGGCGCGAACTATCCGCGCGTCTACATCACCACCAACACCCGCGACGACCGCGTCCACCCGGGCCACGCCCGCAAATTCGCGGCCCGTCTGGGCGATATGGGCTACGACCACCTCTATTATGAGGACACCGCCGGCGGTCACTCGAACGACGCCGATCCGGTCGCCAACGCCCGCCGCTGGGCGCGCCACTACGTCTATCTGGCGCAGCAGTTGATGGACTGAGGTGTGCGGCCGCTCCGTCGACAGGAGCGACTATCCGGCCCTGACGGCGGCAGGGAAGTGATTAGTGGTTAGTGATTAGTGGGTGGCGGTTTCAGCGTCGGTGCCCACAATCCACGCGCCGACGCGCGCGGCATCGAACCACTAATCACTAACCACTAATCACTGGCTGGGCTCACCGCCCACCGCCCCAAGCTCACCCAGAGCGGCTCAAGCCGGCTCCGCCACCTTGTCCTTCTTCACCTTGGCGGGCTTTTCAGCCTTCGGCGCCTTGGCGGGTTTCTCAGCCTTCTTCGCGGCCTTTTCAGCCTTCTTCAGATCGCGGGCGGCCTTCTTGGCGGCCTTGGCTTCGGCCTTGGCCTTGACCGGAGCGGCGTCGGCTTCGCCGGCCAGTTCGCCCAGCAGATCCAGGAAGACGTCGCGCTTGCCCTTGGGCAGCAGACCCATGATCCGCTTGTCGGCGGCCTCGACGCGCGGGCGGGCGGCCTCCAGAGCGGCCTCGCCGGCCGGTGACAGGCGCACCGCCTTGGCGCGGGCGTCCAGCGTCGACTTCTCGCGGTCCAGCAGACCCTTGGTGGTCATGCGGGCGACCAGATCCGCCAGGGTCGAGCGGTCGATGCCGGTGGCGCGCACCAGATCGGTCTGGGTCAGGCCCGCCTTGTGGCTGACCGCCTCCAGCACAGCGAACTGACGCTGGGTCAGACCGTCCGGCCCCATCTCTTCGGAATAGACATCCAGCGCCAGCTGCAGGGCGCGGTGGATCAGGTGACTGGGCGATCCCGCAAGGGCGCCGCCACGCTTGGGCTTGTTTCCGGACTTGACCATCGAACCGTATCCCCTCGGCTATGCGGTACAGCTATCAGCCGCATTTTACGGTTTGACGACGGACAATCCTTTAACCGTCAGAGTCCCGTGTCCGGAGAAACCGGCTCGGCGGGCTCATCATCCCTGATCATGTGCTTCATGATGAAGAAGACCTGCCAGATGCCGAAGGCGGCCGACGCCATCCACAGTCCGCCCCGGAAGGCCATCCAGACGTCATAGGGATCCGCCGGCGGGCGGTTCAGGGCCTGCAGCGTCGCCTCGACCACCGCCGGATTGCGCACCAGTTCGTTCACCACCGCCACGACGGCGAAATACAGACCATAGCGCAGGGTCAGGCCGCGCCAGCCGGCGTCCGTGATCTTCAGCGCCTCGCCCAGCAGATATTTGAACGGGTATTTGCGCAGCGGCAGCGACCCCAGCAGCACCGCCGCCAGAAGGGCGTTCTGCACCGTGATTTTGATCTGCAGCAGCTTGGGATCGTGGAACACCAGCGTCAGCACGCCGAACAGCAGGGCGAAGCCGCCGGTCAGCAGCGGCAGGGGCGCCAGTCTTCGTTCGACGATCCAGCCGACCGCCAGGGCGATGGCCGAGGCCCCGACCAGCACCCAGGTCGAATGCAGCATGGCCTCGGTGCTGTCCTGCTTCAGCACGAACCGCATGAAGGCGTAGGCGGCCAGGAAGGCGACGAGCGCGCCGAAATCGACAGCCTGACGGATGCTGGAACCGCGACGTTCAGTGGCTTCGGTCATCTTCAGTTCTCCAGTCCGACCAGCGAGCGGGAAAACGCGCGGGCGTCGAAGGGTTGCAGGTCGTCAACGCCCTCGCCCACGCCGATCAGCTTGATCGGGGCGTCCGAAGCCTGGGCGACGGGGACCAGCACCCCGCCGCGCGCCGTGCCGTCCAGCTTGGTCATCACCACGCCGGACACATAGGCCGTCCGGCCGAAGATCTTTTCCTGCTCCAGCGCATTGCGGCCGACGGTGGCGTCCAGCACCAGCAGGGTCTCATGCGGGGCCGACGGATCGACCTTCTTCAGCACCCGAACGATCTTCAGCAGCTCGTCCATCAGCTGGGTCTTGTTCTGCAACCGCCCGGCGGTGTCGATCAGGACCACGTCAAAGCCCTCGGCCTTGGCGCGGGTATAGGCGTCAAAGGCCAGACCGGCGGCGTCGGCGCCGTCGCGGCGGCTCTCGAACGTCGCCCCGGCCCGTTCGGCCCAGACCTTCAGCTGCTCGCGAGCGGCGGCGCGGAAGGTGTCGCAGGCCACGATCATCACCTTGGCGCCCTGCGCCGTCAGGTCCGAGGCGATCTTGCCCAGGGTCGTCGTCTTGCCCGAGCCATTGACGCCGACGAACAGGGTCACGAACGGCTTGTCGCCGCCCAGCGGCTCATAGCGGGCCTCGTGGTTGATCAGTTCGGCGGCCACGGCCTCGGCCAGAGCCTCCTTGACCTCAACCTCATTGGCGCCCGCGGAGAAGCGCAGCTCGCGGAAGCGTTCGACGATCCGGTCGGTCGCCGCCGGCCCCAGATCGCTTTCCAGCAGATGCTCTTCCAGCTGCTCCAGCGCCTTGTCGCTGAGCGGCTCCTTCACGAAGGTGGCGACGACCTGTTCGGTCATCTGCTTGGACGAGCGGCTCAGGCCTTCGGTCAGGCGGGAGAACCAGCCTTTTTTCGGCGTATCGGTCATGATCCCCGTTTAGCGGTCGGCGTTCGTCAGGTCACGGGCTAACGTAGCCGCAACCTCCCTTTGGCTCTATATGAGCAAAAGACCCCTGAAGGATCGCGCCTTGCCTCGGACCGAACCGTTCCACGCCCCCCGCAACCAGGGCTTCGTGCGCGTCGCCGCCGCGACCCCCGTCGTGCACACCGCCGACCCGGCCGCCAACCTGCTGGAGCACGTCGCCCTGATCGAGCAGGCCGGCGCCCAGGGCGTGGACCTGATTGTTTTTCCCGAGCTCAGCCTGACCGGCTACGCCATCGACGACCTGCTGATGCAGGACGCGCTGCTGGCCCAGGTCGAAACCTGCATCAAGCCGCTGGCCGCCGCGGCGCAGATGGCCGGAGTGATCGCCGTCGTCGGCGCCCCGGTTCGCAATGGCGACGCCCTGTACAACTGCGCCCTCGTGCTGGCGGGCGAGCAGGTCCAGGGCGTCGTGCCCAAGACCTTCCTGCCCAACTACAGGGAATACTATGAGAAGCGCTGGTTCGCCTCCGGCGCGGACACCTACGAACACTTCCAACTCGCCGGCGACTGGACAGCGCTGACAAGTCGGCGGATTTTCGAGGTTGAGGGTCGCCCCGGCTTCACCTTCGCCGTCGAGATCTGCGAGGACTACTGGGCGCCCCTGCCGCCCTCGACGCGCGCGGCCTTGGCCGGCGCCCGCATCCTGCTGAACCTGTCGGCCTCCAACATCGTCATCGGCAAGGCGGACGAGCGCGATCTGCTGTCGGCCAGCCATTCGGCCCGCACGGCCTCCGCCTATGTGTTCACCGCCTCGGGCTGGGGCGAGTCGACCACCGATCTGGCCTGGGACGGACAGGCCACCATCCACGAACTGGGCGCCCGCCTAGCGCAGGGCCCGCGCTTCTCGACCGAGGCCCATCTGACCGTCGCCGACATCGATGTGGAGCGGATCGGGCTGGAGCGACTGCGCACCGGCACCTTCGCCGACTGCGCCCGTCTGGAGCGCGATCGCACACCGGAAGACGACCGGTTCTATCGCATTCAGATCGAGAGCGATGACGCGCCGAAAGGACCGCAAACCGGTCCCCTCCTGCGCCCCCTCGACCGCTTCCCCTTCGTGCCCGACGATCCCGCCCGGCTGGACCAGGACTGCTACGAGGCCTTCAACATCCAGGTGCAGGGCCTGATGCGGCGGCTGAAGGCGACGGGGTCGAAGACGCTGATCATTGGCGTGTCGGGCGGACTGGATTCGACGCAGGCCCTGCTGGTCGCCTGCCGCGCGTTCGACCGGCTAGGTCTGCCGCGCACCGGCATCCTCGCCTTCACCATGCCCGGCTTCGCCACCTCGGACGGCACGAAGTCCAACGCATGGGCCCTGATGAAGGCGCTGGGCGTGACCGGCGACGAGATCGACATCCGCCCCGCCGCCGAGCGGATGCTGACCGACATCGGTCATCCGTTCGCGAAGGGCGAGCCGGTCCACGACATCACCTTCGAGAATGTGCAGGCGGGGCTGCGGACCGACTATCTGTTCCGGCTGGCCAACCACCACGGCGGCATCGTTCTGGGCACCGGCGACCTGTCGGAACTGGCGCTGGGCTGGGCCACCTACGGCGTCGGCGACCACATGAGCCACTACAACGTCAACGGCGGCGTGGCGAAGACCCTGATCCGGCACCTGATCCGCTGGGTGGCGGCCAAGGAACACGGCGGCGACACCGCCCGCATCCTGCACGCCATTCTGGACACCGAGATTTCGCCCGAACTGGTGCCCGCCAAGGACGGCCAGATCCAGTCGACCGAGGCCACCGTCGGCCCCTATGCCCTGAACGACTTCTTCCTGTTCTACATCACCCGCTTCGGCCTGAGCCCGTCCAAGGTGGCCTATCTGGCGCATCAGGCCTGGAAAGACGCCTCAACCGGCCACTGGCCCGAGGGCACGCCGGAGGACGAAAAGGTCGAATACGACCTGCCGACCATCAAGGGATGGCTGCGGAAATTCCTCTACCGCTTCTTCCAGACCAGCCAGTTCAAGCGCTCCGCCGTGCCGAACGGGCCCAAGGTCGTCACCGGCGGTTCGCTCAGCCCCCGCGGCGACTGGCGCGCACCGTCCGATGCGACGGCGAAGGTCTGGATCGACGAGTTGGAAACGAACGTTCCCGGCTGAGCCAGTAGGCAGTAGGCAGTAGGATCGCAGACGGGCGGTGGAGGGAACAAACCCTGCTATTGCCTACTGCCTACTGCCTCGTCACGGCAGTTCATTCAGGAACGGGAAGATCGCCGCCCGCGCCGCCTGTTCGTCCAGCATCGGGGCGTGGCCGACGCCGGGCACCTCGACGAAATCCATCTTGGGCGCGCGCTTGCGCATCTTGTTGGCGATCGCCTCGCTGAGCAGGTCCGAGGTCTCGCCCCGCACCAGCAGCACTGGTCGGCCGCGTGTCAGACGCCCGAACATCGGCCACAGGTTCGGAACCAGCGCCTTGGCGCCCGCCGCCTTGATCGGCACGGCGATGTCCGGATCGTAGTTCAGCACCGGCGCGCCCTCGGTCCCTTCGCGGAAGATGCGGGCGGCGAAGGCGTCCCAGTCGGCGTCGGTATAGTGCGGGAAGGCGACGGCGTTGATTTTCTTCGCATAGGCGGCCGCCTCGGCCCAGGTCGGGGTGTCCACCGGCTGGCCGGAGTAGGCGGCGATCCGGGCCAAGCCTTCCTTGGCCACCTCGGGGCCGACGTCGTTGATGATGGCCGCGGCGATCACCTTCGAGCGGATCGCGGCCAGCGCCATGGTGATCAGCCCGCCCATCGAGGTGCCGACGAAGATCGCCCGCTCGATCCCCGTCTGCGCCAGCAGGGCCAGCGCATCCTGGGCATAGGTGGCGGGTTGGTAGGTCATCGGATCCTGCGCCACGTCCGACAGCCCCCGCCCGCGCACGTCGATGGCCAGCACCCGACGCCCGCTCTGCGCGATCAGGGGGGCGATGACCTCGAAATCCTTCGAGTTGCGGGTCAGCCCGTGGATGCAGATGACCGGCAGCTTGGCCGGACCGCCCGCGGGCGCATAGTCCCGCGCATACAGGCTCAGGCCGTCCGCGGTGGTCCAACGGCGATCCACGAAGGGCTGGGTCATGCGGTCTCCGGTCATGGAAGGAAGGGTATTTCATCCGGACGGGAAATCCCACCGGACGAAGCCTGACGATCAATTCAGAAGCGTCTCAGTGGCCGAGAAGTTCGCGAACGAAGTCGTCCAGATTTCCGCCCTCGAAGCGGAAGCCGGGAAGGCCCGCGCGTTTCGCGGCCTCCATGTCGCTCGGCTGGTCGCCGATCATGAAGCTCCTCGCCGGATCGATATCGTGATCGGCGATGGCCCGCAGGATCATGCCCGGATTGGGCTTCCGGTCCGGATGGTCCGGATGGATATAGGCCTCGACCCGGCCCTCGGAGTGATAGGGACAGGCATAGACCGCCCCGATCCGTCCGCCGCCGACCGCCAGCCGACGCACGATCACGTCATTGAAGGCGTGCATCTGGTCTTCGGTGAACAGACCCCGCGCGACCCCGGACTGGTTGGTCACGATCACGCACAGATAGCCGAGCCGGTTCAGACGCCGCACGGCCTCGGCGGCGCCGGGCATCATGCGCAGCTCGGATTCCAGATGCGGATAGCCGGTGTCCTCGATCAGAACGCCGTCACGATCGAGGAACACAGCGGGATGGCTGATCGACATGGGCCTTGGGATAGGCGCCCGAACCGTTCGTTGCAATCCCTCACCCGAAGTGACCCCGGGCGATTTGGCGCGACCGCCCGGGATTTGTTAGGGAGCGGCCAACCTCACCGGCGCGTTCGTTTCGCGTCGCCCCGCCCGCGCGACCGCGACCGGAGATCAAGCATGAGCATTCCCTTCATCGACCTTCAGGCCCAGCGCCTGCGTCTGGCCGGCAAGATCGAGGCCGCCGTTCAGGAGGCCGTCGTCGGCGGCGCCTGGGTCATGGGCCCGCAGGTTCGCCAGTTCGAGGCCGATCTGGCCGCCTTTGGTCAGGCGAAGCATGCCCTTGGCTGCGCCAACGGCACCGACGCCCTCGTCCTGCCGCTGATGGCCTGGGGCGTCGGCGCCGGAGACGCGGTCTTCGTGCCCAGCTTCACCTTCACCGCGACCGCCGAGATCGTGCCCTGGACCAATGCCGAGCCGGTCTTCGTCGACGTCGATCCGGTCACCTACAACATGGACCCGGCCGCGCTGGAGCGCGCCATCGCGGGGATCAAGGCCGAGGGCCGCCTGACCCCGCGCGTGGTCATCGCCGTCGACCTGTTCGGCCAACCCGCCGACTATCCGGCCATCAAGGCCATCTGCGACAGGCACGGCCTGAAGCTGATCTCGGATTCGGCCCAGGGCTTCGGCTGCACCATCAACGGCGAGCACCCGCTGAAGTGGGCCGACGTCACCACCACCAGCTTCTTCCCGGCCAAGCCGCTGGGTTGCTACGGCGACGGCGGCGCGATCCTGACCAATGACGACGATCTGGCGCAGGAGATCGATTCCTACCGCGTCCACGGCAAGGTCGTGGCCAAGGATCTTGAGTCCGGCGCGGCCGCCGCCTTCGACCACGACCCCAAATACCTCGCCATGCGCATCGGCATGAACAGCCGTCTGGACACCATCCAGGCCGCCGTCCTGATCGAGAAGCTGAAGGTCTTCGGCGAGGAGATCGAATGGCGCAACCGCATCGCCGCCCGCTACAACGAGGGTCTGCGCCCCCACGTCGCCGCCGTGCCGGACGTGCCCGCCGGGAACATCTCCAACTGGGCCCAGTACACCGTCGAGCATGACAACCGCGACGGCCTGATCGCCCACCTGAAGGAACAGGGCGTGCCGACCGCCGTCTACTATCCGGTGCCCCTGCACATGCAGCCGGCCTACAGCCACTTCCCGCGCGGCGAGGGCGGCCTGCCGGTCACCGAGCGACTCAAGGACCGGGTGTTCAGCCTGCCGATGCACGCGGATCTGGACGAAGCCACCCAGGACCGCATCATCGCCGCCGTCGCTTCGTTCAAGGGTTGATCCGCATGACCGTCCAGACCACCCCGCTCAAGGTCGGCGTCGCCGGCGTCGGCGTCATGGGCCGCAACCATGCCCGCGTCCTGTCTGACATCCGTGACGTCAACCTGACCGCCGTCTTCGATCCCGACGCCGCCACCGCCGAGGGTGTGGCCGGCCTGTATGAGGCCGCCGCCTTCACCACCGCCGGGGACTTCGTCGCCGCCGGCCTCGACGCCGCCGTTGTGGCCACGCCGAACCGCTTCCACGCCGACCTGTCGGTGGCCCTGCTCGAAAAGGGCGTCCACGTCCTGGTCGAGAAGCCCATCGCCGCCACCGTCGCCGACGCCCAGCGGATGATCGACGCAGCCAAGGCCAACAACCGCGTCCTGATGGTCGGCCAGGTCGAGCGCTTCAACCCGGCGGTGGATGCGGTGAAACGCGCCATCCAGGGCGAGGAGGTCATCTCCATCCAGATCACCCGCGTCGGCCCCTTCCCGCCTCGCATGGGCGAGGTGGGCGTGGTCATCGATCTGGCGGTGCATGACATCGACATCATCCGCCACCTGACCGACAGCGAGATCGTCGAGGTCCAGCCGCAGCTGGCCCGCACCAAGGCCGAACGCGAGGACACGGCCCTGCTCCAGTTCCGGCTGGAGAACGGGGTGATCGCCCACATCACCACCAACTGGGTCACGCCCTACAAGACCCGCACTCTGCAGGTCGCCACCAAGGGCAAGTTCGTGGTCGCCGACCTGATGACCCGCCAGGTCACCGAGTATTTCGGTCAGCAGCCCGACGGCAGCTATTCGACCCGCGGCGTGATGAGCTGGCCGAACGAGCCGCTCAAGAAGGAGCTGGAAGCCTTCGCCCACGCCATCCGCACCGGCGAGACCCCCGCGGTCACCGGCGAGGACGGCCTGCGCAATCTGGAAGTGGCCCTGCGCTGTCTCGGCGAGGGCTGATCCCTCGCCTCAGACCGCCTCGACGGACAGACCGTTGAGGCGGCGCAGTTCGCGGTCGTCGGGATAGTCCTTCAGCTGCTGCGCCAGCTGGTCGTCGGTATAGGGCGAGTCCCCTGCGCCGGTCAGGGGCCAGTAGGGGCCCCAGCCCTGCCGGTCATAGTGGCTCTGCATCGCGGCCTCCTGCGAGCTGGCGTAGACCACGTACAGAATCTCGCAGGGGCCCTCGATCTCCTCCAGCCGGGCGGCGGTGTCGGGGATGCAGCGGCCGAAATGCAGGCCGCCGCCCCGGTCATACCGCCTCGCCTCGTGCCGGAGCAGCGGCATCAGCCGCCGACCATCTGCATGCCCAGCCATTCCGCGATCAGGGCCGGCTTCTCGCCGCCCTCGATCTCGACGGTCAGCTCGTGCTTGATCAACCAGCGACCACCGCCCTTGTCCTCGGCCGACAGCAGCTTGAACCGGCCCCGGATCTTCGAGCCGGCGGGCACGGGCGCCAGGAAGCGCAGCTTGTCGAAGCCGTAGTTGACGCCCATCACCACCCCGTCCAGCGGCTGCACGCAGTCATAGGACATGGCCGAGGCCAGGCTGAGGGTCAGGAACCCATGCGCAATGGTCCCGCCGAAGGGCGTCTGTTTCGCCAGTTCCGGGTTCACATGGATGAACTGCCAGTCCTCGGTCGTGTCGGCGAAGGCGTCGATCTTGGCCTGATCTACGAGGAACCAGCGGGAGACCCCGATCTCGGTCCCGATGAGCGACTGCAGGTCTGACGGCTTCGGCATGGTTTCCTCCGGTTTTGAGGCCACGCTATCGGGGTCAGTCCGCTATCGAAACCCCTTATTTGCCCTCGAACCGGCCCTCGATGATCTCGCTGAACAGGCCCGGATCGACATTGCCGCCCGACAGGACCACCGCCGTCGTCCGGTCCTTCGCCTCGACCTTTCCGGCCAGCAGGGCCGCCAGAGAGACCGCGCCACCCGGCTCGACCACCAGCTTCAGTACGCGGAAAGCATAGCGGACGGCCTCGGCCACCTCGGCGTCGGACACGGTCTCGACGCGCGACAGACGGCGGTTGATCGGGAAGGTCAGCTCGCCCGGACGGTCGGTCATCAGGGCGTCGCAGATGGTGCCGTGGGCCGGGGCGTGGGTCAGGCGCTCGCCCGCCGCCATGGACAGCTGGGTGTCGTTGTAGTCGCGAGGCTCGATGCCGATGACCGGGACGTCCGGCAGAAGCGCGCCCATGGACAGGTTGATCCCGGCGATCAGCCCCCCGCCCGAGGCGCCACACAGCAGCTGGTCAATCTTCGCCCCCACCGCTTCGGCCTGTTCGACGATCTCCAGCCCGGTCGTACCCTGGCCCTCGATGACGAAGGGATCGTCGAACGGACGGACCAGAACGCTGCCACGCGTGCGGGCGATCTCCTCGCCGATGTCCTCACGGCTTTCGGTGTAGCGGTCGTACAGACGCACCTCGCCGCCGAAGCCGATGACACCCTCGACCTTCACCTTCGGACTGTCGGCGGGCATGACGATGATGGCCGAGGTCCCCATCATCTTCGCCGCGCAGGCCACCGCCTGGGCATGGTTGCCGGACGAATAGGCGACGACGCCACGCTTCAGCTCGTCCGGGGTCAGGCGGCTGATCCGGTTGTAGGCCCCGCGGAATTTGAAGGCCCCGGCCTGTTGCAGGTTTTCAGCCTTCAACAGCACCCGACCGCCCAGATGCGCGTTCAGCGCCGGGCTCTCGATCAGGGGCGTGCGAACGGCGTGACCGAGAAGCTGGCGGGCGGCGTCGCGGACGCCTTCGAAGGAGGCTGTGTGCATGCCTCCTCCCTTACATTCCCGCCCGACCCCGGTCTAACCTCCCCCCATGAAAAGCCTCATCCTCGCCATCGACCAGGGCACCACCTCGACGCGGGCGATCGCGTTTGGACTGACCTCGCCTCAAGCAGCGCAAGGCGCGATAGGCGACGAGAATGTGGGCGGGCTGCGGCCCGTGGCGGTCAGCCAGATCGAGCTGGAGCAGCATTTCCCGCATCCCGGTTGGGTCGAGCATGACGCGGCCGAAATCTGGGCGGCCACCCTGCAGACCTGCCGCGAGGTGGTGCGCAAGGCGGGCGGGATCGGGCGTTTCGCCGCCATCGGCATCACCAACCAGCGCGAGACCTCGGTGATCTGGGACGTCGCCACCGGCGAGCCCCTGCACCGCGCCATTGTCTGGCAGGACCGACGCACCGCCGAGGCCACGGCGAAACTGGCCGCCGCCGGGCATGAGCCCGAGGTGCAGGCGGCGACCGGCCTGATCCTCGACCCCTATTTCTCGGCCTCCAAATTCGCCTGGCTGCTGGACGCGGTTCCGGGCTCGCGCGAGCGGGCGGAGCGGGGCGAGGTCAAGCTGGGCACCATCGAGAGCTGGCTGATCTGGAAGCTCACCGGCGGGACGAGCCACGTCACCGACGCGACCAACGCCAGCCGCACATCGCTGATGGACTTGGGCACGCGACAATGGCGGCCCGATCTGGCGGCGCTGTTTAATGTCCCGATGGAGGGACTACCCGAAATCCGGGGCTGCGCTGATCTGTTGGGCGAAAGCGAGCCGTCGCTGTTCGGCGCCGCCCTGCCGATCCATGGCGCGGCGGGCGACCAACAGGCCGCGCTTGTGGGACATGGCGCGCTGAAGGCCGGGGACGCCAAGATCACCTACGGCACCGGTGCCTTTCTGGTCGCCAATGTCGGGGCCGAGCCGGTGCCTTCCTCCACCCGCCTGCTCGGAACACTGGGCTATGAGGCGCAGGGGACGGCGGCCTATGCGCTGGAGGGCTCCATCTTCTCGGCCGGATCGGCGATCCAGTGGCTGCGCGACGGGCTGAAGGTGATTTCCGAGTCCCGTCAGTCCGAGGCGATGGCGCAAGGACTGAAGGACAATGGCGGGGTCTATCTGGTCCCCGGCTTCACCGGTCTGGGCGCACCCTGGTGGGAGCCGGAGGCGCGCGGGACCATTGTCGGCCTGACCCGCGACAGCGGGCCAGCGCACATGGTGCGGGCGGCGCTGGAGTCGCTGGCCTATCAGACGCACGACCTTCTGGACGCGCTCAGGAAGGACGGGGCCCCCACCCTGTCGGTGCTCAAGGTCGACGGCGGCGTCACGGCCAACGCCTTCGCCATGCAGTTCGTCGCCGACATCTGCGATGTCACGGTAGAGAGACCGGCGTTTCAGGAGATGACGGCGCTCGGCGCGGCCAAGCTGGCGGCCCTGGGGTGCGGCCTGATCGACACGCTTGACGCAGCGTCCGCCGAGGCTCCGGCCGTCTGGTGCCCGCGCATGGCCGCTGAAGAGCGTGAGCGGCTGCTGAAAGGCTGGCGCGGGGCGGTGAAGGCCGCCATCATCGCCGCGCAATGACCCAGAACCCTGCCGACGACCCGCAGTCCACCTTCTCCGGCACCCGCGAGGTCGATCCCCGCTACGCCCTTGATGAGGTGGCGCTGGGCCGATGGCTTGAGGCGAATGTCGAGGGCTACGCCGGGCCGCTGACGGTACGCCAGTTCAACGGCGGCCAGTCCAATCCGACCTATGAGCTGTCCACGCCGGGCCGGACCTATGTGCTGCGCCGCAAGCCGCCCGGGACCCTGCTGCCCAGCGCCCATGCGGTGGATCGCGAGTTCACCGTCATCTCGGCGCTGCACCGACAGGGCTATCCGGTGGCGCGGCCGTACGCCCTGTGCACCGACGAGGCCGTCATCGGCTCGATGTTCTACGTCATGGACAAGGTCGAGGGCCGGGTCCTGTGGGATCTGAAGCTGCCGGGGCTGGAGCCCGCCGAGCGCCGCGCCGTCTATGACGCCCAGGTCGATACGCTGGCCGCCCTGCACCGCTTCGAGCCCGCCGCCATCGGCCTGGGCGATTACGGCAAGCCGGGCAACTATTTCGAGCGTCAGGTCGGGCGCTGGACCAAACAGTATCGGGCCTCGGAGATCGACCCGGTCCCGGCGATGGACCGGCTGATCGACTTCCTGCCCGCCACCCTGCCGCCCGAGGGGCCGACCCGGATCGTCCACGGCGACTTCCGGCTGGACAACATGATCCTGGCTCCGGATCAGGCGCAGGTCCGCGCCGTGCTGGACTGGGAGCTGTCGACACTCGGCGATCCGATGGCCGACTTCTCCTATCTGCTGATCGCCTGGGCCATTCCCGCGACGATGCGGAACGGTCTGGCCGGAGCCGATCTCAAGGCGCTGGGCATCCCGTCGGTGGAAGAGGTCGTCGCCCGCTACTCGGAGAAGACCGGCGCACCGCCGCCGTCGAACCTCGACTGGCTGTTCGCCTACAACCTGTTCCGGTTGGCGGCCATCTGTCAGGGCATCGCCGGCCGCGTCCGTGATGGCACGGCGGCGTCTCCGCAGGCGAAGAGCATGGCCGCGCAGGTGCCGGCGCTGGCGGAAGGCGCGTGGAGCTTCGCAAGGAAGGCGGGAGCTTAGGAGGTTCTAGGCTCCAGGGATTAGGTTTCAGGGCGGACGCCGCCCTCCCCAGAACCTTGAACCTGAACCCAGAACCTAGCCGGGCTCTCCCACGAGCGTGAACGCCGCCCAGTAGGCCGGATGAGCCCAGCGGCGTTCGGCGCGGACGGCGCGCTGGCCCGCCTGAAGGGCCCTCGCGCGGACGCCGGGATCGCTCACCGCATGGCCGTCCAGATCGGCGAAGGCGGCGGTGATCAGGGTCGTCGTCGCGGCGTCCGACACCTCCCAGTGCGACACCAGCACCGACCGCGCCCCCGCATAGAAGAAGGCGCGGGCCAGTCCCGACAGCCCCTCCCCGCCCGGCCGCCCGTCCGAGGCGGCGGTGTTGCAGGCGGACAGGACCACAAACTCGGCGCTCAGCTTCAGCTGGGCGGCCTCGGACGCACTCAGATAGCCGTCATCGGCCTCGGTCGCCTGATCCGGCGGGGTCATGACCAGCCCCGGTTCCGCCGCCGCCGACCCGGCCATCAGACCGTGGGTCGAGAAGACCACGAACCGCGCCCGCGACAGGGCCTCGGCGTCCGCCCGGCGCACCGCCCGCTCCGTGGCCTCGGCCCCGATGCGGACCACCGAGTCCGGATACCGGGCCTTCAGTGTCTCCAGCTCCAGCCGTGAACCGCGCAGATACGGCAGGGCCTTCAGCCGGCTGACGTCGGCCAGCTGGCCGTTCATGACCGTGTCCGCCGCCGCCGCGCCGCGCGTGGGATCCGCCGGCGCCCCCGCCAGCAGCGGCGCGCCGAACGCCGCCAGCCGCAGCGGCTCGACCCTCGGCTCATTGCGGGACGCGGGAGCGAGGCCGGACGGACAGCCCGCGCTGCGCTGAGCCGGGTCGCTGACCAGATAGCAACGCAGCGACCGCAGGCTGGACACCGCCGGCAGGGCCGCCATCGCATAGCGGTCGGCCAGCCAGGGCGTCGCGGCCAGGGCGTCCGGGTCCCTGTCCTGCCCCTGCGGCGGCGCCGTCACCAGCACCGACAGCGGCAGGGTCGACAGAGCCCCGGTGGTCACGGTGATCAGGGTCCGCTTGTCCTTGAACGTCTCTTCCACCGGCAGGACCAGTTCGGAATACAGCCGCCAGCTCTCGGCGCGGTCGAAGGGAATCGGCTGACGCCCCGCGAACAGGGTCGGGTCGATGTCGTCGCCGCGCGGCGCGGCCGTGGCGCTCAGCGACAGCCGCAACTTGTCGACCGTGACCTTCAGCCGGGCCTCGTCCATCGCCTCGGACCGGGTCCAGGCCGCCTTCTCGCGCGTGATCGCCCAGACATAGGTCGCCTCGGGATTGACCAGCACGAGCAGCAGCCCCTCGTCCGGCCGCAACAGTTGCTGGGTCTCGGCGATCGACAGGGCGCGCGGGCTGGTCAGTTCGGAATAGGCGGGGAAGCGGGCCTCGATGTCGGCGTCCAGCGTGGCCAGCCGACCGGTCGCCGCCTCCCACTCGCCCTGCGCCCGGGTGCGGGCCGCCAGATCGGCCGGATCGGTCGAGGCGTAGTGCCGCTCCAGCTCCCGCTCCAGCCGGTCGCGGCGCACGATCAGCGCCTCGCGCTCCTCGGCCAGGCGACCGAGGTCATCGTCGCCCTGGGCGAAGCGCGCGGACACCCGCGCCAAAGCGTCGGCGGCGTCCGAGGCGATGGCCCATTGCGCCGCCTCGAAGGCTTCGGCGCGCAGGGTCTCGGGCGTATCGGCGGCGGGCGGGGCCTGACGCGCGCCCAGCAGGAGGCCGGCGACGGCCAGCATCCCCAGCCAGAAGCGCCCCCCGCCTCGCATCAGTTGCTGAGCACCTGGATGCTGGTTCGCACGTCGCCGCGGTTGGTCAGCGCCACCCGCATCTTGCCGCCCGCCCGCGAGGAGACGGTGCAGACCGGATAGTGGTCGCCGAAGCCGTCGCGGCACAGCGCCGCTCCGCTCTGGTTATGGATAGTCAGGTCGATGTCCGTGTCACCGTCGCCGATGGCCGCCACGCGCAGCACCTCGCCGGCGCGCGCGTCGACGTCGAAGGTCCAGCTCTCGCGGGCCCTCAGTTGCTTGACGGTGAACACCGGCCCGGCGCCGAAGGGCGAGGAGCGGACGCCGCGCGTCATCGGCTCGCGCAGCCGGTCGATGGCGTCGATGATCGGCTGGTTGCCCGCCGACAGGGCCGCGGCCTCGTCCAGCAGACGGGCGGGGGTCAGGAAGGGTTCCGGCCCTTCGCCCTGCCGCACCGGCACTTCGGACAGCAGGCGGGCGGCCATGATCAGGGCGCCGGCGTCCCCCCGCTCGCGGCCCCAGGCGGCCAGTTCGGCGGCGGTCACGGCCTGGGCCACCCCGCGCGCCTCGGGCGTGATAGCGGCCTCGGGATCAGGGGTGAAGGCCGCGACGGCGCCGGCCACGGCCAGCACGGCGGCGACCGACATTCCCTTCAGCACAGGCTTCAGACCGATCATGCGCATATCCCCGGGCGACGACGCCCCGACGTCTCGGGGCCGATCATGCACTGTGCGGGGGCGGGAGAGAACAGGGATACTGACCGAAGCTGACAGGCGCCGGAAACAGACGCCGAAGCCGGGCGCGATCAGCGCGCGTCCAGCACCGCGGCGGTCAGGATGCGGCGGTCATCCCGCGCCTGGACCAGCACGGCCACGGCCTGGTCCGACCCGGCCTGTTCGGGCAGGGCATACAGCACCGGACGACCCGTCCACGGCCCCAGCACGCGGACCGAGCGCACCACATTCACGTGTCGGACCTTCTGTCCGCGATTGTCGCCGCCGCTGATCTCCACGGTCTGCGGGCCCGGCGTATAGACCACCGCCACCACCTCGGCGCCGCCCACGGGCGCGCGGCCGGAGCCGACGCCGACGCGGTCGCCGGTCTCGCGGAATTCGACCTCGGGCGGGAAGACGCGGCGGGCGGCCTCCTCGTCAATGGCGACCTGGATGGCCTCGATGCTGGCCGGCGCCTGCCGGCGGCCGTCGATGACCACCTGCGGCGTCGAGACGTTGCGGATCTGCAGGGCCCGGCGATAGTCGCGCTGGCGCTGGGCGAACTCCGGCCGGGCGAAGGTGTCGGCCCAGCCCAGATAGTCCCAGTAATCAACGGCATAGGTCAGGGCGATGACCCCCGGCTCGGCCGCGACGGTCTCGATCCGGGCGTTGGCCTCCGGACAGCCGGAACAGCCCTGGGCGGTGAACAGCTCCACCACCACAGGCTCGGCGGGCACGGCGCGATGGCGCACGCGCGTCGCCGACGGCTGGGCCGATGAGGCCGCCGTGAGCAACGCGGTCAGGCCGACCGCGATCGAGAATGTCCACCCCCAGGTGCGCATGCGGATATCTTAATCACGCCGTCCGCACACGCGCCGGTCATTTTCGCGTGAGGCCCGCGTCAGATGCGCACCCCGCTCAGGCGGAGGGGCGGGGTCAGACCCGGATGTCGAGCAGGCTGCCCGGGCGGCTGAAGCGCTCGCCCGCCTCGGGTTCGGCGGCCCTCGGGGCGACGGAGCGAACGGGCGTGTCACGCTGGACGGTCGGCGCGATCACAGCGGGCGCCGCGGCGGCGATCGACGGCGAGGCCGCCGCCAGCGCCGCCTGGAAGAAGGCCGAACGCGATCCCGACGCCGGAGACGGTGGCGTCTGCGACGGGAACAGCGGCGACGGAACGGGCGGGCGAATCGCGCTCATTCCAACAGGGTTAATGAAAACACGCGAAAAAGGGTTAACGCCCTGCCCGCAAGGGTTTCAGCGCAGCCTCAGAGAGGGTTCAGCGGCTGGTGGCGGTCGGCAGCGGTCGCGCCGGGGCCTGCATCGCGGCCACCAGACGCTCGATCTCGGCATCTTCCAGCAATGGCCCGGCGAACTTCGCGACCACACGGCCCTGGGCGTCCACGGCAAAGGTCTCCGGCGCGCCGGTGATGCCCAGATCCAGTCCGGCCCGGCCCTCGCGGTCAACCAGTACCATCGAGAACGGATTGCCCAGCTCGTCCAGGAAGGCGCGAGTGGCGGCGGGATCATCCTTGTAGGCGACCCCGACCACGGCGATCCCGCGCGCCTTCAGCTCCAGCAGTTTCGGATGCTCGACCTTGCACGGCGGGCACCAGCTGGCGAAGACATTGACCAGCATCGGCCGCCCGACGCCCGCGGTCTTCAGATCGACATGACCCGGACCGGCTTCCGCGCCGTTCAACATCGGAAGCACGGTTTCCGGCACAGCCTGGCCGACCATGGCGTCCGGCTTCACCGCCGGGTCGCGTTGCAGCGACCAGCCAATGAACAGGACGAACAGCGCCCCGATAACGACCAGCGGGATGACAGCGAACCACCGGCTCATTCTTTTTGCCCTATCGCGCTTTGCGCTGCTTGAGGGCGGCCTTCTTCCAGTCGCTTCAGCTCTGCCTTCCAGCGCCGGGCCGAGACGACGGCGCGCGCCGCCAGCGCCGCCAGCACCACGGCGCTGATCCCCCAGGCGGGCCAGACGTAGGCGGCGTATTTTCCCATATCGAGGTCGAGCATGATCAGGCCTCCAGAGCCCGGCGGGCGCGGATCGCCACCACCCGGCGACGGACGATTTCGGTGCGGATGGCGGTCAGCCAGACGGCGAGGAAGAAGACCAGATAACCCGCCATCATCATCAGAAGAGGGGCCAGCATGCTGCCGGCGATGGACGGTCCCTCGGCCCGGATCAGCGATGCCGGCTGATGCAGGGTGTTCCACCAGTCGACCGAGAACCTGACGATCGGCAGGTTGATCAGCCCGACCAGACCCAGGACGGCGGCCGCGCGGGCGGCCTTCTGCTCGTCATCGATCGAGGCGCGCAGGACCATATAGCCGAGGTAGAACAGGAACAGGACCAGCACCGACACCAGGCGGGCATCGCCCCATTCCCACCAGGTGCCCCACATCGGCTTGCCCCAGATGCTGCCGGTCACCAGCGCCAGAAGCGTGTAGGCCGCTCCCGGCAGGGCCGCGGCGCGGGCGGCGGCGTCGGCCAGCGGATGGCGGAAGATCAGGGCGAAGAAGCTGGAGACGCCCAGCGCCCCATAGATCATCAACCCGACCGAGGCGGCCGGAACGTGGACGAACATGATCCGCACCGTATCGCCCTGCTGGTAATCCTCGGGCGCGGCGAAACTGAACCAGATCCCGGCCAGCAGCAGCACGGCGGCCGCGACCCACAGCACCGGCACGAGCGGGCGGGTGAAGCGGGCGAAGCGGTCTGGATTGGCGAGGCCGAACATAACCGCGTCTTTAATCAGCTATCCGGCGTTACGCTACTTGGGGTTTTCGCCGGACCGGCGGCGCAGGACTTGAAGCTTGGCCGTTCGACGTGCCAGAGCATCCCCACAGACTGAGGACCGACCATGACCGACGACGTGACCAAGGACAGCAACGGCAACATCCTGTCGGATGGCGACAGCGTGACCCTGATCAAGGACCTGAAGGTCAAGGGCTCGGGCGGGGTGACGCTGAAGCGCGGAACGATGGTCAGGAACATCCGCCTGACCGGCGACCCCGACGAGATCGAGGCCAATGTCGAGAAGGTCCGCGGCCTCGTCCTGCGCACCGAGTTCGTCAAGAAGGCCTAACCCTGGGCGTTGCGGATCGCTGCGGCGCCCGCGAAGGGAGTGATCACCCCGGCGAACAGGACGTAGGCGCACAGGAAGGCCAGGGCCGGGCCCGGAGACTGGCCGTTCGCCGCCCGCTCCAGCGCGCCCGCGCCGAAGATCACCGGCGGGATGAACAGCGGCAGGACGACCACCGCGATCAGCATTCCGCCACGCTTCGACCCCAGCGCCAGGGCGGCGCCCAGCGCCCCGGTCAGGGCGAAGCCGAGGCCACCGATCAGGGCCGTGAGCGCGGCCAGCGGCGCAAGGGACACCGGGAGACCAAGGGTGATCGCCGCCACCGGGGCGGTCAGGGCCAGCGGCCATCCGACCGCCAGCCACTGGGCCTTGGCCTTGGCGATCACGGTCAGTTCCAGCGGCGCCGGTCCGAGCGTCAGAAGATCCAGCGTCCCGTCCTCGAAATCGCGCTCAAACAGCCGCTCCAGCGACAGGATCGAGGATACCGCCAGCGCCACCCAGGCGACGCCCCCCGCGATCGGTTTCAGCGCCGTCGGATCACTGCCGGACGCCAGAGGCACGAGCACGGTCAGGCACAGGAAGAACCCGCAGGCCAGCAGCGGCCCGCCCCCGCCCGCCCAGGCCAGCGCCAGCTCACGCCGCCAGAGGATCATCAGCGCCTTCATGCGACGCCTCCGATATCGAGCGTCCGCGCCGGAATCGGCAGGGGGTCATGGACGGCGGCGAGGATGCAGCCGCCCCGGTCCAGATGGGCCTGCATCAGCACGCCCATGGCCGCGCGCCAGCGGGCGTCCAGCGGGCTGAGCGGTTCGTCCAACAGCCAGATCGGGCGTTGCACGGCGATCAGCCGGGCGAAGGCCAGCCGCCGTTTCTGCCCCGCCGACAGCTTGCGCACCTCGAGGTCCAGCAGGGGCTCCAGAGCCAGCACATCCACGGCCGCCGCGATCCCGTCGGCGGTCGCGCCGAGCCACTGGGCCTGAAACGCCAGTTCGTCCCGCGCCCGCCGCGCGCCCTTCAGCCCGTCCAGATGACCCAGCCAGTGCAGGTGTTTCGCCCGCGCCTCGTCGGCCTCGACATCGGCGAAGGCGACGGTTCCCGCGTCCGGACGCAGGAAGCCGGCGAGGGTCCGCAGCAGGCTGGTCTTGCCCGCGCCATTGGCTCCGGTCAGCGCGACAGCTTCACCGGAAGCCACTGAAAACGAAAGATTCCGGAACAGAACCCGCTCGCCGCGCGACACGGTCAGACCTTCGACGGCGATCATCCGCCACGCCCCCAGTTGCGAACGTCTATCAATACCCCTTCTCGCGTCATGGATTCATGGACGGACAAGGGAACCATCGCTATATCCCCGAACGCCGCAGCAGGCGTCCGCCGCGCGCGTCGGGACCCTGTGAGTCCCGCCGTCGATCGCGCGAACGTGCAACCGGATTGTCGGGCGGCGTTGACCAGAGGAAAACTCTCCATGCCGTCGATTGACAGCCTCAAGACCCGCCAGGACCTCTCCGTCGGGCGCAAGAAATACGCCTATTACAGCCTTCCCGCCGCCGAGGAAGCCGGTCTGACCGGGATTTCCCGCCTGCCGCGCTCGATGAAGGTGCTGCTGGAGAACCTGCTGCGCAACGAGGACGGCGTCTCGGTGACCGAGGCCGACCTCAAGGCCGTCGCCGCCTGGATCGAGAACAAGGGCTCGGTCGAGCACGAGATCGCCTTCCGCCCGGCCCGCGTGCTGATGCAGGACTTCACCGGCGTTCCGGCCGTCGTCGACCTGGCCGCCATGCGCGACGCGATGGCCAAGCTCGGCGCCGACGCCTCCAAGATCAACCCGCTGGTTCCCGTCGACCTGGTCATCGACCACTCGGTCATGGTCGACCACTTCGGCACCGCCAAGTCGTTCACCCAGAACGTCGAGCGCGAGTACGAGCGCAACATCGAGCGCTACAACTTCCTGCGCTGGGGTTCGTCGGCCTTCAACAATTTCCGCGTCGTGCCCCCCGGCACCGGCATCTGCCACCAGGTGAACCTGGAGAACCTAGCCCAGACCGTCTGGACGCTGGAAGAAGGCAAGAAGACCGTCGCCTACCCCGACACCGTCGTCGGCACCGACAGCCACACCACCATGATCAACGGCCTGGCCGTTCTGGGCTGGGGCGTCGGCGGCATCGAGGCGGAAGCCGCCATGCTGGGCCAGCCGATCCCGATGCTGATCCCGGAAGTCATCGGCTTCAAGCTGACCGGCAAGCTGCCGGAAGGCGCCACCGCCACCGATCTGGTGCTGACCGTCACCCAGATGCTGCGCAAGAAGGGCGTGGTCGGCAAGTTCGTCGAGTTCTTCGGCGACGCCCTGACCGGCCTGACGCTGGAAGACCAGGCGACCATCGCCAACATGGCCCCGGAATACGGCGCCACCTGCGGCTTCTTCCCCGTTAGCCAAGCCACCATCGACTTCCTGGCCGCCACCGGTCGTGACAAGGCCCGCGTTGCGCTGGTCGAGGCCTACGCCAAGGCGCAGGGCCTGTGGATCGACGAAACCTCGGAAGAGCCGGTCTTCACCGACACGCTCGAACTGGACCTCGCCTCGGTCGTGCCGTCGCTGGCCGGTCCGAAGCGTCCGCAGGACCGCGTCGAACTGACCACCGCCGCCCCCGAGTTCGAAGGCCACCTGACCGGCACCTTCGCCCGTGCCTCGGACGCCCCGCGCGCCGCTGTCGAGGGTGAGAAGTTCACGGTCGGCGACGGCGACGTCGTGATCGCGGCCATCACCTCCTGCACCAACACCTCCAACCCGTCGGTCCTGATCGCCGCCGGTCTGGTGGCGCGCAAGGCGCTGGCGCTGGGCCTTAAGCCCAAGCCCTGGGTCAAGACCTCGCTGGCTCCGGGCTCGCAGGTGGTCACCGACTACCTGACCGACGCCGGCCTGCAGAAGGATCTGGACGCCATCGGCTTCAATCTGGTCGGCTACGGCTGCACCACCTGCATCGGCAACTCGGGTCCGCTGGATCCGGCGATCTCGAAGGCCATCAACGACAACGGCATCGTCGCCACCTCGGTCCTGTCGGGCAACCGCAACTTCGAAGGTCGCGTGAACCCGGACGTCCAGGCCAACTATCTGGCCTCGCCGCCGCTGGTCGTGGCCTACGCCCTGGCCGGTTCGATGCGCATCGACATCACCAAGGACCCGATCGGTCAGGACAAGAAGGGCAAGGACGTCTTTCTGGCCGACATCTGGCCGACCACGCAGGAAGTCGCCGACATCCAGCGCAAGTCGGTCACCCCGGCCATGTTCGCCAAGCGCTACAAGGACGTCTTCAAGGGCGACAAGCACTGGCAGGCGATCAAGGTCTCGGGCGGCCAGACCTATGAGTGGGACGACAGCTCCACCTACGTCGCCAACCCGCCCTACTTCGAGGGCCTGTCCATGGAGCCCAAACCGGTTCAGGACATCGTCGAAGGCCGCGTGCTGGCCATCTTCGGCGACTCGATCACCACCGACCACATCTCGCCGGCCGGTTCGATCAAGAAGACCTCACCCGCCGGTGTCTGGCTGACCAACCACGGCGTCGACGCCCTGGACTTCAACAGCTACGGCGCCCGCCGCGGCCACCACGAAGTCATGATGCGCGGCACCTTCGCCAACATCCGCATCCGCAACAAGATCACCCCGGAGATCGAGGGCGGCGTCACCAAGCACTTCCCGTCGGGCGACGTCATGTCGATCTACGACGCGGCCATGCGCTACCAGTCGGAAGGCCGTCCGCTGGTCGTCTTCGCCGGCAAGGAATACGGCACCGGCTCGTCGCGTGACTGGGCCGCCAAGGGCACCAATCTGCTGGGCGTCCGCGCCGTCATCGCCGAGAGCTTCGAGCGCATCCACCGCTCGAACCTGGTCGGCATGGGCGTCGTGCCGCTGCAGTTCAAGCAGGACGGCTGGCACAAGCTGGGCCTGACCGGCGAGGAAATCGTCACCATCCGCGGCCTGACCGACGCCAACATCGGCAAGCTGAAGCCGCGTCAGGATCTGTGGGTCGAGATGTTCCGCCCGTCGGACGGCAAGATGGCCCGCTTCCCGGTCCGCTGCCGCATCGACAACCAGACCGAGCTGGAATACCTGCGCGCCGGCGGCGTCATGCCCTACGTCCTGCGCAACCTGGCCGGCGGCGAAACCACCGAGGCTCCGGCCGCCGCCGAGTAAGCCAACCCGCCCTCAAGCAGCGAGCGACCGCGTCGCGAGCGTTAGGGCAAAAGAGAAACAGGGCCGGTGGAGCGATCCGCCGGCCTTTTTCATGCGTTCCGCGCGGCGACCGGCTACAAGGCGCCGATGTTGCGCCTTTCCGAAATCAAGCTGCCCCTCAACCATGAGCCCGAGGCCCTGCCCGCCGCCATCGCCGTGCGTCTGGGCGTGCCGCCGCAGGACCTGCTCCGCTGGTCGGTGTGGAAGCGGGCGCATGATGCGCGCAGGAAGTCGGCGATCCTGAAGGTCTACATCCTCGACGTCGAGGTTCGCGACGAGGCGACGGTGCTGGCCCGGTTCAGGGATGACCCGCATGTCCGGCCCTCGCCGGACGTGACCTATCGCCCGGTCGCCGTCGCGCCCAAGGATCTGAAACTGAGGCCCGTGGTCATCGGAGCCGGTCCGTGCGGCCTGTTCGCCGGGCTGATCCTGGCTGAAATGGGCTTCCGGCCGATCATCCTCGACCGCGGCAAGGTCGTGCGCCAGCGCACCAAGGACACCTGGGAGCTGTGGCGCAAGAGCAAGCTGCACCCTGAATCCAACGTCCAGTTCGGCGAAGGCGGCGCGGGCACCTTCTCGGACGGCAAGCTGTACAGCCAGATCAAGGATCCGCGCTTCCTGGCCCGCAAGGTGCTGAACGAGTTCGTCGCCGCCGGCGCGCCCGAGGAAATCCTGACCGAGGCCCATCCGCACATCGGCACCTTCCGGCTGGTGACCATGGTCGAGGCCATGCGCGAGAAGATCGAGGCCCTGGGCGGCGAGTACCGCTTCGAGCATCGGGTCGTCGACATCGAGATGCGGGACGGCGCCCTGAAGGGGCTGCATCTGCACACCGGCGAGGTGCTGGAGGCCGACCATGTGGTTTTCGCCATCGGCCATTCGTCGCGCGACACCTTCCAGACCCTGTACGACCGGGGCGTCCATATCGAGGCCAAGCCCTTCTCCATCGGCTTCCGCATCGAGCATCCGCAGTCGTGGATCGACCGGGCCCTGTTCGGCCCCTGCGCAGGGCACCCCGATCTGGGGGCGGCGGCCTATTCCCTGTCGCACCACTGTTCGAACGGGCGGACGGTCTACAGCTTCTGCATGTGCCCTGGCGGCACGGTGGTGGCGGCGACCAGCGAACCGGGCCGCGTCGTGACCAACGGCATGAGCCAGTATTCGCGCAACGAGCGGAACGCCAACTCCGGCTTCGTGGTCGGCATCTCGCCCGAGGACTATCCCAGCGACCACCCGCTGGCGGGGATCGAACTGCAGCGCGACCTGGAGACCCGCGCCTATCAGGCCGGGGGCGGAGACTATTTCGCCCCGGGCCAGCTGGTCGGCGACTTCCTGGCGGGACGGCCATCGACGGCGCTGGGCGAGGTGGTTCCGAGCTACCGCCCCGGCGTGACCCCGACCGATCTGGCGCCCCTGATGCCGGACTATGTGATCGCCGCCATGCGCGAGGCCCTGCCCGTCTTCGGCCGCAAGATCCCCCGCTATGACGACGCCCAGGCGGTGCTGACCGGTGTCGAGACCCGCACCTCCTCGCCGATCCGCATGACCCGCGGCGCCGACTTCCAGAGCCTGACCGTGCGCGGCCTCTTCCCCGCCGGCGAAGGCGCCGGCTATGCGGGCGGGATCCTCTCGGCCGCCGTCGACGGCATCAAGGTCGCCGAGGCCGTGGCCCGCTCACTGACCGGCCAGCCCTGACCCTTGTCGACGTGAAAAGGGCCGGTGGATCGCTCCACCGGCCCTTCGCCTTTTCCGACTGACGCTCGCCCTTACTCGGCGGCGACGCGATCCGCGTATTCCGGGATCTGGTCGAAGTTCATGTAGCGGTAGACCTCGGCCCGGTCGGCGTCGATGACGCCCATCTCGGCCATGTACTCGGCCACGGTCGGGATGCGGCCCAGCTTGGAGGCCACCGCCGCCAGTTCGGCCGAGGCCAGATAGACGTTCGAGCCCTTGCCCAGACGGTTGGGGAAGTTGCGGGTCGAGGTGGAGACCACGGTCGCGCCTTCCTTCACCTGCGCCTGGTTGCCCATGCACAGCGAGCAGCCCGGCATTTCCATGCGGGCGCCGGCGCCGCCGAGGGTCGAGTAGTGGCCCTCCTTGGTCAACTCAGAGGCGTCCATCTTGGTCGGCGGGGCGACCCACAGACGGGTCGGGATGTCCTTCTTGCCCTTCAGCAGCAGCGAGGCGGCGCGGAAGTGGCCGATGTTGGTCATGCACGAGCCGATGAAGACCTCGTCGATCGGGGTCTCCTGGACGTCCGACAGCAGGCGCGCGTCGTCGGGGTCGTTCGGGGCGCACAGGACCGGCTCGGTCACATCGGCCAGATCGATCTCGATGACGTGGGCGTATTCGGCGTCGGCGTCGGCCTCGAGCAGGTTCGGGGCGGCCAGCCAGGCTTCCATGGCGTCGATCCGGCGCTGCAGGGTGCGGGCATCGGCGTAACCGTCGGCGATCATGTTCTTCATGAGCACGATGTTCGAGGTCATGTATTCGACGATCGGCTCCTTGTTCAGCTTGACGGTGCAACCCGCCGCCGAACGCTCGGCCGAGGCGTCGGTCAGTTCGAACGCCTGTTCCACCTTCAGGTCCGGCAGGCCCTCGATCTCGAGGATGCGGCCCGAGAAGGCGTTGATCTTGCCGGCCTTGGCGACGGTCAGCAGCCCGGCCTTGATGGCGTAGTAAGGGATGGCGTGAACCAGATCGCGCAGGGTGATGCCCGGCTGCAGCTCACCCTTGAAGCGGACCAGGATCGATTCCGGCATATCCAGCGGCATGACGCCGGTGGCGGCGCCGAAGGCCACCAGGCCCGAACCGGCCGGGAAAGAGATGCCGATGGGGAAGCGGGTGTGGCTGTCACCGCCGGTGCCGACAGTGTCGGGCAGCAGCAGGCGGTTCAGCCAGGAGTGGATCACGCCGTCGCCCGGACGCAGGGCCACGCCGCCGCGGTTCGAGATGAACTGCGGCAGTTCGCGGTGCGTCTTGACGTCCACCGGCTTGGGATAGGCAGCGGTGTGGCAGAAGGACTGCATCACCATGTCGGCCGAGAAGCCGAGGCAGGCCAGATCCTTCAGCTCGTCGCGGGTCATCGGACCGGTGGTGTCCTGCGAACCGACCGTGGTCATCTTGGGCTCGCAATAGGTGCCCGGACGGATGCCCTGGCCTTCCGGCAGGCCGCAGGCGCGACCGACCATCTTCTGGGCCAGGGTGAAGCCCTTGCCGCTGTCTTCCGGCGTGACCGGCAGGCGGAACTCGGTGGACGGCGCCAGACCCAGGGCCTCACGGGCGCGGGCGGTCAGCGAACGGCCGATGATCAGGTTGATCCGGCCGCCGGCCTGCACCTCATCCAGCAGCACCTGCGACTTCAGCTCGAAGTCGGCGACCTTGGCTCCGTCTCGCTCGATCTTGCCCGCATAGGGATAGATGTCGATGACATCGCCCATGTTCAGGCCGGTCACATCGACCTCGATCGGCAGGGCGCCGGAGTCTTCCTGGGTGTTGAAGAAGATCGGGGCGATCTTGCCGCCCAGGGTCACGCCGCCGAAGCGCTTGTTCGGCACGAACGGAATGTCCTCGCCGGTGGCCCAGATCACGCTGTTGGTCGCCGACTTGCGCGACGAACCGGTGCCGACCACGTCGCCGACATAGGCGACCAGATGGCCCTTGGCCTTCAGGTCCTCGATGAACTGCATCGGACCGCGCACGCCGTCCTGCTCCGGGGTGATGCCCGGGCGCGCGTTCTTCAGCATGGCCAGATAGTGCAGCGGGATGTCCGGACGCGACCAGGCGTCGGGCGCCGGCGACAGGTCATCGGTGTTGGTCTCGCCGGTCACCTTGAAGACGGTCACGGTGATCTTCTCGGCGACCTTGTCGCGCGAGGTGAACCATTCGGCGTCGGCCCAGGACTGGATCACGGCCTTGGCGTTGGCGTTGCCGCCCTTGGCCTGTTCGGCGACGTCGTGGAAGAAGTCGAACATCAGCAGGGTCTTCTTCAGGCCCTCGGCGGCGACCGCGCCGACCACGGCGTCGGTCAGCAGGTCGATCAGCGGCTTGACGTTATAGCCGCCGACCATGGTGCTCAGCAGTTCGGTGGCGCGCTCCCGCGACAGGGCCGGGACTTCGAAGTCGCCGTGGGCCACGGCCGACAGGAAGGAGGCCTTCACCTTGGCGGCATCGTCCACGCCGGGCGGCACCCGGTAGGTCAGCAGGTCCAGCAGCTCCTGTTCGGACTCACCGGCCGGCGGAGCCTTGATCAGTTCGATCAGGTCCGCGGTCTGTTCCGCCGACAGCGGAAGGGGCGGGATGCCGAGCGCCGCGCGTTCGGCGACGTGGGAGCGATAGGCTTCAAGCATGGGGAGGGCTTCCTTGATCCGGTCGCGATCAGATGGCCCGTCGGCCCGTCAAAACCGCGCGGGGCCTTTCCCACATAAGGCCCGACGCCGCAACCAACGGGGGGCGTTCCGCCCGGCCGATGTGTCGTATGCGGAACAGGTCCCCTGACGTCACCGATGGCCATACGACCAAAATTGACGCAGGCGCGTGCCAGACTTCTGTGCGGCGGTCTCCGCCTTGGGGTCTTTGACAATCAGGGAACCCGCCCGACGGTCAGCCGGGCGGGCTCAACCGATCGCGCGACCGCGCCGTTCGGCCTGCCCGTCGAAAGTGGTCAAACTGGTCAATCTGGTCGATCTGGACTGCGTTTTTCCGGCCGCATCAGCGACCGAAAACCTCGACGCCGATCTCGCCCGACGGCGTCAGCCAGGCGCGCTTCATGCCCTGGCTGTTGAACGGGGCGGTGATGTTGCCCTCGCGGTCCAGCGCGATCAGGCCGCCGTCGCCGCCCATGGCGCCGATCTCGTCGATCACCGCCTGTGCGGCCACGCTCAACGATTGACCCGCCGCCACCCGCCAGGCCGTCTGGGCCGTGGCGGCGACGCGGATGAAATACTCGCCCTGACCGGTGCCGGAGGCGGCGACATTGCCGTCGGCCCAGGTCCCGGCGGCGGGGATGGGGGTGTCGCCGACACGGCCCGGCATCTTGCCGAACACCCCGGCGGTCGAAGTCGCGGCCGCCAGACGGCCCTCGCTGTCCAGCACGCAGCAGCCGACGGTGCCGTGGCTCAGCGTGCCCGGCGGATGGTTGTCCTCGCCCTTGCCCGCGCGGGTGAACCACGCCTCTTCATCGGCGATGGGCTCCAAGCCCTGATCCAGGGCGAACAGGGCCGCGCCCTCGCCCGCCAGCATGACGTGCGGCGTCTTGTCCATGACGGCGCGCGCGGCCACGACCGGGTTGCGGAAGCCCTGCAGGGCCGCCACAGCGCCCGCCCGCTTCGTCGCCCCATCCATGATGCTGGCGTCCAGCTCATAGGCCCCGGCCAGATTGGGCGAGGCCCCGCGTCCGGCGACATACAGGCCCGAGTCCTCCAGCATCACCACCGCGGCCACGGCGACGTCCAGCGCGCTTTCGCCCGCGTCCAGCCGCGCCTTCATGGCCTCGACCACCTCGCGCATGTGCACGACCTCGGCGTCATAGTTGCGCTCGCGCCGGGCGCCCGCGCCTCCGTGCAGGATGAGGGCCGTCATGGGGTGTCTCCTGATCGCCTCTTTTCAACGGGCGTGCCGGTCCTTAGCGTCCGAAGCAGGCGAGCGCCACGGGGGCGAACGCATCTCTCGTTCAAAGGACTCCCCATGCGCGCTGTTCTCTCGAAAGCCCCCGGCGGCCCCGAAACCCTCGTCGTCGAGGAGGTTCTGGACCCCCGCCCGCAGAAGGGCGAGGTGGTGATCGAGGTGAAGGCCATCGGGGTCAACTTCCCCGACACCCTGATCATCGAGGACAAATACCAGTTCAAGCCGCAGCGGCCCTTCTCGCCGGGCGGCGAGGTGGCCGGGGTCATCGAGGCCGTCGGCGAGGGCGTGAAGGGCATCTTCAAGGGCGACCGCGTCATCGCCGTGCCCGGCTGGGGCGGCATGGTCGAGCGTCTGGCCGTGCCCGCGACTTCGGTGATCAAGATTCCCGACGGCATGGATTTCCAGACGGCCGCCTCGCTGGTGATGACCTACGGCACCTCCTACTACGCCCTGAAGGACCGGGCGCAGCTGAAGGCCGGTGAAAGCCTGCTGGTGCTGGGCGCCGCCGGGGGCGTCGGCGTCGCCGCCGTCGAACTGGGCAAGGCCATGGGCGCCCATGTCATCGCCGCCGCCTCGACCAACGACAAGGTGCAGTTCGCGCTTGAGGCCGGGGCCGACAACGGCCTGATCTATCCCTCGGGCAAGATGGACAAGGCGGCCCAGAAGGAGCTGTCGGGCGAGCTGAAGCTGGCCTCGGGCCGCGACGGCCCGGACGTGGTCTATGACGGCGTCGGCGGCGACTATTGCGAGCCGGCCCTGCGCGCCATGGACTGGAACGGCCGCTATCTGGTGGTCGGCTTCCCGGCGGGCATCCCGTCCCTGCCGCTGAACCTGACCCTGCTCAAGTCGGTGTCGGTGATCGGGGTGTTCTGGGGCGCCGCCGTGGCCCGCGACCCGGCCCTGCACGTCGCCAACATGGGCGACCTGTTCAAATTCTGGAGCGAGGGCAAGATCAAACCCCGCATCAGCCGCACCTTCCCTCTGGAACGCGCCCACGAGGCCATTCAGGCGCTCGGCGACCGCTCGGTCATGGGCAAGGTGGTGGTGACCATCGAGGACTGAGCCCCGCTCAGTCCTGATCGCTCTTCAGATGGTCCAGCATCGTCCGGGCCAGCTCCCGGTGCCGCGCCTTGATGTTGGCCCCCATCGTGGCCAGCAGGGCCGCGAACACCGCCGCGTCGTCGGTGAAGCCGATCACGGCGAACAGATCCGGAATGGCGTCTGTCGGCAGGACGAAATAGGCCAGCGCCCCCAGCATGATCCCCTTGGCCGCGGCCGGGGTCTCCGGGTCACGCGCGGCGTACCAGACCGACAGCACCTGATCAGCGAAGGGAATGCGGGCCGCGGTGCGCCTGATCTTGGGCCAGAAGCCGCGCCGCACCCGCGCCTCGTTCACCTGCTGGACGGCGGGCACGAGGGCGTAGGCGGGATCCAGCGCATTTTCGGGGTTGGCTGCCCCGGCGGCAGGTTTGGCATTGATGGTCATGGCGGCTAAATCCCCCGCGACATACTCGGTTCACAACAACAGATAGGGGCTCAGGACATGAAACTCGACAGCAGCATCGCCGCGGTGGTCACCGGCGGCGCCTCGGGCCTCGGCGAAGGCACGGCCCGCGCCATCGCCGCCACCGGCGCCAGGGTCGCCCTGTTCGACATGAACGAGGAAAAAGGCGAGGCCGTCGCCAAGGAGATCGGCGGGATCTTCTGCAAGGTCGACGTCACCAGTGATGAAGAGGTCGCCGCCGCCTTCGCCAAGGCCCGCGCCGCCCACGGTCAGGAACGCCTGACCGTCAACTGCGCCGGCATCGCCACCGGCCAGAAGACCGTCAGCCGCAAGCGCGACACCGGCGAGATCCGCGCCCACGACATGGCCTCGTTCGAGCGCACCGTCCGCATCAACCTGTTCGGCACCTTCCGCGTCCTGTCGCAGTCGGCGGCGGGCATGGTGACGCTGGAGCCGCTGGCCGACGGCGAGCGCGGTCTGATCGTCAACACCGCCTCGGTGGCGGCGCAGGACGGCCAGATCGGTCAGGCGGCCTATTCGGCATCCAAGGGGGGCGTCTATGCCATGACCCTGCCGATCGCCCGCGACCTCGCCCAGGAAGGCGTCCGCTGCAACACCATCCTGCCCGGCATCATGTGGACCCCGATGATGGCCGGCATGGACCAGAAGGTTCAAGACAGCCTCGCCGCCGCCATCCCCTTCCCCAGCCGCCTCGGCACCCCCGCCGACTACGCCTCGCTGGTCCTGGAGCTGGCCCGCAACGTCTACATCAATGGCGAATGCATCCGCCTGGATGGCGCCATCAGGCTGGCGCCGCGCTGACGCGCGGCCCTTGGGCGCTATCGCTCATGACGCGGTCATGAGCTGCTTGAGCGCTTTTTTTTCAAGGGGGCTTGCACGGGTCCGGAAGGGTCCGCTATACGCCCCCTCCTCGACACGGAACGGCCTCGCCGTTTCACGGAGTGCGGGCGTAGCTCAGGGGTAGAGCATCACCTTGCCAAGGTGAGGGTCGGGCGTTCGAATCGCCTCGCCCGCTCCAGTCGAAATGCAAAAGGCTCGGTCTTCGGACCGGGCCTTTTTGCTTTTCCGGTTCCTAGATCCGCTTCAGCCGTTTCGCGTGGCCGCCGACCATGTTCAGGGCGACGCGGTCAGGCAGGTGCTTGGCCAGACCGGCCAGCACATTGTTCATGAAGCCGGGCGTCACCTGCGGACGATTGGCCTCGACGGCCTCATAGCCGACCCGGGCCACATGCTCGGCCGTCTGCCACATCCAGGCCGGATAGGCCGAGGAGACCTCCTCCCGCGTTCCGTTGACGTCGTGGAACTCGGTCAGGGTGTAGCCGGGGCACAAGGCGGTGACGTGGACCCCCGTATCCTTCAGCTCCAGGAACAGGCCCTGCGAGGCCTTGATCAGGAAACTCTTGATCGGGCCGTACAGGGTGTCGCCGCCGGTCGCCGGCATCCGCCCGGCCAGAGAGGCGACATTGATGATCCGGCCATAGCTGCGGGCGACCATGTCCGGCGCAAACAGTCGGGCCAGTTCGACCGGGGCCGTCAGCATGACCCGGATCATGGCGGCGTGGTCGGCCGGATCGGTCTGCAGGAAGCCGGCGGTCCGGCTGAAGCCCGCGTTGTTGACCAGGGCGTCAACCATCAGCCCACGCTCAAGGATGGCGTCATACAGGGCGCGCGGCGCGGCGGGGTCAGCCAGATCGGCCGTCAGGACCGTGACGGCGCAACCCGTGCGTCGCAGGTCCTCGGCCAGCGCCTCCAGCGGGCCCGCGCGACGAGCGGTCAGGATCAGGTCCCAGCCTTCGCTCGCATAGACGCGCGCCAGGGCGGCGCCGATGCCCGCCGACGCGCCGGTGATCAGGGCTGTGCGGCGGTTTCCCGGGTTCACGCGCGGATCAGGCCGCGACGGGGCAGGACTTGTGGAGCGCAAAGCCCGCCAGCGAGGCCGGGTTCTCGGCCAGCAGGTCGGCGATGGTGATCTTCGACAGGGCGACGGTCGCCGCCTCGTCCGCCGCCGTCAGGGCCTTGGCCACCTGACGCGGAATGTGCTCGCTGACCGGGCAACCGCGCGCGCCGGCGGGCGTCGAGCCGATGTGGGCGCAGCCGTTCACGGCCTTCAGCACCTCGTCCAGCCGGATGTCCTCGGGCCGGCGCAGCAGCCAGGCCCCGCCGGACGCGCCGGGGCGGGTGGCGATCAGTCCCGCCTTGGCCAGCAGGGCGGTGACGCGGCGAACCACGACGGGGTTGGTCGGCACCGAGGCGGCCAGAACCGCGCTCGGCGCGGCCTCTGCCGGCGAGTAGGCGCCCTTGTGGGCCAGATAGGCCAGCGAGTGGGCGGCGACGGGGAAGCGTTGACTGTCTGACATGTGCGCTCTCTTCAACCCCAAGATAGGCGTTCCGGGTGCGTTTCACAAACAGACGCAACCTTCGCACCTGCAGCACGATTGAAACACCTGCTGAAAGAGCCTAAAGGCTCGCCGCTCTTTGATGGGGCCGCGCCGAGCGGAGCCCCGGAGGAACTTCATGGCCGGGGCCTCTCCCCAAGGTGAAGACGGCGCGAACGGCGCCGGCGACCTGTCCCCCTCTTCCCAGACCGCCAACCCTGCTCCCGCCGCCCCCGGCGCGGAAGGGCATGGCCATGGCCATGCGGTCGGCAAGGCGGGCAAGGCCGGCCTGATCCTCGGCGCCATCGGCGTCGTCTTCGGCGACATCGGCACCAGCCCGCTCTACGCCCTGCGTGAAGCCATCGACCACGCCCGCGGCGGCGTCGGCGGCGATCTGGCCGTGGTCGGCGTGGTCTCGCTGGCCTTCTGGGCGCTGATGGTGGTGGTGACGTTCAAATACGTCTTCTTCCTCATGCGCGCGGACAACAAGGGCGAAGGGGGCACCCTGGCCCTGATGGCCCTGGCCCAGAACGCCATCGGCCGCCGCTCGGCCTTGATCTTCATCCTCGGCGTCTGCGGCGCCGCCCTGTTCTACGGCGACGGCATCATCACGCCCGCCATCTCGGTCCTGTCGGCCATCGAGGGCGTCAAGGAAGCGCCGGGGGTCGGCGGAAGCCTCGATCCCTTCATCGTCCCCGTCTCGGCGGGCATCCTGATCGCCCTGTTCATGGTGCAGGCGCGCGGCACGGCGGGTCTGGCCAAATGGTTCGGCCCGATCACCGCCGTCTGGTTCCTGTGCCTGGGCGTGCTGGGCCTGATCCACATCTTCGACGACATCTCGATCCTGCGCGCCCTGTCGCCCCACTACGGCGTGGAACTGCTGATCAAGGACGGCTTCCTGGGCTTCATCATTCTGGGCAGCGTCTTCCTGGCCGTGACCGGGGCCGAGGCCCTGTATGCGGACATGGGCCATTTCGGGAAATCGCCGATCCGCGCGGGCTGGATGTTCTTCGTCCTGCCCTGCCTGACCCTGAACTATCTCGGTCAGGGCGCCCTGATCCTCGACAACCCCGCCGCCTCCGAGAACCCGTTCTGGAGCATGGTGCCGCAGGCCATCTACTGGCCGATGCTGGCGCTGGCGACCGCCGCCACCGTCATCGCCTCGCAGGCCGTCATCACCGGCGCCTTCTCGGTGACCCAGCAGGCGGTCCAACTGGGCCTGCTGCCGCGCATCCAGATTCTCAACACCTCCGAGAGCCAGGCCGGCCAGATCTATGTCCCGGCGGTCAACAGCCTGCTGATGATCGGCGTGCTGGTGCTGCTGGTCGTCTTCCAGAGCTCGCATAACCTGACCGCCGCCTATGGCGTGGCCGTCACCGGCACCATGCTGGTCAACACCCTGATGGCCTATTCGGTCATCACCAAGAAGTGGAAATGGCCGATGTGGGCGGTGCTCGCCACCCTCATCCCGTTCGGCTTCATCGACACCGTCTTCCTGACCTCCAACCTGCTGAAGATCCCGGACGGCGCCTGGATGCCGCTGGTGCTGGGCGCGGCCCTGGTGCTGCTGATGTGGACCTGGGTGCGCGGCACCCAGATCCTGACCGCCAAGACCCGCAAGGACAGCCTGCCGCTGATCGACCTGATCGAGATGCTGCGCGCCCGCCCGCCGCACCGCGCCCCGGGCACGGCCATCTTCCTGACCAGCGACCCGGACATCGCGCCCGTCGCCCTGATGCACAATCTCAAGCACAACAAGGTGCTGCACGAGAAGAACGTCATCCTGACCGTCCGCACCACCGACCGGCCGCGGGTCAACCCGGCCGACCGAGTGTCGATCGAGCCGATCTCGGACGACTTCAAGAAGCTGGTCATCTCCTACGGCTTCATGGAACAGCCCAATGTGCCCAAGGCGCTGGGCGTGTGCCGCAAGCAGGGGCTGAAGTTCGATATCATGTCGACCAGCTTCTTCCTGGGTCGCCGCTCGGTCATCGCCTCCTCCACCGAAGGCATGCCCCTGTGGCAGGATCGGCTGTTCATCTTCCTGATGCGCAACGCCGCCAACCCGACCGACTTCTTCCACATTCCTCCCGGCCGCGTGGTCGAACTGGGCACGCAGGTTTCCGTATGACCGATCGCAACGGCGCAGGCCGCAACTCCGCAGCCCGGGGTCGCCGGATGGCCGATAAGGCCCGCGGTCCGCGTCCCCCGCGCGTCGAGGCTCCGCGCGACGAAGCCGCCGACATCGGCATCGAGGCCCGCATCGCCGCCGGCATCTTGCTGAACGCCGCGCTGGAGGGCCGGGGCGGTCTGGATTCCGCCCTCACCTTCCGCGAGGTCGCCTCTCTGGAAGGGCCGGACCGGGCCTTCGCCCGCGCCGTGGCCATGGCCGCCCTGCGCCGTCTGGGCGAGATCGACCAGATCCTCGACCGCCGCCTGAACAAGGCCCCGCCGCTGGCCGTCCGCACCATCCTGCGCATCGCCCTGGCCCAGACCCTGGTGCTGGAGACGCCCGCCTTCGCCGCCGTCTCGACCGCCGTGAAACTGGCCGAGCGCGACCCCAAGACCCGGCCCTACAAGAATCTGGTCAACGCCGTGCTGCGCGGAGTCGGCCGTGACGGCCCCGGCCTGACCACCGCCGAGAGCAACCTGCCCGACTGGCTGGCCGCCCGCTGGAAGGCGACCTGGGGCGAGCAGGGCCTGATCGCCCTGGCCCTCGCCGCCCGCGAGGAGCCGCCGACCGATCTCAGCCTCAAGCCCGGCACAGACGCCGCCGCCCTGGTCGCCGAACTCGACGGCGAGGTCCTGCCCGGCGGAACGGTGCGTACCGGTCGCCGCGGCGACGTGGCCGGCTGGCCCGGCTTCGAGGAGGGCGGCTGGTGGGTCCAGGACGCCGCCGCCGCCGTCCCCGCCCGCCTGCTGGCCCCCAAGGCCGGAGAGTCGGTCATCGACCTGTGCGCCGCGCCCGGCGGCAAGACGCTGCAGCTGGCCGCTTCGGGCGCGACGGTGGTGGCGCTGGACCGGTCCGAAAACCGCCTGAAGCGCCTGCACGCCAATCTGGAGCGCACCGGCCTGTCCGCCGAGGTCGTCGCCCTGCCTGCCGAGGACTGGGAGGACGACCGCACCTTCGACGCCGTCCTGCTGGACGCCCCCTGCACCGCCACCGGCACCTTCCGCCGCAATCCGGAAGTCCTGCGCGCCACCAAGCCCGCCGACGTCGCCAAGCTGGCCGACGTTCAGCACCGCCTGCTCGACGTCGCCGCCGGGCGCGTGAAGCCGGGCGGCCGTCTGGTCTATTGCGTCTGCTCGATGGAGCGCGAAGAGGGCGAGACCCAGATCATCGCCTTCCTGCGCCGCAACCCGGCCTTCAGGACCGCCCCGGCGATCCCGGGCGAGATCGGCGCCCCGGACGAGGCCCTGACGCCCGAAGGCTGGCTGCGCATCCTGCCGTCCATGTGGACGGAGAAGGGCGGCGTCGACGGCTTCTTCGTCGCGCGGCTGGATCGCGTCTCCTAGGCGAGGTCCATCACCACATAGCTGGGCGTGATGCGCGGTCTGAAGCCCAGCGTCTCGTAGAAGGCGATGGTCGCCGCATGCCCGATGCGGGCGTGCAGGAAGGCCTTGTCTCCACGATCCAGAATCCGCTGCCCCACCGCCCGCATCAGGGCGCCCGCATGGCCATGGCCGCGATGATCCGGGTGGGTGCAGACGCCGCTGACCTCGGTGAAGCCGTCCAGGGTCATCCGCTCGCCCGCCATGGCGACCAGCACGCCCTGGCGGCGGATGCCGATGAACGAGCCGAGCCGATGGGTCTTCGAGAAGAAGGGCCCCGGCTGGGTCAGGGTCGCCAGCGCCAGCATCTCCGGCCCGTCGGCGTCGGTCAGGAGCTCGAACGCGACCGACTTGCCGCCCCCGCTGATCGCGGTCGCCGTCATCTGCAGGCAGTCGATACGATCAACCTCCACCAGCCCCGCCGGCACGACCGCGTCCGCCTCGAACAGGGCCAGCCGGCCCGTGGATCGGGCCAGGACGACCCAGTCCGCCGCCGTCGCCGACGGCCCGGCCGCGGCGAACAGGGCATGGTCCGGATCGAACCGGATCACATCGCCCTCGCGGATCGACAGCGCCGCCTGACGGCTGGTCAGGGCGTTATGGACGGCTTGGTCGAGCGGGTGCGCCCCGTGGCTCACCGCGTGGCGACCGGCGGCACGATGATTGCGCTGGACTGGGGGGAGACGATCACGCTCAGCGTCCCTGCCCGCTCGAACGTCACCGACACCGGGACGCCGCGAGGGAAGTCGTCGGTCGACAACGCAAGGGTCGCCCGCACCAGAATCCGGCCGCCGGGCGGGATCGCGAGGGGATCGCTCTGGACGGCTCGCCGCATGTCCTCGTCATAGACCACGACCTCGGACGTCACGGACCCGGCCTCCGGAGAGGACACGCCGACCAGTCGATCCGGCGCCTTGCCCGGGTTGAAGACGATGGCGTGGAAGCTGCCTGTGAAACCGCCCCGGGTGCGTTCGATGACCATGCCGCTGTCGCCCAGACGAAGATCGCCCGTCGTCTGGACCTGAACCAGCGCCGGCGGCGTCGACAGGCTCAACAGCAGTTCGATCATGGTCAGCCGCCCCAGAAGCCGATGATCTTCTTCACCTCGGCCACCACGGGATCCGCGATGGTCGACGCCCGCTCGGCGCCGTCCTTCAGAACCTTGTCGATCTCGGCGGTGTCGGCCATCAGGCGGCGCATCTCGGCCGTGACCGGAGCCATCGAAGCCACGGCCAGCTCGGCCAGCGCCGGCTTGAACTGGCCGAAGCCCTTGCCACCCCACTCGCGCAGGACCTGTTCCTTCGTCTCATCCGCCAGGGCGGCGTAGATGGTGACTAGGTTCTTCGCTTCGGGCCGGTCATTCAGGCCGTCGACGTCCTCGGGCAGATTGCCGGGATCGGTCTTGGCCTTGCGGATCTTGGCGACGATGGTGTCGGCGTCGTCGGTCAGGTTGATGCGCGAGGCGTCCGAGGGATCGGACTTGGACATCTTGGCCGCCCCGTCGCGCAGGCTCATCACGCGCGGCGCCGGGCCCTGGGTCAGGGGGTCCGGCAGGGGGAAGAAGCCGGGCACGCCGAAGTCGTTGTTGAACTTGGCGGCGATGTCGCGGGTCAGCTCAAGGTGCTGCTTCTGGTCCTCGCCCGTCGGCACCTCGGTGGCCTTGTAGAGCAGGATGTCCGCCGCCTGCAGCACCGGATAGGTGTAGAGGCCGACCGACGAGCGTTCCTTGTGCTTGCCGGACTTCTCCTTGAACTGGGTCATCCGGTCCAGCCAGCCGAGGCGGGCGACGCAGTTGAACATCCAGGCCAGTTCGGTGTGGGCGCGCACCGCCGACTGCGGGAAGATCACCGACTTGGCCGGGTCCAGCCCCGAGGCCAGATAGGCGGCGGCGATCTCGCGCGTCTGGGCGGTCAGCAGGGCCGGATCCTGCCAGACGGTGATGGCGTGCAGGTCGGCGACGAACAGGAAGCAGGGCGCGCCCGTGTCCTGCAGCTGGGTGAAACGCTTCAGGGCGCCGAGGTAGTTGCCCAGATGCAGGGCGCCGGAGGCCTGGATGCCGGACAGGATGCGGCGCGGGCCATCATACGCCGGAACGGGCGACGGGGCGGACGCCGGAGCAGTCGGGGCCGGGTTGGAATCGGTCATGGTCGGATACTCGGGAGGAAATCTGGATCAGGCGCGCGGCCGCGCGCACGGCAAGGTGCTGGAACGGTTCAGCGGCGCCATCGACGGGCGGCGAAGGTCGATCCGGAAATCGTCATGCCTTCGCGCTTATCGCCTCGCTGACGGTCAGTCCAGACCGGAGGAGATGGACCCGCCCGGCTCGCGACGCAGCACGGCCTTCAGTTCACGAAGGCTGACCGCCCGGAACAGCAGCAGGCAGGCGCCGTAGAGCGCCGCGCCCACGCCGGCCACGACCAGCACGGCGACCTCCTTGGCGAGGAAGATGCGGCTCAGGATCTCATAGCCGATCCCCGCCGCCAGCAGGGCCGCGGCCATCACGCCGCTGGCCAGAAGCACCCGCGAAAAGCGCGAGACGAAGGCGGTCGAGGCATGCCAGGCCTTCTCGCGGATCAATGTCCCGCCCAGCAGGGCCACGTTCAGCCAGGCCGACAGGCTGGTCGCGACGGCGAGGCCGAGCACGCCGTCATGGCCGTTGGCCGACAGCCAGAAGAACAGGGCGGAGCCGACCACCACGGTGAAGACCACCGCCGAGACGGCGAAGATCATGGGCCGGCGCGTGTCCTCGCGGGCGAAGAAGGGCGGGGTCAGCACCTTGGCCAGCACGAAGGCCGGCACGCCCCAGGCGAACTGACGCAGGACATCGGCGGTGCGGGCGGCGTCGGCGCTTGTGAAGGCGCCGCGGGTCACGGTCGCGTCGATGATGAAGAAGGGAATGACGAACAGGGCCACCGCCGCCGGCAGGGTGAAGGCCATGGCCAGGGTGATGCCGTCATCCAGCGTCTTGCGGCCGCCCTCATGGTCGCCCTGCACGAAGGCGCGGGTCAGGCGCGGCACCAGCGCCAGGCCGATGGCGACCCCGACCAGACCGAGCGGCAGCTGGTACAGGCGGTCTGCGTTATAGAGCACCGAGCGGGCGCCCTCGTCCGTGCCGGTCAGGACCTGGCTGACCACCGAGTTGATCTGCATGGCCCCGCCCGCCAGCGCGCCCGGCACGGCCAGCGCCAGCGCCCGCTTCACGTTCGGCGTCAGGCGCGGCACGCCCAGTTTCAGGGTCACGCCCAGACGGCGCACGCCCCACCACAGCAGCCCGGCCTGGATCAGGCCCGAAACCGTCACCGCCGCCGCCGCGGCCAGCAGGGTGGTCGGCTGGCTGATCGGCATCACGCTCGGCGCCAGCAGGGGCACGAGGGTGCAGATGTTCAGAAAGACCGGCACCGCCGCGGACAGGGCGAACCGGCCGCCGGTGTTCAGCACTCCCGACAGCAGGGAGGCGATGGTCATGCAGGCGAGGTAAGGCATGGCCAGCTGCGTGGCGATCACCGCGGTCCGCATCACCGCCGCGTCGTCGCGCCAGGCCGACAGCAGCCAGGGCATGATCCACGGCATCAGGATCTGCAGGACGATGCAGAAGGCCGCCACCACGGCGAACATGAAGCTGAGCGCCTCGGAGGCGGTTACGGCCGCCGCCTCGTCGCCCTCCCGCGCCCTGACCCCGCCGTAGACCGGCACGAAGGCCTGGGCGAAGGCCCCCTCGGCGAACAGGCGGCGGAACAGGTTGGGCAACATCAGGCAGGTCGCCCAGACGTCCATCATCGGCCCCTGCCCGAACCGCGCCGACAGGGCCAGATCGCGGGCGAAGCCCAGAATACGGCTCCCCAGCGTCAGGGTCGCTTGCACCAGGGTGTTACGGGCGAGGCTCATGGGGAACTCGAAGGGGCGTGAGCCCGTGGATTAGCGCGCTTCCGGGCGGGGCGATACGGGCCGTTTCCGTCCGAACTCGGACACGTCGCGCAGGCTGGCGCGGACGGGCGCGGACACCGACCGGCCATTGGCGTCGCGACGATCCAGAACCGCCTCCAGCGCCGCCCTCAGACGCTCCAGCTTCGGCCCGGCCTTCGGGCGTTTCCCGTTCGCGTCTGTGACGTAGAAACTGTCCACCGCCCGCTCGCCGAAGCCCGCGATATGGGCCGAGCGGATCGACAGGCCGTGATCGGCCAGAACCCGCGATAGCTCGGCCAGCAGGCCCGGACGGTCCGCCCCCGACAGTTCGATCACCGCCGCATCAGGACTTTCGTCCAGATCGATCAGGGCGACGGGCCGCACGTCGAAGGCCGCGCGACGAGGATTGGGCGGGGGCTCCGGCGGCGTCCCGACGCCCTTGCCGCGCGCCGCGGCCTCCAGCGCCGACACCAGCCGGGTCAGCCGACGCGGCTCGGCCTGGCCATAGGGCGCGCCCGATCCGTCCTGCAGTTCGAACACGTCCAGCGCCGTGCCGTCCTCAGCCGTCGCCACCCGGGCGCCGACCACGTCCGCGCCGCCCGCCGCCAGCGCCGCCGCCAGATCGGCGAACAGGCCCGGCCTGTCCTTCGCCGCCACCGCGATCCGCGCCGCCGCCAGCGGCGTCTCGCCCTCATCCGTCTCACGCCCGGTCACCACGCTGGCCGCCGCGCCCGACCGGGCCGCCCGCGTCACCAGATCGGGGAAGTCCGCCAGCGGATCGGCCCGGGTCACATCCTCGCCCCGAAAGACCGCCTCGGTGCGCTGATACAGGTCGCGCATCAGCTGGCCCTTCCAGCCGTTCCACACCCCCGGCCCCACCGCCCGCACATCCGCCACCGTCAGCACCAGCAGGGTCCGCAGCCGCTCCGGATCCCCGACCAGTCCGGCGAAGGCCCGCACCGTCGCCGGATCGGACACGTCGCGCTTCTGGGCGTAGTCGCTGAGCGCCAGATGGTTGCGCACCAGCCAGACGACGAACTCGATCCGGCGCGGATCCAGCCCCAGCCGGTCGCAGGCCCGGCGCGCGGCGAAGGCGCCGTCCTCCAGCTGCCCCCGGTCCCCGCCCTTGCCCACGTCGTGCAGCAGCATGGCCAGCATCAGGGCTTCGAAATCATCGATCCGGTGGACGATCTCGGTCGCCGTCGGGTGGTCGGCCTTCAGCTTGCCGCGCCAGATATCGTTGATGATGCCGATGGCCTGCAGGGTGTGCTCGTCCACCGTGAAGGCATGGTACATGTTGAACTGGGTCTGGCCGACGATCCGCCCCCATTCGGGCAGGAACCGGCCCAGCAGACCCGTTTCGTTCATCAGCGTCAGCACGCGATAGGGCCGCTGGCCGGTCAGGATGTCGAGGAAGGCCCGCGTCGCCTCCGCATCCCGCCGCAGCGAAGGAGTCACCAGCGACAACGACCGCGTCACCGCCGAGAAGGCGTCCGGATGCAGGTCCAGATCATGCTCGTCCGCCGTGCGGAACAGGATCAGCAGCTTGGTCGGATCGTCCGAGAACACCTCCGGCCCGGTCACCGACAACCGCCCCGCCACCTCGACAAAGCCCTCGACGCCGAGGTTCTTCTTCCGGCCGGGGATCAGGCGCGACAGGCTCATCGCCCGCTTCTGGTGGCGCGCCTCCAGCTTGGCCGAGGTCGCCCGCGTCAGGGCCCCGACGTCGCGGGCGACAAGGAAGTAGCGGCGCATGAACCGCTCGACGGCCGGTTCATCCCCCCGCCCCTGCCAACCCATGCGGCGCGCCACCTCCGGCTGCAGGTCGAAGGTCAGCTTCTCCTCGGCGCGGCCCGCCAGCAGATGCAGATGCGCCCGCGTGCGCCACAGGAAGTCGAACGATTCCTCGAATGTCCGCCGTTCGCGCGAAGTCAGCAGATCGTCCATCACCCGGGCGCCCAGCAGACTGTCCGGGGCCAGTGAGCGGGCAATCCAGAACAGGGTGTTCAGATCGCGCAGCCCGCCCTTGCCGTCCTTCACATTGGGCTCGACCCGGTAACGGACCGCGCCGGTCTTCTGATGGCGGACGTTCCGTTCCTCCAGCTTGGCGGCGATGAAGGGACGCGGGTCGGCCTTCAGGACAAAGGCCTGGAAGCGGGCGATGAAGTCGTCCGACAGCGCCCGGTCGCCCACCAGCGGACGGGCCTCCAGCAGGGCGGTGCGGACGGTCATGTCGGTCTTCGCCAGCGACAGGCTCTCGTCCACCGAGCGGGCCGCCTGCCCGACCTTCACGCCCAGATCCCACAGGACATAGAGCATGAACTCGATCACCTGCTCGGAGCGCGGGATCGACTTCCACGGGCGAAGGAACAGCAGGTCCAGATCCGAAAACGGCGCCAACACGCCCCGGCCATAGCCACCCACGGCGATCAGGCTCAGACGCTCGGCCTCGGTCGGATTGGGCGCCGGATACAGCACCTCCGTGGTGAACCGCCACAGGGCGGTCAGCATGTCGTCGGCGGCGTCGGAATAGAGGCGCGCCACCTCGACCCCCTCGCCGCCGGCCTCCAGCCGCCGCGCCGCCCTGGCCCGGCCCGCGTCCCAGCTTTCGCGCAGGATCGCGGCCACGGCCTTGCGCACGTCCGACGCCCCGGCCGCCTCCGCCAGCCGCGCGTCGAGGGTGTCGGTCACCGACCCACCGTCCCCTTCGCCAGTCCCTTGAGGCGATACAGGGCCTCCAGCGCCTCGCGCGGGGTCAGCTCATCCGGCTCGATGCCCTGCAGGGCGTCGTCGACGGCCGAGGACCGGACCGGCTCCGGCGCGGGCGGTTCACTGACCGCGAACAGCGGCAGGTCGTTCAGATTGGCGCCGGCGGCCTTGTCGCTTTCCAGCCGGTCCAGCACCTCGCGCGCCCGGGCCACCACCGGTCCCGGCACTCCCGCCAGCCGCGCCACCTGCACCCCGTAGGAACGGTCGGCGGCGCCGGGCGCCGCCTCGTGGAGGAAGATCAGCTCCCCATTCCACTCCTTGGCCTTCATGGACAGGTTGCAGACGTGGGCCAGCCGCGTCTCGAGGCTGGCCAGCTCGTGGTAGTGGGTGGCGAACAGGGTGCGCGCGCGGTTGCGGTCGTGCAGGGCCTCCGCTGTCGCCCAGGCGATGGCCAGACCGTCGTAGGTGGCGGTGCCGCGGCCGATCTCGTCCAGCACAACGAAAGAGCGGTCCGTGGCCTGGGTCAGGATGGCGGCGGTCTCGACCATTTCCATCATGAAGGTGGAACGCCCGCGGGCCAGATCGTCTCCCGCCCCGACACGGGAAAACAGCCGGTCGACCACGCCCAACCGCATCGCCTTGGCGGGCACGAAGGCGCCGGCCTGGGCCAGCACCACCAGCAGGGCGTTCTGGCGCAGGAAGGTCGACTTGCCGGCCATGTTCGGCCCGGTGACGATGCTCAGGCGCGCGCAGCCCTGACCGGCGCCGTCCAGCTTGCAGTCGTTCGGCGTATAGGGATCGCCCGCCGCCTTCACCGCCGCCTCGACCACCGGGTGACGTCCGGCGGTGATCTCGAAGCAGAGGGTGTCATCGACCGAAGGCCGGACCGCGCCCACCTCCTCGGCCCACTCCGCCAGCGCCCCGTGGGCGTCCAGCTCGGCCAGCGCCTCGGCCACGGCCTGCAGCGGCTGCGACAGGGACTGCACCGTGCGCCGCCAGATCTCGAACGTCTCGCCCTCGATGGCCAGGGCCCGGTGACCGGCCTGGCTGATCTTGGCGTCCAGCTCCGACAGTTCGACCGTGGTGAAGCGGACCTGGTTGGCCAGGGTCTGGCGGTGGATGAAGGGGCTGTCCTCCGTCGGGCGCAGCAGGGGCTCGGCGGCCTTGGCGCTGGTCTCGAGGAAATAGCCCAGCACGGCGTTGTGCTTGATCTTGAAGGCCACGCCGGACTCGGCGACGGCGCGCGCCTCCAGATCGGCCACGACCCGGCGGCTGTCGTCGCGCAGGCGACGGGCCTCGTCCAGTTCGGGGCGGAAGTCGGGGTTCACGAAGCCGCCGTCGCGCGCCAGATGCGGCGGCTCGGCGACCAGACCCTCGGCCAGATCGACCAGCAGCCGACCCAGATCGGGCGACAGGGTCATCCGGTCGACACAGGCGGCGATGCGCGGCGGCGGTCCGGTCAGGGGATCGGCGACCGGCGGGAACAGGCCCGCGATGCCCTCGGCGATGGACAGGCCGTTGCGGATGGCGGCCAGATCGCGCGGTCCGCCCCGGCCCAGCGCCAGTCGCGAAACAGCGCGCGCCACGTCCGACGACGCCTTCAGCCCGTCGCGAACATCCCGGCGCAGGTCGCGCCGCTCCAGCAGCCATTCGACCGCATCCAGTCCGTGATTGATGGAGATGGTGTCCCGCAGCGGCCGGGCGATCCGTTCGGCCAGTGCGCGCGCCCCGCCCGATGTCACGGTCCGGTCGATACAGGCCAGCAGGGAGCCGTCGCGTTCGCCGCGCTGGGTGCGGTCGATCTCCAGGCTGAGCCGGGTCGCCGGATCGATGGCCAGGAAGCCGGTATCGCCCGAGCGGCGCGGCGGCGTCAGGGCCGGGATCTTGCCGGCCTGCGTCGTCTCCAGATAGGCGGCGATCAGGCCCAGGGCCGAGACCTCGGCCTCTTCAAACGCGCCGAAGCCGTCCAGCGAGGCGACGCCATACAGCCGCTCCACCCGCACCTTGGCCCCGACCGGCTCGGCCAGAGCCTGCGGCAGGGCCTGCACCACCCCGCCCGAACTGTTCAGCGCGTCTTTCGTGTCCTCGTCCGAGAACAGCCGGTCCGGGACCAGAACCTCCGACGGTCGGAACGAGGCCAGGGTTGCGCCGAGGTCTTCCAGCGGACAGGCGACCACATCGACCAGTCCTCCGGCCAGCTCGACCACCGCCACCGCCGCCCGCCCCTTGCGCACCGCCACGGCGGCCAGCCGGTTGGCGCCGCGCGCATCCAGCAGGCTGTCCTCGGTCAGGGTGCCCGGCGTGACCACCCGCACCACGCCGCGATGCACCACCGCCTTGCCGCCGCGCTTCTTGGCCTCGGCGGGGTCTTCCAGCTGTTCGCAGATCGCCGCCTTGAACCCCTGCCGGATCAGCCGCGCCAGATAGCCGTCCAGCGCATGCACCGGCACGCCGGCCATCGGGATATCCTCGCCCTGATGCTTGCCCCGCTTGGTCAGGGTGATGCCCAGCGCCGCCGCCGCGATCTCGGCGTCCCTGAAGAACAGCTCGTAGAAGTCGCCCATCCGGAAGAAGAGGATGGCGTCCGGCTGCCCGGCCTTGGCCGTCAGATACTGCGCCATGAAGGGCGTCGCGCCCTCCAGCGAGGGAACGGCGTCGGTTTGCGGCGGGTGGGCGAGGGGAGCGTTCATGCGTGGCGTCAGGGTGACGGATCAGGGCCGTCCTCTCAAGCGTGATCCGCCCGTCTTGCACAAGCATCGCCGCACTGCGACAAGCCGCACCGGCGGTTAAGGGAACGCGGTCAGACACCGCGGCTGTGCCCGCAACTGTAGGCGGCGAGTTCGCTGTCCGTCCGGGGCTCGCCCCGGCGCCACTGGTCCCCGGGCCGGGAAGGCGAGGGCTTCGAGTTTTGACCCGCAAGCCAGGAGACCTGGCCGCCACCGTCGCTCGCTCCTGTCCGGGACCAGACAGCAGCGCGGGACTTCCGTCGCAGCGACCCGATCTTGCGCCGTCCGGACCATTCAGGCCCGGCGGATCGGCTCGCTCATGATGGCCCCACGCGCGTCTTCGCGGGGCCGAAGGGGTTCCCGCTCAATGAAGCGCTCCATTCTCCTGTCCACGGCGGCCCTGACCGCCGCCCTCGCCGCCCCGGCCTTCGCCCAATCGGCGAATGAGCTGGAAGAAGTGGTGGTCACCGCCACCCGCATCCCGGCCATCGTCAGCGATACGCCCGGCGCCCGCGTCATCGACAGCGCCGCCATTGAACAGCGCGGCGCCGTCTTCGCCGCCGACATCCTCAGCGACGTGCCCGGCTTGTCGGTCACGCGTTCGGGCGCCTATGGGGGCGTGGCCCAGGTCCGCATGCGTGGCGCGACGCCCGGCAAGACCCTGGTGCTGGTCGACGGCGCACCCGTGAACGACGCGGCCGAGCCGAACGGCGCCTATGATTTCTCAGGCTTCGATCTGGGGGATGTCGAGCGCATCGAAATCCTGTCGGGTCCGCAGTCCTCGCTGTGGGGCTCGGACGCCATCGGCGGCGTGATCGCCTTCACCACCCGCGAGATCAACGGCGTCCGCGCCGAGGCCGAGGCCGGCAGCTTCGACACCGCGCGCGGTCGCTTGGCCGTCGGCACGGCCAATGAGACCTGGGCGCTGGGCGGCTATGTCTCGCGCTTCACCACCGACGGCATCTCCGTCGCGGATGAAGCGAACGGCAATCCGGAAGCCGACGGGTTCGACAACACCACGGTCGGCGTGCGCGGCCGCTATGCCGTCTCTCCGGCGGTGAAGCTGGACGGTTCGGCCCGCTGGTCGCGCAGTGAGGCCGACCTCGATAACGGCTTCCCCATCTCCGACAACGCCGACCGGTCGGAGTCCGAACAGTGGTCCGGCGTCCTCCGCGCCACCGTCGATGCGCTGGGTCTGGAACATCAGTTCAGCGTCTCGGGCTCGAACATCGAGCGCGAGACCTTCAGCGCCTTCGGCTCGGTCTTCGAGGCCGACCGTCAGGCCTATCGCTGGCAGGCCAATGGCGAGACGGGCGCGACCACCTACGCCTTCGGCGCCGAGCGGGAGGAAAGCCAGGGCAGCCTGTCGACGGGCGCCGACGTCAGCCTTGAGAACACCGCGGCCTTCGCCACCGGCCGCTATCAGGTCACGGAGGCCCTGAGCGTCACCGGCGGCCTGCGCTTCGACGATACGGACTTCGGCTCCAAGACCACCGGCCGCGTCTCGGCGGCGTGGGACTTCGGCCCGGGCTTCACCTTGTCGGGCGCCTACGGCACCGGCTTCAAGGCGCCGTCCGTCAGCCAGGCCGCCTGCGACTACTGCTACGGGCTGGCCGTCTTCCCGGTCCTGTCGCCGGAAACGGCGGAAGGTTATGAGGCGGCGCTGGGCTGGCGCGCACTCGACGGCCGGATCGAAGGCCGGGCGACGGTCTATCGTCTGGACATCGAAAACCAGATCACGCCCTTCAGCGCGGCCGACTTCTCGTCCTACTATTATGTCAATCTGGCCAGAACCCGGACCGAGGGCGTCGAACTGGAAGGCCAGATGGTGCTGACCAACGGCTTCGATCTGAGCCTCGCCTGGGCCTGGACGGACGCCCGCGACGACACCACCGGCGCCCGGCTGCTGCGCGTGCCGGAACAGTCGGGTTCGGCCACCCTCGGCTGGACGGGCGACCGCCTGTCCGGCGCCCTGACCGTCCGCGCCGAAAGCGATCAGGACGACTCGGGCGGGGTGCGCGACGGCTTCATCACCGCCAACGTCAACGCGGCCTATGAACTGACCGACAACGTCACTCTGACGGCGCGCGTCGAGAACCTGGCGGACGAGCACTACCAGCAGGTGCTGGGCTACGGCGAGCCGGGTCGCTCCGGCTACGTCGGGATCAGGCTGCGCTACTGATCCGGGCGCGAAGCCCGGCCGCCCCGGCGGCCGGGTGCTCGAGCTGCAGCTTCTCCCAGTCCAGGGCCGGCGCCGGCGCATGTGCGGCGGCCAGGACGGCGCGAATCTCGGCGGCGGAGGCCGCGCTGGCGATGACCGCCGAGACCTGCGGCAGGCTGAGCGTATAGGCCAGGGTCGCCTGCATCGGATCCACCCGGGCCTCGGCCAGACGGCGGCGGATGCGCGACAGCTGCGGCGCGTGATGCGCCATTTCCGGCGGCAGGGCGTCGCCGCTCATGAACAGCAGGCCGCCCGCGAAGACCGACGACCCATGCAGATCGACGCCCAGCGAGGCGATCTCGTCCAGCACGCCGGTGCGATGCACCCGCTGGTCCAGCAGGCTGCAGGGCAGTTGCACCACGTCCGGCTGGAAGCGGCGGGCCAGCAGCGCCGGGCCGTCCTCGACGGTGGCGCAGAAGCCGATGCGGCGGAACAGGCCGCGATCCTTCAGCGCCTGCATCCGGTCCCACAGGGCGCGGCCCTCGGCGCCGACCAGATCGGACGCCCGCGAGGCCAGAAGCGTATCGCCGCGCGGCAGGCCCATCCGTTCCAGCGAACGGCGGGCGCGCGCCTCGACGCGATCGACGCCCTCCTCGATGGAGACGGTGCGGACGGTCACGCGGAAGGGCGAGGGGAAAGGCCAGGCCTGCCCCAGCAGGCGTTCGCCGTCTCCATCCGGGCGGGTCGCCACGACCGTCACGCCGGCGTCGGCGGCGGTCTGCAGCAGGAAGCGCAGCGCGTCCTCGCGCGCACCGGCGGGCGCGGGTGTGGCGCGTTCAGGCTGGTGCACGACGGCGAGCGCCAGCTTTTCGACCGGGGACGGGGCGCGGTTGGGGATCACGACCCTACCTTGCGCGCGAATGCTTAAGGCCCCCCTTCCGAGACATTGACCGAATCTTACCCGCCGAACGCCGATCCGCGCATTTTCATTAGTCCAATCTGAAGGATAACTCCTTTCCCCGCCGACTGCGGGCTGCGAGGAAATCGCACACAATCCACAGGAGAATTCGGCGACGGATGATCGGGGAATGGGAAGACATCGCCGTGCGACAGGGAATAATCCTCCCCGGACGCCCCCTGCCCCAATCCCGCCCTTGCATCACAGGGCGTCAGGCCCTTTAAGCGCGCCAAATGCAAGGAACGCCTCCCCGCGTTCGTCGAAGGATCATGCCCATGTCGTCCGACGCCTCCAAGAAGCCCGTCAAGAAGGTCGTGCTCGCCTACTCCGGCGGCCTGGACACCTCGATCATCCTGAAATGGCTGCAGACCGAATATAACGCCGAGGTCATCACCTTCACCGCCGACCTGGGTCAGGGCGAGGAACTGGCCCCGGCGCGCGAGAAGGCGCTGAAGATGGGCATCAAGCCCGAGAACATCTTCATCGACGACCTGCGCGAGGAGTTCGTCCGCGACTTTGTCTTCCCGATGTTCCGCGCCAACGCCCTGTACGAGGGCCAGTACCTGCTCGGCACCTCGATCGCCCGTCCGCTGATCGCCAAGCGCCAGATCGAGATCGCCCGCCAGCTCGGCGCCGACGCCGTCTGTCACGGCGCCACCGGCAAGGGCAATGATCAGGTTCGCTTCGAGCTGGGCTACTATGGTCTGGAGCCCGACATCCGCGTGATCGCGCCCTGGCGTGAATGGGAGTTCAAGTCGCGCGAGGCCCTGCTCGACTTCGCCGAGCGGCACCAGATCCCGATCGCCAAGGACAAGCGCGGCGAGGCCCCCTTCTCGGTCGACGCCAACCTGCTGCACTCGTCGTCGGAAGGTAAGGTTCTGGAAGACCCGGCGGTCGAGGCCCCCGAGTTCGTCCACCAGCGCACCATCTCGCCCGAAGACGCGCCGGATCAGGCCACCGTCATCACCATCGGCTTCGAGAAGGGCGACGCCGTCTCGATCAACGGCGAGGCCATGAGCCCGGCGACGCTGCTGACCGCTCTGAACCAGTACGGCCACGACAACGGCATCGGCCGTCTGGATCTGGTCGAGAACCGCTTCGTCGGCATGAAGTCGCGCGGCGTCTATGAGACCCCGGGCGGGACCATCCTGCTGGCGGCCCACCGCGGCATCGAGTCGATCACGCTGGACCGCGGCGCCATGCACCTGAAGGACGAACTGGCGGTGAAGTACGCCCACCTCGTCTACAACGGCTTCTGGTTCTCGCCCGAGCGCGAGATGCTCCAGGCCGCCATCGACTACTCGCAGCAGAAGGTGTCCGGCACGGTCCGGGTCAAGCTCTACAAGGGCAACGCCACGGTCATCGGCCGCGAGAGCGAGCAGAGCCTGTACGACCAGGATCTGGTGACCTTCGAGGAAGGCGTCCAGGCCTACGACCACCACGACGCCGAGGGCTTCATCAAGCTGAACGCCCTGCGCCTGCGCGTGCTGGGCAAGCGTAACGCGCGCGGCTAGGCTTCCTCCCTGTTCAACGGGGGGGAACCGATGCAGATCACGGGAAAACTGGCCGTCGTCGCGGTCACGCTGGCGCTTGCCGGCGGCGCGACCGCGGCGGTCGCGCAGGACCGGCCGCCGGCTACAGCCGCCGCGGAGGCGACGCTGGCGCAGGCCATCGCCCTTAAGATCCGCGAGATGGCGGGCGAAATGGACGCCGCCTACCGCGGCGCCCGCGGCGACCGGGACCGTGCGCAACGCGACATGGAAGCCGTCGCCGCCCGGTATCAGCCGCTCTTCGACGCCCACGCGGCGACCCTGCGGGATCTATTGGCGCCGAACATCGCGGCGGCGACGGACGAGGCTGAACGCGAACGCATGCTTGCCGGCGCGCAGCAGGCGGAAGCGAGCCTTCGGGAACTGCCCGCCAGGATGCCCGCGCTCATGTTCGACACCCAGGCGCGGGTGGACCGGGCCAGCCGGGAAGCCGCCATCGCCGGAGCCTTGGCCGGCGTCTTCATGGCGCGCTGACTTAGTCCGGATTTGGCGGGAGGGGCTGGGGCCGGTAGGGTTGGCGTCCCCCCTGGCCTGCAAGAGCTCTGCCGATGTCCATCCGTCTCATCCTCGCCGCCTCGGCGCTGCTGGTTTCCGCTCCCGCCGCCCTGGCCCAGGAAGCCCCCGCCGCCCCGCCCGTGGCCCCGGCTCCCGTCGATCCCGCCGAAGCCGCCTTCCAGCTTCGCGCCCAGGCCTTCCAGACCGAGTTCCGGACCATGGCCCAGGAGATGGACGCCGTGGTCAAGGCCGGCGGCGATCAGGCGCGCGTGAACAGCGATCTGGACGCCATCGAGGCCCGCTACCAGCCGAAAATGCAGGCCTTCGTCGATGAACTGACCGTCTTCCTTCAAGCGCAGGCGGCCAAGGAAACGGACGCGGAAGAGAAGGCTGAAATGCTCCAGACCATTCCGGTCGCGACCCAACAGATCCTGGGCCTGCCGGCCATGATCCGCAGCCAGATCGTTGCGGCCGCAGCCGCAGCCGCGGCTGAAGCTCCCGCCTCTGCCGAATAGGGCTTGGCGCGCACAACGGCCGCTCCTGGCCGCCTTACCGCGATTTCACTTGAGAACGCCCGGCGTTGGGCGGACCTTCCGGTCCTGCCCTTCGCTGGAGCCGTTCGATGATCAAGGCCCTCTCCCTCGCCGCCGCCCTCACCGTCCTGCCGATCACGGCGGCGGTCGCGGCCGACCCGCAAACCACCGCGTCCGATGCGTCCAGCGATGCGGCCGAAGCCGCCATCGAGGCCGCCGCCGAACGGCTGGAGACCCGCATGGAGGCCTTCGGCGAACGCGCCGACGCCATCTCGGACGACGACGCCCTGTCCGAGACCGAGAAGAAGACCCGGATCGCCGCCCTCTGGGCCGAGTATGAGCCGGACGTCACCGCCTTCACCGCCATCGTCACCGAACACGCGGGCGCCATCGCCGGCGCGGCGCTGGCCGACGTGGACATCGGCGGCATCATCGAGGAGGCCATGGCCGGGGTGAATGAATCCGGCGTCCTTCACGCCGCGACCGGCGTCGCCGCCAACGGCGCCTGGGCCTCGAACGATCCCGAGCACATGGCCACCTACGGCCTGGTCGCCGAATACGCCTTGGGCGAGGCGCTGGATTCGATCGACGAGGTCACCGGCGGCGAGATCGACGTTTCGCTCGAGGACGCCGAGGCGGGCACCGTCGCGGTGGCCGTGGCGACCCCCGCCCCCACGCCGTCCCCGGCGCGCGCCGACTGACAGCTTGACCGCGGGCCACGCCGGTCCGACAGGATCGGCGCATGGACCTTCCCGTCGATCCGCATCTCTACGCCACCTTCCTGGGGGTGATGGCCGTGATGGCGGTCACGCCCGGACCGGCCAACGTCTTCTCGGTCGCCAACGGGGTCCAGCGCGGCAAGGCCGGGGCCATGGCCGGCGTGGTCGGGATGAACGCCGCCACCCTGGTCTGGTTCGGCGCGGCCGCCCTGGGTCTCGGCGCGCTCGTCTCGGCCTTCCCCGAGGTCTTTCGCTTCATCTCCATCGCCGGCGCCCTCTATGTCGCCTGGCTGGGATACCGGGCCCTGCGCGGCGCCTTCGCGACGGCGGCCGATCCTGACGCCCCGACCGTGAAGATGGGCCGCAGCGCCCTGATCGACGGCTTCATGGTCCAGATCGCCAACCCCAAGGCCATCCTGTTCTTTACGGCGGTCCTGCCGCCCTTCATCGACGTCAACCGGCCCGCCGCGCCTCAGTTGGCCCTGTTCGCGGTCGCCGCCATCGGCATGGACGTGGTCAGCATGTCCGCCTACGGTCTGGGCGGGGCGGCCTTGTCCAGGCGCATGTCCGAACCCAGATTTCGAAAGGGCTTCGCCCTTCTGACCGGCGTTCTCCTGATCGCTGCCGCCGTGCTTATTCTTTCGCGTTTATAACGGCTTGCCGACATTGGAACCGGCGCCGTTCATGTCCCGTTCAGCCGAGAAGGCGCTAAGTAGGCGCATCAAGGAGCATCCCATGAACACCCGTTTCCTCAAGCCTGTGCTGCTGGTGACGGCCGCGGCGCTCGCCCTGTCCGCCTGCGCCACCGCAACGCCCTACGCCCCGGCCGGCCCTGACAGCCGCTACGGCTATTCCGAACAGCGCGTCGATTCCGACCGTTTCCGCGTCAGCTTCGCGGGCAATTCCGTGACCTCGCGCGAACAGGTCGAGATGTCGCTGCTGCTGCGCGCGGCCGAACTGACGCTGGAAAATGGCCACGACTGGTTCGCCACCGTGAACCGCGCCACGGACCGCGATGTCCGCCTGCAGGCCGTGCCGGACCCGTTCTATTATGACCGGTACAGCCCTTACTGGGGTCCGTCGTGGCGCTATTACCGCCGCGGCTACTGGAGCCCGTGGGGTTATCGCGATCCGTTCGGCCGTGACTTCGACGTGCGCGAGATCGACCGCTTCGAGGCCACCGCCGAGGTCGTCCTGGGTCGCGGCTCCAAGCCGACCAACGATCCCAACGCCTTCGACGCCCGCGAGGTCGTCAACAACCTCGGCTCGCGCGTTCCGCGCAGCTGATCCGTCCACCGGACTGCAGAAAGGCCCCGCCGGTTCGCCGACGGGGCCTTTTTGTTTATCCCACCCGGGGCGACTTCAGCCGCCGCTTGTTGGTGTGGGTCGCAGGCGCCGAGCCGAGGTCCGCGGGGATCTCGCCCTTGAAGTAGAACCGCTGCCACTGCTCCTTCGTCGCCTCGGCGTCGCCGGCGGCCAGCCGGTTGTTGAAGTCCGACCGCGACTTCAGCCAGGCGTCATACTGCCCCTTCATGTTCGGGTTGGACTCCAGCGACCGGATCACCGGCTCGAAGGCCTCGACCTTGCGGTGCTCCACCGGGGTGATGAAACAGAAGGGCTCGCCCTTCTCGAACTTCACCTTGCCGGGGCGGGTGAAAATCCAGTTCATCGTGAAGGGGAAGGGCAGCCAGTCCGTCTCGATCAGGCCCACCAGCGGCTGGATGCCGTCCTTCACATGGTTGGGCGATCCGCCGGCCAGCATCCCCCAGCCCGGAGGCGTGCGGAACAGGTACTGCGGATGCAGGGTCAGCACCCCGCGCGAGAAGTGCGAGGTCACGAAATGGCTGAGCTGCGGATTGGGTCGCTCCGGCGTGATGACGATGTCGTTCTGGCTTGGCCCGCCGTTCCACTCGGCCGTGAAGGTGAAGGGGACCAGGATCTCCCACCCCGTCGTATTGGCCATGTTCAGCGGCAGGCAGCGATAGGGGTGCCGCTGGGCGAAGGCGTCCATCCAGTTCCGCGAGACCCGGCCCGGCACCAGATCCGGCGGTTGCCGCGACATCGGATAGCATTCCAGTTCCACGGGCGGTCTCCGGCGGGTAAGCGAATACGGTCCCTCCTCCCTACCGAAGCCCGATGACCGAAGACAACCCGACCGCCTCCGTCCCCGTGGCCGAACCGGCCTTCGACCGCGACCGCCTTCTGGACTGGATGGCCGAACAGGGGATCGCGCAGACCACCCACGACCACCCCGCCGTCTTCCGCGTCGAGGAGGGGCTGGAGCTCAAGGCGGCCATGCCGGGCGCCCACACCAAGAACCTCTTCCTCAAGGACAAGAAGGGGAAGCTGTGGCTGATCTCGGCCCGGCAGGACACAGTGGTCGATCTGAAGCGGGCGCCGAAGACCATCGGCTCGGATCGCCTCTCCTTCGGCAATGAGCATCTGCTCTACGAGACCCTGGGCGTCCGCCCCGGCTCGGTCACGGCCCTGGCCCTGATCAATGACCCGGACCAGCGCGTGACCTTCATCCTCGACAAGGCCCTGTGGGACGCCGACATCGTCAACTTCCACCCCCTGACCAACACCGCCACGACCGCACTGGCGCAAGGCGAGTTCCGCAAGGCGCTGGAGGCCATGGGCCGGGCGCCGGTGAGGGTGGTGGATTTTAAAGCGATGGCGGCGGACTGACGCCTCAGGCCGGCTCACCACCGGTGCGGAGGTGCAGACAGTACCCCATCGTCACCGCGATGCCCGCCGCCACAGCGGCGCACCCGCCCCAGACTGCCGCATCCACCGGCGCGAACGCCCAGAAGCCCGCATAGATCAGCCCGCTGATCACCATGGACCAGCCGCCGACCCGGTTGGCCTTCCGGGCCTGGGCGCTGGGCACGAAAGCCTTGGGCATCCGGTTGCCCAGCCACACCAGCATCAGGCCGATGGCGCCCATGACGATGCGGTTCACGCCGTCACTGTCCAGATAGCCCATCTGCCGGGCCAGACTGGCGGCCAGCGCCAGGGCGATCAGCCCGCCTGCCCACATCAGGCTCGGGATCAGGTCCTTCTCCATCGCGCAGTCTCCTTTCCGGGCTCCGGCGTCTCCGCGCCGAGGCCGAATGAATGGACGAAGCCCAGCAGCGCCTCCTCGAGCACCGACAGCTTCAGGTGATAGATGACCGACTTCCCGGTCTTCTCGGCGTGCACCAGATCGGCCTCCTTCAGCACCGCGAAATGCGCCGACATCGTCGGCTTCGACACGTCGAACTGATCACTCAGCTCGCCCGCGCTCATCGGCCCCTGCCGCAGCAGCTGCAGGACCCGGCGACGGGTGGGATCGGACAGGGCTTTGAAGACCGAACTCATATTATGATGATTAGCTAATCATCGAAATGAGTCAAGCGACCTTCTTTTCCGGGTGGTTTGCTGACTTTTCGTCCGTCCCCGTGCTAGAGCCCCGCGCGTCTCCCCGACCCCATTCCAGACACGGACGTCGCCATGCCCGCCGCTCCCGATTTTCCCCCCGCGCCGAACCGCGTGGCGCCGAAGCGCGCCCTGATTTCGCTGAGCGACAAGACCGGTCTGGAGGAAGCCGCCCGCGCCCTGCACGATCTGGGCGTCGAACTGGTCTCGACCGGCGGCACCCGCGCCGCCATCGCCGGGTTCGGCCTGCCGGTGAAGGATGTGGCCGACCTGACCGGCTTCCCGGAAATGATGGACGGCCGGGTCAAGACCCTGCACCCGGTGGTGCACGGCGGCCTGCTGGGCGTGCGGGATGAACCCAGCCACGCCGCGGCCATGGCCGAACACGGTATCGGCGGCATCGATATCGCCTGGATCGACCTCTATCCGTTCGAGGCCACGGTAGCCTCGGGCGGTGGTTTTGAAGCCGCCGTCGAGAACATCGACATCGGCGGCCCGGCCATGATCCGCTCGGCCTCGAAGAACCACGGCTATGTCGCGGTCTGCGTCGACAAGGATGCGGTCGATCAGGTGCTGGAAGCGCTGAAGGCTGATGGCGCCACTTCGCTGGAGCTGCGCAAGCGCCTCGCCGCCCGCGCCTTCGCCCGCACCGCCGCCTATGACGCCGCCGTCTCGGGCTGGTTCGCCGGTCAGGTCGGCGACGAGGCCCCGGCCCGCAAGTCGATCGCCGGCTCGCTGGCCCAGACCCTGCGCTACGGTGAGAACCCGCACCAGACGGGCGCCTTCTACCGCACGGGCGAAGCGCGCCCCGGTGTCGCCTACGCCACCCAGATCCAGGGCAAGGAGCTGGGCTACAACAACATCGCCGACGCCGACGCCGCCTATGAGCTGGTGGCCGAGTTCGAGCAGCCCGCCGTCGTCATCGTCAAACACGCCAACCCCTGCGGCGTGGCGGTCGGCAAGGACCTGTCGGAAGCCTACGCCCGCGCGCTGGAATGCGACGCCGTCTCCGCTTTCGGAGGTGTGATCGCGGTCAACCGCCCGCTGAACGGCGCCGACGCCCGCGCCATCACCGACATCTTCACCGAAGTGGTCATCGCCCCCGGCGCCGACGATGAGGCGAAGGAAGTCTTCGCCGCCAAGAAGAACCTGCGCCTGCTGATCACCGACAGCCTGCCCGACCCGCACGGCGCGGGCGAAGTGTTCCGTTCGGTCGCCGGCGGCTTCCTGGTGCAGTCCCGCGACCGCAGCCTGATCAAGCCTTCGGACCTGAAGATCGTCACGCGCCGCCAGCCGACGCCGACCGAGATCCAGGACATGCTGTTCGCCTTCACCGTGGCCAAGCACGTGAAGTCCAACGCCATCGTCTACGCCAAGGACGGCCAGACGGCCGGCATCGGCGCCGGCCAGATGAACCGCCGGGACTCGGCCCGCATCGCCGCCATCCGCGCCAAGGAAGCCGGCGAAGCCAAGGGTCTGGCCCATTCGCTGGCCGAGGGGTCGGCCTGCGCGTCGGAAGCCTTCTTCCCGTTCGCCGACGGCCTGCTGGAAGCGGTCGCGGCAGGCGCTACGGCGGTGATCCAGCCGGGCGGCTCGATGCGTGACGCCGAGGTCATCGCCGCCGCCGACGAGAAGGGCATCGCCATGGCCTTCACCGGAGTTCGGGTCTTCCGGCATTAATTCTGGCGCTAGCGCTCGGCTCGCGGTGCCTCGCTGCTTGAGCGCGGACGGTGCAGGGGTGTGGGTCGATGACAGCTGTCCGGATCATTGAGGCCTCGCCGAATGATCCGGCGGCGGTCCGGTTGCTGGACGCGCTGTCCGATGCGTTGAGCGCCATCACCGGCGATGACGGGCGCGCGTCCTTCGACCCCGCGCAGGCGGACGAGTCCGGTTCGGTCTTTCTGCTGGCGCTGGATGGGACGGACCAGCCGGTCGGCTGCGGCGTCCTGCGTCCGCTGGCCGAGGGGGTCGGCGAGATCAAGCGGATGTATGCCGCGCCCGGCACGAAGGGCGTGGGCGCGGCCCTGCTGGCGGCGCTGGGGGCTGAGGCGGAACGGCTGGGTTATGCGACGCTGAAGCTGTCGACCCGGCGGGTGAACCACCGGGCCGTCGACTTCTATCGCCGTCAGGGCTGGAGCGAGACCGACCCCTTCGGCCGTTATGTCGGGCGTCCGGAGTCGATCTGCATGGCCAGGGTGATCAGTCCTCGATGACCTCATGGGCGCCGACGGCTCCGGCGCGCCAGTAGCCGGCGGCCTTCATCGCCTTGGGATCAAAACCCATGGCGACGACGACGCCCCGCAGCGTCCGCGCGACCTGGCTTTCGCCCGCGATCCAGACGTAGGCGTCCTCACGGGGGATGTCGGCCAAGGCGGCTTCCACCGCCGCCTGCAGGCCATCGACCCGGCCGCGCGGCCCGCCGTTGCGATCCACACGAACCACCGTCAGCTCGGCGGCGCTGGTCAGCGGCGGGGCCGAGGCTTCATCCTCGACCTCCACGATCACGGTCGCCTTCACCCCGGCGGGCAGTTCCTCCAGCCGTCGCGAGATGGCCGGAACCGCCGTCTCGTCGCCGATCAGCACGTGATGGGCGAAGGCGGTCGGGACGATGAAGGAGCCGCGCGGCCCGCCGACGCCCAGCTGCGAGCCGGGCCGCGCCGCCATGACCCAGTCCGTCGCCGGACCGCCGTGACCGACCGCGAAGTCGATGGTCAGGGTCTTCGCCGCCGTGTCCCAGACACGCGGGGTGTAGTCGCGCGCGGTCGGCCTCGGCTCGGGGAAGACCGGACCGTCCGGCCCGACCGTCGGCAGGACCAGAGGCTCGCCTTCGCGCGGCGGGAAGATCTTCACGTGATCGTCGAAGCCCAGGGAGACGAAATCCTCCAGATCCCCGGTCAGGACCACCCGCTTCAGCGACGGCGTCAGGTCGGAGACCTCGACCACCTCCAGCAGGCGGAATTTCAGCGAATGGCGGACGCGGCGGGGGATGCGCAGGGTATCGGTCATGCCTTTTCCACCCGGTCGGCGGCCTGGTTGAGGATGTCGGCGACGGCCTTGATCCGCGCCTCGTCCAGCGGGATGTCCTCGGCCAGCTTGGCGTGGACCACGCCGCGCAGGCGGGCGATCGCTTCGGCGATCGGGGTCGGACGGGCCGCGCGATGGGCGAACTTGGCAAGCATCTCGCGCAGGTCGGTCAGGGCGTCGGCGTTCTCCTCCAGCAGGGTCTGGCCCGCCTCCGTGATGGCGTAGCGCTTCTTGCCGCCCTCCTCGCGCCCTTCCAGCGCACCCATCTCCTCCAGCAGGGTCAGGGTCGGATAGATGACGCCGGGGCTGGGCGCATAGGCGCCGCCCATTCGGGTCTCGATGGCCTTGATCAGCTCATAGCCGTGGGCCGGGCCGTCCTCGGCGATCAGCGACAGGATCAGCCAGCGCAGGTCGCCCCGCGCCAGCAGCCGCTTTCCGCCGCCGCGATGGCCGCGCGGGCCGCCCCGACCGCCACCCGGCCAGCCGCGGCCGAACTCATTGCGCATGCCGCGCCCGAAATGGTGAGGGCCGCGATGGCCCCATCCGTGATGCCACATCTTCGCATCCTTGTTTTCGATATATCTGTTCATGGCGATTTAGATATATCTGAAACTGACCCGTCGCAAGGGGTGGCGTTCGCGGACAAAGCGGGGCTCACTGCGCCCATGGATACGCTCGCCGCCCGCTGGGCCCTGCTTGAACCCGGCGTCACCGTGATCGGCCCGGAGGACGACCGCCCACGCCCGGCCGTCCTCCTGTTCCACGGGTGCGGCGGGCTTCGCGCGCACATGACCCACTATGCCGAGGCGGCGAAGGCCGCGGGCTGGCGGGCCTTCATCATCGACTCCTACGGTCCACGCGGCTGGAGCCGGGAGCGGGCGCTGATGACCGTCTGCACCGGGCTGGTCCTGCGCGGCGACAAGCGGGCGGGCGATGTGCTGGCGGCGCTGGACGGCGTGTCCCGCAGACGGGACGTGGACGCGTCGCGCGTCTCACTGGCCGGCTGGAGCCACGGCGGATGGGGCATCATGGAGGCGATGAGCTCCGAACGGCACGGCCGGATGCTGGGCCTCGCCGACCCGAGCGGTGTCAGCCTTGACGGGGTCCGCGCGGTCTATCTGGCCTATCCCTACATCGGCCTGGGGGCGCTGAACCGGATGCGGCCGTGGAAGCATTGCCCCAAGACGCTGGCGGTCATCTCGCGCGGCGACCACCTGACCACCGTCCGAAACGCCGAACAGGTGCATGCCATGGTCCGCAACTGCGGGGCGGACGTCGAGACCTGGATCGCCGACGGCACCCACGCCTTTGACGAGCCCGGCGCGGCCAAACCCATGCGCTACCACCCGGAACTGGCCGACGAGGCCATCCGTCGCTTCGTCGCCCTGCTGGAAGACGTCGCCGTCGCGCCCGCAGTCTAACGCGGCTCCACCGTCACCGGCGCGCGGATGGAGTTGGCGACATAGCAGTGCTCATGCGACCGGTGGTGCAGGTCTTCCAGCGCCGCCGCATCCGGCAGGGCCTCGCCGGAGAAGCTGACGGCGGGCCGCAGGGTCACCGCGACAATGGCGACCTTGCCCCGCTCGTCCCGTCCCATGATCCCGACCGCCTCGTCCAGATAGCGGTCCACGACGAAGCCCACCTTGGCTGCGAAGGCGAGGAAGAACAGCATGTGACAACTGGACACGGCGGCCACCAGCGCTTCCTCCGGGTCCACGGCGGTCGGGTCCGACAGCGGGACCGGCACGCTGCCCGGCGCGGATGAGCCGCGCACCACCGCCCCGCCGTCGAAGCGCCAGTCGTGGGCGCGGGCGTATCTGTTGTCGAGGAAGGGCTGGTCGCCCCTCACCCATTCCACGGTTGCGAGATACTCACTCACGGCGGCCCTCCCGACGAACGATGACGACACCGTGTAGCATGGTTCAGCCCGCGAACCGGGCGTCCGGCTTGCCCACGCGCGCGACCCGCCTTATCCGGGGCTCATGGCCGCCCCCCTGATCTGCCCCTCCATCCTCGCCAGCGACTTCGCCAAACTCGGCGAGGAAGTCCGCGCCCTCGACGCCGCCGGCGCCGACTGGATCCACGTCGATGTGATGGACGGTCACTTCGTGCCCAACATCACCCTGGGCCCGGACATCGTGAAGGCGATCCGCCCGCACACGAAGCTGCCCTTCGACGTGCATCTGATGGTCGCTCCGGTCGATCCCTGGCTGGAGGCCTACAAGGAGGCGGGCGCCGATATCCTGACCGTCCACCCGGAAAGCGGCCCGCACCTGCACCGGACCCTGGGCCGCATTCGCCAGCTGGGCGCCAAGGCCGGTGTCGTGCTGAACCCGGGCACCCCCCTGACCGTTCTGGAAGAGGTGGTGGAGCTTGTGGATCTGGTGCTGCTCATGTCCGTGAACCCCGGCTTCGGCGGGCAGTCGTTCATCCCGACCTCCCTGCGCAAGATCGAGAAGGCTCGCGCCCTGCTGGACGCCGCCGGATCGAAGGCGCACCTGCAGGTCGATGGCGGCGTGACCTCGGCCAACGCCGCCGCCTGCGTCGCCGCCGGCGCCGACGCCCTCGTCGCGGGCTCCTTCGTCTTCAAGGGCGGCCCTGAAGCCTACGCCGCCAACATCCAGGCCCTGAAGGTCGCGTGAGCCCCCTCGGCCCCTTCGCCCGACCTGAAGGCGACGGGCCCGCGCCCGGCGAGATCCCGGGCCTGCGTGGCGCCCCCGTCCGCACCCCGGTTCGCGCGACCGGCGCCAGCACCGGCCCGGCCCTGTGGCCCGCCATCCTCGGGCGGATGCTGACCCGCCAGCTGTGGATCGAGGCCTATGGCCTGCCCGGCTACGCCCTGACCCTGCGCGGCCGCACCGCCCAGAGCTTCGCGGCTACGCCGCGCGACTTCCGCCCGGTCGATCCGACCGTCGGCAAGGGCATCCTCGGCGGCCGCTTCGTGCTGGCCGGCTCCAGCCTCGAGATCGGGCCGGATGAGGAGCCGTTCAACCGGCCCAGCCCCAACCGCGCCTTCGCGGTGGACCTGCACGCCTTCGCCTGGTTGCCGTCCCTGATCGCCCAGGGCGAACGCGGCGCGCGGGAAGCCCTGCGCCTGACCCTGATCTGGTCCGATGTTTTCGTGCGTTGGTCGCCCTTCGCCTGGGATCCGGACATCCTGGCCCGCCGCGCGGTGAATCTGGCCTGCGCCGCCCGCCGCATGGGCCAGGTCGCCACCGAGGCCGAGCGGTTGAAACTGGCCAGCGTTCTGGGCCGTCAGGCGCGCCAGCTGCTGCGTCCGCCCGGCGGGGTCGCCACCCAGTCCGAGCGGATGACCGCCGCCGCCCTCGTCGGCTGCGTCCTGGCCGGGCCGCCGGGGGTCTCCATCCGCCGCAAGGCGCTGGCCCGCCTGTCGAAGGCCCTGCCCCGCACCGTCGGCCCGGACGGCGGCCATGCCAGCCGCAGCCCCGAAGCCGGGCTGGAGCTGCTGCTCGACCTGCTGACGCTGGAGGACGGCCTCAGCCAGATTTCGGAAGACCTGCCCGAGGCCGTCGGCGACGCCATCGCCCGGCTGCAGGACGCGATCACCCTGCACACCCTTCCCGACGGGCGCCTCGCCACCCTCCAGGGCGGCGGCCCCTCCACGGCGGCCCGCGTCGCCGCCGCGCGAGGCCCCGAGGTCCGGCCCGAGGATGTGGCCGGCGTCGTCGGCGGCCTGACCCGCATCCGCAGCCCGCTGCTGACCGTCATCGCCGACACCGCCCCGCCGGCGCGCGGCCCCTGGTCCGGCGCCGCCTGCGCCCAGCCCCTGTCGCTGGAGATCGTCTGCGGCAAGGATCGGCTGGTCACCGGCTCGGGCTGGACGCCCCGCGCCGCCGACCGGCAGGGCCTGCGCCTGACGCCCGGCCACTCGACCCTGACCCTGGGCGAGACCTCGACCGGCGAGCCGCTGGGCGGCTGGAAGGGCGAACTGCTGGGCCCCCGCCTGATCGGCCGCCCCCTGCATGTCGACGCCAACCAGCGCGACGGCGAAGGCGCTGTCTGGCTGGAGATCGAGCACGACGGCTGGGTCCATGACTTCGGCCTGCTGCACCAGCGCCGCCTCTATCTGGATCAGCGTCTGGACGAGCTGCGCGCCGAGGAACGACTGCACCCGGCGCACGGCCAGAAGGACGTCGTCCGCGCCATCGCCGCCCCCTACGCCGTCCGCTTCCAGCTGGAGCCCGGCGTTCAGGCCTCGCTGGCCCGCGATCGTCGCTCGATCCTGCTGCGCGGCCATTCGGGCCGGGGCTGGTGGTTCCGCACCGACGGGCCGGACGTGGCCATCGAGCCTTCGGTGCATGTGGACGAGGGCCTAACCCGACGCTCGCTGCAGATCGTGGTGCGCGGCTCGGCCCGCACCGATTCCGAGACCAAGATCCGCTGGAAGCTGAGCCCCGCCGGCGCCGGCAACGACCCCGCCTGAAAGCCGGACGCTGCGCCTCTCGGTCGCGCCTCTTGAGGCGTCGCTGTACAGGGACCATCTGACGGCTCGTGCGTTACGACTGATCGAAGACCAGGACCGACATGACCCTTACCGACCTGCCTGACGACCTGATCAAGGAAGGCTCCGACGCCGGCTTCATGGCCGATGTGGTCGAGGCCTCGAAGACCCAGCCGGTGCTGGTCGACTTCTGGGCCACCTGGTGCGGACCGTGCCGGACCCTGACCCCGATGATCGAAAAGGCCGTCCGCGCCGCCGGCGGCGCCGTCAAGCTGGTCAAGATCGATGTCGACAAGAACCCGGCCTATGCGGGCCAGCTGCGCGTCCAGTCGATCCCGACCGTCTATGCCTTCGTCAACGGCCAGCCGGTCGACGGCTTCCAGGGCGCGATCCCCGAAAGCCAGATCAAGGCCTTCATCGACAAGCTGACCGGCGGGACCAGCGCCAATTCCGACATCGACCAGATCCTGTCGCTGGGCGAGGAATCCCTCTCGCTGAACGATTTCGGCGGCGCCGCCCAGGCCTTTGACCAGGTGCTGACCCTCGACCCCGGCAACGAGAAGGCCATCGCCGGCATGGCACGGGTCTATCTGGCGGACGGCGATGTCGAGCAGGCCCGCCAGACCATCGCCATGGCCCCGCAGGACTCGAAGGATCCGACCGTCCAGTCGATCCGCGCCCAGCTGTCGCTGGCCTCCGCGACCCCGTCGGGCGATTCCGCCGGTCTCGAGGCCCGTCTCGCCGCCGATCCGAACGACCATCAGGCCCGCTTCGACCTGGCCCAGGCCCTCGCCGCCTCGGGCGACTTCAAGAGCGCTGTCGACAATCTGCTGAAGATCGTCGCCGCCGACCGCGAGTGGAACGACCAGGCCGCCCGCAAGCAGCTGCTGACCGTGTTCGAAGCCGCCGGCGCCACGTCCGAGGTCGCCCGCGACGGACGCCGCCGCCTGTCGTCCCTGTTGTTCGCGTAAGGAGAGCCGGTGGCTCAGGGTTACATCAGGGCCGCCGACCTGCCGCAGGTCATTCCCGTCTTCCCGCTCCCGGGAATACTGCTGCTGCCGCGCGGCCAGCTGCCGCTGAACATCTTCGAGCCGCGCTATCTGAACATGGTCGATGACGCCATGGCGGGCGACAGGATCATCGGCATGATCCAGCCGTCGGGCGGCGCGCCCACCCTGCCCGGCCTGTCGCCGATCGGCTGCGCGGGGCGGATCACCAGTTTCAACGAGACTTCGGACGGGCGCTATCTGATCACCCTGACCGGCGTGGCCCGGTTCCGGGTGGCGACGGAGCTGCCGGTGAAGACCCCCTATCGTCAGGTGCGCGCCGCCTTCGACGCCTGGGGCCACGATCTGATCGCCCCGCCCGCCGGTGAGGGGGCCCTGGATCGCGAAACCCTGCTGGAGGCGCTGAAGGCCTATCTGGAGACCCGGGGGCTCGACATCGACTGGGACACCGCCGAGACCGCCCCGCCCGAGGCGCTGGTCAACAGCCTGGCCATGGCCCTGCCGTTCGAGCCGACCGAAAAACAGGCCCTGCTCGAGGCCCTGGACCTCGACCGCCGCGCCGAAGTCCTCACCGCCCTGATGCAGATCGGCGCCGCCAGCGGCGACGGCGAGGGCGACGGGCCGTTGATGCAGTGAAGGATTCAGGTTCTGGGTTCTGGGGACTAGGTTTCAGGTTTCAGCCGACGCCTTCTGGAACCCGGATCGGGAACCTAGAACCTGGCCCCTAGAACCTGTAACCTCCCTCCCATGTCCTCTGACGCCTTCCACACCCCCAACACCGTCGATCCGCGCCTGCTGGAGACGCTGGTCTGCCCGGTCACGCGCGGCAAGCTGACCTATGACCGTGAGGCGCAGGAACTGGTGTCCAAAGGCGCCAAACTGGCCTTCCCCATCCGCGACGGCGTGCCGATCATGCTGGCCGAAGAAGCGCGTCCGCTGGACTGAGGCGTTCCTGCGGCGTCGCGCTCAAGCAGCGAGCCGCCGCGCGGCGAGCGATAGCGCTCTAAACAGCCTCGCCCCGCAGCAGGCGCGGCAGGTCACCCGTCGCGCCGCCCGCCTCGTGCATGAAGGCCTTGCGCAGGGCGGGGATGCGGTTGACCGCCGCCATGCCCAGATCACGCGCCAGCCTCACCGGCGCGATGTCATTCGAGAACAGCCGCACGAAGCCGTCGAAGCCCGCCGTCAGCACGACGTTGTCGAACCGGCGCCAGCGGGCGTAACGGTCCAGCACGATCTCCGAGCCGATGTCCTCCCCGGTCCGCATGGCCTCGATCAGCACCTCGGCCAGGGCGGCGCCGTCCCTCAGCCCCATGTTCAGCCCCTGACCGGCGACCGGATGCACCCCGTGGGCGGCGTCGCCGACAAGCGCGATGCGCGGGGCGGTCATGTCCGCGGCCAGCTGCAGCGACAGCGGATAGACAAAGCGCGGTCCCACCACCGTGACGTCTTCGAGGAAATCGCCGAACCGCCGCATCAGATGGGCGTTGAACGCCTCGTCCGACGCGGTGCGCAAGGCCTCGGCCCGGCGGGTCGTCTCGGTCCACACCAGGCTGGCGCGCTGTTCGGTCAGCGGCAGGATGGCGAACGGCCCGCCCGGCAGGAAGTATTCATGGGCGACATTGCCGTGGTCCCGGCCGAGGGACACGGTCGCCACCACGCCGCTCTGGCCATAGCCCCAGCCCAGGGTGTCGATGCCGGCGGCCTTGCGCACCGGCGACTGCCGCCCCTCGGCGCCGACGACCAGCGGCGCTTCCAGCACCGACCCGTCCGTCAGGGTCACCGTGGCCCTGCCCGGCCCGACCTCGATAGACGCCGGCTTCGCCGGAGCCCGCACCTCGATCCCGGCGGCGAACACCGCCTCGGCCAGCGCCGTGCGGATGCGACGGTTCTCGATCATGTAGCCCAGCGGCTCGCCGGCGGTCCGGTCGGCGATCTCGTCCGCGTCGAAGCGCAGGAAGGCTGACGACGCCTTGCGGCTGGCCGCGCCCGGACGGTGACCGTCCGTCACCAGGATGCGATCCATCCGGCAGGCGTGCGGCCGCATCGCCGCCCCTGCGCCCACCGCGTCGAACAGGCGGAAGGTGGCGAAGGCGATGGCCGAGGACCGGCCGTCGAAGGTCGGCGCCAGCTGGGCGTCGAACGGCTGCGGATCGATCATCACCACCTTCAGCCCGCCCTGGGCTGCGGCCAGCGCGAAGGTCGCCCCGGCCATCCCGGCCCCGGCGATGATGATGTCGTAGCGATCCGGCGTGCTCATGGCCCCGGTTGTCGCGCCGCGACGGCCCCACGTCCAGTGCTTCGGCGTCGGGCGTTTTGTCCCTCTGGTAAACGGCCCTTAACCCTCCCGGGGCGACAACAGCGACCGAGTCCCGCCTTCCCGGAGATCGCGACCGCATGTCCGCCGCCCTCGTCCTTGGTCAACGCGCCTGGGTCAGCGCCCGCATCCTGTGGGACGCGCCCTTCGTCGTGCGCTTCCGCGGCGTGCTGCAGGCCCTGCTGGCGGCCCTGCTGGCCGTGGCCCTGATCTCGTGGAACCCGGCCGATCCCAGCCTGAACGCCGCCGCCTCGGTCGAGCCGACCAACTGGCTGGGGGCCAACGGGGCGATGTTCGCCGACCTGCTGATGCAGACCCTGGGTCTCGCCGCCTGGCCGGCTGTCCTGCTGGCCATGGCTTTCGGTCTGGCCGGCGCCATCGGCGACGCGATCCAGCAGCGGCTGAAGCCCAGCCCGCTGAAGGCGCTGGCCGCCACCGGCGGCGTGCTGGCCCTGTCCGCCGGACTGTCCGCCCTGCCCGACCCCGCCGCCTGGCCTCTGGCCACCGGCTTCGGCGGCCTGTGGGGCGACGCCGTGGTCGGCCTGCTGACCATGGCCTGCGAGGCCCTGCGGATCGGCGCGGCCCCGGTCATCGCCGCCGTCCTGTTCCTGCCGCTGGGCCTCTGGGGCGTCGGTTACGCCGTCGGCCTGCGCATCGCCGATCTCGGCGACACCTTCGCCTGGGCCCGCAGCCGCCGCGCGCCGCCCCCGCCCAAGGCGTCGAAACAACCCGCGCCGAAGCGCGCGCCGCGCCCTCGCCCCGAGCCGGAGCCCGAGTTCGAGCCGGAACCGGCGCCCCGCTCGGGTCCGTCGCCGGAGCCCGCCTACGCCCCCGTCAGCCTCGACGACGCCGGCGACGACACGCCGCCGTGGGACGAGCCCGCCCCCACACCCGTGCCGACCCGCGCCGCGCCCGAACCCAAGGTCGCCGCCGCCAAGGCGCCCAAGGCCTCGCGCCGCGAGGTGGACGAGAACCAGACCGCCTTCGACTTCGCCGGCAATACCGAGGGCTTCGACCTCCCGCCGCTCGGCATGCTGTCCAAGCCGGCCCAGCGCACCGCCTCGGTCGACGAGGAATCGCTGAAGCAGAACGCCAAGATGCTGGAGGGCGTGCTGCAGGAGTTCGGCGTGCGCGGCGTGATCGACCAGATCCGCCCCGGCCCGGTCGTCACCCTCTATGAACTGGTCCCTGCCCCCGGCGTGAAGCACGGCCGCGTCGTCGCCCTGGCCGACGACATCGCCCGCTCCATGTCCGCCCGCGCCTGTCGCATCAGCGTGGTTCAGGGCCGCAACGCCATCGGCATCGAACTGCCGAACGCCAAACGCGAGACGGTCTATCTGCGCGACCTGCTGGCCTCGACCGAATACGACAAGCCCTCGCACCTGCTGCCTCTGGCGCTGGGCGAGACCATCGGCGGCGAGCCCTATGTCGCCGACCTGGCGCGCATGCCCCACCTGCTGATCGCGGGCACCACCGGCTCGGGCAAGTCGGTCGGGGTCAACGCCATGATCCTGTCGATCCTGTACAAGCTGACGCCGGAACAGTGCCGCTTCATCATGATCGACCCGAAGATGCTGGAACTCAGCGTCTATGACGGCATCCCGCACCTGCTGGCCCCGGTCGTCACCGATCCCAAGAAGGCGGTCGTCGCCCTGAAGTGGACCGTGCGCGAGATGGAGGACCGCTATCGGCGGATGTCCAAGCTCGGCGTGCGCAACATCGCCAGCTACAACGACCGCGCCCGCGCCGCGATCGAGAAGGGCGAGCATTTCGAACGCACCGTCCAGACCGGCTTCGACGAGCAGGGCCGTCCGGTCTACGAGTCCGAGAAGATCCGCCCCGAGCCCATGCCCTATCTGGTCGTGGTCATGGACGAGATGGCCGACCTGATGCTGGTCGCGGGCAAGGATGTGGAAGGCGCCGTCCAGCGTCTGGCCCAGATGGCCCGCGCCGCCGGCATCCACCTGATCATGGCCACCCAGCGCCCGTCGGTGGACGTCATCACCGGCACCATCAAGGCCAATTTCCCGACCCGGATCTCCTTCCAGGTCACGTCGAAGATCGACAGCCGCACCATCCTGGGCGAGCAGGGCGGCGAGCAGCTGCTGGGCCAGGGCGACATGCTCTACATGGCCGGCGGCGGCCGCATCACCCGCCTGCACGGCCCGTTCGTGGACGACAAGGAAGTCGAGGCCGTCTGCAACCACCTGAAGGCCCAGGCCGAGCCCGACTATCTGGACCTGATCACCGACGATCCGGACGGCGACGGCGACAACGTCTATGGCGACGAGGGCGGCAACAGCTCCTCGGGCGACGACCTCTATGACCGCGCCGTGGCCGTAGTCACCCGCGATCGCAAGGCCTCGACCAGCTACGTCCAGCGCCGCCTGCAGATCGGCTACAACCGCGCCGCCTCCCTGATCGAGCGGATGGAACAGGAGGGCGTGGTCAGCCCCGCCAACCACGCCGGCAAGCGCGACGTCCTGGCCGGCCCGCCGCCCATGTAAGCGGGCCGCGGTCAGAAGGCTCAGCCTTCTCGACCCAACGCGGCCTGGCGCTTCGCGCGCTCCTGAGGAGGAACGGGACGCTGGCCGGGTCGTTACTGCCCCGCTGTTTTGCGATGCGTCGATGAACACCCCTTCATCGGAGCGCCGGAATATGGTCAGGCTTGGGTCAAACCCCCGCCCGACCGCTCCGGCAAGACGGCCTGATCGACAACCATCCCGAACGGGAGAAGCTTGCCATGACCGTCTCACGTCGCGCCTTCGCGCTTGGAACCGCCGCCGTCGCCGCCATCGCGGCCTTGCCGGCCCATGCCCAATCCAACCTGTCCGCCGAGGACCAGGCCACGCTGCAACGCGCCCAGACCTATCTGCAGGGCCTGACCTCGGCGCAGGGTAACTTCACCGAGGTGTCCGGCCCGGCCCAGCGTTCCGGCCGCTTCTACCTGCAACGTCCCGGCAAGATGCGGTTCGAGTACACCAATCCGGCCGGCCTGCTCGTCGTCTCGGACGGCCACAACGTGAAGCGCTACGACCCGCGCCTGAACAATTTCCAGCAGGTGCCGCTGGGCCAGACCCCGCTGTCGGCCTTCCTGGCCCGCAATGTCCGTCTGGATCAGGGCGTCCGCATCGACCGCGTCACCCGCATGCAGTCGGGCGCCTTCGCCATCACCGCCCGGGACGCCCGCCGCCCGAACGACGGCCAGATCATCCTGTCCTTCGCCGGCAACCCCGTCCGCCTGCAGGAATGGACCATCATTGACGCCCAGGGCGCGCGCACCACGACGCGACTGACCACCCTGCAGCCGGCGTCCAATCTGGCCGCCAGCCTGTTCCAGCTGCGCGACCCGACCCGTCGTCCGGGCCGCAACTAGAACTCGCCTGCCGCGCGAAGCGTTGCTGTATCGACACGGCGGCGCCTCGCTCCGCATCGGTTTGACATTTTCTCCCGAGAGTGGCACTTTGGCCACAGATCGGTGGGAGCCGATCTGAACCGCTACGGATTTCATCCCCTTCCCGGCGGCGAGAGAGAGACGAAACCTTCAGCGCCCGACCCCTCTGGTCGGGCGCTTTTTTATGGCCCTGCCGAGGGCTGTTCGGCGAAGCGCGGGCATTGTACGGACAGCCATGTCCTCCGCTTCCCGCTATCTGGGCTGGCTCAGCGCCGTCCTCGTTCCGCCCGGCCGAAAGGCCGCCGCCACCGGGATGAAATCCCGCGCCGTGCTGGGCTATGCGACCGGCTATCCAGCGGCGGAGCTGATGCCCTTCGTGCGGTCCCTGCGGGCGGTGTTCGACGGCGAGATCGTGCTGACGGCGGATGACCGCCCCGATATCCACGCCCTGTTCGCCGAATATGGCGTCACCGCCGCCGCGCCCCTGCCGTCCGGCGACTGGTCCCCGCATCCGGTCATGGAGCGTTTCGCCGCCTATGACGTCTGGCTGGCCGCCCATCCCGAGGTCGAGCAGGTCCTGCTGACCGACGTGCGCGACGTGATGTTCCAGGGCGATCCCTTCGCCCGCCCCGCCACGACCCTCGAGGTCTTCATCGAGAGCGAGGAGTGGACCCTGGCGGACCACGCCTTCGACCAGAAATACCTGAAGGCCCTCGTTGGTCCGGACGTCGCCGCCCTGATCGCTGACCAGCCGTGCCTGTGCGTCGGCACCGTCTTTGGTCCGGTCCCTGCCGTGCGCCGCCTGTGCAAGGCCATCCTGCTGCTGTCGGCCATCCCCCGATCCGCCATCGGCGGTATCTTCGGCGCCGATCAGGCAGCCTGCAATCTCGCCGTCCATCTGGGACTGGTCGAGGCGGACATCCGCCCCAACTACGACCGGGTCGCCACCATCGGCGCCGGCGCCAGGCCCCAGCTCCGCCCCGACGGGCTGATCGCCAATCCCGACGGAAGCGCCAGCCCCGTCGTGCACCAGTACGACCGGCACAAGATTCTGTTCGACGCCGTGCGCAAGCAGTGGGGCGCGCCCGAGGATGTTGCGGTCCGGGGGCGCAGCAAATCGCTGGGCGACCGCATCCGCCGCACCGCCGTCTCCATCAGCCGCCGCCTGCCAGAGTTCCGCTGACCATGCTGCGTATCGCCACCTGGAACATCAATTCGGTCCGCCTCCGCATCGATCAGGTCAGCCGCTTCGTCGCCGAGAGCGGGACCGACGTCCTGTGCCTGCAGGAGATCAAATGCCTGGAGGACCAGTTCCCCCGGGCCGCCTTCGAGGCCATGGGCCTGCCGCACCTGAAGATCGGCGGCCAGAAGGGCTGGCACGGCGTGGCCATCGCCAGCCGCAAGCCGATCACCGAGGCGCCGAGGCTGGACGTCTGTCGCGAGGGCCATGCCCGCTGCGTCGGGGTCATGGTCGACGGGGTCGAGATCCAGAATTTCTACATCCCCGCCGGCGGCGACCTGCCCGACCGCGCCCTGAACCCGAAATTCGATCACAAGCTGGACTTCTACGAGCGCCTGACCGCCGACATGGCCACCCGCGACCGCCAGCGCCCGCTGATCCTGGCCGGCGACTTCAACATCGCGCCGGGCGAGAACGACGTCTGGAACCACCGCTACATGTCCAAGGTGGTCAGCCACACGCCGATCGAGGTCGAGACCCTGAAGCGGCTTCAGGACGCGGGCGACTTCACCGACGTCCTGCGCGCCCAGATCCCCGAGCCGACCAAGCTGGCCAGCTGGTGGAGCTATCGCGCCGCCGACTTCCGCAAGTCGAACCGCGGCCTGCGTCTGGACCACCTGTGGACCTCGCCCGGGCTGACCCCCGCGGTGAAGGCCGGTTCGGCCCGCATCCACGACGACGTCCGCGCCTGGGAACAGCCCAGCGACCACGCGCCTGTGACCATGGATCTGGACGTCTAGAAGGGGAAGAAGATCGGGATCGCCACCATGGCGGCGGCCCAGGTGACCAGATTCAGCGGAATGCCGACCCGCACGAAGTCCATGTAGCTGTACCCGGCCATGTTGAAGACGAGCACATTGGTCTGATAGCCGAACGGCGTGGCGAAGGCGGCCGAGGCGGCCATCATCACCGCCACCAGGAAGGGGCGGGGATCGACCCCCAGGCTCTCCGCCAGCGCGACGGCGACCGGGGTGATCAGAACCGCCACCGTGGCGTTGGACAGAAGCTCTGTGGCGAACAGGGTCACGCCGTAGAAGATGATCAGCGCCCCCAGCGGGCCCAACGGGCGGATCACATCGATCAGACCCGAGGCCGCCACGGCCGCCAGCCCCGTCACCTCGATCGCCATGCCGACCACCACCATGCCGGCGATCAGCAGCAGGATTTCCGGCCGCAGCCCGGCATAGGCCTCATCGGCGGTGATGACCCGGCAGAGGATCAGCAGAACCGCCCCGGCGAAAGCCGCGGCGGCGATCGGCGCGATCCCCAGGGCCGAGGCCGCGATAACCGCCAGAAAGACGCCCAGGGCCGCAAAGGCCCGGCCCGGCCGCAAGGGCTGATCGGCTCCCTCCTCGAACAGGGCGACGTCGCCCAGGGCCGCATCCCCGGCGATGTCGGCCGACGCGGCGCCGGGACGGACGCCGAAGACCCGGCCCAACCAGCCCAGAGACGTCGTCCGGTTGCGGCTGCGCGCCCGGATCCGGGCCTCCGCCAGCTGGCGGCGCTTCATCCGCACCTCGTCGAAGCGGGCCGGACGATCCAGCTGCCGAGCGCCGACAAAATACAGATACAACCCGCCGGTCAGTGCGATCACCAGACCAACGCCGGTGATGTCGAACAGGCCGAACACCGGCTGCCCGGCGTTCCGGGCCATGTCGTTGACCAGCAGATTGGTCGAGGTGCCGATCAGGGTCAGCAACCCGCCCAGCACCACCACATAGCTCAACGGCATCAGGAAGCGCTTGGGCGACAGGTTCAGCGCGGTCGCCATGTCCCGCACCACCGGCGCGGCCAGAACCACCACCGGCGTATTGTTCAGAAAGCCCCCGACCGAGCCGCAGGCGCCGATCACCAACCAGATGGCCTGGGATCCCATAACCCGCGTCAGGCCCTGCGCCTTGCGGATCAGCCACGCCAGAAGGCCGGACAACTCGATCGCATAGGCGATGACGAACAGGCCCGCGAGCGCGATCACCGCCGGGCTGGCGAAGGCGCCCTGCACCTCGACCGGGCGGACGACGCCCAGCACCAACAGGATCGCCGCCCCGGTCAGGGCGACGACGTCAGCCCTCAGCTTGCCATGCACAAGGGCGCCGATGACCCCGGCGAGAACCACAAGGGCTGCTATTTGATCGAAATTCACGAACCTCCCCGGCCTCTACGCGCTAGGCTTCTGTGCACAGCGACGTTGGGAGGCGAGAGTTCCATGGCAGCGAGGTCCAGTCTTCACAAGCTTGCGCTTTTGATCCTGCCCCCCCTCGCCCTCACCGCCTGCCAGAGGGATGAACCGCGGCCGGATCCGGCGCCCCAGCCTGCGGCAACGCCTCCGCCCACGACCACGGCGTCGCCGACGACCCTCTCTCGCACGGACATCATCTCCGCCCTCGCAACGGCCGCATCGACCCGGGCCGCCGGTGGAACGCCCGACGGCGCCGCCCTGGCCGGGCGCAGCTTCGCGCTGAAACTGCCTTTCGGCTGCACCGGGCCGGCCGGCGCGACCAGCCCTGACGGCCTCGCCGCCTGGCGCTGGAGCGACGATGGCCGCGCCCAGACCCTCACCCTCGTTCCGGCCAACTGGACCGCCGGCGGTCCCGCCGGAAGCGCCGGGGAGCCGCCTTGGGACCGTGTCGACGGCTACTGGATATCCCGGCCCTGGCTGGCCACCGGCGACTGCCCGGCCGTCCCGACGCCGGTCACCGCCGACCCGGACGGCGAGGCGCCCGCGGTCGGACCAACCTCGCCCCTGACCGATGGTCTGGCGGTGATCCATCCCGAGGGCGGCTCCCGTCTGGGCCGCCGCACCGATGACGCCTACCGCCATGTCCTGCGGGGGGCCGAAGGCGCTCCGCCCGCAGCGCCGGCGCGCGGCTACCGGCTGGTGCTTGAGGGTCGCATTACGACCTTCCCGGACGGACGCCCGGTCCGCTGCACCGTCCCCGGGCCGGATATTCGCCCGACCTGTATCGCCGCTGTCTCGCTGGACATCGTCGCCTTCGAGACAAGCGACGGCGTCCGGCTGACGGAATGGCGGGCCGATCAGGGCCGCAGCCTCTAACCCCCGACCTTCGGGCGAACGGTTTCCGCCAGAAAGTCGAGGAAGACCCGCACGCGCGACGGCAGCCGTCCGCCGTGACCGACATAGACGGCGCGGACCTCCTCGATGTCGCCGGGATTGAAGGGCTCCAGCACCTTCACCAGCCGACCGGCGTCGAGGTCCGCCTGGATGTGGATTAGGGACAGCCGGGCCAGCCCCGAGCCCGCCAGCGCCAAGGCCCGCGCGGTCTCTCCGTCCCCGGCCGTCACCGGGCTGTCGAAACGATGGATGACCTTCTGCCCGTCCGTGGTCAGCAGCGGCCAGCCGGCCAGATGGCGGGTGAAGTTGAAGCCGATCAGGTCGTGGGCGGACAGATCGTCCGGCGTCCCGGGCGACCCTCGCCGCGCCAGATAGTCGGGGCTGGCCACCACCGCCATCCGGGTCTCCAGCAGCTTGCGCGCCATCAGGGACGAGGCCGGCATCGGTCCGACCCGGATCGCCACATCGGTCCGCGCGTCCATCAGGTCCACCACCTGATCGGTCAGCACCAGATCCAGCGCCACCTCGGGGTAGCGGGCGGTGAAGGCCGGGACCAGCGGGATCAGCCAGTGAACGCCGAAGCCGACGCTGGCGTTCACCCGCACCCGCCCCCGCGGCGTCGCCGAGCTGGTCACCGCCCGCTCCGCCTCGTCGATATCGGCCAGCACCCGCACCGCCTGGTCGTGGAAGACCTGCCCCTCGGGCGTCAGGGTCAGGCGGCGGGTCGAGCGATTGATCAGCCGCGCGCCGAGCCGCGCCTCCAGCCGGGCCAGCAGCTTGCTGACCGCCGAGGGCGTCATCCGCAGCGAGCGCGCCGCCGGGGACAGGCCGCCCGCCGCGACCACGCGCACGAACACCTCCATCTCGCCCGAGCGGTTCAGGTCCAGTCGCGCCATCGTTGACTTGATCTCACAGATGAAGGTCTTTGATGACATCTAGTGCGGATGACGGCGCTCCGCCATCTGGCCGCCATGACCAGCGCACCCTCCCGCACCCCGCTCGCCCTCTATGCCCTGACCGTCGGCGCCTTCGGCATCGGCGTCACCGAATTCGTCATCATGGGCCTGCTGTTGCAGGTCTCAGGCGATCTGGGCGTTTCCGTTCCCGCCGCCGGCCTGCTGATGACCGGCTATGCGCTCGGCGTCTTCGTCGGCGCGCCCCTGCTGACCATCGCCACCCGCACCCTGCCGAAGAAGACAACCCTGCTGGTCCTCATGGGCATCTTCACCCTCGGCAACCTCGCCTGCGCGATCGCGCCGACCTACGAGCTGCTGATGGCCGCCCGCATCCTGACGGCCCTGGCCCACGGCACCTTCTTCGGCGTCGGGGCGGTGGTCGCCACCGGCCTGGTCGCGCCGGAGAAGAAGGCGTCCGCCATCGCCATCATGTTCACCGGCCTGACCCTTGCCACCCTGATGGGCGTGCCCTTCGGCGCCTGGCTGGGCCTGCACTTCGGCTGGCGCTCGACCTTCTGGGCCGTCACCGGCATCGGCCTTCTGGCCCTGCTGGTCCTCGCGGTCGCCGTGCCGGCCGTGAAATCGACCGAGCCGCTGGGCCGCCTGCGCGACGAGTTCGCCGTTCTTAAACGCCCGCAGGTCCTGCTGGGCCTCGCCATGACCGTGCTGGGCTTCGGCGGCGTCTTCGCCATCTTCACCTACATCCAGCCCATCCTGACAGAGATGTCGGGCTGGTCCGAGGCCGCCGTCTCGCCGATCCTGCTGGTCTTCGGCGCGGGTCTGGTCGGCGGCAACCTGCTGGGCGGCAAGCTGGCCGACAAGCGACTGGCTCCGGCCCTGCTGGGCACGCTTCTGGCCCTGACGGTGGTGATGTTCGCCTCGGGCTGGGCCTTCCACGACCGCTACGGCGCCGTGATCGCGACCTTCCTGCTGGGCGGATCGGCCTTCGCCACCGTCGCCCCGCTGCAGCTGCGCGTGCTTCAGCAGGCGGGCGGCGCGGGTCAGGGCCTGGCCTCCAGCCTGAACATCGCCGCCTTCAACCTGGGCAACGCCTTCGGCGCCTGGCTGGGCGGGGCGGTGATCGCGAGCATCGGCATCAGCGCCGTCCCGATGATCTCGGCCGTCGTGCCATTGGCCGCTCTGGCGCTGGCGATCCTCAGTCTGTCGATGGAGAAGCGGAACGCCAAAGCCGCGGTCGCGGAGGCTTAGTCCGACTCACCTTCCGCCGGCGCAGGATTGCGGGACAACACGAGCCCCACCTCGGCCGAGGTCCACAGCGCCGTGTGGCCGTCGGCTCGCTCGCCGGTCGGGCCGCCATCCGTAACCCAGACGCCGAAGCCATTGGCCTTGGCGTAGCCGAGAGCGGCTCGGCCCGGCAGGCTTATCCAGTGATGGCCGCTGTGGTGATTGTTGAAGGCCTGTTCCGACAGATAGACGCCGAGCGCGTACTGACCGGGCTGGGGTTCCACCGCCCAGAGCTGCATCTGAACGCCGTCAAGCGAGGTTCGGCCTTCGGCTCTCGCCTGCTGGAGCGCCGCATAGGTTTCAGGCTCGATACGGACATAGACCGTCGCGTCCATGAAGACCGCCTCGAAGGCCCTGCCCGTAGACCGGTGGTGAATGGTCTCGATGAGCGCGGCCTCAGTGGCGTTACGCGGCGCGTCTACGTGCTCGGGATCGGGAGCAGGAGACAGATTCAACGCAACGGCCAGCGCTGCCGAACAGAGGATCACGGCTGAAGCCGGTACCCGCCCGCGTCGGTCAGGAGCAGCCGCGCCTGACCGGGCTCGGGCTCGATCTTCTGGCGCAGGCGATAGATGTGGGTTTCCAGCGTGTGGGTGGTGACCCCGGCGTTATAGCCCCAGACCTCGGTCAGCAGTTCCTCGCGCGACACGGCCTTGGCCCCGGCGCGATAGAGGTACTTCAGGATGTTGGTCTCTTTTTCCGTCAGCCGGACCTTCTTGCCCTTGTCGTCGACCAGCACCTTGGCGGCGGGACGGAACTCATAGGGCCCGATGCGGAAGACCGCGTCCTCGGACTGTTCGTGGCTGCGCAGGTGGGCGCGGATGCGCGCCAGCAGGACCGCGAAGCGGAAGGGCTTGGTGACGTAGTCGTTGGCCCCGGCTTCCAGACCCAGCACGGTGTCGGAATCCGACGACTGGGCGGTCAGCATGATGATCGGGGTCGAGACGCCGTCCTTGCGCAGCAGGCGGCAGGCCTCGCGCCCGTCCATGTCGGGCAGGTCGACGTCGAGCAGGATCAGGTCGGCGCGCACCTCGCGGCCCATCTTCACGCCTTCGGTGGCGGTCGCGGCCTGGACCGGGCGAAACGCCTCATGCAGGGCCAGCTGCTCCGCCAGCGCCTCGCGCAGGTCGTCGTCGTCGTCGATGATCAGGATCGTCTTGGGCGTCGGCATGGGCGTAACAATGGACAGAGCCGGTCCAAACGCCAAGGGCGCCGGTCCGTTGCAGGTTGATTTTCAGTCGCGAGGCGGCGTTTCGGCAGGTTTCCGGTCCCCGAACAGGGCCGAACCGACCCGCACATGGGTGGCGCCGAAGCGGATTGCGACCTCATAGTCGCCGCTCATCCCCATCGACAGCGCGGTCAGGCCGTTCCGCCGCGCGATCTTGCGCAGCAGGGCGAAATGCAGGCCCGGCGCTTCGTCCGCGGGCGGAATGCACATCAGACCCTCGACCGTCAGCCCCGCCGCCTTCGCCCGGGCGATCAGCGCGTCCGCCTCTTCCGGCAGGACGCCGGCCTTCTGGGGCTCCGCGCCGGTGTTGACCTGAACAAGCACGCGCAGGCCGCGCCCGAACTTTCCGGCCTCCGCCGCCAGCGCCTCGACCAGTTTCGGCCGGTCCACCGTCTCGATCACATCGAACAGGGCCACGGCGTCGGCGGCCTTGTTGGTCTGCAACGGCCCGATCAGGCGCAGTTCGAGGCCGGGGGTATCGCGGCGGGTCGTCCAGTGCCCCTGCGCTTCCTGCACCCGGTTCTCGCCGAAAACCCGCTGCCCGACGGCCAGAGCCGCGTCCAGGGCCGCATCCGGCTGGGTCTTGGTCACCGCCACCAGCGTCACCGTCTCCGCATCGCGCCCGGCGATCCGGCAGGCGCGGGCGATCTTGCGACGCACCGTCTCGAAGCTGGACGCGATGGAGAGATCGGGGGAAGAGGAGATCATGAACCGGTCGAACGCGGAGGCCTTGTGGCGGGTCGCCAGTGATCTAGCCCGCGAGGCGGCGAAAGTCAGCCGCGGCTCGGGCGTTGCGCCGCCCAACCTGCCGCCCCTGCTCTTCTTCACCGATCCGGCGCGGACGCCCGAGCCATGGACCGTGGCCGCGCGCCTGCCGGTCGGCTCCGGCGTCGTCTACCGCCATTTCGGCGCGCCGGACGCCCGGGACACGGCCCTGCGCCTGCGTGAGGCGACCCGGAAGCGCGACGGCCTGTTACTGATCGGTCGTGACGCCGAACTGGCCGAGGCGGTTGAAGCGGACGGGGTCCATCTGCCGGAAGCCCGGATCGGCGAGGCGCCCGACCTGGCGGCCCGGCGGCCCGACTGGCGGATCACCGCCGCCTTCCATGCCCTGACCGCCCTGCCGCCGCTCACGGGCATCGACGCCCTGATCGTCTCGCCCGTCTTCGAGGCCGGCGGCGCCTCGGCTTCAAAGCCCTCGCTGGGACTTCAGCGCTTCGGGGCGGTGGTGCGGGACGTGCCGGTCCCCGTCTACGCCCTGGGCGGCATAAAGGCGTCGAACGCCGCCGGGCTCATCGGCTCGGGCGCGTGCGGAATTGCGGGGGTGGGGTCGATCCGCGAGGCCTTCGGGCCCTGATCAGAAGCGGAAGATCGATTCCAGACGGAAGCGCGCGGTCGGACGGTCCGTCTGCGGCGCGCGGGCCGGATCCCGTTCCGTCTCGGCCAGACCAGCGGAAGCGCCGACGCGCAGGCGCGGGTTGACGCGATAGTAGGCGCCCGCCTCGACGTCACCGGCGCTTTCCTCGCGGCCGACCGGCTGGGTCACGTTCAGGTCCAGGCCCCAGCGGCCACGCTCGGTGAAGCGCAGACGGCTCTGGGCCGCGGGCGCGGCGCTGCGGGCGGCGTTGGCGTCGTTCAGGGAAACGGCGGGCGCCCGATTGCGCGAGGCAGTCTGGGCCGAGGCGGCGTCAGCCATGGCCATCAGGCCGAGGCCCGCAACCAGTCCAGCGATGACGGCGCTCTTGCGCATGTCCTGCCCTTCGCGTCACGACGGGCGTCCCGTCGAGATCTATTTCCAGCTACTAGACACCACCGGATCATACGGTCAACGGAACGGCGCCGCTGGAACCCGGTTCCGCGCGACTCAACAGGACTCCTGTGGCGCGAGCGTCACGACTTCGAGGCCTGCCGCCGTCTCCGCGCCCCGCCGCGGACACGATGCGGCGCCGCTTCGCGCGTCGTGCCTTGTCATCGCCCCTTTTGACCGTGTTATAGAGCCTCGCTTCGGTTCAGACCCGTATACGGGCGCGCCGGCGCATGCGACGGAAGGTCCGGCGTGTGCCTTGATGGAATGGAGAACTCTCGATGGTGCTGGTTCGCGGTGCGACGCTCGCCCTGATCGCCTCGGGCCTCGTGTTGAGCGCCTGCTCGGCCGAGCGGCCCTTTGGCCCCACCATCGGCGATGTCTTCGGCGGCGGTTCGTCGTCGGCCAACAACCGCGCGGCGGCCCAGACCGGCATCGGCGTCAACGCCTTCCTGTGGCGCGCCAGCCTCGATACCCTCGCCTTCATGCCGCTGGCCAACGCCGATCCGTGGGGCGGCGTGATCAATTATGACTGGTACACCGACGCCCAGACGCCGAACGAGCGCTTCAAGGCGACCGTCTTCATCCTGGACACCCGCCTGCGCGCCGACGCCCTGAACGTGTCGGTGACCAAGGAAACCCGCACCGCCGACGGCCAGTGGGTCGCCGCCCCGGTCGCCGCGCAGACGGAAACCGATCTGGAGAACGCGATCCTGACCAAGGCGCGCCAGCTCAACCTCCAGAACGCCCGCTAAAACACTCTCACGACCACAGCCTCCTTCAGGCGCGCCCTCAAGGAGCGATGCCTGAAGGATTCCCGTGGCCCGCTACGAGCCCAAGACCGCCGAACCCCGCCAGCAGGCCCGCTGGGCGGCCGCTGACGCCTTCCGCACTCCGACGGAGGGCACGGGCAAGCCGAAATACTACGTCCTGGAGATGTTCCCCTACCCGTCGGGCAACATCCACATGGGCCACGCCCGCAACTACGTCATGGGCGACGTGGTGGCGCGGTCGAAGCGCGCCCAGGGCTTCGACGTCCTGCATCCAATGGGCTGGGACGCCTTCGGCCTGCCCGCCGAGAACGCCGCCATCGAGCGCGGCATCCATCCGGGCGACTGGACCTGGTCCAACATCGCCAACATGCGCGACCAGCTGAAGCTGCTGGGCCTCTCGCTGGACTGGAGCCGCGAGTTCGCCACCTGCGACCCCGCCTACTACGGCAAGCAGCAGGCGTGGTTCCTGGAGCTGTTCAAGCGCGGCCTGGTCTATCGCAAGGACTCGATCGTCAACTGGGATCCGGTCGACAACACCGTCCTGGCCAATGAGCAGGTCGTGGACGGTCGCGGCTGGCGCTCGGGCGCCCTGGTCGAGAAGCGCAAGCTGAACCAGTGGTTCCTGCGCATCACCGACTACGCCGACGACCTGATCGAGGGCCTGAAGGAACTGGAAGGCCGCTGGCCCGACAAGGTCCGCCTGATGCAGGAGAACTGGATCGGCCGCTCCAAGGGTCTGCAGATGACCTGGAAATGGGCCGGTGACGCCCCCGCCGCCGCGCCCGAAGGTCTGGAGATCTACACCACCCGTCCGGACACCCTGTTCGGCGCCAGCTTCATGGGCATCGCCGCCGACCACCCGGTCGCCGTGGCCCTGGCGGAAACCAGTCCGGAGGCCGCCGCCTTCATCGCCGAATGCCGCAAGGGCGGCTCGACCCAGGCAGAGATCGAACAGGCCGAGAAGATCGGCTTCAACACCGGCCTGAAGGTGGTGCATCCGTTCGACGGTCGCGAGGTCACCGTCTGGATCGCCAACTTCATCCTGTCCGACTACGGCACCGGCGCCATCTTCGGATGTCCCGCCCATGACCAGCGCGATTTCGAGTTCGCGACCAAATACGACCTGCCCATTATCCCGGTCGTGAGACCTGAAGGCGCTGGCGAAGATTTCGCCGTTGAATCCGAGGCCTACACCGGCCCGGGGACGATCTTCCATTCGGACTTCCTGAACGGTCTGGAGATCGAGGCGGCCAAGGCCGAGGCCATCTCCCGTATCGAGGCCGCCGGAGAGGGCGAGGGCAAGACCATCTATCGCCTGCGCGACTGGGGCGTCAGCCGTCAGCGCTACTGGGGCTGCCCCATCCCGATCGTCCACTGCGAGACGTGCGGCGCCGTCCCGGCCGCCGACCTGCCGGTGGAGCTGCCCAGGGACGTCACCTTTGACGTGCCGGGCAACCCGCTGGACCGTCACCCGACCTGGAAGCACGTCAAATGCCCGTCGTGTCACGGTGATGCGACCCGCGAGACCGACACCCTGGACACTTTCGTGGACTCCAGCTGGTACTTCGCCCGCTTCACGGATCCGACCGCGGCCGAGCCGATCTCGAACAGCGCCGCCAACCACTGGCTGCCGGTCGACCAGTACATCGGCGGCGTCGAGCACGCGGTCCTGCACCTGCTCTACGCCCGCTTCGTCAGCCGCGCCCTGAGCGACGCCGGCCTGATGACGGTCAAGGAGCCCTTCGCCGGCCTGTTCACCCAGGGGATGGTGGTCCACGAGACCTACCGCCGCGCCGACGGCGCCTGGGTCGAGCCGACTGATGTGGACCTGACCAACGACAACGGCGTCCGCTCCGCCCGTCAGCTGTCGACCGGCGAGACCCTGACCATCGGCGACATCGAGAAGATGTCGAAGTCCAAGAAGAACGTCGTCGCCCCGCAGGAGATCGTCGACACCTATGGCGTCGACGCCGGCCGCCTGTTCGTCCTGTCGGACAGCCCGCCCGAGCGGGACGTACAATGGACCCCCGGCGGCGTCGAGGGCGCCAGCCGCTTCGTCCAGCGTGTCTGGGCCGAGGTCGACGGCTATGACCCCGCCTTCGCCGGCGAGCCCGAGGCCAACACCGCCCTGCTGCGCGAGACCCACAAGGCCATCAAGGCCGTCAGCGAGGGCATCACCGCCTTCCGCTTCAACTCGGCCATCGCCAAGCTCTACGCCTTCGTCGCCACCGTGCGCGATCACCAGAAGGCCGGCGGCGACGCCCGTCGTCAGGCCCTGTCGGCCCTGCTGCGACTGGTCGCGCCCTTCACGCCGCACCTGGCCGAGGAAGGCTGGACGCGGCTGGGCGAAGAGGGGATGATCCTGGACGCGCCCTGGCCGGTCTATGATCCGGCGCTGGCGGCTGATGACGAGGTCGTCCTGCCCATCCAGGTCAACGGCAAGCGCCGCGGCGAAATCCGCGTCGCCCGGGGTCTGGAGCCGGCGGAGGTCGAAGCCCTCGTCCTGGCCGATCCGGACGTTCAGGCGCGACTGGAGGGTCTGACCGTGAAGAAGATCGTCGTGGTCAAGGACCGCATCGTCAACGTGGTCGTCGCCGGATGAGGGCCCGCCTCGCCGCCCTCGCCCTGGCCGTTGTCTCGCTGACGGGACTGTCGGCCTGCGGCTTCACGCCCCTGTATGGCGACATGGGCGCCGGCGGTTCGCTGTCGCGCATTTCCGTCACCACCCAGGATGACCGTCTGGGCTACCGGGTGCGCGAGCAGCTGGAAGACGCGCTCGGCCGCGACGGCTCGCAGGCGCCCCTGTGGCGGCTTGAGACCACCATCGAGCAGTCGCGCCGCCCCATGGGCCGCCGGATCGATGACACCGCCACCCGTTACGAGCTGACGGTGCGCGGCGCTTGGACCCTGACGCCCGTCAACGGCGGCGCGCCGGTCACCGGCATCGAGACGGTCACCACCAGCTACGCCGCCGCCGACCAGCCCTACGCCGCCATCGCCGCCCAGCAGGACGGCGAGGAGCGGGCGGCGGCGGAACTGGCCCGGCTGATCCGGCTGGACCTCCTCCGGACCCTGTCCAACCCGTGATCCTGGCGAAGCGGCCCGAGGTCGATCGCTTCCTCAAGGCCCCGGACAAGGCCGTCCGGGCCGCCGTCATCCACGGCAAGGACCGTTCCGGCGTCGCCGAGCGGGCCGAGATTCTGTGCAAGGCGATCACCCCGGACCTGAACGACCCGTTCAACGTCACCGTCCTGACGGACAGCGACATCGACGGCGACGAGGCCAAGCTGGACGAGGCCCTGACCGCGCTCAGCATGATCGGCGGCCGTCGTCTGGTCCGCGTGCGCCTGTCCAACGAGAAGGCGTCCATCGACAAGATGCTGGCGGCGGCGCTCAAGAGCCACGCCGCCGGCGACTTCAACCCCGACTGCATGCTGGTCATCGAGGCCGGGGCGCTGGGCCGGGATTCCGCCCTGCGCAAGGCCGCCGAGGCCGACAAGGCCGCCGTCGGCATCGCCTGCTACGAGGACGAAACCGGCGACGTCGCCCGCATGACCCGCGAAGCGCTGGCCGGCGACAAGGTCGGGCTGACGCAGGACGCTCTGGACCGCTTCGTCTCCCGCCTGCCCCGCGAGCGCGGCCTGATGCGGCAGGAGATCGAGCGGCTGATCCTCTACATCGGTCCGGGCAGCGGCCGCACCATCGACACCGCCGAGCTGGAACAGCATCTGGGCGTCGAGCCGGACGCCTCCCTGCAGGACGCCGCCCTGCAGGCCTTCGGCGGCCGTCCCGCCCCCGCCCAGTCGGGCCTGCGCCGCGCCTTCGCCGAGGGCGAGAGCCCTGTCATGGCCGTGAGACAAGCTTCGATCCACCTCGGAAAGCTGAGGCGGATCAACATCCTGCAGGGCAATGGAGCCAACGCCAAGGAGGCCGCCAAGGCCGCCGGCGTGTTCTGGAAGCAGGAGGCCGAGATGCTGCGTCAGGCCCGCCTCTGGCGTCTGGAAGACCTCGACAAGGTGCTGGAGAGCGTCAACGCCGCCGACGTCGCAACCAAGACCACGGGCTCCCCCGACCAGCTGATCGCCGAACGGCTGATCCTGGAGATATCCTCGCGGGCGCGGCGACTGGGGCTCTAGGGCGGCCCTAGCCCCGCTTCGACGCCTTGCGGAAGGCCGGCTTGTTGGCCGCGCTGCTCTGGTGGGCCATGGCCTTTTCGGCGTGCTGGGCAGGCTTGAAGCCGCCGCTCGACGGAGACGAGGCGCCCGCCTTCTTGGCCGCCAGCGCCTTCTTCATCGCTTCGGCGGTGGGATTGGTCGGCTTGTCAGTCATGCCCGGATCCTAACACACGCAGACCTTAGCCCCGCATCAGGCGGCGGCAGAGGTCGTCCAGCTGTTCCAGCGTGGCGTAGCGGATGGTGATCTCGCCCTTGCCGCCCTTGTCGGCCAGCTGGACCTTCAGGCCCAGGGCGTCGGCCAGATCCTGCTCCAGCGCGGCGACGTCGGCCGAGCCTTCGCCCTCCCCTCGGGCCGCTCCGGCCTTAGCCGGCTTGGGCCCTTCCGCCGAACGGCGCGCCAGCGCCTCGGCCTGACGGACGTTCAGCCCCTCGCGAACGATCTGGTCGGCCAGATCACCAGCATTGACGGTGTTGATCAGGGCCCGGGCGTGACCCGCGCTCATCTGTCCGTCGCGCACATAGTCCAGCACCTCGTCCGGCAGCTGCAGCAGGCGCAGGGTGTTGGCCACATGGCTGCGGCTCTTGCCGACGATGCCGGCCACCGCGTCCTGCGTCCGGCCGAAGCGGTTCATCAGCTGGCGATAGGCGTCGGCCTCTTCCAGGGGATTGAGGTCCGCGCGCTGGACGTTCTCGATGATGGCGACCTCGAAGACCTCGACATCGTCCATCTCGCGAACGACGACCGGCACCTCGGTCAGGCGGGCCATCTGCGAGGCGCGCCAGCGGCGTTCACCGGCGATGATCTGCCAGACCCCATCCTCGCCCGGCTGCGAGCGCACCAGGATCGGCTGCAGCACGCCCTTGTCGCGGATCGAGGTCGACAGCTCCTCGAGGATCTCCGGCGTGAAGATCTTGCGCGGCTGGTCCGGATTCGGCTTCAGGCTCTCGATCGGCACGATGCGCACGCCGGCGGGCGGCGGCGAGCCGTCCACGGCCACGGCTTCCGCCGCCTGCTCTCCCAGAAGGGCCGACAATCCCCGGCCGAGACCGCGCTGACGTTCGCTCAAGATACTGTTTCCGTTCTTCTAATTCTGGACTCAGGCGGCCTGTTTGAGGCGCTTGCGCTCACGCGCCACCACCTCACGGGCCAGCCTCAGATAGGCCTGACTGCCCGCGCATTTCAGGTCGTAGATCAGCGCCGGCTTGCCGAATGACGGCGCCTCGGCCACCCGCACATTGCGCGGAATGACGCTGTCATAGACCTTGTCGCCGAAATGGTTGCGCACATCGTTGGCCACCTGACCCGACAGGGCGCTGCGGCGGTCGTACATGGTCAGGACAAGGCCCTGGATCTCCAGCGCCGGGTTCAGGCTCTGGCGGACCATGTCGACGGTCTTCATCAGCTGCGTCAGGCCCTCCAGCGCGAAGAACTCGCACTGCAGCGGCACCAGAACGGCATCCGCCGCAGCCATGGCGTTCAGGGTCAGCAGGTTCAGCGACGGCGGGCAGTCGATCAGGACGTAGTCATACCGGGTCTGCCCGTCCCGGCCCTGCGCCGCCAAGGCGTCGCGCAGGCGGAAGGAGCGGCGATCGGCCTGGCTCAGCTCGATCTCCACGCCCGACATGTCGGCGTCGGCCGGAATGATGAACAGGCCCGGCACCGTCGTCTGCACGGCGGCGTCATCGACCGAGCGGTTGTCCACCACCACGTCATAGATGGTCACCCGGCGTGTTTCACGTGGAACACCCAGACCCGTCGAGGCATTGCCCTGCGGGTCCATGTCCACGATCAGCACCTTCTCGCCGATGGCGGCCAAGGCGGTGCCCAGATTGATCGCAGTGGTCGTCTTGCCCACCCCGCCCTTCTGGTTGGAAACGGCGAGGACGCGGGTTTTCTTCTCAGCGCGCACGGCGGAGGCTCCGGACGGATACGATACGGCCGCGCGGGTCACTGCGCGAGACGGAGAGGTCGGATTCAAATTGCCAGACCCGGCGGGCTTCCGCCACCTCGACCTCTGCCTTTTCCCCCTTCAGGAACAGCCCGCGGGCGCCCCGCTGTAGATAAGGCTGTGCATAGCCGAGCAGCTTTTCCATCGGCGCCACCGCGCGGGCGGTGACGACGTTCACCGTGACCGCGTTCTCCTCAGCCCGACCGTTGATGACCGTCGCACGCAGGGACAGGGCATCGACCACCTCCTGCAGGAAGCGGCAGCGCTTGCCCAAGCTATCAATCAGCCAGACGTGCGACTTCGGATCGGTCTTGAGCATGATGGCCAGAACCACCCCCGGGAAGCCGGCGCCGGCGCCGAGGTCGGCCCAGGTCTTCGCCTCCGGCGCCATGTCGAGAAGCTGGGCGGAATCCCGGAAATGTCGCCCCCAGACATCCGGCAGGGTGTCCGGCCCGATCAGGTTCATCACCGCATTGGCCTCGGTCAGCCGAACGACAAAACGCGCCAGATCCCCCATCTGCGCGGGGGTGGCGTTGAACTCCGCCTGGAAGGCGGCGGCGTCATAGGTGCTCACGCTTCAACCTTGGCCTTTTTTACATGGGACAGCAGGGCGGTCAGGGCGCCCGGGGTCATGCCCTCGATCCGGCCGGCCTGTCCGAGGGTCCGAGGCTGAACGCGGCTCAGCTTCTCCTTGACCTCGTTCGACAGGCTGCCGATGGCGGCGTAGTCGAGGTCGACCGGAAGGGCGAGCGCCTCCTCCCGGCGCAGGGCCTCGGCGTCGGCGGCCTGGCGGTCCAGATAGCCGGCGTAGCCCGCATCAATGGTGATCTGCTCACGCACCTGCGGTGACCAGTCGGCGATCTCGGGCCGCACCGGCAGGAAGGTGTCCAGCGTCACGCCCGGGAAGGACAGCAGATCGCGGATCGACCGGCGCTGGCCATCGGCGTTCACCCGGATGCCGAGTTCGCCCGCCTCCTTGGGCGTGAACAGTGTTTCACGTGAAACAGCGGTCGCCGCGGCCAGTTCGGCCGCTTTGGCTGCGAAGGCTTCGGCCCGCCGTGCGCCGACGACACCGGCCTCGACGCCCAAGGGGGTCAGCCGCTGATCGGCGTTATCCGCGCGCAGGGTCAGGCGGTATTCCGCCCGGCTGGTGAACATCCGGTAGGGCTCGGTCACACCCTTGGTGACCAGATCGTCGATCATCACCCCGATATAGGCCTGATCCCGGCCGAAGATGATCGGGTCCTTCCCGGCCGACGCGCGGGCGGCATTCAGCCCGGCCATTAGCCCCTGGGCCCCCGCCTCCTCATAACCGGTCGTGCCATTGATCTGGCCGGCCAGATACAAGCCAGGCCGCTTCTTCACTTCCAGCGCCGGGCTCAGTTCACGCGGATCGACATAGTCGTATTCGATCGCATAGCCGAAGCGGAACACCTCGACCTGCTCCAGACCCGGGATGGTGCGCAGGAAGGCCAGCTGGGTCGCGCCCGAAACCGAGGTCGAAATGCCGTTCGGATAGACGGTCGGATCATCCAGCCCCTCGGGCTCGAGGAAGATCTGATGCGAAGTCTTGTCAGCGAACCGCACCACCTTGTCCTCGATCGAGGGGCAGTAGCGGGGGCCACGTCCGGAGAGGTGACCGCCGTAGACGGCGCTTTCGCCCAGGTTCTCGGCGATGATCCGGTGGGTCTCTTCCGTCGTGTGGGTCACGCCGCAGGTGATCTGGGGCACATCGATCCGGTCGGTCAGGAAGCTGAACGGCACAGGCTCGGCGTCTGCCGCCTGATGCTCCAGCCGATCCCAGGCGATGGTCCGGCCGTCGAGACGCGCGGGGGTGCCCGTCTTCAGACGGCCCATCTGCAGGCCGGCGCCGTACAGGTCAGCAGCCAGACCGGTCGACGGCGCCTCGCCGTGACGGCCCGCCGGAGTCCGCTCGTCGCCCTTGTGAATGACCCCGTTCAGGAAGGTGCCGGTCGTCAGCACGACCGCGGCGGCCGACAGGGTCTCGCCGCTGTCGGTGACCACGCCGGTCACCCGGTCGCCCTCGCGGATCAGGCTTTCGGCGGTCCCGGCCATCAGTTCGAGGTTCGGGGTCTGCGCCAGCTCGGCCTGCATGGCCTCGCGGTACAGGCGGCGGTCGATCTGGCTGCGCGGTCCCTGCACCGCCGCCCCCTTGGAGCGGTTCAGCAGGCGGAACTGGATTCCGGACACATCGCCCAGCCGCCCCATGACGCCGTCCAAGGCGTCGATCTCGCGCACCAGATGGCCCTTGCCCAGGCCGCCAATGGCCGGGTTGCAGGACATCTCGCCGATGGTCTCAAGCTTCTGGGTCAGCAGCAGGGTGCGCGCGCCCGTGCGCGCCGAGGCGGCCGCGGCCTCGCACCCGGCGTGCCCGCCGCCGATGACAATGACATCAAAGGATTTCATCGCCGGGAGATAGTCGAAACCGGGCGGAATTTCCACCGGCGCCGTGAGGGCGTTTCACGTGAAACAACCCCTCCGTCTCTCCGGCTTCGCCGTCGAGCCACCTCCGCACTACGTGGAGAGGTGAACCGCGTCCTCACCTCTCCACGTAGTGGGGAGGGGGACCATGCGAAGCTCACGGGCGAAGCATGGTGGAGGCGTCCGGTCAGTTCACTTCCCGATACAGAAGGTCGAGAAGACCTCGCCCAGAATGTCCTCGACCCCGATGGCGCCGGTCACCCGCGCCAAGGCTTCCGCCGCCCGACGCAGATCATCCCCCGCCATCTCCGGCGCCAGATCGAGCGCCCGGCGTCCCGCTTCGACGGAAACCAGCGCCTCCTCCAGACGACGGCGGTGGCGTTCACGGGTGACCGCCGGGAAGTCCGCGCCGGAAAGATCACGCGCCAGACGGGCGGCGATCCAGTCATGCAGGGCCGCCATCCCCTCCCCCGTCGTGGTGCTGACGGTCAGCGCCTCGCGGTCCGTGATCGACGCCGCGCCGAGGTCGGCCTTGGTCAGCACGACCAGATCGCCCGGTCGCGCATACTCCGCCGCCACCCCGTCGACATCGCCCGGCGCCCGGACCCACAGTCGCAGCTCGGCCTGGTCCGCCCGGACCCGCGCCCGGCGCACGCCCTCGGCCTCGACCGGATCGTCGCTGTCGCGCAGACCCGCCGTGTCGGACAGGGTCACCGCGTAGCCGCCGATGACCAGATCGGCGTCCAGCACATCGCGCGTCGTCCCGGCGATGGGCGTCACGATGGCCGCCTCGCGCGCGACCAGCGCATTGAACAGCGACGACTTGCCGGCATTGGTCTCGCCGATCAGGACGATACGATAGCCCTCGCGCACCCGCTCGCCCCGACCGGCGTCGGCCAGGGCGCCCTTCAGATCGGCGATCAAACCGTCCAGAACCGGCCCTGCCGTGCGCGCCAGATTGTCCGGCACCTCCTCGTCCGGGAAGTCGATCTCGGCCTCGACGAGGGCCAGGGCCTTCAGCAGATCCCGGCGGAACCCGGCATAGGCCGCGCCCAACGCCCCATCCAGCTGCCCCAGGGCCTGCGCCGCCTGGGCCGTCGTCTCGGCGTCGATCAGGTCGGCCACGGCCTCGGCCTGGGCCAGATCCATCCGCCCGTTCTCGAAGGCCCGGCGGGTGAACTCCCCCGGATCGGCGGGGCGCAGGCCGAGCCCAACCAGCGCCTTCGACGCCGCCTCGACCACCGCCCGACCCCCGTGCAGATGCAGTTCGGCGCAGTCCTCGCCGGTATAGGAGTTCGGTCCGGGGAAGCGCAGGACCAGCGCCTGATCGACTGCCCGGCCCTCATGGGTCAGGGTCCGCAGCGAGGCCATCCGCGCTTTCAGCCCGCCGGCGCCCAGACCGGTCAGAGCCTCATCGGTGCCGGGCCCGCTCAGCCGCACAATGGCGATCGCCCCCCGGCCTGGCGGGGTGGCGAGGGCGAAGATGGTGTCGGTCACTTGGCGGAGCCCACCGCCCCTTCCATCAGGCGGCGGAACTGGTCCTGGGCCTGAAGGCCGAAGCTGGTCCAGGTCTTCATCAGTTCCTCGGGCTGCATGGCGGCGACATTGGCCTCCATACGCTTCTGCATCTCGGCGACCATGGCGTCGTTCAGCGGGGTCACGTCCGGCAGGCCGAGGAAGGCCCGCGCCTCGGCGGGGGTGCAGTCGATCTCGACGTTGATTTTCATGGGATCGCTCCAATCTGTCAGGGACAGTCCTAGACCAATCCGGCCTGCCAAAGGAACCCGAGCATGTCCCTCCCCCTGACCTTGGCCTCGACCCAGTCCGCCGTCCGTTTCGATCGTCATGGCGGGGCGGAAGTGCTGGAGCTGGTCGAGGTCCCCGTCCCCTCCCCCGGCCCGGGCGAGATCCTGATCCGCAACGTCGCGATCGGCCTGAACTTCATCGACATCTACCAGCGCACCGGCCTCTACCCCCTGCCCCTCCCCTCCGGCCTCGGCAAGGAATCCGCGGGCGTGGTCGAGGCGGTCGGCGAGGGCGTGACCCGGTTCAAGGTCGGCGACCGGGTGGCCACCGCCACCGCCCCGGTCGGCGCCTACAGCCAGTTCCACCTGATGCCGGAGACCGCCGCTGTCGCCGTGCCGGACGACATCTCTCTCGAGGTCGCGGCCGCCGTCATGCTCAAGGGGATGACCGCCGAGTTTCTGGTCAACCGCGCGTTTCACGTGAAACAGGGCGACGAGATCCTGCTCCATGCCGCCGCCGGCGGGGTCGGCCTGATCCTGGGCCAATGGGCCAAGTCGCTCGGCGCCACGGTCATCGGCACGGTCGGATCGGAGGCCAAGGCCGAACTCGCCCGCGCCCACGGCAGCGACCACGCCATCCTCTACGACCGCGAGGATGTGGCCGCCCGCGTTCGCAAGATCACCGAAGGCCGGGGCGTCGCCGTCGCCTATGACTCGGTCGGCAAGGATACCTTCGAGGCCTCGCTGGCCAGCCTGAAGCGGCGCGGGACCCTGGTCCTGTTCGGCAATGCCTCGGGCCCGGTGCCGCCGTTCGATCCGCTCCGCCTGTCGCGCGGCGGCTCGCTCTATGTCACCCGCCCGACCCTGTTCGACTATGTCGCCACGGTGGAAGAACTCGACCCCAGCGCCGCCGCCCTGTTTGCCGCCATCCGCTCCGGCGCGGTCAAGGTCGAGATCGGCCAGACCTTCCCGCTGGCGAACGTGCGCGAGGCGCATGAGGCCTTGGCCGGGCGGAAGACAACCGGCTCGACGCTGCTGATCCCGTAAGCGCCCTCCCGCTATCGTCATCCCGACGAAAGTCGGGACCCAGCGGCGCGCGAGAGCGCGAACCTGTCGGGAGCGCCACAGCCTCAACCTCGACCTTCAGTGTTTCGCCGCCGTCGCGGCGCCGCTGGGTCCCGGGGTTCGCTCTGCGAGCGCCCCCGGGATGACGATAGCAACAAAAACAAAAGGGCCCCGGATCGCTCCGGGGCCCTTCGTCTTTCAGTCCGGCGGTCGCCGGTCAGGTGTTCATCGACTGGAAGAAGTCGCCGTTGTTCTTCGACTGGCGCAGCTTGTCGAGCAGGAACTCGATCGCGTCCTGCGGACCCATCGGGTTGAGGATGCGGCGCAGGACATAGGTCTTGGCCAGCTGGTCCTTCGGCGTGATGAGGTCCTCCTTGCGGGTGCCCGACTTGAGCACGTCGATGGCCGGGAAGATGCGCTTGTCGGCGACCTTGCGGTCCAGGACGATTTCCGAGTTACCGGTGCCCTTGAACTCTTCGAAGATCACCTCGTCCATGCGCGAGCCGGTGTCGATCAGGGCGGTGGCGATGATGGTCAGCGACCCCCCCTGCTCCACGTTCCGCGCGGCGCCGAAGAAGCGCTTCGGACGTTGCAGGGCGTTGGCGTCGACACCACCGGTCAGCACCTTGCCCGACGACGGGACGGTGGCGTTGTAGGCGCGGCCCAGACGGGTGATCGAGTCCAGCAGGATCACGACGTCCTTCTTGTGCTCGACCAGACGCTTGGCCTTTTCGATCACCATTTCGGCGACGGCGACGTGGCGGGTGGCGGGCTCGTCGAAGGTCGAGGCGATGACCTCGCCCTTCACCGTGCGCTGCATGTCGGTCACTTCTTCCGGGCGCTCGTCGATCAGCAGGACGATCAGGAAGACTTCCGGGTGGTTGCGCTCGATCGACTTGGCGATGTTCTGCAGCATGACCGTCTTACCCACGCGCGGCGGGGCGACGATCAGGCAGCGCTGGCCCTTGCCGAGCGGGGCGACGATGTCGATGACCCGGCCCGAGCGATCCTTCAGGGTCGGGTCCTGGATCTCCATGTGGATCCGCTCTTCCGGATAGAGCGGGGTCAGGTTGTCGAACAGGACCTTGGTCTTCACCATCTCGGGGTCTTCGAGATTGATGGTGTCGACCTTCAGCAGGGCGAAGTAGCGCTCGCCCTCGCGCGGGCCGCGGACGGCGCCGTGGATGGTGTCGCCCGAGCGCAGGCCGAAGCGGCGGATCTGCGACGGCGAGACGTAGATATCATCCGGACCCGGAAGATAGTTAGCGTCCGGGCTGCGCAGGAAGCCGAAGCCGTCCGGCAGGATTTCCAGCACGCCGTCGGCGATGATCTCGACCTCTTCCTCGGCCAGGGCCTTGAGGATGGCGAACAGCAGGTCCTGCTTGCGCAGGTTCGAGGCGTTCTCGACCTCCAGGCCCTCGGCGAAGGCGACCAGGTCTTCCGGCGTCTTGGCGTTCAGCTCGGCCAGGGTGATGCGGCCATTCGGGACGATCGGCTCGCCGTCCTCGTCCTCGTCGGCCTCCTGATCGACCATCGGCAGGTCGGCGGCGGACACCTCATTGGAGGCTTCGTCGAGGGTTTCGGTCTCGGGCGCGGTCGGATCGGTGTCGCGGACGTCGGTCATGGGAGTCTACTTCTTGGCGTGCACGCCCGGACGCTCGCGGCGCGAGGTCGGGTCAGGCTGGCGGTGTTGGCCTTGCGGCCGGCAGGAGGTGCGATGGGGTCCCGCAGGGTCGATCCGGCAGGCATCGCGAGGAGAGAGGGACCGTCCGGCAGAGGGCCAGGACCGGTTCGCGTCCAGCGAAACCACGCTTCCGGGGGTCAGGTCAAGCGGGACAGATGGGGCGGGGTCAGCCCAGCGTCCACTCCGTCGTCACCGACAGCACCATGATGATGGCCAGGACGAAGGGGATCTCATTGGTCATGCGCCAGAACCGGCCCGAGTATTTCGAGGTCCCGGCGGCGATCTTCTTGCGCTGCCCGGCCAGGAAGCCGTGCCAGCCGGCCAGCAGGAAGACGCCGATCAGCTTGGTCACCATCCACGGCTGATGGGCGAAGCTCCAGTCGGCGCCCTCGCCGCTGCGCAGCCAGAACAGCCATGCGCCGAAGATGAAGGCCAGGATCATGGCCGGGTTGATGATGATGCGCAGCAGGCGGGTCTGCCAGACGCGCAGCAGGCCCTGCATCTCGCTCTTCAGCGGCTCGGCCTTGGCGTTCTGTTCGGCGTCATAGGCGAACAGGCGCGGCAGGAAGAGCATGCCGGCCATCCAGGCGATCACCGCCAGGATGTGCAGGCCCCGGACCACGTCATAGGTGTTCACGCCGCTCTCCGCTCGCAGGTGCGCGGGCAGGCCTTCCAGTCCGCGCGACAACCGGGACCGTGCGGCGCGACGCCGGTTCGCGCAAGCGCCCCGACCGCCGCCCCGGCCAGTTCCTCAATGAAGGCCGCCGTTACACCGACCGCGGGCACACGCAGATAGGGCGAAACGCCCAAGCCATGGGCCAGCTCGCCGTACTCGATATCCAGCTCGACCAGGGTCTCGACGTGTTCCGAGACGAAGGCGATGGGAACCACCACCGCGCCGACGCCGTCCTTCGCCGCCTGCTCCAGCGCCTCGATAGTCGACGGCCCCAGCCATTTCATCGGCCCGACCCGACTCTGGTAGCAGATGGCCCAGTCCGTCAGACCCGCAGCCTTGGCCACGGCGGCGCAGGTGCTCTCGACCTGCTCCTGATAGGGATCGCCCTTCTTCTCGACCAGCACCTCGGGGATGCCATGGGCCGAGAACAGGACGCGGACCGGCCTGTCTCCAGCCTCGGCCAGCTTGCCCCGGATCAGCTCGGCCTGCGCCGCCACCCAGCCGGGCGCTTCCGGCCAGCAGCAGACGGTGCGACTGACGCCAGAACCGGCATAGACCTCGTTCCAGCGCTTCAGCGAGCTTTCCGTCGTGGTGGTCGAGAACTGCGGATAGAGCGGCAGAAGCACGATCTCATCCGGCCCAAAGGCGGCGACGTCGGCGGCGGTCTCTTCCGTCAGCGGATGCCAGTATCGCATGGCGATGAAGGCCTTCACCTCATCGTCCGGGAGGCGCACAGCCATTGCCGCCTCCAGCGCATCGGCCTGCTTCCGGGTCTCGGGCAGCAGGGGCGAACCGCCGCCCATCAGGGCGTAGTTGACCTGGGCGCTGGTTTCACGGCGGCTGGAGATCAGCTTCGCCAGCGGGGTTCGGAACAGGCCCGGCAGGCCGATGATGGCCGGATCGTTGAACAGGTTGAACAGGAAGGGCTTCACGGAGGCCTGATCGTCCGGCCCGCCCAGATTGAACAGGACGACGGCGATACGGCGGCCCTTCAAACCAGTCCCCACGACCTCGGTCACTGCGCGCCGATCCGCTTCAGCACCTGCTCGACGTGCGCGATGGGCACGTCCGGCATAATCCCGTGGCCGAGGTTGAAGATCCACGGCCCCTGCCCCCAAGCCTCGAGCAGTTGGTCCACCCGCCGGTCCAGCAGCGGCCCGCCGGCGCGCAGCAACAGGGGATCGAGCGCGCCCTGGATGGTCTTGATCTTCTGCACGGCCTGACCGACCGGCAGCGGACAGGCGGTGTCCAGCGCCACGCCCTGCACCTCGACCTCGCGCGCATAGCGTTCGGCCAGGGCCGCCGAGCCCCGCGGGAAACCGATCAGGGGCACGGTGACGCCCAGTTCGCGCACCCGCTTCACCAGCTTGATATGCGGCTGCAGGACCAGGCTTTCGAACAGATCGTCCGGCAGACCCTCGGCCCAGCTCTCGAAGATCTTCAGGGTCTGGGCCCCGGCGTCGGCCTGCATCTTCAGATAATGGGCCGTCGCCTCGACCAGCACGTCCAGAACCGCCGCGACCTTCTCCGGCTCCGCATAGGCATAGGTCCGGGCCTGCGCCCGCTCACCCTTGCCGATGGTCCGGGCCACGCCGTCCAGCATATAGGTCGCCACCGTCCACGGCGCGCCCGCAAAGCCGATCAAGGCCTTGGACGGGTCCAACTGCTCGCGGACCAGACTCAGGGTCTGACCGATGGAGGACAGGGCCTCACCGGCCCCCTCGGCCTTGTCCCGCATGGCCTCGACCGACGGCATCTCGCCCAGCCGGGGTCCCTCCCCCGCCTCGAACCACACATCCTGGCCCAGTGCTCGCGGGATCAGCAGGATGTCGGCGAACACGATGGCCGCGTCAAAGCCGAACCGGCGCATCGGCTGAAGCGTCGCTTCGGCGGCTTTCTCAGGGTCGTGACAAAACTCGATGAAGCCCGGTGTCGTCGCCCGAAGCGCCCGGTATTCCGGCAGGTAGCGCCCGGCCTGACGCATGAACCAGACCGGCGGACGCGCCGTCGTCTCCCCGGCCAGGGCTTTCAGGAACAGCGGGGTGTCGGGCGAAGTCGTCATTTGATCGTCGGCTTACCGGGGGGCGGGGACAGGCTCAAGCCCGGGCCTGTGTCGCACCCTTTCCCTTCCCAAACATTCAAATTTGAAAAGGGTGGAAGGAAGTGGGTTGGGCCGGGGAGAACGGGGACAAGTCGGCGGATCAAGCCGTCCCCGGACGACTTGTCCGGATATCAGTCACAGGGCGATCGACAGACCCGGTGGCGCCTGTCGATACCGGGGATAACCATTAACAAGACCTTAACAGCGGGGGTTTCCGGGGCTTTACGGCCCAGACCGGCCTGGGCGCCGGTTTCATCGAGTCCGGTTCCTCCACAAGCTGTCCGGTCGGAACGGGGCGCCGGTGGATGAACGGTCTGAAGACGGCTCCGGTCGTCCACCTTCATCCCGCTCGCGACCCCGGACGGGGACGGCTATAGAGATCGGCGCCCGGCCATGAACCGAACGGCGCCCCGGCCTTTCCACAGGAGTCCCCGTTGAACGGACCGCTTATCCCGATGAGTCTGCGCTGATGAGCCCTGCCCGTCCCGCCGGCGCGTCGAAGCTGGCCACCTATTTCCATGTGCATCTGGTCTCGGACTCGACCGGCGAAACCCTGAACGCCATGGCCAAGGCCGTGGTGGCGCGTTTCGACGGCGTCATCCCCATCGAGCACATCTATGCGCTGGTCCGCTCGGACCGGCAGATGGAGCGGGTGCTGGAGGAGATCGCCGCCGCCCCGGGCGTGGTTCTCCACACCCTGGTGGACCGGGAGCTGCGCGAGCAGCTGGAGGAAGGCTGCCGCAAGCTGGATATGCCCCAGATCGCGGCGCTGGATCCGCTGGAAACCGTCCTGTCCCGCTATCTCGGCGCCGCGCTCGCGCCCCGCGTCGGCGCCCAGCACGCGCTGAGCAATGAGTATTTCGACCGGATCGCAGCGCTCGACTTCGCCATGGCCCATGACGACGGCCAGGGCACGGCGGAGCAGCTGGAGACCGCCGATGTCATCCTGTGCGGCGTGTCCCGCACGTCCAAGACCCCGACCTGCATCTATCTGGCCCACCGTGGCATCCGCGCCGCCAATGTGCCGCTGGTCACCAACCAGGAAGACGGCGAGCGGCTGACCAAGCTGAAGAACCCGCTGGTCATCGGCCTGACGGTGTCGCCGGACCGGCTGGTCCAGATCCGCCGCAACCGGCTGGACGGGCTGAACGCCAGCCATGCCTCGACCTATATCGACCATGACTCGGTGCGCGAGGAGACGGTCAAGGCGCGCCGGGCCTTCGAACGGCGCGGCTGGCCGGTCATCGACGTGACCCGCCGCTCGGTCGAGGAAACCGCCGCCGCCATCATCAATGTGCTGAACGAGCGCCGCACGCGCCGGGCCGCCGCCTCATGGTAGGCGAGAGACTGATCCTGGCGTCAAAGAGCGCCGCCCGTCGCGCCATGCTGGACAACGCCGGCGTGCCGTTCGCCGTTCAAGTCGCCGATGTGGACGAGGATGCGGTCAAGGCGATCCACGATCCCGCCGACGCCGCCGGCTTGGCCGTCGAACTGGCCCGGGTGAAGGCGCTGGCCGTCTCGCGCCATGACGCCGACGCCTGGGTGCTGGGCGCGGACCAGACCCTGGCCTTCGACGGCGGCCTGATCTCCAAGGCAAAGTCGCTGGACGAGGCCCGCGCCCGCCTGTCGGCCATGCGCGGCAAGGCCCATCATCTGCATTCCGGCGCGGCACTGGCCCGCAATGGCCAGATCGTCTGGTCCGGCGTGGACACCGCCGCCATGCAGATGCGTGACTTCTCCGACGCCTTCCTGGACGCCTATCTGGCGCGCGAGGGCGAGGGCCTGCTGTCCAGCGTCGGATCCTACAAGCTGGAGGGCATGGGCTCCCAGCTGTTCGACCGCATCGACGGCGACTATTTCACCGTCCTGGGCATGCCCCTGTGGCCGGTTCTGGCCGAGCTGCGCCGCACCGGGGTGCTGATCGCATGACGATCCGCGCCGGGGTCGCCGGTCAGCCGATCAGCCATTCGCTCAGCCCCCTGATCCACGGCCTGTGGATCGAGGCGGCCGGGCTGGATGCGACCTATGAGGCCTTCGGTCCCGCCGACGAGGCCGGATTCGCCGCCCTGATCGCCGAGGGTCGGGCCGGAAAGCTGGGGGGCCTGAACGTCACCTCCCCGTTCAAGGAACAGGCCCTGGCCGCCGCGGATGAGGTCAGCCCGGTCGCCCGCGCCTGTGGCTCCGCCAATCGTCTGGTCTTCGCGGACGGTCGTCTGTCCGCCGACAGCACCGACGGGCGCGGCCTGATGCTGGCCCTGTCCGAACAGGCGCCGGCCCTTGATCCGTCCGGCGCGCGGGTCGTGGTGCTGGGCGCCGGCGGGGCCGCCCGCGCCGCGGTCGTGGCCTTGAAGGCCGCCGGAGCCGAGGTCGCGGTGCTGAACCGCACCCTCGCCCGCGCCGAGACCCTGGCCGTCGAACTGGGCAGCACGATCGCCACACCCGATGACCTTCGGGACGCCGCCCTGATCGTCAACGCCCTCAGCGTCCCGCCCGAAATCGACGTCGCTGTGCTTCGGTCCGACACCGTTCTGATGGACATGACCTACAAGCCGCTGGTGACGCCCTTCCTGGCCGCCGGACGGGCGCGGGGCCTGACCACCGTCGATGGCCTCGCCATGCTGATCGGTCAGGCCGTGCCGTCGTTCGAGGCCTTCTTCGGCAGGACGCCGCCGCCGGTCGATGTGCGCGCCGCCGTTCTGGCCCGGCTGGGAGAGACCGCATGATCCTGCTCGGTCTCACCGGCTCCATCGGCATGGGCAAGTCGACCACCACGGCCATGTTCGCCGACCAAGGCGCCCTGGTCTGGAATGCCGACGAGGCGGTGCACCGGCTCTATGCCCCCGGCGGCGCGGCCGTCGAACCGATCAGCGCGGCCTTCCCCGGCGTGGTCGTGGACGGCGCCGTCGATCGCACCCGGCTGGCCGAGGCCCTGGGCCGCGACGATCAGGCGTTCAGACGGCTGGAGGCCATCGTCCATCCGCTGGTGGCGCAGGGCCGGGCCGATGACCTGATCGCCGCCCGCGAGCGGGGCGTGAAACTGGCTGTGCTGGACATCCCCCTGCTGTTCGAGACCGGCGGCGACGCCTCTGTCGATGCGGTGGTCGTGGTCAGCGCCCCGCCGGAGGTGCAGGCCGAACGGGTTCTGGCCCGGCCCGGCATGACCCGCGAACGCTTCGAGGCCATCCTCGCCCGCCAGACGCCCGACGCCGAAAAGCGCGCGCGCGCCGACTTCGTGGTCGAGACCGGACAGGGGCTGGAGGCCGCCCGGCGTCAGGTGGATGAAATCGTGGGGACAGTCCTGTCCGAAGGGTGGACGCCGCCCCGTCGCGCCCTTCCGAAAACGCCCGAACGGCCCCATTAAGGGTCATGCGCGAGATCGTTCTGGATACGGAAACCACGGGCTTCGACCCGAAGACCGGCGACCGGCTGATCGAGGTCGGCTGTATCGAGATCATGGACCTGCTGCCGACGGGCCGGACCTATCATACGCTGGTCAATCCGGAGCGGCTGATCCCGCCGGACGCCATCCGGGTGCACGGGATCACCGACGATAAGGTCAAGGATGCGCCCAAGTTCGCGGAGATCGTTCAGGAGCTGTCGGACTTCATCGGCGACGCGCCGGTGATCGCCCACAACGCCCAGTTCGACCGGAATTTCATCGACTTCGAATACGGGCGGATCGCCCATCCGCTGATCCCCGGCGACCGCTGGATCGACACCCTGCAGCTGGCCCAGAAGAAGTTTCCGGGCATGCCCAACTCGCTGGACGCCCTGTGCAAGCGATTCAAGGTCAGCCTGGCGGACCGGACCTTCCACGGCGCCCTGATCGACGCCCGTCTGCTGGCCGAGGTCTATCTGGAGCTGCGCGGCGGCAAGGAACGGCGACTGGATCTGTCCACCACGCGGGTCACCGCCGCCTCCGGCCCGGTGGTCGCCGCCGCCCTGGGCGCCCGCCCGCGACCGCTGGCCCCGCGCTCGACCGACGAGGAGCGCGCCGCCCACGCCGCCTTCCTGCTGGCGACCCTGAAGGACCACTCCCTCTGGGAGGGCTATGGTCTGGAATTGGAAAAGGCGCCCGCCGCCTGACGAACGCCTTTCAGGGAGATAGGGCTTAGGAATTAGGGAGTAGTGGCGCAGGCGCCCGGACCAGATAGTCCGACTAATTCCTACGCCCTACTCCCTACTCCCTCGAGCCTTAAGCTTGGCCGGTTTCGGCCGGGCCGCGGGCGATCTGCTGCTGGCGGGCGACGTAGATGGCCGCGAAGTCGATCGGGTCCAGCATGAAGGGCGGGTAGAAGCCGCCGTCCGAGGTCGCGCGGGCGATGATCTCGCGGGCGAACGGGAACAGGTAGCGCGGGCATTCGATCAGCAGCATCGGCTCAATGTCCTGCTCCGACACGCCCTGCAGGGCGAACAGGCCGCCATAGACCAGCTCGACGTGGAAGACGGCCATCGCCTCGGTCGAGGCCTTGATCGACAGGCGCAGTTCAACCTCGAACAGGCCGTCCTGACGGCCCGCGGCGTTCATTTCGACGCCCATGTCGATGCCCGGCTTGCCGTCGATGCGCAGGCTGTCCGGCGCCTTCGGGTTTTCGAAGGACAGGTCCTTCACATACTGGGCGACGATGCGGAAACCCGGGCCCTGCGGCTGGCCGCCGGTCGCGTCGGGGGTCGCGGCGGGGTTGGCGTCGGCGGGCGGAACAGCGTCGGTCATGGGTGGAAAATCTGTCTGGAATGTGGGTCGGGCACAGGCCCGGATGGGGTGGCGACTACCATGCAGCACCCCCTGCGGCAACGACGCTCGCCCAACGGGGGCGGCGCTTCGCCTTGCATGGCCCTATATCAGCCCCTAATCGTCATGTTCCGCGTCGGTCCCCGGCGCTTGCCAAGGATGTCCCGTGCCCCCGGTTTCGGTCCAGATCGTCATCTTCGCCGTCATTGCGGCCTTCGTCCTGTTCCAGCTCTACAATGTGCTGGGCAAGAAGGTCGGCCGTCAGCCCGAGGAAGACGCTCGCGCCCAGCCGCCTGCGCCGAACGGTCAGGCGGATCCCGCCACAGGGCCGCAGGGCCGCAATGTGCTGGACGCCGTGACCCTGGCCTCCATCGCCGGTCTGAAGGCCCGCGACCCGGCCTTTGACCCGGTCCGTTTCCTGGACGGCGCCCGCGCCGCGCATGAAAGCATCGTGCGCGCCTACGCCGCCGGCGATCGCGAAACGCTGAAGCCGCTGTTGACGCCCAACGTCATGGCGTCGTTCGACGCCGGGATCGCGGCCCGCGAAGCCCGGGGCGAAACCTCCAGCGTCGAGTTCGTCCATCCCGCCCGGGCGGATCTGGAGCTGGCCACGGCCGAGGAAAGCCGCGCCATCGCCAAGGTCCGCTTCCTGGCCGAGCTGCGCACCACGACCACCGCCGCCGATGCCTCGGCCGAGCCCGTGGTCGATGAAGGTCGTGTCGCCGAGCTCTGGACCTTCGAGCGGACCCTGGGCGCCAACGACCCGAACTGGGTCCTGGCCCGGACAGAAGCGGCCTCGGCCTGATCGTGACCGCCCGCCGCGCCGTGAACATTCAGGGCGCGGTCTTCGCCCTTATGGTGACGCTTCTGGCGGCCTGCGCCACCCGGCCGCCGGTGACGCCCCCGTCTCCGACCGCCCCGCCTGCGCCGACCCGGCCGCAGCCCGAGCCGCCGCGACCGCTGGACCCGGCGCCGTCGCCGGCGGCGGGAACCAGCCCGGCGGCCCTGCCCGGCTGGGACGAGGAAGACCACCTCGCCGCCTTCAACGCCTTCGCCGACGGATGCCGGGTGTCCCGCGACAGCGCCGTCCGCGCCCAGTGCGACCGGGCCCAGCACATCCGTCAGACCTCGCGTCCGGTCACGCCGTCGATGGCCCGCGCCTTCTTCGAGGCTGGCTTCACCGTGGTCGAGCAGGAGACGAACGGCCGCGACGGTCTGCTGACCTCCTATTTCGCTCCGGAGTATCCGGCGCGCCGGACCCAGACGGCCGAGTTCGACATGCCGGTGCTGGCCGCGCCCGCCGGCTGGCGTCGCGGCCAGACCCTGCCGCCGCGCGCCGAGATCGAGGCCGCGCCGCCGACCGAAACCCTGGCCTGGATGCGGGCCGAGGACCTGTTCTTCATGCAGATCCAGGGGTCGGGCTACCTGACCTTCGAGGATGGGTCCAAGGCGCGCGCCGCCTATGCCGCCGACAATGGCCAGACCTTCGTCGGCATCGCCACTCCGATGGCCCGGCAGGGCCTGCTGCCGCAGAACGGCACCTCGGGCGAGGCGATCCGGGGCTGGTTGGCCGCGCATCGCGGGGCCGAGGCCCGCGCGGTGATGGCGCTGAACCCGCGCTACATCTTCTTCAAGCTGGACCCGGATGACGGCGGCGATCCGGCCGGCGCCGCCGGCGTTCCCCTGCCCGCCCGCCGCTCCATCGCGGTCGATCCGACCCACTGGCGCTATGGCGATCTGGTCTGGATTCGCGCCGACGGCGGCAATCTGGCCGGCGCGCGCGGCAGCTATCAGGGGCTGGTGGTCGCCCTCGACACGGGCTCCGCCATTCGCGGCCCCGTGCGCGCCGACCTCTACATGGGCCGGGGCGATGCGGCGGGCGAGGAGGCCGGAGCGGTCCGCCATCCCCTGCGCATGTGGCGGCTGGTTCCCCGACGCTAGGTCAGACCCCGGCGCTGGACACAGGCTTCGCGTTCAGGCGGCGAGGTGGCGCTGGCCCAGTTCCTGGTCGCGGTCGGCCAGACCGGTCTCGAAATCCATGAAGACGTCGATCAGCTCGTCCACGCCCACCGGCGCTGCGCCCGGGCTGAAGCGGAAGCGCCAGAAGCTGACCACATGCTGGATCGCCCCCAGCTGTTCGCCCAGCCGGGTGAACAGCCGCGGCGCCTGCAGCAGGAAGTCCCGGAAGGCGCCCGGTCGCGAGTCCTCGGTCAGGGCCTTGTAGGCGTTGTCATAGATGGCCAGCGTGCGCGAGGCGTCGTCGCAGACGGTGATGATCCGGTCGCGCAGCACCTGTCGGCCCCGGTCCAGATATTCGCGTGCGTTGCGGTCCACCTTGCCGATGGGCTTCACCGTCGTCACGGCGTCGGCCACTCCGGCGACATCCGTCATCAGGCTGGTCAGCACCCATTTGTAGTAGAGGAAGCCTTTCCAGCAGAAGATGCCCTCCTGATACTCCTCCGGCTTCAGGTGCAGGGTCTGACGCAGGGCCTCCATGCGGTCGCCGGGGTCGTTGGACAGGATCTTGTTGGCCAGACGCGCCGTCGAGCCCACGGCCTCGATCCCGCCGCCCAGGCTCAGGGTCACCAGCGGGCGGATCTCCGCCTCCACGAACTGCACCATGCGGGCCAGGTCGCCGTCGCTGATCGAGAAATAGCAGGCCGCCGGCTCGATCCCCGCCCGCTTCAGCTGCTCGCGCAACAGGAAGGGGTCCAGCGACGGCAGGGCGTCCATCAGGCGCAGGGTGGCTAGGTCGGGGTGGTCCGCCTCCAGGCCGAAGGTCTCCTGCATCATCCGCTCGAAGCCGCGCTGGTCGACGAAGACGAAACGGCCGCCGGTCTTCAGATCCTCGGCGTCGATGGGGATGACGACCTTGGTCGCCACCTGACGACGCAGGTGGAAGGCGTCCAGCTCATCGCGGCGCAGGCGGTGCTTGATGATCAGGGCGGCGTTCAGGGCCGGGGTGCGGAACACCGGCTTCTCGCGCCATTCCGCCTCATAGCCGTGCTCGTTCTCGACCTTGAGCAGGTTCAGCACGCGCGCGGTCGAGGCCGAGCGGCGCAGGTGTGCCAGGTTACGGATCGCGCGATCGGTCATGGAGCCCCTTCGATAAGGGGAAACCCTGACACGCAAAGATGACCAACGGCTTAGCCGATCAGCGATCAGTCAGAACAAAGGCAAACGGGCCGCCCCCGGCAGGGAGCGGCCCGTCTTCCGTTCAACCGGTCTGGGGGATCAGAACCGGGCGTTCAGGCTCAGCCAGAAGCTGCGGCCCTTTTCCTTGTTGTTGTAGTGGTCGAAGAACAGGACTTCGTTGGTGCCGTCCTCGAACACGCCGTTGCTGTTCAGGTCGCGGAACTCGGTGTCGTAGGTGGTGAAGTCCTCGTCCAGCAGGTTGTTCACCCGCCCGTTGACCGTCAGCCACGAGTTCAGCTCATACGAACCACCCAGGTTCAGCACGGTGTAGCTCTTGTAGACCAGCTCTTCGCCGGTGATGGCGTGCAGGCCGCGGTAGCGGTCCGAGCGCATCTCGCCCGACAGCAGCAGGTTGAAGCGGTCGGTGACCTGCCAGTCCAGCGAGGCGTTGGCCATGTGCTCGGCGCTGTTGCCCAGCGGACGACCGATCTCGGCGCCGCTCTTCTGCTCACTGTCGGTCCAGGTGTAGTTGCCGCGCAGGCCCAGGTTGTTGAGGATGCGCCAGCGACCGGCGACCTCGATCCCGCGGATCTCCACCTCATCGATGTTGGTCGCGCGGCTGCTCGAACCGTAGCCGAGGTCGGCGTATTCGCCGCTGCTGGCGCAGGCCAGGGTCAGGGCCGGCCCGCAGGGCTGGTTGGCGATCTTGTCCTCGAAGGTGTTGTTGAAGGCCGTGATGTTGAAGTTGTGACCCTCGGGGGACTCCCAGTAGACGGCGATTTCGGTGCTGACGCTGGTTTCCGGCTGCAGGTCCGGGTTGCCGAACATGGGCGAGGTGCCCTGGCCGCCGAAGCCGGTGATGCCGTCATACAACTGGGTCGTCTTGGGGGTCTTGAAGCCGGTCGAGACGCCGCCCTTGATCGTCCACTGGTCGTTCAGGCTGTAGACGCCGTACAGGCGCGGGCTGAAGTGGTCGCCGAAGACGTCGTGATTGTCGTAGCGGATGCCCGCCGTCAGGGCGAAGGGCTCGATGATCCGCCAGGTGTCCTCGGCGAACAGGGACCACATGTTGTGCTCCTGCTTCAGACCCGGGGTGCCGCTTTCCAGACCGAAGACGCCGTCCGTCAGCTCGCCGCGGATCAGCTGCAGGCCGGTGACGACGGTGTGCTCGCCCGCCATCTCGAACGGCACGGTCAGCTGGGCGTCCAGGGTGTACTGGGCGCTTTCCAGGGTGCGCTTGGGACGCGGCAGGAACTCGGCTTCGGCGGCGGCGCGACGGTCGGCTAGGCTCATCCCGGCATAGGCGCCCGTGCCGTCGATCATGGTCAGCAGCAGCTCACGCTCGGCCACGGTGAAGGGCAGGGTGCGGCCTTCGTTGTTGGTGGCGACATGCGACAGGGTCACGCGGCTGGTGCCGAAGCCCCAGTCGCCGTCGTGGCTCACCGACCAGAAGTCGCGGGTGAACTCCTGCGTCGGGGCATAGCCGACGCGCGGGTTGGCCCGGCGCGACCAGGCGCCGCCCGAGTTGGCGCAGGCGGTGGCGTTGTTGCCGGTCCCGCCCAGGCAGAAATTCCCGGCGCTCCAGATGCTGTCGATGTTGTCGACGGTGCCGACCGGATACTCCAGGCCGCCGGCGTCGTTGGTCTGGATCGAGTTGTTATACTCCTGACGCGACGTGTCGTAATCGAACGTCAGGGTCTGGTTGGCGGTCGGCGTCCAGGTCAGGGTCAGGCCGCCGGCGATGTTCTCGTTGTCCACCGTCTTGCCGCCGCCGCCGAAGCCCAGCGAGCGGGAGTGTTCGACACCGGCCGGATCGGTCACCGTGTCATAGACGGGGTTGGAGGCGTCGCGCTGGTACAGGCTGCCGCGAACGCTGAGGTTCAGCAGGCCCGGAACGATCGGTCCGTTGGCGTAGAAGTCGACGGTGCGGTCATCGCCGTACTCGTCGTTCGTCTCGAACGTCTGCGCCGCCGTGATCGAACCGGCCCAGCGGTCCAGGTTGCGCTTGGTGATGATGTTGATGACGCCGCCCATGGCGTCCGCGCCGTACAGGGTTGAGGCCGGTCCGCGGATCACCTCGATGCGTTCGATCGAGTCCAGCGGCGGGATGTGGTTGAACTGGTTGCCGCCGAAGCTGTTCGGATAGATGTCGCCGTGGTTGTTCTGGCGACGGCCGTTGATCAGGATCAGGGTGTAGTCCGAGCCCATGCCGCGCATGGAGATGGTGCCCTGGCCGGTCTTGTCGCGGGTCTCGCCGATATCGACACCTTCCAGATCACGCACTGCGTCCAGCAGGGTCATGTAGGGGCGCTGCTGCAGCTCCTCGACGGTGATCACGCTGATCGAGGCCGGGGCGTCGACGATCTTCTGCTCGAAGCCGGCGGCGGTGACGACCACGTCGTCCAGCTGGCTGGCGGCGTCCTGCGCCATGGCCGGGCCGGCGGCGATCAGCAGGGCCGTGGCCGAGACCAGGGAGTGAATGGTGTGTTTGCGGATAGTGGTCATGACGCCCCCGAATAATGCGAGCGCTTCTCAATATCGTTCGCAGCTTCACTACAAGGGGGTGCGCGCTTTGACCGCAGGTGTCGCAGGGGGCTGCGCGCCGCTCTGGCGCGATCTTTCGGGGGGGCCTAAAACGCGGGAATGGACCTGTTCGAAATCCTCGTGCTCGTGGCTGTTCTGGCCGTCGCCGTGACCCTCGCCCTGGGTCTGCGCCAGCTCTACAAGGAGGGGCCGCAGGCCCGGTCGCGCTCGAACAAGCTGATGCGGCTGCGCGTCGCCCTGCAGGCCGTGGCGGTGGTGCTGGTGGTCGCGGTCGCGTGGTGGAAGTCCACGCACGGGGCCTGATCCGATGGTCGTCCTGAACCGCATCTATACCAAGACCGGCGACGAGGGGCAGACGCGGCTGGCGTCGGGCTCCCCGGTGTCCAAGAGCGATGCGCGGGTCGAGGCGCTGGGCGCGGTGGACGAGCTGAACGCCGTCATCGGCGTGGCCCGGCTGCACTCCGGCCAGAACGATCGCATCGACGCCATGCTGGGCCGCATCCAGAACGAGCTGTTCGACCTCGGCGCCGATCTGGCCACTCCGCTGGAGCCCGCCCCCGCCTGGGAGGCCCTGCGCATTCTCGACAGCCAGGTTGAACGGCTGGAGCAGGAAATCGACTGGATGAACGAGAGCCTCAAGGCGCTCGACAGCTTCATCCTGCCCGGCGGCGCGCCCTTGTCGGCGCATCTGCATCTGGCCCGCACCGTGGCCCGGCGGGCCGAGCGCGAGGCCGTGCGTCTGGTCGAAACCGGAGAGAGCGTTAACGGGGCGGCGATGCGCTACCTGAACCGACTGTCGGACCACCTGTTCGTCGCCGCCCGGCGCGCCAACGCCAATGGCGCGGGCGACATCAAATGGAAGCCGGGCGGAACGCGCTGAGGAAATTCCTCCCCCGAGCGTAGCGGAGGGGGAGGGGGACCGCGAAGCGGTGGAGGGGGCGCCCCATCCACCGGCGTGCGACCTGAAACCCCGTCCACCATCCTTCGGATGGTCCCCCTCCCCCTGTGGGAGGAGGAACTCAGCGGCCCTGTTCGGCGGCCAGGGCCTGACGCTGGCGTTCGGTGTCGGCGTCGCGGGCCTTCTGCTGGGCGGCCAGCTGGTCCTCGATCTCCAGCAGTTCGCGGTTCTTGCGGTCCGAGGCCTGGGCGCGGGTCTCGCCGACCTTGCGGCCGGTGATCCCCTCGATCTCGGCGATCGACAGGGGCTGGGCGCAGAGGCTGGTGTCCGGATCCCACCAGCCGCCGTTGTTCACGCAGCGATCGCCGGGCGCCACGACCAGCGCCTGCCAGGCGAAGGTGGCCCCCACCAGCAGGGCGAACAGGCCCAGAAACAGCACGCTGAGCCGTTTCATCGTCAAAAGGCGGTGCATCTGGAGCTTCCCGTGATCCGGCGTGTTGACGCCGCGTTACGTTGACAGGGCGGGTGCGGCGTACCTATTCCCTGACCCATCATTCCGGCGACTTTGTGGATAGCGCAATGAAGGTTCTAGTCCCCGTCAAACGGGTGATCGACTCCAACGTCAAGGCCCGCGTGAAGGCGGACCAGACCGGCGTCGATCTCGCGAACGTAAAAATGAGCATGAATCCCTTCGACGAAATCGCCGTCGAGGAGGCTGTTCGGCTCAAGGAAGGCAAGGAGCACCATGCCGCCGGGACCGCGACCGAGATCGTCGTCGTCTCCATCGGCGTGACCCAGGCCCAGGAAACCATCCGCACCGCCCTGGCCATGGGCGCCGACCGCGGCATCCTGATCCAGTCGGACGCCGACCTCGAGCCGCTGGCCGTCGCCAAGCTGCTGAAGGCGGTGGTCGACGAGGAGAAGCCGGATCTGGTCCTGCTGGGCAAGCAGTCGATCGACGGCGACAACAATGCGGTCGGCCAGATGCTGGCGGCCCTGCTCGACTGGCCGCAGGCGACCTTCGCCGGCAAGCTGGAAATCGGCGGCGGCAAGGCGACTGTCACGCGTGAAGTCGATGGCGGCCTGCAGACCGTGGCGGCGGAACTCCCGGCGGTGGTCTCGGTGGACCTGCGCCTGAACACCCCGCGCTACGCCTCCCTGCCCAACATCATGAAGGCCAAGAAGAAGGAGATCGCCACCAAGGCGGTCGCCGACTACGGCGTCGATGTCGCCCCGCGCCTCAAGGTGCTCAAGGTCACCGAGCCGCCCAAGCGGTCGGCCGGTGTGAAGGTGGCTGACGCCGCCGAACTGGTTTCCAAGCTCAAGTCCGCGGGGGTCCTGTAATGGCCGTTCTCGTCATCGCCGACCACGACGGCTCGACCGTCCGCGACACCACCCACAAGACCGTCACCGCCGCCCTCGCCGTGTCGAAGGACGTGGACGTGCTGGTGCTGGGTCAGGGCGCCAAGGGCGTCGGTGACGCCGCCGCCAAGATCGCGGGCGTCCGCAAGGTCCTGCTGGCCGAGAGCGCCGGTCTGGGCAAGATGCTGGCCGAGGCGATCGAGGCCACCGTCCTGCCGCTGGCCGCCGGCTACGACGCCGTGCTGACCCCGGCCAATACGGACGGCAAGAATTTCGCCCCGCGTCTGGCCGCCAAGCTCGACACCGCCCCGATCTCGGACATCGTGGAAGTCGTCTCGGCCGACACCTTCGTGCGCCCGATCTACGCGGGCAACGCGCTGGAGACCGTCCAGTCGTCGGATGCGAAGAAGGTCATCACCGTCCGCCCGACCGCCTTCACGGCGGCCGCTGAAGGCGGTTCGGCCTCGGTGGAAACCGTTGCCGGCGCCGACGCGCCGAAGACGACCTTCGTCTCGGAAGAAATGGTCAAGTCGGACCGTCCGGAACTGGGCGCCGCCAAGATCATCGTCTCGGGCGGCCGCGCCCTGGGTTCGGCGGAAGAGTTCCACGCCGTCATGGACCCGCTGGCCGACAAGCTGGGCGCCGCCGTCGGCGCCTCGCGCGCGGCGGTCGACGCGGGCTACGCCCCCAACGACTATCAGGTCGGCCAGACCGGCAAGGTCGTCGCCCCGCAGCTCTACATCGCCATCGGCATCTCGGGCGCCATCCAGCACCTCGCCGGCATGAAGGACTCCAAGGTCATCGTCGCCATCAACAAGGACGCCGACGCCCCGATCTTCCAGGTCGCCGACTACGGCCTGGTCGCCGACTACAAGACGGCGGTGCCGGAGCTGATGAAGGCTCTGGGCTGACATCAGGATGTCGGAGCGCTTGGCGAAGGATATCCTCAGGCGCATCGATGCTGACTATGAGCAGGCGGACCGTCCGGACGTGACGGTCCGCCTGTCGTCCCTCTGGGATATGGATCTGAACGTCGGACCAGAGCAGCTGGCTCGCGCGATCCTTATCGTGGCTTCAGGTGACGCCATAAAGCTGAAGCGGGTCTTTGACACCCGTTTCCACGGCGACCCACGAGACATCATCATGGCGGCGATGGCTCAGGACGACGGCGCTGATTATGGTCATGCTCCTTTCCGTTGATGCCTGCCACCCTCCCCATCCGCCTCACTCCCGGCGCCGCATCCGACCGCATCGACGGCTGGGACGTCGACGCTGACGGCCGCCCGGTCCTCAAGGTTCGCGTCCGCGCCCGGCCGGTCGAGGGCGAGGCCAATGCGGCGTTGCTCAAGCTGCTGGCGAAAACCCTGAAGCTCCCCAAGTCCGCCGTGTCTCTGGAGCGGGGCGGGCAGTCGCGGTTGAAGCGCATCGCCGTGGACGGACTATCCCTGGACGAGGTTCGGGAGCGTCTTTCCGCACCGTGACGAAATCGGCCTTTGACGGATCGGGCGACTGCCCCCTTTAATCCGCGCCGAAGTTCGCGCCGCCGTTTCCCGGGCTGGCGCAAAAGGGGAGCTGTTCATGAGACTTCGACGCCTGGGGGGCGCCAGCCTCGCCGCCATCGCCGTGCTGGCCCTCGGGGCCTGCGCCACCACCGGCAGCGCCGACGCGCAGACCGAGACCGCCGAAACGCCGCGCAGCCGCGCCCTGCCGACCGGTCTGGACTACGCCGCCAACCCCGATCCCTATCCCTCGACCTATCGCGGCCTGCCGCGCGAGAATTTCGCCATCGTCGGCGGGACCGTGCTGGACGGCGCCGGGCGCAAGTTCGAGAACGGCGTGGTCGTGGTCACCGATGGCCGCGTGGCCGCCGTCGGCGACGCCTCCACGGCCATTCCGGCGGGCCACCGCACGGTGCAGGCCAATGGCCGCTTCGTGACCCCGGGCATCATCGACGTCCACTCGCACCTGGGCGTCTATCCCTCGCCGGGCGTGCAGGGGATGAGCGACGGCAATGAGGCCACCAGCCCGAACACCGCCCAGGTCTGGGCCGAGCACAGCCTGTGGCCGCAGGATCCGGGCTTCAACGCCGCCCGCGCCGGGGGCGTGACCACCCTCCAGATCCTGCCCGGCTCGGCCAATCTGTTCGGCGGTCGCGGCGTGACCGTGCGCAACGTTCCGTCGGTGACCATGCAGGGCATGAAGATGCCCGACGCCCCCTACGGCCTGAAGATGGCCTGCGGCGAGAACCCCTCGCGCGTCTATGGCTCGCGCAACCAGAGCCCGGCGACGGGGATGGGCAATATGGCCGGTTATCGCGCCGCCTTCATCGCCGCCCAGGACTATCGCGCCAAATGGGACAAGTGGCGTGCGGACGGCGAAGGCTCGCCGCCCACCCGCAACCTGCAGAACGAGACCATCGCCGGCGTGCTGGACGGGTCGATCCTGGTGCAGAACCACTGCTACCGGGCCGACGAGATGGCCATGATGATCGACCTGTCGAAGGAGTTCGGCTTCCGCATCACCGCCTTCCACCACGCCATCGAGGCCTACAAGCTGGCGCCGCAGCTGGCCCGTGAAGGCATCTGCGCCGACATGTGGACCGGCTGGTGGGGCTTCAAGATGGAGGCCCTGGACGCGGTTGAGGCCAACGCCGCCCTGGTCGACGCCCAGCCCGGCGGCTGCGCCGTCATCCACTCGGACGACGCCGAACTGACCCAGCGCCTGAACCAGGAAGCCGCCGCCGCCCTGGCCGCCGGTCGCCGCATCGGCCTGACCATCCCGGAAGAACGGGCGATCAGCTGGATCACCCTCAACGCCGCCCGCTCGCTGGGCATCGCCGACCAGACCGGCTCGCTGGAGAACGGCAAGCGCGCCGATGTGGTGATCTGGAGCGCCGATCCCTTCTCGATCTACGCCCGCGCCGATCAGGTCTTCATCGACGGCGGCCTGGCCTTTGACCGCATGAACCCGGCCTACCAGCCGGTGTCCGACTTCGAACTGGGCCAGCCCGGCTACGGCCTGAGCGCCGCCAACGTCCAGCAGGGAGCCCGCTGATGCGCCTCAAGAGCCTCATCCTCGGCGCCGCCTCGCTGGTCGCGCTGGCCGCCTCTCCCGCTGTGGCGCAGGAGCTGACCGCCATCACCGGCGGCCGCGTCCTGACCGGGACCTCGGTCATCGAGAACGGGACCGTCGTCATCCAGAACGGCCGGGTTGTCTCGGTCGGAACCGGCGCGGCCCCGTCCGGCGCCCGCGTCATCGACGCCCGCGGCAAGGTGGTCTCGCCCGGCTTCGTCGCCGTCGATTCCGGTCTGGCCGGCAGCGAGGTCGGATCGGTCACCGGGACCAATGACCTGGCCAACGGCGCCAACTCCATCAGCGCCTCCTTCGACGTCTCCTATGGCCTCGACCCGTGGTCCTTCACCCTGCCGGTGGCCCGTCTCGGCGGCATCACCCGCGCCATCGTGACGCCCAGCCACGGCGGCGGGGGCGGCGGCGCCCACGCCCATGACGATTCCGACTTCGCCGGGGTCCAGCATGGGCTGCAGTCGCCCAGCCTGTTCGCGGGCCAGGCTTCGATCATCCATCTGGCCTCGGGCAATGACATCCTGGTCCGCGCCCGCGTGGCCCAGGTGGCGCCCTTCGGCGAGGCCGGTGGTCGCGTGGCCGGCGGCGCGCGCGGCGCCGAGTTCACCCAGTTCAAGGAAACCCTGGCCGAGGTTCGACTCTACGCGCGCAACCGCGCCGGCTACGACCGGGGCGGCCTGCGCGAGCTCAGCCTGTCGCGCGCCGATCTGGAAGCCCTGATCCCGGTGGCCGAGGGCCGCATGCCCCTGATCGTCACCGCCCGCCGGGCGGCCGACATCCAACAGGTGCTGCGTCTGGCCAAGGAGGAGGGGATCAGGATCATCCTCGACGGCGCCGAGGAGGGCTGGCTGGTCGCCGACCAGATCGCCGCCGCCGACGTGCCGGTCCTGCTGAACCCGATCTCCAACCTGCCGGGCAATTTCGAGATCCGGGCCGCCCGGATGCAGAACGCCGCCGCCCTGAACGCCGCCGGAGTGACCATCGCCATCAAGGGCAATGAGGGCTCGACCCACCGCGCCCGCGAGACCCGCTACAACGCCGGCAACGCCGTCTCGCACGGCCTGCCCTATGAGGCGGCGATCGCGGCCATCACGGTCAACCCGGCCCGCATCTTCGGCGCGGCCGGCCAGTTCGGCGAGCTGCGTCCCGGCGCCGCCGCTGACGTGGTCATCTGGTCCGGCGACCCGCTGGAGCCGCTCAGCGACGCCGAGCAGATCTGGGTCAACGGCCAGGAACAGGCCCCGACCAGCCGCCAGTTCCTGCTGCGTGACCGCTATCGCGGCGGCGGCGAGGGCGCGATGCCGCCGGCCTACGGTCGGTAGGGGCGAGGTTTTAGGTTCTAGGTTCTAGGGAAGTATGCTTGGAGCAGTCCATCGCGCCACCGCCTCCCTAGAACCTGACACCCAGAACCCAGAACCTATGAATCCCCGCATCTTCATCGACGCCGACGCCTGCCCGGTGAAGGACGAGGTCTATCGCGTGGCCGAGCGCTACGGGCTGAAGGTGTTCGTCGTGTCCAACGGCTGGATCAACACCCGCCGCGATCCGTGGATCGAGCAGGTGGTGGTCGACGCCGGGCCGGATATCGCCGACGACTGGATCGCCGAGCGCGCGGGCAAGGGCGACATCGTCATCACCCAGGACATCCCGCTCGCTGATCGCTGCCTTCAGGCGGGGGCGCAGGCGATCAAGTCCAACGGCACGCCCTTCACCCCGGACTCGATCGGCTCGGCGCTGGCGGGCCGCATGGTGGGGGAGCATATGCGCTCCATGGGCCTTCAGACCTCCGGCCCGCCACCCTTCGGCCCGAAGGACCGCTCCAACTTCCTGCAGGCGCTGGACAAGGCGGTGGTGGTCGCCAAGCGGGCATTCGCCTAGGGGGTGTTCATGTTTATGGAATTTTTCGCCGTCTCAGCGATAACCTTCGGTGGAGAGGACGCCTCCGAACCGGAAGGCTGCGCCGTCGCGGTCCGCTACGCGGAACAGGTCCTTGCCCGGAGGCCGGGGCGCTACGTATTTAGCCCAACTGCGAGTGGGTGGCCGAGTGATCTGGATCGATCTGTCGGCGCTGACGAAGTCCCGGTGGACGCGGTGTTCGCTGAAAAGATCAACGCCACCCCTCCGACCAGCGCTGTAGAGGCCTGCGGGTCCCTCCGACGCTTCCTCGATGCGCAAGCTATACCGCACAGCGCTGAGGCCGTTGCCGAGGCGACCTGGGCCAACGATCTGGACAAGTTGGCCCGGTTTGAGCCGTACGATCGGATAATGGTCGTCATGACGCTGCCGCTCCTGAACGGAGATGGAAGCGAGGCCTTTGTTCAACTCGGCGTATTTCCCCATCCTCGCTTTTGCGCGATGTTTTCGTACACCCTCGACGTCGGGGATCCCGAGCTTTCGGTGACGAGATGGCGGCCCGGGCCGCTGTGCTGACATGACCGTCATCCCCGAGGACGAGCTGGAGTTCCGCTTCTTCCGCGCGGGCGGGCCGGGCGGGCAGAACGTCAACAAGGTGTCGACCAGCGTCCAGCTGCGTTTTGACGCCCGCAATTCCCCGTCCCTGACCGATCCGGTGCGCGAGCGGCTGCTCAAGCTGGCGGGCAGCCGGGCGACGCTGAACGGCGAAATTCTGATCACCGCCGTCCGCTTCCGCACGCAGGAGCGCAACCGCGCCGACGCGATCGGACGGTTGCAGGAACTGGTCGATCAGGCCTCGATCAAGCCGGTCTTCCGTGTACCGACGAAACCCACACGCGCCTCGAAGGAGCGGCGGCTGGAAGGCAAGTCCAAGCGGTCCACGATCAAGAGCGGGCGGGGAAAACCCCGCCTCGACTGAGTTATTCGCCTTCGGGGACCGGGCGGAACAGCAGGGCGTCCACCTTGCCGGCGTCATCGAAGCCGATCACCCACTGGGTCTCCGCCGTCGCGAACGTGACGATGAACAGGTCCGCGCCTTCCTGGCTGCGGACGAAATCGACCGCCTGCACCGCGCCGAAGCCCTGCAGGATCGGCAAGATCTGCGCCTGCTGCTCGCGGATCTTGCCCGCCAGCTCCTCGGTGAACAGGTCGAAGTCGAGCGCATTGGACTTCATGCCCGAGATGATGGTGCGGATGGTCGCCGCGGCGTTCGCATTCACCGGGCGGGTCGCAGCAGCGGGCCGGGGGGCGGGCGTCGGCGCCGTCTGGGGCGTGGCGTTGTTGTCAAAGGTGTTGGGCACGCTGCCGGCGGCGGCCTGGGCCATGGCCTGGGTCGGGGCGGTCATCGGAAGGGCGAAGGCGGCGGCGCCGAGAAGGGCGGCCAGGGCAAGGGACTTCATCAGGCGACTCCGCGGAAGAACGGTCAGACGATGTAGGGCCAAAGCGACAGAACAAGGGCGGCCGCCGAGGCGCAGCCTGCCACCGTGACACAGACAATCAGCCTGACGGGCGCCCGGCTCTCGCGGATGATAACGGTCTGACCCTGCGGCGGGTTCTGCGCCAGTTTCGACAGCGCCTTCAGCGTCGCGCGCAGTTCTTCCAGCGCATCGCGGATCTGGGCCTGCGGGCCGAGCTCGCGACGGATCCAGCGCTCGACCACCGGCTGGGCGGCGGCCCACAGGTCGTGGTCGGGGTTCAGGCGACGCGCCACCCCCTCGACCGAGACCATGGTCTTCTGCAGCAGGATCAGTTCGGGCCGCAGATGCATGTCGAACAGGTCGGTGATCTCGAACAGCTGGCCCAGCAGACGGCCCATCGACACCTGCGACGCGGCCTTGCCGATGACCGGCTCGCCCACCGCGCGCAGGGCCTGGGCGAAGGCCTCGACCGAATGCTCGGGCGGCACATAGCCGGCCTCGAAATGCACCCGGGCGATGCGGTCATAGTCGCGGCTGATGAAGCCCCACAGGATCTCGGCGAGGTAGCGGCGCTCGGCCGGACCCAGACGGCCCACGATGCCGAAGTCGATGGCGGTCAGCTCCGCCGGGGCATGGCAGAACAGGTTGCCTTCGTGCAGGTCGGCGTGGAAGGCGCCGTGGTCCAGCGCCTGAGAAAGGAACGACCGCACGACGTTGTCGGCCAGCGCATTCACGTCCAGTCCCGGCTGCAGGATGGCGTTCGGATCGGTCAGCGGCAGGCCGGTCGCCCACTCCAGCGTCAGCACCCGCTTGCCGACCCCGTCCCAGATCACCGCCGGGGCGTCCATGTGGCCGCGCTGGCCCTGGGCGTCCGGCTTGGCCATGATCTCCTTCAGCTCGGAGGCGGCGGCCGCCTCCAGCCGCATATCCAGCTCCAGAGCCAGGGCGCGGGCGATGGTCTCGACGAAGGCCGAGGGCTGCAGCCGGCGCGACAGGGGCACGAACCGCACTGCCAGCCGGGCGGCCAGCCGCATGGAATCCAGCCCGTTGGCCACCCGACGTTCGACGCCGGGGCGCAGAATCTTCACCGCCACCTTGCGGCCGTCGGCCAGCTTGGCCGGGTGCGCCTGCGCCAGAGAGGCGGCGGCGACGGCGGGACCGAACTCGGTGAACAGGGCCTCGACCGGACGGCCCAGCGACCGCTCGACCTCGCGTTTCGCCTGATCCAGCGGGAAGGGCGGCAAGGCGTCCTTCAGACGGCCCAGATCGCGGGCGAACTCGACGCCGAAGATGTCGGCGCGGGTGGCCAGCACCTGCCCCAGCTTGATGGCCACGGGACCGAGGTGTTCGAACGCCTTGCCCAGTCGCTGGCCGGGTCGGCCCTCGCGGCCCTCGCGCCCGGCGAACAGGTGCAGGAGGTGCGCGATCCAGCGCGCCCAGACGGGCAGCAGGGGGGTGATTTCGCGCGGCGCCAGGGCGTCGTGGCGGATCAGCACGCCCAGCCAGCCCAGCAGGCGGAAGGCGGCGCTCACGGGCGCGCGCACCGGCACGGTGGCCGGCGGCGGCGGGGGCGTGCCGGGATCGATCCTCTGGCTCAGATCGCCCACCCGTGATGGATGGCCGCCACGCCGCCGGACAGATTGGTCACGGTGACCCGGCTGAACCCGGCCTCCTCGATCATCCGCTTGAAGGTCGGCTGGTCCGGGAAGCGGCGGATGCTTTCGACCAGGTACTGATAGCTGTCGCGATCCTTGGCCACCCATTCGCCGATGCGCGGAATGGCGTGGAAGGACCAGGCGTCATAGGCCTTGCGGATCGGCGCGGCGGTCGGACGCGAGAACTCCAGGCACAGGAAGCGGCCGCCCGGCTTCAGCACCCGGCGCGCCTCGCGCAGGGCCTGCGGCACGTCGGCGACGTTGCGGATGCCGAAGCTGATCGAATAGGCATCGACCGAGGCGTCCGGCAGGGGCAGGGCCATGGCGTCGCCGACGGTCCAGCTCATCTCCGGCTCACCGCCCTTGTGGACCCCCGCCATGATCATCTCGGCGTTGTAGTCCAGCACGATGACCTTCGCGTCGTCGCCGCCCATACGCAGCTGGGCCGCGCGGGCCATCTTCGAATAGCGCCGGGACATGTCGCCGGTGCCGCCCGCGACGTCCAGAATGGTCTCGCCCGGACGCGGGTTCAGCTTGGCCGCCGCCGCGTCCTTCCAGAGCCGGTGCACGCCCGCGCTCATCAGGTCGTTCATCAGGTCGTAGTTCGACGCCACGGAATCGAACACGCCGCGCACCATGCGGACCTTTTCCTTCGCGTCCACATCGCGGAAGCCGAAGGAGGAAGTCTTGCCAGACGGGGAAGGGGAGGCGTCGGTCATGCTCACGCTCTACCCCTTCGCCGGGGCCGCGTCATCCGTCTGTGTGGCCGCACAGTCCGGTTCAGTGCTTCCCGTTCGGGCGCGGCACGCCCAGGTCCTTCATCACGTTCGAGATCATGCCGTAGCAACCGCACGAGGCCTTCTCGAGCCCGGGGCGGTCCAGCACCTCGACCCAGCCCCGTCCGCGACGGATCAGCCCCTTGTCCTCGATCTCCGAACCGACCTCCGACACGGTGGCGCGACGCACGCCCAGCATCCCGGCGATGTCCGACTGGGTCAGCTCGATCCGGCTGCCGTCGGCGCGGTCGTGCAGGGTCAGCAGCCAGCGCGCCAGACGCTCGTCCAGCCGGTGCTGGGCGTTGCAGGCGGCGACCTGCTGGACCTGGGCGAACAGGCTTTCGGTAAACCGCGACAGGGCGCTGCGCATCTCGGGACTGCTGGCCAGGGCGTCGGAGAACACATCCGCCGGGCAACAGGCGGCCGAGCCCTCGATCTGGGCGATGGCCCGGCTCGAGGCGCGGGCGTTCAGCGGGCCGCAGGTCACGCCGACCAGCCCCTCGCGCCCGATGGCGGCGGTCTCGACCATGTGGTCGTCGGCCAGCACGGTCATCAGGGAAACCACCCCGTTCAGGGGGAACCATACTTCGTCGAGCGCCTCGCCGGCGTCGTACAGCATCTGCCCCTGCGCAAAGGGGCGCTCGTTCAGGTGCGGCTCGATCCGTTTCCGGTCCGCCGCGGGAAGGGCGCTGATCCACAGATTGTCCATGACGTCCTCCTCTGTTGAATGGTGACGCTCGATAACGCCCAAGCTTCGCTCCGCGTTCCGCTTGTGGCCGGGACGTGCGCGGGCTACGCCGGAGAAAACGGAGGGAACGATGCCGGAACAGATTGACGTCGCGGAAGCCCTGAAAGGCCTGCCCGCCTGGAAGAAGGCGGATGACGAACGGCCCGCCATCGCCCGGTCCCTGACCTTCGCCGACTTCAACGCCGCCTTCGGCTTCATGACCCGCGTCGCTCTTCTGGCGGACAAGGTCGACCACCATCCGGAATGGTCCAATGTCTACAACCGGGTCGAGGTGCTGCTGACCACCCACGACGCGGGCGGGGTGACGAAACGGGACACCGACATGGCGCGCTTCATCGACGAAGCCGCCGCTGCGATGGGAGCGAAGTGATGGCTGGACGCGTCTCGAACAAGAAGATCCTGATCACCGGCGCCGCGGGCGGCCTCGGCACGGCCATGGCTCATATGCTGGCCCGCGAGGGGGCCAAGGTCTCCGTCACCGACGTCAATCTGGAGGGCGCGCAGGCGCTCGCCGACGCCATCAACGCCGACCACCCGGGCAGCGCCTTCGCCTTCGCCCAGGACGTGACCTCCGAGGATCAGTGGATCGCCACCATCGACGCGGCGACGGAAGGGATGGGCGGCCTGTCGGTGCTGGTCAACAACGCCGGCATCGGCGGCCCGCTGGCCTTCGTCGAGCAGGACACGGTCGAGAACTGGCAGCGCCAGTACGAAATCAACCTGCGCTCCATCATGCTGGGCACCAAGCACGCCATGCCGCGCCTGCGCGAGGCGGCCCCGGCCTCGATCATCAACATCTCCTCGGTGGCGGGTCTCGCCGCCGCCCCGGGCATGGGCGCCTACAACGCCACCAAGGCGGGCGTCTGGATGTACTCCAAGACCATCGCGCTGGAGGCCGCCAAGATGGACTGGAACGTGCGCTGCAACTCGGTGCACCCGGTCTTTATCAAGACCCCGATCCTCGATCCCTTCGTGGCCATGGCCGGGGGCGATGAGGGCAAGGCCCACGAGCGTCTGGCCCGCGGCATTCCGCTGAAGCGCATCGGCGAGCCGGACGATGTGGCCTATGCGGTGGTCTATCTGGCCTCCGACGAGTCCAAATTCATCACCGGAACCGAGTTCGTCATCGACGGCGGCATGCTGGCCCAGTAGGGCCGGCTTCGGTCAGTCGACCGCCACGACCTCGACCGACTGTCCCGCCACAACGGCCTCCTCACCGACCCGTTTGCCCACCAGGGCGCGGGCCAGCGGCGAGACATGGCTGACCGAACCCTTCGCCGGATCGGCCTCGTCCTCGCCGGTGATCCGCCAGGTCTGGGTGCGTCCGTCCTCGCGCTCGATGGTCACCGAACCGCCGAAGCGCACCCGTCCGTCGGCCTGCGTCTCGACCAGTTGGGCCGAGGCCCGGCGGGCGGACCAGTAGCGCAGGTCCCGCGCGGCCCGGGCCATGGGCGTCCGGTCTGTCTCGATCGAGCCCGCCGCCTGCGCCGCCGCATAGGCCGCCCGCGGGTCGGCCAGCGCAGCCTCGATCAGCGCCAGCCCTTCGGGGGTGACGAGGTTGGGGTGCGGGGAGATCGGACGGTCGGGAAGATCGGCGGCCGTGGCCTCCAGGTCCTCCTCACGGGTGAAGGCGACGCTCATGGGGTCTCGCTAAGTGAAAAAGGCCGCGGTCGGAAGACCACGGCCCTTTCGATGTTCTCAAGGGTGAAGATCGTCAGATCTTTCGCCCTCGTCCGGTGATGAAGCTCACCACCAGCAGGATCAGGAAAACGACGAACAGAACGTAGGCGATGTTCATCGAGATGCCCGCCACACCGCCAGCACCGAGGGCGCCGGCGACGAGGGCGAGCACAAGAAAGATAAGGGCCCAGCGTAGCATGAGCAGTTCCTTCCAGAGCGGTTGTTCCAAGGGGTTCGGCTCGTCGCCGCACCTGTGAAAGCAACCGTCCGGAAGCGAAGCGGTTCCCGCCTAGCGGCGTCTTCCCGTGTGCGATTTTTCCGTGAACGCCGCCGCCACCAGACTGGCAAGTGCCGGATTACGCAGGAAAATCCAGCCGCCGGCCAGGGCCGCGGCGGTGCCCAGGATCGGGCGTTCGCGGAACAGCATGAAGGCGCGTTCGCCCAGTCCCGTCGGCTCCTCTTCCTCCTCCTCGTCATCGCCCTCGCCGCGCAGGAAGACCAGCGCGACCACGGCGGCGACAAGCGCGAACAGCAGGAAGGTGATCGCCGCGGCGGCCAGCGCCGGAATCACCAGCGCCAGCGCATAGAAGATCGCCACCCCCAGGAAGAGGATGGCGACCAGCGCCGCCCCGGCCGCCACGGCAGCCGCGACAGCCTTCTTCACCAGACCCCTGGCCAGCCCCCCGCCAATCATCAGCGACGACGACCGGCGAGCAGCAGGCCGAGCACGACGCCCACGCCCAGCGCGATGGCGGTCGACTGCAGCGGACGCTCCTGGACCCGTTCGGTCAGGTAGCGCTGCGCTTCATCGAACCGCTCCGACGCATCGTCATAGTATTCCTGACTCTTCACGCGGGCCTCGTCGTAATAGCCGCGGGCGCGTTCGCGCAGCACGCCGGCCTGCTCGCGCAGCTTGGCCTCGGCCTCGGCGGCCTTGGCGCGGACGCGGGCGTCGGCGACCGCCGCCTTTTCCTTCAGCGCGGCCTTTTCCTCGGTCCCGAGCACCTTCAGGTCGTCCTTCAGCGTGTTCAGATCGTTCTTAACTGCGGCGCGGGCCGCCTTGGTCGTCGCCATGATGCGCGCTCCGTTTGGTCAAGCTTGACGGTTAGATAGAGAACCCTGAGCCGAAACGCCACTGTGGCGTCACGGTTCCCGCGGTGCAGCATAGGGAAGGGGGCAGGTTCTGGGTTCCAGGGGTCAGGTTGTTGCGCTTGTACTGTGCGGCCAGACCCGCTTGAGGTAGGTCCGGTCATCCTTGGTCCCTGGAACCTGACACCTAGAACCTCGTCCCTCATGTCTTTCCTTTTCCCCCCCGCCCCCACGCCCTCGCTCCCCATCGGCGGCAGCGACGCCCGCTTCCCTGTCCGCCGCATCCTGTGCGTGGGCCAGAACTACGCCGCCCATGCGCGCGAGATGGGGCATGAGCGGGCCGAGCCCTTCTTCTTCACCAAGCCCGCCGATGCGGTGGTCGCCGACGGCGCGGACCCGCTCTATCCGACGGCGACCGCCAACCTGCACCATGAGGTCGAGCTGGTCTGCGCCATCGGGCCGGACGGCGTCGTCGGCTGGGCGGTCGGCTGTGATCTGACCCGTCGCGACCTGCAGGCCGAGGCCAAGAAAACCGGCCGCCCGTGGGACGCCTCCAAGGGCTTCGACCAGTCCGCGCCGATCGCGGCGATCCACCCCGGCGCCCTGCCCGACCCGGCGGCGACCATCGAACTGCGCGTCAATGGCGAGGTCCGCCAGACCGGCCGTCTGGACGACATGATCTGGAACCCGGACGAAATCCTGACCAAGGCGCGCGCGCTGTGGGACATTCAGGCGGGCGACCTGATCTTCACCGGCACGCCCGAGGGTGTCGGCCCGCTGGTCCCCGGCGACCGGGTCGAGGCGACCATCGGCGGCCTGCCCGCCCTCTCCTTCACGGTGAAAGCGCGATGATCCTGCACGGCTACTGGCGCTCGGGCGCCGCGTATCGCACCCGCATCGCCCTAGAACTCAAGGGTTTGTCGTATCAGCAGCAGGGGCATGACCTGCGCACCGGCGCCCAGAAGGACCCGGCCTATGTCGCGCTGAACCCGCAGGGCATGGTTCCGGCGCTGGAGGTGCCCACGGACTCTGGCGTCGCGGTCCTGACCCAGAGCCCCGCCATCCTCGAGTGGCTGGAGGAGGCGCATCCGACCCCGGCCCTGCTGCCGTCCGACGCCCTCGGCCGCGCCCATGTCCGGGCCATGGCGGCCCTGATCGGCTGCGATATCCATCCGCTCAACAATCTGCGCGTCGGCAAGGCCCTGCGCGAAGGCTTCGGCGCCGATCAGGCCGCCGTCGACGCCTGGGCCGCTCGCTGGATCCTTCCTGGCTTCGAGGCGCTGGAAACCCTCGTCGCTCGCCACGGCGCCGGCTGGAGCTACGGCGACGCCCCAACCCTGGCCGACTGCTACCTGATCCCGCAGATCTACTCAGCGGCCCGGTTCAATGTTGCGCTGGACGCCTTCCCGAGACTGCTGGCGATTGATGAAGCAGCGAAGACCCACCCCGCTTTCGTGGCGGCCCACCCCGACAACCAGCCGGACGCGGGGTGACGCAGTGAACCGGTGTCTCCTCCCCGTCGCACAGCGATGGGGAGGGGGACCGCGAAGCGGTGGAGGGGGGCTTCACCCGAGGCGCCGTTCCGCCGCCAGCCGGATCGACACGAGAACGCCGTCCAGACCCTCACCTCCTCGGCCGCGATCCTGAAGACGGTCAGCCCCTGCTGTTCCAGCCACGTGGTTCTGCGGCAGTCATGGGCGATGCGGTCCGGGTAGGAATGGCTCTCGCCATCGACCTCAACAGCAAGCTTCGCCTCGGCGCAGTAGAAGTCGAGCACATATGGGCCGATGGGATGCTGGCGTCGGAATTTCAGACTGGCCAGAGCGCGCCGGCGCAGACAGACCCAAAGCCGCGCCTCCGGCGGCGTTAGTGTGCGGCGTTGAACGCGCGCTCGCGAGACAGAACCTTCGGACCTCAAGAGCCCCTCCACCGCTTCGCGGTCCCCCTCCCCATTGCTCCGCAACGGGGAGGAGACGTCAAGGCGATGCCAACTCAGGGTGGAATTTGTTTCCGTTCACCCCACGCGCCGAATTCGGACATGGAAGAGGTCAGCCTTGGGTGGAAAGCGGAACATGGCCAGTAGCCTTGGTGTTCTGCGTTCTTTCCAACGGAGACGCTCAATGTCCAGTGATGCCGTCAGGAAGCTGTTCGACAGCTATTCCGAAGTTTTCAATGAAGCCCTGAAGGGAAAGCCAGACTTGGCGGCCTTGGCAGCCCTCTATGAAGACTCGTTTATCGGGGCCGTCCCAGCAGGCGTTATGGCGGGGTCCAAGGGTAAGGAGTTCGACGAGGCGATGTCTGCGGGCTTCGACCGGAGCCGAAAAATCGGCACGAAAAGTATGAGCGTTCAACGGGTCGAAGTGGAGAACATCGATCCGATCCACGTCATGGCTCGCGTCGATTGGCGAGCGACCTACGAGACCAGCACTGGCGAGAAACAGATCGATTTCACCAACGTCTATCTGGTCCGCGTGATCGATAATCGCGCGACGGTCTTTGGCTGGATCACTGGCGACGAAGAGGCCGAACTGAAGAAGCACGGCATCGTCTGACGAGATTGGACCCGAACGTCCGCACTGGGTCGGAAGCGGACTTCCGTGGACGTTCACCGAAAGGTCACGCACTCAGTCGCGGAATCTGGGGTCCATGCGTCGCGCCATGCTGAGCGGATAGGACTCCGTCGCTGTCAACGGGCCGTTCGGGGAGGATCGATGAAGATAGACAGCCCATCGCTCGCCAGCACGAGGCATGGGCTGACCATCATCGCAGGCCGCGCCCTGTCCCGTTCGACCAATCCGATAACTTGCGGCGCTTGATCGGCCATCAATCAATCCAGTCACACGCACATTGGCGGACCAGCCCTGATCCGGACCGACCCGGGGACCTTGTCGGGGTTGTTCAACGACCCCGACAACGACGGCGTCATAGTCCTGACGGACGCGCATTTCGGGCGGTTGATTAAATCGGCACGCCATGACGGCGGTCGGCGATGTCAGTACCAGCAGGAAGACGATCACCGCAGTCCGTTTCATCGGAGCACCCCATCACAACCTGACCGGGTCTGCAATGGGTCGAAAGCGGCCCTCCCTCACCCCATGAACCGGTCCACCGCCGCCACGAACCGGGTCGGCTGGTCGATCATCACCATATGCTCGGCGCCCTCGATCCGCTCGAACACCGCCGGGCTGGCCAGCTGCGCATAGGCGCCGCGGAACAGGCCGTCGGCGTGGCCGCGGGGCGAGTTGCGGTCGGGGCTCCAGCCATAGACCACGGTCACCGGCGCCGTGATCCGCGGCAGGCGGGGCCGCAGATCGATGGTCATCACCTCATACAGGGACTGGGCCAGCACCTGCCGGTCGCCGCCCTGCCAGCCGATGCCGCTGAACAGACTGTCAGCCGCCCCGCCCAGTTCGACGCCCAGTTCGCGTCCCTGCGCCTTCAGGGCCTCGTCGCCGAGGAACTGGATCGCCTGATAGGCCACCTGGGCGATGGGCCGCACGTCGCCGGCGGTCGCCTGCGGGCTGATCAGGGCCGCGAAGAAGGGCGAGGAATCCACCGTCATCAGCCGCCCGACCGCCCAGGGCCAGTCCGAGGCCAGTCTCAGGCCGATCTGTCCGCCCATCGAATGGCCGATGACGGCGGGTCGGTTCAGCCGGCTTTCGGTGATGTAGCGCAGCACCTCGCCCGCCACCGCGCCCAGCACCGCCCCTTCGGCGTTGGCCTGGGCCGGCAGGTCGCCGAAGCCCCGCACCGAGACCAGATGCAGCCGGTAGCGTCCCGCCAGCCGGTCGGCGGTCGCGCGCCAGATGTCGGCGGTGGAGGCAAGGCCCGGGATCAGGATCAGATCCGGCCCGCGCCCGCGCGTCTGCACCGTGATCCGGCGCGAGGCGAAGCTCGCCTGCGCCCAGGCCGGAGCCGCCGCCAGCGTCGCCGCCGCGCCCGTCGCCCCGATCAGGAAATTTCGTCTCGCCTGCATCCCCCTGTTCTCCCGGCGGATTGCGGCGCCATGATGAAGGGGGGCTGGATCGATGTCAGGGCTCGCTGGGTGACACAGCGGTGCGGGCCAGGTGGTTAGTGGTTAGTGATTAGTGGTTGCAGCGTCACCGTTGGCGGAAGGGCGGCGCGGACCGTGCGGCCGCAGGCTGTCGGCCAACCACCAGCCACTAACCACTAGCCACTTCCCATCCCCCGGCCAAAGGGACGGCCCTGAATGAAAAAGGCCCGGGTGCGCGAACATCCGGGCCTTCTGTCTCTTGCGGTGCGCGGCCCCCGGATCAGGTCCGGGCGGGACGCAGGCCCCCGGCCATGGCCGGCTGCTGGGTGCGCTTCTCGCCACCCGCCGCGATGATGCGGTCGATCCGGGCCTTTTCGGCGCGGAAGGCGGCCAGGTCGGCGCCCGCCAGGACGGTGCCTTCCTCGGTGCGCACGCCGGCCGGATTGATCCGCTGGCCGTTGCGCCAGATTTCATAGTGCAGGTGCGGGCCGGTCGAGGCGCCGGTCGAACCGACGTAGGCGACCACCTGGCCCTGGCTCACGCGCTGGCCGGCGCGGATGCCCGAGGCGTAGCGCGACAGGTGGCCGTAGCCGCTTTCCAGACCGTTCGGGTGCCGGATCCGCAGCCAGTTGCCGTAGCCGCCCCAGCGACGGGCCTCGACCACCACGCCGTCGGCGGGGGCGATGACCGGGGTGCCCATGCCGGCCGCGAAGTCGATGCCCTGGTGCATCTTGCGGAAGCCCGAGATCGGGTGACGGCGGAAGCCGAACGACGACGAGACGCGGAAGCCGCGCTCCACCGGGGTGCGCATGAAGGCCGAACGGGTGTTCTTGCCGGTGGCGTCGAAATACTGGGCTTCACGCGCGCCGGCGGGCTTGAAGCGGTAGAAGGTCACGCCCTTCAGCCGGGCGTACAGCAGGTCGCCGGAGCCGATGGTGCGGCCGTTCTCGGTGACGGTGCGGTCGAAGACATAGGTGAACTCGTCGTTCGCCCGGATGTCCCGGTCCATGTCGAACTTGTGCGAGAACAGGCGGCCGGCGCTGCGGGCGATGGCCGCCGGGGCGCCTTCGCGACGCGCGGTGCGGGACAGCGAGCCCTCGACCTTGCCGGTCAGCACGACGGTCTCGTGGGTGACCTTCTCCTCCAGCGCGCGCAGGCGCAGGGCGCCGTCGAAGCTGCGCGACACGGTGACCTGGCTGGCCGGGCCGGTGCGCATGGTCAGGCCGATCAGGCGGGCGTCGCCCCGGCCGCCGCGCGGCTTGGAAATGGCGGTCTCGAACTTCTGGCCGGCCCGCATCGAGCTGACGTCCATCGCGTTCGACAGGGTGGCGGCGACGGCGGAGGCTTCCTCGGCGGCGATGCCGGTGCGGCGCACGGCCTGCTCGAAGGTTTCGCCACGGCGGATTTCGACCGGAATGGCTTCCGGGGCGGTCAGGCCGGCCGGCGCGCCGCCGGCGGCGAAGGCCTGGACTTCCAGTGCGGCAATCTGACTTGCGGTCAGGACGGGAGCTTCTTGCGCCTGAACGGGTTGATAGACACGGCCGGCAAGCAGCGCCACCGAGACCGCGGCCACCGCCGTAAGGGCGTGAGGCGCGATGCGCATCGGCTGGCGACGTGGATCGAACTGAGCCATCGAACCCCGAGAAACAACGACGCCGCACCGGCGCCCAAGCCACTGAAAGCAACGATCACGCCAGGCCGCCCCCCGCAGGAACCGCCTTTCGCGAGACGGGCCGTATAGCTCGTCTGTGCCATCATGGGAAGCCAGATCGTTACAACCCGTTAACCGGAGCCGTAGTCACCGGTAAAGCTGGCGTGATCGGTGAGATGATCTGAGGTGAGCGCGACAGTATTCGCGTGGTATCCAATCGTTAATCCGCGACGCGACGCCGCAGTATCCGGCGGCGACTCTCGATGCACTCAAAGTTGCCTTTGGGCCACTCTCCTGTTGCCCGTCGGACACGAGAAATCTGCTCAACCGGCGATGGCTTCTGCTCATTGCTCTTTCCGCCGCCCCGCCTGTGCCGCTAAAGGACGAAGGGCATGAGCGACACGGCCTCTCCCGCCCCCGGAACCCCCCGTCCGGACAAACGCCGCGCCCGTCCGGGGATCCGCCCGGTGGTCCGCCGTCTGCTCGGCGTCGCCGGCATTCTTCTGTGCGTGCTGCTGGTCCTCGCCGCCCTGACCTGGCTGAACCGCCGGGCCGTGACCCGTCAGGTGCTGGTCGGCTGGCTGGAGCGCGAGGGCGTCCCCGCCGACGTGGACATCGAAAGCATCGAGCTGGACAGCGTCGTCGCCCGCATCCGCATCGGCGACCCGCGCGATCCCGATGTGACCGTCGAGCGGGTCGAGGTGGATTACGCGATCGGCGTCCCCTGGTCCGACCACGGCATGGGCGTCACCCCCAGCCGCATCCGCCTGCTGCGCCCCGTCGCCCGGGTGAACCTGCAAGGCGGCAAGGTCTCCTTCGGCTCGTTGGACCCGCTGATCGAGAAATTCACCGGCCGTCCGCCCGGCCCCGACAGCCAGGCCCCGCTGGTGCTGGTCGAGGACGCCCGCGTGCGGCTGCTGACCGACTACGGCCCCGCCGACATCCTCGGCGACGCCCGGGTCGAGGACGGCAAGCTGATGCGTCTGGCCGCCCGCCTGCCGGCCACGGCCCTGCGCAGCGGCGACCGCATCGACGCGCGCGGCCTGACGGCCACCGTCGATCTGACCACCACCGGCGACCGCGTGGCCCTGCGCGCCACGGCGGCGGCGGCTTCGGCCCGTCTGCCGGGCGTGGGCGGGGAGGGGGCCCAGCTGACCCTGACCGGCGACCTGCCCTATCCGGACCTGAAGACCCGCCGGGGCGACGGACAGGCCCGCCTCGACGTGCGCCTGACCGCCGACCGCCTGTCGACCGGCAACAACGCCGCGCGCGGCGTCGAGGCGGCGCTGACCTTCGCCGGCCTGACCTCCGGCTGGATCGAGACCTTCCGCATCGACGGCCGCACCACCGCCGACCTGCGCGCCGCCGGACTTGAAGGCGCCGTGGCCGGGCAGGGCGCCCGCCTGCGCCTGACCGACGCCGCCACCGTTCTGGATCGCAATGGCGAGGGCGTCGGCTGGCGGATCCAAGGCCCCGCCGAAGTCGTCGCCGCCCGTATCGAGGGCGTCGGCCTCAGCGGCTCGGGCGTCCGTCTCGGGACCGGACAGCTGATCGCCGGCGGTCGCGGCGCGGCCTTCGAGGCGCAGGGGCCGCTGGTCCTCGCCGCCGACCGTCTGGCCATGACCGACCTGTCCCTGACCGGCGCGCGCGGGTCTGCCCGGCTGGATCTGGTCGCCGACGGCGGCCTGCGGGTCGATGTGCGGGGCGGCCTGCGCGCCGCGCGCGGCGCCTGGCCCCTGTTCGGCGCCCCCGCCCGCGACGACATTCCCGAGCTGGCCGAGATGAAGCGCGCCCTGTCCGGCTTCGCGGTCGACATCCCCGCCTTCACGGTCTCGGCGGGCAGTTCCGGAACCCGCGTCACTCTTGACCGTCCCGCGACCCTGACCCCGGCCAACGGCGGCGTCCTGACCCTGCGTCCCGGCGCCGGCCCCATCTTCAGCGCCACGCGCGGCGAGGCCGGCGGCGGCAGTCTCTCCCTGACTGCCACGCGCGGACAGGGCCTGCCCGAAGCGGCCTTCGATATCCCCCGCTGGTCGCTCACCGACGGCGGCTTCACCGCGACGCTCGACGGCCGCGCCGCGCTCGATTTCGGCCTGGCGCGCGGGATCACCCTGCAGACCCGCGGCGAGCTGGCCTCCAGCAACGGCCGCCTGACCTATGTCACCCGCGACTGCATCCCGCTGGCCGTCGAGCGGCTGGAGCTGGACGAGAGCGATGTCACCGACATCAGCGGCCGCTTCTGCCCGGTCGCCCGCCCGCTGGTCGAGGTCCGCGATGGCGCCTGGCGCGCCGACGGTCGCCTGTCCGGCCTCAACGCCTCGGCCCCCTTCCTGGCCCTGCATTTCCGCGACGCCGAGGGCCTGCTGACCGCCAACGGTGGTCCGCGCGGGGTGGGTCTGGAGGCGCAGGTCTCGCGCGCCACCGTCGTCGACGCCACCGACCCGGCCCGCTTCAACCCGATGACCGCCGTCGGCTCGGCCCGCCTGGCCAATGACAACTGGAGCGGCGCCTTCGACCTGTCGCATGGCGAGACCACGCTCGGTCGCCTGACCCTGGCCCATGACGGCAAGGCCGGCGTCGGTGGGCTGACCATCGACGCCCCGTCCATCACCTTCGCCGAGGGCGGGCTGCAGCCGTCCGACCTCAGCCCCCTGGCCGGGGACATCGTCGGCTCGCCCGCGACCGGCTCGGTCGGCTTCAACGGCCGGGTCGACTGGCGCGCCGACGCCGAAGGGACCAGCACCGGTCGCCTGACCATTCCGGGTCTCGACTTCGCCAGTCCCGCCGGGCCGGTGAAGGGGCTGCGCGGAACCATCGACTTCACCAGCCTGGCCCCGCTGGAGGCCGCTCCGGGCCAGACCCTGCACGCCGACCTGCTGGAATCCGTCGCCCCGCTGACGGATGTGGATCTGGTCTTCGGTCTCAGCAAGGCCGCCCTGATGGTCGAGGGCGCCGACCTGTCCGTCGCCGGCGGCACGGTCCGGGTCGAGCCCCTGTCCATCCCGCTGGATATCCAGCAGGGCTTCACCGGCGTGATCCTGGTCGAGTCCGTCCAGCTGGGCCAGCTGGTCACCGACGCCGGCTTCGGCGACAAGGTCAGCCTCGACGCGGTGGTCTCGGGCCGGTTGCCGTTCAGCTGGAACCCGACCGACGGCGTCCGCATCGTCGGCGGCGACCTGCAGGCCATACAGCCGGGCCGCCTGTCCATTCCCCGCACGGCCCTGACCGGTCTGGAGGCCGAAGGCGGCGGCGAGGAGCTTCCCCCCAACACCGTCCAGGACCTGGCCTATCAGGCAATGGAGAACCTGGCGTTCGACATCCTGTCGGCCCAGGTCGACAGCCGCGATCAGGGCCGCCTCGGCGTCATCTTCCGCATCCGGGGCCGTCACGATCCGCCCACCCGTCAGGAGCTCCGCATCCCGGTGGCCGAGTTCATCAGCCGTCAGTTCCTCAATCGCGAACTGCCCCTGCCGTCCAACACCGGCATCGACCTGACGCTCGACACCTCGGTCAATCTGAACGAACTGGTCAGCGACCTGATGGCGCTGGACCGGGCCCGGAACGGTCGCCCCGACGCCGAATCCGACGATGAAGCGTTGCCTTGATCCGGACGCCTTCACCGTTCAGAACCCGTTCACCCTCGATCGCGTTTAGTCGCCGCGGATCAATCGGAGCCCTGTCATGACCCGGACGAAGTCTCGCAGAACCGTCGCCTTGCTCGGCCTCGCCGCCTTGGGCATGGGCGCCGCCGCCTGCACCCCCACGGTCCGCCTGCAGGTCGATCCGATCCAGATCAACGCCAAGCTGGACGCCGACATCCGCGTGCGTCTCGACCGGGAGCTTCAGAACCTCCTGGCCGAGAACCCGAACCTGTTCTGATGGGAAAGGTCCAACCGATGTCCTTCCGCAAAGTTTTCGTCATGGTCGCCGCCGTCGCCGCCCTCGGTGTCGCTGCTGGCGCGGCCTTCGCCCAGACCGGCCAGCAAAAGGCCCTGATCGACGCCGCCAAGGCCGCCGGCACCGTCGGTGAACAGGCGGACGGCTATGTCGGCTTCCGCGTTCCGTCCTCGGACGCGGCCCTGACCGCCGCCGTCCAGGCCACCAACGCCGGCCGTCGCAGCGCCTATGCGGCCTCGGCCCAGCAGGCCGGAGGCGGCGCCACCGCCGCCGACGCGGGCGTCCAGATGTTCGAGCTCCAGCTCCGGACCAACCGCATCAGTTCGGGCCAGTGGTATCGCAACGCCCAGGGCCAGTGGGTCCAGCGCTGATCCACTGACCGGTCCCTCCCGTCACAGGGAGGGACAATCCGGCCCCTTGAGCCCGCCGTCCCGCCGGGCGATACGGTCGCCATGACCGAGAACACAGCGCCGTCCACGATCACCTACGCCAGCTATCTGGCCCTCGACGACCTGCTCGCCGCCCAGCACCCGCTGTCCGACCAGCATGACGAAATGCTGTTCGTCATCATCCACCAGACCAAGGAACTGTGGCTCAAGCAGATCCTGCACGAGGTGGCGCTGGCCCAGTCTCTGGTCCGCGCGGGCGATCTGGTCCCGGCCTACAAGTCGCTGGCCCGGGTCAGCCGCATCCAGACCGTCATGACGCTCAGCTGGGATATCCTGGCGACCATGACCCCGGCCGACTACCTGCGGTTCCGCGGTTCGCTCGGCTCCTCCTCCGGCTTCCAGAGCGACCAGTTCCGCCGCTTCGAATCCGCGCTCGGGCTCAAGGACGACCGCTTCCTGCGCTTCCACGAGGACCGGCCCGAGGCCCACGCCGCCCTCAAGGCCGTGCTCGACGCCCCCAGCCTCTATGACGACGCCCTGGCCCAGCTGGCCAGGGCCGGCCTGCCGGTCCCGGCCGAGGCGCTGAGCCGCGACGTGTCCAAACCCTATGAGCCGTCCGAGGGCGTCGAGGCCGCCTGGCTGGAGGTCTATCGCGACACCGAGCGCTGGTGGCCCTTCTATCAACTGGCCGAAAAGCTGGTCGATCTGGACGACGCCCTGCTGACCTGGCGCCACAAGCATGTGGTCACGGTCGAGCGCATCATCGGCCGCCGTCGCGGCACCGGCGGCACCGACGGCGTCGGCTACCTGACCGAGACGCTCCAGCGCCGCTGCTTCCCGGAGTTGTGGTCCCTCCGGACAAAGCTCTGACAATCCTGTGTAAACCACGCTGACCGGCAACCTTCGCCGCAGGCGAGCGCTTTATGGGTCTCTCCCCGGAGGCCCGATATGAGCAACGCCAACCGTCACGACATCCAGGTTCTCAACGGCCTGATCCGCACCGTCATCGACAGCGCGGACGGCTATCACGACGCCGTCGACAACACGGCTGACCCCGGCCACCGCGAGTTCTTCGCCCGCCGCGAGGCGGAGCGCCGGGTGATCGCCGACGACCTGTCCTCGAACGTCCGGGTGCTGGGCGGCGAGCCGGACGCCGACGGCTCCATCCTCGCCAAGGCCCAGCGCGCCTTCACCGACGTCAAACACGCCCTGTTGCGCGACGAGGCCGACAGGGTCGGCGCGGTCGAGGGCGCCGACGCCCACGTCGCCTCCCAGTTCGAGAAGGCGCTGAACGACTCCAACATCTCGGCCACGACCCGCGAAAGCATTCGCCGCGCCTTCGCCCGCGTCCGCGGCGGCGACGAGATCCACGACCTGCGCCACAGCCTCGAGGGCCAGCGCGACGCGAACAACCCGCTGTTTCCGCAGTAGTGGCGGGAAAGGGCGGTGGCTGTGGCGGGCCACTCCGCCGCCGACGGTGGCTGAAAGTGATTAGTGGCTAGTGATTAGTGGTTCGATGCCGCCACGGTCGGGGACCGTCCTGCCGCTGGCGGTTCAGCGGCCATCCACTAATCACTAACCACTAATCACTTCCCGGCAGACTGCCTGACCTTCCGGGCGCCGCCCCAGCGCACGAAAAAGGCCCCGGCGTTTCCACCGGGGCCTTCGTCATTTCAGCGCTGAGCTGAAGCCCTTGGATCAGGCTTCGGTGTCGGCGGCTTCGGTCTTGCCGGTTTCCGGCACGGCCACCTTCGGCGCGCGGACGGTTTGCTTCTCGGCGATACGGGCCGACTTACCGCGACGGTCGCGCAGGTAGTACAGCTTGGCGCGACGCACGACGCCGCGACGCTTCACCTCGATCGACTCGATCATCGGCGACAGGATCGGGAAGACGCGCTCGACGCCCTCGCCGAACGAAATTTTACGGACGGTGAAGTTCTCGTTCACGCCGCCGCCGGCGCGGGCGATGCAGACGCCTTCGAAGGCCTGAACGCGCTCGCGCTCGCCTTCCTTGATCTTCACGTTGACGCGCAGGGTGTCGCCCGGCTGGAAGTCGGGGATCGCGCGGGTTTCGATCAGACGGGCCTTCTCTTCGGCCGCCAGGGTCTGAAGGATGTTCATTCTATTCTCCTCGGGCTTTTGCGCCCTTTAGCTGTGAGTTGGCGGAGCAAGCCCCGCGGTGGTCTTCAGTCCTTCGCGGTGTGGGCGGCCCAAAGGTCGGGTCGCCGTTCCCGCGTCGTGATCTCCCGCTGCTCCTGACGCCACTGAGCGACCTTTTTATGGTCGCCCGACAACAGGACCTCCGGGATCTCCTGCCCCTCGAACGTCCGCGGTCGCGTGTACTGCGGATATTCCAGAAGCCCGTCCTCGAAACTCTCGGACGACAGGCTTTCCGCCGCGCCGAGCACTCCGGGGATCAGTCTTACGCACGCCTCGATCGCGACCATCGCCGCCGCCTCGCCACCGGCGAGAACCGCGTCTCCGACCGAGACCTCCTCGAACCCGCGCGCGTCCAGCACGCGCTGATCCACCCCTTCGAAACGGCCGCACAGGACGACAATACCGTCCGCCTTGGCCCATTCCTTCACCCGCGCCTGGGTCAGGGGCCGACCCCGGGCGCTCATGTACAAAAGCGGCCGCTTCGGTCCCGAAAGGCTATCCACCGCCCGGGCCACAACGTCCGCTTTAAGCACGGCTCCTGACCCGCCACCCGCGGGGGTGTCGTCCAGGAAGCCGCGCCTATCGTCGGAGAACGCCCGGATGTCAAGCGTTTCAAGGCTCCAGAGCCCGCGCTCACGCCATGCGGTGCCGATCAGAGACACCCCCAGCGGCCCCGGAAACGCTTCCGGGAACATGGTCAGGACAGTGGCGGTGAACATAGGGGCTAGGTTCTGGGTAACAGGTTTCAGGGCAGGTGTGAGGGCTCCCTAGCACCTATTCCCCAGAACCCAGAACCTAGCATGCCTGCCCCGCCGCCCAGCCCGACGACCAGGCCCACTGGAAATTGTACCCGCCCAGCCAGCCGGTGACGTCCGCCGCCTCGCCGATGACGAACAGGCCGGGGACCGCCTTGGCCTCCATGGTCTGCTGGTCCAACTGGTCGGTGGCGATCCCGCCCAAGGTCACCTCGGCGGTGCGATAGCCTTCTGAGCCGACCGGCTTCACCGTCCAGCCGTTCACCGCCTCGTCCAGTCGGCGCAGGACCTTGTCGCCGACCTCGGCCAGCTTGCCCTTCACCCCCTCGCGCTCGCAGACGCTCTCGGCCAGGCGGCGCGGGACGATGTGGCCCAGCGCCGTGTGCACCATCTGCTTGCCGTTCTCCTCCTTGGCCGCCTTCAGCAGGGCGTAGACATCGACGTCCGGCGCCAGCCGCGCGGTGATCGTCTCGCCCTCGCGCCAGTAGGAGCTGATCTGCAGGATCGACGGGCCGGACAGGCCCCGGTGGGTGAACAGCAGGCCTTCGGCGAACCGGGTCTCGCCCGTCGGCCGTCCCGGCGCCCCGCCATCGGCTGGAACCCGGTGAGACACCACCGCCTCCACAGACAGCCCGGCCAGCGGCGCCAGCTTCTCCAGCAGGCCCGGCTCGAAGGTCAGCGGCACCAGCGCCGGGCGCGTATCCGTCACCCTCAGTCCAAACTGGCGCGCCGTCTCATAGGCCCAGCCCGTCGCGCCCATCTTGGGGATCGACTTGCCGCCGGTGGCCAGCACCAGAGAGCTTGCCCGCACCACGCTGCCGTCCGACAGGGCCGCCTCGAACCCGCCGTCGATGCGGTTGATCCGGTCCACCGCCGTCCCCATCGACAGGGTCACGCCCGCCTCGCGCATGTCGTCCGTCAGCATGCGGACGATCTGTTTGGCGCTGTCGTCGCAGAACAGCTGGCCCAGGGTCTTTTCGTGCCAGGCGATGCCCGCCCGATCGACCCGCTTGATAAAGTCGTGCTGGGTGTAGCGCTTCAGCGCCGAGGTGGCGAAGCGCGGGTTCTCGCCCAGGAAATTGGCCGGGCCAGTCCCCGTATTGGTGAAGTTGCAGCGCCCGCCGCCCGAGATGCGGATCTTCTCGCCGGGGTTCCGGGCGTGGTCCACCACCCGCACCGAGCGGCCGCGCCGTCCGGCCTCGATGGCGCACATCATTCCGGCGGCGCCCGCGCCGACGATCAGAACGTCGAGTGTCTTCATCCGCCCGCTATAGCGCCGCGATCAGGCCGCGTCCCGTTCCGCGTCCGGCGGGGTCGGCCGCATCGCCCGGTCCAGCGCCGCATAAAGCTTCGCCGGCTCCAGCGGCTTGGCCAGCCAGTCGGTCATCCCCGCCGCGCGGCAGGCCTCGATCTGCGCCGCCTCCGTCCCCGCGCTGAAGCCGATCACCGGCGTCGTCGCATTGATCCCGTCCGAGGCGCGCAGGCGGCGTGTGGCCTCATTGCCGTCGATGCCGGGCATGTTCACATCCATCAGCACCACGTCAAACGGGCGGGCCGCCAGCGCCTCCAGCGCCGAGGCTCCGTCGCTGGCGGTGACCAGCTCCACGTCCAGCGGCTGCAGCACCAGCGCCAGGGTCCGCCGATTGATCTCGTGGTCATCCACCGCCAGCACGCGCAGCTGCCGGGTCAGCTCGGGCCCGGCGCCCTCGGCGCCCGCCTCTTCCGCCACCGGCTCGCCCAGCGGCAGGGTCATCGTCAGGGTGAAGGCCGCGCCTTCCCCGGCCGTGCTGGCGGCGGTCAGCTCTCCGCCCATCAACCGGGCCAGATCGCGGCTCACCGTCAGCCCCAGCCCGGTCCCGCCGTAGGTCCGCGCCACCTCGGCCGAGCCCTGCGCGAACGGGGTGAACAGCCGGCTCATCGCCTCCGGGGCGATCCCGGCCCCTTCGTCGCGCACCGTCAGCGTCAGGCTGCGTCCCGCGCCCTCTCCGGCCACTCGCGCCTCCAGCGCCACCTCGCCCGCCTCGGTGAATTTGATCGCATTGGAGATCAGGTTGTTCAGGATCTGCCGCAGCCGGTAGGGATCGCCCTTCAGCCACAGCGGCTCGCCGACTGCCGGCGCCGTCAGGGTCAGACCCTTCTCCGCCGCCTGCGGCCGCCAGAACCGGTCCGTGTCCGCCAGCAGGGCCGTCAGGTCGAAGTCGCGCGCCTCAATGGCCATCGCCCGCGCCTCGATCTTCGAATGATCCAGCAGGTCGTTCAGCATCCCGGTCATCAGCCGTCCGGCGTCGATGATCAGGTCGGCCGTCTCGGGCGTGGCCTCGGGCCGGTCGCCGTGGCGGATCACATGGGCCCCGGCCAGGATGGCGCTGACCGGCGTGCGCAGCTCGTGGCTGACGATGGCCGCCATCGCCGCGCGGTCGGCCATCGCCGCCTCGGCCTGGGCCAGCCGCAGCGAGGCCTCCCGGATCGCCTCGATCTCGGCCATCCGCGCCGCATGCACCCGCCCCCAGACGCTCAGCAGCGCCCCGAAGAACAGCGCCAGACAGCCCAGCAGCAGCGGCAGATGGCGCGTCTCCCCCTCCAGCCAGCGCGACGCCGGCATGGCGAACAGGGCGACGGCGTAGGGCGCCGTGCCGATCAGATACAGCGCCCGGTTCTCGATCCCCGAGGCCAGGTTGTTGATCATCCCCCCGACCACGATCAGCACCGCCACGGTCGACAGGATCTGCCCGCCGCTGCTCCAGATCAGCGCCGCCGCCCCGGCGTGGATCCCCGCCATCAGCATGGTCGCGCCCAGCGCCGGCAGGACGTCCGCGTGCCGTTCCAGCGCCGCGTCGGCGCCCTTGCGGAACGGTGCCAGCGCCTGCCATTCCAGCAACTGCACCGCCGTCGTCAGCACGATCCACGGCGCGATCAGCCCGGGCCGGTCGGCCGCATACAGCATCCAGCAGATCATGGCGCCGAGGATCACCCGCACCGGAATCTGCCCCCGCCGCTCGCGCGCGCTGGTCGCCAGATGAGGCACGATGTCGGCGTACAGACCCATGGAAATACTCTCCCCTGGGTCAACCTTTACGCCGTTCACCCAAACGATTCGTAACTGCGGTTGTCCAGTTCGAAGAAATTCGCGTCACCTCTCCGCACCGCGGGGAGGGGGACCGCCGGCCAACGGCCGGGGGTGGAGGGGGTCTTGAAGCCGCCCCTACTCCCTCCACCACGGCAGGGTCGAGCATCCCGGCCGCACCGGCGGCGCATCCAGCACCCGGATCCTGGGCCCGCGGTTCGCATCTCCCGCCCGGTCGATCAGCAGGTCCGTCACCGCCCACACCAGCGCATCGGCCCGGTCCAGATCGCAGGCCGCCTCCGCCTCGCCGCCGAAGGCCATCAACTCCTCCTCCAGCGCCGCGAAGTCTCCCCGGTGCACGACCCGCCCCTGTTCATACAGGGCCGCCACCGGCTCGGCCCGCACCCGCTTGCCCTTCGTCGCCCGCACCTCGCGCACCCGCACCGTGCAGCCCTCGGCCTTCAGCACCGCCTTGACCATCTCCCCGCCCTGGTTGACCTCGGCGACGATGACCGTGGCCCCGAACTCGGCCGCCGCCGCCATGGTCCGCCGCGCCCAGCCCCCGGGGCTCAAGCCCGACTTCGACCGGTCCGCCAGCACCTCGGCCCGATCCCCGATCCGCCCCGCCACAATGATCCCGCAGGCGTTCCCGCCCGTGGTGGTCGTCGGGTCGATGGCCACGATGATCCGGTCGTACTTGCCTTGCGGCTCCACCGTCTTCGCCTTCGCCAGCATCTCCCCCGTCAACAACGCCCCGTCGAGTTCGACGACCTTCCCCTCGATCTCCTGCGCCGCCCGCCGCGTCCCGCCGTAAAGCGCCTCCAGCCCGGCCAGAAACCCCGGCGACAGATGCGCCGCATTGTCCGCCGTTCCCGCATGGCTCTCGACGCAGGTGGCTTCGGCCCTCAGCGCGCGCAGGGCGGCCGTGGGACGCGGGGTGGTGGTGACGCACAACAGAGGGGGGCTACCGCTCGCGACGCGGTCGCTCGCTGCTTGAGCCCCGGGCTGTTCTGCTCTTTCAGGCACAGCGTTCTTTGCGCTCAAGCAGCGAGGCTCCGCGAGCCGAGCGATAGCGTCGGGCGCGTCAGCGCCCCTGGCGGTTGGCAACGCCAACCGCAAACCCATCCGGAGAAGCGCGAGCGTTTCGCTCGCGTTTCTCCAGGTGCAGAACTCATCCGCCCACGCCGCCGAGAACTGCGGCCCCCTCAGCGAGTCCGGATCCTCGGCCGAGAACACCTGGGCCACCGCCCCGTTAGGAAACACCAGCCGCCGGCGCGAGCTCTCGAACACCGGCTTCGGCCCGCCCGCCCAGCGCGGCAGGGAACACAGCCCCGACACCCCCTCGATCATCACCTCGCACACGTCGTGCAGCGTCGGCCCGATCAGCGCCAGCCGCCTGCCCGGCCCCACCCGCTCGGCCATATCCGCCAGCCACACCGCCCCCGCCCGCGTCTTCCCGGCCCCGCGCCCGCCCAGAAACACCCAGGTCCGCCAGTCCCCCTCCGGCGCCCGCTGCCCCGGACGCAGCTTCAGCGCAGGAACAGGGCGCCCAAACCGTTCTCCCTCCCCGTCCCGGGGAGGGGCCTCGCCCGTCAGGGCGAGGGGGTGGGGAGGGCCGGGAGCCGCAGCTCCCGCCCCAAACATCGCCCGCCTCACACTCTCCTTGGCCCGGCAGACATCGACGACGGCCTGATAGTCCCCGCGCAGCCCCGCCGCCTCGACCTCGGCGTCAAAACTGTCGGCCGTCCCCTCCCAGTCCCCCCGCCTGATCCGCACCCCCAGCCCGGCCAGATCAATCTCGGAAAGTTCCTCCTCGTCCCGGGGAGGGGGACCATCCGTAGCCGCAGGCGAAGGATGGTGGAGGGGCGCCAGACCCCGCACGGTCCCCCCAATCACCTCTCCACCGAAGGTGGGGAGGGGGACCACGCGCAGCGTGGTGGAGGGGGCGACTCCGTCGCCAGAGACGGCCAATATCTCCTCCCCGCCCTGCGGTGAGGGGGACCGCGCAGCGGTGGAGGGGCTCTTCCCGCCCTTCGCCCCCGGCACGCCCAGATCCGCCCGCCGCATCCCCCGCTTCCGCGCCTGCATGCAGATCAACTGCGTCGCCACCCCGAACTGCGGCCCCAGCACCGTATCCGGCACGCCCTGCGCCCTCAGGGCGAACAGCGCCCGCCATTGCTCCTCGGCCAGCTTGCCGTTCGGCTCCCGCCACCAGTCGGGCCGTTCGGAATAGGGCATGGACCGCCGCTTCGCCGGATGCCCCTCGGGCAGGTCCTTCAGCCGCATCTTCAGCCGCGCGGCGTGCAGGTGAAAGGTTCCCGGACAGACCTTCGCCTCGACCGACAGGGCCCGGCTGTCCTCTCCCTCATGCCAACGGCGGAAGAACCCCATCCAGGTCTCGTCGTCATGGGCGGCGGTATGGTGCTTGGTTCTGGTCATCCCGCGATGGTACGGCGGCCGCTTCCTCAGGCGGGCTCAGCAGGCCGAGCGACAGGGAAAGCCCAGCCGCATCAACGCCCTGACGCGCGCAGATGTGCGGGTTCAACATTAACTCTCGCGGCTTTCGGTGTCGGCGCTTCTGACTCGAGCGAGGACCGACTACCAAGTGGTTGCCTGTGGTTCAGGTCATGGAGGAAGCCATGACCCTTAAGTTGCTAAAGCTCAATCGGCCGGTAGCAGAGCGGCAAGCCGTTTGGATAAATTCCGATGACGTCACCCACATTCAGGAAGCCGCAGATGGTGCGGATTGGGCGGAGGTGCACCTGCGCAATGGCGCGATGATCAGAGCGGTCGAGTCCGCGTCCTCTATTGCCGAAGCGCTTCAAATGGGTGTCACTGAGATCGGCGAGGAGAACCTGCCGCCCAAGGAGCCTATGCCAATCGCTTAGAGGCTGTATCGGACGGTGATCTCATCCGGTGGCGACGCCTCAGTGGCAGCGGCATTTCACCGAACGCTGGATTGCAGTGACCCTGAGTCGGTATAGAAGGGCTGGATGAACAGCACTGAACCCACCGGCTGGGCGAAACTTCTGAGTGGCGTACTACACGCGAACTTTGGTCCCGGAGCCATTGGTAGGATCGGCACGATCGCCAAGGCCGGTATGGTTGTTATTGCGCTGCTTGCGATTGCGTTTGGGTTCAGGAACATCTGGGTGGGCGCGGCATTCGCTGCGCTCGACATCGCTTTCATCTTCTACTGCGTCCACCAGTCCTTCGGTTACGCTAAAGCGTTTCCGGAGGCAGCGGCTATGGATGGCGCGCAGATTTCTAGGGTTCTAATCCAGCAAGGTGCAATGCGTCCTCTTGAGGGCTTGTCGCAACCCCCACCTATCGTCAGTGAGGTCATCCAGAACCCGCTAATCGAGAAGCTGGAAGGCGAACAATGAACTTCCGACTTCTCCACATCACCATCACCCCGCAAGTCGTTCCTATCGCCCCCCACATCGTTCAGAAGCGGCTATCGGACCTTGGCAAGGATTGGATGTCCTATAACGCGTTCTGCTGGGTGCTCTGGACCAACAAATCGATCCTTACCGTATCGGAAATGATCATGGCCGACGTCAACCCGGCAGACCATGTCCTAGTCGTGGGGTTGAACCCCGCCGAGGTTCCGAACGGACGCCTACCCGACTGGGTGTGGGGCTGGTTCAATCGGCCGAGAAATCCGGTAACCGGTGAGGTCCTGACGCCAGCGATACCGGCACCGGGCGCAAGTAATCTGTTCGAGTCGGCAATGATCGGAGGGCTCCTGCCTCCGGGCAATTCCTAGGTTTTAGATGCCTACCTCCCGATAGAGGCATCGGGTTCTACCCGAACGCTAGTTTGAAATAGGCTAAGAGCAGCGAACTATTCTAAGTATCTTCGGATTCATCGACAGGCTGTTCGCTGCTTAGGTGCCTGATGCGCCTCGCTCTATTTCCCTACGCTGCATGCATCACAAACAGCGCGACAGCGAGCGAGGGTGCCCTCTTGTCTCCCGGTTGAGCTCCGCGATGGCTCGGTCAGCAAACGTTTCCGGACGCTCGGATACCAGTTCAGCATACACCTGAAGCGGGGTTTGTGCCCTGCCTACCGAGATTCGAACGCACCCTAAGTCAGTCCCAAAAGGTGTAGTTGCCCCGCCGCTAGCTGTATCGGGGGCTACCCAACAGGCTTGAAAAGTGGAGGCGGTCTGCCAAGCCGGCTGCAGATAAGCGCTCCTCTACCATAGACCGCTCATCGTCATTGATCGTGGTGCCGACGACGAAGCGCTCGGCAAGGACATCTAGATCAACGTCAACAAAAATACCCTGCTCAGGAACCTGAACGCCGAATTCTGCGGCTCCCCTTACAGAGATCGCTAGTCGGAATTCTCGCTCCCATTCGAAAGCTCGGTGCTTGATAAAGAACCGAGCGAGCATTCCGGTCTGTTTGATACGCCCCGCAGTTAGGTCGACGTAATCGACTGGACCTGCCCAAATGTCTTCAAAGCCGTAGTGAGGTTGAAGGCGAAACGGCTTTATGGCCGCTCGCATCCGGTCGGGCGTGGTGCAGATCGCAATCCCCTTGTGATCACCTGCGTACAGTTTCCACATCGCGTCACTTTCAAACGTTGCACGATGCCAGCAGCTGATCTTCGTTAAGCGCTTTAGATCTCGAAACGCGCCTTCAGCGCTGTACAAACCACTAATCTGCTCTTTGTCTTGAACGCTGTTAGTTTCCACCGAAATCGCACCCTCAAACGGATCATCGAACTCGTTGGCCGACGAGAAATACAGCTTTCCATCGCTAACCAGAGACAAAAACCTATCGAGCCGGAGGTATCTCCAGAGCATCTCGTTGCCGGAAATCCCAGCTTCTCCAACATTTCGCACGCGCCATCCCCTCAGTGCGCCTCATCCCAGTTCGCCGCCGCCCGCGCGTCCACCACCAGCGGCACCGACAGCGCGACGGCCGGCTCCGCCGCCCCCTCCATCACCCGGCGGATCTCCGCAATCGCCCGGTCCGCCAGCCCCTCGGGGCATTCGAACACCAGTTCGTCGTGCACCTGCAGCAGCATCTTCACCCCCCAATTCGGGCCTGACAGGCCCGCCGCCTCCAGGGCCGCGGGCATGCGCACCATGGCCCGGCGGATGATGTCGGCGGCGGCGCCCTGGATGGGGGCGTTGATGGCGGCGCGTTCGCCGAACTGGCGCTCGGCGCCCGACTTGGAGTGAATGGCCGGGATGTGGATGCGGCGGCCGAAGACGGTCGAGACCGTGCCCGTCTCGCGCACCTGGGCCTTCGTCGCGTCCATGTATGCGCGGATGCCGGGGAAACGCTCGAAATAGGTCTTGATGTAGGCCCCGGCCTCGCCCTGGTCGATGCCCAGCTGGGCGGCCAGGCCGAAGGCGGAGATGCCGTAGACGATGCCGAAATTGATCGCCTTGGCGCGGCGGCGCGTCTCGGGGTCCATCTGGTCCAGCGGCACGTTGAACATCTCGCTGGCCGTGGCCGCGTGGATGTCCTGCCCGGCCTTGAAGGCGCGTTTCAGCTCCGGAATGTCGCCGATGTGGGCCAGCAGACGCAGCTCGATCTGGCTGTAGTCGGCGCTGATCAGGACATTGCCCGGGCCGGCGATGAAGGCCTGACGGATCTGGCGGCCGGTGGCTGTGCGGATCGGGATGTTCTGCAGGTTCGGGTCGCTGGAGGCCAGGCGGCCGGTGGTGGCGGCGGCCAGTTGATAGCTGGTGTGGACGCGGTCGGTTGTCGGGTCGGCGGCCTCGATCAGGGCGTCGGTATAGGTGCCCTTCAGCTTGGCCAGCTGGCGCCAGTCCAGCAGGACGCGCGGCAGGTCGTGGGTGAGGGCCAGTTCCTCCAGCACGCTGGCGTCGGTGCCCCACTGGCCGCTGGCGGTCTTCTTGCCGCCGGGCAGGTTCATCTCGCCGAACAGGATGTCGCCCAGCTGTTTGGGACTGCCGATGTTGAACGGGCGGCCGGCCAGCTCGTGGGCCTTCTGCTCCAGCTCGGCCATCTTCAGCCCGAACTCGCTGGAGAGGGCGCGCAGGCGGGCGGGGTCGACGCGGACGCCCGCGCGCTCCATGGCCGCCAGGGTCGCGGGCATGCCGCGCTCCAGGGTCTCATAGACGGTGGTCAGGCCCTGCTCGGCCAGCTGGGGCTTGAGGATGCGCCACAGGCGCAGGGTCACGTCGGCGTCCTCGGCGGCGTATTTGGTGGCCGGGGCCAGTTCGACGTGGCGGAAGGATTTCTGGCTCTTGCCCGTGCCGCAGACGGATTTGAACGGGATCGGCTCGTGGCCCAGATGCAGGCGGGACAGCTCGTCCATCCCGTGCCCGTGCAGCCCGCCCTCCAGCACATAGCTGATCAGCATGGTGTCGTCGTAGGGGGCGACCGCGATGCCGCGCCCGGCCATGACGGCGATATCGTATTTGATGTTCTGCCCGACCTTCAGCACCGCCGGGTTCTCCAGCAGGGCCTTGAGGCGGCTGAGCGCCGTCGGCTTGTCGATCTGGACGATCGGCTCGCGCGTATCGACCGCGTCCCCGAAATCCAGCCCGCCCCCGCCCGCCATCGGCTCCAGCTCATGCGTCAGGGGGATGTAGCAGGCATCGTTGGGGCCAAGGGCGAGCGACACCCCGCACAGGCCCGCGTGGGTGGCGCTCAGCGACGACGTCTCGGTGTCGAAACCGACCACACCGGCCTCGGTCGCCCGGGAAATGAAGGCGTCCAGCTGGTCCAGGGTCTGGATCGTGACATAGGCGTCGTGGTCGAAGGTCTGGACCGTGACGTCGGCCGAGACCGCCTGCGGGGCGTAGCGGGGCGAGATGACGGGGGCGGTCAGCGGCTTGGGCCGCGCCGCGAAGGCCGAGCCGTCCTTGGCCGGGGCCTTGCCGTCGCCGACGCGGTTCCGCAGCGAGCGGAACTCCATCAGGTCCAGGAAGGCGGCCAGGGTCTCCGGATCGGGATCGCGCACGGCGAAGTCCTCGACGGGCTCGGGCGCCGGCGCCGCGTCGTCCAGCTTCACCAGCTCGCGGCTCAGCCGGATCTGGTCGGCGAAATTGATCAGCGTCTCGCGCCGTTTCGGCTGTTTGATCTCGCCCGCCCGCGCCAGCAGCGTGTCCAGATCGCCATACTCGTCCAGCAGCTGCGCCGCCGTCTTCGGCCCGATCCCCGGCGCGCCCGGGACGTTGTCGACGCTGTCCCCGATCAGCGCCTGCAGATCGATCATCTTCTCCGGCCCCACGCCGAATTTCTCGAACACGGCCTCCTCCGCCAGCCGCCGGTCCTTCATCGGGTCCCACATGACCACCGACGGCCCGATCAGCTGCATCAAATCCTTGTCGGAGCTGACGATCACGGCCTCGCCGCCCGCTTCCCGAACCCGCCGGGCATAGGTCGCGATCAGGTCGTCGGCCTCATAGCCGGGCAGTTCGACGCAGTGCACGCCGAAGGCCGCGGTCGCCTCGCGCACCAGCGGGAACTGGGGGACCAGATCCTCCGGGGGCGGCGGACGGTGGGCCTTGTACTGGTCGTACAGCGTGTTCCGGAACGTCTTTTCGGAGTGGTCGAAGATGGCCACCAGATGGGTCGGCCCGTCCTCGCCCTTCATATCGCGCAGCAGCTTCCACAGCATGTTGGAGTAGCCCTGCACCGCGCCCACCGGCAGGCCGTCCGACTTGCGCGTCAGCGGCGGCAGGGCGTGATAGGCGCGGAAGATGTAGGCCGAGGCGTCGATCATCCACAGGCGGATGGGAGCGCCTTCCGCGGGCGTGTCGGGGGCGGTCGTCTCGGGCGTCGCGTCGGTCATGGCGCGACCATAGGGCCGCCCGCGCCCTGCGTCACCGGTCGGTTGTCAGGAGATCCAGGTGTTCTCGCACTGGCCCGCCAGGGTCCAGCCGGCGACGCCCGAGACCACGCGACAGCGCACGCCCATCCCGGCCAGAGGCCCGTGCAGGATGCCCGCCTCGATGGTGGCGCCGCGACCGTCATAGACCGGCTTCTGGAACTGGACGTACTGGACCCGCTCGCCCGGCGTGCGTGAGGCGTCCGGGTCGAAGGTGGCCGGGAAACTCAGGCCGTAGCGGCTCCAGTTGCAGCGCGGCGACCAGTCGCCGTCCTCGCTGAACAGCCACAGCGGCGGCGGGGTGTTGCCGGGCCGGTCGAACTCATAGTGGCCCTTGGCGACGGCGGCGATCACCGCGCAGTCGTTCTGGTTGGTCGCCTGATCCGTGCCCGGCTGCCCGGGCAGCCCCGGCTCCCCCGGCGCGCTCGCGCATGCGGTGAGGGACAAGGCGGCGGTGCAGAGGAGGGCGGCGACGCGCATGGCGGCTCCTATTTGGAACGCAGGCCGGTGATGGTGCGCAGGGGCGCGATGTCCTCGGCCGAGGTGATCAGGTGAACGACCGCGGGCCTGCCGGCGTTCCGGGCCGCTTCCAACGCGGCCGGGAAGTCCTCGGTCCGCTCGCAGCGGACGCCGAAGGCGCCGAAGGCCTCGGCGTATTTCACGAAATCGGGGTTCTTCAGATCGGTGGCGATGACCCGCGACGCGCCCGGATAGTGGGTCTCCTGGTGCATGCGGATGGTGCCGTAGGTGCCGTTGTCGACGATCACGACGACGGCGTTGATGCCGTACTGGACCGCCGTGGTGAGCTCCTGCCCGGTCATCAGATAGTCGCCGTCGCCGGCGATGCAGATGACGTCCGTGTCCGGATGAAGGCTCTTGGCCGCCAGAGCCGCCGGATAGCCATAGCCCATGGCGCCCGAGGTCGGGGCCAGCTGGGTGCGGCAGGCGCGATGGCGATAGAAGCGATGCAGCCAGGCGGCGAAATTACCCGCGCCATTGGTCACGATGGCGTCCGGCGGCAGGACCTCGCCCAGGTGCGCCATGCACTCGCTCATGTTGACGTCGCCGCCGACCGGCACCGGGGTCGAGAAGGCCTGATAGTCGGCGTGGGCCGCCTCGGCCTCGGCCTTCCAGTTCCGGCCCGGGTCGATGGTCGCCAGGGCGAAGGCCGCCAGCGAATTATCCGCCGTCGCGCTCAGCAGCGGGGTCCAGACCCGGCCCAGTTCCTCCGCGCCCGGATGGATGTGGATCAGGGTCTCGGCGGTCTCCGTGCGATCCAGCAGGGTGTAGCCCTGCGTCGGGTTCTCCCCCAGACGCGCGCCGACGGCGATGATCAGGTCGGCCGCCTTGGCCCGCGCCGTCAGCTTCGGATTGCAGCCCAGTCCCAGATCGCCGGCATAGTTGGGCCGGTCATTGGACAGGATGTCCTTGCGGCGGAAGGACAGCGAAACCGGCAAGCCGATCCGCTCGGCCCAGTCGCCGATGGCGGCGGCCGCCTCGGTGGTCCAGCCCGATCCGCCCAGCACCAGCAGGGGGCGTTCGGCCTTCGACAGGCGCTCGCGCACCTGTTCGACGAAGGCGGGGTCCAGCGCCGCCTTGGCCGGCGTCACCGGGCGCACCGGCGCGGGGCCGCCGTCCTCGTGCAGGATGTCCTCCGGCAGGGCGATGACCACCGGCCCCATCCGGCCCTGCAGGGCGGTGGAGAAGGCGCGTTCGACCACCTCGACGGTGCGCGCGGGGCTTTCGATCTCGGTCGCCCATTTGGCCAGGCCGCCGAAGACTTCGCGGTAATCGACCTCCTGGAAGGCGCCGCGGCCCCGGTCGGTCAGGGCGATCTGGCCGACGAACAGGATCATCGGCGTCGAGTCCTGATGCGCCGTATGCACCCCGATGGAGGCGTGGGTCGCGCCCGGCCCGCGCGTGACCATGCAGACGCCCGGTTTGCCGGTCAGCTTGCCATAGGCCTCGGCCATGTTGGCGGCGCCCGCCTCATGGCGGCAGGCGATGACCTGGATCCGGTCGCGCACATCGGCCAGCGCGTCCAGCACGGCCAGATAGCTTTCCCCGGGCACGCAGAACACGCGGTCCACGCCGTTCATCACCAGGGTTTCGACAAGACGGCGGGCGGCGGTGTTCGCGGGCTGGGTCATGGCGAACGATCTAGCAGATCGCGCGAGGGCTTGGCCATGCAACCCCACGGCCACGCTTGCGTTTACGGCGCAGGTTCAACGCAAATCGGGGATCACCCAATGAAGAAGATTGTCGCGCTTTCGATCATCGCCGCCGCGCTCGCCGTGTCGGCCTGCAACACCATCTCGGGCGTCGGCCGCGACGTCTCCGCCGCCGGCAGCGCCGTCACCGGCGGCGCCGAGAGCGCCAAGCGCTAAGGCTGCTGTCCGGAAGGACAAGAAAGGCCCGCCGGTTCGTCCGGCGGGCCTTTTTCATGCCGGGTCGTAGACGACGCCGGTCAGATACAGCCCGTCCGACGGCGACACGGGCCCGCAGGCCGCGCGGTCCTTGGCCTCCAGCGCCTTCGCCACATCCCCGACCGCCCAGCGGCCCAGCCCGACCTCAGCCAGCGTCCCGGTCATCGAACGCACCTGCCGATGCAGGAAGCTGCGCGCCTCGAACACCAGATGCACCTCCTCGCCGACGCGGGTGACGCGGGCGATGTCCAGCGACTTCTCCGGCGACTTCGACTGGCAGTTCACATCGCGGAAGGTGGTGAAGTCATGCAGCCCCACCAGCGCCTGCGCCGCCTCATGCATGGCCTCGGCGTCCAGCGGCTTCTTCACATGCCACACCCGGCCCAGATCCAGCGCCGGGCGGCCCGGGCGGTTCAGGATGCGGTACAGGTATTTGCGCCCGGTGGCCGAGAAGCGGGCGTGCCACTCGTCATCGACCGCCGCGCAATCCAGCACCGACACCCGCTCGGTGATCAGGTGGGCGTTCATGGCGTTCATGACCGTATGTTCGGGCCAGTCCTTCTCCAGATCGAAGCTGACCACCTGCCCGGTGGCGTGCACCCCGGTGTCGGTGCGCCCGGCGGCGGCCAGACGGATGGTCTGGCCCGAGAAGGCCTTGATGGCGGCTTCGAGCGCGCCCTGCACCGTCGGCTGCCCGGCCTGCACCTGAAAGCCGTTGTAGCCCGAGCCGTCGTACTCGACCGTGAGGCGGTAGCGAGCCACTACGCCAGTACCGTGCCTGCCGGGAGACTAAACCCGCGCAGCATCTCATCTGCGGCCTGCTGGGCCTTGCCCTCGCGCTGGACGCGGATCAGCCGCACCGCGCCCCCGCCGCAGGCGATGGTCAGACCGTCGCCGTCCAGCACGGTTCCGGGCGCGGACGATCCCTCGGTCACGCCCGACAACAGGGCCTTGATCCGCACCGGGCCGTCCGGGCCGGGGGCCTCGAACCAGGCGCCGGGGAAGGGCGACAGGCCGCGAATGTGGGCGTCCACCTCGGCGGCGGGGCGCGACCAGTCGATGCGGGCTTCGGCGGGGGTGATCTTGCGGGCGTAGGTCGGCTCCCCGACCTGCGGCGTGCCCTCGGCCCCGCCCCGGTCGATGGCGGCCAGGGCGCGCGGCCACAGGCTGGCGCCGGTGTGCGACATCCGCTCCGACAGGGTGGCGGCGGTGTCGTCGGCATGGATGTCCATGATCTCGGACAGCAGGATGTCGCCCTCGTCCAGACCTTCGCTCATCCGCATGATCTGCACGCCGGTCTGCTTGTCCCCGGCCATGATGGCGCGCTGGATCGGGGCGGCGCCGCGCCAGCGGGGCAGCAGCGAGCCGTGCAGGTTGAAACAGCCCAGACGCGGCGCTTCCAGCACCTCGGTCTTCAGGATCTGGCCGTAGGCGACCACGCAGGCGGCATCCAGATCGAGGCTGCGGAAGGTCTCGATGGCCTCGGCGGCCTTCATGCTGTCTGGGGTGAACACCGGCAGGCCCATGGTCTCGGCGAAGGCGTGGACCGGCGAGGGGGTCAGCTTCTGGCCGCGTCCGCGCGGCTTCGGCGGTTGGGAGTAGACGGCCACGACCTCATGGCCGCTGGCGATCAGTTCGGCCAGCGACGGCACGGCGAAGTCGGGGGTACCCATGAAGGCGAGGCGCATGCCCGGCGGTTTGCCCTATGCGGGCGTCAGCGACAAGGCGTGGGGGGTGGGGCCGGGATCCGGTCTTGGTGGCAATGGCCGCCTTCGACCCACAGTCGAAGCTCAGAGCGTCCGCTGACGGCCCTTTCGCTTGCGCTTACATTTCGCGGGGGAGGTAGGGCGTAACTGCGAAAGCCAGAGCGTTGAGGCCCAACACTAACGCCACCGTCCAAGCCAGGTAGCGGTTTCTGCCCAACAGCGGGATCGCCAACAGGAGCAGAGACGGGACTGCGAACGCTGCATAGACGACGACTTGGAGGTAGACCCAGGCGAAGCCGTTTTCGAGGACCGGCAGGAGATAGGAAAACCAAAGTCCCAACAGGGAAAGCGCCAGGGCCAACCCGCCGGATGCCCTCGTCACAACGGTCCCGACTGGAGATGCCATCTCAGATTCCTGATTAGTGGACGGTTCCTTCGGTCCATCGACGAATGAAAGCTGATCGACTTCCGCTAACCCCCCCCTTAGGCGAACTTCGCCTGTCGACCCATAGGGGACAGGGGCAATCTGAAGTGGCACCCTAAGAAGGATGTGGTTATCTCTTGGAGGATCGAGATGCGTGTCCGCTTCCCGCTGGTTATGACTGCCGCTGCCACCCTGGGAGGCCGCTTCGCTGGTGACGAAGACGCTGGCAGGTGGTCCACCCCCAAACAGATTGAGGCGGCTGCCGCTCGGTGCGGAGTTAGTGATTTTGAGCCGACGAAGGCCGGTGCCGCCTGGGCCGCCTATGTTGATGAGACGGCGCCGGATCACAGGGCCAAGGAGGACTGCATCTATGCCGACCTTGCAAGCCAAGGCCTTCTCACTACCCGATAGTCTGAACTATCGGTCGTTGTAAGTAGCAGTCGCCAAAACTTGGACCCGGTCGCGTCGTGCGCCCGAAACCTTGGCGCGGCTCACAATGACAGACAGCGATCGCTCGGTGCGATTGCGGTACGACGTAGAGGCGATTTCACCTGTTTCCGAGTGGTCCAGCAACTCCCAGCGCGCCTTGAAATCCGTTGATGCAAGCACCGCCTCCACAACCGGTTGCAGGTCCGCATCGCCCCCGCCAGTGATGTGGCACATTGGGAGCTGATCAGAGACCACCAGAACGTAGCCGCTGCTTTCGGTGGCGTTGATGCGCCAGTATTGGTTGCCGCGCCTTAGCGGCGGAGGCGGCAGCGACGCTTCGTCGATCTTGTCGACCAAGCCCATTTTATCGCCTAGGCCCACAACTGCGACGAAGGGTCCGGGGCCATCTATCCAGCTTGCCGGATTGAGAACCCATTCCTCGCATCCGCGAAAGGCCCCCGATAATGCCTCTTCGTTGGGAGAGCGAACTTCGGGGACGGGAGCGAGCGCTAGGAGGGCCAAAGCTAAGGGGTAATGCATAGCCTACCGTGTGGGTCTTAAGGTCCGCTGTCCACCCTTGGCATACGCTGGCAGTGTCCGCCTGCAGTCAGATCAGAACCGCCGCCTGCCCAGCCTACTCCCAGCGGGTCGAGACCCCGCCGCCCTCATCCCATTCGCCGCCCGCGTCCAGCGCGTCGTCGAAGTCGAGCAGGCGGTCCAGCAGGACGCCGGCGATCACGCCGATGGCGGCCACGCCGACGATGGTTGCCAGCGAGGCGACGCCGACCTTTTCATTGCGGGTCAGGCGGCGACGGCCGTTGGTGTCGATGATGCGGTCGCGGGTGCGCTTCATGCGGGCCATCAGGCGGCCATCCTCGCGGCCTTCTTCACCTTGGCCACGGCGCGCTCGCGGCGCAGGCGCGTCAGATGGTCGATGAACAGCACGCCGTTCAGGTGATCCATCTCGTGCTGGATGCACACCGCGTACAGGCCTTCGCATTCGTCCTCGATCTCTTCGCCGTTGTAGCCGAGGTACTTAATGCGGCAGCGGGCGGGACGTTCGACGGAATCGAAATACTCCGGGATCGACAGGCAGCCCTCGTCATAGGGGGCGGTCTCTTCCGAGGTCCAGACGATCTCCGGATTGACGAAATAGCGCGGGTTGCGGCGCTCGGCCTCCCATTTGGCGCGCTCTTCCGCGCCCAGGGTCGACGGATCCACGTCGTCCTCGCCCAGCTTGTCGCCCAGGTCCATGACGATCACCCGGCGGGTGTCGCCGATCTGCACGGCGGCCAGGCCGATGCCCGGCGCGTCGTACATGGTCTCGAGCATGTCATCCATCAGACCGCGCACCTCGTCGGTCACCGGTCCTTCGACCGGGGTGGAGACTTGTTTCAGCACGGCCAGATCGGCGGCGTTGTCGATGGTGAGGATACGGCGAACGGTCATGGGGGCGAGGTAGGCCCGAAGGGGCCTCAGGTCAAGATTTCCGACTGTTTCGAAGGGTTATTCGGCCAGCACGGGCAGGGGGCGCGGCTTCCGCTCGGCATCGATGGCCACATAGGTGAAGACGCCCTCGGTCACCCGCACGGAGGCGGCGCCGACCTGGTTGCGCGGACGTTTCCAGGCCTCGACGTGGACGCGGATCGAGGTCCGGCCGGTCTTGATGACATTGGCGTAGATCGACACCTCGTCGCCGACGGACACCGGCTGGTGGAAGACCATGCCATCCAGCGCGATGGTGGCGCATCGGCCCTGCGCCCGCTCGAAGGCCGGGGTGGCGCCGGCGAGGTCCATCTGGGCCAGCAGCCAGCCGCCGAAGATGTCGCCCTCGGGATTGGTGTCGGCGGGCATGGCGATGACGCGGCCGACGGGCTGGCCGGTCGGCTGTTCAGGCAGGGGGGCGGTTTCGGAACTCATGGCAGGCTTTCGTGGGAGGCAGTTCGGGGAGGCGGGGCATATCGCCCTCCACAGCCCGCATCGCAACCCTGAAAGCCCGCGAAATCAGGCTTCGGGCGAGGCCGAAAGACCCATGCGCACCAGCGCCGACAGGCTGTCGGCCTGCATCTTGCCCATGACCTTGGAACGGAAGATCTCGACCGTCCGTGGACTGATGGCCAGCAGCTGGGCGATCTCCTTGTTCGACTTGCCCTCGATAAGGGCGTCGAACACCTGACGCTCGCGCGGGGTCAGCAGGGCCAGCTTGCGGTCCACCTCCATCCGCATTTCCTGACGGGCCGACAGGTCGTCCAGCCGGTCCAGCGCGCCCTTGACCGTCTCGATCATGCGGGTCGGGTCGAACGGCTTCTCGATGAAGTCGATGACCCCGGCCTTCATCAACTGCACGGCCATCGGCACATCAGCGTGGCCGGTGAAGACGATGACCGGCCAGGCGCGGTCGTTCAGCTCGGCCAGGCGCCGCACCACCTCGCCGCCGTCCATGCCCGGCATCCGGACGTCGGTGATGACGCAGGCCGAGCGATCCTCGGGCAGGTTGGCGAAGAAGTCGGCGCCGCTGGCGAAGCCGCGCGCCCTGACGCCCTCGCTGCGCAGGAGATAGAGCAGGGAGTCCCGCACCGCCGCGTCGTCGTCGATCACGAAGACCGAGTGCCGGATATTGGTCATGCGTCGTCTGCCTCCCGAGGCATGTCGATGGTGAAGCAGGCTCCGCCCATGTCGCTGCGGCCCACCGTCAGGGTTCCGCCATGGCTGTCCACGATCGTGCGGGTCACGGACAATCCCAGGCCCATTCCGGAGGATTTCGTCGTCGTCATCGGACGGAAGATGCTTTCCATGTCATCGCCGGGAATTCCCGGACCGTTGTCCTCGACCGTCACGCGATACGCTTCGCCGCCCAAGGGACGGCCACGGATCAATACAACGGGTTTCGCCTGGTCCGAGACCGCGTCAGCCGCGTTACGAACCAGGTTGATCAAAGCTTGCTGGAACTGGATACGCTCGGCCCGAACCGTGTCGTCGACGTCAGCGACCTCGGTTCGAATTTCGACGCCCCTATCACGGCCAATGAGGGCGAAAGCGGGGCCGAGATCGTCGATCATCGACGCAATGCTTTCACTTCCGAGGCTCCGGGTACCAGTGGTCAACATGTCGCGCATGCGCCGGATGATCGTCCCGGCCCGGAGAATCTGGCCCTTGGCCAGCTCCAGCGTCCGCGCCGCGCTCTGGCCGATCAGGCCCGCGCGCTCGATGTCGCGCTGGCTGGCCTGGACATAGGTCGTCGCGGCGCTCAGCGGCTGGTTCAGTTCATGGGCCAGGGTCGCCGCCATCTCGCCCAGCGAGTTCAGCCGCCAGACATGATGCAGCTGGATGTCCAGATCCCGCGCCCGCTCCGTGGCCATCTCCGCCTCGGTCAGGTCGGTGATGCAGACTGCGGCGTAGTCCTCCTCCGACGCTTCCGGCATCACCCCCATCTGCAGGCTAAGGATCAGCGGGCGGCCGTCGGGGCGGCGGCCGATCCAGTGCCCGGTCGGCGCTTCCAGCGGCCCGTTCGAGGCCTTGCCGTCCAGCCGCTGCAGGTCGAAGCCGTGGACCAGGTCGCCGAAGGATTTGCCGGCCGTCGCCGCGCTGTCGATGCCGAACAGATTGGCCGCCGCGGGCGTCAGGCGGCGGATGCAGCCCTGACGATCCAGAATGACCACCGGCACCGTGGCCAGCACCGTGTCCAGCACCGCGTTGCGGCCCGCCAGGGTGCGGGTCAGCTCCATCGAGCGCCGGTGCATCCGGCGCTGGGCCCAGCAGATCTCGGCCACCAGCCAGCTGACGACCACGAACAGGCCCGCGTTGACGATGGTGTCGGTCAGCCCCTCGCGCGAGACCAGCGCCACATTGCCCGCGACGCACAGGGCGATGGCCAGGGCCGTGGGCGCGCGCCGGGCCAGCATGGCGGTGACGACCACCGCCGGGATCATGGGCAGGTAGTAGAAGTCCCCGAACAGCTCGAGCACCGCCCTGAGGGCGAAACAGGCCGCCACGGACACGACCGCGAGAAGCCAGGCGCGCCACCCCCGATAGGTGCGCGTGGTGGCCATGGAGAACAGTATCTCCGATGCCGAACGCGTGCCGGTCACCCTGTCCAGATCAACCCCGGTGATCGGGTCGATCCCTCCCTTTACCGGGATCTCTGTCCCGTCAGGGTCAGGCATATCAACAATCCGACTACGGGAAAATACGTATATGCCCCCGCTCCCGGCTCGACCGGGACCGAAGGGCGCGCGAAACGCCTCTGAATGGTGATTACTGAACGCATCAACGCGAAGCGGTTCGCAGCTGATGCGAACCCAATTGCAGGTTCGCGGCAAAGTTCGCAAGCGCGACGCAAGTCTAACATCGTTTGCCACAAGTAAGTGGCGGGTACGTATAAACCCCTACACGTAGGGTTTTGTACGTACGGCTCAGTTTACGAAGAATATTAGCGTTACCCCGACTATGCCCCCAACAACTAGGGGTAAGAATGTCCTCCGTTAGCCTGCCAAGCATCCGTAGAAGCGCTGCTGTTGTCGCCTCCGCCGTCGCGTCCACCTGGGTCGTCGCCAGCCCGGCCGCGGCCGATCCGTCCGTGGATTTCCAGCTGGGCGTGACCAGCGAGTACGTCGGAAAGGGCGTCGGCAAGAGCAATGGCGAGGTCGCCTGGTCCGGCCAGGTCGAGGTCTCGCAGAACGATTTCCACGCCTCGGTCTTCGTCTCGACCGCCGAGCTGTCCTCGGGCGCCGATTCCGAAATCGTCACCACTGTGGGTTGGGCTCCGGAGGCTCTGGGCTTCGAATGGGATTTCGCGGTCGTTAACCGCGACCTGCCCGGAACCCGCGCCGGCGTGGATGCGAACTACTGGGAATATCAGGCGGATATGTCGCGTTCGATCGGTCCGGTCAGCGGCCGTCTGCGCGTGAACTACACTCCGGACGGCTCCGGCGCGACGCAGGAAGCCTGGTGGGTCGAGGCCCAGGGCGGCTACCGGATCACCGGCAAGACCCGCGCCACCGCCGCGCTGGGCGTCCGCACCGCTGAAGGCGGCGCCGAATACACCGCCTGGAACGCCGGCGTGAAGCACAAGCTCACCGACGCGATCGCGGCCGACCTGCGCTGGTACGACACCGACGAGCACGACCTTGGCGAACCCTATGAGGGTCGTCTGGTCGGCGCCCTGACCTACGCCTTCTGATTTCCACGCCTTCTGATTTCACACTGATCGCCCGGGGCTTTTCGTGAACTTCCTGAACAACATGCCTGTCGGCCGGAAACTCTTCCTGGCCTTCGCCTGCGTCCTGACCGCCATCGCCGTCATGGGCGGAATGGTCTTCATGCAGATGGTCGCCCTGGACAAGGCGGGGGCCGAACGCTCCGTCGCCAACCAGATGGTCCGCTCGACGGCCTCGGCCGAGTTCTACCTGGCCCGCCAGGAGAACGCCTTCCGCGGCTTCCTGCTCTCGGGTGACGAGTACTACATCCAGCGCGCCGCGGGGCATCACCAGGCCTTTGACGAAGCCGTCAAGGAGATGGAAGAGAACGCCTCGGACGCCACCCGGGGCGACATCGAGACCCTGAGCCGCACGGCGGACGCCTGGTACGATCACGTCGTCACCCAGGGCGGCGCCCTGGCGCGCAATCCCGCGACCCGCGACCGCGCCCTGGCCATGGTCGGCCGCAGCGGCTCGGCCGATCAGGTGATCGAGCCGGTCGAAGGCGCCCTGGACACGATCAAGGAAAAGAACATGGCCGAGCTGGATCGCGTCCGCGCGATCCAGGCCGAGGCCTCCGCCTCCGCCAAATGGACGCTGGGCATCGGCATCGGCGCCGCCATCATCCTGTCGATGCTGGCCGGCCTGACCCTGACCCGCGGCATCGGCGGTCCGGTGCTGAAGATGGTCGAGCACATGAAGCGCCTCATCGGCGGCGACACCTCGCTGCAGGTGCCGGAAGCCAACCGCAAGGATGAGTTCGGCGCCATGGGCCAGGCGATCATCGCCTTCCGCGACGCCGCCATCGACAAGATCCGCGTCGAGGCCGAGGCCGCTGACTCCCGCGAGAAGGCCGAGGCCGAGCGCCGCCGCAACCTGACCGCCACCGAGGCCGCGGCCGAGGAACAGGCCCGCGTCGTGACCGCCCTCGGCGAGGGTCTGGAACGCCTCAGCGCCGGTGACCTGACCTACCGCCTGACCCAGACCTTCCCGACCGAATACGTGAAGCTGCAGTCGGACTTCAACGCCGCCATGGGCCAGCTGAAGGACGCCATGTCGGTGGTCGTCTCCAACGTCTCGGCCATCCGTTCGGGCTCGGGCGAGATCAGCCACGCCGCCGACGACCTGTCGCGCCGCACCGAGCAGCAGGCCGCCTCGCTGGAAGAGACCGCCGCGGCTCTCGACCAGATCACCGCCACCGTGAACAAGACCGCCTCGGGCGCCCGTCAGGCCTCGGACGTGGTGCAGGGCGCGCGCGGCGATGCGGAAACCTCGGGCGTCGTCGTCCGTGACGCCGTCGCCGCCATGAGCGCCATCGAGCAGTCGGCCACCCAGATCAGCCAGATCATCGGCGTGATCGACGAGATCGCCTTCCAGACCAACCTGCTGGCCCTGAACGCCGGCGTCGAGGCCGCCCGCGCCGGTGACGCGGGCCGCGGCTTCGCGGTCGTCGCCTCGGAAGTCCGGGCCCTGGCCCAGCGTTCGGCCGAAGCCGCCAAGGAGATCAAGACCCTGATCTCGGCCTCGGGCGCCCAGGTCGCCTCGGGCGTGAACCTGGTCGGCCAGACCGGCGAAGCCCTGCAACGCATCGTCGGCCGCGTCGCCGAGATCGACAGCCTGGTCTCGGAAATCGCCGCCTCGGCGCAGGAACAGGCCACCGGCCTCCAGCAGGTCAACACCGCCGTCAACCAGATGGATCAGGTGACCCAGCAGAACGCCGCCATGGTCGAGCAGTCGACCGCCGCCAGCCACTCGCTGTCGCAGGAAGCCGAGAGCCTCGCCTCGTCGGTGTCCCGCTTCCGCATCGGCGACGGCAGCGTCCAGGCGCCCCGCGCCGCCGCTCCGGCCCCGCGTCAGTCGCACGCCCCGGTCCCGCAGATGCGCGCCACCGGCCGCGGCGGCGCCGCCCTGAAGCCGCAGGCCGTCGAGGACGGCTGGGAGGAGTTCTGATGAGCGCGCCGGTCCTCCTTCCGTCCGTGCTGGACATCCGCGCCGCGGGCCCGCTGCAGGCCGAGATCCTCGCCCTGCGCGGACAGCCCGTGACCCTCGACGCCTCCGCGGTCGAGCGTCTGGGCGGCCTGTGCCTGCAGGTGCTGCTGTCGGCCCGCTCGACCTGGGCCGCCGACGGCCAGCCGTTCGATGTGACGACCGGCGACTCCTCGACCTTCTCCGACCAATGGGCCGCCTTCGGCGCCGCCCCCTTTGACACCGCACCCGTGGGAGCCGCCGCGTGACCAAGACCGTTCTGACCGTCGATGATTCCCGCACCATGCGCGACATGCTGCTGATGGCGCTGGAGGATGCGGGCTACCGCGTCATCCAGGCCGTCGACGGCGTGGACGGGCTGGAGGTCCTGGCCGCCAACGGCGCGGACATCATCATCACCGACATCAACATGCCGCGCATGGACGGCTTTGGCGTGATCGAGGGCGTGCGCGCCGATCCGAACCACCGCCACACCCCCGTGCTGGTCCTGACGACCGAGAGCGACGCCGAGAAGAAGGCGCGCGCCCGCGCCGCCGGCGCCACCGGCTGGATCGTCAAGCCCTTCGACCCGGTGAAGCTGGTGGACGCCGTCCGCCGCGTCGCCGCCTGAGGACAGAGGTTCACGTGGACGCCTTCGAAGCGATCAAGGCCACCTTCTTCCAGGAATGCGCCGAACTGCTGGCGGACCTGGAGGCCAAGCTGCTGATACTCGAGTCGGGTCAGACCGATCTGGAGACCATCAACGCCGTCTTCCGGGCCGTTCACTCGGTCAAGGGCGGGGCCGGCGCCTTCGGCCTCGAGGCGCTGGTCCGCTTCGCCCACGTCTTCGAGACGCTGATGGATGAGCTGCGCGCGGGCCGCAAGGAATGCGACGAGGTCACCGTCCGCACCCTGCTGCGCGCCTCCGACGTGCTGGCGGACCACATCGCCGCCGCCCAGGGCCTGATCCCCGATGTCGACGAGGCCCGCTCCGCCGGTCTGGTCGCCGAGATGGAAATCCTGACCCACGGCGAGGCCTCGGCTCCGGGTGTCGTCGAGGAGGAGGAAGACGATTTCGGCTTCACCCCGCTGACCGTCGGCCTGGCGCCCCTCCCGTCCCTGGATCTGCCGTCCCTCGATCTGCCGTCGCTGGACCTGCCGCCGCCGGGCGCCCCCGCGGCGTCGACCGGCTGGCGCGTCGTCTTCCGTCCGCACAACGCCATGTACGCCCACGCCAATGAGACGGGCCTGCTGTTGCGCGAACTGGGCCGTCTGGGTCCGATGGAGGTCATGCTGGACGACAGCGCGGTCCCCGCGCTGGACGCGCTGAACCCGGAAGAGAACCATCTCATCTGGACCATCGACCTGACCGCCGACGTGCCGGAATCGGCCGTGCGCGAGGTGTTCGATTTCGTCGAAACCGACTGCGACCTGAACGTCTCCCCGCTGGGTGGCGCGCCGGCCCCCGCCGCCCTGCCGGACCTGCCGTCGCTGCCGGATCTGGCCGCCCCGGCGCCCGCCGCCGATCTCGACATCTCGGCCCTGCTGGCCGCCGCCGCCGCCCCCGCTCCGGTGGCCGAGGCTCCGCCCGCCGCGCCGGCGCCCGCTCCGATCCCGGCCCCGGTCCCCGCTCCCACTCCGGTCGCCGCCGCTCCGGCGCCGAGCGCTCCGGCCGCTCCCGTCGCCGCCAATGCCCCCGCCGCGCCGCCGGCCGTCGCCCCGGTGACCATCCGCGTCGATCTGGATCGCGTCGACCGTCTGATCAACGCCGTCGGCGAACTGGTCATCCAGCAGGCCATGCTGGCCCAGCGCGTCGCCGAAAGCGGCATGGCCGCCCGCTCGTCGGCGGTGATGATGGGTCTGGAAGATCTGGAGCTGCTCACCCGCGAGATTCAGGACAGCGTCATGGCCATCCGGGCCCAGCCCGTGAAGTCGGTCTTCCAGCGCATGCCGCGTCTGGTCCGCGAAGTCGGCGACATGACCGGCAAGAAGGTGCGTCTGGTCACCTCGGGCGAGGACACCGAGGTCGACAAGACCGTGGTCGAACGCCTCGCCGAGCCGATCACCCACATGCTGCGCAACGCCATCGACCACGGGCTGGAGAAGCCCGAGGATCGCGAGGCCGCCGGCAAGTCGCCCGAAGGCACGGTTCATCTGGCCGCCCTGCACCGTTCGGGCCGCATCGTCATCGAGATTTCGGACGACGGCCGCGGGATCAACCGCGAACGGGTCCGCGGCATCGCCGTCTCGCGCGGCCTGATCGCCGAGGATGCCGTCCTGACCGACGACGAGGTCGACAACCTGATCTTCCTGCCCGGCTTCTCGACCGCCGAGACCATCACCGATGTCTCCGGTCGCGGCGTCGGCATGGATGTGGTCAAGCGCTCCATCCAGGCGCTGGGCGGCCGCATCTCGATCAGCTCGGTCCCGGGCAAGGGATCGACCTTCACCCTCAGCCTGCCGCTCACCCTCGCCGTGCTGGACGGCATGGTCGTCGGCGCCGCCGAACAGACGCTGGTCGCGCCGCTGTCGAACATCGTCGAGAGCCTGACGCCCAAGGCCGAGGACGTGCACTACGTCGGCGGCCGTGACGCGGTGATCCGCTTCCGCGAAAGCTATGTTCCGCTGGTCGACGTGGCCCAGACCATGGGCTTCCGCGATACGCCGGTGACCGCCGGTCAGGGCGTGGCCGTGGTCGTCGAAACCGAATCCGGCGCCCGCGCCGCCCTGATGGTCGACGCCATTCAGGGGCAGCGCCAGGTCGTCATCAAGAGCCTGGAAACCAACTACCAGCAGGTGCCCGGCGTCGCCGCCGCCACCATCCTGGGCGACGGCCGCGTCGCCCTGATCCTCGACGTCGACACCATTGTCGCCAATGCCCGCCGCCGCTCCCCCGGCGCCGAACTCAAGCTCGCGAGCTGATCCCCATGACCGAAGTGCAAAACAACGCCGCCGTCCGCGAACTGATCGCCTTCCGTATCGGCGAGCAGGAGTTCTGCGTCGACATCATGTCGGTGCGCGAGATCCGCGGCTGGACCCCCGCCACCCCGCTGCCGCGCTCGCCCGGCTATATGAAGGGCGTGATCAACCTGCGCGGCGCCGTGCTGCCGATCGTGGATCTGGGCGCCCGCTTCGGCCTGCGCACCTCCGAGCCGACCGCCCGCCACGTCATCATGGTGGCCCACATCGGCGGCCGCACCGTGGGCCTGCTGGTCGACGCGGTGTCGGACATCATCCAGCTCACCGACGGCGCCGTTCAGGCCACGCCGGACGTGGCCAGCGACGAGGTCCGCACCTTCGTGAAGGGCATCTTCGCGCTCGAGGGCCGCATGATCAGCCTGATCGAACTGGGCATGATCCTGCCGGAAGCGGAAGCCGAAGCCGCATGACCACCCCCGCCGGGGCGCAGTCGATGGTCGAGGGCGAGTTCGTCCTCACGCCGGACGACTTCCGCCATATCGCCCACACCCTGCATTCCTACGCCGGCATCGCGCTGGGCGAAGGCAAGGCCGCGCTGGTCTATTCGCGTCTGGCCAAGCGCCTGCGCGTCCTGGGCCTGCGCAGCTTCCGGGAATACTGCGCCCTGATCGACGGCGTGGAAGGCGTGGACGAGCGCCAGCTGATGACGGCGGCCCTGACCACCAACGTCACCCGCTTCTATCGCGAGCCGCACCATTTCGATCACCTGCGCGATCAGGTGATGCCGAAGCTGGCCGCGCACGCCCGCGCCGGCGGCCGGGTGCGCCTGTGGTCCGCCGCCTGCTCGAACGGGCAGGAGCCCTATTCGATGGCCCTGACCGTGCTCCAGACCCTGCCCGAGGCGGCGGAGCTGGACGTGAAGATCCTGGCCACGGACATCGACCCCAACATGGTCGCCCAGGGCCATGACGGCACCTATTCCGAGGAAGCCCTGGAGCCGGCCCCCGTCACCCTGTGGCGCAAGTATTTCGACCGGGCGGATCGCGGCCAGTGGACCGCCGGCGCCCAGCTGAAGCACCTGGTGTCGTTCAAGGAGCTGAACCTGATCGGCGACTGGCCGATGAAGGGCCGGTTCGACGTCATCTTCTGCCGCAACGTCGTGATCTATTTCGACGACGCCACGCAGGAGAAGGTCTGGAACCGTTTCGTGCCGCTGATGAACCCCGGCGCGACCCTCTACATCGGCCATTCGGAGCGGGTGTCCGGCGCCGCCGTGTCGCGACTGCAGACCAGCGGCCTGACCACCTATCGGCTGGGAGGCGCGGCGTGACCGCTCCCGTCACCGTTCTGGTCGTCGATGACAGCCCCACCATGCGGGGCCTGCTGACCGCCGCCCTGCGTCGCGATCCCGAGATCGAGGTGGTCGGCTCGGCCGCCGATCCGCTGGAGGCGCGCGAGGCCATCAAGCGGCTGAACCCCGACGTCATCACCCTCGACGTCGAGATGCCCAACATGAACGGGCTGGAGTTCCTCGAGAAGATCATGCGCCTGCGGCCGATGCCGGTGGTCATGGTCTCGACCCTGACCCAGAGCGGCGCGGACACCACCGTCGCGGCGCTGGAGCTGGGCGCCGTGGACGCCATCGGCAAACCCATGGACGGCACGCCCGCGACCATCGCCTTCGCCGAACTGGCGGCCAAGGTGAAGGCCGCGGCCCGCGCCCGGGTCCGCCCCCGTGGCGACGCCGCGACGGCTGCGCCCGCCGCGCCCGGCGACTACCGTCCAAATCCCGATCTGGTGCTGGCCATCGGCGCCTCCACCGGCGGGGTCGAGGCGCTGCTGACCATCCTGCAGGGCTTCCCGGCCAACTGTCCGGCCACGGTCATCACCCAGCACATGCCGGCCAGCTTCACCCGGAGCTTCGCGGCCCGTCTGGACAAGGTCTGCGCCCCCACCGTCACCGAGGCCGAGGACGGCGCGCCGGTGAAGCCGGGCCACATCTACATCGCCCCCGGCGGCGAGGCGCACCTGGAGGTCTCCGGCGGCGCGGCCCCGCGCTGCCGCCTGCTCCGCACCGACACCGTCAACGGCCACCGCCCGTCGGTGGATGTGCTGTTCGATTCCGTCGCCCGCCTGAACCGCCCGATGACCGGCGTCATCCTGACCGGCATGGGCAAGGACGGGGCGAAGGGCCTGCTCAACATGCGTGAAAAGGGCGCCCGGACCCTCGGCCAGGACGAGAGCAGCTCCGTGGTCTACGGCATGCCGCGCGCCGCCCATGAGATCGGCGCCGTCGAGCGCCAGCTGCCGCTCCAACGTCTCCGCCCCGCCATTCTCGACCTCTGCGCCGCCTCCCCCCGCGCCGACACGACTGCTGCCTGAAGGATCCCGTATGCCTGCCGCCGCCTCCCTCCATGTTCTTGTCGTCGACGATCAGCTGACCATGCGGTCGCTGGTCCGCAACAGCCTGCAGCAGCTCGGCGTGCGTGAAATCCGCGAGGCCGCCGATGGCGAGATCGCCCTGCGCGAGATCGTCACCAAGCCGGTGCACCTGGTCATCTCGGACTTCAACATGCCGAACCTGGACGGTCTGGGCCTGCTGCGCGCCATCCGCGCCCACCCGCCGATCCAGACCACCGCCTTCATCATGCTGACCGGCCGCGCCGACCGCGAACTGGTCCAGCGCGCGGTCCAGTTCGGCGTGAACAACTACCTGGTCAAACCCTTCACCGTCGCCCAGCTGAAAGAGAAGCTGGAAGGCGTGTTCGGCCCGCTGACATGAGCCCGGCGCCGGACCGGGGTGAAGTGCGCGTCCACGTCGGCCAGGGCGAGCACCACATCACCGACGACCCGAATGTCATGCTGACCACGGTGCTGGGCAGCTGCGTCGCCGCCTGCCTGACCGATCCGCTGGCCGGCGTCGGCGGCATGAACCACTTCCTGCTGCCGGACGGCGCGGGCGCGGGCACCGATGCGGGCCGCCGCTACGGCGCCTATGCGATGGAGCTGCTGATCAACGACCTGATCAAGGCCGGCGCCCGTCGCGAACGCCTTGAGGCCAAGCTGTTCGGTGGCGGTCGCATGTTCGACAGCCTGCGCGACGTCGGCATGCAGAACGCCGACTTCGCCGAACGCTTCCTGCGCGACGAAGGCATCCGCGTCGTGGGCGGCAGCCTGCGCGGCGCCGGCGGCCGTCGCCTGCACTACTGGCCGGTCAGCGGTCGCGCCCTGCAGCGGGGCGTCACCGACGTCGCCACCCCGCCCGCGCGTCCCGTGGTCACCCTCCCGCCCGTCGAGACCGGCGGCGAACTGGAGCTGTTCTGATGCCCGCCGACGCGCCCTCCCTGCTGGCCGCCCTGGCCGCCGAGATCGGCGATGTCCGCGCGGGCGTGGACCGCGTGTCGGGCCTGCTGACGGACCTCGTGCGTCGCCTGCCCGCCGAGCACCGGGCCGAGGCCCTGACCGACGCCCAGGCCCTGGACGTCCTGATCCAGCGGCTCGACGCCGTGGCCGGGGTGCTGGACGGCCTGGCCTCGGGCCAGACCTCCGCCGACGCGGTGTCGGGCGTCCTGCTGGCGGACGTGGCCGGTCGCCTGAACGGGCGCGACGCCGCCCGCGCCTCCTCCGCCCCGGCTGACGACGCCGGCGACCTGCATCTGTTCGACTGACGCCATGTCCGCCTCCGCCGCCAACACCCGCGTCAATCTGGAGCACTCCTCGGTGCTGCTGATCGACGACAACGCCAAGTCGCTGGACATGCTCAGCTCGATCTTCCAGGGCTTCGGCGTGAAGCGGCAGATCAAGTGCGAGAGCGCGGTCGAGGCCACGGAAATCCTCAAGACCCAGGCCGTCGACCTGATCCTCGTCGACTGCTCCATGCCCGAGATGGACGGCTATGAGTTCACCCGCTGGCTGCGTCGCGAAACGCCCGCGCCGGCCCGCCATACGCCGGTGATCATGCTGACCGGCCACGCGGCCCAGTCCAGCATCCAGAAGAGCCGTGACTGCGGCGCCAGCTTCGTCGTCGCCAAGCCCCTGACCCCCGCCGTCCTGCTGCGCCGCATCCTGTGGCTGGGCAATGACGAGCGCGAGTTCGTCGAGTGCGAAACCTATGTCGGCCCTGACCGTCGGGTCCGCAATTTCGGTCCGCCGCTGGGCGAGCCCGGCCGTCGCGCCGGCGACCTGTCCACCCACGTCGGCGAACCGGCCGAGGCCAATATGGATCAGTCCGACATCGACATGCTGATGAAGCCCATGCGGGTGTCGCTATGAACCAGGTTCGCACCACCAGGATCGTCAGCCCGCTGGCGAAACAGCTGGCCCGCCCGGGCGGCCGCACCATCGCCGACGCCCAGCGTCTGGCCGACGCCGGTCTGCAGCGCCACCGCGCCGGGGTGATGGACGACATCGAAGGCCTGATCGGTCGGCTGGAAGCCCTGTGCGCCGCGGCCACGCCGGAAGCGCAGGGCCGGATCTATGGCCTGGCCTCCGATCTGGTCGATCTGGCCGGCTTCTTCGACACCGGGCCGCTCTACACCGCCGGCTACAGCCTGTGCGATCTCAGCGAGCGCATGCAGACCACGGGGGTGTGGAACTGGCCCGCCGTCGAGGTCCATGTGAAGGCCCTGCGCCTGATCCATGCGGGCGGCTGCCGCGAGGGCGCGGAGTCCGATGTCCTGCTGCAGGGCCTCAGGAGCGTACTGGCGGCCTTCACGCCCGATTAGGCGAACCGCGCCTTCAGCTCGCCCTTGACCACCTTGCCCGCCGCGTTGCGGGGCAGGGGCTCGGACAGGATGTGCACCTCCACCGGCGTCTTGAACGCCGCCAGCCGCGCCGCCGTCAGGGCCTTCAGCGTGTCGGCGTCCACCGTCTGGCCGGGGGCCAGCGAGACCACGGCGATCGGCACTTCCCCCAGCACCGGATGCGGTTTGGCGATCAGCGCCGCCTCGGCCACCGCCGGATGCTCGAACAGCACCGCCTCCACCTCCTGGCAGTAGATGTTCTCTCCGCCGCGGATGATGATGTCCTTGGCCCGATCGACGATGAAGCAGAAGCCCTCCTCGTCGATCCGCGCCAGATCGCCCGTGCGCACCCAGCCGTCGACGAAGGTCTCGGCCGTCGCCTCCGGCTTGTTCCAGTAGCCCTTCACGATGTTCGGCCCATAGGCCAGCAGTTCGCCCACCTCGCCGGTCGGCAGTTCGGCGCCGTCCGGCCCCACCACCTTGATCGCGCTGACCGGCATGGCCGGGCCGCAGCTGTCCGGGCGATTCACATAGTCCTCGCCGAAGTGATGGGTGTGGGTGGCCGAGGTCTCGGTCATGCCCCAGCCCGAGCCGGGCCGCGCCGTCGTCCGATCGTCGATCTGGCGCACCAGATCGGTCGGCGCCGCCGCCCCGCCGTAGGTCACCGTCTCCAGCGAGGACAGGTCGTACTTGTCCCTGTCCGGATGCTGCAGAAGCTGGATGGCCACCGTCGGCACCCCGCCGATCAGGTTCACCTTCTCCCGCTCGATCAGCATCAGGGCCTCGGCGGCGTCGAAGCGGCGCTGGCAGACGAGGGTCTGTCCGGTCACCAGCGCGGGCAGCAGCAGGGCGTTGCAGCCGGTGGTGTGGAAGAAGGGGATGGACACCAGCCCCACCTTGGCCGGCGCGGTCGGGTCCAGCGTCGGCGGCGCCTCGCCCCGCCGCACGAAGGCGCGCACCAGCGAATACAGCCCGGCCACCGCCCCGCACCCGGCGTTGCGATGCGTGCCCAGCGCCCCCTTGGGGAAGCCCGTCGTGCCCGAGGTGTAGAAGATCGCCGCCGGATCTTCCGGGTCCAGCGGCACGCCCGGCATCTCGCCCGGCGGCAGATCGGCCCAGGTGTCCGAGGTCCCGATCACCGATTCCAGCGTCCGCACGCGCGGGTCGCCGGACGCCTCGGTCCCCCGGCACACCAGCACATCGGTCAGGTCGGTCAGTTCCGGCAGATGCGGCGCGATCCGCTCCAGCCGCTCGCCGTCGATGAGGGCGACCGTGCTGCCCGAATCCTTCAGCCCGTAGGCCAGCTCCTCGCCCGACCACCAGGCGTTCAGCGGCGTGGCGATGGCCCCCAGCAGGCTCGCGGCGAAGAAGCTGACCGGCCATTCCGGCAGGTTGCGCATGGCCACCGCGACCCGGTCGCCCTTCTTCACCCCGCGCGCCTTCAGGTCGGCCGCCAGCGCCAGGGTGGCGCGCGCGAAGGCCTCGAACGACACCCGCTCGTCGCCATAGACGATGAAGGTCCGCCCGCCCCACTGCCGCCCGGCCATGAAGCTGTGCATCAGGGTCGGCGGGGCGTTCTTCCAGATCTTGGTGGGCCGTCCCTCGATGGTCGTCTCGACCACCTCGAACGGCGATCCCGGCGCGGTCAGGGCGGCGGTCGCCTGGGCGAGGGTCAGCGCGGGCCATGCGCGCGGGGCGGCGGCGGTGTCGGTCATGTGCGTTTCCTGGTCCGCCGCTTTGCGCGGTCTGGTCTGGACGCACTGTGATCCCGTTTTCCGGACCTGATCAAGGTTCAGTTGGTCGCAGCCCGGCCCGAACGGTGCCGGGACAAGGGGGCGTTACGATCCGGGGCCCGCTCGGGGGGAAGGTTGAATGAGCCGCCGGATCGCGTTCGCCCTCACCCGGCCTCTTCCACGGAGACGCACCGGCCGGATGAAGGTGACGAGGCGGTCCGGAGCCAAGGGGGGGAGAGGTTCGGGCCGCCTGCGTCTGCGCCCGTTGTTACTGAAAACCGGACGCAGGGTTCTTGTACCCCTGACCGGTCCCGGACACATCCATCGCTTTAGTTATACGGGGTTTACCGGATCCCTCGCGGGGCTGGTGGCGCTGGCGCACCTGTGCGCGCCGCTGGTGGTCCGTCGGAAAGCCTGATCCGGGGCAACCTCCGGCGACCCCGACGGTTGGGTCCGCATGGACAAGCGCTCAAAACCTCCGGTCCTGCGCAGCAAGCGCGGCGTCGCGATCCTGCTGGTCGCCATCGTCGCCCTGTTCGCGGTCATCTACCTCGGCGTCGGCGCGACGGCCTTCCTGCGCATGCAGCTGCAGTAGGCGATCATTCGAACTCGATCCGAAATATTCCGTCGCCGGCGTAGGGCGCGATAGTGGCTCTCAGGGGTTGCTCTGAATTGCAGTGCCAGAGCCCGCTCCAGACGGGCACGGGCGACAGGCCGTGCCGAACGACGCGATTGGGATATTGAAGGTAGGGGCCCGGCTTGAGCGCGTAGGCGCACGGGTTCGCAAGCACGTCGTTGATCAGCGGCTGAAGCTCGAAATGAGCCACCACATCGGGGTTCATCCGTATCGCGGCGCAGTTGTTCGCGTTGAGGCAAGCGGGCGCCAATCGCCTCTCGGAGCCCGCGATCATGCAGCGGCCGAATCTCTCCGCAATGAAACGGTTCAGCTGATCGGCATCACAGAAGACGAAGTCGGCATCCGTCTGGCCAAGGTCAAACAGCCGGTCTCCCATGAAGGTCTCATAGTCCATCCCGCTCAGCCGGGAGACGACGGCGCGCGAGACGGCGTTCGCATATTCGACGGAGTACACCTCAGGATCGTAGCTCGCCCATCCCGGCGCATCGACATACCGGCTGTTGATCGAGCATCCCGAAATCAGAAGGGCGGCCAGGGCGGCCAGGAACCACTTCATATACAACCCCGAATATGCGGCCGAGCGACAGCTCTCGGTTATTGCCGGGTGTGGTCGCGAGTCAACGGCGACGCTGGCGCGTTTCCCTCGAAGGGTTAGTTGCCTTCGGAGCGTTGGCGATCCGCGCGTCGTCTGTTTCGAAAGAAAATGGCGCACCCGAGAGGATTCGAACCTCTGACCCCTGCCTTCGGAGGGCAGTACTCTATCCAGCTGAGCTACGGGTGCGTCTGGCGGCGAGAACGCCGGAGGCAAGGCCTCTACAGCAGGACAGGCCCGCCCTCAATCCCGAAAGCATGACGATGCTTGGCCTGCCTCGTCTCAACGCCTAGCCTGCGCCCTCGCTTCGACGGGAGGATCCGATGCGCGCCGCCATTCTCGCCCTGCTCTGTCTTGTCGGGGCCTGCGCCCCCGGGCTGTCCGTTCCGCCGACCGCCGCCCCCGGACCGGGCGGCGACAGCCTCGACGCCATCGCCCGCGACTATGTCGCCCTGACGCTGGAGATCGGCGAGCGGGAGCCGGGCTATGTCGACGCCTACTATGGTCCGGCGGAATGGCAGGCGGCGGCGAAGGCTGACCCGCGCACCCTGCCCCAGTTGATCCAGGGCGCCGCGACCCTGACCGACCGACTGAACGCCGTCTCCGTCGCGGGCGCCGAGCCGGCCATCCGCCAGCGCCGGGCCTATCTGCTGGCCCATGTGTCCGCGGCCTCGGCGCGGCTGCGCATGCTGTCCGGCGAGACGATGAGCTTCGCCGACGAGGCCGAGGCCCTGTTCGGCATCCGCCCCGAACTGCGGCCCCTGTCGTCGTTCGATCCGGTGCTGGCCGAGATCGACGCCCTGATCCCCGGTCCGGGCTCTCTGACCGACCGGGTGACCGAATTCCGCTCCCACTATGTGATCCCGCGCGACCGTCTGCAGGTCGTCATGGACGCCGCCATCGCCGAGTGCCGGACCCGCACCGCCCGCCATATCCGCCTGCCCGCCAACGAGAATTTCACCCTCGCCTTCGTCGGCGACAAGCCGTGGTCCGGGTACAATTATTACCAGGGCAATTCGCAGTCGAAGATCGAGATCAACGCCGACTTCCCCATCTACACCGAGCGGGCGATCGATCTGGGCTGCCACGAGGGCTACCCCGGACACCACGTCTACAACGCCCTGCTGGAACAGACCTTCGTGCGCGAGCGCGGCTGGGTCGAGATGAGCGTCTATCCGCTGTTCAGCCCCATGTCCTTCGTCGCCGAGGGCAGCGCCAACTACGGCATCGACCTGGCCTTCCCGGGCGACGAGGCGACCCGTTTCGAGCGCGAGGTGCTCTTCCCCCTGGCCGGTCTGGACCCGGCGACGGCGCAGAAGAAGGCCCAGCTCGGCGCCCTGACCCGCCGGCTGGCCCGCGCCGAATACACCATCGCCGACGACTATCTCGCCGGCCGGGTCGGGCGCGACGAGACCATCGAGCGGCTGATGAAATACAGCCTCGCCGACCGCGCCAAGGCGACCCAGCGCCTGCGCTTTATCGACACCTACCGAAGCTACATCATCAACTACGGTCTGGGCCGCGACGTGGTGCAGGCCTGGGTCGAGCGGCAGGGGCCGGATCACTGGCGGACCATGGAGACCCTGCTGTCCAGCCAGATCCTTCCGGTCGACCTGGACTGATCGCCCGGCCCCTTTTTCGGCCCTAGTTGATGACCCGGTCGTCCTGGTCCAGGCCCCGCATGAAGGCGGTCAGCCGGGCCAGGGCGCCGAGGTCGCGCTCGTCGGTGCGGCTGCCGGCCCGCAGGTTGTCCAGCAGGACCTCGAGGATCATCACCGCATGCTTGGGCGTCTCGGGCTTCTGGTCCAGGATCTGGGCCTCGGCGCGGGCGCGCAGGGCTTCGGTGGTTTCGTCAGGGCCGCTGGATTGCGTCCAGACCGACCAGGCCTGATCGATGTTTGTCTTGGGCATGGGATCCGCCCTCCCGGGCGAAGCGTCGCGCGGCCCAGGCTTCCCAGGCGCCGACGAAGAAAGTGATACAGATGAGCAGCCACACCTCCAGGCGGATGGTGACGGCCGTCCACACGAAATGCCGGCCCGCGGCCAGCAGCAGAACGACGTGGGTCAGGACGGAGATCAGCTGGAAACCGGCCAGGGCAGTCAGCCACCAGCGGTCCCGCGCATAGGTCAGCCACAGGATTGCGATCAGGAAGGCCAGCTCCAGCGCCGCCACCCCGGCCCGCCAGTTGCCGATCTGGATCGGCTCCACCACGCGGACGAGGACCAGCAGGACCAGGACCATCGCGCCCACCACGCGCTCTTCCCAGCCGCCGAACCAGAACAGCGCCAGCACCCCGGCGAGGGTGAAGACCGTGATCGCGATCGTGATCACCGACCCGTCCGTCAGGCCACCGCCAGCCGACCGGTCGGCTTGGGATTGTTGACGTCGCCGTCCTGCGGCTTGCTTTCGCCGGGGATCAGCAGGGCGTGGTTCAGGCCCATGCGACGGGCGTCGCGCAGGGCGTGATTGTGCGCCTCGACCAGTTCGCCGCGCGCCTCGGTCAGGGTGTGCAGGGCCTTGGCGGCGGCGCTGAAGGCGCGGTGTCCGGTGCCGGCGGCCAGGCCGGCGTCCATGCGGCCGGTCAGGGCGTGGGAGATCATGTCGGCCAGCCGGGCGCCGGCGGCGTCGATCAGGTGTTCGGTCTCACGCAGGTCGAGCGCGACCGTGCTGGCGAACTCGTCAGGTTTCCGGGCGATGTTCATAGGGTCCTTCGGGATCAGGGGTTTCCACCTGTCGGCGCGAATGGATCCGTCCCCCCGAACACCAGTCCGACCAGTCCCGTCAGCACGATCAGCAGGAACAGTCCCGCCACCGCCCATCCGAAGACAGCCAGGGTGCGCACCCCCGGCGAACCGGGCGTCCGCCACCGCCCCAGCCTTGCATAGAGCCCGTAGAGCCCCCCCGCGGCCGGAGTGGTGGAGGCGAGGGAACCGGCGACCCGGTCCGCATCGACGCCCCGATCTGGCGGCGAAACCGGCTCCGGCGGAATGGCGTGCGTCGCGTATGACGCGTCAGACGCCATCGCCCTCAGCGCCGCCTTGCGGGTGCTGACGCCGAACTTTCGCAGCACCTCGCGGAAATGCTTGTCGACCGTGTTTTCGGAGATGCCGAGCGCGCGCGCGATCTCCTTGTCGGTCATGGTGGCCGACAGCCGCAGGCATTCCTCCTGCCGTTTTGTCAGCCGTTCCGGCATCCGCGTTCACCCTCCCGGCTCCAGCTAAGTCCGTCCGGGCGTTGTCGTCCAGAGCCTTGATTCTGCAAGCGCCTTCCCGCCCCGGGGGAGGGGCGTCAAAGTTAACGCACGGGAACGGCGTTCGGTCGCGTACGGGGCTCACAGCCGCCGCACGCTCGGCCCCATCGCCGGCGGCCGGGCCAGCTCCGTGATCGCCCAGACCAGCGCATCGGCCCGGTCCGGCGAGCGCCCGCCGGCCTCCTCGGCGCCCAGCCCCATCAGCTCCTCCTCCAGCGCTCCCAGCCCCGGCGCATGCGCCACCCGCCCCTGTTCGTACAGGGCCGCCACCGGCTCGGCCCGCGCGACCTTCCCGGTCGTCGCATGCACCCGCCGCACCGGCGCCGTCAGGCCGCAGTTCCTCAGCACCGCCTCGCCCATCTCCCCGCCCTGATTGCTCTCCAGCACCACCCGCGCCCCAGAACCGACTGAGCTCCAGTCGTCCACCGCCGCCTTCACCCGACCGGCCCAGGCGTCCGGCGACAGCCCCGCCGCCGAGCGGTCCTCCAGCACCACGAACCGCATCCCGATCCGCCCCGCCACCACGATCCCGCACGCATCCCGCGGCCGCCCCGTCAGCGTCCCGGCGGGAGGATCGACCGCCACCACCACTCTTTCCAGTGGGCTACCGCCCTTCGGGCTACTTGAGCCCATCTCGGAGCCCAACGCCTTCGCCCGCGCGATATCCTCCAGCCGGAACAGCGCCCCCTCGGCCTCCAGCAGCTGCCCCTCCAGCTCCTGCGCCGCCCGCCGCGTCCCGCCGTACAGATCCTCCATCGCGTCCAGAAACCCGGGCGCGAGGTTCCGCGCATTGGCCTTCGTCCCCGCATGCGTCCGCACGCATCCGGCTTCCGCCAGCACCCCGCGCATCAACCGCCCGGGCTTCGGCGTGGTCGTCAGGACCAGTTTGGGGGCGCTACCGCTCGCGACGCGGTCGCTCGCTGCTTGAGCGCGGTCGGGCTCTTCAAGGTTAGCCTGCGCGAAGCGCCAGGCCGCGTCGGGTCGGGAGGTCCCCGAAGGGGCCGACGGTCCGCGGCCCAGCAAGGAATCGCTGGCCCGCACCGGCCACGGCAGTCTTAGACCCAGCCTGAGCATGGCCAGCGTTTCTTCGCTGTAGAACCACGCACACACCTCATCCCCCCAGGCGGCGTGGAACTGCGGCCCTCTCAGCCGCTGCGGCTCCTCGGCCGAGAAGACCAGCCCCACCGCCCCGCCGGGAAACCTCAGCCGCCGCCGCGACGGCTCATAGGTCGCCCCCGACCAGTAGGGCAGGTTCAGCAACCCCGACGGCCCGTCGATCATCACCGCCCGCGCGTCATTCAGCGTCGGCGCGATCAGCGCGATCCGCCCGCCCTCGCCCAGCCGCATCGCCGTTTGCCACACCCATTCCGCCCCCGCCCGCGTCTTCCCGGCCCCGCGCCCGCCCAGAAACACCCAGGTCCGCC
>NZ_JBHTCY010000001.1:795034-1263285 GCF_042666595.1 Brevundimonas sp. GCM10030266
GCCAGTCCCCCTCCGGCGCCCGCTGCCCCTCATGGGCCAGCTCCGCCCACGCCTCACGGGCCAACTCGGCGTCTGACCACAAATCAAAAGCCCTCCCGATGGCGGAGGGGGGAGGGTTGGGTGGGGGTGCGTCCGCCGGACCCACGGAAGCCGGCGCGAGAGGCTTCGTCGCCCTCGCCTTCCGCGCCTTTCTCGTCACCAGCGAGCGCGCACCCCCATCCCCGACCCTTCCCCCCTCGAGGGGGAAGGGAGCAGAATGCCTACCCACCGGTCACCTCTTCCCCTTCGGAGGCCACGCCCCGCCGCGCCCTCAGGAAGTCCAGCGCCGCCTGCCGCCCGCGCGCCATGCCCGCCTCATCCGCGCTGCCGTCCCCGGCCATGCCCGTCACCCCGCGCGCCAGCCGCTCCAGCGTCCCCGCCAGCCGGGCGTATGTATAGGCCCGCGTCGGCTGCAGCTCGCCCAGCATCAGGATCGCGGTCCGCGCCGCCGCCCGCGCCGCCTCGGCCAGGGACGCTTCGCCGCCCAGCCCATTGCACGGCGCCTCGGCCGGCGACCCCTTCACCGCCCTGGCCTTCTCGTCCAGCGCCTCCGGCGTCAGCACACAGCCCGCCTCGGCCTCATCCTTCCGCAGGCAGTCGTGCCGCTTCAGATGCGCATAGATGGTCCGCTCGGCCGGCCCGAACGCCTCCGACAGCGCCCGCGCCGTCACCCCGCGCGCGAACAGCGCCCGCACCTCCGCCCACTGCGTCCTGCTCAGCCGCCCGTACGGCTTCCGCTCCAGCCCCGTCGTCTCCGCCGCCTCACCGCCCCGTCCCCGCGCCATCGCCTCTCTCCCGGGCTCCATGCCCGGACGCAATTATCGGGGCGCCCGCAGGGACCGCTGGAAGACTGCCGACTCTTTTCGCCAGGCCATTGATTCCGGGACGTTTCACCGCGCGAGTTCGGCCGAACTCAGCTCACCTCTCCGCATCGCGGGGAGGGGGACCACCGGCGCAGCCGGTGGTGGAGGGGTCTGCCCGCCCCCCGCACGGTCTCCCGTCTCCTCCCCATCGCGATGGGGAGGGGGACCGCGAAGCGGTGGAGGGGCTCTTCACCCCAAGCTCAATCCCCCGCCGCCTCCCGCCAGTGCGGCCAGGTGACATAGGCCGTCACCGCCCCGTCCGCCCCCGCCCGGATCGTCACAGTCTCGTCCTTCGGCATATGGACGATATCCCCGACCCCGGCCTCCAGCGTCTCGCCCCGGCTCTCCACCGTCAGCCGTCCCTCCAGCACGATCATGGTGTCATGCACCTTCATCGTCTCGGTCAGGCTCTGGTCGGGGCCATAGCGGCCATGGCCGACGGTCACCGGCCCGCCGTCCGAGGCGTCGATTCCGTCGGCGGTGAAGATGTCGGCGTCCTGCCCCGGCGACCGCTCGAACGCGGCCTCGGCCAGCCTCAGCCGCCGCACCCTCACGGCACGACGCCCGTCGTCGGCCCGACCCCGTCGTCCTCGTCTTCACTCGTGGGCAGCGGTATCGCCCGCCCCGGCCGCTCCAGCGCCTCGACGTCCTCGCGCAGGTCTTCCAGCTCGTCGTCCAGCGGGGTGTCGGGATCGGTCATGGGAGGCTCCTTCTGTTGCGGAGAAGGAATGGCGGGGGACCGGACGGTGTTCCCATTCCTCGCCCTGCGGGGGAGGGGGACCCTGCGAAGCCCTCCGGGCGAAGCAGGGTGGAGGGGACTGTCAATTCAGCTTCCCTCGCCCTCCTAAGAAGGAATGTCGCTCCGTCGCAGCGACAGAGTGGGGGCGGTATAAGGGTGCGGTCGTAGGCCGTTCGCTGTCCGCATGCCGTGTCGTGGGAGCGGCGGACAGATCCGCAAGACGCGTACGCTCGCTTCCCAGCACGAGTGCGCTATTCCTTTTTCTGCTCCGAGGAGGGGCTTACGCTCGCGCTTGACGTAACGTGGGGAGGCTCTTGCGGCGGCATCAGCTTCTGCATCCACATACCGGCAGTAAATGCGCCACCTAGAAGGATCGCGAGGGCGCCGAGTGCCGCCCAGACATGGGATAGGCGTAGTGATCTGATGAAAGCGTACAAGCTCACCGTTCCCAGATCAGGCACTGTCTCCGACGGTCTCGGGGAAGTAGAGAGCCGCTGGCGCCAGTTGTCGAGCAGTCCGGCGAAGGTAGGGGTGTTCAGTGAGTTGGGGTTGATCGGGAGCTGGTGGACAAACCAATCGTTCCCTTTTTCGAGCAATCCATCGCAGCGGACATTCTGGTCAACAAGCACCAAGAGTGGGAGGTTGCGATTGTAAGCGAGAGCCGCTTCGATCTGATTCCATGGCGTCGCGAGGCCCGCGTCTTTGACCGCCTTTTGAGCGTCTGAACCCCGTCGCTCAAAGCCATCTCCGATCCAGTAGCGTTCGACCGCGATCACAACTACGCCCGAACACTTGTCCATCTGGTTGGTGATCGCGCGAAGAGGCGCATCGGCGCTAAAAGTGTTTCTACCGATGGTGCAGGGGGAGCAGCCGAGCGCTCTCAGCCGCGCCTCTACCGCGCTCACGAAAGCCTCCTGCTCGGCGCTAAGGCCGGTTCCCACGCTAACGAAGACGTCAATCATTTTGTCCCCCGACAACCCGTCTTAACGGACATCCGCTGGATATCCGTTGGCAAGCGGATTCAACTACCTCAGCGGGAGCTGTACGGCTAGGGGCGGGCTGTCCTTCGAGAGTGTCCGTTTGACATTGGCTGGGACTCTCTCTTTGGTTGAGTCAAGCAAAGCTTGGGGAGGCAAATATGGCCCGGCGGGTATTTTTCAGTTTTCACTATGCGCGCGATGTCATGCGCGTGACCCAAGTTCGCAACTCATGGGTGGTTAGGCCGGAGCATGAAGCCCAGCCGTTCTACGATGCAGCCGAGTTTGAAGAGGCGAAGAGGAAGGCCGGCGGGATCGAAAAATGGATCGAGTCCCAACTCTCTGGCACATCGGTCACCGTCGTCCTTTACGGCCATGAAACTGCGCAACGGGATTGGGTCATACATGAAATCAAGCGCAGCTATCAGTTGGGAAAAGGCATTCTTGCCATCGACATCCATCGACTCAAACACCCGACGACAGGCGCCGACCAGCCAGGCGTCAATCCGCTCACTAAGCTCCATATCGACAGGGGGGGGCAGAAGGTGCTGCTGAGCACCCTCTACAAGAGCTACGATTGGGTGAACGATAACGGCTATAGCAACATGGCGACTTGGATTGAGGCCGCAGCAAAGGCGGTCGGACGGTAAGTGATGGCGAGTCCCGGCCGTACCAAGTTGCTAAAGTCTTTTCCGCAAGCTCTGCACCAAGGTTATGGTGCATTCTTCGTTGGCGCCGGTATATCTCGGGCGGCTGGTTATCCGACTTGGTCGGAGCTGCTTAAGGATATTGGGGAGGAACTGGGGGTCCATTCACATGATATCTCGGATCTTGCGGCTCTAGCTCAGTGGCACATCACTGAGCGTGGCAACGCCACGGGAGTGCGTAATGTAATCAAGTCAGAGATTGGCGTTGATCGACCGGTGCCTGAATCTTTGGAGGTTATAGCGCGGTTACCAGCTCGCCATATCTGGACGACCAACTACGATCGTCTGGTAGAGCGAGCATTCGAGACCGTAAGGCGGCCGATTGATCCAGTTTCAGCTCCCAGCGATCTCACCCTGAAGCCCAAGCCTGGGGCTGCTCACCTCTACAAGATGCATGGATCGATTGATCGGCTGGATGACATTGTCATTTCGACTGAGGATTACGAGCTCTATCGCTCTCGCCGCGGCGCCTTTCTGCCTCTTCTGCAAGCGCATCTGACAAGCATGTCGATGCTATTTGTTGGCCTAAGTCTGACTGACCCCAACATCAGGCAAGTCCTGTCGACCATTCGCGAAAGTTTCGCCGAAACTCCGGGTGAGCATTTTGCGATTGTTAAACCGCCGGCCAGATCTGATTTTAAAACAGATGCGGAGTTCGAAGCCCGTGCGGCGCAACACCGGCTGTGGGCACAGGACCTAAGACGCTATGGTCTTATAACTGTAGAGGTCGATGAGTATTCAGAAATTCCGGAACTTCTCAAACAGATCGAGCGTCGCGTCGCAAGTATGCGGGTATGGGTAAGTGGTAGTTGGCCCTTGGAGGGAAGTGCATCCGGGGCTGCGGACCTGTACCGGCTGTCAGAAGGTGTTGGCGGTCTGATCGGTAGGATCGGTCGGGATTTGGTTTCTGGATCGGGCGTGCTTGTAGGTTCAGCAGCGATAGCCGGCTTCATCGATGCGCTCCGCCAGGAGGGTGGGTGGGATCTTGACCGGCGTCTCATCGTGCGCCCGTTTCTTCAGCCTCTAGAAGGCAAAGACCCAGATCGGACTCAGTGGGCGGCGCTTCGCGTCGAAATGTCCCGCTATGCCGGAGTGGTGATCTTCCTCGGTGGGGCGAAGCTGCAGGATGGCATCCTTGTCGATGCCGACGGGGTGTTTGCCGAGTATGAAGCAGCCCGAGCGGCCGGTGCTTTTATATTGCCTGTTGGCGCTACCGGGGGGGCTGCCAAAGCAATTGCCGACAACATTCGTGGGTCGGATATACCAACGACCGGTGTCAGAGCTTCAAGGCCGACAGATGATGAACTTGACCGACTTGGAGACCCTAACAACTCATCCGAAATTCTTCTGGCGATAATCGGTGATATAATAAATCGTCTATCAAAGGTCGATTGAGCTATCGACATGGTGGAGTATGTCACCCGCGATGAACTGCGCTCTGCCGCCGCCGGATTAAAGCTGGATGAACAGGTTGCGCGGCGTCGTAAGGCGTCTAGCCAAACGCTGACGGGTTCAACATTCCTCTCTCATTCGAGCAAGGATAAGGATCTCGTCCTTGGCGCAACAATTCTCCTCGAGAACCACGGAGCCAAAGTTTATCTCGATGAGATAGACCCTGCGATGCCTCCTTACACTAACGACGAGACCGCACGTCTGTTAAAGTCTCGCATCCGGCAAACTCATAGGTTCGTCTTGCTGGTGAGCCCCAATAGCAAGGAAAGCCGCTGGGTGCCGTGGGAACTCGGCGTAGCAGACGGCTATAAGAGCTTGGGTACTATAGCCCTCTTGCCGTCGGCGGACGATCCGTATGACCGAGCTTGGGCGGAGTGGGAGTATCTCGGCCTCTACCATCGGATCGTTTGGGGTGAGATTAACGGTGAGCCCAAGCCGCTTTGGATGGTCCTTGATCATCGAGCGAACACAGCTACGCCTTTAAGGCGTTGGCTGTCGGGCGGCTAGTCAACCGCTGGGGCGTAGTTTGTCGTTTCCCGTTTTCCAGTCGTCATAACGTTTGAAAACGGCTGCAGTTTCAGTTTTGGCTGACTTGTTTATGTATATGTTTGGAGAAGAACTAATATCTGTGAAATCTACCTTTGGGTATAACTCAAGATACTCTTGACCAGAGAAATCTAGATGCCCGTTTGGTGGTATGAGGGGGAGAATTGCAACGTTTCCATTCATTCCATCGAAGAAACCGAGTTCCCATGGCATCCACAGAGAGGTCCGTGAGTGTCTTGAATGAAGATAGAAGCAAGAATCGCTCTTGCGCATCTGTTTTCGCAACGTCTCGGCAGTGCCAACAGATATCGCGTTCCGATCCAATTCCGGATCCTCAATCCAGTCAACATAAACAGTTTTTCCGCTGGCCTCGAGAATCTTTTTTACGCCCAGAACCAAACCAGCATCTCGCATCGAGTGCGATAGAAATATGTCGTAGCGGTCCTTCAGTGCTAAAGCGGCGTTACCTATCATCAAAATCAGTTGAGCTGCAATGTCGGCCGTGAAGTCAGTCGTGTCGCCGCCTCGCGCGCGGGCATCATTTTCTTTCAAATACACGCCACTCTCCATCAGGTCTGGGTGTGCGGTCTCGTAGATACTTGTCTGTAAAAGCCAAAGATCCGCCAAAAAAAGGCGCCCCGGTCTCCCGGAGCGCCTTCTTCGTTCTCAGCTTGAACCGCTGAACTTCCAACCCCCGGCCTTCGCCGGGGCGTCCCGAGGCGAGCCTTTCGGCTCGCCTCGATCCGCTTAGAAGTCCATCCCGCCCATGCCGCCCATGCCGCCGCCCATGTCCGGGGCGCCGCCGGCCGAGGCCTTCTTCGGCGCGTCGGCGACCGCGGCTTCGGTCGTGATCAGGATGCCGGCCACCGAGGCCGCGTCCTGCAGGGCGGTGCGGACCACCTTGGCGGGGTCGATGACGCCCATCTTGACCAGGTCGCCGTACTCTTCGGTCTGGGCGTTGAAGCCGAACGAGGCGTCGGTCGATTCCAGCACCTTGCCGACGACGATCGAACCCTCGACGCCCGCGTTCTCCGAGATCTGACGGATCGGAGCCTGCAGGGCGCGACGGATGATGGCGATGCCGGCGGTCTGGTCGGCGTTGTCGCCCTTGACGTCGGCCAGGACCTTGGAGGCCTTGAGCAGGGCGATGCCGCCGCCCGGGACGATGCCTTCGTCAGCCGCGGCGCGGGTGGCGTTCAGGGCGTCGTCGACGCGGTCCTTCTTCTCCTTGACCTCGACCTCGGTCGAGCCGCCGACGCGCAGGACGGCGACGCCGCCGGCCAGCTTGGCCAGACGTTCCTGCAGCTTCTCCTTGTCGTAGTCCGAGGTCGTGGCTTCGATCTGGGCCTTGATCTGGGCGACGCGGCCTTCGATGTCAGCCTTCTCGCCGACGCCTTCCACGATGGTGGTGTCGTCCTTGGTGATGGTGACCTTCTTGGCGCGGCCCAGCATGTCGAGCGTGACGCTCTCCAGCTTGATGCCGAGGTCTTCCGAGATGACCTGGCCGCCCGTCAGGATGGCGATGTCTTCCAGCATGGCCTTGCGGCGGTCGCCGAAGCCCGGAGCCTTGACGGCGGCGACGCGCAGGCCGCCACGCAGCTTGTTCACGACGAGGGTGGCCAGGGCCTCGCCCTCGATGTCCTCGGCGATGATGATCAGCGGGCGACCCGACTGGACCACGGCTTCCAGGATCGGGAGCATGGCCTGCAGCGACGACAGCTTCTTCTCGTGGAGCAGGATGAGCGGCTCCTCGAGCTGGGCCTCCATCTTGTCGGCGTTGGTGATGAAGTAGGGGCTCAGGTAGCCGCGGTCGAACTGCATGCCCTCGACGATGTCGACGGTGGTTTCGGCGGTCTTGGCTTCTTCAACGGTGATGACGCCGTCGTTGCCGACCTTGGCCATGGCTTCGGCGATCAGGCCGCCGACTTCAGCGTCGCCGTTGGCCGAGATGGTGCCGACCTGGGCGATTTCCGAGTTGTTGGAGACCGGCTTGGAGCTGGCCTTGACCTCGGCCAGGACGGCGGTGACCGCCTTGTCGATGCCGCGCTTCAGGTCCATCGGGTTCATGCCCGCGGCGACGGCCTTCAGGCCCTCCTGCACGATGGCCTGGGCCAGGACGGTCGCGGTGGTGGTGCCGTCACCCGCCTTGTCGTTCGTCTTCGACGCGACTTCGCGGATCATCTGGGCGCCCATGTTCTCGAAGGCGTCTTCCAGCTCGATTTCCTTGGCGACCGAAACGCCGTCCTTGGTCGAGCGCGGGGCGCCGAACGACTTCTGGATCACCACATTGCGGCCCTTCGGACCCAGGGTGACCTTGACGGCGTTGGCGAGCACGTTGACGCCGCGCAGCATCTTGTCGCGCGCGTCGGTGTTGAACTGTACGATCTTGGCGGCCATTGGCGGCTGCTCCTTGAAAGAGGTGATTGGTGTTTGGTGGTTGGTGAGGATGGGATCAGCGGCGGCGGCGAACCGGTCTCGGTCGCGCCAGCCACCAATCACCCATCACCAATCACTCAGCTCAGGACGCCCAGGACGTCCGATTCCTTCATGATGATCAGGTCTTCGCCGTCGATCTTGATCTCGGTGCCCGACCATTTGCCGAACAGGATGCGGTCGCCGGCCTTCAGTTCCAGGGCCTGGACGACGCCGCTGTCGTCACGGACGCCGGCGCCGACGGAGATAACTTCGCCTTCCTGCGGCTTTTCCTTGGCGGTGTCGGGGATGATGATCCCGCCCTTGGTCTTGGATTCTTCTTCAACGCGCTTGACCAGCACGCGGTCGCCGAGCGGACGGAACGCCATCGGACTTCTCCCTGTAAACCCCCGGAACGGGGCGTTCTGAAATGATGGGAAGCACCCGCGCCGGATCGCCGTTTTGGCAGCCGACCCGTGAGAGTGCCAACGCGAGCGGCAAGTAGGGGGCGGACCCCCGACCGTCAAGCGTCAGCGGCTGGATTCGGGCGGCGTCAGTCCGTCGCGGCGGACAGGGTCCAGGCGGCCTCGACCTGTCGGGCGAACAGGGGGCGGGCGCCGCGCACGCGGGTGCGCCAGTCGCGGCCGCGGGCCTGCTGGCCCAGCAGATCGCCCAGCCCATCGCGGACCAGCACCAACGCCTCGTCGGAGCGGGCGCGGTTGATCAGGAAGCCGGCGTACTGTTCGGTCCCCGACAGCGCCGTCGCGTGGGCGGGGGGCAGGCGGTCGGCGGCGATGGACCGGGCCCGCTGGTACAGGCCCTCAGCCTCGGGCGCGCGGCCCAGCCGGTCCAGCACGGCGGCATAGCCGGTCAGGGTGTCGAGCAGGTCGGGGCTGTCGGCGCCCACGCCCGCCTCATAAACGGCCAGCCCCTCGCGGAACGGCGCCTCGGCCTCGGTCCAGCGGCCCTGGTCGGACAGGGCGTAGCCCAGGTTGGCGCGGGCGTTGCCGGTGAAGGGATGGTCCGGCCCGACGATCTCCAGCGCCAGTTCCAGCGCCCGGCGGAACGGCGCCTCGGCCCGCTCGCCCTGCTTGGTCACATGCAGATACCAGCCGTAGTTGGTCAGGCACTGGGCCAGCAGGACGGGATCATTGGCGCCCTCGGCGATGGCCACGGCGCGGACGTAAAGCGGCTCGGCCTGATGCGCCCGCCCGGTGCGGCGCAGGGAGTTGCCCAGGTTCGACAGCACGATGGCGACATGGAAGTCGTCCGGCCCGTACAGCACCTCATACATGCCCAGCACCTGCCGGTAGAGCGGATCGGCCTCGGCATGGCGGCCCTGGGCGGTCAGGGCGTTGGCGACCAGGTTCAGGCTGTCGGCGGTCTTCTCGTGCACCTCGCCCAGCTGGGTGCGGCGCAAGGCCAGGCTGGCGCGGGCCGAGGCCTCGGCCTCCTCGTTGCGGCCCAGGGCGTCGAGGATACGCCCCCGGTCGTACAGCAGGGTCGCCTGTTCCGCCGGGTCCGTCAGGGCCAACGCCCGCTCGATGTCGGCCAGCGCCCCGGCGTAATCGCCGTTCTCCAGCTTCAGCCGGGCCTGTGTCGCCAGCGGATGGGCCAGGGCCCGATCGTTCGGTCCCAGCCGGGTCTCGATCACCTCGACGGCGGCCCGGATGGCGGCGGCGGCCCCGGCGGCGTCTTGCGCGCCATAGCGTTCGACGCCCAGCGCCACGAGGGCCTCGGCGGCGACCTTCGCATCGCCCTCGCGCCGCAGGATGGTCGCCACGGGGTCGATCTCGCTCGGCGCCGAAATGCGGACCTCGGTCGGCGCCGGTGGCGGCGGAGGTGGTGGCGGTGGAGGAGGCGGTGGCGGCGGGGGTTGCTGCACCACCTGGGCGGCGGCGGGCGCGGCGACCAGCGTCAGGGCTAGGCCCGACGTTGTCGCCAGCAGCACGATCGCCAACAGCCGTTTCACCCAGAACGCCTCCCTTTCGCGGCCATCAGCCGACATTACAGCGATTTATGCAAGGTGAACCGAAACTGAACGGCCCCCTCCCGGCTTGTTCAGGCTGGCCCCTCCATAAAGGCCACACACCCGGCGGAGACGCCGGTCCGTTTGAAAGGAGCCGACCATGAAGACGCTTTCGAAATTCGCTATCGCCACGCCGGCCCTGGTCGGCGCCATGACCCTGATGGCCGCCGCCCCGGCCGAGGCCCAGAGCCGCGACCGTGACAATACCAGCCGCAACGCCGTGATCGGCGCGGTCGTCGGTGGTCTGGCCGGCGCGGCCATCGGCAACGGCGACGGCACCTACGCCATCGGCGGCGCCCTCGCCGGCGCGGCCCTCGGCGCCGCCGCCAGCAACCGCGGCGACGACTGCGGCTACTACCGCGGCGGCCGCTGCTACCGGAACCAGGGCCACTGGGAGCGCGAACACGGCATCAACAGCCGCGACCCGCGCTGGGAGCAACGTCGCGACTACCGCGAATGGCGCCGGGAGAACCGTCGCGATGAACGCCGCGACTACCGCTACGACCGTCGCTGGTAATCAGACACCCTTCCGTCCGGCCGCGTGAGTTCAGCCGGACGTGTGGGCGAGGAAGGCGGGCTTCGGAAACGAAGGCCCGCCTTTTTCCTGTCTGACGCCCCCCTCTGGCGCCCCCTCTGGCGTCCGGCCTAATCCCGGCGCAGGGTGCTGTCGGACAGGGAGGACATCACATGGCGGTCACCGGCATCGGCGGCTTCTTTTTCCGCGCGAAGGATCCCGAGGCCCTTGCGGCCTGGTATCTGGAGCATCTGGGCGTCGGCGCCCCTCCGGGCGTCTTCCTGTGGAACCAGCAGGCCGGGCCGACGGTCTTCGCGCCGTTCAAGGCCGACAGCGACTATTTCGCCGCCGACAAGGCCTTCATGCTGAACCTGCGCGTCGATGACCTGGACGGTCTGCTGACGTCGCTCCGGGCGGCCGGTATCGAGATCATCACCAAGCCCGAATGGGACGCCTCGCCCGAGATCGGCCGCTTCGCCCGCATCCACGACCCGGAAGGCAACGCCATCGAGCTGTGGCAGCCGCCGGCCTAGCCTTCTTCGGCGGCTTCCGCAGCCGCCGCCAATTCGCCGCGCTCGATCAGGGCGCGTCCCAGCATGATGGCCTGCGCCGCCGTCATCACCGTATCGACGGTCTGGCCCTGCCCTGCGTCGTACTGAGCCCGGCTGGTCGCCCACTCCAGATCGAGCGTGACAAGATCGTCGATGATCCCCGTCCCGAAGGCGATCAGGGGATGCAGGTCGGGGAAATCGTCTTCGGCTTCGCTCATACCATCAACCGCTTCATCAGCTCCGTCGTGGACGGATCCAGCCCGGCCGACGGTTCGCCGGCGGCGACATCCTTCAGGATGGCCTTGGCCAGCACCTTGCCCAGTTCGACGCCCCACTGGTCGAAGCTGTTGATGTCCTCAATCACGCCCTCGACGAAGGTCTTGTGCTCGTACAGCGCCAGCAGGGCGCCGACGGCTTCGGGGCTCAGGGCGTCCAGCAGGATGGTCGTGGACGGACGATCGCCGGGGAAGGTCTTGTGCGGGGCCAGACGGTCCGCCTCGGCCTCATCGGCGCCCGCCGCAATCAGTTCGGCGCGGGCGTCCTTCTCCGTCTTGCCGACCATCAGCGCCTGGGCCTGGGCCAGGGCGTTCGACCACAGCGGCGCATCGCCTTCGCGATCGTCGATGGCGGCCGCGGAGGTATGGGCGACCACCACGAACTCGGCGGGAACCACGGTCGGTCCCTGATGGATCTGCTGGAAGAAGGCGTGCTGGCCGTTGGTGCCCGGTTCGCCGAAGACGATGGGGCCGGTGGCGGTGTCGACGGGCGTGCCGTCGCGCTTCACCCGCTTGCCGTTCGACTCCATCTCCAGCTGCTGCAGGAAGGCGGGCAGGCGGCGCAGGCCGTGGGCATAGGGGGCGACGGTGCGGGCGTTGCGCCCCAAGCCCTCGACATTAAAGATCTGCGCCAGCGCCAGCAGCACCGGGGCGTTCTTCTCCAGATCGGCCTCGACGAAATGCTCGTCCATCGCCCGGGCGCCGGCCAGCACCCGCTCGAACACGTCCCAGCCCAGGGCGACCGCGACGGACAGGCTGACCGCCGACCACAGCGAATAACGCCCGCCGACCCAGTCGCGGAAGCCGAAGGTGCGGCCGCAGCCCCAGTCCTTCGCCTTCTCCGGCGCGGCGGTGACGCCGATCAGGTGGCGCACCATCCGGCGCGGCGACAGGCTTTCGGCCAGCCAGGCCTTGGCCAGCTCCGCATTGGCCAGGGTCTCCTGGGTGGTGAAGGTCTTGGACACGACCACGACCAGCGTCGTTTCCGGATCCAGTCCGGCCAGGGCCTCGGCCATGTCGCGCGGGTCGATATTGGCGACGAAGCGCAGGTCGATGGTCGGCTCCAGCGGCTTCAGCGCGTCCCACAGCAGGCGCGGGCCCAGGTCCGATCCACCGATGCCGATGTGAACGATGGCGGTGAACGGCTGTTTCGTTCCGCCCGTCTCGGCGCCCGAACGGATGTCGGTGGCGAACTCGCACATGGCGTCGCGGGTCTCGTCGACCTCCTTCGACACCGCCTCGCCCAGGGCGTGGAAGTCGGCGCCCTCGGCGGCGCGCAGGGCGGGGTGCAGAACCGCGCGGCCCTCGGTGTTGTTGACCGCCTCGCCGGCGAACAGGGCGTTGCGCCGTCCCTCGACATCGCAGGCGCGAGCCACATCCAGCGCCGCCTCGAAGCCTTCCGCGCTCCACGACTGCTTCGACAGGTCCAGATACAGGCCCGCGGCGTCCAGGCTCATCCGGTCCACCCGACCGGGGTCGGTGGCGAAATGGTGGACGATGCGCGCCCCGGCGTCCTTGCGCGCCACGGCGCGGAGCAGGTCGAGGGCTTGTTTGCGGGCGGTCATGGCGATCTCGGCGGCGTCGGACGGGCGGGGAGGCGTAAACCCTCGTTTACGGGTCAGGCGTAAGCCGGTTCAACGGCGAATCCATGATTCGTCGAAACAAATAAGGTTAGCCCCCGAGGTTCCCATGTCCTGCGGCGTCGCCCTGGCTCTTTCCCTGCTGCTCACCGACCCGAACGTCGCGCTGGCGGCGGAGCAGCCGCCCGCCCCCGCCGGGGCGCCGGTCTCGGTCGCCGGTGAGCCGCTGTTCGCGGATATCATCAGCCGCGCGGGCGCCCTTCGCTCGGTCGTTGGCCAGTGGCAGGCCAACCTGGCGTCTTCTCCGGACTGGTACATGACCCCGGAGGCGATCGGCCGGTTTGAAACCGAGACCACGGCCCTCGCCGCCCTCGACATGCAGGGTCACCTGATCCTCAAGGAGCGCGGCACCGACGGCGACCTGAAATGCATCCTGCGCGGCATTTCGGAAGACATGCCCAAAAAGGTCGAAGCCATCCGCACCGCCGGCACCCCGGCCGAACGCCGGGTCGCGCTGGATGAACTCCACTACCTGCTGAACGACAACGTCGAGGTCATCACCGCCCCGCCGGCGCCGCCGGTCTAGGCGGCGTCAGGGGTTTGCGTGACGGCGGGCGTCAGGCGTCCTCGTCCGCATATTTGATCGAACAGCCGTAGGGCGCCGCCAGATCGGTGCGGAGCGGGCGCTCGGACATCACGTCGTCCAGCGCCGAGCGGACGAAATTGGTCGCGCCCTGCAGATCGGCGACCTCGACGGTCGGTTTGTCGTCAATGCCGCCGACGAAGACCAGCCGCCCCTCGCGGTCGATGACCCGCATGTCGGGCGTGGTCTTGGCGCCGTAGGTCCGGCCGACCTGGCCGGTGGGATCGAGCAGCAGATGGGCGGCGTTCGCCCGGGTCCGCGTCTTCCAGTCACGGGCGTCCTGGCCCTCGACATAGCCCTGCTTGCCCGGGGCGGAGGAGATGATGCTCAGCCACACCACGCCGTCCTCGGCCGCCTCGCGCTGCAGGGCCTGCATGGCGCCGGAATAGTGTTTCTGGACGTAGGGGCAGCCCTCATTGGTCCACTCCAGCACCACCACCTTGCCGCGGAAGTCGGACAGGCTGCGCTGGACGCCGTCCGCATCGACAAGGGTGAAGGCGGGGGCCGGCTGGCCCGGCATGGGCATCAGCGCCGGCGCGGGAGAGGGTGAGGAGGCGGGGGCTTCGGCCTTCTCAGCGGGCGCGGCGGCCTGCTGCTGGCAGGCGAGCAGGAGGCTGGACAGGGCGACAACGGCGAGGGTCGATCGGATCATGGCTCAGCTCAGCAAAAGGTGGGCATGGGGGAAGTTGGTCGCGCCCCAGTGGGCGACGTAGACGTGAGGGGCGTCAAGCGCGACGCTCAACTGAACATCCGGGCGCAGGGCCCTCAGTTCCCGGAACTGGGTCTCGCTGAGGCGGGTGTTGCGCAGGCGCGCCGCGCGGATCTGGTCCATGAACGACGACCGGAACAGGCGCAGATAGTCCTCCATCGGTGTGGAGTTCCACTCGGCGTCACCGCCGGGCTCCACCTCCATGACGGGCGACAGGGAGTCGCTGAAGTCGAAGAAATAGAGGCGCGGCAGCCGCTTCGCCTCGGCCAGCCGGCCGATGAAGCCGCGCGTGCGGAAGTCCCGGCCGGTGCGCAGGCGCTGCAGGTCGGGCAGGTCCAGGTCGAAGAAGCCGGGCTCGGGCGGCTGGGGCAGGACCAGATCGGTCAGTCGGGGCATCAGCGCCAGCAAGGCCGGCGACTGGTCGTCCTCGACAGCCTTCTGGTTATGGTCGCCGGTGTCCGACTGGGGGATGGTCAGCTGAGTCAGGCGCGGGAAGGCGGGTGCGCGCTCAATGAGGGAGGCGAAGTCCCAGGTCGCCATGCCGTTGGCGCCCTCGTCCGGCCCGTCGATCTTCAGCGAGCCGATCCACGGCGCGACGGCCGGATCGGCGAGGGCCTCGAGCGCCTCGGGCCAGCCCTCATAGGTCGAGCCGAAATAGGTGACCGCCAGCAGGCCGCCCACGTCCGCCGCCGTCAGCCGGGGACAGCCGCCGTCGATGTGCTGCAGGCGCGACGGCGGGTCGACCGGTTCGTCGGCGCCCGGATCCAGATCGTCCTCGGAGAGGGCGGCGTTGATGTCGGACTGGGCGTCCAGAATTCTCCGCAGGGCCGCTTCGATATCCGGGTTCGTCATCGACATCTCCCTACGGGTTCGCGCTTTCGTTCAGGGCCTCGACGACGACGCCCTCGGTCAGCAGTTGCGGCAGCACCTCCGGCTCGGTCTGGCCGGGGCGATAGAACAGGTACAGGGGAACGCCCGAGCGTCCGTGGCGCTGCAGCTCGGCGGTGATCGCGTCATCACGTCGCGTCCAGTCGCCGACCAGATAGACGGCGCGCGTCTCGTCCATCGCCCGTTTCACGCCCGGCGTGGTCAGGGAGGTGCGCTCGTTGATCTTGCAGGTCACGCACCAGTCGGCGGTGAAATTGACCAGCACCGGACGGCCCTCGGACAGGGCGGCCTGGACGGCCTCTGCGGACCAGGGCGACGACGCGAGACCGGATGTTCCGTCTTCGGACGATCCGTCCCGGGCCTCCACTGGCGCGCGGGCGGCGAGGGTCGCGGCACCCAGGGCGGCCAGCAGAAGGGCGGCGCCGGCGATGGTGTGGATCACCCCTCTGCGGCCCAGCGCCCGTTCGCCCTGACCGGCGCCGATCAGCCACAGGCCCGCGGCGGCGGCCAGTCCGGCGACGAACAGCAGGCCCAGCCCTTCGGCGCCCGTCTGGTTGCTGAACACCCAGGCCAGCCACAGGGCGGCGCCGTACATCGGGAAGGCCAGCAACGACTTCAGCCGCTCCATCCAGGCGCCGGGGCGGGGCAGCTTCGCCAGCAGGCGCGGGCTCAGGCTGACCACCACATAAGGCAGGGCCAGACCCAGTCCCAGCATCAGGAAGACCGCCAGCGCCATCGGCCAGGGCATCAGCAGGGCGGCGCCCAGGGCGAAGGCCATGAAGGGGGCGGTGCAGGGGGCGGCGACCACCACCGCCAGGGCGCCGGTGAAGAAGGCGCCGACGCCGCCGGGCAGGCGCGACAGCGGCCCGGAGCCCACACCCTGCAGCCCGCCGCCGATGTGGAAGACGCCGGACAGGTTCAGCGCCACGGCCAGCATCAGCAGGGCCAGCCCCGCCGTGACCGGGGCGGACTGCAGTTGGAAGCCCCAGCCGACCGCCTCGCCCGCAGCGCGCAGGCCAAGCAGGACGCCGGCCAGCAGCAGGAAGGTCGCCAGCACCCCCGCGAGGAAGGCGAGGCCGTCGGTTCGCGATCGCCTCGTGTCATGGGCCGAGGCCGCCAGCGCCGCCGCCTTCATCGCCAGAATGGGAAAGACGCAGGGCATCAGGTTCAGGATCAGACCGCCGATCAGGGCGAACAGCATGGCCTGTCCGAACACGGCCCATCCTGTTCCGGCGACGGCCGGCGCGGGCGTCGGGGCGGCGTCGTCCAGAGGGTCCAGATCGCCTGATCCGGTGGCGCCGGTCAGGGCCGGACCCGGCTCGGCGGTGATCTCGAAGGCGCCGTGAGAGGTGGCCAGCACGCCGGACACCGGTCCGGTCAGGCCGGCGGAGGCCAGTTTCATGCCCGCCGAGAGGACCAGCGTCAGGCCCTCCGGTCCCCACGATCCGCTCTGGGCGGCGGCGTGATCCAGCGCACCGCTCTCGAACGGGAAGAAATAGCTCGCGCCCGGATCCTTGCCCGCCAGAGGGCCGCCGGTCGCGGTGACGGTCAGGACGCCGTTCTCAAGCGTGGCGTGGGCGCGGATGCCGGCGGGGCGCGGGGCCTGTTCGAGGATGCGGGCGATGGCGGTGCCGTGGGCGCTGTCCTGCGGCGCGGCGCCCTCGCGAACCGGCAGGTCCAGGCCCAGCGTCAGCTCACGCGGGATGCACATCTCGTCGCTGCACACCAGAAACAGCGCCTTCACCCGCAAGGGCAGGGTCGTTCCGGGGCGGGCGTCGGCGGGCACCTCGATCGGCACGGGCAGATAGACCGCGCCCTCATAGCCGTAGTTGACGAGTCCCTGCAGGCGCTGCCGCTCGGGCAGGGGCCAGACGATCTCGCCCGCCGTGACGCCGGTCGGCAGGGTCCAGTCCAGGGTCGTCGGCCCGCCGGAATCGCCGGGATTTCGCCAATAGGTATGCCAGCCCGGCTCGATGGCCTGACGGACGGCGACCACGACGGTTCCTCCCGGCGTCGCCCAGCTGCTCATGGAGACCAGTTCGGCCTCGATCTCGTCGGTGCGCTGGGGGCCTGTCTGGCTGCTGGTCTGGCCTGTCGTCTGGGCGGCCGCCATGCCGGCCGGGGCCAGCAGCAGGGTCAGCAGGATCAGGAAGCGGAACAGGCGGCGCACGCGACGGTCTCTCTGTGAGGATGGGCGACCTTAGCCGCCCGGACCCCCCGCCGTCACCGTCGGCGACAGCGGCAGGTCGCCTCATCGGCGCCGGATCAGCTTCTGATCAGCTTCGGGGCGAGGCCTCGACGACCACCTCGGTGCGGCGACGCAGAGGCTCGTTGGCCCCGGCGGCGGTGGTCGCGCCGGCGTCGCCCACGGCGCCCAGCTCGAAGGCGGGGCTCGGCCAGCCGGCGGCGACCAGCGCCTCGGCCACGGCGATGGCGCGGCGCTCGGACAGGCTCAGATTGGCGGCCACGTCGCCGGTGGCCGAGGCCAGGCCGACGACCTGCACCCGCCGGATGTCGCAGCTCTGCAGCTGGGTCGCGGTCAGGCCGATCGCCTGCAGCGCCGCATTGGTCAGCCGCGCCTCATTCTCCGCGAAATAGACATCGAACCGCTTGGTCACGCACGGCGAGACCTCCGCCACCACGGCGCTTCGGTCCCGCATCCCCGGCGTCCAGCCGCAACCCGCCAGAACCGCCGCACCCGCCGCGATCACCACGAAACGCTTCATCTCCAACCCCTCTCAACCCGCCCAGCCCCCGCCGGCGCATGAAAAAGGGCGGCCCGCCTTCCGACAAGCCGCCCCTGAACTCAGGCTTTCGCCATTACTATCAGTAGCGGCGCTGACCGTTTTCCCAGTAGCATTCGCTCTGACGGCCATCGTAGCAGTAGTAATAACGGCCCTGGCTGTCGGTGTAGCGACGCTGGTTGGCGCGGTCCTGCGAGGAGCCGCGGATGGCGCCGGCGGCGCCGCCGACGACAGCGCCGATGGCGGCGCCGGTGCCGGCGTTGCCGTCACCCACATTGTTGCCGATGATGGCGCCGGCGACAGCGCCGATGCCGGCGCCGATGGCGCCCTGGCGGACGGTTTCGTTGGTGCCGTAGCCGTTTCCGTAGCCGTCGCTGGCGCAGGCCGAAGCCATCATGCCGACAGCCGCAATCGCGATGATCGCCTTCTTCATAATGCTATTCCTTCATCCCTCGGGTTTCCCCCATGGGGTGAGAACGCTGGATAAGCGTGGCGGTTCCCGGCCCTGTGAACAAGGTTAAGCCTGTACTAGGCTTGGCGACGGCGTGGCGGAGGGCTACGCCGGAAACGGGTGCAGACGGGGGTTTCGTATGCGTTTTTCCGAACCGGCTCGAATGACGGCCGATGATCACAGTCCGATCTGGGCGCGCAAGAAGCGTCGCCGCGGGCCCAATCCGCTGGCCAGCATCCTGGTGACCCTGCTGGCCGTGTTCGGCGTCCTGACGGCCGTGCTGGGCGTCAAGGAGCGGTCGCTGGCCGAGGGCGGCGCGATCATGGACGGCTGGATCGCCGCCGGGGTCGCGACGGTGCGGGGCGAGGCGCCGAAAGTCGCCGATGAAGCGGTCGACACCGCGGGCGCCGCCGCCGGCAAGGCCGGCGATGCGGTTCAGGCCGGCGCCGCCGCCGCGACGGAAGAGCTCAAGAAGTAGGCCTGCGCCCGGATCGCCGGAACTCTCGCAGACGCGAGGCGTTCGGGCGGCATGGGCGATACAATGGCTAAGGTTGAAGACATGGCGGCTCCGGCTCCGGACGGGGTCGCCGAAACGCATGCGCTGACCCCGCATGCCGCGATTTCGCGCGTCATCATGCTGGTCAACCCGCTGTCCGGCAGTGTCGGGCCGCGCGCCGCGGACGAGGCTGAGGCCATTCTGGCCGAGTACGGCTGTGAGGCGTCTGTGGTGGCGCTGGAAGGCGGCCAGTTCGACGACCAGATCAACAAGGCGCTGGAGGCCGATCCGGACGTCCTGTTCGTGCTGGCCGGCGACGGCACGGCGGGGACCATCGCGTCGCGCGCCGGGCCGGACGGACCTCTGGTCGCCCCCCTGCCCGGCGGCACCATGAACATGCTGCCCAAGGCGCTGTACGGCACCGCCGACTGGAAGCTGGCCTTGCGTCGGGCGCTGGAAGAGGGCGCGCCCCAGGCTGTGGCGGGCGGCGAGGTGACCGACGGCGAGTTCACCCAGTCCTTCTATTGCGCCGCCATCTTCGGCTCTCCGGCCCTGTGGGCGCCGGCGCGGGAGGCGATGCGAACCGGCAAGCTGAAGCTGGCGCTGACGCACGCCAGGCGGGCCTTCAAGCGGGCCTTCAGCGGGCGGCTTCGCTTCGCGCTGGACGGCAGCAAGGAACGTCGCGCCGAGGCGCTGGTTCTGATCAGTCCGATGATCTCCCGCGCGATGGAGGAGAACACCGGACTGGAGGCGGCGGCCATGAACCCGAGCGACGCCATGGAAGCCTTCCGTCTGGCCGCCCATGCGGTGATGGACGACTGGCGACAGGATCCGGCGGTGACGACCCGCGCGACCCAGAAGGTCGTGCTGCGCGCCCGTTCGAAGATTCCGGCGGTGATCGACGGCGAGCCGGTGCAACTGCATCACGAGACGAAGGTGCGCTTCGTCCGCAAGGCCTTCCGCGCCCTGGCGCCGGTTCCGCCGGCGGCGGAGGATTCCGTCTAGTGGGGCGCATCCTCCAGTTTTCGGACATTCATTTCGGCTGTGAGCACAGGCGGGCCTGCGCCGCCGCGCTGGACTACGCCCACGCCAATCCCGCCGACCTGATCCTGATCACCGGCGATATCACGCAGCAGGGCTTTCCGGACGAGTTCGCCGCGGCGGGGGACTGGATCCGGCGCATGCCCGATCCGCGCTTCGTTATCGTGGGCAATCACGACGTCCCCTACTGGAGCCTGACGGCCCGCCTCTTCCATCCGTGGAAGGCGTTCGAGAAGGCGACCGGGCATCCGGCCCATGACCACCAGTTCCTGAGCCCGAACCTGATGGTGCGCGGCGTGGTCACGGCGCGCGGTTGGCAGGCGCGGCCCAACTGGTCCAAGGGCGTCATTGATCTGGACCAGACCCGCAAGGCGGCGGAGGCCCTGCGCCAGGCGCCGGTGGGGGCGCTGAGGGTGCTGGCCTGCCACCACCCGCTGGTCGAGATGATCGGCACCCCGATGACCGGGGATGTGAAGCGCGGCGACGAGGCGGCGCTGATCTTCGCCGAGGCCGGCGTCGACATCATCACCACAGGCCACGTCCATGTGCCCTTCGCCCTGCCGATCAATCTGGGCGACCACTGCTCCTATGCGATCGGGTGCGGAACACTGTCCCATCGTGAGCGCGGCGCGCCGCCCAGTTTCAATCGCATCGAGTGGGATGCGCACGAGATCACCGTGACCGCCGTGGCCTGGACCGGCGACCGGTTCGAGGACAAGCAGGTCTGGCGTCTGCCGAGGCGTCAGGACACCCGCAAGCCGGCGACCGCGCCGGATCCCAATGTGCCCGGCGAACGCGAGGCCGCGGCGGTCTGAGGTTGCGCGCTCGCCCGAACCGCGCTTGAGGTCCGGACATGAAAATCATCCATGTGATCGGCGCCGGCCCCGCAGGCCTGATGGCCGCCGAGCGGCTGGCCGGGAGCGGTGTTCGCGTCATCGTCCACGAAGCGATGCCGTCCGTTTCGCGCAAATTTCTCATGGCGGGCCGGGGTGGCCTGAACCTGACCCATTCCGAGCCCATCGAGGGCTTTCTCGCCCGCTATGGCGAGGCGTCGCCCGTGGTCGCGCGCTGGCTCGACCGGTTCTCTCCCACCCGGCTGATCGGCTGGGTCGAGGGACTGGGTCAGTCGACCTTCACCGGCTCGTCGGGGCGGGTGTTCCCGAAAGCGATGAAGGCCTCGCCCCTGCTGCGGGCCTGGCTGAAGCGACTGTCGGACCTCGGCGTCGAGGTGCGGACCCGTTCGCGCTGGACCGGACGTCGTGACGGCGGCTGGGTGTTCGCCGGGCCCGAGGGCGAGACGGTCGAACAGGCCGACGCCGTGGTGCTGGCCCTGGGCGGCGCCAGCTGGCCGCGCCTGGGGTCGGATGGATCCTGGGTGCAGACGCTGCGTGAGGCGGGTGTGGAAGTCGCCGATTTCAGGCCCTCCAACGTCGGCTTCGACGTGGCGTGGAGCGAGGTGCTGATCGAGCGGTTCGCGGGCGAGCCGCTGAAGACCATCGCCCTGGGCCACGCGGGACAGAGCGTGCGCGGCGACCTGATGCTGACCAGATACGGACTGGAGGGCGGGGCCGTCTATGCGCTGTCGGCGGCCTTGCGCGACGCGATCGCGCGGGACGGTTCGGCGGAACTGGTCGTCGACCTGCGGCCGGACCTGTCCATCGAGGCGCTGGCGGCCCGGCTGACCAAGCCGCGCGGCAAGGACAGTGTCACCAACTGGCTGCGCAAGGCGGGCGGGCTGTCGCCGGCGGCCGTCGGCCTGCTGCGTGAGATTCCCGGCGCTATCCCGGAGGGCGCGGACAAGCTTGCGCGACGGATCAAGGCGGTGCGTCTGACCCTGATCGGAGTGCGGGGGCTGGAGCGCGCCATCTCCTCCGCGGGCGGGGTCCGGCTTGATCAGGTCACGGATGATCTGATGCTCAAGGCCCTGCCGGGCGTCTTCGTCGCGGGCGAGATGCTGGACTGGGAGGCGCCGACGGGCGGCTATCTGCTGCAGGCCAGCTTCGCCTCCGGCGTCGTGGCGGCTGACGGCGTGCTGGACTGGCCGGGCGCGCCGGGGCAGGGTGCCGCCCTCCCCTGATCGTCTTCCTCACTGCCCGGAGTAAATCATGCGCCTGAAATCGATCCTCGTTTCGACCACGGCGCTGCTCTGTTTCGCGGGGGCGGCCCCCACTCTGGCATGGGCCCAGCAGGCCGATCCGGCCCGGCTGAATGAGTACACGCGGGTTCTGGCCTCGGACGAGTTCGAAGGGCGCGGCGTAGCCACGCCGGGTGAACAGAAGACGGTCGACTATGTCGTCAGCCAATTCCAGGCCCTGGGCCTTGAACCCGGCGGGCCGGACGGTCAGTGGGTGCAGGTCGCGCAGCTGAGCCAGACCCAGCAGTCCGGTCCGGCGACCATCACCGCCACCGTCAACGGCCAGACCCGCACGCTGGAGCGGGGACCGCAGATCCTCGTGTCGAGCGACCGGCCGGTGGATCGCATCACCCTGACCGACGTGCCGGTGGTCTTCGCCGGCTATGGCGTCGATGCGCCCGAGAAGGGTTGGGACGACTTCAAGGACGTCGATGTGCGGGGCAAGATCATCCTCGTCATCGTCAACGACCCGGACTTCGGCGCGCCCGAGGGGCATCCTGTGGCCGAGCGGTTCGACGGCAACGCCATGACCTTCTACGGCCGCTGGACCTACAAATTCCAGGAGGCCGCGCGGCAGGGCGCGGCCGGCGTGCTGGTCATCCATGACACACCCGGGGCCGGCTACGGCTGGAGCGTGCTGGAGGGATCCTCGACCGCGCCGGACTTCGACATCGTGCGTGCGAACTGGGAGGCCGAACGGGTTCCGGCCCAGGGCTGGGTCCAGGGTGACGTGGCCGAGCAACTGATCCGTGACGCGGGACTGGACTACGCCCAGCTCCGCTATCAGGCCCGTAGCGAGGCCTTCACCCCGGTGGAGCTGCCGGGGGTGACGATGTCGATCGACTTCGGTCAGACCCACGCCACGATCGAGAGCCGCAACATCCTGGCCCGTATTCCGGGTTCGGAGCATCCAGAGGAGACGGTGCTCTACGGCGCGCACTGGGACGCCTATGGCCGCGCCAAGCCGCAGAACGGCGACGACATCTATAACGGCGCCGTGGACAATGCGACGGGCGTGGCGGCGATGATCGAGCTGGCCCGGATGTTCAAGGAAGGGACGCCGCCGGAACGCTCGGTGGTCTTCGCCGCCTGGACCGCCGAGGAGGCCGGGCTGCTGGGCGCCGAATACTATGCCGCCAATCCGGTCTGGCCGCTGGAGACCACGGTCGCCAACATCAACATGGACAGCTTCCTGCCGGGCACGGAGGTCTCGCCCGAGATCGTCGTCATCGGCGCCGGCAAGAGCGAGACGGACGCCTGGGTCGAGCGGCGCGCCACCGAACAGGGCCGTCGTTTGATCCCCGATCCGGCTCCGCAGGCAGGCGGCTTCTACCGCTCGGACCACTTCCCGCTGGCCAAGATGGGCGTGCCGGCCCTGTTCGCCGCCGCCGGCTTCACCGGTCATAACGACGCCAGCCGCGACTACGTCCAGAACCGCTATCACAAGCCCACGGACGAATGGACGCCGGATTGGGTGATGGACGCCGCCGCCGTGGACGTGAACCTGCTCTACGCCGTGGGCCGCGATCTGGCCGACAGTCGCGAGTGGCCGGAGTGGAACGAGGGCGCGGAGTTCGAGGCGGCGCGGGAGGCTTCGGCGGATCGGCGCGAATGACCCCGAGTTTTCATGACGGCAGTCTGACGGGTATCCGGACCTCTGTCGGGACTGCGACCTTGTTCATCACGCGAGTGGATGGCGCACACTGGGCAGTGGAACTGGAGGATGTGGAGCAGTTGCTGGCTAACGATTTCCGGCAAGGCAACATTATCTCCAGCTTTGAAGTGCTGACCGGAGTTTCCGTTCGGCGAGATTGGCTTGAGGAACTCATGCCGGGTCCGCACCCTTCAGCAGCAAACCCCTTTCACGATGCGCATGTCGTTGTTCTTGATCGGACCCTGTCACGGATCGCCGCGAGCGAGCTCAATCTGGTGGTGATTAGCCCTTCCTACGGATGTGATTTTCTGGCGCTTTGTGGGCGAGTGAAGATAGCCCCCGCGTGACGGATGATCCCGTCGGCGCTAGACCCCTCGCATGACCGATCTTCCTGACATCCACGGCGTCTGCCCGCCTCAGTTCGCCGCCGTGAAGGACGCCTTTGCGGCCAACTTCACCGACGCCCCCGAGGGGCTGAACGAGCAGGGCGCGCGGTTCAGCGTCCGCATGGGCGGCGAGACGGTCATCGACCTGTGGGGCGGATCGGCCGATGCGGCGGGGACGGTCCCGTTCGGAGAGCGGACCCTGACCCCGGTCTTCTCGACCGGAAAGGCGGTGATGGCCCTGCTGATCGCCACCTGCGTCGAGCGCGGTCTGCTGGACTATGAGGCGACCGTGGCCAGCTACTGGCCGGCCTTCGGTCAGGCGGGGAAGGATCAGATCACCGTCGCCCAGATGATGAGCCATCAGGCGGGCCTGCCGGGCTTCGACACGCCGGAAGATCCCGCCATCTGGTTCGACCGCGAGGCGACCCTGGCCCGGTTGTGCGCCCAGGCGCCGATGTGGGCGCCGGGCACGGCTTCGGGCTACAGCCCTATCGTCATCGGCTATCTGGCGGGCGAACTGTTCCGCATCGTAGACGGCCGGACCATGGGCACGGCCCTGCGCGAGGACTTCCCTGGGCTGGATCTGTGGATCGGCCTGCCGGAGGCTGAACACGACCGGGTGGCCCAGATGCGCAAGCCGGCCAAGGCCACCAATCTCGGTGAGATCGACGCGATCAAGAAGGCCGCCTTCCTCGACAGAGGCTCCTCGCCCGGCGGGCGCGGCTCGACCGAATGGCGGATGATCGAGATCCCGTCGGCCAATCTGCACGGCACGGCGCCCGATCTGGCGCGGATCGTGGGGATTCTGGCCGATGGCGGCGCCTTCGAGGGGCGTCCGGTGCTGTCGCCGGAGGTGCTGGCCGCCGCGACCCGTGAGCGTATCCATGGGCAGGACCGCGTTCTGCCCTATGAGATGAGCTGGGCCGCCGGCTTCACCCGGAACGCGGGCCTCAACATCTTCGGGACCAACCCGGACGCCGTGGGCCACTGCGGCTGGGGCGGCTCTTGCGTCTTCGCCGATCCGGCGAAGGGCCTGTCGGCGGCCTATGTGATGACCCGCCAGTCGCCGCATCTGATCGGCGACCCGCGCGCCCAGCGGCTGATCAGGGCGCTGTACGGGGCGCTCTAGCTAGCCGTTCACGACCTCGCTGGCGCTGTTCTTCAGCGCCAGCCTCGCCGCGCGCTGGCGCAGGAAGGCCGCCGCCGCGAAGACGCCCGCCCCGGTCCAGATGAAGGCGAAGGAGGCGATGCGCAGGCCGGTCAGTTGCTCGCCCGCCCAGACGCCGACCGCGAACTGCAGCGTCGGGGCCAGGAACTGGATGAAGCCGATGGTCGACAGGGGCAGGCGCCGCGCTGACCAGGCGAACAGGGCCAGAGGCAGGACGGTCGCCGGACCGTTGGCCAGCGCCCACATCAGGTTGGTCGGGCTGTCGAAGCCGGCGCTGGCGCCGGTGTGGACCAGCCACAGCACCCACAGCAGGCCCAGCGGGGCCAGCAGCAGGCACTCGATGAACAGGCCTGCCTGCGCCTCGATCGGCACGCGCTTGCGGATCACGCCATAGCTGGCGAACGAGATGGCCAGCGCGATGGAGATCCACGGCGGACGGCCCAGCGCCAGCGCCTGCAGCAGGACGCCGACCGCCGCCAGACCGATGGCGACCCAGCCCCATCTGTCGATCTTCTCGCGGAAGAGCCACAGCCCCACGACCATGTTGAGCAGCGGGTTGATGTAGTAGCCGAGGCTGGCTTCCAGCGTGGCGTGGTGGGTGGTCGCCCAGACGTACAGGCCCCAGTTCACCGCGATCAGGGCGGTGGACAGCATCAGCCACGCCAGGGTCTTCGGCGAGCGAAACACCGCCAGCACCTGCCCGCCCTGTTTCGCCAGCACCACCAGCAGCCCGGCCACCAGAACCGCCCAGAGGGCGCGGTGGGCCAGAATCTCGAAGGCGTCGAAACCGATCGCGTGCTGGCCCATGAACAGCAGGGGCATCAGCCCCCACAGCACATAGCAACCGAAAGCGGACAGCAGGGCGGGGCGGCTCGCGTCGGAGCCGGTGGCAGTGGTCATGGGCTTCTCCATCGCCGGGGGAGCGGCGAGACGGAAAGGGTCTTAGACGGTCAGGGTGCGGTAGCCGGAGGACGACTTGATCGTGCCCGTCTCGTCCAGAAGCTGGGCGATCTGGACGGCGTTCAGGGCCGCGCCCTTGCGCAGGTTATCCGAGACGACCCAGAACGACAGGCCGTTCTCGACCGTGTGGTCCTTGCGGATGCGGCTGACGTAGACGGCGAACTCGCCCGCGGCGTCGACCGGGGTGATGTAGCCGTCGGCCTCGTGCTTATCGACGACCTGCACGCCCGGGGCATCGCGCAGGATGGCGCGGGCCTCGTCCGGGCTGATCGGGCGGTCGAACTCGACCGTCACGGCTTCCGAGTGGCCGACGAAGACCGGGACGCGGACGCAGGTGACGGTCAGCTTGATGGACGGATCCATCATCTTCTGCGTCTCCATCCACATCTTGGCTTCCTCATCGGTGTAGCCGTCGTCGCGGAACGAACCGATGAAGGGCAGGACGTTGAAGGCGATCTGCTTGGGGAATTTCTTCGGCGTGGCGTCGCCCAGGCCGTAGATGGCCTTGGTCTGGTTCCACAGCTCGTCCATGCCTTCCTTCCCGGCGCCCGAGACGGACTGGTAGGTCGAAACGACGACGCGCTTGATCTTGGCGGCGTCATGCAGCGGACGCAGGGCGGTGACCAGCTGGATGGTCGAGCAGTTGGGGTTGGCGATGATGTTCTTCTTCGTCGCCAGCTTGACGTCGTCCGGGTTCACCTCCGGCACGATCAGCGGCACGTCCGGGTCCATGCGCCAGGCCGAGGAGTTGTCGATCACGATCGGACCGGCCTGGCCGATCTTCTCCGACCATTCCTTCGACACCGAACCGCCGGCCGACATCAGCACGATGTCGACGGTCGAGAAGTCGAACTGCTCGAGGTCCTGACACTTCAGGGTGCGGTCGCCGAACGCGACCTCGACGCCCTTGGATTTTCGCGAGGCGATGGCGTGGATTTCGTCGACGGGGAAGTCGACTTCCTCGAGGATGTTCATCATCTCCCGACCGACATTGCCGGTGGCCCCGACGACGGCGACGCGATAGCCCATCTTGGTGTGTCCTTCGGACGCGCTATCGCTCGGCTCGCGGAGCCTCGCTGCTTGAGCGCGAAAAGAGTGTGATCGTGGAGCCCTGCATGTAGTCCTTCGCGGCTGCGAAGCAATCGGTTTTGCGAGGGCGGGCGGACGATCCAGCCCGAGAACGACGCCGTTTCCCATACATTGGCCTTATGGCCGAACCGTGATGGGCGCTTTTCTCGCCGCCCCTGCGGGGCTAGACCGTGGGGCGATGACCTCCCGCATCCGCTCCGCCTACGACATCCGCATCGAGGAAGGCGTCCTGGTCCCCGACCCGGCGCAGGAGCCGCTGATCGCGGCGCTGGAGCGGCTTGAGCTCGACCTGACAAAGAAGAGCCTGTTCGGAAAACCGCCCGCGGTGCAGGGGCTCTACATCTGGGGCCCGCCGGGACGCGGCAAGTCCATGCTGATGGACCTGTTCGTCTCCAGCTCGCCGGAACCGCGCAAGACCCGCGCCCATTTCCACGCCTTCATGGCCCGCATCCACAAGCTGGTCGACCAGTGGCGCAAGGGCGACAGGAAGACCCGTCAGGCCATCTTCGGCACCCACAGGGGCGATGACCCGATCGAGCCGATCGCCGAGCTGATCGCCTCGGAGGCGCGACTGCTCTGCTTTGACGAACTGCAGGTCACGGACATCGCCGACGCCATGATCCTTGGGCGGCTGTTCGAGGCTCTGTTCGAACGGCGCGTGGTGCTGGCGGTCACGTCGAACCGGGCGCCGACGGACCTCTACAAGAACGGCCTGAACCGCCAGCTCTTCCTGCCCTTCATCGCCGAACTCGAGAAGCGCTGCGTGGTGGTCGAGATCGACGGCGCGCGTGACTGGCGGCTGGACCGGCTCATGGGGTCGCCGGTCTGGTTCACGCCGGACCAGCGACCGGCCTTCGAGACCCTGTGGTCGGAACTGCGCGGCGGCGAGCCGGAGGAACCCGCGCAACTGGTCGTGCTGGGGCGCGAGGTGACGGTCGAGCGCACGGCCGGGGGCATGGCCCGCGCGACCTTCGAGGAACTCTGCAGCCGGCCGCTGGGTCCGCAGGACTATCTCGCCATCGCCGAGCGCTTCCACACCGTCTTCATTGATGAGGTTCCGGTTCTCGGGCCCGGCAACCATCACGAGGCGCGTCGTTTCGTGACCCTGATCGACGCGATGTACGAGGCGAAGACCCGGCTGGTCGCCCTCGCCGCCGCCCCGCCCGAGGCGTTGTATACCGAGGGCGTCGGGGCGTTCGAGTTCGAGCGGACGGTGTCGCGCCTGAATGAAATGGCTTCCGCGGACTGGCTGTCCCATGAGCGGTCGGTCTAGCCTGCGGCCACAATTCCGCTCCGGCGATCCGGCTGGATCAGGAGCCCTACGGAGATCGACATGCGCCGACTGACCGCCTTCGCCGCCCTTTCCGCCGCCGCCGGCCTGCTGCTCGCAAGCGCGCCCGCGATGGCCGGTGACCGGGGGCAGACGCCCGTGGCGCCGACCGCGGGGCAGGCTTCGGCGCAGGCCTCGCCGGCGGATCGCGGGGTGACCGGGGCGGAGGTCAAGACCTGGCTGACGGGGCTGGGCGGCAATGTTGCGGACCCGTCGCCGATCGAGGGCGGCTTACTCGTGCGGGTCGCCGATGAGCCCTTGCCGTGGAGTCTCAGCCTGTTCGGCTGCCAGACCCGGTGTGACGACGTCCAGTACAACGCGGTCTTCACCGGCCCGATCACAGAGGCCCAGGTCACGGCCTGGAATCGCGAGAACCGCTATCTGAAGGCGGTATGGATCGCGCCGACGACGGCGGGTGGCGATGCGACGATCCGGGCCCAGTACGATGTCCTGCTGCTGACCAACGGCGCCGAACAACTGCAGGAGCCGACCTATATCTGGCTGCAATTGCTGACCCAGTTCGCCCGGACCCTGTTCGCCAGCCTCGCGCCCGCAGAGGCGCCGGCCGCGCCGCCTGCCGGTCAGTAGGCGCCCGGGAGGGCGTCAGTCGTGATCGGTGCGATACGCTCGCGTTCCACTCTGAAGGGGCGGACGGAGAAAGAAATCGGGACGGAGCAGTTCTCGATCCGACGCTCCAGCAGCAGGTAGCGGCGCACCGTATCGCCTTCGCGATAAAGGAGGTCGTTCGCCATCACGCGGTCGCTGAGGGCCTCAGCGACGCCGGGCGCGGCGTATTGTAACTGCGGATTGGTGCAGGTGCGCTCCTGCCGGGACAGCAAACGGTCGTCCTGCGACACGAGAGGCAGCGGTTCGACCCAGAGGGGCTCGGTGATTGTCGGGTCGGTGATCAGGGCCAGAATGAGGGGCAGCATGAGGCGTCTCCCTAGTGTCTGGCCCGCAGGATAGTCGCATCTTCGGGTTGCGTCGAGGTTGGGCCACATCGGGAGGTCGCGCGCGAAAAAGGGCCGCGGATTGCTCCACGGCCCTCATTCTTCTTGGCCCTAACGCTCGGCTCGCGGAGCCTCGCTGCTTGAGGGCGAACGGCTTGCGCTCAAGTCGCGAGCGTTAGCGCCGCTGGCGTCAAGCCAGCGACGGCTCGATGTCCTTACAGGCCTGGATAAGGCCCTGGACCGACTCCACCGACTTGGCGAACATCGCCTTCTCTTCGTCGTTGGTGGTGAACTCGACGATCTTCTCGACGCCGGCGGCGCCGATCAGGGCCGGGACGCCGACGTACAGGTCCGACAGACCGTATTCGCCCGACAGCCACACGGCGCACGGCAGAACGCGCTTCTGGTCCAGCAGGTAGGACTTGGCCATGGCGATGGCCGATTCCGCCGGGGCGTAGAAGGCCGAGCCGGTCTTCAGCAGGGCGACGATTTCGCCGCCGCCCTTGCGGGTGCGCTCGACGATAGCGTCCAGTTCGGCCTGCGACAGGAAGCCGGCGGCGACGGCGTCCGGCAGCGGCAGGCCGCCAACGGTCGAGTGACGGACCATCGGGACCATGTCGTCGCCGTGGCCGCCCAGGGTCCAGGCGTGGATGTCCTGCACCGACACGCCGGTCTTTTCAGCCAGGAAGTAGGCGAAGCGGGCCGAGTCCAGCACGCCGGCCATGCCGACGACCTTCTCCTTCGGCAGGCCCGAGAATTTCTGCAGGGCCCAGACCATGGCGTCGAGCGGGTTGGTGATGCAGATGACGAAGGCGTTCGGGGCGTGCGCCTTGATGCCTTCACCCACGGCCTTCATGACCTTGAGGTTGATGCCGATCAGGTCGTCGCGGCTCATGCCCGGCTTGCGCGGCACGCCGGCGGTGACGATGCAGATGTCGGCGCCGGCGATGTCGGCGTAGTCATTGGCGCCCTTCAGGGCCACATCCTGACCGAAGACGGCCGAGGCTTCGGCGATATCCAGCGCCTTGCCCTGCGGCGTGCCCTCGGCGATGTCGAACAGGATCACGTCGCCCAGCGCTTCGCGCGCCGCAACGTGGGCCAGGGTGCCGCCGATCATGCCGGCGCCGATAAGGGCGATCTTCGCGCGAGCCATACTGTCAGTCTCCGGGAGGGAAGGTGTGTGCGGTTGCGAACCGCGGTCGGCGGCGGTCTAGACCCGCAAGGCCGGACCTGCAACCGTGACGCCGCGAGAGGCCTTGATGACAGCATGACCCGACCCCCCGAAACCCTGCCCGAGTTCGTCTCTCCGGACGAGGTGCCGTCCGCCCTGGTCCCCATCACGGACGAGCGCGAGGTGAAGGCCCAGATGGAGATCTGGCGCGAGAAGGTGCTGAAGCGGCCCGGCCTGTGGGACAAGGCGACGCGCGGAACGCAGGACCGGATCAATCGCATCATTCCCGAACGGGTCCACGCCATCATCACCACGGGGGTGGAGGCGATGACGAAGGGCATCCTGTTCGGCTCGGACCTGCTGAAGGCGAAGCCGGTGCATCAGGGCTCGTTGGCCGCGCGTGAGGAAAAGGCCCGGGCGACGATCCGCGCCTATCGCAACACCGCCAGCATCGAGGGCGGCGTGGCGGGGGCGGGCGGCTTCGTGCTGGCCGCCGCCGACTTTCCGGCCCTGATGGCCATCAAGGTGCGGATGCTGGGCGAGATCGTCGCCGCCTACGGCTGGGGCGGCGGTTCGGTGCGCGAGCGGCTGTTCGTGCTGCATATCTTCCACCTGGCCTTCGCCAGCGCCCGCCGACGGCCCGAGGCCCTGGCCGATCTGGAGAAGTGGATGGCCGATATCGATCAGCCGCGGGTCCTGACGGAATACGACTGGCGCACCTTCCAGATCGAGTACCGGGACCACATCGACCTGGCCAAGATGGCGCAGCTGCTGCCTCTGGTCGGCGCACCGGTGGGGGCCGTGGTCAACTGGCGACTGGTCGAGCGGCTGGGCGAAACCGCGATCATGGCCTGCCGGATGCGATGGTTCGCGGAGGCCGGCGCGGCCCTTCCGCCGCCGGATTAGGGCGGGTCGGTCCCGTCGGACGCCGGACGGCCTCTGCTGAGCCGCCGCGCGGCGAGTGCGCCGGCGAGCAACAGCGCACCCACGACCAGGAAGGAGGCGGCGCGGACGATGCCCTCAAGCTGGCTGAGATCGAAGAACAGCACCTTCACCGCCGTCGCCAGCAGCACGATCAGACCGGCCCAGCGCAGTGTCGCATCGCGATGGATCGTCCCGAGGCTGAGTGTCGCCAGACCGAAGGCCGTCCACAGGGTCGAGAAGGTCCAGGTCTCCAGCCCGCTGCCCGGCGCGGCGTCATGCATGGCCACGCCGTGGAAGACCGCGCGGATCACAAGGGTCAGCAGGACGAAGAGGATGCCCACCGTCACCGCTCTGGCGCCCTTGCCGAGTCCGTCGGGCCGGCTTCGCATTCCGAACGCCAGTCCAGCGCCGGCGGCGTACAGGCCGAGCAAGAGCAGAACATGCGGGAGGGACGACATCGGCGTGTTCTGCGGCCCCCACCAGGGACTGGCGCCGTAGCCGAACACCAGCGCCGACACGGTCAGCGCGATCCAGCTGAGACCAACCCCGAGCGTTCGGGTCCACTCCGCCTTCGCCGCGGCGGAGATCAGTCGGGCGGTCAGCAGGAACAGCACGGCATAGGCCGCGCTCTCGGCAAGCCCGATCCCGGCCTCGCTCATGTCGGCGCCGTGGAACAGATGGCGGAGGACCATCAGCACCCAGAGGAAGGCGAACAGGGCGCCGGCCACGGCCCAGATCCGGGTCCAGCCGTCCACAGGCGTCCGGCGACGGGCGCTCAGTGCCAGGAGGGCCGCGGGCGCCAGGAACGACAGGATCAGCGTATTCAGAACCGGCAGGCCGACCGGCGCCTCGCCAAGGCCCCACCAGGGGTTCAGGAACAGCCCCTGGGCCATCACGCCGTGAAGCACGCCGGCTCCGGTGAGGAGAATGGCGCGCCATGTGGCGATGGGCCCTTCGTCCGTCCGTCGCTGCGTGACGAGCAGAAGGCCTGCGGACAGCAACAGCAGGGTTCGCATCGCCGCCGCGAAAAGTTCACCCGAGGCGACGCCGGCCTCCACGCCTGACAGGAGCACATGCAGGCCGATGAACAGGCCGGTCAGCAGGGTCAGCAGCGCGGCCGTGGTCTGGGCCTCGACCGCATTCCGGTCAGCACCGCCCTGGCCGCGCATCAGCCGGGCGCTGAAGTAGACCACAGCCGCCGCGCCGATGGAGATAGCCATGGCGAGCGGCAGCGACAGCCGGCCTTCCAGCGCCGCGTTGACGAAGGCGGGGCGGAACAGGACGACAAGGGTGAGCATGCCGCCGACCACGGTGATCTGGGCCAGACCGCGCCACTTCAGGCGACTGGCGGCGGCGCCCAGCAAAAGGGCTGCGAGCGCAAACGCGACGGCTTCGAGATGGGCCGGGACGGAGGCGTGGATCGACAGGAAGGCCAGCTGCGCGGCGCCGCCGAGCCAGAAGACCAGACCCTTGTCCGTCGCCGGTTGCTCCACCCGCTGGGCGATGACCGGCGCGGTGGCGAACATGCCCGCGCTCAACAGGGCGGCGGGCAGCCAGGGCAGGATCACATCCAGCCTGTCCAGCAGGGGCCAGGACAGGGTGGCCAGAACGGCCAGGCTGACGCCGCCGATGGTCAGCATGGTCGTGCGTGTGGCGGCGGCTGAGCGCAGCGCGCCGACCAGGGTGGCGATCACGATCACCCCCATCAGTCCGTACAGCCAGGGCAGGGCCGCCAAAGGCGGGGGCTGGAAGGCCAGGGTCATCAGGGCGCCGATGACGGCGACGATGACCGGGACCGCGAAGATCGCCGGGGTCGCCAGTCCGGTCACCACCAGCCCGGCGCCGAGGGCGACCAGCACACCGGCGACCAGGATCGCCTCAGGCAGATGGGCGACGGGTGACATCAGCCAGATCAGGCCGCCGGTCAGACTGGTCAGGATCAGGGCCACGGCGGGCTGATGTCGGAACAGGGCCGACGACGGCGCCTCCGGATCATCGGAACGGGCCTTGCGCCTCCACAGCACCGCGGCCAGCGGACCCGTCGCAGCCAGAAGCAGCAGGGCGGCTCCACCATCGAAGCGATGCGACAGGCTCCAGATCAGCAGGCCGATGACGGTCAGCAGACCCGCCTTGGCCCACAGGCGGACGGCGCTCATGCCGAAGCCCGTGACGCCGATCAGCAGGACGTAGCCGAATAGCACCGGGGTCGGCCAGGCGCCGACGCCGGTCACCCAGGGCGTGATCACCGCGCCGAACAGGGCCAGCAGGGCCAGCGGCTCGCCGTGCCGCAGCGACAGGGCGAGCAGGCCCACGGAGATCGCCGCGGTCAGAAGCGCCGCGACCGGGAAGGCGATCATCCCGTACAGGGTGTAGGCGGCGCAGACCGCGCCATACAGGGTCACCGCGCCGGCCCCGGCCGAGACGGCGGCGGCCAGAAGATGGCGTCCGCCCGGCGCGCGCTTCTGGCGCAGGATCCATTCGCTGGCGCCGATCATCAGCGCGCCCAGCGCGACGGCGGCGGCGACGCGCAGGGGCGGGCCGAACACGCCCTGTTGTGCGGCGTAGACGACCAGCAGCAGACCACCCAGCGCCAGCCCGCCGCCACCGAGCCAGGCCAGACCGTTCTCGGCCAGCCAGGTGGACAGGGCGGTCCAGCTCAGGTCCGAGGAGGGCCGGTGCTCAGGATGCGGCTCGGGGCGAGACGCCCGACGCGGCTCCGGTCGCGGGGCCGGGTCATTGTCTGAAATGCTCCAGTCATCGACGGGCGTGCGCAGGGCCGGCGGAATCGCCCTGGCCGGTTCAACGGGCGGGGGTGGCGTGGCCGCGCGCACGGGCGGGCGGAGCTCGGCGACAGGGGCGGGAGGCGAAACAGGCGCGGTTGTCTGGGCCCTGGGCTTCAGGGGCGCGGGGTTTCGCCGCAGGTCATCCAGGGTGCGCACCAGATTGTCGATCCGGCGCTGGAGCAGCGTCAGACTGCGCGCCTGCGCGACCACGAAGGCCGCGAGCACGAGGGTCAGAGCCCAATGCAGCATGGATGTTCCCCCTTACGCACAGCCGCATCCGAAGATCGCGGACCTCGGCTATCGCGGGTCAGTTGTGCAGGAACGGTTACCTCCGGTCACCTTCTGCGGAGGCTGGCGTCGAAACGGGCTTGACCATAAGCCCAGCTGTTCGTGACGACAAAGTTTATTGATTATCCCTGTTGTCGATGTGGGCATAGGCTCGATCTTCACAACATCAGGGAGAGATGACCATGGACGGACACGCTGGAGGCGCCACGCCCCTCAATGACCCGAAGAAGGAGCCGGCCGCGCTGCGCAGTCTTCTGGGCCGGACCAACCGTGACTGGTGGCCCAACCAGCTGACAATGGACATCCTGCACCAGCAGGGGAAGTCGGGCGATCCGATGGGCGACGACTTCAACTACGCCGAGGCGTTCAAGACCCTCGATCTGGCGGCGGTGAAGCGCGACCTGACCGCCCTGATGACCGACAGCCAGCCCTGGTGGCCGGCGGACTATGGCCACTACGGCCCCTTCTTCATCCGTATGGCCTGGCACTCGGCGGGCACCTATCGCACCGGTGACGGGCGTGGCGGCGCGGGTGCGGGGCAGCAACGGTTCGCCCCGCTGAACAGCTGGCCGGACAACGGCAACCTCGACAAGGCGCGCCGCCTGCTGTGGCCGATCAAGCAGAAATACGGCGCCAAGCTGTCGTGGGCCGACCTGATGATCCTGGCCGGCAATGTCGCCATCGAGAGCATGGGCGGGCCGGTCTTCGGGTTCGGCGGCGGGCGTGCCGACGTCTGGGAACCCGAGAAGGACGTCTACTGGGGCACCGAGGAGAACTGGGTCGGCGACGAGGGCAACCAGACCCGCATCCGTCCTGATGACGGCGCCGCGCTGGAGGCCCCGCTGGCGGCCATCCAGATGGGCCTGATCTATGTGAATCCGGAAGGCCCCGGCGGCGTGCCCGAGGCCCTGCAGTCGGCCCGCGACATCCGCGAGACCTTCGCCCGGATGGGCATGAACGACGAGGAGACGGCGGCCCTGACCGCGGGCGGCCACACCTTCGGCAAGGCCCACGGCGCGGGCGACGCGTCCAAGGTCGGCGCCTCGCCGGAAGGCTCGGACATCGCCCAGCAGGGTCTCGGCTGGCAGTCGGGCCATGAGAGCGGCATCGGCGACCATACCATCACCTCGGGCATCGAGGGCGCCTGGACCCCGACCCCGATCACCTGGGACATGACCTATTTCGACATGCTGCTGGACCACGATTACGAGCTGGTCCGCTCGCCCGCCGGGGCGAAACAGTGGCAGCCGGTCGGCAATCCGGAAGAGACGCTCGCGCCCGCCGCCCACATGCCGGGCAAGCGCGTTCCGACGATGATGACCACGGCCGACATGGCCTTCAAGATCGACCCGGCCTACCGCGTCATCATGGAGAAGTTCCGGGCCGATCCCGCCTATTTCGGCGACGCCTTCGCCCGCGCCTGGTTCAAGCTGTGCCACCGCGACATGGGGCCCAAGGTCCGCTACCTGGGCCCGGACGTTCCGGCGGAAGACCTGATCTGGCAGGACCCGATCCCGGCGCCAACCGGCCCGGCGCTCACGGCGGCGGATGTCTCGGCGCTGAAGCAGAAGATCGCGGCGTCCGGCCTGTCGGTGAGCGAGCTGGTCTCGACGGCCTGGGCCTCGGCGGCGACCTATCGCGGCTCCGACCATCGCGGCGGCGCCAACGGCGGACGTCTGCGTCTGGCGCCGCAGAAGGACTGGGAGGTCAATGAGCCGGCGAAGCTGGCCAAGGTGCTCAAGGTCTATGAGGACCTCGCCGCGGCCTCCAACGCCTCGGTCGCCGACCTGATCGTGCTGGGCGGTTCGGTGGGGATCGAACAGGCGGCGAAGGCGGCCGGAAACGCGATCGAGGTGCCCTTCACGCCGGGCCGCACCGACGCCTCGGTGGAACAGACCGACGTCGAGGGCTTCGCGGTGCTGGAGCCGCGCGCCGACGGCTTCCGCAACTATCTGCAGGTGCGGTTCAACGTGCCGACGGAAGAGCTGCTGGTGGATCGCGCCCAGCTGCTCGGCCTGACCGCGCCGGAGATGACCGTTCTGGTCGGCGGCCTGCGGGTGCTGGGCGCCAACCACGGCGGCTCGACCCACGGCGTCTTCACGGACCGTCCGGGCCAGCTGACCAACGACTTCTTCGTCAACCTGCTGGACATGAAGACCGGCTGGAAAAAGGTCGATGGCGAGGGGGACGAGACCTTCGTCGCCACCGACCGCGAAACCGGCGAGGAGCTGTGGACCGCCACCCGCACCGATCTGGTGTTCGGATCCAACTCCCAGCTGCGCGCCCTGTCGGAAGTCTACGCATCCGCCGATGCGGGCCAGAAGTTCGTGAAGGACTTCGTCGCCGCCTGGGTGAAGGTGATGAACGCGGACCGGTACGATCTGAAGGCCTGATCGGGCTGTCTCCTCCCCGTCGCATCGCGATGGGGAGGGGGACCGCGAAGCGGTGGAGGGGTTCTTTCGGCGCGCGCCGCCCAGAACCCCTCCGTCTCCTCGCGAGGCTCGGAGCCACCTCCCCATTGCTGCGCAACGGGGAGGAGATGTGAAAGCGCGCTTCATTGACTTTGCCATGTCGATAACGACGCCTTATGTGGCGCGGATGCTTCCCACGCTCCGTCAGCTTCAGTATCTGCGTCTGCTCGCCGAGCACGCCTCCTTCAGCCGCGCCGCCGAGGCGGCCCATGTCAGCCAGCCCGCCCTGTCGGCGGGGGTGCAGGAGTTGGAGAAAATCCTCGGCGCCCCGGTGGTCGAGCGGACGCGGGGCAATGTGCAGCTGACCGCCGTCGGCGCCGAGGCCGTGCGCCGGGCCGAGGATGTGCTGGCCCGCACCGAGGATCTGGTCGAGGCGGCGCGCAATGTGGGCAAACCTCTGTCAGGCCGTTTCCGGCTGGGCGTCATCCCGACCGTCGCCCCCTTCCTGCTCCCCGCCCGCCTGCCGGACATCAAGCAGGACTACCCCGCCTTGCGCCTGTTTATCCGCGAGGACCTGACCCCCAAGCTGGTCACGGCGCTGAAGAGCGGTCATCTGGACGCGGCCGTGATCGCGCTTCCGTACAGCGCCACGGGCATCGAACATGCGCGGATCGGGGATGATGAAATCCTCGCGGCCGCGCCGCTCGGCCATGCGCTCGCCGGAGCCGGACCGATCCCGCCGGGGTCACTGAAGGCGGAGGATCTGATCCTTCTGGAAGACGGCCACTGCCTGCGCGATCAGGCTTTGGCCGCCTTCGACATCGAGGCCCCCAAGGGCGACGACGTGTTCGCCGCCACCAGCCTGCACACCCTGGTGCAGATGGTGTCCTCCGGACTGGGCGTCAGCTTCCTGCCCGAGATGGCGGTGCGGGCGGGTCTGGCCGATATGCCGGGCGTGGTCGTGCGCCCCATCGCCGCCAAGGCCCCGCGCCGCGAGATCGTGGTCGCCTGGCGCGCGGGCTCCAGCCGGGCCGCCGAGGCCAGGCTGCTGGCCGACGCCCTGCGGCTGGATTGAGCTTTATTACGAGTCTGTAAGGTGCGCCCCGAACCGGCCCTGATAGGGTCGCCTCCGCCCGTCGTCCGGGCGTCCGGAGCCCGCCTTATGAAGTCTCGCCTGATCCTCACCGTCGCCGCCTCGGCCCTGCTGCTCGGCCTGCCGGCCGCCGCGCCCGCCCTGGCCCAGACCGCCGCCTCCGCCCCCGCCGGCCAGATCGCCGTGCCGCCGCTGGGCTTCCAGGAGCGCACCCTGCCGAACGGGCTGAAGGTCTACACCTCGCGTGACACCTCCACCTCGAACGTCACCGTGCAGGTCTGGTATCGCGTCGGCTCCAAGGATGATCCGGAGCGTCGTTCGGGCTTCGCCCACCTGTTCGAACACCTGATGTTCAAGGCGACGCAGAACTTCCCGGACGAGACCTTCGACCGCCTGACCGAGGACGTGGGCGGCAACAACAACGCCTTCACCTCCGACGATGTGACTGCCTATCACGAGACCGTTCCGGCCAATCACCTGCAACGCCTGATCTTCGCCGAGGCCGACCGTCTCGGTTCGCTGGTGGTCAATGAGGCCGTGTTCGAGAGCGAGCGCGACGTGGTGAAGGAGGAGTACCGCCAGGGCGTTCTGGCCAGCCCCTACGGCCGCCTGTTCAGCCTGTTCGTGCCGGCGACCCTGTACCAGGACCACCCCTACCGCCGCTCGACCATCGGCTCGATCGAGGACCTGGACGCCGCGACCATTGAGGACGTGCGCCGCTTCCACGCCACCTACTACCGCCCGGACAACGCCTATCTGATCGTGGCGGGCAATTTCGATCAGGCCCAGCTGGACGGCTGGATCGACCAGTATTTCGGCCCGCTGACCAATCCGGATCGCCCGCTGCCGGCCAATGATGTGCGCGAGCCCGAGCCGACCGGCCCCCGCGACGTCACCTTCCATGCGCCCAACGTTCCGCTGCCCGCCGTCGTGCTGGCCTGGCCGGGTGTTCGCTATGACGACCCCGACCGTGCGGCCCTGACCGTGCTGGACGGCATCCTGTCCACCGGCGAGAGCTCGCGTCTGTACCGTTCGCTGGTCTACGATCAGAAGATCGCCACCCAGGCCAGCTCCAGCGTCGACGCCAGCCAGCAGGCCGGCTCGGTCATCACCTACGCCATCATGGCCGAGGGTGAGACGCCGGAAGCCGGTCTGGCCTCGCTGCGCGCCGAAGCCGCCCGCCTGCGCGACGCTCCGGTCACCGAGGCCGAGCTGACCGAGGCCCGGAACGAGCTGATCGCCGGCGCCCTGCGCGAGCGGGAGACGGTCGAGGACCGCGCCAATGTGCTGGGCTGGTCGCTGATCAACACAAGCGGGGCCGCCGCCGCGGACAGTGAGATCGCGGCCCTGCAGGCCGTGACCGCCGCCGACATCCAGCGCGTCGCCCGTCGCTATCTGACGGACAACCGCAGCATCAGCATCCGCTATCTGAACGCCGACGAGCAGAACCCGGTCACGGCGCAGTCGGTCGAGGTCACCGCCCCGGTCAAGGTCGCCGATCTGGCCCCGGTCGGCCGTATCTTCGAACTGCTGCCTGAAGCCGATCGCACGCCGATCCCCGCGGCCGGTCCGGCGGTTGATCTGGTCGCCCCGGCGGTGGAGACCTTCACCCTGTCCAACGGTCTGGAAGTCTATGTCGCCCGCAAGCCGGGTCTGCCGCTGGTCTCGGCCCGCCTCGGCCTCGCCGCCGGCTCGGCGGATGACGGCGCCAAGACCGGCCTGTCGGTCCTGACCGCCGGCCTGGTGACCCAGGGCTCCAGCGGCCGTGAGGCGCCGGAGATCGCCGCCGAGATCGAACAGCTGGGCGCCCAGCTCGGCGCCTCGTCGGGTCCGGACTTCTCGAACGTCTCGGTCAACGCCCCGGCCAACGTCTTCCCGCAGGCCCTGTCCCTGATGGCGGACGTCGTCCGCCGTCCGGACTTCGCCGCCGAGGAGGTCGAGCGCCAGCGGGATCAGACGCTGGACGGCCTGCGCGTCGCGCTCAGCTCGCCCGGCTCGGTCGCGGGTCTGGCCGCCGGTCGCGTGGTCTACGGCGACGCCCCCTATGGCGCGCCGGCCAGCGGCACGCCGGCCTCCCTGCCGGGCCTGACCCGCGAGGATGTGGCCGCCTTCCACGCCTCGCGCTATCGCCCCGAGACCGCGCGCCTGATCTTCTCGGGCGACATCACCGTGGCCCAGGCCCGGGCCCTCGCGGAGCAGGCGTTCGGCGACTGGCGCGCCTCCGGCCCGGCCCCCGCGCCGCGCGCCAATCCGGCGGGCGCCGAGGTCGCGCCGCGCGTGGTGGTCATCGACCAGCCCGGCGCCGGTCAGGCGGCGGTCTATGTGGCCATGCGCAGCGTCGCCCGGACAGACGCGGACTTCTTCCCGCTGACCCTCGGCAACACCCTGCTGGGCGGCAGCTTCACCTCGCGCCTGAACCAGGAAATCCGCATCAAGCGCGGCCTCAGCTACGGCACCCGCTCGAACCTGGGCCTGCGTCAGGATGACGGCGCCTTCGTCGCCTACGCCCAGACCCGCAACGACGCCGCCGCCGAGGTGGCGGATCTGATCCTGGGCGAGGTGAACCGCCTGTCGACCAGCCAGCCGACCGAAAGCGAGATGACCACCCGGCAGGCGATCGTCTCGGGCGCCTTCGGCAGCTCGCTTGAAAGCGTCGATGGTCTGGGCGGCGTGGTCGCCAACATGGCCCTGTACGGCCTGCCGATGAGCGATCTGGCGACCTACGTCGGCCGGGTCGAGGCGGTCACGCCGGATCAGGTCCAGTCGGCCTTCGCCGAACACCTGCCGGTCGCCAACGCCAGTCTGGTGATCGTCGGCGACGCCGCGCAGTTCATCGAGGCGATCCGCGCGAAACACCCGAACGTCGAGGTCCTGCCGCTGACGGCGCTGAACCTGGATACGGCAGCGTTGCAGTAGGGTTCGAAAGTCTCCCTCCCCGTCCCGGGGAGGGAGAAAGCTGCTCTAGGCTGACATGCAGACCACCCGCGCCACGCGCAGGTCCCGGCGCAGGTCGTCGGCGACGAGGCCGTAGTTGTCGACGGTGATGACCCGGCCCATCAGCGGCTCGTCCGCCGTCTGCACGCCGCGCACCGTGGGCTGGAAGGTCTCGGGCGAGGTCGTGTAGATGCGGCCCCGGCGGGGACTCTCGGCAATGGTCACGCCCACGACGCGGCCCTGACGGTCCATGACCGGGGCGCCCGACAGGCCCGCCAGGGTGCCGCCCAGGCCATCGGTCCGACCGACCTCGGCCCACGCCAGAACCGGCTCGTCCCTCTGGCCACGGCCCCGGACCTTGAGCATTTCGCGGCCCAGAAGACGGGAGGTGACTTCGCCGGCGCGCGCCTGCGGATAGCCCGGATGGAAGCCGCGCTGGCCGCTGCGCATGGCGTCCGCCGGGGCGATCGGCAGGGCCGAGGGACCGCCCTCGGTTTCGAGCACGGCGATGTCGGCGCGGGGCGACAGGCGCACGTCCGCGGCCACGGCCCGGCCGCCGCCGACCAGAATGGCGGGCTGGCGACAGCCCTCGACCACATGGCGCGCGGTCACCCAGCGGCCCTGACGGGCGACGGAGAAGGCCGTGCCGGTCGCGGGCTGGAACGGAATGTCGGGCGCATTGACGGTGACCGCCGGGTCGAATGGCGTCACCGGACCCAGAAGCGCGCCTTCGGCTTCATCGGGGGGCGGCGGCGCAGGCGGGGCGTCGGCGTTCTCACGGTGGTTCAGACAGGCCAGGATGATGACTCCGACCACGCCCGAATAGATCAGCCAGTCGGGCGGACGCATCACAGGTTCTGGGCTCTGGGGTTGAGGTGCTGAGGGGCGGCAGACGTGTCACCGGGACCGCGCTCATTCAGCCGGCGGCGAAGGGCGTTCAGCATTCGTCCGACTTCTTCCGCAAGGTCCAGCACCGGGGTGATGTGCTCCTTCTTTGAGAGCATCAAATCTATCGCCAACAGGAGGAAGGTTTCCAGCTCAGCCACTGACCCCTTCGCAATGCTGACAAAGTGCGCGTAGTCCTTGCGGGTGCCTCGCCCATGGCCCTCGGCGATGTTCGCCGGGATGGAGGTCGCTGCGCGGATCATCTGGCCGGAAATCCGATACTCCTCGTGCTTGGGAAACTCGCGCGTCAACCAATACACGTCAGCCGCCAGAACCATGCTTTTCTGCCAGACGATCAGGTCGCGATAGGAGCGAACTGTCATGCGACCAACCCTCCAACCTGACCCCTAGAGCCTGAAACCTTATCCTGTCAGCGCTGCGGCGAGGATCAGCGCCGTCGCTAGCTTGGCGCCGACCAGAAGGACGGACGCGGAAATCTCGCCGTCGCGAATCCGCTGGGGCAGTCCGGTCAGCAGCATGTCGATCAGGCGGAAGGCGAGCAGTTGCAGCGCCAGCGTGGCCACGCCCCACAGGGCGATATCCTTGATCGAGGTGGAGACGCTCAGGCTGACCGCCAGAGGGATCGCGAGACCAACCAGCACCCCGGCGAAGGCGACCGCGGCGGCCGCGTTGCCCTCGCGGATCAGGGTGATCTCCTTCCACGGCGTGAACAGGGCGTAGATCACCGCGCCCGCCAGCAGCAGCCCCAGCGTCACGGTCAGGTGCGCCAAGGTCGTGGGGAAGCCCGTCGCGAAGGCCTGCACCTCGGCGCTGTCGAGCACTCTGGAAAGGGACGAGCTGTCCATGGGAGTCCGCTGGTCAGGAGATCAACGACGATTGCCCGCTTTTCGCCCCAATCCGCAAGCGCACCGATGCCACAGGTGGTCAAGATTGGTGTCGGGGTGTGTCGGGGAGGGAGTAGCGAGCAGGCAGCAGTGAGCAGGAAGAGCTTGCTCGCCGTCGTCTGATCGAAATCCTGCTGCCTGCTGCCTGCTGCCTGCTGCCTGCTGCCTGCTGCCTGCTGCCTGCTGCCTTAGGCCGCTTCCGCCTCTCCCGCAGCCGATTCCGCCTTGCGCAGCGCCGACGCCCGCACCTTTTCGCTTTCGGACTTCAACTGGCCACAGGCGGCCAGGATGTCGCGACCGCGCGGGGTGCGGATCGGGCTGGCGTAGCCGGCCTTGTTCAGGATGGCGGCGAAACGCTCGATCGTCTTCCAGTCCGAGCACTCGTATTCGACGCCCGGCCAGGGATTGAACGGGATCAGGTTGATCTTGGCCGGAATGCCCTCGATCAGCTTCATCAGGGCGCGGGCTTCCTCGGGGCTGTCGTTGACGCCCTTCAGCATGACGTACTCGAACGTCACGCGGCGGGCGTTCGACAGGCCCGGATAGGCCCGGATCGCCGCCATCAGCTGCTCCAGCGGGTATTTCTTGTTCAGCGGCACCAGCACGTCACGCAGCGGATCGTTGGTGGCGTGCAGGCTGATGGCCAGCATGGTCTGGGTGCGCTCGCCCAGCTCGGCGATCTTCGGCACCACGCCCGAGGTCGACACCGTGATCCGACGACGCGAGATGGCGATGCCCTCGTTGTCCGAGATGATGTCGATGGCGTTGGAGACGTGGTCCAGATTGTAGAGCGGCTCGCCCATGCCCATGAACACGATGTTCGACAGGCGGCGGTCTTCCTTGGGCGACGGCCATTCGCCGAGGTCGTCGCGGGCGACCTGGACCTGGGCCACGATCTCGGCGGTGGTCAGGTTGCGGACCAGCTTCTGGGTGCCGGTGTGGCAGAAGGTGCAGTTCAGGGTGCAGCCGACCTGCGAGGACACGCACAGGGCGCCGGCGCGGCCCACGTCCGGAATGTAGACGGTCTCGATCTCGATGCCCGGCGCCGTGCGGATCAGCCATTTGCGGGTGCCGTCCTTGGACACCTGCCGCTCGACGATCTCGGGACGGGTCAGGGTGAAAGCCTCGGCCAGTTTGGCCTGCATGTCCTTGGCGACGTTGCTCATCGCCGCGAAGTCGGTGACGCCGTAGTGGTGGATCCAGCTCCACACCTGCGACGCCCGCATCTTGGCCTTCTCGGGCGGACAGACCCCGGCGTCGATCAGCGCCTGCCGCAGCTCCGCGCGCGTCAGACCGGACAGGTTGACGGGGGCGGTCACAGCAGGGGCGCCAGAAGCGCTGGGCGTGCGCGAAAGGTCGAGCGTCAGGCTCAAGGCGGCATCCTTCGAAGTCGGGAGACCGGCCTTATACCACAGATCGCGCTGGATTTAAGGCGGGCCTCGCCTGACCAGGGGAGGGCGCACTGCGTGGCGCCGATAGCGGCCCGGTGTTCAGCCCTTCGGATCAGGGCTGAACACCGGCTGCGCCTTAGTAGCGGTAGTGTTCCGGCTTGAACGGGCCTTCGACCGGCACGTTGATGTAGTCGGCCTGGTCCTGGTTCAGGACGGTCAGCTTGGCGCCCAGCTTGGCCAGGTGCAGGAAGGCGACCTTCTCGTCCAGATGCTTGGGCAGGGTGTAGACCGCGTTCTCGTACTTGGCGGCGTTGGTCCACAGTTCGATCTGGGCCAGCGTCTGGTTGGTGAACGAGGCCGACATCACGAACGACGGGTGGCCCGTGGCGTTGCCCAGGTTCACCAGACGGCCTTCCGACAGCAGGATGATCTTCTTGCCGTCCGGGAATTCGATGTGGTGGACCTGATCCTTGATCTTGTCCCACTTGAAGTTCTTCAGGCCGGCGACCTGAATTTCGCTGTCGAAGTGGCCGATGTTGCAGACGATGGCGTTGTTGCGCATCGCGCGCATGTGCTCGACGCGGATGACGTCCTTGTTGCCCGTGGTGGTGACGAAGATGTCGGCCTTGTCGGCGACGTCTTCCAGCGTCTGGACCTCATAGCCTTCCATCGCCGCCTGCAGGGCGCAGATCGGGTCGATCTCGGTGACGATCACGCGGGCGCCGCCGTTGCGCAGCGAGGCGGCCGAGCCCTTGCCCACGTCGCCGTAGCCGCAGACCACCGCGACCTTGCCCGACAGCATGACGTCGGTGCCGCGACGGATGGCGTCGACCAGCGATTCACGGCAGCCGTACAGGTTGTCGAACTTCGACTTGGTGACGCTGTCGTTGACGTTGATCGCCGGGAACGGCAGCTCGCCGCGCTCGGCCATCTGGTACAGGCGGTGGACGCCGGTGGTGGTCTCTTCCGACACGCCGCCGATGGCGTCGCGGATGGCCGAATAGAAGCCCGGCTTTTCCTTCAGGTAACGCTTCATGACCGAGAAGAGGGCTTCCTCTTCCTCGTTCTGCGGGTTGTCGAGGACCGAGGCGTCCTTCTCGGCTTTCGGGCCGAGCACGCACAGCAGGGTCGCGTCGCCGCCGTCGTCGAGGATCAGGTTCGGATAGCCGCCGTCGGCCCATTCGAAGATCTTGTGGGCGTAGTCCCAGTACTCGACCAGGTTCTCACCCTTGAAGGCGAAGACCGGCGTGCCCGAGGCGGCGATGGCGGCCGCGGCGTGGTCCTGGGTCGAGAAGATGTTGCACGACGCCCAGCGGACCTCGGCGCCCAGCGCTTCCAGCGTCTGGATCAGCACGGCGGTCTGGATGGTCATGTGCAGGCTGCCGGCGATGCGGGCGCCCTTCAGCGGCTGGCTGGCACCGTACTCGGCGCGCAGGGCCATCAGACCGGGCATCTCGGTCTCGGCGATGGCGATTTCCTTGTTGCCGAAGTCGGCGAGCGTGATGTCGCGAACGATGTAGTCGGTCATGGGTCGGTCCTGATCGTAGGTTTGCCGGGCCTATAGACCGCCGGGCCGCGCGGGGCAAGAAACATATAAGGATATCCTTATATCCACACTCAAAGTACGGGTTTTCCCCTACGGTTGCATTAAGAACACCCAAGCTTCGCGGCGTTACGCCGTCCCCGACTTCAGTATGAGAGCGTGAGACAATGTCGGACGACCATATGGAACAGCGCACGGCCTTCATGGGGCTGGGTGCGCCGTCGGAGGCTTACCGGTCGATCGGTCCTGTCCTGCGCAAGGCTTTGCCGGAGGCGCTGGACGCCTTTTACGACAAGGTCCGCGCCACGCCGGAGATGCGCCGCTTCTTCCGCGACGAAGACCACATCAACGGCGCCAGCACAGCCCAGCAGGGCCACTGGGCCGCGATCGTGGAGGGCCGCACCGACGCTGCCTACAGCCAGTCGGTTCGCACCATCGGACAGGTCCACGCCCGGATCGGGCTGGAGCCTCGCTGGTACATCGGCGGCTACAGCGTGCTGCTGGCCCATCTGATCGAGCGCGTGACGCAACGCCCGCGCAAATGGATGCAGAAGGCCGCGGACCATGACCGGATCACCGCCGAGGCGGTCGCCGAACTGACCCAGCGGGTCATGCTGGACATGGATCTGGCCATCTCCACCTATCTGGAGGCCCTGCAGGCCGAACGGAGCCGCAGCGAGGCGGCCCGCGCCGAGGCCGAGGCCCGGCAGGCCCAGGTCGTGGCCGTGGTCGGGGAGGCCCTGACCGGTCTGTCCCACGGCGACCTGACCTCCACCGTCGAGCAGGACTTCCCGGACGCCTACCGCCCCCTGAAGGACGACTTCAACACCGCCGTGCGCCAGTTGAACCGCGCCATGACCGCCGTGGCGGACAATGTCGGCGCCATCCACTCGGGTTCCGGTGAGATCACCCAGGCCGCCGACGACCTGTCGCGCCGCACCGAGCAGCAGGCGGCCTCGCTGGAAGAGACCGCCGCCGCTCTGGATCAGATCACCGCCACGGTGAACCGGACCGCTTCCGGCGCCCGTCAGGCCTCGGATGTGGTGCAGGGCGCGCGCGGCGACGCCCAGACCTCCGGCGCCGTGGTGCGTCAGGCCGTCGACGCCATGGACGCCATCGAAAAGTCCTCCCAGGAAATCGGCCAGATCATCGGCGTGATCGACGAGATCGCCTTCCAGACCAACCTTCTGGCCCTGAACGCCGGAGTCGAGGCGGCGCGGGCGGGCGAGGCGGGGCGCGGCTTCGCCGTGGTGGCGTCGGAAGTGCGGGCGCTGGCCCAGCGCTCGGCCGACGCGGCCAAGGAAATCAAGACGCTGATCTCGGCCTCCAGCAGCCAGGTGGCCTCGGGGGTGGATCTGGTCGGCCAGACCGGCGAGGCCCTGCAGCGCATCGTCAGCCGCGTGGCGGAGATTGACGAACTGGTCTCCGAGATCGCCGCCTCGGCCCAGGAGCAGGCCGTGGGCCTGCGCGAGGTCAACACCGCCATCAACCAGATGGATCAGGTGACGCAGCAGAACGCCGCCATGGTCGAACAGACCACCGCCGCCAGCCACGCCCTGTCCCGGCAGGCCGAGAGCCTGTCCGGCTCGGTCAGCCGCTTCCGGCTGGCCGCCATGTCCCATCAGTCCCCGATGCGCCGGGTCGCCTGACCCTGAAACAGAACCGCCTCCCCGCATGGACGGAGAGGCGGCGGGTCAGGTTCGGCCGAAAAATCAGCGCGTGTAATAATAGTCCGCGATCTGGCAGACGTTGATCCGCATCCGGGTCAGCTCCTGCCCGTTGGTGAAGCGGGCCTTGAAGTCGTAGAGGCAGCCGCCGTTGCCGTCGTCGATGTTCATGGTGACGCTGGCGCCGTTCGACAGCACGCCCGAGCCCAGCATGTCTTCCTGCCAGTCGTCGATGCGCGAGTCCGAGGCGTAGAAATGGGTCATGGTCCAGCCGGTCTGGTTGTGGACGCGGACCCGGCGGTTCTGACCGTCGCGCGACTGGACCACGATGGTGGCGACCGGCTGGGCGGCGATGCGCGGCTCGCTCGCCGTGGCGGCCGAGGTGGTTCCGAAGGCGGCGGCCAGAAGGGCCGCGCCGGCGATGAGGTTGAGGGCCTTGTTCATTTCCGTTCTCCCCGAGCCGTCCCCCGGCTCTGATAACAGCGTGATGCGCCCGGATTTCGCTGTCGTCTCCTGACGGAGACTGACGACTGAATCGCCCAAGGGCCTTGCAGGCAGGGGGGTGTTTCCCATATCGGCGTCAATCCCCGGAAGACCCCGCAGATCGTGGGGCTTTCCAAAAACCGACAAACCCTGAAATCGGGGGCAGTCACGCGCGGCGCTTCGCTTTAAAAGGCCGCCGCACCGCCCGCTGAGATGGAGTGAGAGACTAAAGCATGGCCAAGATTATCGGCATCGACCTGGGTACGACCAACTCGTGCGTCGCCGTCATGGACGGCAAGAACCCCAAGGTCATCGAGAACGCGGAAGGCAACCGCACCACCCCGTCGATCGTCGCGATCCAGGATGGTGGCGAAGTGCTGGTGGGCCAGCCCGCCAAGCGTCAGGCCGTGACCAACCCGACCAACACCTTCTTCGCCATCAAGCGTCTGATCGGCCGCGCCTTCAGCGACCCCGTCGTGGCGAAGGACAAGGACATGGTCCCCTATGAGATCGTCAAGGGACCGACCGGCGACGCCTGGGTGAAGGCCCATGGCAAGGATTACTCGCCGCAACAGATTTCCGCCTACACCCTGGGCAAGATGAAGGAGGCCGCCGAGGCCTATCTGGGCGAGACCGTCACCCAGGCCGTCATCACCGTTCCCGCCTACTTCAACGACGCCCAGCGTCAGGCGACCAAGGACGCCGGCAAGATCGCCGGTCTGGAAGTCCTGCGCATCATCAACGAGCCGACCGCGGCCGCCCTGGCCTATGGTCTGGACAAGGCTGACGGCCAGAAGATCGCTGTCTACGACCTGGGCGGCGGCACCTTCGACGTCTCGATCCTCGAGATCGGCGACGGCGTGTTCGAGGTGAAGTCGACCAATGGGGACACCTTCCTGGGCGGCGAGGACTTCGACCTGCGTCTGGTCGACTATCTGGCCGACGAGTTCAAGAAGGAACAGGGCGTCGATCTGCGGACCGACAAGCTGGCCCTGCAGCGCCTGAAGGAAGAGGCCGAAAAGGCCAAGAAGGAACTGTCCTCGACCACCCAGTACGAGGTCAACCTGCCGTTCATCACCATGAACGCCTCGGGCCCGCTGCACCTGAACATCAAGCTGTCGCGCGCCAAGCTGGAGGCCCTGGTCGAGGACCTGGTCGCCCGCACCATCGAGCCGTGCAAGAAGGCCCTGGCCGACGCCGGTCTGAAGGCCGGCGACATCGACGAAGTGGTGCTGGTCGGCGGCATGACCCGCATGCCCAAGGTGCAGGAAGCCGTGAAGGCCTTCTTCGGCAAGGAGCCGCACAAGGGCGTGAACCCCGATGAAGTCGTTGCGCTGGGCGCGGCCGTTCAGGCCGGCGTTCTGCAGGGCGACGTCAAGGACGTGCTGCTGCTGGACGTGACCCCGCTGACCCTGGGCATCGAGACCCTGGGCGGCGTCTTCACCCCGCTGATTGAACGCAACACGACCATCCCGACCAAGAAGTCGCAGGTCTTCTCGACCGCTGACGACAACCAGTCGGCCGTGACGATCCGCGTCTTCCAGGGCGAGCGTCCGATGGCGGCCGACAACAAGGTGCTGGGTCAGTTCGACCTGATGGGCATCCCGCCCGCGCCGCGTGGCATGCCGCAGATCGAGGTCGCCTTCGACATCGACGCCAACGGCATCGTGCACGTCACCGCCAAGGACAAGGCGACCAACAAGGAGCAGTCGATCCGCATTCAGGCCAACGGCGGCCTGTCGGACGCGGACATCGACAAGATGGTCAAGGAAGCCGAGGCCAACGCCGCGGCGGACAAGGCCCGCAAGGAGCTTGTCGAGGCCCAGAACGGCGCCGACAGCCTGATCCACTCGACCGAGAAGGCCCTGTCGGAGCACGGCGACAAGATCGGCGACGCCGATAAGACCGCCATCCAGTCGGCCATCGACGACCTGAAGTCGGCCAAGGACGGTACGGATCCGGAAGCCATCCGCGAGAAGACCAACACCCTGGCCCAGGCCTCTATGAAGCTGGGCGAGGCCATGTACGCGGCCCAAAACAACGCCGACGCCTCGGCCTCGGACGAGAAGCCCGCCGATGACGGCGTGGTCGACGCCGAGTTCGAGGAAGTCTCGGACGCCGACGACAAGAAGAGCGCGTAAGCCACGGCTTTCGTGTGAGCTGAACCAGACCCCGCTTGTCCTGCGACGGGCGGGGTCTTTTCATGAAACTTGCATCACGGGATCGGGCGCCCATGTCAGCCCGGTCAGCCCCTTTGACCTCAGCGCCGGGAACAGGCGCGCGGACAGGGCCAGAGTAAGAGGACAATCGCCGGATGGCGCGGGACTATTACGAGATTCTGGGGGTCGAGCGGACCATCGACGCGGCGGGCCTGAAGTCGGCCTATCGCAAGCTGGCCATGCAGCACCACCCGGACCGCAATGGCGGCTCGGAAGAGTCCATGGCGATCTTCAAGGAGATCTCCGAGGCCTATACCGTCCTGAGCGACGACCAGAAGCGCGCCCACTATGACCGCTTCGGCCACGCCGGCGGCGGGGCAGGCGGCAATCCCTTCGGCGCCGGCGGCGGCCAGGGCTTCCACGACCTCAACGACATCTTCTCCCAGGTCTTCGGCGACGCGTTCGGAGACGCCTTCGGTGGCCGTCAGGGCGGCGGACAACGGGGCGGCCCGCGTCGCGGCTCGGACCTGCGCTACGATCTCGAGATCACCCTGGAGCAGGCCTACAAGGGCGCTGACGTGGAGATCTCGGTCCCCACCACCGCGACCTGCGACACCTGCGAGGGCTCGGGCGCCAAGCCCGGCACCCAGCCGACCACCTGCACCACCTGCCAGGGTGCCGGCCGCGTGCGCTCGGCTAACGGCTTCTTCCAGGTCGAGCGGACCTGCCCCCGCTGCGGCGGCAACGGCAAGATGATCGCCGAGCCCTGCGGGACCTGCCACGGCCACGGTCAGGTGCGGAAGAACCGCAAGCTGCAGCTCAAGGTCCCCGCTGGCGTGGACGACGGCTCGCGCATCCGCCTGTCGGGCGAGGGCGACGCCGGCCAGCGCGGTGGTCCGCGCGGCGACCTCTACGTCTTCCTGTCCGTGACCCCGCACGAGCTGTTCGAGCGGGACAATCTGGACCTTCTGGTCACCGTGCCGGTCCCCATGACCGTCGCGGCCCTGGGCGGCGAGATCGACGCCCCCTGTCTGGTGTCCGAGGCCTGCGACGGCCGTTGCCGCGCCGCCGTGGACGTCCCCGCGGGCTCGCAGACCGGCAAGACCGTCCGCATCAAGGGCAAGGGCATGCCCCACCTGAACGGCCGCCAGCGCGGCGATCTGGTGGTCGAGCTGTTCGTCGAGACCCCGACCGATCTGACCCCGCGTCAGAAGGAGCTGCTGGAAGAGCTGGCCGCCTCGTTGGGCGAGACCCAGACGCCGCGCAACTCGTCCTTCGCGGGCAAGGCCAAGCGGTTCTGGGCCGACATCCTTGGCGACAGCAAGGAAACGGCCCAATAGGGTGGGATTTCCGTCCTTGGGGGAACTGATTTGAGCGCGATTTTCCACGCCGGCATCTCGGGCGCCCGCGGGCGCATGGGCCGGGCGGTCTCCACCGTTCTGGACGCCCGCGAGGATGTGGTCGTCTCCGCCCGCTTTGACCGCGGCGAGACCCCGGACCTGTCCCTGTGCGACGTGGTGATCGATTTCTCGACCCCTGAGGCCTCCGTCGAACTGGCCCAGACCTGCGCGGCGCGCGGCGGCCCGGCGCTGGTGATCGGCTCGACCGGCTTTTCGCCCGAACAGGACGCCGAAATCCTCAAGGCGGCCGAGACCGTGGCCATCGTGCGCAGCGGTAACTTCTCGCTGGGCGTCAACATCCTGATCGGTCTGGTCGAGCACGCCGCCCTGCGGCTGGACGCGCGCGACTGGGATATCGAGATCACCGAGGCGCATCATCGCCGCAAGATCGACGCCCCCTCGGGCACTGCCCTGATGCTGGGCGAGGCCGCCGCGGCGGGCCGCAACGAGGATCTGGACGACGTCCGCATGGCGCCGTGGGACGGCATCACCGGCGCCCGCGAGAGCGGCAAGATCGGTTTTTCGTCGGTCCGTGCGGGCGGGATCATCGGCGAGCACACCGTGCTGTTCGCCTCGGACGACGAGGTCCTGACCCTCAGCCATTCGGCCATCGACCGCTCGCTGTTCGCGCGCGGCGCCGTGGCCGCCGCCGCCTGGGTGCGCAGCCGCAAGCCGGGGCTGTACGACATGCAGGATGTGTTGGGGTTTCGACAGGCGTAGCCGCTTCGCGGCTTCGCCCTTTGCCCTGGGCCGCTTCGCGGCGCGCTAACGCTCGGCTCGCGGAGCCTCGCTGCTTGAGCGCATTTCGATCATCACTGAGGGCCAGTTAGCCTGCGCGAAGCGCCAGGTCGCGTCGGGTCGAGAAGGCGGAGCCTTCTGACCGCGGCCCAGCAAAAATGCACTGAGCCGTCAGGCTCAGTGCGCGTGCACCCGCCGGCGGCTGCCGCCCGTGAACAGCGTCTTGATCAGGAAGAAGACCGCGATGACGATCGCATAGCCCAGGAACAGGGCCAGCACGGTCATCCAGAAGTTCAGGGTCAGCAGCGGCGGCAGGACCAGCGAGCCGCCGTCCAGCACCGGCCGGATCATGCCGATCAGGATATGCACGAAGGCGGCGCCCAGGCTGGAGGCCCACAGTCGGCTCCATGCCGGCATCAGCAGGGCGGCGATCACCGCGATCAGCAGGCCCATCACCTGATTGACCCCGTCGAACCCGCCCTGGGCCAGGCCGAACAGGCCGGACAGGAAGGCGGTGATTGAATCGATCAGGGATTCCATGGCGGTCGTCTCCGTCTGCATACGGCCAAGCCTGACCGCTTCGCAGGGTTAACGCCGCTTCCGCGGAATCGCTCCCTAGCGCCCGGTGGAGCCGAAACCGCCCGCGCCGCGCGCCGTCTCGTCCAGCGCCTCGACCTCGACGATGGTCGCCTGTTCGTGGCGGGCGATGACCATCTGGGCGATGCGTTCGCCGCGCTGGATCACGAAGGGTTCCTGACCGTGATTGACCAGGATGACCCCGACCTCACCGCGATAGTCGCTGTCGACCGTGCCGGGCGAGTTGAGGCAGGTGATCCCGTGCTTGAGCGCCAGACCCGAGCGGGGACGCACCTGGGCCTCATAGCCCGGCTCCAGCGCGATCTTCAGGCCCGTCTTCACCAGCGCCCGCGCGCCCGGCGCCAAGGTCAGGGGCTCGGCCTCCGGCAGGGCCGCGCGCAGGTCCATGCCCGCCGAGCCCGTGGTCTCATAGGCCGGCAGCGGCAGGCCCTCGGCATGCGGCAGGCGTTCGACGCGGACGGTCGTCATGGGCGCGGGTCTTTCTGGCTCAGGCCTTGAAGTGATCGGCGATGCGGGCGGCCAGCTTGCGGGCCACCTCGGTCTTGGACTGGCGCGGCCAGCTTTCGGCGCCGCCGTCCCTGGTGAACAGGGTAACGGCGTTGCCGTCGGCCCCGAAGACATCGTCAGACACGTCATTGCCGACGATCCAGTCGCAGCCCTTGCGCGACAGCTTGGCGCGGGCGTTGCCCTCCAGATCCGACGTCTCGGCGGCGAAGCCCACGACAAGGGTCGGGCGCGACTTCCCGGGCTTGGAAACGCCGGCGAGGATGTCCGGGTTCTCGATCAGGGCCAGGGACGGCGGGCCGCCGGGGGCTTTCTTGATCTTGCCCGAGGCGACGCCGTCCACGCGCCAGTCGGCGACGGCGGCGCTCATCACCGCGACGTCGGCGGGCAGGTGTTTCTGGACCTCGGCCTGCATCTCGCGGGCGCTTTCGACCCAGACGCGGGTGACCCCCACGGGGGCGTCCAGCGCCACCGGACCGGAGACCAGGGTCACCTCGGCGCCCAGCTCGGCCAGGGCCGTGGCGATGGCGTAGCCCTGCTTGCCGCTGGAGCGGTTGGTCAGGCCGCGCACGGGATCGATCGGCTCGAAGGTCGGCCCGGCCGTGACCACCGCCCTGCGGCCCGTCAGCGGGCGTCCGTCCGGTCCGGCCAGCAGGCCCTGAATGGCCGACAGGATGGCGGCGGGCTCGGCCATGCGGCCCGGCCCGAACTCGCCACAGGCCATCTCGCCCTCGTCCGGCCCCACAACGGCGACGCCGTGGAAGCCGTCAAAGCCCTTCAGCCGCGCCACATTGGCCTGCACCGCCGGGTGCAGCCACATGCGCACATTCATCGCCGGGGCCAGCAGAACCTTCTTGTCGGTGGCCAGCAGGGTCGTGGAGGCCAGATCATCGGCCAGACCGTTCGCCGCCTTGGCGATCAGGCCCGCCGTCGCCGGGGCCACCACCACCAGATCGGCCCAGCGCGACAGCTCGATATGGCCCATGGCCGTCTCGTCCTCGGGCATGAACAGGGCCTGCCGCACCGGATGGCCGGTCAGGGCCGCCAGCGACATGGGGGTGACGAACTCGGCGCCCGCCGATGTGAGCACGCTCATCACCTCGGCGCCCGACTTCTTCAGCAGGCGCACGAGCTCCAGCGCCTTGTAGGCGGCGATGCCGCCGCCGACGATCAACAGGACCTTGCGTCCGTACAGCGATGCCGTGGTCATTCCGTTGATCTAGCGACGGCGCCCGTCCGCGTCGAGTGACGCTTCCGCAAAACAGAACATTGCAAGAACTGTTAACCTGTGGTTAGGATTTGTCCCAGCGGGTTTCAACGTGGGAGGGTGTCATGCGGAAAACGGTTCTGATCGCGGCCATGGCCGCGCTGGGCGTGGGGGCGACCGGTCTGGGGGGCTGCGGGGATGGCGGGTCGGCCGTCGAAACGCGGGACCGGGCGGTGGAGGGCGCGCAGGCCGCGCTGACCTCCGCCGCAGCCACGCCGGCGGAGGCCGCCGAGGCGACCGCGGAGGTCAAGCCGGTGCTGACCGCCAACCGCCGGGAGACGGTCGACGCCAAGGTCGCGCGCCTGTTCGAGCGGAACGGCGCGGACTTCGGCGCGCGGACGGCCGAGGACTATCTGGCCCGGGTCACGGCCTTCACCACCCGCCCGCCGGCGGACGTGGAGCGGGTGGAGCGGCCCAATGGCGACGTGCTGCTGTACCAGGCGTCGACCAACACCTTCGCGGTGGTGTCCCGCGAGGGCGTGGCCAAGACGATGTTCAAGCCGCGCGAAGGCGCCGCCTACTGGGCTGAGCAGAAGGCGGCGGCCCCGACCTTTGGTCGGCGGCGGTCATCGGAGAACGAAGCCGGGTAAGGCGGCGAGGAGGCTACTCCTCGTCCGTCTCCTTGCGGTCGGCCATGTCGCGGATCAGCTCGAGCGCCAGCTTCTGCTGACGGGTCGAGAGCTGCGGCGACAGGCGGCCGATCTCGATCGTGTAGCGGGTCGCCGGGAAGTCATGCTCGAAGGCGGTCTCGCCTTCGGCCATGCCCGCCAACTGCGCGCCGGTCAGACCTTCGAAGAAGTAGCCGATGTCCACCTTGAAGAAGCGGGCGATGTCCCACAGCTTCGAGGCGGAGATGCGGTTCGCGCCCTTCTCGTACTTCTGGATCTGCTGGAAGGTCAGGCCCAGGGCCCGGCCGAGGTCGCTCTGGTTATAGCCGAGGGCGAGTCGTTTCTCGCAGACACGCCGGCCAACATGCCGGTCCACGGGATGCGGGCCATCTTCGCCCTTGCCTCTCGCCATAGTCTTACGCCTTTTGAAGTCGGTATATCGGCCAAGCCTGAATGCTCTGCCAGCGCCGCTGTGTCACCAAAAAATGCAGAAATCAGGGCCACTACGGAGTGTTAGTTGCCGTTAAGGCGCCCTGTTTCCCGCAGTGCGAGAATCGCTTAGCGGTTGCAGCGACCCTCGGGGGAATTGGGCTCAGGGAACAATGCTCTTGGAACGAATCAGCTTCCGCCACGGCAGGGTGAAGGACAGGCCCGCCACAACCAGAAGCCAGAACAGAAGGTCGCCAAGTCGTCCATAAATCGTCGCGGCGGCGGGTTCCGGCAGGCGCGCGTCGATGACGCCGCTTTCGCCCGCATCCAGCCGCTGACCGTCGATCACCCGGCCCCAGGGATCGATCATGGCCGAGGTCCCCGTCGGCGTGGCGCGCACGACCGGCAGGCCGGTCTCGATGGCGCGATAGCTGGCCAGGTTGAGATGCTGCAGCGGCCCCGAGGTGCGGCCGAACCAGGCGTCATTGGAGATGTTGGCGATCCAGCCGGGCCGCCCTTCGGCGCCGGGGGTGAAGCCTGGATAAAGGCTCTCGTAGCAGATCAGCGGCTGGGCGCGCGGCGCGCCGCGGATGTCGATCGGCGCCGGGCGCGGACCGGGGCTGAAGTCCAGCGGCATATGGGTCAGGGCGCGGATGCCCAGCGCCCCCATCAGGCCGCCCGCCGGCAGGAATTCGCCGAACGGCACCAGCCGGTATTTGTCGTAGGTCGCCGAGACCCGCAGGCCATCACCGCCCTCGTCGGTGAGGACGAACAGGCTGTTGAAATAGCGGCCACCCTCCGGCGTCGAAGGATCGGCCACGCCGCGACCGAGGCCGAGGATCAGGCTCTGGCCCGGCTGGACAGCGCGGGCGATGGCGGCGGCGTCGGGCGAACCGGGCGCGAAGACGTCATTGGCCGAGGCCGGCAGGGCGCCCTCGGGCCACAGGATCAGGTCGGGCGTCACCGCGCCGGGCCGGTCGGTCAGGTTCACATAGCGGTCGACGATCCCCCGATAGGCCTCCGGTGTCCATTTGGACTCCTGGGCGACGTCGGCCTGGACGATGCGGACGACCGTCGGGGTCAGCTCCAGCCGGGCCGAGGACAGGCGCGCGGCGCCGGAGATCAGCAGGACGGCGAAGGCGACAACACCGAGCGCGGCGGTGACGACCCGCGTCTTGCGCGTCCCCGGCCCCAGCAGCGGACCGAAGGCGGCGGCGGCGGCCACGGTGATGAAGCTCAGGCCATAGACCCCGCCGATGGAGGCGAACTGGGAGGCGGCCGACCCGGCCTTCCAACTGGCGCCGGCGGGGTTCCACGGGAAGCCGGTCAGCACATGGCCGCGCAGCCATTCCAGCAGGCAGAACAGGGCGGCGAAGACCAGCACCCGCACCATCCCCGTCGGCGCGAAGCGGCGGTACAGGGCGGTCGCCGTGCCCCAGAACAGGGCCAGACCGATGGGCAGGGCGGAGGCGGCGAAGGGCGCCATCCAGGCCTGGGCCGGATTGACCAGGAAGGCCTCGGCCACCCACCAGCAACTGATGAAGAAGTAGGCGAAGCCCGCCAGCCAGCCCATCCAGAAGGCCCCGCGCGTCTTCGTGGAGCGCTCGGACAGGATCATCAGCACGGCGTAGCCGAGCAGGCCGGGCAGGATGCCGAACGGCGGATGGGCCAGGGCCGCGGCGGCACCCGCCGCCAGCGCCAGACCGATGCGGCCGAACCGCAGGATCAGCCGCCCGCGGGGGCTGTCCGTATCAAGCGTCGCCAGAAGACTGTTCATCCAGCGTGTATGGGTCGGCGACGCCCAGACTGGCAAGGATGGATCGCTCCTCGGCCTCCATCTCCTCGGCCTCGGCGTCGTCCTCATGGTCCCGGCCCAGCAGATGCAGGACGCCATGGACGGTCAGATGCGACAGGTGATCGGCCAGGGTCTTGCCCTGCTCGACCGCCTCACGCGCGCAGACGCCATAGGCCAGGGTCAGGTCGCCCAGATGCGGGAAGGCGCTCTCGGCCGCCGGGAAGGACAGGACGTTGGTCGGCCGGTCCCGGTCGCGGAAGCGGGCGTTGATCTCGCGCACGCTCTCGTCATCGGTCAGCAGGATGACGACGTCGCCCTGAATGGTCCCCAGCGCCGCCTTCGCCGCGCGATCCACCACCGCCTCGACCTCCGGCAGGGCGGCGGTCCAGGCCTCGTCCTCGACCTCGATCTCGATCACCGGCGGGGCTCTTCCAGATCCGGCGACGGCGCGGCCGCGTCGGCGTCATAGGCGCGCACGATCCGCTCGACCATGGCGTGACGCACCACGTCCTGGGCCTCGAACTTCAGCACGCCGACGCCCTTCACCTCCTCGAGGATGCGCAGGGCGTGGGGCAGGCCGGAATCGCGGCGATTCAGCAGGTCGATCTGTGACGGGTCGCCGGTGACCACCATCCGCGCGCCCTCGCCCAGACGGGTCAGGACCATCTTCATCTGCAGCCGCGTCAGATTCTGCGCCTCATCGACGATGATGAAGGCGTGGCTGAGCGTGCGACCGCGCATGAAGGCGATGGGGGCGGCTTCGATCTCTCCCTTGTCGCGGCGACGGCGGACGTCGTCGGGACCGAGGATGTCGTTCAGCGCCTCCCAGATCGGCGCCAGATAGGGATCGACCTTCTCGTTCAGATCGCCGGGCAGGAAGCCCAGCTTCTCCCCCGCCTCGACCGCCGGGCGCGTGATGACCAGCCGGTCCACCTGTCCGCGCCGCAGCAGGGAGGCGCCGTAGGCGGCGGCGAGGAAGGTCTTGCCGGTCCCCGCCGGGCCGACGCCGAAGGTCAGTTCGCAGCGGGACAGCAGCTCCAGATACCGGGCCTGCGCCGCCGTCTTGGGCGCGATGGCGCCGCGACGGCCGACCGGCAGGGCCACGGCGTCGGGCGCGACCGAACCCTGACCCGCGCGCGGCTGGGCCACGGCGGCGCCCAGGGCGGTGCGAACGTCGGCCTCGGTGATCTCCACGCCCTGATCGGCGCGATCGGCGAGGATTTCGATGACCCGCTTGGCCTGCGCCCGATCCCGCGCGGAGCCGTTGATCGAGACCCCGCCTCCCGGCGTCTCGACCAGCACCTTGAAGCGGTCCTCGATCAGGGCGATGTGCCGGCTGTTCGGCCCGATGACCGCCCGCAGGGCCTCATCGCCCAAGGCCAGAAACTCACTCTCTCGCGCCATCAGGCGACTTTCCTTGGGTCGTTACCGCTCGGCTCGCGGAGCCTCGCTGCTTGAGCGAAGGGTTGATCCGTCAGACGACCGCTGAGCGACTTCAGGCCGCCGCTCTCGATCTTCACCGGAACGATCTGGCCGATCAGTTGATCCGCGACGCCGTCGACATAGACCGGCTGCAGCCAGGGCGAGCGGCCGGTGACGTGACCGTCGAACTTGCCGGGGCGCTCGAACAGGACCGGGATGGTCATGCCCGCGCGGGACTCGTTGAAGGCGGTCTGCTGTTCGAACAGCAGGGCCTGCAGCGCCTGCAGCCGCTCGCGCGACACCTCGGCGGGCACCTGCGCCCCCATGGTCGAGGCGGGCGTGCCGGGGCGCGGCGAATACATGAAGGAGAAGGCCGAGGCGTAGGTCACGCGCCGGACCAGATCCATGGTGTCCTCGAAATCCCGGTCGCTCTCGCCCGGGAAGCCGACGATGAAATCGCCGGACATGGCCATGTCGGGCCGGGCCTCGCGGATGCGCTCGATCAGGTCGAAATACTTCTGGCGACCATGCTTGCGGTTCATCAGGCGCAGGATGCGGTCCGAGCCAGACTGCACCGGCAGGTGCAGCCAGGGCATCAGCACGTCCAGATCGCGGTGCGCCTGGATCAGGTCGTCCGACATGTCGTTCGGATGGCTGGTCGTATAGCGGATGCGGTCCAGACCGGGGATCTCGGCCAGCAGATAGGCCAGACGGGCCAGGGTCGACGGCTTTCCATCCAGACCCTCGCCGTCATAGGCGTTGACGTTCTGGCCCAGCAGGGTGACCTCGCGCACGCCCTTGGCGGCCAGCTCACGGGCCTCCTTCAGGATGGCGGCGACCGGGCGCGACCACTCGGCGCCGCGGGTGTAGGGCACCACGCAGAAGGTGCAGAATTTGTCGCAGCCCTCCTGCACGGTCAGGAAGGCGGTGAAGCCGTCCACGCCCCGTTCGGCGGGCAGGGCGTCGAACTTTTCGTCCGGGGCGAAGTCGGCGCCGATCCGCTCGCCGCGCGCGCGGGCGGTGCGGGTCAGCAGTTCGGGCAGCTGGTGATAGGCCTGCGGGCCGACGACCAGATCGACCGCCGGCTGGCGCTTCATGATCTCCTCGCCCTCGGCCTGGGCGACGCAGCCGGCCACGGCGATGGTCATGGCCCCGCCCTTGGCGTCCTTCAGCTCGCGCATCTTGCCGAGCTCGGAATAGACCTTCTCGGCCGCCTTCTCGCGGATGTGGCAGGTGTTCAGGATGACGAAGTCGGCGGTCTCGGCGGTGTCCGTCTGGGCATAGCCCAGCGGGCGCAGCACATCGGCCATGCGCTCCGAGTCATAGACATTCATCTGGCAGCCGTAGGTCTTGATGAACAGGCGCTTGGGCGCGGCCTGTCCCTCCGACGGCGGGGCGAGGGTATCGGTCATGGGGCGGCTATTTAATGCCCCGGGGCCTTTCGCGCCAGTTAGCCGATATCCGCCGGATCGACCCGGGCGGCGTGGCGGGTGAAGATCAGGCCTTCGCGGCCCGACGGCTCGGCGCCCTCGATGGGGGTGCCGTACAGTTCGAGCTTGTGGCCGATCAGCTTGAAGCCGAGGCGTTCGGCGATTTCGGTCTTCAGCCGCTCGATCTCGGCGTCGAAGAATTCGATGACCTCACCCGACTTGGTGTCGATCAGGTGATCGTGGTGATCGTCGCCCGCCTCTTCATAGCGGCTGCGGCCGTCGCCGAAGTCGTGCTTCTCGACCACGCCGGCTTCCTCGAACAGGCGCACGGTGCGGTAGACGGTGGCGATGGAGATATGCGGGTCGATGGCCGAGGCGCGGCGGTACAGCTCCTCGACATCCGGGTGGTCCGCGGCGGCGGAGAGCACCCGCGCGATCACGCGACGTTGCTCGGTCATGCGCATGCCGCGCTCGGCGCAGAGTTTTTCGATCCGGTCCATGGCGCAGGAGAATAGGCGGCGTCGGCGCTCTAGGGAAGCCGCCCCGGCAAGTTCAGCGCGAGAAGAAGGGCGTCCACGCGCGAACCGTCCGGACGCGAATAATAGCGGGGTCGACGACCGGCCTCGGTGAAGCCCGTGCGGACGTAGAGGGCGCGGGCGGCGGCGTTGTCGTCGGCGACCTCAAGGAAGACCCGGTCGGCCCCGGCCAGACTGGCGGCGGCCACGCCGTCGGCGACGAGGGCCGTTCCCTCCCCGCTCCGGCGCGCGTCCGGCCGGACCGCCAGGGTCAGGATCTCGGCCTCGTCGGCGACCGCGCGCATGAGGATGAAGCCGGCCTCGCGCTCGACCGCGAAGACGCCGGGCTGATCCAGCAGGAGGGCGAAGGCCGCTGCGTCCCAAGGCACGTCAAAGGCGGTGGCGTGGAGCTCCGCCAGTCGCTCGGCCTGACCGGGGAGAGCGCCGGTCACGCCGGGGTCGCCGCGCGGGGCTGGCCCGGCAGACGGGTCGGCGGGGTGGCGTCGGGCGCCCGCAGGTAAAGGGGCGAGGGCGGCGCCGCGGCCGGGTCAAGAGATGCGGCCAGTCGGGCGAGGGCCTCGGGCGCGGCGCCGGGCCGGTCGTCGATCACCAGACCGGGCGCGGTCCCGGCCAAAAGGGGCGCGCCGGTTCCGACAAGGGTCGCGCCGGCGCCGAGGGCCGTGACTTGCGCCGCCGCCTGTTCCAGCGAGAGGGCCTCGGGCGGGCCAGCGGCGACGCCGTCGCGCCAGAAGCGGGCGTAGACCTGGCCCCGGCGGGCGTCGATCAGCGCGGCGACGCTCGTCGCCTCCACCGACGCCGCCAGGGCGTCGAGCGTGGAGACTCCGATCACGGGCAGTCCGAGCGCCGCGCCCAGACCCTGGGCGAAGGACAGGCCGACACGCAGGCCGGTGAAGGAGCCCGGCCCCACGGTGACGGCGATCCGGTCAAGGGCGTCGAAGCCGCCGGCTTCCGCCACGGCGTCGCGGGCCAGACCCCCCAGACGCTCGGAATGGCCCTTGGTCATGGCTTCGGAGCGCAGGCCCAGCGGGCGAACGCTTCCGTTCTGCACCTCGAACATCCCGGCGGTGCACAGGCCCAGCGCCGTATCGATGACCAGAACCCTCATGCGGGGCGTCCTTCCGGGGCGTTCAGAGCGCAGTCTTTCAGGGGATGGGCGCCAGCGCGGTCACGATGCGCGCCAGCGCCTGTCGCAACTGTCGGTCCGGGATGCGTGGAAAGGCCATGGCCACCGCGCGTCCGTCGGCGGTGAGACCCAGCGCCCGCAGGCTTTCGGCCTCGCCCGACGCCGGCCCCTCCATCGGCGGAAAGAAGCTTTCCACCGATGTCCCCAACACCACGGCGGCGCGGTGCAGGCGCGAGGCCGAGATGCGGTTCTGGCCCGTCTCGTACTTCTGCACCTGCTGGAAGCTGACCCCGATGCGCTGGGCCAGCGCCGCCTGCGAGAGGCCCAGCGCCGACCGCCTCAGACTGAGGCGCGCGCCGACATAGGCGTCGATGTGATCCGGGGCTGCGGCGCGGGCCATGGCGGTGCTCCTGTTCGGTACGGAACAGTTTCACAGACAGCCCAAGGTTGCAACAAAACAGTTTCATCAGAGGTCCAGCCGCGCGATGACCGCGGCGACCGCGCGGGTGCGGGCGCGCGGGATGCGCTCCTCGGCGGACAGGCCGCCGGGGCCGCCGCGCACCACCAGATCGTCGCCCTCGGCCCGTTCATACAGGCGAACCCGGCGCTCGCCGTCGTCCATGTCGATGATGCAGCCCTGATCCCGGCGGGGCCAGCGGCCGGGCGCATACTCCAGCGTCACCCCCGACGCGGCCCAGGGCGCGAGGTCGTCGTTGACCAGTTGCAGGCGGTGCAGGGCGGCGGCCGGAGCCGGTTCAAAGGCGCGGGCACGGCCTTCGACCCCACTCGCTGGAGCCGGAGTTGGAACCGGAGATGGGGCGGCGGCGCCCTCGGGCAGGTTCAGGGTCAGCGCCTCGGGGGTGGCGTCGACGGCGGCGGTCAGTCGGCGCTGGACGTCGGGGCGGAACAGGCCGGGCCGCTTGCCCACCTCATACAGACCCCAGCCCTGGCTGGTCATCCCGGCCCGGGCGCCCGCCTCGGCCTGGCTCAGTCCCTGCGCGCGACGCAGGGCGGCGAGCGCCTCGCCGAGACGCCGGGCGTCGCTGTCGCTTTCAAACCGGGGCATGGGAGTCTTATGGCGCGCGCCTGACGCCAGCGCGAACGAAATCGTTTCAGGCTCTGTCCGCGCTCAAGCAGCAAGCGACCGCGTCGCGAGCGGTAGCGCCCTTAAATGACCTGCTCGACCGCGGTCACTTCGGGGACGTAGTGCTTCATCATCTGCTCTACGCCCGACTTGAGGGTGGCCGAGGACGAGGGGCAGCCGGCGCAGGCGCCGCGCATGCGCAGGGACAGGACGCCGGTCTCCTCGTTGAAGGCGTCGAACAGGATGTCGCCGCCGTCCTGGGCCACGGCCGGGCGGATGCGGCTGTCGAGCAACTGCTTGATCTCGGCGACGATCTCGCTGTCCTCGCCGTCCGGGTCGGCGCTGTTGAAGACGCCGCCGCGCATCAGGGGCGCGCCCGAGACGAAATGGTCCATGATGGCCGCTAGGATGGGGGCCTTCATCTGGTTCCACTCCAGACCCTGGGCCTCGCGGGTCACCGACACATAGTCGTAGCCGAAGAAGACCGAGGTCACGCCATCCAGCGCGAACAGGGCCTCGGCGAGCGGCGAGGCGGCGGCCTCTTCCGCATTGACGAAGTCCCGCGGGTCCTCGGACACATCCCGTCCCGGCAGGAATTTCAGGACGTTCGGGTTCGGCGTGGGTTCGGTCTGGATGAACATGGGGCGTAAGTGCGCCCTCGAAGGCCGGGGTTCAAGGGTGGGGAGCCAAAGCCGGACGGCGCTCAAGCAGCGAGCGACCGCGTCGCGAGCGTTAGCGCCCCCTCCGGGTCATGCCAGATCCTCGATGTCCTGCTCGGTCAGTTCGCCGGGGACGATGGTGACCGGCAGCTTGCGGCCGGTGAAGGCGGCGCCCTGCTTGACGACGGCGGCGACCAGCGGGCCGGGGCCGCGCCCGCCCTCTCCGGCCGCCAGGACCAGGATCTTGATGTCGGGATCCTCGCCGACGACCTTGCGGATGCTGGCTTGGGCCTCGCCGCGCTCGATCAGCAGGATGGGCGTCGAGCCGGACCGTTCGGCGGCCTCGGCGGCCCAGGTGTTGACCTCGGCCTCGGCCTCGGCGCGGGTCTGGCGCTCGATCTCCTCGCGTACGCCGGCCCAGTGGGCGTCGGAGGCGGCGGGCGGAATCACCCGCAGCAGGACCACATGGCCCCCGGTCGATCGGGCCCGGCGCGACGCATAGCGCAGCGCGGCCTGGAACTCGGGACTGTCGTCGACGACGACGAGAAACTTTCTGGGCATCAGCCGCTCCCTTGGAAGACGACGCTAACAGATCAGCGGGCCGAGCGCGAAGCCCCGAAAACGGTCCGGAGAGTCCGGTGAGTCCGGTGCGGACTCTTCAACCTGTTGAAATTATTCAACCGAACTCAACTGAATGCCGGACTTACCGGACTCCCGGCCCTCCTTCCGCACCTCGCCTGCTGGGCGAGGAACAGGATCATGGCACGCCGGTACGTCAAATCTGGACGTACCGGCGAAGCCTGTGGGCGAAATACGCCTAGCGGGCCGACGAGGCGATCTCGCGGATCGAGGCGTTGGCGATGGTCAGCTTGGCGAAGGTCCAGCCGGAGCCGGAGGCCTCGATCTCGTCCACCGAGGCGCGGACCGCCTCGACCGTGGCCAGACGCGAGCCGATCCAGTCGTCGACGGCCTTCTCGGCCGCCGCCTCGCTGGCGCCGACAGCCACGCTGGAGGCCTTGGCCACCGCGCGGGTCAGGGTCATCTGCTCGAACATTAGATCCTCGATCAGGCGGCGGACCGCCAGACGATCGAAGTGATCCGCCGACGGGACATTGCCGGCGGCCGCGCGCAGGCGGTCGAAGTCGAAGGCCGCGCCGACCTGGTGGTAGAGCATGGCCATGGCCGGTTCCGGCCAGCCCGCCTCGCGCGCCAGATCGCCGATGTCGGCGGTGGCGACCAGCGGACGCAGCATGGCGAAGCCGCGCGCCATGTCCTCGGAGGCGCCCAGGCCCACGAAGCTCTGCACCCGGGCCTCCAGACGGGCCTCCTCGAAGCGGCTGAGCACCGCGCCGCCGGCGGCGCGCAGGGCGTCGGCGGCGGGACGATAGGCGGCGATCAGGCTGTCCACGGTGGCGCCGTCACGCGAGGCGCGCTTGGCCAGCCAGACGGTCTGGCGACGCAGCACGGTCGAGATTTCCGTGTAGAGCGCGGTCTGGGCCTCGGCCGTGATCTTGCCGTCGAGGGCGGAGACCGCATCCCACGCCTCGTCCAGGCGGAAGATCTGGCGGGCCGCCTCGAACGCGATGACCATGGCCCCGGTGTCGCACTGGGCCGACAGACGGAGGCGTTCCGGGAAGGTCGCGCCGCACATGTTGACGATCTCGTTCGACAGGATGGTCGAGATGATCTCGCGCTTCAGGCGGTGGCGCTGCATGTCCGCCTCGAACTTCGCCAGCGGGCCGGGGAAGTAGCGGACGAGGGTCTGTTTGAAGAAGGCGTCATCGGGCGCGCCCGAGGCGACGATCTCGTCAAACAGCTCCAGCTTGGAGTAGGCGGTCAGGACGGCCAGCTCCGGACGGGTCAGGGGCGTGCCCGAAGCCTTCATTTCGGACAGGCGCAGATCGTCCGGCAGACCCTCGACCTTGCGGTCCAGTTTCCCCTTCGACCCCAGCCACTGCATGAACCGCTGCTGGGAATCGAGGGCCTTGGCGCCCTCCGCCTGCTGCAGGGTCAGGGCCAGGGTCTGGTCGTAGTTGTGGACCAGCACCTTCAGGCCGACTTCCTCGGTCATCGAGGCCAGCAGGGCGTTGCGATCCTCCTGTTTCAGCGCGCCCGAGGCGATGGCCGCCCCGGTCAGGATCTTGATGTTGACCTCGTGGTCGGAGCTGTCGACGCCGGCCGAGTTGTCGATGGCGTCGGTGTTGATCCGCCCCCCGTTGCGGGCGAAGGCGATGCGGCCCGCCTGGGTCAGGCCCAGGTTGGCGCCTTCGCCGATGACCTTGGCCCGGACCTCGGCGCCGTCGATGCGGATGGCGTCATTGGCCTTGTCCCCGACCTGGGCGTCGGTCTCGTTCGGCGCCTTGATGTAGGTGCCGATGCCGCCGAAGTAGAGCAGCTCGGCCGGGGCCTTGAGGATGGCCTTCATCAGGCTTGCCGGGTCCAGGACGTCCTCCTGGATGTCCAGAACGGCCTTGATCTCGGGGCTGAGCTGGATCGACTTGGCCGACCGCGAGAAGACGCCGCCGCCCGCCGAAATCTTCGAGACGTCATAGTCCTGCCAGGACGAGCGCGGCAGTTTGAACATCCGGTCGCGCTCGACCCACGACGAGGCGGGATCGGGGGTCGGGTCGATGAAGATGTCGCGGTGGTCGAAGGCGGCCACCAGCCTGATGGCCTTGGACAGCAGCATGCCGTTGCCGAAGACGTCGCCGGACATGTCGCCGACGCCGACGACGGTGAAGGGCTCGGACTGGATGTCCTTGCCTTCCTCGCGGAAGTGCCGCTTCACGGCCTCCCAGGCGCCGCGGGCGGTGATGCCCATGACCTTGTGGTCGTAGCCGACCGAACCGCCCGAGGCGAAGGCGTCATCCAGCCAGAAGCCGTAGGAGGCCGAGACGCCGTTGGCGATGTCGGAGAAGGTCGCCGTGCCCTTGTCGGCGGCCACGACCAGATAGGGATCGTCGCCTTCCCAGCGGGTGACGGCGGCCGGCGGAACCACCGAGCCGTCCTTGGCGATGTTGTCGGTCACGTCGAGCAGGCCGGACAGGAAGGTCTTGTAGGCGCGGATGGCCTCGGCCTGCTGGGCGTCGCGGTCGCCGCCGGCGCGGACGATGTCGGCCAGCTTCTTCGGGAAGAAGCCGCCCTTGGAGCCGACCGGCACGATGACGGCGTTCTTGACCTGCTGGGCCTTCACCAGACCCAGCACCTCGGTGCGGAAGTCGTCACGGCGATCCGACCAGCGCAGGCCGCCGCGGGCGACCGGGCCGAAGCGCAGGTGCACGCCCTCGATGTACGGCGCCCAGACGAAGATCTCGCGGAAGGGCTTGGGCAGGGGCAGGTCGTCCAGTTCGCGCGAGGCGATCTTGATCGAGATGTAAGGCTTGGACTGACCGTCCGCGCCGACCTGATAGTAGTTGGTCCGCTTGATCGCCTGAACCAGCAGCGACAGGCGACGCAGGGCCTTGTCGTGGTCGAGGCTCTTCACGTCCTGCAGCAGGTCGTTGATGTGGGTCGCCAGGTCGGTGACCGTGGCCTCGCGCGCGGCGGCGTCGCCACCGGCGGCCGGGCTGAATTTGGCGTCGAACAGGGCCAGGATGGCGCGGGCCACCGCCGGATAGTCGCGCAGGGCTTCTTCCTGCACCGCCTGCGACGGATCGAGGCCGGTCTGCTGGCGGTAGCGGGCGAGGGTGCGGATCAGGGCGGCTTCACGCCAGTCGACGCCCAGCTCGATCACCAGACGGTTGAAGCCGTCGCTTTCGGTGCGGCCGTTCCAGACGGCGGCGAAGGCGGCTTCGAACGGATCGCGGACGGTGGCGAAGTCCAGATCGCCGCCGCGCGGGTCTTCCATCAGGAATTCGTGGACGTGGATTTCGGCGTCGCCGACCGGCTTCAGGGCGTAGCCCCACTCTTCCAGCGTCTTCAGCCCCATGTCCGCCAGGATCGGCAGGACGTCGGACAGCGGCACGGCTGAGCCGCGACGGTACAGCTTGAAGCGGAAGTTCAGCGACCCGTCGCGGGCGGTGCGGAAGGCGCGGACCGCCACCGGCTCGCCGTGGCCGACCTCGCCCGAGGCGTTCAGGGTGTCGATGGCCTGATAGTCGAGCACCGCCTCGGCGGCGTCGTAACGGTCGCGATAACCGGCGCCGAAGGCGTCGGCCCAGCGGGCGCTGACCGGTCCGACCGAGACTTCCTCGACATCGGCGGCGCGCAGGGCGCTTTCGAAGCGATCGACCCAGCTGCGTCCGGCCTCGGCCACCTCGGCGTCGAGCGCGGCCTGGTCCGGGCACGGATGATCGCCCGGGGTCACGCCGATGATGTAGTGGATGCGCACCAGCGGCTGATCCGACAGCTGCGGATACCAGGCCGAGATGCGGCCGCCCCAGGCGCGGGCCAGGATGGCGCCGATCCGCTCACGGACCGAGGCGTCGAAACGCTCGCGCGGGATGAAGGCCAGGATCGAGACGAAGCGGTCGAACGGATCCTTGCGGGTGAAGGTCTTGATCCGCGGGCGGTCGTGCAGGTGCAGGATGCCCAGCGAGATATCGAGCAGCTCATCCTCGGTGATCTGGAAGAGCTCGTCGCGCGGATAGTTGTCGAGGATGTTCTTCAGCCGCTTGTAGCTGTGCGTCCCCTCCAGCTTGCCGGCGCGCTGCAGGGCGTTGGCGACCTTGCGGCGGATCAGCGGCACCTCGGACGCGGCCTTGTCATAGGCCTCGGCGGTGAACAGGCCGACGAAGCGGGTCTCGCCGGACGGGCGACCGTCGGCGCCGTAACGCTTCACCCCGATGTAATCCATGTAGGACCGGCGATGGACGCGCGAGCGGGCGTTGGCCTTGGCCACGGTGACCGGCTCGGACAGGTCCAGCTGGCGCTTCATCTGCCGGGTCAGGACCGCCGGTTCCGAGGCCCGGCGCAGCACGGTGCGCTCCGGATCGACCAGAACGCCCAGCCCTTCGCCCGATTGGGACAGGGGCGCCTCGGCCTCGTAGCCGCCGTCGCTGGCGCGCGGATAGTCGTAGTCGCGGGCGCCGAGGAAGACGAAATGGTTCGCCGCCAGCCAGCGCAGGAAGGCCAGGTTTTCAGCCAGGATTTCGGGATCGACGCCCGGAGGCGAGCTTTCCAGATGGGCGATCGACTGGCCGATCAGTTCATTCATTGCGCCGTGGGCGGTCACCGCCGCGCGCACATCGGCCAGGGTCTGGGCCAGCGCTTCGCCCAGGGCGTCGCGACGCTCCTGCGGCAGGGCGTCGAGCACCACCAGAATGACCGAGGTCCGGCCCTGCGGGCCTTCGACGATGGGGTGGTACATCGAGCGGACGGTGACCCCGGCCTCGGCCAGTTCGCCCATCACGCTGTCGACGAGGAAGGGTTTGTCGTTCTGGACGATGGTCAGGACGTCATAGCCGGTGCCGACGCCGCGCGCGCCGGTGTGGGGGCCGACGCTGATGCGGGCCGGATCGGCGGGGTCACGCTCGAGCACCGTCTTCCAGACGGCGGCCAGCAGGGCGCCGAGGTCCGCGCCATCCAGCTCCGGCGTCTCGTCGGCGGCGTAATCTTCCAGAACCTGGGCCAGATAGGCCTTCTCCGCCGCGCCGGGCGGATGATCGGCCGCGACGGCATAGTTCGCCTCCAGCGCCTCCAGGGTGATCGCCTGAGGGACGGTGGGGGCGGGGGCGCCGGTCATGGACAGGTCTCGTGTGGCGCGGCTGTGAGGAGCCGCCGGTTTCAGAAGGCAGACTAGACGGCCTGTGCGCTCGGGCAAGGGTCCAGCCTGTCCGGGTCCACTAGGCCAGCCCGATGGCGGCGGGAACCCCCTAAAACGATGACGCCGGCCCCTTTGCAGGAACCGGCGTCGATTATCAGTGATCAGTCAGGAGCCGATCAGAAGCGAACGTTCATACCGATGCGGAAGGCGTGCAGCTCCATCTCGTCACTGCTGCGCGCGATGTCCGTGCCCGCGGTGTTCGGCGCCAGGATGAAGGGGTTGGTCGCCGGGGTCGTGCCGTTGTTGCCGGCCCGGACGACGTAATCGCCGGTGTTGAGCGAGGTGTAGAGGTACTCGCCCGTCACCGACAGGTTCCGCGCCAGGCGCCATTCCAGACCGGCGCCGGCCTGCCAGCCATCGGCGTCGTCTTCATCCGTCATGGTGGTGAAGCTGTTGGCGGTGTTGGTGGTCGAGAAGCTGTTCTTGACGCCGGCATAGGCGGCGCCGCCGGTCGCATAGACCAGGGCCGGCCCCATGGCGTAGCCGACCCGGGCGCGGATGGCGGCCATGTCGTTCACTTCGCGATTGAAGACGTAGTTGGCCGGGGTGCTGCTGAAGCCGGTCGCGGTGTCCGAGAGATTGACCCCGCTCCACTCGGCGACGACGCCGGCCACGATCGAGCCGAACTGCCAGTCATAGCCGCCGCGAATGGAGCCCTCGACGCCGGTGTCATCGCCCAGACAGCCGGTCACGGCCTCATTGCTCTGGGCGCGACCGCCGCAGAAGCCGGGCGCGAAGGCGTCGGCGCCGCCCGAGGTGGTGACCGTCTCGCCGAAGGTTCCGTCCAGGTTCCGGTCGAAGACGAGGGTTTCGCCGTCGTTTTCCTTGTTGTCGACCGCGCCGCCGTAGATGCCGATGTACGGGCCGCTCCAGTCGGGCGCGGACTGGGCGAGGGCGGGGGCGGCGACGCCTGCGGTCAGGAGCGACAGGGCGGCTGCGGGAAGAAGATAATTCATGGGGGCTTTCCGGAATGAGAAGCAGTTTCGGCCCCCGCCGCGCAGACCAAACGGCGGAGCTAGCGTCCTGTTCCAGTGAAGGTTTGCGACGTTTTGGCGCCTGTGGCCAAAAAGGCGCGGTTCTGATCCAGGCCCTGAAACGAACAAGGCCGCCGAACTTGCGTTCGGCGGCCTGCTTCGGATCGGCGCCCAGGAGGGGGGAGGGTTGGCGCCGATCTCTTCAACCGCGGGCTTGGGGGGAGGGGAGGGCCCGCGGCGACAGGGGGGAGATAGGCGCCGGTTGTGGCCAATCAAGGGCGCGGATAAGGCTCAATCCGCCTTTGTCTGCGGCGGGTTGACGCGTCTGCGTTTCGGCTTGGGTGTCAGTTCGGCTTTTTCGTCCTGGGCGTAGGGCTCGCCGTCGCCGGACAGCAGGATCGCCATCCAGCGGGAGCCCTTGAATTCGGCCAGGATCGCCATTGCCATCACCGCCAGCGGGGTGGACAGGAACATGCCCACCACGCCCCAGACCTTGCCCCAGAAGGCCAGGGCCAGCAGCACCACCACCGGATCGATATTCTGGTTGTCGCCCTGCATGCGCGGCTGGATGAAGTTGCCGCTGATGAACAGGATGGCCTGCAGGCCGCCCAACAGGATGGCGGCGGGCCAGTAGCTCTCGAACTGGACGAGGGCGAACAGGGGCGGGGCCAGACCCGCGATGGCGCCGCCCAGCACCGGAATGAACCCGACGATGAAGATGACGAAGGTCCAGAACTCGGCGTTCTGGAGCCCGACGATGCGCATCAGGATCCAGGCCGCGGCGCAGATCATCACCCCGGTGACGGTCTGGACCCACAGATAGCCCTCGACCCCGCCGCGCACGCGCTGGAAGACCTCCAGCGCCTCGGCCCGGGCGGTGCGGTCCGGGAACATATTGACCAGCTTGCGCCGGAAGCCGTTCTGCGAGGCCAGCAGGAAGCCGAGGTAGATCATCACGAAGATGGCGCCGGTGACCACGCCCTGGGCCTGGCCGGCGATGGTCATCAGATAGCCGCGCACGTCGATCTGGTTGATGAGGTCAGTGGTGGTCGGCGGATTGGTCACCCCCACCAGGGCCGAGCCGTCGCGCAGAATCTGGTCCAGACGCGGGCCGATATTGGCCGACACGCCCGAGGCGTCGGTGAAGAAGCCGTAGGCCCCGTTCACGATGAAGGCGATCGAGGCGATGAAGCCCAAGACGACCAGAAGCAGGGCGGCGATGCCCGCCAGGTGGCCGGGCAGGTTGGTGCGGTGCTCGATGGTCCGCTTCACCCCGTCGATCATGATCAGCAGGAAGATCGCCATCGCCAGCGGAGTCAGGATGTCGGCCATCCAGTAGACGGCGGCGCCCACCCCCACGACGGCGAGCGCCACCAGCGCATTGCGGGCCACGGCGGAGGTCGGAACGGCGATCGGCGGTTTCATCGGCATATGGTCAAGGTCTCTCCGAACGGCGTCAATCGCATGGCCGTGAAATCGCGCCCTTGAACGGCGGCGCTGACCGGTGGAGCATGAGCGCGCCCCCCACTGCGGAGTTCCCATGTCCGACACCGGCGTCTTCCTCGGCCAATCGCCCGACAAGCCTGAAGTCCTGCTCTACGGCCGCGCCAACCGGCACGGCGTCGTCGCCGGCGCGACCGGCACCGGCAAGACGGTGACCCTGCAGATCATGGCGCAGGGCTTTTCCGACGCGGGCGTCCCCGTCTTCTGCGCCGACGTAAAGGGCGACCTGTCGGGCATCGCTGTGCCCGGATCGCCGAACGAGAAGCTGCTGGCCCGCGCCCAGTCGATGGGGCTGACGCTCGATCCCAGGGCCGCGCCGGTCGTCTTCTGGGACCTGTACGGCCAGAAGGGCCACCCGATCCGCACCACCGTCAGCGAGATCGGGCCGCTGCTGCTGGCCCGGATGCTGAACCTGAACGACGTGCAGGAAGGCGTGCTGTCGGTGGTCTTCCACGTCGCCGACAAGGAGGGCCTGCTGCTGCTCGACCTCGACGACCTGCGCGCGATGCTGGTCTATGTGGGCGAGAACGCCGAGCGGATCGGGCGCGAGGTGGGCAATGTGGCCCCGGCCAGCATCGCCGCCATCCAGCGCTCGCTGCTGCAGCTGGAGCAACAGGGCGGCGACGCCTTCTTCGGCGAACCGGCCCTGCGGCTGGAGGACATGCTGCGCACCGGTCTGGACGGCCGGGGGCAGGTCAATGTGCTGGACGCGACCAAGCTGATGAACAGCCCGCGCCTGTACGCCGCCTTCCTGCTGTGGCTGCTGTCCGAGCTGTTCGAGCAACTGCCCGAGGTCGGCGATCCCGAGAAGCCGCGACTGGTCTTCTTCTTCGATGAGGCCCACCTGCTGTTCAACGACACCCCGCCCGCCCTGCGCGAGAAGGTGGAGCAGGTGGTGCGTCTGATCCGCTCCAAGGGCGTCGGCGTCTATTTCGTCACCCAGAACCCGGCCGACATTCCCGACAGCGTGCTGGCCCAGCTGGGCAACCGCATCCAGCACGCCCTGCGCGCCTATACGCCGTCGGAACAGAAGGGTCTGAAGGCCGCCTCGCAGAGCTTCCGGCCCAATCCGGCGTTCGATACGGCCGAGTGCATCCAGGGACTGGGCGTGGGCGAGGCCCTGGTCTCGACCCTGGACGAGAAGGGCGCGCCCAATATCGTTGGCCGCACCGCCATCCGCCCGCCCGCCTCGCGACTGGGTCCGGCGACGGACGCCGAGCGGGCGCAGATCATGGCCGCCAGCCCGGTGCGCGGGCTCTACGATACGGTGGTTGATCGGGAGTCCGCCGAGGAGATCCTCGCCGCCCGCCGGGGCGAGGCCGATCAGGCCGCCGCTGACGCCAAGCTTGCGGAGGCCCGGGCCAAGGCGGACGCCGCCGCTGCGAAGGAGGCCGAAAAGGCCGCAGCCGCCCATGCCAAGGAACAGGCGCGCCAGCAGGCCCAGTATGAACGCGAGGCCGCCCGCTCACGGACCCCGGCGCGCGCTCCGGCTCGCCGTTCGACCCGCGAGACGCCGGTGGAGGCCATGACCAAATCCGTGCTGAGGACCGCCGGGTCGACGCTGACGCGCGAACTCCTGCGCGGCCTGCTGGGCGGGCTGAAGCGGCGGTAGACGCCGGATCAGTCCGCTTCGTCCTCGATGTGATGGATCTGGTCGTCGTCGAGGCCGAAGTGGTGGCCGATCTCGTGGATCAGGACGTGGGCGATGATCTCGCTCAGGCCCACGTCGCCGCGCTCGCACCATTCATCGAGGATCGGGCGGCGGTACAGGAAGATGCGCGACGGCTCGGCGGCCGGGCCCATGCTGTCACGCAGGCCGATATCGAGGCCGTGATACAGGCCGGTCAGCTCGAACGGGTCTTCCATGCCGAAGCCCGCGAGCACCTCCTCGCTGGCGAAATCATCAACGCGGATCACCACATCACCCGCCAGCCCCTTGAAGGGCTCGGGCAGGTCGTCGAACGCGGCCTTGGCCAGCCGGGCGAAGTCCTCGAGGGACGGGGCGAGTTGGTCGGACCAGATGGAGGACATGGCCGATTAAGTGAGCAGGCAGCAGGCAGCAGGCAACAGGAAAGGCGATTGTCGCTTTCGTCCAGAGCGTCGCACCCTGCTGCCTGCTGCCTGCTGCCTGCTGCCTGCTGCCTTACGCCCTAGCTCCTCGCCCGCCATGCGTTATGGTTACCGAATCAAGGCGGGAGCTGATCGAACACCATGGCCGAGGCGGATATCGCCTATGTCGCGACCGCGGGCGCCGCGGGTCTCGCCCTGGCGCTCAGCGCCTGGGCCGCGCGGCTGCGCGGGCGTCTGGCCGAGCGCAACACCGCGCTGGAGGCCGCCATGCAGCGGGCCCATGCCGACCTGTCGGCCCGTGACGGCGCGCTTGCGGCCTTCGAGGATGTTCGTGTCGCCCTGACGCCGGGCGGCGGGGCCGATCGGCTGGGCTCGCCGGCGACCTGGGATCTGATTGTCCGTGACCTCACCAAGAGCGCCGAGGGCCTGGCCGACGATCCGGCCTATGTCGTGCTGGACGCCGTTCGCGCCGCCGCCGGACCGCGGCTGGACGGGCTGATCGAACGGGGCGAGGCGTTCGACGCCGTGCTGGAAGGTGAATCCGGCGCCTGGGCCGTCGAGGGCCGCAGTTCTGCCGGGGCCGCCTGGCTGCGGCTGTCGCGGCTCGGCCTGATCGGCACCGCGGCCGAAAGCGGGCTCGGACTGCTGGCGGACTATTACCCCGCCCCGACCTGGGTGGTCGATGCGGGCGGGCGGCTGGCCTGGACCAACCGCGCCTGGCTGGCGGAGATGAAGGTCGAAACGGTCGAGGCCGCGCGCGACAAGGGGCTGACCTTTGACCGGGGCGCCGACGCCATCGTCGCCGAGGCCGGTCGCCTGCATCAGCGTCAGGAAGGCTTCCGCTGGACCACGGGCGGCGGTCGTCGCCGCGCCTGGCGGATCGTGGCCGAGCCGGCGCCCGGCGGCGGCGTGCTGGCCTTCGCCCTGGACATGACCGAGGCCGAGGAGACGCGCGACACCCTGCGTCGTCACGTCGAGGCCCATGACGAGACCCTGAACCACATCGCCGACGCGGTCGCGATCTTCGGCCCGTCCAAGCGGTTGGCCTTCCACAACACTGCCTTCCAGCAGATGTTCAGCGTCGATCCCGGCTATCTGGACGAACGCCCGACCCACGCCGAGCTGCTGGATCGCCTGCGTCAGCGCCGCCTGCTGCCCGAAGTGATCGACTATGCGGGCTGGAAGGCGCGCGAACTGGACTTCTACGGCGCCGCCGCCGCCGCGCCGGATGACAGCTGGTCGCTTCCGGACGGGCGCACCCTGCGCGTCGTGCGCCAGCCGCACCCGCTGGGCGGCGTCCTGCTGCTGTTCTCGGACATCACCGACGAGCTGAAGCTGCGCAGCCGTTTCAACGCCCAGCTCCAGGTCCAGACGGCCACTCTCGACAAGCTGAACGACGCTGTGGCCGTGTTCGGCTCGGACGGCCGCATCCGCCTGCACAACGAGGCGTTCGAGAGCTTCTGGAGCGTGACCGGCGAACAGCTGCGCGCGGCCGGCGATTTCGACGCCGTCGCCGCCCTCTGCCAGAAGACCATGCCGGACCAGAGCCTGTGGCTGGGCCTCAAGGCGCGCGTCGCCGATCCGGACCCGGAAAGCCGTGTGCCGATCTCGGGCGAGGGCCGCACCGCCGACGGCCGCGTCGCCGCCTGGCAGACCCGCCCCCTGCCGGACGGCGCCACCCTGGTCGCCTTCTCGGATGTGACCGCCCGTCGCGAGCTGGAGCAGGCCCTGGCCGCCAAGGCCCAGGCGCTGGAGGAAGCCACGGCCCTGAAGCGGGAATTCGTCGGCAGCGTCTCCTATGAGCTGCGCACCCCGCTGACGACCATCGTCGGCTACTCGGAGCTTCTGGAGCTGCAGGGCGAACTGCCCGAGCGCAGCCGCCAGCACGCCGGCGCCATCCGCGTCGCCGCCAGCCAGCTGGCGACCTCCATCGATGATGTTCTGGACATGGCCCAGATCGACGCCGGGGAGATGGAGCTGACCCTCGGCGATGTTCGCGTCTGCGATCTGCTGGATGCCGCCGCCGACAAGGTGCGCGCCCGGATCGAGGGGCGTGGCGCGACCCTGAGCGTCGCCTGTCCCGCCGGCCTGCGCCCGATCCGCGCCGACGCCCAGCGGGTCGGTCAGGCGCTGGAGCATCTGCTGGACAACGCCGCCCGCGCGGTGGGCGAGGGCGGGTCGGTCAGTCTGGTCGCCGAAGGTTCGCCGTCCGAGGTCCGCATCCGCGTCGAGGACAGCGGTCGGGGCATCCCCTATCACCTGCAGGCCCACGTCTTTGACCGGTTCGTCCGGCGCGAGCGGGGCGGTCCGGGCGTCGGTCTGGCGCTGGTCAAGGCGCTGGTCGAGCTGCACGGCGGCTGGGCCGAGGTGGAAAGCGAGCCCGGCAAGGGCGCCGCCTTCATTCTGCACCTTCCGCTGGAGGCCGCCGGCGCCGCGGTCGCCCCGGAGCTGCATCTGGGGGCCGGCTTCTAGGGATCAGGTTTCAGGGGAGGCTTTGACAGGGGGGCCGCGTTTACCTACGCCCCTAGAACCTGAATCCCCAAAGCCTAGAACCTCCCATGGCCAAGCTGCTCAAGACCGCCCTCATCTATGACTTCGACGGCACCCTCGCCCGGGGGAATATGCAGGAGGTCAGCTTCATCCCGTCGGTGGGCATGGGCATTGGCGACTTCTGGGGGGAGGCCGAGGCCCTGACCCGCGAGGCCGATGGCGACGGCATTCTGATGTACATGCAGCTGATGCTGCAGCACGCCCGTCAGAACGGCGCGCCGATCACCCGCGAGGGGCTGCGCGAGCACGGTCAGGACGTGAAGCTGTTCGACGGCCTGAAGAGCGATCTGACCGGCAAGGGCTGGTTCGAGCGCATCAACGAGAAGGGCCGGGAGTACGGCCTGGATATCGAGCACTACATCGTCTCGGCCGGGCTGGAAGAGATGATCGACGGCTGCCCGATCCGCGACGAGTTCCACCACGTGTTCGCGTCCAAGTTCGTCTACGACAAGGACGGCGTGGCCATCTGGCCGGCGGTGGGCGTCAACTACACGACCAAGACCCAGTATCTGTTCCGCATCAACAAGGGCGTGCTGAACCACTGGGAGCACGACAAGATCAACAAATTCATGCCGGACGACGCCCGTCCGATTCCGTTCGAGCGGATGATCTTCCTGGGCGACGGGGACACCGACGTCCCGACCATGAAGATGATGCACACCAAGGGCGGCTTCTCGATCGCGGTCTATGACCCGCGCAATTCCGAGAAGGACCAGAAGAAGATCTACTCCCTGATCTCCGAGGACCGCGTGAATTTCGTCGCCGCGGCCGACTATCGCGAGGGCTCGCCGCTGGACCTGATCGTGAAGGGTCTGATCGGACGGATCGCCATCAACGCCGGGACCATGCCCGAGGGCGTCTGAACGCCGCATCCAATTCGGTGATCGGTGACGACTACCCTCATGAAGGCGGATGAGCCGCCGGGGGAGACGTCCATGCTGAACCGACTGACCGCCCTGCTGACCCTGATCGCCGCGCTCCTGTTCGCAGGCGCGGTCGCGGCGCAGGAGGTGACCCAACGGCCTGTCGCGGGCTTCCCGCATGCGGTCCTCTACACCGTGGGCGACCAGCCGAAGCCGGTGGTGGTCATCCTTCACGGCGCCGACGGCAATGACGAGGCCGGCGCCCGCTTCGGCCCGATCCTCGCGCGGATGGGCTACGCCGCTGTCGGCCTGCCCTACTATTCGCCGAACTGGGGCGACTACGGTCCGCCGCCGAAATTCCCGGACCTGCCGGGCAGCTTCATCGACATTCGCGTCGACCAGCTCGCCGATCTGCGCGAGGCCCTGCGGGGCATGCCGGGCGCGGATGTCGAGCGCTTCGGCCTGTTCGGCGCCTCCAAGGGGGCCGAGTTCGCCCTGATCGCCGGCAGTCGCTATCCGTGGATCGACAGCATTGTCGCCTATGCGCCGACCGATTTGGTCTGGGAGGGCTGGGGTCTTGAGATGGTCGAGGCCGAGGGCACGCGTTCATCCTTCTCGTTCGATGGCCAGCCCCTGCCCTTCACGCCCTATCGCGGCTTTGTCGAGGGCCTGCTGGCCGGGCCGGCGGCGGACCTGCGCGCCATCCATGAAAACGGCCGGGCCGATCACCCGGAGAAGGCTGCGGCGGCGCGCATCCCCGTCGAAAACTATCCCGGCGCCCTGCTGTTGATCGCCGGTGGTCGCGACGCCCAGTGGAACGCCGCTGACGCCGCGGCGGCGATCGAGGCCCGCCGGTCAGAGGCCGGTCTGCAGACCACGGCCCTGATCTACTTGGAAGCGGGTCACGATCTGGTCGGGGACGGCGGGGTGCGTCAGGTGGAGCGCAGCGGCGGCTCGCCGGAAGCGGATGCGGCGGCGCGTCAGGACGCCTGGCCGAAGGTCGTCGCCTTCATGGCCGAGACGCTGGCGAACTAGCGTCCGCCGGCCCGCAGGTACGCCGCCCGGGCTGCGGCGAGGCGCGAGGGGGTCAGGCCGCGCAGGCTGGCCTGACCCGTCCGCCTGAAGCCGGCTTCCTGTCCCTTCGCCCAGGCGACCTCGGCCTCTATGGCCACGCCCTGGGCGATGTCGACGATCTGCACCTGTTTCGGCAGGGCCAGATTGCGGTCCAGCCGCACCTTCAGCCCCGCGCCCGACACATCCGTGATCAGGCAGGGCATCTCCAGACCGGGCGCAACCACGACACCCCGCGCGTTGGCGGGCGAACGCGGTTCAAAGCGGCGATCCTGAAAACTCATGGGATGATAGTGACCGGCGGACGGTTTCGATCCGGGTGAACGCTGAAGCTGTACCGTTTTGTTCCCGGCGGGAAGGCCTCAGTGCTGGCTTTCCGGCAGGCGGACGATCAGGCCGTCCAGATCGTCGGTCACCCGGATCTGGCAGGACAGCCGGCTGTTCGGCTGGACGTTCTCGGCGAAGTCCAGCATCGACTCCTCCATGGCCGACGGACGACCCGTCTCGGCCGCGAAGGCTTCGTCGACATAGACGTGGCAGGTGGCGCAGGCGCAGGCGCCGCCGCAGTCGGCGTCGATGCCCGGGACATTGTTCCGGATCGCGCCTTCCATGACGCTGAGGCCGTTCTTGACCTCGACCGCATGCTCGCGGCCGTCGTGTTCGATGTAGGTGATCTTCGCCATGGGTGGGCTGCTATCAGACTATGACCGGGCGACATAGACCCAGGCGTCCTGCCCGGATTCCAGCGTCACGCGGATGCGGTGGTAGTCATCGACCTCGTAGTCGTCGGCGGCGCGAAGCTCGGCGTCGGTGATGCGGAAGACCGTGCCGTCGATCCGGCCCGAGCCGTCCGCGGTCGGGCGGACGATCGGGTGGTGGGTCAGGCCGCTTTCGGCCAGCACCTCCGGATCGGTGATCTCGACCAGGGTCTGGGCATAGCCCGGCAGGGCGTCCGCCGAACCCTCCAGCCGACGCCCGAAGTTCGCCTCCTGCACCCGCGGATCCTGGAGGGTGCCGTAGGAGAAGAGGAGAACTTCGGTCATCCGGTTCAGGCCGAGGCCTTTTCCTTCTTGCGGCTCGGCGAGACCATCAGCTTCTTGGTCTCGGCGATCGCCTTGGCCGGGTTCAGCCCCTTCGGGCAGACCTGGGCGCAGTTCATGATCGTGTGGCAGCGATAGAGCTTGAACGGATCCTCGAGGTCGTCGAGGCGCTTGTCCGTCGCGTCATCGCGGCTGTCGGCGATCCAGCGGTACGACTGCAGCAGGGCGGCCGGGCCGATGTACTCTTCCTGGTTCCACCAGTAGCTGGGGCACGAGGTCGAGCAGCAGGCGCACAGGATGCATTCGTACAGGCCGTCCAGTTTGGCGCGGTCTTCCGGCGACTGCAGGCGCTCCGTGGTCGGATCGGGTTCGTCCGACTGCAGATAGGGCTGGATCGAGTCGTACTGGGCGTAGAACAGGCTCAGGTCGGTCACCAGATCCTTGACCACCGGCTGGTGCGGCAGCGGCCCGATCGAGATGGTGTCCGAGGCGCACTCGTCCATGCCCTTGGTGCAGGCTAGGGTGTTGCGCCCGTCGATGGTCATCGAGCAGGAGCCGCAGATGCCCTCTCGGCACGACCGGCGGAAGGCCAGGGTCGGGTCGATCTCGTTCTTGATGTGGATCAGGGCGTCCAGCAGCATCGGGCCGTGTTCGTCGGCCGAGACCTCGAAGGTGTCCCAGCGCGGATCGGCGTCGACCTCGGGGTCGTACCGATAGACCTTGTAGGTCTTGACGTTCTTGGCCCCGGCCGGGGCCTTGTGGACCTTGCCGGTGGTGGGCTTGGAGCCACGGGGGAGAGCAAGCTGGACCATTAGTACACCCGCGCCTTGGGTTCGATGTACGAGACCTCTTCGGACATCGTGTAATTATGCACCGGACGGTAGTCGATCTTCACCGCGTCGCCGGGGGTCTTCCAGGCGAGGGTGTGCTTCATCCAGTTCGTGTCGTCGCGATCCGGATAGTCCTCGCGGGCGTGGGCGCCGCGCGATTCCGTCCGGTTCAGGGCGCCCTCGATGGTGACCAGCGCCTGGTCGATCAGGTTGTCGTACTCGAGGGTCTCGACCAGATCGGTGTTCCAGATCAGGCCGCGATCGGTGGTCTTGATGTCGTCGCCGGCGGCGTGGATGGCGCGCAGCTTCTGGACGCCTTCCTCCAGCGTCTTGCCGGTGCGGAACACCGCGGCGTCCGACTGCATGGCGCGTTGCATCTCGATGCGCAGCTTGGCGGTCGGGGTCGAGCCGTTGGCGAAGCGGAAGCGGTCCAGACGGGCCAGGTGGGCGTCGGTGGTCGAGGCCGGGGCGTCCGGCACCTTCGAGGCCTTGTCGACGACTTCGCCGGTGCGCAGGCCGGCGGCGCGACCGAACACGACCAGGTCGGTCAGCGAGTTTGAGCCCAGACGGTTGGCGCCGTGCACCGAAACGCAGGCGGCCTCGCCCACGGCCATCAGGCCCGGAACCACGCTGTCGGGGTTGCCGTCGCGCAGGGTCAGGACCTCGCCGTGATAGTTCGTCGGGATACCGCCCATGTTGTAGTGGACGGTCGGCAGGACCGGGATCGGCGCCTTGGTGACATCGACGCCGGCGAAGATCTTGGCCGATTCCGAAATGCCCGGCAGGCGCTGGTGCAGGATCGCCGGATCGAGGTGATCCAGGTGCAGGAAGATGTGGTCCTTGTTCGGGCCCACGCCGCGACCTTCGCGGATCTCGATGGTCATGGAGCGGCTGACCATGTCGCGCGGTGCCAGATCCTTCACGGTCGGCGCATAGCGCTCCATGAAGCGCTCGCCTTCCGAGTTGGTCAGATAGCCGCCTTCACCGCGGGCGCCTTCGGTGATCAGGCAGCCGGCGCCGTAGATGCCGGTCGGGTGGAACTGCACGAACTCCATGTCCTGACAGGGCAGGCCGGCGCGCAGCACCATGGCGTTGCCGTCGCCGGTGCAGGTGTGGGCCGAGGTGGCCGAGAAGTAGGCGCGGCCGTAACCGCCGGTGGCCAGGATGACCATCTTGGCGCGGAAGCGGTGCAGGGTGCCGTCGTCCAGCTTCAGCGCCGTCAGGCCGGTGCAGACGCCGTCCTGCATGATCAGGTCCAGGCCGAAATACTCGACGAAGAACTCGACTTCGCGACGGACCGACTGACCATAGAGGGTGTGCAGGATGGCGTGGCCGGTGCGGTCGGCGGCGGCGCAGGTGCGCTGCACCGGGCCTTCGCCGTAGTTGCGGGTCATGCCGCCGAAGGCGCGCTGGTAGATCTTGCCTTCCTCGGTGCGCGAGAAGGGCACGCCCCAGTGTTCCAGCTCGTAGACCGCCTTGGGGGCCTCGCGGACCAGATATTCGATGGCGTCCTGGTCGCCCAGCCAGTCCGACCCCTTCACGGTGTCGTACATGTGCCATTTCCACGAGTCCTCGCCCATGTTGCCGAGCGAGGCGGAGATGCCGCCCTGCGCCGCGACGGTGTGCGAGCGGGTCGGGAAGACCTTGGTCACGCAGGCGACCTTCAGGCCCTGCTGGGCGGCGCCCAAGGCGGCGCGGAGGCCCGAGCCGCCGGCGCCGAGAACGACCACGTCATATTCGTGATCGACGAATTCGTAAGCAGCCACCGATCAGGCTCCGATACCGGCCGGGAGCGGGGCCGAACCCAGCGCCAGACGCACGATGAAGAAGACGCTGGCCGCGGCCAGAGCGAAGAAGACGAGGTTGACCAGCACCAGCGACAGGGTCTTGGCCCCGGCGGTGTGGACGTAGTCCTCGACGATCACCTTCCAGGCCAGGGCGGCGAAGGTGCAGAAGATCACCACGGTGGCGATCAGCAGGCCCGCGTTCAGCGGGTTGGTGAACCAGCCGGCGACGGCGGCGTAGTCGGCGCCGGCCAGGCTGAAGCCGGTCGCGACGACCCACAGGCCCAGCGGCATCAGCAGCAGAAGGCAGACGCGCTCCAGCGCCCACTCGCCCGCGCCGTGACGCTCGGAAATCTTGACGTTGTTCTTGAACTTGGCCGCACCGCTCACAGCGAAACCCTCCCGGTCGCGAACAGGACCACCCAGAACAGCACCGCCAGCGGGATCGGGCCCCACACCGCGATGTTCGACAGCAGGTTGGCCGACTTCAGCGTCAGGCCGTTGCCGGTGTCGTTGATCAGGTGGCGACCGCCGTTGAGGACGAAGGAGAACAGGACCACCGTCAGGCCGAAGCCGATGAACAGGCCGAAGGGCGAGCCGGCGCAGGCCGCGACCTTGGCGTAGGTCTCGGGCCCGGAGGCCACGGCGGCCAGCCAGCCCAGGGCGAACAGGGCGCCGAAGCTGGCCGCGCCGATGGTGACGCGGAACAGGATCGAGGCCGTCATGGTGACGTGCCAGCGCCAGGTCTGCAGGTGGGGCGAGAGCGGCCGGACACGGCCATTGGGCTGACGCACGAACCGGCCGGTGCGGTCGGTCGTCTGGTCGCCCGTCGTTGGGGAGCTCGACATTGCGAATGGTTCTCAAAAAACCTGAGCGAAAACAGTCGCTCGAAGATTGGTGCACAGGCTTTAGTCAGCGCGGGCGGGAGGGTCAACGCGGCCAAGGTCGACAACTGCACTGTGTGGCGCCGTTGCGTCCCCTTCCGGGTCATCACGATTTCGAGCGCGGGCAATCTGTAGTAGCTTTGGAAACCTTCTCACGGCAGCCTTGGGCACATGACAGGCCTCATCGTCTTCGCATTCGCGGGCGCGCTCCTGCCGCAGTCCGCCCCGCATCCCTCGTCGCAGGTTCTCTATTCCGCGCCTGCGATCCGTCCGTTCGAGCCGAATGCGAGCTTCCAGCGCGAGAACGCGCAGGGGGACGGCGAAGACAGCCGGCGTCACGCTCTGGAGATTCCGGTGTCGGTGGACGCCTATGCGCGGTCCTATGAGTTCGTGCCGACCTCGGTCGAACTGGCCTATAATCGCGGCGTCAACAGCGCCGAGCAACGCGTCGATCAGAACGCCGGTCCCCTGGACGGCAGCTGGCAGGTGTCGGATGACCGCGGCCATGTCCTGTTCGGCCTGGTCCTGAGCGATCCGCGCGGCGGCGCCACCGAAGGCGGCTGGCGCAACAGGGAAGGATTCGGCGTGGCGACCGCCAATGGCCGCACCATCACGCTTGAGGACATGGGCGTCCTGACCCTGGACCGTCAGGGCAACGGCTGGCGCGGAACCCTGGCGTCGAACGGCCGCTCCCGCGCGGTGACCGTCACCCGGCCCTGATCCGGCTTACTGTTCCAGCCTGAGGCGCGACACCGCCGCCTGCAGCCCCGACGCGCCATAGGGCGTGGCCGGGCCGCGTCCCCAGACCGGGTCGGGCCACAGCAAATCGTCGTGGCGGCGACCGACGACGTGGACGTGAAGCTGGGCCGTCACATTCCCGATGGCGCCGACGTTCAGCTTCTGGATCGGTCGCCCGGCGGCCTCGCCCAGCATCCGCACCGCGTCGCCGGCCCGCAGGATTTCGTCCATCAGGGTCGCGCGATCGCCGGGCGCCAGATCTTCCAGCTCATGCAGGCCGGTCCGGCGAGGGATGAGGATCAGCCACGGAAAGCGGCTGTCGTCCTGCAATCTCACCTGACAGAGCGGCCAGTCGAGGGCGATGACGGACCCGGCGTCGAAGGCGGGGTCGGCTTTGAAGTCAGCGGACATGACGCCTCGGTCGCGCGGACGGGCCGAGGCGTCAAGCCGTGTCGTCAGTTCAGGGCATAGACCACGCACGCGCGGTCCGTCAGTTCACGCAGCGGCGGCTGCAGCGCCAGTCGGGCGGCCTCGATCTCCACCTCGGTCGGACCGATCACGTCCGGACGCGGCGGAGCGGGTGGCGCAGGGGCGGGCGCGCCTCGCGCCGTCACCCGGCTCCCCGTCACCACGACATCGCTGCTGTCCACCGTGGTCGCGATCTCGCCGCCGCCATAGGACGGCCAGCCGGCCAGCACATCCGTCTCGCAGGCACGGCCGCTAGGGTCGATCACCTGCACCCGGCCCAGGCTGGTCCCGGCGTTGGAGGCGGCCTCGCGGGCCCGTCGGGCGGCATCCTTGATCGCCTCGCCATGCAACCAGGTCTTCAGGGCGTTGTCGGGGTCCAGGTTATAGCGCACGGAACTGACCGAGGTCGGGCTGCTGGCGGTGACGGTGGCGTAGACCCGTTCCAGCACCGAGATGTCCCGGATCATCAGCGACACGGTGGCGTCCGCCTGATAGCGGGCGATCCGGTCTGCGCGGGTGTTGTCGCGCATCACCCCGTTCTCGTCGCGATACTGGTCGTAGATCGGACGGGTCATGATTGTGGTCTCGACGCGCACCACCTCCGGCCCGTAGGCGCCGAGAGTCTGGCTGAGCGCGCGGATCTGGTCGGCGGCCTTTCTCGCGGCCTCGGCGGCGCTGCGGTCGATGGCCTGGAAGCTGGCGGTGAAGGCGGCGCGGTTGGCGGGCACTTCGGTGCGGACCTGCCCGACGGATGCAATGACCGGATCACGCATCCACCAGGGTGCGGGCACATAGCGGTCGCCGATCGAGGCGGGCGGGACCTGGGCGTGGGCGAGGGTCGGCGCGGCGAGGGGCGAAAGGGTCGCCATGGCGACGAGGGCGGCGGTCAGTCGATGCATTCCGGAACTCCCTGTTACCGGCCCAGCCTGTCCGACGACGGGCGCGGGGTAAAGCGAAAGGCCAGCGCCATCAGGTCTCGTCAGGCCTATGAGTGGAATAAGAAAAATCTATAGAAAATGAGTACATCAAACGATTGACTTTGTGCAGCGCAACGGCCATTTCGCGTCTGCGGCGCCGCTCCTCCGGCGCTCCGGATTTCCAAACTTCAAGCTCTATCCAGGAGAACAGCGATGCTGGGCGTCGGTCAAAAACTGCCGGAATTCAAGATCATTGGCGTGAAGCCGGGCTTCAACAGCCACGAAGAAGGCGGCGTCTCGGCCTTCGAGCCGATCAACAACGAGAGCTTTGAAGGCAAGTGGAAGGTCATCTTCTTCTATCCGAAGGACTTCACCTTCGTCTGCCCGACCGAAATCGCCGAATTCGCCAAGCTCGGTAAGGACTTCGAGGACCGCGACACCGTCGTCCTCGGCGGCTCGACCGACAACGAGTTCGTCAAGCTGGCCTGGCGCCGTGACCACGCCGACCTGAACGCCCTGCCGATCTGGCAGTTCGCCGACAACGGCGGCAAGTTCGCCCGCGAACTGGGCGTCCTGAACGAGGAAGAGGGCGTCGCTCTGCGCGCCACCTTCGTGGTCGACCCGCACAACGTCGTCCAGCACGTCTACGTCACCAACCTGAACGTGGGTCGCGCCCCGGCCGACACCCTGCGTGTCGTCGACGCCCTGCAGACCGACGAACTGTGCGCCTGCAACCGCCCGGTGGGCGGCGACACGCTCGCTGCGTAAAGGCGGCGTACCGAGAGGTGGGAGGCGGTGGCGTTTGTATCGCCGCCTTTCCACCGCTCGCTTCTTTTTGGGCGCTATGCTCGGCTCGCGGAGCCTCGCGACTTGAGCGCGGACGCGCCCGGCGATTTCCACAATCCAGACGGTTCAAGCAGCGAGCGACCGCGTCGCGAGCGGTAGCCGTTTCCCGAAGGGAACCTGAACAATGTCCATCGACGCCCTGCGTGACCTGATCCCGGCCTACGCCAAGGACATTTCCCTGAACCTGTCGTCGCTGGCCGGCGAGACCGTTCTGAACGACCAGCAGAAGTGGGGCTGCTTCCTGGCCTCGGCCCACGCCATCGGCGTCGGCCCGGTGGTCAAGGCCATCGAGGCCCAGGCCGCGACCATCCTGTCGCCGGAAGCCCTGAACGCCGCCAAGTCGGCGGCCGCCATCATGGGCATGAACAACATCTACTACCGCGCCCTGCACCTGATGAAGAACCAGGAGTACACGACGCTCCCGGCCAAGCTGCGCATGAACGTCATCGCCAATCCGGGCGTCGACAAGATGGACTTCGAGCTGTGGTCGACCGCCGTCTCGGCCATCAACGGCTGCGGCGCCTGCATGGACGCCCACGAGAGCGAACTGCGCAAGCACGGCGTGCCGAACACCCAGGTCCAGGCCGCCCTGCGCATCGGCGCGGTCGTCCACGCCGCCAGCCGCATCATCGCCTCGGAAACGGCGCTGGCGAACTAACCTTCTGCAAGACTGACGGGGGCGGCCCAGTCCGTCCCCTTCAGGGCGGCGGCGTAGGTGCGGCTGACCGGGGCGACGGCGCCGTCCGACAGGACCAGCTCGCCCCGTCCGGCTTTCCAGCGGGCGGTCTCGACCGCGCCGCGGGCCACCCACCATGAGCGATGGGTCTGGAAGCCGTCGCAATCGACCAGCGCATCCAGCGCATCGCCGAAGCGCATCAGCACCAGATCGGAGCCGGCCTCTGTGCGGACGCGCAGATAGTGGTCCTCGGCCTCGACAGCGATCAGTCGGGAGCGGGCGAGGCGGGGCGGCAATTTCGCCCGGATGGCCTGCGGAGGGGCGACGTCGGGCGTGAGCTTCGCAGGGCGGCGGAAAGCCGTCCGAATGATCCAGGCCAATCCGATCACAGCGATATTGACGGTGATGACGCTGGGCAGGGTCCAGTACAGCCGCTCGACGCGGAAGGGATCGGCCCACAGACACATCGGCAGAATGGCGATCCAGAGCGTGATCGGCGGTGTCATGGCGACCAGCTGCGCCAGGACGAAGAGGCGAGGCCGTCCGGCCGACAGCCGGGCCACCAAGGGCTCGATCAGGGCGGCGATGACGCCCCCGCCGACGAGCGCGGCGATCCAGTAGGCGTAGCGCGGAAGCGCCGGAATTTCTTCGGAGTCGAAGGCCGAGGTGGCGGCCAGAAACAGCCCCAGCAGCAACAGGCCGATCAGTTCGAGCCACCCGGATCGACCGATCCGCAGTCGCTCCCGCCACCGTTCTGCGCGCTTGCCCGTCACGTCCCGCTCCGTTCGCGAAGCAGATCAGGCCGTTCGCGAAACGGAAGCTGCACGGGCCGCGCAGCCGGTTCAAGCGGAGGCTTCCCATTCCCGGAGAAGCCCCTATGGCGCGCATCGCGACGACGACCCTCTTCAGCCTTCTGGCCCTGCTGTGCCTTGCGGTCGCCCTGTTCAGCGCCCGTTTCTTCCTGCCGACACCCTTTATGGCCGAGGGCATGGCGGGGCATCTTCAGGCGCGACCTGCTGTTCTTCTGGCTCACATCGGCGGAGGCGTTGCCGCGCTGGCGCTGGGGACGTTCCAACTGGTGACTTGGCGGGGGCCGCGCCGGACCTGGCATCGGCTCGCGGGCCGGATCTATGTGGCGGCCTGCCTGATCGGCGCGGTCGCGGGTCTGGGGCTGGCGCTGACCAGCCCGGCAGGGCCCGTGGCGAGCATCGCCTTCGCCCTCCTGGCCGTCTGCTGGTTCACGACCACCCTGATGGGCTGGCGCAAGGCGGTGACGGGTGACTTCGCCCAGCATCGTCGCTGGATGCTGCGCAGCCTCTCCCTGACCTTTGCGGCCGTGACCCTGCGGATCATGATTCCGCTGGCGGAGATCTGGCGTCTGGACTTCGCGGTCGCCTATCCGGCCATCGCTGTCCTGTGCTGGGTTCCCAACCTGCTGCTGATGGAGCTCTGGCTCAGGGTGTGGGGCTGGGAGGCGCGTCTGCCGGCGCCTCTCCGTAATGCAGGAAATGGGTGAACCGGCCGTACTGGCCGCGCATGACCCCGTCCACGCCGTCGGCCCAGGCGCCGACGCCCTCGCCGCGCACGACATAGGTGATGACCAGACGCCAACCGCCGCCTCCCGGCGCTCCGGTCCAGCCGATGCTCCAGCGGGCCAGGGTCGTCTTACCCTTCAGCGGTCCCAACGGCGCGTCCAGCAGGACGCCCGTCTCCGGATCGGCCTCCACGACCCGGCCATGCTCGAAGGCGGTCCCGTCGGCCAGCCGCTCGCAGAAGCAGCCGCCGGGCGTGAGCGACAGCGTCATGTTGGACGCGTCGCCGCTGTAGGTGTGGGCGCTGTTCCACCACTGGCCGATCTCGCCCAGCGCGGTCCACATGTCCTCGGGCGGGGATTCCAGATCGATCTCGTAGCGCAGGACGAAATGATCGGCGTCGCGCTCAATCACTTGCGCCGTCGCGGGCAGGGCGATGAGTGAGGCCGCGAAGGCGCAGGCCGCCAGCAGTGATTTCAGCATGAACCTTCCTCCCGACCGCAGTGGCCGCCGATCAGGCGGCCGCGTCAAGTCAGGCGGACTGGAAGCTGAGGGGCGCGCCCCAGAACTGGCTGACGCGGTCCGACTGCGGCCCGGGGGCGCCGGTGGTCAGGAAGTCGCGACGACCCGAACCGCCCAGCGCATACTCCGGGTGACGCTCGAAATAGCGCTCCAGCGCATCCGCCACGGCGGCGGGCTGATGGATGATGGCGGTCTCCGGCGGCAGGGCCGCGGCGAAGATGTCGGCCACGATCTCATAGTGGGTGCAGCCCAGGATGGCCTTGTCGGGATGGCGGCCGATCCGACGGCGCAGGGCGTCGACGTGATCGCGGACGACGACTTCCAGCTCTTCCTGCGGGGCGCCCAGTTCGATCAGGCCCGCCAGACCGGGGCAGGGCTCGGAGAAGACGGCCAGATCCTCGCGACGCTTGTCGATCTCGATCTCATAGACCCGGCTCATGGCCGTGGCGGCGGTGCAGAAGACGCCGTTGACCGCGATGGCCTCGACCTTCTCGCCCTCGTTCCGCTCGGCCTCATAGGTCCAGGGCAGGCCGGTCGCCGCCTCGATGGTCGGGACGATGATGCCCAGCACATTGACCGGACGACCGTGGCGCGCCCGCGCCTCGGGCACCCAGGTCTGCTGCAGGCGACGCAGGGCGATGGCGCTGGCGGTGTTGCAGGCCAGGACGATGACATTGGCTCCGGCCTCGAACAGGCGTTCGCAGCCCGCGCGGGTCAGCTCGACGATCTCCTCGCCGCCGCGCCCGCCGTAGGGGGCGTTGGCCTGATCAGCCAGATAGACGAAATCCCGCTCGGGGAAGCGTCGGGTCAGTTCACGGTGGACGGTCAGCCCGCCCACGCCGGAGTCAAAAACGCCAATGGCCATGGGGCGATTTAGCCGCGCCGCTTCTCGCCGTCCATGGCTGGAGGTTACACGGCGTTCATGTGACAGTCCGCCCGCCCCGGGCCTAGGGTCCGGGGAAACGAAGCGACGCTACGGAGTTCCCATGCACAGACGCCAACTTCTCATCGCCGGAGGCAGCCTCATGGCCCTCACCGCCACTGCAGGCTGCGCCACGACCGGCGGCGCCGGCTCTGCCGGAAGCATGGCGCAAGACGCCCGCATCGCCCGCGCCGTTCTGCCCGTCCAGACCCCTCGCGCCGAGTTGCTGCAGGTCTGGACCGGCCCCTATGAAGGCGTGCCCCCGTGGGACAAGGTCACCGCGCCCAAGCTGCGCGAGGCCATCCTGGAAGGCATCGAACTGCGCCGCGCCGAGATCAATGCGATCGCGAACAACCCCGACGCCCCGACCTTCGCCAACACCTCGGTCGCCATGCAGATGGCGGGTGAGCCGCTGGGTCGCGCCATGGCCCTGTTCGGCGTGATGACCTCCAACATCGGCTCGGCCGACTATCAGGCGCTGGACCGCGAGGTTTCGCCACTGCTGTCGGCCGCCGGTGACGAGATCACCTTCAATGAGACCCTGTTCAACCGCATCAAGACGGTCGCGGACAATGCCGGCGCCGCCGGCCTGACCGCCGAACAGACCCGCATCGTGACCCGCAGCCGCGACGCCTACATCCGAGGCGGCGCCGCGCTGGACGCCACGAAGAAGGCCGAGCTGGGTCGCATCAACACCGCCCTGTCGAACGCCTTCACCAGCTTCGGCCAGAAGGTCGTGGCCGACGAGAACACCTGGACCGTCATCCCGACCGAGGCCGGGGTCGCCGGCCTTCCGGACTCGAACAAGGCCGCCGCCGCCGCCGCCGCGCGCAGCCGCAATGTTCAGGGCTGGGCCATCGTCAACACCCGCTCGAGCGTCGATCCCTTCCTGACCTTCGGCGACGACCGCGCCCAGCGCGAGATCGTCTGGCGGAAGTTCGTGAACCGCGGCGACAACGGCGACGCCAACGATACCAATGCGACCATCGCCGAGATCGTCCGTCTGCGCGATCAGCGCGCCAAGCTGCTGGGCTATCGCAACCACGCTGAACTGCGCATGCAGGACACCATGGCCAAGACCCCGGCGGCGGCCAGCGATCTGATGAACCGCGTCTGGGCTCCGGCCAAGGCCCGGGTGGCCGAGGAAGTGGCGGACATGCGCGCCATCGCCGGCCACGACATCGAGCCGTGGGACTATCTGTACTACGCCGAGAAGGTGAAGAAGCAGAAGTACGACCTCGATCAGAACGAGCTGAAGCCCTACTTCGAACTCGGCGCGGTCAAGCGCGGCGCCTTCTACATGGCCGAGCGTCTGTACGGTCTGGAGTTCAAGGCTCTGCCCAAGGGCACGGTTCCGGGCTTTACCCCGGACGTCGAGGTGTTCGAGGTCACCGACAAGGCGAGCGGCCGCAACGTTGGCCTGTTCTACTCGGACGACTTCGCCCGCGCGGGCAAGCGTTCGGGCGCCTGGGCGACCAGCTACCGCTCGCACTCGACCTACGACGGCCGCAAGAACGTCCTGTCGTCGAACAACAACAACTTCACCAAGCCGGGTGAAGGCGAGCCGCTGCTGATCTCGCTGGACGACGCCGAGACCCTGTTCCACGAGTTCGGCCACGCCCTGCACTCGCTGAACTCGACCGTGAACTACCCGGCGCTGGGCGGCACGCCGCGCGACTTCGTGGAATATCCGTCGCAGGTGCACGAGCACTGGGTGCTGTCGCGCCCGATCCTCGACGGCTTCATGAAGCACTACCAGACCGGCGAGCCCATGCCGCAGGCGCTGGTGGACAAGGTCGAGCGCGCCTCCACCTTCAATCAGGGCTATGCGACGGTCAGCTACCTGTCCTCGGCCCTGGTCGACATGGACCTGCACACGCAAGCCACACCGCCGACCGACATCGACGCCTTCGAGCGCGACAGCCTGGCGCGCTACGGCATGCCGAAGGAGATCGTGATGCGGCACCGCCTGCCGCAGTTCAATCACCTGTTCACGTCCGACGCCTACTCGGCCGGCTACTACAGCTATCTGTGGTCGGAAGTGATGGACGCCGACACCTGGGCCTACTTCGAGGAGTCGGGGGACGTCTTCAATCCGGAGATCGGCCGTCGCTACAAGGAGATCATCCTGGCGCCGGGCAACACCACGGATCGCGCCGACGCCTATCGCGCCTTCCGCGGTCGCGATCCGGACGTCAGCGCCCTGCTGAAGGTCCGGGGCTTCCCGACCAACTGAGGCGCCTGAACGACAAGGCCCCGCGGAGCAATCCGCGGGGCCTTTTTGTTTCCGATCGAGACCTAGTAGGCGACCGCGCCGCGGCTGGCCGCGTAGTCGACCTGGAGGGCGGCGGGCAGCTGGCGGACGGCTTCACGGCGGACAGCGGCTTCGCAGACGGTGCGGTCGCTGATGTTGCTGCCCGGGCGACGGGCGCCCCGGCACAGGCCGCGGGCGGCGCTGTCGACGCGCTGGTCGAAGGCGGCGGCGCCGGTCGAGGTGGCGAGGTTGAGGTCGCCGAAGGCGATGCGCGCTTCCTGGGCGGAGGCGGCGCCGGCGGTGGCGAGAACGAGAATGGCGGTCAGGGAAGCGAGGGTCTTCATGGCGGTCTCCTGAGGAGCGCTGCATCGCTCGGGGGCGGCGACCGTGACCGTATCGTCCCCGGCTGTTTCAGCCGCGTGAGACTTCGGCGGCGAAATCGCGACGCCGCATTAATTCGCCGAAACCTGATCGCCGATCAGCCGCTGTTGCGCAGCCCCGCCGCCACGCCGTTCAGCGCCAGCAGGATGCCCTCGCGGACGCGGGGATCGTCATCCCCCGCCCGACGCCGCCGGATCAGCTCGATCTGCACATGGTTCAGCGGCTCGACATAGGGCATGCGCAGGCGGATCAGCCGGTCCAGTTCGGGCTGGCCCCCCAGCAGGGCGGATTGCCCGGTGATGGCCAGCACAGCCGCCTCCGTCCGGTCCCACTCGGCCCGGATCGCCGAGAAGACCCGATCCGCCAGGGCGGCGTCGGGCACCAGGGTGGCGTAGCGGCGGGCGATGGTCATGTCGGCCTTGGCCATGACCATCTCCATGTTCTGGATCAGGGTGCGGAAGAAGGGCCAGTCGCGATGCATGGCCTGAAGCTCCTCGACCGACACCCCCTCGATGGCCGAACCGAAACCGAACCAGCCCGGCAGCATGACCCGGCTCTGACTCCAGCTGAACACCCAGGGAATGGCGCGCAGATCCTCGATGGCGGTCGAGGTGGTGCGCGAGGCCGGGCGCGAGCCGATCTTCAGATCGGCGATCTCGGCGATCGGGGTGGCGGCGCGGAAATAATCGACGAAGCCCTCCGTCTCATAGACCAGCGCCCGGTAGGCGTTCATCGAGGCCTGCGAGAGTCTGGACAGGGTCGCGCCGTGCTTCGCGGTCAGCGCGGCGTCCGGCGGCGGCGCCAGCGAGGCCAGCAGCACGCCGCAGGTCAGGGCGTCGAGGTTGCGGCGCGCCACCTCGGGCTCGCCGTACTTGTTGGCGATGACCTCGCCCTGCTCCGTCACGCGGATGCGGCCCGCGACCGTGCCCTGCGGCTGGCCCAGCACGGCGGAGAAGCTGGAGCCGCCGCCCCGGCCCACGGCGCCGCCCCGGCCGTGGAACAGCTGCAGACGCAGCCCGGCCTTGTCCGTGACCTCCAGCAGGGCGCGCGACGCCTCGTGCAACTCCCAGGTCGAGGTCAGGTAGGAGCCGTCCTTGTTGGAGTCCGAATAGCCGATCATCACCTCCTGCACCCCGCGCGCCCTGGCGACGGCGAGGGCCGAAGGCTCCCTCAGCAGGCGCTCCAGCGTCGGCTTCGCGGCGCGCAGGTCGCCGATGGTCTCGAACAGGGGCGCGGCCTGAATCGGGCAGGTCTCGGGCGCTTCGGGCCGGAACAGTCCGACTTCCTTGAGCAGCAGATAGACCTCCAGCAGGTCCGAGGCCGCGTCGGTCTTGGAGACGATGTGGGTGCGGATCGCCTGCGGTCCGAACAGGCGCAGGGCCTCGGCCGCCGCCTGCAGGATGCCGCGCTCCTTCAGCGTCTCCTCGGCATAGGTCTCATAGGGGTTGAACAGCAGACGGCCTGACGCCAGCTCGCCGGCCAGAACCGTCAGCCGGGCCTCCTCGTCCAGCGCCGAATAGTCTTCCGCGACCCCGGCGACCTTCAGCAGGTCGGCCACGACCCGCTCATGCACATCGGAGTTCTGACGCAGGTCCAGCGTCGCCATGTGGAAGCCGAAGACGTCGGCGGCGGTGATCAGTCGGGCCAGCCGGTCGTCGGCGAAAACCGCGCCGTGGTTGGCGATGAGACTGTCCTGCAGGACGGCGAGGTCGGCGCGGAAGGCGTCGGGGCCATCATAGGGCTCAGCCTCGAAGGCGGCGGCGCGGGGTGCGGGCTGACCGGTCAGAACCGGATGGGTCGCCGCCAGCCGGGCGTAGATCTGGCTCAGCACCCGGCGATACGGTTCGTCGGCCCGGTGCTGGGAGTGGTCTCCGGACACTCCCGCCAGTTCCGCGAGTTCCGGCGAGATGACGCTCATCGAGCCGGACAGGCTCAGCTCGGCGCCGAGGGCGTTCACCTCCTCCAGATAGAAGCGCAGCACCGCGCGGGCCTGCGTCCGGAAGGCGGCGGTCAGCACCTCGCCGTTGACGTTGGGATTGCCGTCCCGGTCGCCGCCGACCCAGGTGCCGATGCGGATGAAGGGCTCCAGATCGGGCGCGTCCAGCCGCTTGCGCCAGTCGGCCAACTGGGCCGGGGCGACGTGCAGGAAGATGCGTTCGAGGAAGGAGACGACGGTGTCGATCTCGTCCTGCACCACCAGCCCGGCCTGCCGCACCAGTCGCGTGGCCCACAGGATGGTGGTCTGGCGGCGCAGGCCCGCATCGCGCGCTTCGAGATCGCAGGCCGGGCCGTTCTGGTCGCAGGCGTCCAGCAGGTCCGAGACGGCGGCGATGCGGTCGATCACGCTCTTTCGCCGGACCTCCGATGGGTGGGCGGTCAGAACCGGCGAGATCAGGGCCGTCTTCAGCAGCGCCCGCGCGTCTCCGGCGGACTGGCCGGCGGCCTTCAGACGTTCCAGCGCCCCCTCCGGCGTGTCGGGCCGCGCGCCCTCGGCGGTCTGTTCCCGCGCCCGCCGTTTGCCCGCCCGGTCCTCAGCGACATTGGCCAGCAGGGAGAAGACCGCGAAGCCGTGGGCCAGCCCGACCGCCTGATCCAGCGACAGCTCGCCCAGCAGGCTTTCCAGCAGCTGGGCGTCCTTCTCCCCGGCGTCCCGGTGCCAGGCGACCGAGGCCTGACGCACCGTCTCGATGCGGTCGTAGAGTTCGCGCCCGCCCTCGGCGAGGATCACCTCGCCCAGCAGCCCTCCCAGCAGGCGGACTTCATCGCGCAACCGGTCGTCGGCGGCCTGGATCATGGATGTCTCTTTCAGCGGGGAGGCCGCGAGCGTCACCGTATCAGGGGTTTTGGAACTGGCCATGCCAGACCCCAACGCCGAAACCGAAAGTGTGTTCGGCGCGCCGTTTGCACCATCTCCTCGCAAGTCGCGGCCTTACAGCCGCCTCCACAGAGGAAATGTCATGTCCATTTCGTTGGTTAGCGGCTTTCTTGGCAACATCGCCGGCCTGACGGGTACGGATTCGACCCGGCAGAAATCGCCTGTCGAACAGCTTTCGGCCATCGACACGGCCCGTTCCGACTTTGATGCGATCCGCGAGAAGGGCCTCAGCGAATGGGCCCGCGAGCAGAAGATGGAGGCGCTGAAGGCGAAGCTGCGCGACGAGGTTCTGTCCAGCAAGGGCCTGACCGAGGACGGCGTCGCCGCCCTGCCGGAGCAGCAGCGCAACTCCGTCGAGGACGAGATCGCCCGGCTGATCCAGCAGAAGATGGAAGAGACGATGCAGCGCCAGATGCAGGACGCCGTCCGCACCGGAAAGACCGAGGCGGTCCTTCTGGACATCATGGTCTGAGGCCGGTCTCGCCTCCCGAGTCGACAAACGCTCGACTTTCCGCCATAAGCCGCCGCTTCCGACGCAAGTGAACCTCGCGTCTCCACCTGCACGACCCCATCTCCGGATGGACGAGGCAGGCGAGAACCCTCTGCCGACGTGATCGTCGCCAGAGGCCGTTTTCGTATGGAGCCGCGTCACACGTCGCCATGAGGTAGTTGATGTTCGAGGCTCTGAACGAGCGGCTTACAGGCGTATTCGACCGGATCACCGGTCGCGGCGCCCTGTCCGAAAAGGACGTGCAGGAGGCGATGCGCGAAGTGCGCGTGGCCCTGCTCGAGGCCGACGTCGCCCTGCCCGTCGTCAAGGAATTCATCGCCTTCGCCACCGAACGCGCGACGGGCGAAGAGGTCATCCGGTCGGTCAAGCCGGCCGATCAGGTGGTCAAGATCGTCTATGACGGCCTGGTCGAGATGCTGGGCGGCGAAGAGCCGGTTCCGCTGAACCTGAACGCCACCCCGCCCGCCGTCTTCCTGATGGCCGGCCTGCAGGGCTCCGGCAAGACGACGACCTCGGCCAAGCTGGCGCTGCGTCTGACGAAGTTCGACCGCAAGAAGGTCATGATGGCCTCGCTGGACACGCGTCGTCCGGCGGCCATGGAGCAGCTCGAAACCCTCGGCAAGCAGATCGAGGTCGCCACTCTTCCGATCGTGAAGGGCGAGAGCGCGGTTCAGATCACGAAGCGGGCGATGACGTCCGCCAAGCTGCAGGGCTTCGATGTCCTGATCCTCGACACCGCCGGCCGCATCACGCTGGACGAGGCCCTGATGGCCGAGGTGGCGGAAGTCGCCTCCATCGCCAAGCCGGTCGAGACCCTGCTGGTCGCCGACAGCCTGACCGGTCAGGACGCGGTCCGCACCGCCAAGGCCTTCCACGAGCGCCTGCCGCTGACGGGCCTGATCCTGACCCGCGCCGACGGCGACGGTCGCGGCGGCGCCATGCTGTCGATGCGGGCCGTCACCGGCCTGCCGATCAAATATCTGGGCGCCGGCGAAAAGGTCGACCAGCTGGACGCCTTCGACGCCCGCCGCGTCGCCGGCCGCATCCTGGGCCAGGGCGACATTGTCGCCCTCGTCGAGAAGGCGTCGCAGGAACTGGACGCCTCCAAGGCCGAGGCCATGGCCCGCAAGCTGGCCAAGGGGCAGTTCGACCTGAACGACCTCGCCGCCCAGCTGCAGCAGATGAAGAAGATGGGCGGTCTTCAGGGCATCATGGGCATGCTGCCCGGTGTCGCGAAGATGAAGGCCCAGATGGCCGACGCCAACGTCGATGACCGCATGATCGCCCGTCAGGAAGCGATCATCTCATCGATGACCAAGGCCGAGCGCAAGAAGCCGGACCTGCTGAACGCCAGCCGCAAGAAGCGCGTGGCCGCCGGCGCCGGCGTCGAGGTTCAGGACATCAACCGCCTGCTCAAGCAGCACCGGCAGATGGCCGACATGGTCAAGTCGCTGTCGCGCGGCGGGCCGAAGAAGATGCAGCAGATGGCCGCCATGCTGGGCGGCCTCGGCGGTGGCGGCGGACCGGACATGGCCCGCCTCAAGGCGATGGGCGGGGGCAAGATGCCCGAGCCGAGCGCCGACGAACTGAAAGCCATCCAGGACCGCCTCGCGGGCCTGGGCGGCGGACAACTTCCGGGGGGCCTTCCGGGCCTGCCGGGCTTCCCTCCCAAGAAATAGAACGACCCCTGAAAGAGACCTGAAATGCTGAAGATCCGTCTGGCCCGTGGTGGCGCCAAGAAGCGCCCGTACTACTACATCGTCGTCGCTGACTCGCACTCGCCGCGCGACGGCAAGTTCATCGAGCGCGTCGGTTCCTACAACCCGATGCTGCCGCGCGATGGCGAACAGCCCCGCGTCGTCCTGAAGGCCGACCGTATCGCTGAGTGGCTCGGCAAGGGCGCCCAGCCGACCGACCGTGTCGCCCGCTTCCTGTCGCAGAACGAGGAACTGGCCGGCAAGGTGAAGTGGTCGCAGGGCAACAACCCGAACAAGGCCCAGCCGGGCAAGAAGGCGCAGGAACGCGCCGCTGAACGCGCCCAGCGCGAAGCTGACCGCGCCGAAGCCGAAGCTGCCGCCAAGGTGGAAGCTGCTGAAGCCGCCGAGCGCGCCAAGCAGGAAGCCGCTGACGCCGCTGCCGCCGCCGCCGCTGCTCCGGCCGTTGAAGAAGCTCCGGCTGAAGAAGCCCCGGCCGCCGAAGCCGCTGCTGAAGAGGCTCCGGCCGCTGAAGAAGCGACCGAAGAGAAGTCGGAAGGCTGATTTCTTCCGGTTCGCCGGATGGAATTTCGGAGGGGCGGCGTCCGCTGGGCGCCGCCCCTTCTTCTTTTTGGAAGGCGCCTGCCGCGCTTCGCGCTACTTGAGGCGGGAAGAGGCGATGGCCGCAGTGAGGTGAAGATGGCGCAGGACAAGCTCATTCAGGTCGGTCAGGTGTCCGGCGGTTTCGGCGTCCGGGGCGAGGTGCGGGTGACGGCCTATACGGCGGACCCGATGGCCCTTCTGGCCTATCGCGACCTGCTGCGGGCGGACGGATCGCCGGGCCTGACCCTGACCTCGGCGCGTCCGGACAAGGTCGGCATCGTGGGCCGCGCGAAGGAGATCGCCACCAAGGAGGAGGCGGACGCCCTGCGCGGGCTCAAGCTGTTCATCCCGCGCGACCGCCTCCCCGAGCCGGACGAGGACGAGTTCTATCTGACCGATCTGGTCGGGGTTCAGGCGCGTGAGCCTGACGGGACCGTGCTGGGCACGATCAAGTCGGTGCAGAATTTCGGCGCCGACGACATGCTGGAGATCGCCCCGGCCGCCGGTGGCCCGACCTGGTATCTGCCCTTCTCGAAGGACGCCGTGCCGGAACTGCACCTGGCCGACGGCTGGCTGCTGGTGGTGCGGCCCAACGAGGTCGGCGAACGCGAGCCCGACTAGGTATTGTCCTCGGTCGGGGCGTCAGGCCCGTTCTTCTTGATCGAGTCGATGGCGTTCTGGGCCGAGGCCTTGGACGCATAGCCCTCGGTCGAGAAGATCGTTTCCGAGTTGTACTTGAAGCGGACCCGGAACTCTCCGGCCTTGTCCTTGTAGATCTCGAACTTGTGGGCCATGGCGGTCCTCCCTGTGAGATGACGCCACGGTGGGCCTGAACATGGACGGGCGTCAATCGCGTGGGTGTCGGCGACCGGACACAGGCTCGTGAGGTCAGCGCCGCCAGCGCAGGGCGGCGAGGGCGACAAATCCCGCCAGCAGGCCCCAGAAGGCTGAACCGATCCCGAACAGGGCGACGCCCGAGGCCGTGGCCGCGAAGGCGATGACGGCAGCCTCGCGGTGGTCCGGCTGGGCCATGGCGCCCTGCAGGGCTCCGGTCAGGGGGCCGATGAGGGCCAAGCCCGTCAGGACGGCGAGGGCGGCGGGCGGCATGGCGATGAACAGGCCGGCCAGCGGCGCCGCGAACAGGGCCACGACCAGATAGAGGCCGCCGTAAATCACGCCGACGATCCAGCGGCGCTGCGGGTCCGGATGGGCGTCCGGACCGGTGCAGATGGCCGCGACGATGGCCGCCAGATTGACCCCGTAGGCGCCGAAGGGGGCGAGGACGAGTGTGGCGAGACCGGTGGAGAGCAGCAGCGGTCCCGGCGGCGGCTCATACCCTGCGGCCTTCAGCACCACGAGGCCGGGCAGGTTCTGGGACACGAGGGTGACGAGGAACAGCGGCAGGGCCAGGCTGACGGCGGCCTTGAGGTCGAAGGCGGGGACGACCGGCGAGAGCTGACCGAACAGGCCGGTCCCGGGCGGCAGGGTCACCTGACCGCGCAGGGCCAGCACCGCGAAGGCGCCGAGGAGGACGGCGGGCAGGGCCCAGGTCGGGGCCAGCCGCCGCATGATCAGGAAGACCGCGAACAGGCCCGCCGCCAGCGCCAGATCGGTCGGGAAGACGAGGAAGAGCTTGAGGCAGAAGGGCAGGAGGACGCCGGCCAGCATGGCCGAGGCGATGCCGCCGGGGATCTTCGCCGCCAGTCGTCCCAGCGCGGGGACGAGGCCGGTGATGACCATCAGGCCGCCGGCGATGACGAAGGCGCCGACGGCGGTGGGCCAGCCGAGGCCGAGGGTCGAGGCCGCCAGCAGGGCCGCGCCGGGGGTGGACCAGGCCAGGATGACCGGGACCTTCATCCGCCAGCTGAGCAGCAGGCCCGGCAGGCCGATGCCGAGACAGAGCGCCGTCACCATCGACACGATCTGGTCGGGCGAGGCGCCGAGCACATGGCCCGCCTGCACCACCAGCGCGACGGTGCCGCCGAAGCCGATCACGGTTCCGACGGCGGCCGCCGAGAAGGCGGAGACGGGCAGGCGCGAGGCGGTCACCGCCGACGTCCGGGCTTAGCCCTCGATGTCTTCCGGCAGGCCGACGGCGTGGAAGCCGGCGTCGACGTGGACGACTTCACCGGTGGTGGAGCGGCCGAGATCCGAGCAGAGCCACAGGGCGGCGCCGGCGACGCCTTCCATCGAGGTCTCTTCCTTGATCAGCGAGAACTGGGCCGACTTGGAGTGCAGGCCGCGACCGCCCGAGATGCCGGCCAGCGACAGGGTGCGCATGGCGCCCGCCGAGATGGCATTGACGCGGATGTTCTTCGGACCCAGGTCGCGGGCGATGTAGCGGGTCGCGGCTTCCAGAGCGGCCTTGGCCACGCCCATGGTGTTGTAGTTCGGAATGACCCGCTCCGACCCGAGGTAGGTCAGGGTGATCATCGAGCCGCCGTTCGGCATCAGCCGGGCCGAACGCTTGGCCACATCGACGAAGCTGAAGGCCGAGATGTTCATGGCCAGCAGGAAGCTGTCGCGGGTGGTGTTGTCGACGAAGGAGCCCTTCAGCTCGTCCTTGTTGGCGAAGGCCACCGAGTGGACGACGAAGTCGATCGTGCCGAACTCTTTCTCGAGCTCCTCGAAGGCCTTGTCCATCGAGGCGTCGTCGGTGACGTCGGCCTGGATGAGCAGCTTGGCGCCGACGCTTTCGGCCAGCGGGCGCACGCGGCGCTCAAGGCTTTCGCCGAGGTAGGTGAAGGCCAGTTCGGCGCCCTGGGCGGCCAGCTGGGAGGCGATGCCCCAGGCGATGGAGCTGGAGTTCGCGACCCCCATGATCAGGCCCTTCTTGCCCTTCATGAGATCGCCCTTGGGCATGTCCCAGGTGGATTCGGTGGCCATGGGGAAGTCTCTCCTTAGTGGCCTATCGCTCGCGACGCGGTCGCTCGCTGCTTGAGGCCGAATTTTTGTGTCTTAAGCGTCGATCTTGCTGAGGATCAGCGTGCCGTTGGTGCCGCCAAAGCCAAACGAGTTGGACATGACGTGCTTCAGCGGGCCGTCGTGGCGCTGGCGCAGGATCGGCATGCCCTCGAACTCGGGGTCGAGGTTCTCGATGTGGGCGCTTTCGGCGGCGAAATCGTTGTCCATCATCAGCAGGCAGTAGATGGCCTCCTGCACGCCCGCGGCGCCGAGCGAGTGGCCCGTCAGCGACTTGGTCGAGGAGATCATCGGCAGGCTGTCGCCGAAGACGTTGCGAACGGCGCCCATTTCCTTGCTGTCGCCGACCGGCGTCGAGGTGCCGTGCGGGTTCAGGTAGTCGATCTTCGGATTGCCGGCCATTTCGAGCGCGATCTTCATGCAGCGCTCGGCGCCCTCGCCCGACGGGGCGACCATGTCGTAGCCGTCCGAGTTGGCGCCGTAGCCGGTGACTTCGGCGTAGATCCTGGCGCCGCGCGCCACGGCGCGTTCGTACTCTTCCAGCACCACGATGCCCGCGCCGCCGGCGATGACGAAGCCGTCGCGGTCCTTGTCATAGGCGCGGCTGGCCTTGGACGGGGTGTCGTTGAAGTTGGAGGACATGGCGCCCATGGCGTCGAACATGTTCGACATGGACCAGTCGATGTCCTCGCAGCCGCCGGCGAAGACGACGTCCTGCTTGCCCCAGGCGATCTGTTCGGCGGCCGCGCCGATGCAGTGGGCGCTGGTCGCGCAGGCCGAGGAGATCGAATAGTTGATCCCTTTCAGCTCGAACCAGGTGGCCAGAACGGCCGACGGGCCCGAGGCCATGGCTTTCGGCACGGCGAACGGCCCGATGCGCTTGGGCGAGCCCTTTTCGATGGTGGTCTGGGCGGCCTGCAGGATGACCTGGGTCGAGGGGCCGCCTTCACCGACGATCAGGCCGATCCGCGGGTCCTTGATCTCTTCCGGGTCGAGGCCGGAATCCTTCAGCGCCTGTTCGAAGGCGATGTGGCCCCAGGCGGTGCCGTTGGCCAGGAAGCGGGCGGCGCGACGGTCGACGTGCGGGGCCCAGTCCTCGGCGGTGTGGCCTAGCGACGGCGGGGCCCAGACCTGCGAGCGGAAGCCGTGCGCGGCGTGGTCGGCGGCGTGCTGGACGCCCGACTTCGCGTCGCGCAGCGATGCGGTGACTTCATCGGCTCCGGTGCCGATGGAGGAGACGATGCCCAGCCCGGTGACGACAACACGCCGCATGGTGGATTCCTTCCAAGTCTTTTCAGGCGCCGCGTAGGCCGCGGTCTGGAGAATATAGGGGGCTTAGCCGGCCGATGCTTCAGTCGTGGCGCCGAACAGGCCCACGCGCATGTCGTTGCAGGTGTAGATCACCTCGCCATCAGCCTCGAGCACGCCATCGGCGATGCCCATGACCAGCTTGCGATTGATCACCCGCTTCAGGTCGATCTTGTAGACGACCTTCTTGACGGTCGGCAGGACCTGGCCGGTGAACTTCACCTCGCCGACGCCGAGCGCGCGACCCTTGCCCGGGCCGCCGATCCAGCCGAGGTAGAAGCCGACCAGCTGCCACATGGCGTCCAGGCCCAGGCAGCCCGGCATGACCGGATCGCCGATGAAGTGGCACTGGAAGAACCAGAGGTCGGGGTGGATATCCAGCTCGGCCTCGACATAGCCCTTGCCGTGGGCGCCGCCGTCCGCGTTGATCGTGACGATCCGGTCGAACATCAGCATCGGCGGGGCCGGCAGCTGGGCGTTGCCCGGTCCGAACAGTTCGCCCCGGCCGGAGGCCAGCAGGGCCTCGTAATCGAACGACGACGGATATTTCAGCTCGGACAAGGACGTTCTCGTGGTGATGGGCGCAAGGCGCGCCCGGATGTTGCCGTGGGGTTACACGAGCCCGCTTCCGGGCTCAACTTTTTAACGGGGGGCGGTGGCGCCCCTCTCCCTTGGGACAGGGGGAGGGTGTGGGGATGGGGCGGTGGGGTAGGTCTGATGGGTTTGTGATGCGGCAGGCCGTGCTGGTTCACACCAAGGACACCAAGGAGGACACGAAGAACACCAAGGGTGTGGGGGTCTTTCGGACGGCTGCGCCCTTCGCCCTAGCGGATCAAAATTGATCGCGAAGCGATCCTTCAGCTTCGCCGCCCGCCCGCCGACCCTCACCCTTGAGCGCAAGAACGACGGCTGCGCCGCCGTGCGCTCAAGCCCTCTCCCCACGGGAGAGGGGATTACTGGCCGTTCCGCCCCGTGCCCGCCGGGCGGTTGGCGTTGCACAGGGGGCGGTCCTGGGCGCCGAAGACGGCGGTCTGGGGCACCCAGCCGCGCAGGCGGCGGGCGCGGATCTCGCACCACTGGTCAACGCATTCGTCCAGCGAGACCAGGGCGCGGGCGGACAGGCGGGCGCGGACCGGCGAGGTGGAGGAGCGGCCCGCGTGGACGGGGATTTCCTCGCGCGACAGATTGATCACGCTGCGCCGGCTGGAGACGACGCTGCGATGGACCCAGGCGACGGCACCTTCGGCGTCGCAGATCTTGCGCCAGTCGGAGGTCTCGGCGATGACCTGAACCGGCAGGCCGGAGACCTGGTAACTCCACAGGATTCGGTAATCGAGGCCCGGTCCCTGACGGGCGTGGACGCGGTCGGATTTCAGCGACAGCCAGCGCGGCACCGGCTGGCCGCTGGGGGTCGGACGACCGTCCGGCATGGTCTGGGCCGCGCCGGCCAGCAGGCCGCAGCCCAGCACGCCGCCGATCAGGGCGAGGCGCCTGAGCGCGGGCGCCCTGGCGAACGCTTTGCCAGATGTTTTGCCAGACACCGGGAGGACCATTAAAGCCGGGGGTGAAGAACGCGAAGGCTCCGAATGTCCGCTCCCAGGCTTAAGGTCGTATTAACCAGGCGCCTGCCCGACGCCGTGGAAACACGGATGCGGGAGCTGTTCGACGCCGAGCTGAACCTGACCGACAGGCCGATGACGCGGGCCGAGCTCGAAGCGGCGGTCCAGCGGGCCGACGTCCTGTCGCCGACCATCACCGACGTGATCGACGCGGACCTGATTTCGAAGGCCGGGCCGCAGTTGAAGATGATCGCCAATTTCGGCGCGGGCGTGGACCATATCGACATCGACGCGGCGGTCGGGCGCGGCCTGATCGTGACCAACACTCCGGGCGTCCTGACCGAGGACACGGCCGATCTGGCCATGACCCTGATCCTGGCGGCCAGCCGCCGGATCGTCGAAGGCGCGCAGGTGATGCAGGAGGGCCGGTTCGAGGGCTGGACCCCGACCTGGATGACGGGACGCAAGCTGTGGGGCAAGCGGCTGGGCATCGTCGGCATGGGCCGGATCGGTCAGGCGCTGGCTCGCCGGGCGAAGGCCTTCGGGATGCAGGTCCACTACCATAACCGCAAGCCGGTCTCGCCGATGATCGCCGAGGAGCTGGGGGCCACCTACTGGGACGACCTGGACCAGATGCTGGCGCGGATGGACCTGATCTCGCTGAACTGCCCGGCGACGAAGGAGACCCATCACCTGCTGTCGGCGGAGCGGCTGGCGAAGCTGCGGCCCGAGGCGATCCTGGTGAACACCGCGCGCGGCGAACTGATCGACGAGACTGCGCTGGCCGAGGCTGTGGCCCAGCGTCGCATCGCCGGGGTCGGGCTGGATGTGTTCGAGCAGGAGCCGAAGGTGCATCCGGGCCTGCTGGGCCATCCGAACGTGGTGCTGCTGCCGCATCTGGGCTCGGCCACCATTGAGGCGCGGCAGGATATGGGCGACCGGGTGATCGCCAACATCCAGACCTTCGCCAACGGCCATCGCCCGCCGGACCGCGTCATTCCTGCGATGTTCTGATATTCGCGGTTGACGACGCGCCCGCGTTTGGGTTGCTTGCCCCCCGCAAGTATCGGGGGATCATTGTGAAATCGGGATTGAGCAAGGCGGCGCGCGCAGCGTTGTCGCGGCGCGGCGTACTGGTCGGCGCAGGCGCACTGGGAGTCATGACGGCCGTGCCGGCCTTGCCGGCGAGGGCGACGCAGGCCGCGACCGGGCCCTATGGCCTGGAGACCTTCTTCACGCCGAGCCGCACCCGGTCGGCGACCTTGTCGCCCTCGGGGCAGCGCATTGCGGTGCTGGAGCAGCTGGGGACAGAGGACGAGCCGCTCGGCGTCATCGACATCATCGACGCCAACAACCCCGAGGGGCCGCGTCGGCGGATTTCGCTGGGTCAGCTTGAGGTCGAGGCCCTTGAATGGGGAAGCGATGAGCGCCTGCTGGTGCGTGTGGCCATCACGGTCGTCACGGCGTCGCGCGGAAGGACCGGCTCGAACATGCGTCGGCCGGGCGTCGAACTGACCTCGCGGCGGGTGGTCTCGGTCGGGGCGACGGGCGGCGATGTCGTCGTGATGTTCCAGGACCAGCGGCAGCGCATGCGCGCCTCTCTCAACATGGGAACGGTGGTCGACATGCTGCCCGGCGACCCGGACCATGTGCTGATGACCGCCTGGGAGCGGGACGGCGTGCTGGGTCTGCATCGGGTCAACATCAATACCGGGTCGGCCGAGCGGATCGAGCGCGGCGGCTCGGGCACCTTCGCCTGGCAGACCCAGGGCGGCGTCGCCGTCATGCGGCACGACATCAACATGCGCGGCACAGTGGAGACGGTCTATGCCCGGGCTCCGGGCGAGCGGGACTGGAAGCTGGTCCGCCGGACCCGCACCATCGACGCGCCCGACTTCTCCTGGGTCGGCGAGACGGAGCGGCCCGGCGTGGTTCTGGTCTCGGCGCGGAGCGAGGGCGAGGACGTGGAAAGCATCCGCGAGATGAACCTGCACAGTCTGGAGCTCGGCGCGCCGATAAACGGGCGTCAGAACCGGGACGTCCTGTACGGCCTGAAGGATTCCGCCGGGAAATACATGGGTGCGGCCTACTACGGCGAGCGGCTGGAATATGAGTTCCAGGAGCCCGTGATGGCGGTGCACCATCGCGGCCTGAACCGGTTCTTCGAGAACGAGTGCGATGTCCATCTGACGGACGTGGACGTCGCCCGCAATCGCTTCATCGCCTATGTCACCGGGCCGCGAGAGCCGGGCGCCTGGTTCTTCTACGACCGGGACGCACGGGCCATCGTGAACATCGGCGCGCGGGCGACGCTCGACATCGCGCGGCTGGCCCCGTCGGAGCGTCTGATGGTGACGACGCGGGACGGAGCGCAGATCGAGGCCTATCTGACGGCGCCGCCGGGCGGGGCGCCGGGGCCTCTGGTGGTCATGCCGCACGGCGGGCCGAGCTGCGGGACACCCAGGGCTGGGACCGCGAGGTCCAGGCGCTCGCGGCGCAGGGATGGTGGGTTCTGCGTCCCAATTTCCGCGGCTCCGGCGGCTATGGCCTCGGCTTCGCCAGCCAGGGCTGGACCCGCTGGGGTGACCGGATGCAGGAGGACGTCGAGGACGCGGTGGCCCTGGCCATCGAAAGCAAGGGCCTGGACGCGACCCGGGTCGCGATCATCGGCTCCAGCTACGGCGGCTATGCGGCGCTGATGGGCGCGGTGCGTCGCCCGGACCTCTACAAGGCGGCGATCGGCATCTGCGGCGTCTATGACCTGCCGGACATGCTGGCCTGGGAAGAGCGTGAGGACGACCAGCCGGGCAAGCCGGTCTACGACTTCTGGGTCCGGCGGATCGGCGACCCGCGCACCGTGGGACCGGCGCTGCAGGCGGCGTCGCCACGCCGTCGGGTCGCCGAGGTGTCCTGTCCGGTGCTGCTGGTGCACGGCGTTGACGACAAGGTCGTGCCGATCGTCCAGTCGCGCCGCATGAACGACGCCCTGCGCGCCGCCGGCAAGTCGGTGGAGCTGGTGGAGGTCGCTGACGCCGGGCACGCCGACTGGACGGCCAGCGAGGGCGAAGTCCTGATGCGGCGCTACGTGGCCTTGCTGCGGACCGCCTTCGCCTGACCGCAGACCGGGCAGTCCGGATCGGGGGCGACGCGGACGGTCCGCGCCGTCCCCGCCAGTCCGTCGTACAGGAGCAGGCGGCCTGACAGCGGCTCGCCCGCGTCGGCGATCAGCTTGATCGCCTCCAGCGCCGCCATGGCCCCGACGACGCCAGCCAGGGCGCCGATGACGCCGACGCGACTGCAGGTCTCGGCGTCCGGCGGGCTGTCAGGCACCATGCAGCGATAGCAGGGGCGACCTCGGAAGACGCCGACCTGTCCGCTCCAGCGGCCCAGGGCGCCGGAGACCAGCGGGACGCCGTGGGCCACGCAGGCGGCGTTGACGCAAAAGCGGGTTTCAAAATCGTCGGTGCCGTCGATGACGACATCACAGCCCTCGACCAAGGCCGCGGCGTTCTCGGCCGTCAGGTGCTCGGGGCGCAGTTCCAGCGCGACATGGGGATTGAGGGCGGCCAGGGCCTCGGCGCCGGCGACGACCTTGGCGCGGCCGATGTCGGCGCTGTCGAAGACGATCTGGCGCTGGAGATTGGACAGGGCGACCGTGTCGTCGTCGATCAGGCGCAGGGCGCCGATGCCGGCGGCCGCCAGATAGAGGGCCGCGGGGGCGCCGACGCCGCCCAGGCCGATCAGGCCGACGCGCGCGGCCTTGAGCCGCTGCTGGCCGGGACCGCCCACCTCGGACAGCACCAGATGACGGGCGTAGCGTTCGATTTCGTCTTCGGAAAAGGTCACAGGCCTCAGTTAGGCGCTGGCGACGGGAAGGTCACGCCTCTTCAGGCGGCGGCCTTGAAGTCCACGATGGCCTCGGCCTCGTTCGCCGTCAGGCGCGAGATCTCGGCGGCGCCCACGCGCTGGAGCATGGTCGCGGGATCGGGGCAGACGCTGATCGGCTCATGCAGAACGCGGGCGCTGATCGGGGTGTCGACCAGGATGCGCAGGCCGGTGTGGCGGCGGTCGTTCAGCAGGCGACGCATCAACCGGTCGATATCAACCCGGGCGCCTTCGATGACCTGAAGGATCTGGCCATGGTGGAACATGATCGACGCGGTGATGTCGTCGCGACGGTTGTTGGCCTCCGACGCGCCGAGGATGTGGGCGAGCGAAATGGTCGAGACGCCCGTTACTCCGGTCGCTTCACTGGCGTAAATCACTCGATGCAGCACGATCCAACCCCAAATTGGCCGCCCGACGGGCTCAGTTTGTTAATGTAACGGGTTACATTGGTGATATTGTGGCGCTTGCGTATCGTTGAAATCCCACAGGATTCCCTTGCCTCGCCGCATTTCGGTCTCCATCTCAACGGGATGACGAACATCGCATCTTCTTTTCCGGACTGGCACGGCACAACGATCCTTGCCGTGCGTAAGGATGGCCGCACGGTCATCGCCGGCGACGGCCAGGTCTCGATGGGACCGACCATCGTCAAGGGCGCGGCGCGCAAGGTCCGCACCCTGGCGGGCGGCAAGGTGCTGGCGGGTTTCGCCGGCGCGACGGCCGACGCCTTCACCCTGATCGAACGGCTGGAAGCCAAGCTGGAGCAGTATCCGGACCAGCTGGCCCGCGCCTGCGTGGATCTGGCCAAGGACTGGCGCACGGATCGCTACCTGCGACGGCTTGAGGCCATGTTGCTGGTGGCGGACAAGGATTCGATCTTCACCGTGACCGGCGTCGGCGACGTGCTGGAGCCGGAACATGGCGTGGCGGCGGTCGGTTCGGGCGGCAACTACGCCCTGTCGGCGGCCCGCGCCCTGATCGAGAACACCGAGCTGGACGCCGAGACGATCGCGCGCCGATCGATGGCCATCGCGGCGGAGATCTGCGTGTACACCAACGGGAACCTGACGGTGGAGGCGCTGGAGTAGGGGTGCGTCTTATGGTTGTGTTGATGTGGTGAGTTTCCGGGGTTCATCACAACGGGCGCAACGGATGCACAACGAACACGACGGGCGCGAGCCTGTCCCCGAAGCGATAGATCGCATGGGGCGGCGTGTGCTGAACGCCGCATTCGCGGTTCACACGGCGCTCGGGCCAGGATTGTTGGAGAGCGTCTACGAGGCCTGCCTTGCGGAGGAGCTTCGGTTGGCTGGGCTCAGGGTCGAACGGCAAGTCGTGGTTCCTGTCCAGTATGCGATATTCGGCTGGAAACCGGCTACCGGTTGGATTTGCTGGTTGAGGGCTGCGTGGTGGTCGAGGTCAAATCGATCGACGCCCTTGCGTCGATCCATGCGGCCCAGGTGCTGACCTATCTGAGGTTTTCCGGCGTTCGGCTCGGTTACCTGATCAATTTCAACACCGTCATGCTGAAGACAGGCCTTCGTCGGCTCGTTGTGTGAGCCGAGGCTGGTTGTTTCACACCAAGGACACCAAGGAAGACACGAAGAACACCAAGGGATCGTGCTCGGAGCGAGGCGTGAGCGCCTCCGTTGTTCGCGAGGGATGATTGACGCGTTCCGCGTCCTTTGCGGTCGCTCAGGTCTCTTGGTGTCCTTGGTGTCTTCCTTGGTGTCCTTGGTGTGAAACCTGCTGCGGTTGGGCTGAAGCGCGGGCTTTCCGTCGCGCCCCCTCCCGCAGGCGGCGGAAGCGTCCTATCTGCGCTGTATGACCGACCTCTCTCCCCGCGAAATCGTTTCCGAACTCGACCGCTTCATCGTCGGTCAACATGACGCCAAGCGCGCCGTGGCCGTGGCCCTGCGCAATCGCTGGCGGCGCAAGCGTGTGCCGGATGATCTGCGCGACGAGGTGACGCCGAAGAATATCCTGATGATCGGGCCGACGGGCGTCGGGAAGACCGAGATCGCGCGGCGGCTGGCGAAGCTGGCCGGGTCGCCCTTCCTGAAGGTCGAGGCGACGAAGTTCACCGAGGTCGGCTATGTCGGGCGCGACGTGGACCAGATCATGCGCGATCTGGTCGAGGCGGCGCTGGTCATGGTGCGCGACAAGCGCCGGGCGGGCGTGAAGGCCAAGGCCGAGGGCGCCGCCGAGGAACGGATCCTCGACGCCCTGGTCGGGCCGGGCTCGCAGCCGGCGACGCGCGACAGCTTCCGCAAGAAGCTGCGCGCCGGTGAACTGGACGACAAGGAGATCGAGCTGGAGCTGGCTGACACCGCCTCGCCGATGCAGGGCATGGACCTGCCGGGCGGCGGCAATGTCGGGATGATCAACCTGTCGGAGATGCTGGGCAAGCTGGGCGGGGCGCGGACCAAGAAGGTCAAGCTGACGGTCAGGGACGCCGTCGCGCCGCTCACCACCGAGGAAAGCGACAAACTGCTGGATCAGGAGAGCCTGACCGCCGAAGCCCTGTCGCTGGCCGAGAACGAGGGCATCGTCTTCATCGACGAGATCGACAAGGTGGCCGTGCGGTCGGAAGGCCGCGGCGCGGATGTCAGCCGCGAGGGCGTGCAGCGCGACCTGCTGCCGCTGATCGAGGGCACGACCGTCTCGACCAAATACGGGCCGGTGAAGTCCGACCATGTGCTGTTCATCGCCTCGGGCGCCTTCCACGTGGCCAAGCCGTCGGATCTGCTGCCCGAGCTGCAGGGGCGTCTGCCGATCCGGGTGGAGCTGAAGGCGCTGACCCGCGATGACTTCAAGCGGATCCTGACAGAGCCGGAAGCCAATCTGATCCGTCAGAACCAGGCCCTGCTGGCGACGGAAGAGGTGACCCTGGTCTTCACCGACGACGCGGTGGAGGCGCTGGCCGATGCGGCGGTGGCCGCCAATTCGGCGGTCGAGAACATCGGCGCCCGTCGTCTGCAGACGGTGCTGGAGCGGGTGCTGGAGGAGACCAGCTTCAAGGCGTCGGACCTGACCGGCCAGACGATCACCTTCGACGGCGCGCAGGTGCGCGAGCGGATCGGCGAACTGGCGAAGAATGCCGACCTGAGCCGCTACATTCTCTGACGGATTGAAGCAGGTCAGGTCGGGGCGCGTGTCGCCGCGGCCTCGGCCTCCTGACGGGCGCGCTGGTCGGCGGCGTTGGATTTCAGCACCATCGCCCCGATCAGGACGATGACGACCAACGCCAGTCCCGCCAGCACCCACAGTCCCGTGGCGCTGCTCCGATTGCGGCGTGCGACCCGATCCTCGGCCATCGTGTCTCTCCGGAAAGGCCCCCGGAACAGATGGTACTCCATATTGGGCACGATCGACATCCGCTGTCTGGCGGATGCATCCGATCGCGGGTCCGGCGCGTAGACAGACGTCGGGATCAAAGGAGTGCTGCGCCATGATCGCCCGCCTGTCTGTCCTCACCTTCGTCGTCGGCGGGGCCCTGATCGCCACGCCCGCGCTTGCCCAGAGCGTGGATATGGACCGTTTCGACGGTCGCTGGTTCGAGGTCGTGCGCAGCCCCAATGACCTGCAGAAGGACTGCCGACGCGCCCAGATCGACTTCACCCCGCAGAGCCGGGCCGACCGCTACGGGATCGTCGTCACCTGCACCCGCCGTGCGGATGGCGTGGTGGAGACCCTGCGCGCCAATGCGCGGGTGACGGATCCGGGGACCAACCGGAATTTCCGCTTCAGCCTGACCGGGCTGCTGAGCTTCGGCGGGCTGGCGGGCCAGAACTATCGGGTGCAGGCCCACGCCGACGACTACAGCTGGGCCATCCTGTCGTTGCCGAACCGGTCGGACTGGTGGATCTGGCATCGCAGCCAGAGCCCGTCGGCGGCGGTGCGCGCGGATCTGGTCCGACGGGCGGCGGCGCTGGGCCTGCCGACGGCGCAGGTCGTGCAGACCGGGCAGTAACCCCGCACTTGAAACCGGAACGAAGGCGGAACATAACGGGGGCATGGCCGCCGCCGCGCTTCAGATCGACCTTGTCTTCAGCCGACCCGAGACCACCCAGGCGGTGACGCGGGGCGCGGCGCGTCTGATGCTGGACCTCGGCTATGCGCCGCTGCTGGAGGTGTGTCTTCCCAATGGACGGCGGGCCGATGTCATGGCGCTGGGGCCGAGGGGCGACATCGTCATCGTCGAGGTGAAGTCCGGCGTCGAGGACTATCGCGTCGATCGCAAATGGCACGAGTACGGACCGTTCTGCGACGCCTTCTATTTCGCCGTGGCGCCCGAGTTTCCGCAAGGCGTGCTGCCCGACGAGCCGGGGCTGATCGTGGCCGACGGCTTCGGCGGGGCGGTGGTGCGTGACGCCCCCTCCAGCCCCCTGGCGCCCGCGCGGCGCAAGGCCCTGACCATCGCCTTCGGGCGGCTTGGGGCCATGCGGACGCTCAGGGACGCCTGACGGCGGTCAGGAGACGGGGCCGCTTTCGCCCGCGCTCTGGATCGCCGCGGTGGTGGCGGCGCAGCCCATCAGGCTTTCGTCCCCGACCTTGACCATGGCGGTCAGCGGATAGGTGCGGTCGCTCATGCCGTCGCTGCATTCGGTGGCGGTCAGGGTGAGGTCGAAGACAGTGCCCGTCGCCGAGCGGGTCTGCAGGGTGGCCACCGTGCCTTGGACGGTCAGGGCGGGCTGGGGCGCGCGTTGCTCGGGCCGGTCGACGCCCGAATAGACCAGCTCCTGACCGGTCAGCCGGATGCCCCAGAAGGGCTCGGTGCCGACCAGGCTGAGCGGCTGGGTCAGATCTACGCCGGCCAGCACGGCGGCCGGGGCGGGCGGTTCGGCCGGCGCCTCGACGGTCTCTCCACCCTGCGAACAGGCGGCGAGGATGAGGGCTAGGGCGGACGCGGCGGCGAGGACGGTCAGGCGCATGGGGGGAACTCCACCAACGGGGCGGGCAGGAAGACCCGGAAGGCTGTCCGGGGTCAAGTTACAGCCAGCCCTTCCGCTTGAACCACAGCAGGGGAAGGATGGCGGAAATGACCATGGCCACGACGGCCAGCGGATAGCCGGCCATCCAGTGCAGTTCGGGCATGTGGTCGAAATTCATGCCGTAGATCGAGGCGATCAGGGTCGGCGGCAGGAAGGCGACGGCGGCGACCGAGAAGATCTTGATGATCGACGACTGCTCGATGTTGATCAGGCCCAGCGCCGCCGACAGCTGGAAATTGATCGAGGCGGCGACGGACTGGTTGTGGGCGCTCAGGCTTTCGACGTCGCGGCTGAGCGAGCGCAGGTGGGCGCGGGCGTCGCCGCTGTCGATCCGCTCGTCGGCGGTGACGAAGGCGAAGACGCGGGTCAGGCCGGCCAGGCTCTGCTCGATGCGGGCGTTGGCGATCTGGGCGCGGCCCAGCTTGGTGATCAGCTTCTCGAACCCGACCGTCTTGCCGCCCGAGAAGACGTGATTGGCGATGCCCTCCACCCGCACCACGGTCTTGGACAGGATGTCCGACGCGCGGTCGACCACCACCTCCATCAGGTTCAGGAACAGGTCCGCGCCAGAGCCGCACAGGCCCGGCTCGCGCTCCAGCTTCTCCAGCAGCAGGGCGAAGGGCTTGGGCTCGGCGTAGCGGATGGTGATCAGCGGGCCGGCGGTCAGGACGAAGGTGACCGGCTCGATGCCGGGGATTTCCTCGTCGCCCCGGGTGATGATGTCGGCGGTCAGATAGGTGGCCCCGTTCTCGCGATAGACGCGGCTGGAGGCCTCCAGCTCCTTCATCTCCTCGCGGGTGGGCACGGAGACGCCCAGCGCGGCCTCGACCGCGGCGTCCTCGTCGCGTGTGGGATTGAGCATGTCGATCCACAGCACGTCGGGATGCAGCGACAGCTTGCCCGCCTCGATCACGGCGTCCTCGCAGGCGGCGCCTGTCGAGCGATACATGCGGATCACTGGAAGGCCTCCCGAACGGAGGCCCTCAGGTCAGTTCTGGCCGGCGGCCGAGGGAACCGACGCCATCTCGACGCCAGCGGCGACGGGCGCCTGCTGGTAGATGAAGCCGTTGGTCGGATAGACGGTCGTGCCGAGGTCATTGATCGGGTTGTACCAGACCTTCACGGCGGTCCAATCGTTGTCGCCCGAAACATCAACGACGGTGACGTTTTCCTCGACCTTGCCGCGGCTGCCGCCCCAGTTGGCGTGGGTGATGCGGATCACGCGGGGGGTCAGGACTTCGGAGACGACGGCGACGTGCCCGCGGCTCATGCGGCCGCTCGCCTCGAACGAGAGGACCGATCCGGTGCGGGGGGTGTTGCCGGTCTGGAAGCGCCCCTGCGCCTGACGCCACCAGGTCAGGGCGTCGCCGAAGATCTGGATGCCCGAGAACATGCGGGCGAAGGTCACGCACTGCCAGTACGGCTCTCCGGCGTTCGCTGCGGGGGCGGTGGCGCCCAGCACAAACATTCCGAGGGTCGCCGCAACTGCGGCGGCTTTGAGCCGTTTGAACATGCTGAGGCTTTTCCCGACTGCCGTTGAAACAAGCCGTAACCGATAGTGGGCGAGGGTTGAAGACCCCTTTACGCCGTCGGTGTGCGCGCTTCGGTCGCGGCTTGACCTGAGCCGTTGGGCTTGGCGAATCGCCGCAAAGCGGTGCGGGCAGGGCGTTCGACGAGGTGATAGGTCGCCATGGCCGCCACCGGAATGGCCGCGACGACGGCCAACCACACAATCATGTGAAAACGCTTGTCGTCGGCCCCGGTCAGGCGCGCGGCGACATTGGTCATGACCAGCAGGACCGGCGCGCAGACCATGTAGATAGAGTAGGAAATCTCGCCCAGATAGACGCCGAAGGGCGAGGCGAAGAGGCTGGCCTTCTCATTGGCCAGCGAGCCCAGCGACAGGATCAGCCCGCCCGCGAACAGGACGGTGACCGGATCCCACAGGCCCAGCGACGCGCTGATGATGACGCCCGCGCCGCTCAGCAGGGCGACCAGTCCCGCATGGGGGATCGGGGCGCGGCGATAGATAAGATACAGGGCGCAGCCCAGCAGGAAGCAGGGGACGATGCGCAGCGCGCCCCAGCGGAAGGTGGCCTCGGTCAGGGAGAAGCCGGCCAGCGGCTGGAAGGCGGCGTAGATGCCCAGCGCCACGATGGCCGCCAGAACGGTGGCCACGACCGGTCGATCCTTCAGTCGCCAGGCGACGAAGGCGAAGGCCGGGAAGGTCAGATAGGCGAACCATTCCGCCGAGATCGACCAGGACGGATGGTTGAAGGCCGACGACGGCGCCAGACCCCAGGCGTGGGTCATGGTCAGGTGGGCGGGCAGGGCGCGCCAGTCGGTCAGGCTCTCACTGACGGACAGGCCCGCGAACACCGCGCCGATCCCCAGCACGGCCATGCCGGCCAGCGTCACCAGATGCAGCGGATAGACCCGGGCGATCCGCGCCCACAGGAAGCCCTTGTGGGAATAGCGCTTCTCGCCGACCGCCTCGAGATAGACGTGGCTGAGGATGAAGCCGGACAGGACGAAGAAGACCTCGACGCCCAGATAGCCCTTGGTCACCAGCGTGGGCGTGAAGCCGACGTTCAGGTGCGGCCAGGCCGTGTAGAGCACCACCCAGGCGGCCGCGAGGAAGCGCAGCGTCGTCAGGGCGCGAAGATCGGGGGGTGTGGCCACGGGCGTCATGCCCGCGACCGTAACCGACCTGGAGTCTGGAAACCGTTAAGCGGCGCACTCCACCGGCTTGGTCTCGCCCGGTCCATACATGGCGCAGGAGCGGTCGATCTCGTCCTGGATCATCTGGCAGGGATTTGCCGGATTGCAGGGCGGGTGGCTGGCCGGGCTGACGCGGGTGCAGCGGCTGGCCAGGGCGACGGCGGCGGCCTCGCCCTGTTCGGCGGTGCAGGAGGCGGCCTCGGCCGGCGCCTCTTCCTGCGGCGGCGCATCGGCGGGCATGACCGGTTCCGGCGTCGCCGCCGTGGTCGCGGGCGCGGCGGGCTCCGCGCCCGGAGACGCGGGTTGCTGGTCGCAGGCGGCCACCATCAGCAGGGCGGCGGTCAACAGGATCGGCAGGCGCATCGTCATCTCCCCATGACGTGGAGAAACGACGATGCCGCGTTTTGGTTACCGATAAAAGCCCGTAACGCTGTCAGGCGAAATCAGCGACCCAGGGCCGCGCGCTGCAGGGCGAACAGCTCGCCGCAGCCGATCTCGGCCAGTTCGAACAGGCGGTTGAACTCGGCGCGCGAGAAGCCGCGCTTCTCGCCCGTGGCCTGGATCTCGACGATGGTCCCCGAGCCGGTCAGGACGAAATTGCTGTCGGCCTCGGCGGAGGAGTCCTCTTCGTAGTCGAGGTCCAGCACCGGCTGGTCGTTGCAGACGCCGCAAGAGACGGCGGCGACCTGGTCGAGGATCGGATCGGTCTTCATCACGCCCTCGGCGCGCAGGTAGTCGAAGGCCGAGGCCATGGCGACCCAGGCGCCGGTGATGGCGGCGGTGCGGGTGCCGCCATCGGCCTGGATGACGTCGCAGTCCAGGACCACCTGACGCTCGCCCAGCGCCTTCAGGTCCACGACGGCGCGCAAGCTACGGCCGATCAGGCGCTGGATTTCCTGCGTCCGGCCGGTCTGCTTGCCCGCCGCGGCCTCACGACGACCGCGGGTGTGGGTGGCGCGGGGCAGCATGCCGTATTCGGCCGTCACCCAGCCCTGACCCTTGCCGCGCATCCAGCCGGGGACGTTCTCTTCCACCGACGCGGTGACCAGAACCTTCGTATTGCCGAAGGTGACCAGGCAGGAGCCCTCGGCGTAGCGGTTCACGCCGGTTTCCAGCGTCACCTTGCGGAGCTGTTCGGGGGTGCGGTCGGAAGGGCGGGGCGTGGTCATGATCGGGGGTCCGTGGAAGCCGTCTTGGAAGAGGACGGGGCGCTGCTTATCCTGAAACCATGAGCCTGTCCCCCTCCACGCCCGGTCTGGTGCGCCTGCGTCCCGCGACGCCGGCGGATGTGCCCGTGCTGCAGGCCTGGGACCGGGAGCCGCATGTGATCGCCTGCTCCAGCGACCGGCCTGATCTGGAGGTCGCCTTTGACGGCATCGACTGGCCGGAGGAACTGGCCGCGGCCTCGCCTGTGAGTTTCCACCTGATCGCCGAGGCGGACGGTCGGCCCATCGGCGCCATGCAGGTGTGCGACCCGCATCTGGAGCCCAGCCATTACTGGGGCGAGATCGAGCCGGGCCTGCGGGCCATGGACATCTGGATCGGCCCGGCGGATGCGCTCAATCGCGGCTACGGCACGCAAATGATGACGCTGGCGATCGAGGCCGCCTTCGCCGATCCGACGGTGAAGGCGGTCATCATCGACCCCCTGAACACCAATACGGACGCCCATCGCTTCTACCGCCGGCTGGGGTTCGAAGAGGTCGGACGACAGGTCTTCAATGACGAGGATGATTGTCTGGTGATGAGGCTGGATCGGGCGGCGTGGGCGGCGAGAGGCGCGGCATGACCTTTCTGAACCCCTCCCCGACCCTGCCGGCGCTGGACCAGCGCGCGCGCGACATCTTCCGGCGCATCGTCGAAAGCTATCTCCAGACCGGCGAGCCGGTGGGGTCGCGGACGCTGGCGATGAGCGGGGTCAGCCTGTCGCCGGCCTCGATCCGCAACACCATGCAGGACCTGACGCTGGCGGGGCTGCTGGCCTCGCCGCACACCTCGGCGGGGCGGATCCCGACCCATGCGGGCCTGCGGCTGTTCGTCGACGGCCTGCTGGAGATCGGCGACATCTCCACGGAGGAGCGGCGCGAGATTGACGGGCGGCTGGCGGGGCGCGGCCGCAGCTTCGATGAGGCGCTGAACGAGGCCTCGTCCCTGCTGTCGGGTCTGGCGGGCGGCGCCAGCATCGTGGCCAGTCCGGTGCGCGACGCCGGGGTCAAGCATGTGGAGTTCGTGGCGCTGGGCCATGATCAGGCGCTGGCGGTGCTGGTCGGCGACGACGGCTCGGTCGAGAACCGGCTGATGCCGCTGAAGGCCGGGGTGACGCCCTCGACCCTGCAGGAGGCGTCGAACTTCCTGAATGCCCGTCTGCGTGGTCGCCCCCTGCATGAGGCGCGCACCGAGATGCGGACCGAGCTGGATCTGGCGCGGCGCGAGCTGGACGCGACGGCGGCGCGACTGGTCGAGGATGGGCTGGCCGCCTGGTCAGGCGGGGCGGAGCGAGAACGCGCGCTGATCGTGCGGGGCCGGGCCAATCTGCTGCAGGACGCCGGGGCGATGGAGGATCTGGAGAAGGTCCGCGTCCTGTTCGACGATCTGGAGCAGAAGGAACAGCTGATCGGCCTGCTGGACGGGGTGTCCTCGGCCCAGGGCGTCCGCATCTTTATCGGCGCGGAAACGCGCCTGTTCTCACTTTCGGGTTCCGCCGTGATCGCGGCGCCCTATATGAGCGGCCGACAACGGGTTCTGGGCGCCATAGGCGTGATCGGGCCCGCGAGACTGAACTACGCCCGTGTCATCCCGTTGGTGGACTATACCGCCCGGGTGCTGGGCCGGATGCTGGACGGACAAGAGACGTGAACGATACCCCCGACTACGATCCCGAAACCGAACTGGACGCCGACATCGGCGAGGCCGAAGGCTTTGGCGGCGAGGACGACCTGGCCCCGCTGGACGCCGTGATCGCCGAGCGCGACCAGTGGAAGGATCGCGCCCTGCGCGCCGTGGCCGAGGCCGAGAACACCAAGCGCCGGGCCGAAACCCAGAACAATGACGCCCGCGCCTACGCCATCCAGAAGTTCGCGCGCGACCTTCTGGTCGTGGCCGACAATCTGGAGCGCGCCATCCAGGCCGCGCCGAAGGAGGCCGACGGCGCCGCCGCAGGCCTGACCGAAGGGCTGGAGCTGACCCAGAAGGCCCTGTTCTCGGCCTTCGAGGCCAACAATCTGAAGCGCGTCGCGCCGGAGCCGGGCGAGGTCTTCGACCCGCACCTGCATCAGGCGATGATGGAGCAGCCGTCCGACACCGTTCAGGGCGGTCAGGTGATCCAGACCCTGCAGGCCGGCTACGCCCTGTTCGGCCGCACCGTGCGTCCGGCCATGGTGGTGGTCGCCGCCAAGGGCTCCGGCGCCGCGGCGGGCAATGCGGCCTATGCCGCCGCCCAGGCCACCGGCGGGAATTTCGACAGCAAGGCTTAACCCCTTCTCCCCTCCGGGGGAGAAGGTGGCATGCGGAGCATGACGGATGAGGGGGATGCTGGAAGCGGCGTCCCCCTCTCCAATTGCGGTGCGGATAGAGTCCCCCTCATCCCTCCCTTCGGGACACCTTCTCCCCCGAGGGGAGAAGGATTCAGCGCTTCAGCCGCGCCTCGAAGAAGGCCAGCAGCTTCGCCCAGCCGTCTGCGGCGTCGGCCGCGCGGTAGCTGTCGCGGTAGTCGGCGTGGAAGCCGTGCGGGGCGCCCGGATAGACGACGATGTCGCTGGCGGTCTGGCCGGCGCGGGCCAGGGCGCGGCGCATGGCCTCGACGCTGGGGAGGGGGATGCCGGTGTCGTTCTCGCCATAAAGGCCCAGCACCGGGGATTTGAGGTCATCGGCCAGATCGACCGGCCAGGGCTGGCCGCTGGAGATCTGTTCGGGGGTGGCGTTGGCGGCGGGGGCCAGACGGCCGTACCAGGCGACGCCGCCGTCGATGACGGCGAAGCGGGCGCAGGCCTGCCAGGTGACCTTGCCGCCCCAGCACCAGCCGGTGATGCCGACCTTGTCGCCGTCGGCCCAGAGCTGCTGGCTGACCCAGTCCAGCGTGGCCGACACATCGCCCATCACCTGCTCATAACCGGCCGCCGAGACGATCTGCATGATGCGGGTCATGTCGGTCAGGGGCGCCGGATCCTCGACCCGGTTGAAGAAGGCCGGAGCGACCGCCGCATAACCGGCCTTGGCCAGGCGGCGGCAGATGTCGCGGATGTACTCGTGCACACCGAAGATCTCGGACACCACGATCACCACCGGGAAGGGGCCGTCTCCCGCCGGGCGGGCGACATAGGCGGGCAGGTCGAAGCCGTCTGGCGCCGGATAGGTGACATCCGCGGTGACCAGACCCGCGCTGTCCGTGGTCACCGGAGCGGCCTGCGCCGCCAGGGCGGCGGGGGCGTAGCCGGCGAAGAACAGGCCTCCGACCGCGCCGGCGCCCAGCGTGCGGCGGTTCAGGATCATGTCTTCGGCCTGCGGACCTTCGGGGCGGATCAGCGTCATGGGCGGGCTCCGGTTTTTGAGGTGGCCGGACAGTGGGGGCGGCCCCTCGCGCCGTCGAGTCACGATTACCGTGAAGTCTGACGTTCGGCGGGACCGGCGCGGCGCAGGGTCAGGTTGATGCGCCCGCCACCCTCCAGCAACTGTGATGAGCCGGGCAGCAGCCTGTCGATCCCGTGCCGCGCCAGCCGCGCTGGGCCGGTCAGGGCGCAGACATCGCCCGACGCCAGACGGACGGAGCGGGTGGGCCCGCCGCCGGCCGGGCCGATGCGGAAGACGGCGGTGTCACCCAGCGAGACGGACAGCACCGGCGCGGTCAGGTCGGCCTCGTCCTGATCCTGATGCAGGCCCATCTTCGCCTCGTCGCGATACAGATTGACCAGACAGGCGTCCGGCGGCTCGGGCCAGCCGGTCAGGTCGCGCCAGAGGTCCAGCAGGACGGACGGGATCGGCGGCCAGGGCTGTCCGGTGACCGGATGGACCGGCTGATAGCGATAGCCGTCGCGATCTGACACCCAGCCCAGCGGCCCGAGGTTGGTCATCCGCACAGAAAAGGGGCGGCCGCCCGGGGTGACGGGGCGGTAGAAGGGGCTGGCCGCGACCGCCGCGCGGATTTCGGTCAGCAGCGCGGTCTGCTGCCCGGCATTGAGCGCGCCCGGCCACAGGCGGAAGCCTTCCAGTCCGGTGTCGATTTCGCGCGGCGTGGTCATGCGCGCCTGTTCTAGGAAGTCGGGAGGGCGGGCGGAAGGCGGAGGATGACGCGGTCCGGTCCTCCGGCTAAGCCTTGCGGATGATCCGCGCCCTGCTGTCCGCCGTCCTCGTCCTGACCCTGACCGCCTGCGGTTCGGGCGAGCCCGCGGGCGCCGCCGCGCCGCAACCGACGACGCTGGTCGTGCTGGACGCCGGCCAGGAGACCGCCGCCCTGGCGCCGAACAGCTCGATGCGTCTGGTGTCGAAGGGGGATGGCGAAGTCCTGCTGAGCGCGGGCTTCTTCAATCGCAATGAGATGGCGCGGGTCGGTCTGCCGGCGCGCGCGGCCTGGGCGGCGGATTCGCGACGCCTGTTCATCAACGACCCCGGCAATGCGGCGCTGGGCGTGGTGCGGGTGTTCGACGTCGCCTCCAACGGGCTGGGGACCGAGCGGACGGAAGCGCATCGCACCGCCGTGGCCGAACTGGTGCGGATGAACGGCTGCGCCTCCGCGCCCGAGGGCGATGTGGCCACCGCGGGCCTGGCCTGGGCCGGGGACGGGGCGCAGCTGTATGTCCTGGCGGAGGTGCGGCGCCGCACGGGCGACTGCCTGTGGGACAAGGTCTCCAGCATCATTGTCGTGACCGATATCGAGAGCGGGCGCCTTCTGGAGGCCCGCCCGCCGATGAGGCGCGGCGGCGTCATCCCGGGCTTGCGGGGATGTAACGCGGTTTTAAAGCGGCGCGTGCCAGAAGGCGCGCATGGAACGTCGCGCCCTTCTCGGTCTGGCAGCCGTCGCTGCCGCCACCGCCGCCTCTCCCGCCGCCGCCTCGGACGGGGGCGGCGGTTCGTCGGGGAACAGCTATCTCGGCCTGCCGACGGTGACGGGCAATGTCCGTCGCCCCGGCGGCGCGCTGGGCGTGATGACGGTCGAGGTCGGGGTGGATACGCCGGACGCCGCCCTGCGGACGCGGGTGGCCCAGTCGGCTCCGCGTCTGCGCGCCGCCTATGCCCAGGTGGTCCAGCAACATGCCGGAGCCCTGCTGCCGGGCGCGCCGCCGGACATCGAGCGTCTTGTCTCGGCCCTGCAGACCGCCACCAACACCGTCATGGGCCGCGCCGGGGCGCGCCTGCTGATCGGGACGGTGATGGTCGTCTAGGTTTCAGGCCCTAGGTTCCAGGTTCTGGGGGACTGGGCGCCAGACACGCCCTGAAACCTGAAACCTCGCGCCTAAAACCTAGTCCTTCGTCGGACTGACCTGCGACGCGTCGCCGTAGGTGAGGGCCAGGAAGACGTCTTCCAGATCCGGGTCCTCGGTCGAGATGTCGGCGATGGTGACGCCGGCGGCGCGGACGGCGGCGAGGACGTGCTCGACCGACGACTGGCCCTTCTTGTAGCTGATGGCGAAGGCGCCGTTCGGGCGGGGCACCACGTCAAAGCCCGGCACGGTCGGCAGGCCGTCCAGTTCGCCCTCGGGGGTCACCACCACATTGCGGGTGTCCAGACGGCGCAGCAGCTGCGGCGTCGGTTCGCAGGCGACCACCTGCCCGCGGTTCATGATGGCGATGGTGTCGCAGAGCTCCTGCGCTTCCTCGAGGTAGTGGGTGGTCAGCAGGATGGTCACGCCCTCGGCGTTGATCTTGCGGACGTACTCCCAGAGCTGACGGCGCAGCTCGACATCGACCCCGGCGGTCGGCTCGTCGAGGATCAGGATGGGCGGATTGTGGACCAGGGCCTTGGCCACCATCAGGCGGCGCTTCATGCCGCCGGACAGGGCGCGGACGTAGGCGTTGGCCTTGTCCGACAGGCCGAGCGCGGCCAGCAGTTCGTCGGAGCGGCGCTCACTGGCGGGCACGCCGTAGAAGCCCGCCTGCACCTCCAGCGCCTCGCGCGGGGTGAAGAAGACGTCGGCGACGATCTCCTGCGGCACCACGCCCAGCGCGGCGGCGGCGTCGCGCGGGGCCTTGTCGATGTCGCGGCCCCAGATCGAGACCGTGCCGCCGGTCTTGTTGACGATGCCCGAGATGATGTTGATCAGGGTCGACTTGCCCGCCCCGTTCGGGCCCAGAAGGCCGAACATCGAGCCGCGCGGAATGACCAGATCGACGCCGCGCAGGGCGGTCTTGGGCGGGGCCTTCTTGGTCCCGGCATAGGTCTTTTCCAGCCCCCGAACCTCGATGGCGTTGACGGGCAGGGCTTCGGTCTCGGTCATGCAGGCGCTTTCGGGTGTTTCAGGCGTCTCCGTTTGACGGTAAGGAGCGCGCGCGCATACCTATGTGCGCCTGCCCCAATCGCCAAGTCAGAGCCTGCCGAATGTCGTCGCGCCCCACCTCCGTGATCATCCCCCCGCCGGAAGAGATCGTGGTGACGACCAAGCGCGTCGCCTGCGACGGCGGCGGCGGCGCTCTCGGCCACCCGCTGGTCTATATGGACATGGGCGAGGACGACCACGTCGAGTGCGGCTACTGCGACCGCAAATTCGTGCTGGCCACCGCGAAGAAGGCCGGCGGCGACTATCACAGCCCCGCCGCCCGTCCGCCCGAGGCGCACTGACCGCTCGCTATGAGGCGGGCGCGCCGCCGCCCGCGGCGATCCAGGCGTCGACCTGATCGCTCAGCACATCCAGCGGCACCGACCCTGAGCCCAGCACCACCGCGTGGAAGTCGCGGATGTCGAAGCGGTCGCCCAGCACCGTCTGCGCGCGCTGGCGCAGCTCCATGATCCTCAACTCGCCGATCTTGTAGCTGGTCGCCTGACCGGGGCTGGTGATGTAGCGCTCGACCTCCTTCTGGATGTCGCGCTCGGACAGCAGCGAGTTCTGGCGGAAATAGTCCATGGCCTGTTCGCGGGTCCAGCGCTTGGCGTGCAGGCCGGTGTCGGTGACCAGACGCACCGCGCGCCACAGCTCGGTCGAGAGACGGCCGAAGTCCGAATAGGGATCCTGATAGAAGCCCATCTCCTTGCCCAGACGCTCGGCGTACAGGCCCCAGCCCTCGGCATAGGCGCCGTAGCCGCCAAAGCGGCGGAAGGACGGCAGGCCCTGCATCTCCTGGGCGTAGGCGATCTGGAAGTGATGGCCCGGCGCGCCCTCGTGATAGCTGATGCCCTCGATCTGGGGCTTCAGCACCTGGGTCATGTCCGACAGGTTCACATAGTAGATGCCCGGGCGTGAGCCGTCCGGGGCGGGCGAGTTGTAAAAGGCGATGCTGGCGGTGGCCTCGCGCCAGGCCTCGACCGCCCGGACCTCCAGCGCCGCCTCCGGCAGGTCGCTGAACCAGCGCGGCGCGGCCTCCATCACCTGGGCGATGAAGGCGCGGGCGTCGGTCAGATATTGCTCCTTGCCCTCCGGGGTGTTCGGATACTGGAAGCGCGGATCGGTCTTCAGCAGGGTGAACATCTCGGGCAGGGAGCCGGTGAAGCCGACCTGATCCATGATGACCTGCATCTCGCCCTGCAGGCGCGCGACCTCCCGAAGCCCGATCTCGTGGATCTGGTCGGCGGTCAGGTCGGTGGTGGTCGAGAGCTGGAGGCGGGCGTTGTAATAGGCCTCGCCGTCCGGAAGCCGCCACACGCCGCCGTCGCGGTCGGGCATCACGGCCGCCTGCTGCTGCACCTCGGCCAGCGCCGCCAGCACGCCTTCATAGCCGCGCTTCCATTCGCCGGTCAGGGCCGCGCGACCCTCCGCCAGCAGACGGTCCTTCGTCGCCTGATCGGTTTCCAGCGCGCCGATCTTGCGCTGGAAGTCTGCCCAGACCGGGTTGTCGGCGGCGTCATCGAACGGGGCGCCGGTGATGATGTTGCGCGTGTTGGCGATCGAGGGCTCGAACACGAAATTCGGGGAGATGACGCCCTTGGAGGCGCGGTCGCGCAGCTCGGCGGCGATCTCGCCCATCACCCGCTCGGAGGCGCGCAGGCGCGAGACATAGGCCTCGGCGTCCGACACGCTGGAGACGCGGTGGTTGTTGATCAGGAAGACGGGCAGGCTGGTGGTCGGATTGCCGTTGGCGGCGAACTGATAGCCCCAGTCGCGCCATTGGTTCGACAGCCGGGCCTGCTCCACCCCGTACTCGAACAGCCGCATCGACATCCGGCTGTCGGCGCTGAGCGTCGCCGGATCGAATTGCGCCTTCATCTGCGCCAGCTGGCTTTCGGCCAGGGCCAGCGAACGCTCGGCGGCGGCGTCGGTCGTGTCGTCCAGCTTGTCGTAGTCGGTCTTCAGGCCGAGCGAGGTCATCGTCTGCGGCGACAGGGCGATCCGCGCCTGCCAGGCCTGTTCGAAGAAGGCCGCCAGCCGGGCGTCCTCGGTCTGGATCGAGGCGTCGGCTGAAGCCGGAGCGGTGGTCTGGGCCGATGCCGCGACGGGCGCGCCCGCCAGAACGGCGACGGCGCAGACGGTGGAGACGAGCAGACGACGCATGGAAACCCTCCCGGAAACTGAGGGCGCGACCTTCAACGCTCGGGCGGGCCGGCGCAAGCCGTGGAGGATCAGTCCTTGCGGCCCCGGGCGAGCTCGGCGCTCTCGGCCTTCAGCGGCTTGGAGACCGGGCAGACCTCCTGGGCATAGCTGTGCAGCGTATTGGCCAGATGGTCCGGGACCAGGCTGTAGTGGACGTACTGGCCCTTCTTCTCGCTGGTCACCAGGCCGGCGTTCTCCAGCACGGTCAGGTGCTGACTGACTGCGGGCTTGGAGATTTCGAACCGCGCCGCGATCTCGCCCGCCGTCAGGTCGGTATGGGCGAGGTAGGCCAGGATCTTGCGACGGATCTGGGAGGAGAGGGCTTCGAACACACGCTGCATGGCTGCGACATTTAAGCGATTTGCGAACCACTTGCCAGCTTCGGATTTAAGAGATTAAGTGATGTCTTAAATATCTAACCGGTGACGGAGGGCGGCGATGAGGCGAGTGTGGAGCGGCATACGGGTCTTGCTGATCCTGATGGCGACCGGACTGGCGGCTGCGACCGGCTTCCTGCTGTTCATGCTCATCGGCGGGTTCTGGGGGCTGATGATCGGCCTTCTCGCCTTCCCGATCTGGATGCTGGGCGCGATGCTGGCGGCCGCGCCGGTCTGGCGGTTCATGCATGTGCGGGGCGTTCGGAGCCGGCAGGACTTTGTCCTGTCCGGCGGACTGGTCTCCGGGGTCGTCGCTCCGCTTGCGATGTACCTGCCGCTGGCCATGGCGTCGGGGACGTCGATCCATCTGTCGGCCATCTGGAGCCCGGCGACGTTCGTGATCGCGGCGGGGCCGGGGCTTCTGGCCGGCTACGTCCTGTGGAAGCTGGCCTACGGAAACCGCGTCCGGGGAGGGCTCCATGTCGCACACGCATGATGACCCCTGCGCGGTGAACAGCCTCGTCGAGACGCCCGGTTGTTCGCCCGTCGAGGGCCGGGTCGTCTGGGATCCGCTGCACTCGCTCTGGAACGGCGGGATGCTGGTCGGGGTGCTGGTGCTGGGGCCGCTGACGGTCAGTCCTGGCGCGGTGGCGGTGTTCGCCGTGACGACAGGCGGCGCCCTGCTGCTGGGTCATTCGGTCGGGTTTCACCGGCGGCTGATCCACGGCAGCTTCAAATGTCCGCTGTGGCTGGAGCATATGCTGGTCTGGATCGGGACCGCCGTCGGCATGAGCGGGCCGTTCTGGATGATCCGCACCCATGACCTGCGCGACTGGGCCCAGCGTCAGTCGGACTGCCACGACTATCTGGCCCACCGGCGGCCCATGCTGATCGACGCGATCTGGCAGATGCATTGCCGGCTGGAGCTGGCGTATCCGCCCGCGTTCGATCTGGGCAAAATCGGGCGGGACCGCTTCTATCGCTTCCTTGAGCGCACATGGATGCTGCAGCAGGTTCCCATCGCGGGCGGCCTCTATCTGATGGGCGGCTGGGGCTTTGTGGTCTGGGGCGTTTGCGCGCGGGTCTCGGCCTCGGTGGTCGGCCACTGGTTCGTCGGCCATCTGGCGCATCGGCGCGGGCCGCAGAGCTGGCTGGTCGAGGGCGCGGGGGTGCAGGCGCACGACGTGCCCTGGGCGGCGATCCCGACCATGGGCGAGGCCTGGCACAACAACCACCACGCCTTCCCCGGCTCGGCCCGCATCGGCCTGTACCCGGGCCAGAGCGACTGGGGCTACCGCTTCATCCAGTTGCTGGAGAAGGCCGGGCTGGCATGGGACGTGCGCACCCCCGAGACGATGGGCGCGCGCAAGGTGCTGGTGGCGGCGGAGACGGGGCGATGAAACCCGAGTGGAGATCCATCGTCGCTGCGTTTCTCGCCGCTGCTGTCTCGGGGGCCTTTGTGTTCTCGCTCGAGACCGCGGCGTTGGTGGCGTTGGGCGAGTTGAGGCCGGGCGTGTTGGGCGCAGTGAGGGGGCTTGCCCAACTCCTGTTCTCGACCGTAACGGGCGTGCTGCTCGCATCACCGGTCTTTCTGATCGGACTGGTGGTCGTGGGTGGACCAGCTTGGCTGATCGTCAATGCCACATGGGTCCGGTCACGAATTGTGGCGACAATTCTGGGCGCCGGTCTGGCCGGAAGCGTGGCGACAATCATCCTGGCCTTGCTTGGGCTGGTCGCTGGCGGGGCGGCCGCCATCGGCGGAGCGGCGCTGATCCTGCCCGGCGCCGCCGCCGGATGGACCCTCCACCGCGTCGCCTACGGCCGGAACCCCAAGCCCTAGAACTGCCGCCAGCTGTCGCCAGGGTCGCGCTCGCCGGGATCGACGGTCTGCTGGCCCCAGGAGACGATCATCAGCACCTTGTGGCTGCGGATGCGGAAGTCGCCCGTCATCGGCAGGACCGCGCCCAGCGGGGCGCCGGTGCGCGGCTCGTAGAGGAAGCCCGAGAACTCGGCCACGCCGATCCGGTCACGCCGGCTGTAGATCGACAGCTCGGGGATGGAGACGACGTTCAGGCTCTCGTTGATCGGCACCCGCATCTCGGGCAGGCCGACGACGCGGCGCATCTGCTCCAGCGACAGGGCGCCGGCGCGCACCTCCATCACCGCGTCGGCCTCGGCCTTGTTCGGGGCGATGGCGTAACCGGCCTCGGACAGGGCGCCGCGGATGGCGCTGAGGGCGTAGGGCGCGCTCTCGGCCTTGAAATAGGTCTCGTCCACGAAGACCCGCGACCCGGCCGGGATCGGCAGGATCAGACCCTCCACCGCCCGGTCCGCCGCGCGCGAGAGCAGCAGTTGCTCGGTCGCGGTCCGGGACGGATTGGTCTCGGTGGTGGAGGCGCAGGCCGCCAGTCCCAGCAGGGCCAGCGGCAGGACGGAAAGGGCTTTCAAGATCACCAGCTCCCGGTGTTGGGCATCGAGGCCCAGGGTTCGGCGGGCGCCAGCGGCTCGCCTTCCTGCAGCAGCTCGATCGAGATGCCGTCCGGCGACCGTACAAAGGCCATGTGACCATCGCGGGGCGGGCGGCTGATCAGCACGCCGCCGTCGGCCAGACGCTGGCAGGCGGCGTAGATGTCATCGACCTTGTAGGCCAGATGGCCGAAATTCCGGCCGCCGGTATAGGTTTCCGGATCCCAGTTGTACGTCAGCTCGACCTCGGGTGACCGCTCGGCCTCGGACCGCGACAGGTCCTTGGGCGCGGCGAGGAAGACCAGGGTGAAGCGGCCCTTCTCGTTCTCCATCCGGCGCATCTCCTGCAGACCCAGCAGGTCGCACCAGAAGCGCAGGGAGGCGTCGAGGTCGGTCACGCGGACCATGGTGTGCAGGTAGCGCATGGCTTTCCGATCCGGCGGGAGTTGAGCGGAGGCGCGCCTTATAGCGGCGGATCGCCGCGACGGCGACTCAACTGGCGTTTCGGCGGATGCGCGGGGCCTCGGGATCGGCTAGACGCATGGTTTCGGCCTGTCGCCGGAGGACTGATGCTTCGCAAGCTTTATGACTGGGTCTTTTCGCTGGCCCGCAGCAAGCACGCCACCAAGTCGTTGGCGGTCGTGTCCTTCGCCGAGAGCTCCTTCTTCCCCATTCCGCCGGATGTCATGCTGGCCCCGATGGTGCTGGCGCGTCCGGAGCGGGCCTATTTCTACGCCACGGTCTGCACCATCGCCTCGGTTCTGGGCGGCGTCCTAGGCTATGCGATCGGCTACTATCTCGAGCCTGTGGGTCTGGCGATCCTGGCCTTCCTCGGCAAGGCCGACACCTTCGAACAGTCCAAGGCCCTGTTCCAGCAGCACGGCGCCTGGGTGATCCTGGTGAAGGGGCTGACCCCTATCCCGTTCAAGCTGGTGACCATCGCCTCCGGCATCTTCCAATTCAATCTGGCCCTGTTCATCGCCCTGTGCGTCCTCACGCGCGGCGGCCGTTTCTTCCTGGTCGCCTTCGTGCTGAAGAAATGGGGCCCGGCGGTGCTGGCGATGGTCGAGAAGCGGCTGGCGCTGTGGACCGTGATCGGCCTTGTGGTGCTGGTCGGCGCCTTCGCGGCGGTGAAGCTGCTCTGAGCCAATCGACGGACGGCTCCGGCCCCGCTATGAACGTCGTCCGATGAGAGGTTTTTACAGACTTGTGACGCGGTGGTGGACCGCCTTCGCCCTGGTGGCCTCGCTGGCCCTGCTGGGCTTCGCGCATCTGTCCGAAGTGATCTGGGATCTCACCCCCTGCAATCTCTGCCTCAAGGCGCGTGAGGTCTACTGGGGCGCCGCCGCCGTGGCCTTGGTCGCCACCCTCTGGCACCTGCTCAGCCGCGGCAGCCGCGGCACGCCGCGTATCGCCGCCTTCCTGCTGGCCGTGATCTTCGCCACCGGCGCCGTCACCTCCGTCTTCCACATGGGCGGCGAGCTGAAATGGTGGGATCTGCCCGCCACCTGCATGGCCGGCGGCACGGTCGATCTGGCCAGCATGGCCTCGCTGGCCATGGGCACCGGCCCGATCAAGCCGGTCGCCATGTGCGACGCGGTGACGTGGCGCTTCCTGGGGGTCAGCATGGCAGGATGGAACGCCCTGATCGCGGCGGCGCTTGCCGTAATCAGCCTGCTCGCCGCCAAGAGGCCCAAGGATGCCCGCGCCCCACGCTCCTGAACCCGCGACCGACACGGTCCACGACGCCCGCCGCATTCCCCTGCCCCGTCCGGGTCGGGGCGCCAGCCAGCGCCGTCGCGCGGAAATCCTGCGGGTCGATCACGCCGGCGAGTACGCCGCCGTCCACATCTACCGCGCCCAGCAGGCCGTCTTCGCGGGCCGCAAGGGCAAGGAAGCCATCACCGCCGATATGGAGGAGATGGGCCTTCAGGAGCAGGTGCATCTGGCGCGCTTCAACGCCCTGCTGAACGCCGAGGGCGTGCGGCCCACGGTGATGACGCCGATCTGGCGGCTGGCCGCCCTGACGCTGGGCGCCGGCACGGCCCTGATCAGCGAGAAGGCCGCCCACGCCTGCACCGAGGCCGTCGAGGCGGTGATCGAGGAGCACTATGCGGACCAGATCGCCGAGATTCAGGAACAGGATCCGGCGCTGGCCGCCGAACTGACCGTCTTCCGCGAGGAAGAACTGGCCCACCACGACCATGCCGTCGACCACGGCAGCCGCGACGCCCCCGCCTATGAACTGCTCAGCGCGGTGATCAAGGCGGGCTGCAAGGTGGCGATCAAGGTGTCTGAAAGGGTCTGACCTTAAGGAATTAGGGAGTAGGAATTAGGGGTTAGGGAAGGCCGTCCGGGCGCGATCCCACTAATTCCTAAGCCCTAATTCGTACTCCCTGTCCCTGACATCAAACGCCAGCAGCAGCGTCCGCTGGGCCGGGTTCGCGTTGTCGTCGGACAGGATGTAGAGGCGCGTGCCGCCCGCGTGGGCCACGGCGGCGATGCCTTCGAAATTGTCGGTCGTTCCGGGCAGCTTCAGTTCCGCCAGCACCGGGCCGAGCGCTCCGGCGGCGTCCATGCGGCGCACCTGGGCGCGGACGTCCAGCGGCGGGCGATAGGTGCGTTGCACGACGAAATAGCCGCCGCCCGTTGGAGCGCGATCCATGCCGGTGATGCGATAGTCGCTGTCGGCGAGCGGGGTCGTCGGCGGCGCGACAACGGTCCGGCAGGCGGCGGAGACGCAGTCCCAGACCCCGCCGTTCTCGCCGGTCACCCGCCAGCCGCCGTCGTGGGTGTCCGAAATGCCTTCCATGCCGTCATTCAGCGGGAACGCATGGTCCGGATGGCGCACGACCGTCGGCCGGGCATGGGGCGCGTTGACCGGGCCGTAATTCCAGATCCGGTGGTTGCGCTCGAAGCTGATGAACAGGTCGCCGCCGTCCGTGACCAGCAGGCCCTCGGCGTCGCCGTCGAACTTCTCGGTGATCGGCTGGCCGTCGGTCAGGGTCAGGCGGCGATACTGCAGGCCGGACACGCCGGTCAGGCGGCCCTGACTGTTCAGCGTCAGCCGGCCGCGCACCAGATCGCCCGCGTCGGTCACGCTGACGAAGCCGTGCGCGTCATCGACCAGCTTGAAGTCCGACAGGCTGTGCAGGGGCGAGTCTGTCGGCAGCACGATCTCGACCCCGCCCGCGAAGCGGACGCCGTCGGCCAGCCGCGCGCCGCCGGGCAGGCCGAGGCCGACCGTGCGGGTTGTCGCCGCCCCGGCGGTCCAGCCGGCCATCGGGACCGGCGCCGGCGCGACCATGGAGGTGGTGGCGCAGGCGGACACGGCCAGCAGGACAAGGGCGACAAGCCCGCGGCGGATCGGAGTCATGCGGCCCTCTTGCGGCGTCCGGGGGCGGCCTCGGCCTTGGCGTCGAACAGTTCGGCCAGTTTCTCGATCATGGCGCCGCCCAGCTGCTCCACATCCACGATGGTCAGGGCGCGGCGATACCAGCGGGTCACGTCATGGCCGATGCCGATGGCCAGCAGTTCGACGGACGACTTGGTCTCCAGCTGCTCGATCACCTGTCTCAGGTGTTTGTCCAGATAGAGGGCCGCATTGGCCGACTGGGTCGAGTCATCGACGGGCGAGCCGTCCGAGATCACCATCAGGATGCGGCGCTGCTCGGGGCGGGCCATCAGGCGGTCGTGGGCCCACAGCAGGGCCTCGCCGTCGATGTTCTCCTTCAGAAGCCCCTCGCGCATCATCAGGCCGAGGTTCTTCTTGGCCCGGCGCCAGGGCGCATCAGCGGCCTTGTAGATGATGTGGCGCAGGTCGTTCAGACGGCCCGGATTGGCGGGCTTGCCGGCGGTGATCCAGGCTTCGCGCGACAGGCCGCCCTTCCATGCCCGGGTGGTGAAGCCCAGGATCTCGACCTTGACCCCGCAGCGCTCCAGCGTCCGCGCCAGAATGTCGGCGCAGACGGCGGCGACCATGATCGGGCGCCCGCGCATGGAGCCGGAGTTGTCCAGCAGCAGGGTCACGACCGTGTCCCGGAACGGGCTTTCGCTCTCGGCCTTGAAGCTGAGCGGGCTGGTCGGGTCGGTGACGATCCGGGTCAGGCGGGCGGTGTCCAGCACGCCTTCCTCCAAATCGAAATGCCAGCTGCGGTTCTGCTGGGCCATCAGCCGGCGCTGCAGCTTGTTGGCCAGGCGGGCGACGACCGAGGACAGCGCCGTAAGCTGCTGGTCCAGCAGGCCGCGCAGCCGTTCCAGCTCATTGGGGTCGCACAGCTCCGCCGCATCGACGATCTCGTCATAGGCGGTGGTGAAGACGCGATAGGCGTCGACGGCGCGACCGTCGTCCGCCGTCTGCTGACGATTGGGCTGGGCGCCCTCGTTCAGCTCGGGGCCGTCCTCGGTCGCCTCGCCGTTCGGATCGGCGGGCGAGCCGTCGGGGCGGGCGTCGCGCTCGTCGCTGGCGGTCTGGTCGTCTGTGGCGCCGTCCATCGACTGGCCCTCGCCGCCGCCGGCGTCCTCCTCGTCTTCCTGATCTTCCTCGTCGGCGGCGTCCGGATCCTGCGGATCGGGCTCCTCCTCGCCGGGGTCCTCGGAGGTGTCGTCGCCGCGCCCATCGCCGGGATCCATGTCCAGCGCCTTCAGCACCTCCTTCAGCCGCTCGCCGAAGGCCGCCTGATCACCCGCCACCTCGGACAGGGCGTCCAGCGTGCGGCCCGCCTTGTTCTCGAGCTCGGCCCGCACGAGGTCCAGCATGGCGCCCGCCCCATCGGGCGCGCGCTGGCCGGTCAGGCGCTCGCGCACCAGCAGGGCGACGGCCTCGGCCACCGGCACCCGCTCGGCGTCAGTGATGCGGATGGCGCCCGACTTTTCCAGCCGGGTCAGCAGGGCCGAGTTCATATTGGCCCGCACGCCGGCCAGCGCCTGCGAGCCGACCGCCTCAATCCGCGCCTGTTCGACCGCGTCGAACACCTCGGCCGCCTTGCTGTCGAGGGGGCGCTGGCGGGCGCTGACGGCGTCGTCGTGATTGGCAAGCCGCAGGGCCAGCCGGTCCGCCTGTCCGCGCAGGCTGGCGCTTTCGGGCGCGCCCGGACCGCGCGGCGGATGCGGCAGGGTCAGGACGCCGTTCGAGAGCTTCGGCCCGTCCGAGCCGAACACCACTTCCAGCTCCGACTGTTCCGCCAGCGCGCGGGCGGCATGCGCCAGGGCGCGTTTGAACAGCTCTGCGGGGGTCTCGGCGGCGGCCATGAGGGACATCTAGCGGACGGGGCGCTGAGGGGAAGGGGCGTTATGATCCCGGCAACCCTGTCGGGCGGAAAATGAGCGCTGATTCCGCCGGAGCGCCGCCATGAAGTCCACGGTCCTGAAGGGCGCGTTCCTGATCTTCACCATGGTCGGCTGCGAGGCCGAGGCGCCGGCGATCACCCGCGAGGCGCGCGAGGACCTGAAGCGTGTGGCGACGCGGGCCGAACGGGCGATCGAAGAATCGGGCGACGCGGCCGAGGCGCCGGTCTGCCGCCGGGCCGAGCGGGTCATCTATGCCTGCGATTTCGGCGAACGGCGGGTGGCGGTCTGCGCGGCGGAGGATCGGCTCAGCTACCGCTTCGGCACGGACCGGCGCACGGATCTGGAGATCGATTCCCGTCCCGGCCGTCTCAGCGCCCACTCCGGCGGCGTGGTCGGCGGGGGCGGCGGCCGTCAGGAGCACATCCGCTTCAGCAACAACGGCTACCAGTACATCGTGCACAGCATGGTGGCGGGGAACCTGACGGACGTCCCGGGCAAGCGCATCTCCGGCGTCACCGTCGTGCACGGCGAGACCGGCGCTTCGCCCCTCGTGCGGACCCTGAACTGCCCGCAGGCGGGGGTCCATCAGTCCACGGACGCCTTCAACACCCTGCCCGCCAGGACCTTCACGCCTGAAACGGACGAGACCTGGCAGGCCTGGTGGTGAGGCCCGGAAACGCAAAAGGCCCGGACGTTTCCGCCGGGGCCTTCGCAATTCTGTCCTGACGGATCAGGCCGCGTTGGCGGCCTTGGCCTTCAGCTTGTCCTGATGGGCCTTGATGCCCACGGCGATCAGCTCGGCGGCCTCGCCGGCGTCGCCCCAGCCCTTGACCGTGACCGACTTGCCCTTCTCCAGATCCTTGTAGCGGGTGAAGAAGTGCTCGATCTGCTCGACCAGGATGGCGGGCAGCTGACGGTAGCTGGCGATGTCCGTGTAGTACGGGTTCAGCTTGTCGACCGGCACGGCCAGGATCTTTTCGTCGCCGCCGGCTTCGTCGACCATCTTCAGCACGCCGATCGGGCGGCAGCGGATGACGCAGCCCGGCACGACCGGGGTCGGGTTCAGCACGATCACGTCGCAGGGATCGCCGTCGTCCGACAGGGTGTGCGGCACGAAGCCGTAGTTGCCCGGATAGTACATGGCGGTGTGCAGGAAGCGGTCGACGAACAGGGCGCCGGAGGCCTTGTCCATTTCGTACTTCACCGGAAGACCGCCTTGCGGGATCTCGATGACGACGTTGATGTCCCAGGGCGGGTTCGGGCCGACGGGGATGGCGTCGAGGTTCATGACGGACTCGTCTATGTTGCAACTGCGAACGGAGAGGCCCGGGGTGATAAGCCTCCACGGCGCCCGAAGCAAGGCGGCGGCGTCGTTAAGGGCGTCTGTTTTCATGCGCGTGGCTTGAGCCGGACGACGATGCGGGCGACCATGGCGCTTCGGCCTGAGGAGCGAGAATGACCCCCCTGGACTATGTGGCGCTCGGCCTCTTCTTCGTCTGCTGGCTGGGCTACGACCCGCTGCTGAAGCTGCTGGCCCACCGGTCCGGTACGCTGAATGACGACATGGGCGTCGTGCGCCGCGTGTGGATGACGGCCATGACCCATCGCGAGATGCGGCTGGTCGACAGCCAGCTGATGGGTCATTCGATCAACTCCGCCAGCTTCTTCGCCTCCACCAACCTGCTGCTGATCGCGGCGGTGGGCGGCATCCTGTTCGGCGGGCAGGCGGCGCTGGAGGGCTTCGCCTCGGTCGGCGCCGAGGCTGTGTCGATCCGGGTGCTGGAGGCCAAGCTGGCCCTGATCCTGATCTGTCTGGTGCGGGGGCTGCTCGATTTCATCTGGGCCCTGCGCCAGATGAACTACACCTTGGCCCTGATCGGCGCGGCGCCCGAGGCCCATTCGGAATCGGACCGTGTCGCCCTCGGCGAGGCGGCGACCTGCCTGCTCAATCCGGCCCTGGGCGCCTTCAGCCAGGGCGTGCGCGGCTACTACTTCGCCCTGGCAGCGGCGGCCTGGCTGTTCGGGTCTGTCTGGCTCGCCGTCGGCGTGGCCGCGGCCTTCTGTCTGCTGGTCTGGCGCCAGTCCGGTTCGCCCGCCGCCCGGGCCATCCGCAGCGCCCGGCGCCTGCTGGAACCCTGAATCCGGCGGCTGAAGCCACGCTTGTTTGCGGACGCGTTATGCTCAGGGTGAATTTTGCCCCTGAAAGCGGTTACCGGGCAGGAATGCGGCAGAAGGATGCCGTTACATTGCGTGAACGCAGATGCGAAATACCCGCTTGACCATTTGTGCACTGCACACTAGCTTCATTTTCGACGCCGCGAGGCGTCATGCCCTTCCTGGGCGTTTCCTCCCTATAGACTTTTCATGCCGCGCCTTCGGGCGCGGCTTTTTTTATGTCCCGAGGCGGAGCGAACCGAGCGCCGCGATGACCCGGGTCACGCCCTTCTGCGTGCGGGACCAGCCGGGTCCGGGCACGCGGGCCGCCTCATCGAAATACAGGGCGCGGTTCAGTTCGATCTGGATGGCGTGCACGCCCTCTTCCGGGCGGCCCCGGCTCTGGGTGGTCCAGCCGCCGGCGTAGGGATGGTTCAGCGCGACGCGCCAGCCCAGCGCCTCGAACGCCGCCCGCAGCGCCCGCGTCAGCTCCGGCGAACAGGACGACCCGTGCCGGTCGCCCAGCACCACGTCCGGCCCGCGCGGCCCGCCCCGCGCCCGCGTCGCTCGCTCCGGCATGGAGTGCCAGTCGATCAGGATCGCTTCTCCATGCCGCGTCAGCGCCCCGGCGACCGCCGTGTCCAGCGCCGCCTTCCAGGGGCCATGCACCCGCGCCACCCGGTCCCGGGCCTCGTCCAGCGCCAGTCGCCGGGCGTGGATGGTACGGCCGTCTCCGGTCAGCCGCGGAATGACGCCATAGCCCGCCGCCGACCGCGGCGAGGGCGGATGATCAAGACCGTCGACAAGATGGGGGTCCAGATCGGCCGGATCGCGGTTCAGATCGACATAGGCCCGTCCGTACCGGGCCAGCACCAGGGCCGCGCCGTGATCGGGACCGGCGCGGATCAGCCGGTCGACCAGCGCGTCCTCGGCGCTGCGCAGGCTGGAGAGGGGCAGGGCCGGGTCGGCGTCCAGATCGTCTGGGTACAGATCGCCCGAATGGGGCGAGGCGAAGACGAGGCGTCCCGGAGCGATCCCGGGCGCGGCGGGGCGCACGACCGTCACGGCCTCGCCCTCCTCCCGTACCTGCCCTGCGCCCGTCATGGTCATCCAGACCGCATAGCCTGTTTCGTGCGCCCATCCACAGGCCCGGGGTTCGCCCTTACGGCGTTTTTCATGGCGGGTTTACCAGTCCGCGCGTAGCGTCACGGTTCAAGACGACCCGGGGCGGACGACGAAAGACCTATGGCGCGCATCCTTCTGGCTGAAGACGACAATTCGCTTCGCGGCTTCCTGACCCGCGCGCTCGAACGCGCCGGCCATTCGGTGGTCGACTGTGAGAATGGCGACGACGCCATCGACGCCCTCGACCAGGGGCCGTGGGATCTGCTGTTGACCGACATCGTCATGCCCGGCGCCGACGGCATCGAGGTGGCGCGCATCGCCGCCGCCCGCCAGCCCGGCATCCGCATCATGTTCATCACCGGCTTCGCCGCCGTCGCCCTGTCCGCCGCCCAGGCCAGCCCCCAGGCCAAGGTCCTGTCCAAGCCCGTTCACCTGCGCGATCTGGTCGGCGAGGTCGAGCGGATGGTCGCGGCGTAAATTCAGCGGCTTTTGCCCTTGCGGTCCGCGCGGCCCTCGGGTTATAGACCGCGCCTTCCCGCCCCGGGGCATGTCTCCAGGGCCGCAAAGGCGGACGCGTAGCTCAGCGGGAGAGCACTACGTTGACATCGTAGGGGTCACAGGTTCAATCCCTGTCGCGTCCACCATTTCTTTCAAGAGCCTGACGTCCTGACGGGGCTCTCGTCCTTCGGAAATCTCCCGACCTTCACCTGATTTCAGGACCCGGACACCAACCGGCTTGGGCGGCGCTTGCCATGCGATGGCGATGATCGCTGCGCTCACGCCTGGTGCGCCGAGCGGATCGCCCCCGACGGATCGCCCCCGACGGATCGCCCCCGACGGATCACTCCCGCCAGGTGGTCTCGATCCGGTGCACGGCGACCGGGTCGCTGGCGGGGAAGCTCTCGGCCAGCGCGTCGTCCAGCCGCTGCTCCAGCTGGTCGTCCGGCGTGTCGACCGGGGTGGCGTCGGCGGCCGGCGGGAGGTCGGGCATGGGACGGGCTCCGGTGACGTGAGGATCAGCGGCGGATCTGATGTTCGACCGCCCAGTCGAGGGCGTAGTCGGCCACCGCCTCCCAGCCTGCGTCCATGCAGGTCCAGTGCGAGCGGCCCTCGAAGATCTTCAGATCGGTGCGCGACGGCGCCTGCTTCTGCCTGTTGAAGATGCCCCGGGTCATGGCGGCGTCGGCGATCAGGTCCAGTTCGCCGCCGATCAGCAGCAGGGGCGCGCGGTCCGGATTCTTCCAGTCGATCCTGCCGGAGGCGCCGGTGACGCCGTCCCAGTAGACCTTGCCCGGGGTGGGCACGATGTAGGCGTCGTACAGCGCCGTCACCCGGTCGCGCGGGGCGGTCTGGGCGAAGCGTTGGGCGAAGAATTTGCGCGACATCGTCTTCGCCTTCTTCCAGCTGAACAGGTCCAGGAAGACGGGCAGGGCCGAGACGATGGCGTGCGGCCCGAGCGGCACTCCGGGCGTCGGCGCCGGATTGATGGCGACGCCCGCGACACCCAGTCCGCGATCCAGCAGATGCTGCACCACCACCCCGCCCAGCGAGTGGCCGATCAGGATCGGGGTCTCCGGAAGGGCGCGGATCAGCCGGTCATAGTGGTTGAACAGATCCATCTGCCCGACCCTGGCCAGGGCCTGTTCTGGGAAGTCGCGCAGCTCGGCGGGGGTGCGGTCGTCGTGCGGCCAGTCGGGCGCGATGACGGTGTAGCCCCTGGCCTCATAGCGGGCCTTGAAGCCGGCCCAGCTGGCCGAGTTCAGCCAGGCCCCGTGGATCAGCATGATGGTCTTGCTCATGGCCGGTCTCCCTGTCCCGACGTCGCGTGACGTCCCATGGGCGCACAATGATACCGGTGGCCGATCCGGCCTATTCTCCATGGGTTCGACCGCCTCACACCTTGGTATGAGGCCGCGGCCGCCCTGCGCCCGTCCCGGGCGCGTCAGGCGGACCGCTTGCCCGCGGTGTCTCCCGGCCAGAGCGGGCCCGAGAATTTCGTCGCCAGATAGGTCATCAGCGCCGTCACCCGCGCGGGGCGCGGCCCCCCGCCGGGCGCGACCAGATGCAGGTCGATGGGCGGCAGGCTCCAGTCGGTCATCACCGTCTCCAGCTTTCCGGCCGCCAGATCGCGCCAGTAGATGAAGTCCGGCTGCGGCGCGACGCCCAGGCCCGCGCACAGGGCGAAGGTCAGGGCGTCGGCGTTGTTGGCGCGGAATGGCCCGTGCGGCCTGACGGTCGCCTCCTCGCCCGAGGTGCTGACGAACCGCCACAGCTCGGCATTCGGCAGATAGGCGTAGCCGAGACAGGCGTGGCGGACGAGATCGGAGGGATGCTCCGGCCGTCCCCGCTGGGCGAGGTAGTCGGGCGAGGCCACCAGATGGCGCCGGATCGAGCGCAACCGCCGCGCGGTCATGGAGGAGTCCGCCAGCGCCGCGATCCGCAGGGCGCAGTCATAGCCGCCGCCCACCAGATCGACCGTCTCGTCCGACAGGTGCAGGTCCACCGACACATCCGGATGGGTGGCCAGGAACTCGGGCAGGGCGGGCGCGACATAGGCCATGCCGAACGACATGGGCGCCGCCAGCCGCACCAGACCGCGCGGCCGGACCGCCTGATCCAGCATCTCGCCTTCGGCGGCCTCGGCCTCGGACAGCATCTGCGCCGCTCGCGCCGCCAGCGTCCGACCCGCATCGGTCAGCGAGAACCGGCGCGACGTCCGGTGCAGCAGCGTCGTGCCCAGCCGCAGCTCCAGCCGGCTCACCGCCTTGGACACCGTGGCCTTGGACAGGGCCAGCGCCTCCGCCGCGCGCGAGAAGGACTGGGTCTCGGCGACCTTGGAGAAGATGGCCAGGGCCTCGAGATCCGGCAGTTTCGACATGCGCGCTCCGCGAAACGATGAGTTTCAGGTGTTTCTATTTTGGATCCGAAGCCGATCGCTATCTTGTCGTCAAGCAACAGCGGCCCCCGACGGCGGGGGCGCGGAGACAAGACCATGATCGAGCTGCGACCGTTCGAGAGCCTGGGTGGCGCCAACCACGGCTGGCTCAATGCGAAGCACCATTTCTCCTTCGCCAACTACTATGACCCGAAGCGGATGAGCTGGGGCGGACTGCGCGTCTGGAATGACGACGAGATCGCCGCCGGCACGGGCTTCCCGCCCCACCCGCACTCGGACATGGAGATCATCACCTATGTCCGCGAAGGGGCCATCACCCACGAGGACAGCCTGGGCAACAAGGGCCGCACCGAAGCGGGCGATGTGCAGGTCATGAGCGCGGGCACCGGCATCCGTCACGCCGAGTACAACGCCGAGCCGGAACTGACCCGGATCTTCCAGATCTGGATCGAGCCGACCCGTCGCGGCGAGAAGCCGTCCTGGGGCTCGCGGCCCTTCCCGAAGGGTGACCGCGCCGGTCAGTTCGTGGTCCTCGCCTCGGGCTTCGAAGGCGATGGTGACGCCCTGCCGATCCGCACCGAAGGTCGGGTCGTCGCCGCGACCCTGAAGGCCGGCGAAACCGCCGAATACCCGCTGGGCGCGACCCGTCGCGGCTATCTGGTCCCGGCGGTCGGTCAGATCGAGGTCAATGGCGTGAAGGCCAATGCCCGCGACGGCGTGGCCATCGCCGAGGTCGAAACAATCACGGTGACGGCCCTGACCGACGCCGAACTGGTTCTGGTCGACGCAGCGTAAGTGAGTGTCTGACCGGAGCGGGCCCGCGGTTCCCTGTCCTCCCCCCCCGACGCCGCGGGCCCGCACGTCCTCCCCGAAACTGAAAAGGGGCGGTCCCTCCGGACCGCCCCTTCTTTCGTTCCGTCGTCCGGCTTCAGCCCTTGGACGGAATGTTCAGCCCGCGCTGCACCGCCGGGCGGGCCAGACCGCGCTCCAGCCAGCTCGGCACGTTCTTCAGCTCGTCGAACTTCACCAGCTCGCCGGCCTCGTAGAAGCCCACCAGATTGCGAACCCAGCCCAGCGTCGCGACATCGGCGATGGAGTAGTCGCCCATGATCCACTCGCGCCCTTCCAGCCGGTCATCCAGCACCGTCAGCAGGCGGGTCGCCTCGGCGACGTAGCGATCGCGCGGACGCTTGTCCTCGATCTCCTTGCCCGCGAATTTGTGGAAGAAGCCGACCTGCCCGAACATCGGCCCGATGGCGGCCATCTGGAACATGACCCACTGCAGGGTCTCGTAGCGGCCGGCCGCATCGGCCGGGATCAGCTTGCCGGTCTTCTCGGCCAGATAGACGAGGATGGCGCCGGACTCGAACAGGGCCAGCGGCTGTCCGCCCGGACCGTCCGGGTCGATGATCGCGGGGATCTTGCCGTTGGGGTTCAGGGACAGGAATTCCGGGCCCCAGGTCTCGTTCTTGGTGATGTCGACCAGATGCGGCTCATACGGCAGGCCGATCTCCTCCAGCATGATGGAGACCTTCACCCCGTTGGGCGTGTTCAGCGAATAGAGCTGCAGCCGGTCCGGATGCTGCGCCGGCCAGCGTTGCGTGATCGGGAAGGCGGAAAGGTCGGCCATGTCGGTGATCCTGTCTGGAATTCCGGGAGGATGTGGCGGATCGAGGTGAACCGCAACGGCCTGGACGCATACGTCCATTTCTGACGCATCGGTCGTTTAGACTGTGCGTGATCGGGCGGCCCGGCAAGGTCGCGGCGAAACTGGACGATCTGTTCAATCTGGTCAGTCTGGACTGTGTTTTTTCCGAACGGGTTCCAGCCCCGGACTCGACCGGGTGCGCGCAGGGAGGCAATGGAGACGACATGAGCTTCCCGACCCCGTCCCCCGCTGAATGGAAAGCCCTCGCCGAAGCGGCGCTGGACGGCAAGTCATTGGAAAGTCTCGTTCATCTGGATGCGGACAATCTGATCGTGCGCCCGCTTTACGCCGGCGCCACCGGGGTGGAGACCGTCATCGCCCCGCGCCCCGAGCGCACCGATGGTGAGCCCTGGGATCTTCGCGCCCTGGTCGAGGGCGACGACGCCGAGACGGTCAACCGCGCGGTGCTGGAGGATCTGGGCGGGGGCGCGACCTCGGTGGTGCTGGCGGGCGGGGTGCTGGCCGACAGCGACCCGCTACGTGTCGCCCTGCAGGAGGTGGCGCTGGACCGGATCGGGATCGGGCTCGACGCCGGGCTGGATGGGCCCGACGCGGCCAACGCCCTCGCCGTGGCGGCCAAGGGCTGGCCGGCCGCCCGGCTGATGTTCCACATGGACCCGATCTCGGCCTTCGCGGAGACCGGTGCGGCCTCCCGGTCGATCGGTGAGCACCTGACGCTGGCGGCCAACACCGCGGCGCGCCATGCGGGCGCCTATCCGGAGGCGACCTTCTTCCTGGCGTCGGGCCGGGTGGTGCATGAGGCGGGGGGCTCCAGCGCCCAGGAACTGGCCTTCGCCGCCGCCAACGCCGTGGCGCTGATCCGGGCGGGGCTGGACGCGGGCATGACCGCCGCGGCGGCGGTGGAGGGCGTGGTCTTGTCCGTCGCCGTCGATCACGCCCATTTCGACGGCATCGCCAAACTCAGGGCCCTGCGTCTGATGTGGCGCACCCTCTCGCGGGCGTTTGGCCATGAGGTTCCGGCCCGGATCGAGGCGCGGTCGTCCCGTCGCATGCTGGCGGCCCGTGATCCCTGGCCCAATCTGCCGCGCCTGACGGCGGCGGCCTTCGCCGGAGCGGTCGGCGGGGCCGACGCCATCCTGCTGGACGGCTTCACCCGCGCGGCCGGCCTGCCCGACGTCTTCGCCCGACGGCAGGCGGTCGAGGCGCAACGGACCCTCCGGCAGACGGGGCAGGTCGCCGATCCCGCCTTCGGCAGCTGGTATCTGGATCACCGCACCCGCGAGCTGGCCGAGGCCGCCTGGGCCGAGTTCCAGATCATCGAGGCCGAAGGCGGACTGGTCGAGGCCCTGCACGGCGACCTGATCCAGTCCCGCGTCACCCGGGCCCGCGCCCTGCTGGAGCGGGCGGTCCGACTGGGCGCCCAATCGGTCGTCGGCGCGACCGATCTGGTCGATCCTTCGCCGCTGCCCGTCGTCGTGTCGCCGCCGCCGGAACGCGCGCCGTTGGAAGGCGGAGACGCCTGCGCGCCGCTGGCCCCGATCCGGCTGGCCACCCCCGCAGAGAACCGGAAGGTCGCCCGATGAGCCTGCCGAAATTCTCCACCCTGCCGCTCGACCTGTCGCCGCTTCCGGGCGCGGCGCCGTCGTACGATCTGCCGTCCTTCATCCACGGCCTGCCCGGCATCGCGCCCTATCACCGGGGGACGGAGCCGGTGGTCAACGCCGCCCGCCCGTGGATCATCCGCGAGTCCGCCGCGCCCCTGGCCGGTGAAACACTCATCACCCTGTCCGTGGACGACGTCCTTCCCGCCCTCCTGCCCGCGGGCGCGGGGCCGGTGCTGATCAGCGGGGTGGCGCTCCGGGCGGCGGGCGCCTCGCTTGATCTCGAACTGGCCTGGACCCTCTGCGCCGCGCTTGACGCCCTCAAGGCCAGCTCCGGGACGGATCCGGACCGGAGCGCCGCGCGCCTGTCTGTCGTCTGGGCGATCGGGGCCGACTATTTCCCGGAAGTCGCCCGCCTGCGCGCCGCTCGTCTGCTGTGGGCGGAGGCGGTCGCGGCGCTGGGCGCGAAGGATCCGCGATCCCTGGCGCTGAAGGTGCACGGCGTGGCGCCGGCATCCTCCGTCAGTCGGGCCACGCTCGCGGCGATGGCGGCGGGAAGCGGTCAGGTCGGCGCCCTGCACCTTGCGGCATGCACGGACGCGACCGGCCGAATGCCGGCGACCCTGCAACAGATCGCGCAGCGGGAACTGGGCCTGAACCGCGTGCTCGATCCGTGGGGCGGTAGCCGCTACCTCGAAGGCCTGACGGAGGCGCTGATCACGCGCGCGCGGGCGCACATGGCCGAGGTCGCCGCGGCAGGCGGTCTGGCGGAGGCGACGGGGTCAGGCCTGCTCCGCCGCCGCCTCAGAGAAGCGACGGAACAGGACCGGGCGGATCAGGGGCGGTGAGCCTGTGGCAGGGCGGCGATCTGCTCGTCCGTCAGCTGGCGAACGATACGAACGCGGCAGACGTCCGCCGGCGTGGCGGCGTCGGGCACGATGATCCGGGCGCCGTCGTTGGTGCAGAGTCGGGTGCCGCCCACGCCGCCGATGTCCGGCGCGATGCCCAGTCGGATGGCGTAATCGATGTCCCGGCAGCCGCCCGTGGTGGCCAGCTCGAACACATCGTTCCGCCCCACGCGCAGGAAGATCTGACCGGTGTTCCCCTGCCGGAAATTGTTGACCTGCTGGACCAGGAAGCATTGTCGCGGGCTGTCGGCGGAGGCCGACGCCTCGATCCCGGTGGTAGGGGCGCAGGAGGCGGTCAGCAGGGCGGCGGCGAGGCCGAGCGAAGTCACGATGGATGCACGCATTGTCTGTCCTTCTGAGCAACCCCGGTAAGGTGACGGTCGAGCAATCACGTCAACGGTGCAAGTGGTTTCTGCGCCGCAGCCCGGGCGGGATTGACGCGGGCGGCGAGGGCGCCGGCCAGGGGGGAGGGCCTTCCGGTCGCCAGCGCCGCGACATGCTCCGCCAGCAGGGGAGAGGCGCAGAACCCGCGCGAGCCCATCCCGCCGAGGATGTAGAGGCCGCCCCCGATCTCTCCGGCCAGCGGCAGGCGATCCGGCGTCGTCGCCCGCACCGCAACGCGGCTGGCGGATGGCCCGGCTGCCACGATCCGCGCGGCCAGTGCGGGCAGGCGCGCGGCGACGGTCGTCAGGTTCCGCCCGGCGGCTTCGGGCGTCACCTCGGGCGCGGTGACGCCCCGGTCGTGGGTCGCCCCGAAAAGCAGGCCCTCGCCGGTCGGAACCGCATAGCCGCCCCAGGCGGTCGGCCGCGCGTCAACGCCGTCGACCGTCTCCGCCTGTCCCGCGACGGGGGCCAGGGCGATCTCCGGCGACAGGGCCGCATTGCCCCAGCCCGCGGCCAGCACCACCACATCGGTCTCCAGCAGGGTCTGGCCGTCCGACGTGGTCAACCGCCATCCGTCATCCCGTCGCTCCAGTCCGCCCACGGTTCCGCGGATCACCTCGACGCCGTCCAGCCATTGCTCCAGGACCTTGGCGGGCCGGATCGCCATGGCGTCGGCCATCCACAGCCCGCCGGTCTCGACGGGTTCGCCCAGCCGTTCGGCGCAGGCGGCGGCGTCCAGCGGGACCATGGCGCCCTCGGGCCACAGATCCTGCGCCGCGACCTTGGCGTGGCGAGCCGCATCGCGCGGAGCCTGTTCCAGCTGCAGGACGCCCTTCGCCAGCACGGCGCCCGGCGTCGCGCCGTACAGGACGCCGGCTCGCTCCAGCGCCGAGGCATAGAGGGCGGCGATGCCCCGGTCTCCGGCGTCCAGTCGGGGAGTCACCAGGGAGGCGGCGAAGCCCGAGGCGCCCGCGCCGGGCCGATCCGCTTCAATCACCGTCGGCGTTATTCCCAGCGCGGCGAAAGCCCGGGCGAGCGAAGCGCCCGCGATCCCGGCGCCGACGATGGCGACGCGGGGCGGGGCGGGGTCCGGACGCTCTCCCGGCAGGCGCGCCTCGAGCCGTTCCCGCTTGAGCCCGTGGCCCGGCATCTTGGCGACGGTGAAGCCGCGCCCGGACAGGCCGCGCCGAACCACGCCCGCGACGGTGAAGGTGGCGACCCGCGCGCCGGGGGCGGAGCGGGCGGCGATCAGGTCCATCACGGCGTCCGACCACATGCCGGGGTTGGTCGAGGGCGCGAACCCATCCAGGAACCAGGCGTCCGCCTGTCCCGACCACTGCTCCAGCACCTCCTCGACGCCGCCGATCATGAGGTCGAGGGTGGCGTGGAAGCCGGGCAGGTCCATCCGGTGCAGGCCGGGCGTCGGCGCGGGCCATGCGACCAGCAGGGCCTGAACCGCATCCGCGATCTCCGGCCAGGCCGACAGGGCGCGCGCGGCCTCGTCCCGGGTCAGGGGGAAGCCCTCCACCGAGGCGATGTGCAGATGACCGCCGGCGGGACGGGTTCGACGCCAGAGGTCCAGCAGGGCGGCGATGTTCAGCCCGGTTCCGAACCCCAGCTCGGCCACGGTGAAGGACCGTCGGCCCGCCCAGGCTTCCGGCAGGCCGCAACCGGTCAGGAAGACCGCGCGGGTCTCGGCCAGCCCGTCCTCGCGCGAGAAATAGACGTCGCCGAACCGTCCGGACTGCGGCGCGCCGTCATCGGTCCACAGCAGTCTGGGCGAGCGATCGTCGGTCATGCCCCGCACCTACACGGGCAGGCACGGCGGCGGAAGCTAGTGGGCGGGCGCCGCGTGGGCTTCGGGCGCAGCGGGCGCATGGGCGGGATCGGCCGGCGCGTCCGTCGTTGCAGGGGGCGGGGTTGTCTCGCCGGCAGGGGCGGGCGCCGGCTGGGCGTCCGCCGGGATGTCCTGACCGCCGGCCGCAGCGGCGGCTTCGGCGGCGGCTTCTTCCAGGGTCAGGATCGAGGTGTCCGCCTCACCGTGCGGCGTCGCCTCGTGCGCCGGCGCCTCGACGGCCTCCTCCTTCTTGCCGCACGCGGCCAGCGTCAGGGCGGCGAGAGCGGCGACGATCAGGGCGTTCAGGCGCATCGGGCGTCCCTTGTGAAAGGCCGGAGGTCCAAGCCCGACTAGGCTGCTTCGCGCCCATGAAAAAGGGCCGCCCGTCAGGACGGCCCTTCGGATGGCCCGCGACTGCGCCGTGGGCCGGTCGTGTCGCCTTAGTGGGCGGGCGCCGGGGCCGGAGCCGGGGCCGGGGTTTCCGTGGCCGGCGGCGTGGTGGCCTCGGCGGTCGCGGCGGTCGTCGCAGCGGCAGCCTGGTCGGCGGCGGTCTGGGCGTCGGCGGCGGCTTCCGTGGCCGTGTTGGCGGCGTCAGCGGCGGTGCCGGCGGCGGCGGCGGCGTCTTGCGACGCGTCGGCGGCCTTCTCTTCGGCAGCCGGCTGGCAGGCGGCCAGCGCCAGGGCGGCGGCGGAAGCGGCGATCAGAGCAGTGATGCGCATGGTTTCAGTCCTTTCAGAAGGTTCGCGGGGTGTTGAGTCCCCACGACCCCGAGCTAAGGCCAAGCCGAAGCTCGGCGCAAGTCAAAAACTCACGCGTTCGTGACCGTTGGTAACATAGCCGGGAGCGCCGAAAGCTTGGCCTTGGGCGGCGATTACTCGGTCGGGGCGGCCGACAGGGTCTCTTCCATCTCGGCGAAGGACGGCTGGGCCACCGAGGGGACATCACCCCGGCCGATCTCGACCGAGATCTGGGCGGCGTTGCCGTGCAGGTGGGCGACCAGGACCGACTGGATGATCTTGTAGTAGGCCGCTTCCTCGTCGATGATCTCCTTCAGGCGCGCGGCCATCGGGCCGACGAGGCCATAGGCCAGGAACACGCCCAGGAAGGTGCCGACCAGCGCGCCGCCGATCATGCCGCCCAGAACTTCCGGCGGCTCGGTAATGGCGGCCATGGTCTTGATCACGCCCAGCACGGCCGCGACGATGCCCAGCGCCGGCAGGGCGTCGGCCATGTTCTGCATGGCGTGGGCCGGGGCCAGCGCCTCGTGGTGGTGCTTCTCGAGCTGCTTCTCCATGGCGTCCTCGATCTGGTGAGGATCCTCCAGGTTCATCGTCATCATCCGCAGGGTGTCGCAGATGAAGTCGGTGGCGAAGTGGTCCTTCAGGACCTTGGGAAACTTCTGGAAGATGGTGCTCTCGGCCGGCTTTTCGATGTGGCTTTCCAGGGCGATGACGCCCTTGGACTTCATCGTCTTGGTCAGCAGGAACAGCAGGCTGAGCAGATCCTTGTAGTCCTGCTTCTTCCACTTCGGCCCGGCGAAGATGCGGCCGAAACCGCCGGCCACGCCCTTCAGGGTGGCGGCCGAATTGGACATGACCAGCGCCGCGATCGCCGCGCCGCCGATCATCATCATTTCATAGGGCAGGGAGTGGAGGATCACCCCCATCTTGCCGCCGGCGATGGTGTAGCCGCCGAAGACCATGCCGAAGAGCAGCACGATGCCGATGATCTGGAACATGGACGGCGGAAATCCTGGACGCGGGAGAGGGCCGCACCATCGCCGTTAATGATTAACCGGCGATTGCCGAACCGCTCCGCATTTATGCGGTGACAGGATCAGAGACGGGTTTCGCCGTTCAGGATGGCCGCGCGGGCCGCCTGCGTCAGCTTGGTGTAGCCGCTCTTGCCGCCGCGGACGTAGAGGGCGCCCTCGACCTTGTCCGGATCGAAGCCGTCGGCGACCAGATCGACCTTGCGATACTTGAAGGTGCCGGTGGTTTCGGCGGACTTGATCAGGCGCACGAAGGCCGGGCGGGCGTAGGAGGGCAGCTCCTGATCAACCCATTCGGCGAAGGTCTTGGCCGAGAACCGGCCGTCGACGACCAGGGCGACCATGCCGGCCTTCCCTTCCTGACCCGGCACGGGGACGCCGTAGGCCACGACCTCCGAAATGCCCGGCGCCTCGGCCAGCCGCTGCTCGACCTCGGCGGTCGAGACGTTCTCGCCCTTCCAGCGATAGGTGTCGCCGATCCGGTCGATGAAATAGAGGTAGCCCTCCGAGTCCTGCTTCATCAGGTCGCCGGTGCGGAACCAGCGGTCGCCCTTGGTGAAGACGTCGCGCAGGATCTTCTTCTCGGACGCGGCCTTGTCGGCATAGCCGGAGAAGGCGTGGCGGGTGTCGTCGCCGATCTGGCCGATCGCTTCGCCGACCTCGCCCGGTTTCGCCAGCTGGCACAGGCCGTCCGGCCCGCGCACCGGCAGTTCGGTGTCGATGTCGAAGCGGACCAGCTTGCAGTTGATCTGCTTCTTCAGGAAGCTGGGGATGCGGCCGATGGCTCCCGCCTTGCCGTCGAAATTGAACAGCGAGACATTGCCTTCGGTCGAGCCGTAGAACTCCATGATTTTCGGCACGGCGAACCGCTTCTGGAAGTCTTCCCAGACATCGGGACGCAGGCCGTTGCCGAAGGCCAGCCGCAGCTTGTGGTCGCGCTCGTCCGGGCTTTCCGGGCAGTTGACCAGATAGCGGCACAGCTCGCCGATATAGACGAACAGGGTCGCGCCCGAGGCCTTCACGTCCGGCCAGAAGCTGGTGGCCGAGAACCGCTTGCGCAGCACCAGCTTGCCGCCGTTGAGCAGGGCCGGGCCGATGCCCACCAGACCGCCGGTGGAGTGGTAGAGCGGCAGGACGTTGAAGGTGACGTCCTTGTCGGTCCCGGCCGTCGCGCCGGCGAAGGCGCGCATGTAGGTGCGGGCGCGGGCGTGGGTGATCTTGGCCGCCTTGGGCAGGCCGGTGGTGCCCGAGGTGAAGATGTACAGGGCGGTGTCGCGGTTGGTCAGGCCCGAGCGGATCGAGCGGGCCGGGCGCACCGAGGAGCCGCTGCGGACCGGCTTGTCCAGACCGCGGCGCTCGTCGGCCTCGTCGGCCTCGGCCAGGCCCAGGACCCACAGCATCATGTTGCGGTCGACCAGGCCCCGCGCATCCTCGATCTTCTGCCAGCAGTCCTCGTCGGTGACGACCTGCGAGGCGTTGGAGATGGTCAGGCAGTGGGCCAGGGCATGGCCGGTCAGGTTGGTGTTGATCAGCGCCGTGCCGACCCCGACCTTGGCGAAGCCCATCCAGGCGGCGATGTATTCGACGCGGTTCTGCATCACCAGGGCGACGGTGTCGCCACGCTTCAGTCGGCGGCTGACCGCCCAGTGGCCGAAGCGGTTGGCCATGGCGTCGAGGTCGCGATAGCTGATCGCCCGGTGGTCGTCCTGGATGGCGATGTGGTCGGGGAATTTGTCGACGGCCTCTTCCCAGTCGTCACAGACCAGATCGGGGCTGTCCATGGTGATCGGCTTGATGCGTCCGAGCAGCAGGCGCAGGCCCTTAACGAACCGCAAGTCACGTCGGATGTTCGCTACCAGACCCATAGTCACGTCCACTCGTCAGAAGCCTCCAACGGTGATGAACAAGCGCACCCGCCGGGTCAACCGGCGGGGGAATCCTGATCGCGTTTTTGGCTTTCCGAGAAGGATTTGCGAGCGATTTGCGGAGGGGCGTGGCGCCGTTGGCGCGGTGACGCAAGGTCACGTCACGGCCGTGTGACCGCCGCCTTCCGGCGCCGCTTGCGCCTCAACTGTGTCGGGAACGGTGTTTCTTCGGGACATTTGGCCGGTTCGCGGAACCGTGATCGACACGCCGGGTTTTCGACCCCTCGCAAAGGAGGACCAACATGTCCGTGACCTATACCGATGACCGCGCCGAGATGCGCGAAGAGGCCTTCGTTCCCGTCTATGCCCGCTCGAAGACGCGGGCCCGCAAGAAGGGCGGCGTCCGCACCTGGATGATCCTCGCGCCGGTCGGTGTCGTTCTGGTCGGCGGCGCCGCTGCGGCGATGATGCTGGGCGGCGAGGAGCCCGCCGCACCGCTGGCCGAGCCCGCCGCGACCGCGCCGGTGCTGCCGGTCACGCCCGCGCCGCTTGAAGCCGCGCCTCCGGTCGAGACCGCGCCGGCTCCCGTCGTTCGTGAAGCGGCTCCGACCCCCGCCCCGGCGCCCGCGCGCCGCACCGCGCCGCGCGCCGCCGCTCCGGCGGCCGAGCCCGCCCCCGCTCCGGCGGCTCCGCGCGTGACCGTGCCGGAATCGTCGCCGACGACCTCGACGCTGAATACCGCCCCGGCGGCTCCGGTCGTCACGCCCGCGACCCCGGCTCCGGCGACCCCGGCCGCCCCGCCGCCGGTGATCGTGGTCGAGCCGGCGGGCTGATCAACCTGTAACCGTGAAGGCCCCGTCGGCAGCGCCGTCGGGGCTTTCGCACGTCCGGAGGCCAGCGCCCCTTGAGCGATTGCGGCGTTCGCCCATATGTCCGCTTCGGATAGGGGGACCGCATGCAGCCGGCCATTGTCATCGAGGGTCTGACCAAGACCTACAAATCGGGGCTGCAGGCCCTGAAGCCCGTCGATCTGACCATCGGCAAGGGCGAGATCTTCGCCCTGCTGGGGCCGAACGGGGCCGGCAAGACAACCCTGATCTCCATCCTGTGCGGGATCGTCACCGCCAGCGGCGGCACGGCCCTGGCCGACGGCCATGACATCCGCAAGGACTACCGCAAGGCCCGCACGGCCATCGGACTGGTGCCGCAGGAGCTGACGACCGACGCCTTCGAAACCGTGCTGGCGACGGTGACCCTGAGCCGGGGCCTGTTCGGCAAGGCGCCGAACGCGGCCTATATTGAGCAGATCCTTCGCGACCTCAGCCTGTGGGACAAGAAGGACGCCAAGATCATGACCCTGTCCGGCGGCATGAAGCGCCGGGTGATGATCGCCAAGGCCCTGAGCCATGAGCCGGACATCCTGTTCCTCGACGAGCCGACGGCGGGCGTCGATGTCGAACTGCGCAAGGACATGTGGGCCATGGTCCGCAAGCTGCGCGAACAGGGCGTCACTATCATCCTGACCACCCACTACATCGAGGAGGCCGAGGAGATGGCCGATCGGGTGGGGGTGATCCTGAAGGGGCAGTTGATCCTCGTGGAGGAAAAGACCGCCCTGATGAAGAAGCTGGGCAAGAAGACGCTGACCCTGCAGCTGCAGGAGCCGCTGGCGGCGGTTCCGGCTGATCTGGCCGATCTGAAGATCGCGCTGAAGAACGAGGGCGCGGAACTGGAATACGTCTTCGACGCCAACGCCGACGAAACCGGGGTGCCCCAGTTGCTGCGGCGGCTCGAGGCCTCGGGCGTCGGGTTCAAGGACCTGTCGACGCGTCAGAGCTCGCTGGAAGACATCTTCGTGGACTTGGTCCACCAATCGCGGTCGGAGGCGGCGTGATGGCGTTCAACGGTTACGGCGTCTGGGCCATCTATCGCTTCGAGATGGCGCGTGCCCTGCGCACCCTCTGGCAGTCGATCATCACGCCGGTGGTGACGACGGCCCTGTATTTCGTCGTCTTCGGCACGGCCATCGGCGGTCGCATCGAGGAGGTGTTCGGCGTGCCCTACGGCGCCTTCATCGTGCCCGGCCTGATGATGCTGAGCCTGTTCACCAACTCCATCTTCAATGGCTCCTTCGGGATCTATTTCCCCAAATTCACCGGCACCATCTACGAACTGCTGTCGGCGCCGATCTCGCCGTTCGAGACGGTGCTGGCCTATGTCGGCGCGGCGGCGACCAAGTCGGTCATCCTGGGCCTGATCATCCTGGCCACGGCCTCCTTCTTCGTGCCGCTGCAGATCCTGCACCCGGTCTGGATGCTGGCCTTCCTGGTGCTGATCTCGGCGACCTTCAGCCTGTTCGGCTTCATCATCGGCATCTGGGCCCAGAGCTTCGAGCAGCTGAACTTCATTCCGATGCTGATCGTGACGCCGCTGACCTTCCTCGGCGGCGCCTTCTATCCGACGATCTGGCTGCCGGACGGCTGGCGGGCGGTGAGCCTGTTCAATCCCGTGGTCTATCTGATCTCGGGCTTCCGCTGGGCCTTCTTCGGGGTGGGTGACGTATCTATCGGCATCAGCCTTGCGGCGACGGCGGGCTTCTTCCTGACCTGCCTGGCGATCGTCTTCTGGATGTTCCGCACCGGCTATCGCCTCAAGAACTAGGCTGTCACGAAAGCGGCCAGATCGGTCGTCACCTTCGGGCCGAGTTTGCGTTCAGGAGAGGCGCGCCGTCACGGCGCGGGAGGCTGCATGACCGACGAGAAGACCCCGACGGCGAACAACACGCCGGTGAACGGCCAGCCGCAGCCGGAGCCCTTCCGGCGCGCCGCCGTGACCTGGGGCCGTCCGCCGGCGACCGTCTTCCGGGCCGGCGGGCTTCCGTCTTCCGTGGCTCCGACCCGTCCGGCTCCGGCGCCCGCGCCGGCCACGCCCCCGCTCGCGCCCCGGTCATCGGGCATCCTGAGCGGATCGATGATCCCGCGCGCCGCGCCGCAAGCGGCTCCGCAGCGGTCCTTCGCGCCGGTCCAGCCCCAGCCCGCCGCCGATCCGGACGCCCCGCGCCGGGTCGTGCCCGATCCCTCGCTGTTCGCCGATGAGCCGGACCTGACCGTCCGTCCGCTCCCGGAACCGGAGCCGGTCGTGGAGGCGCCGGTCGCCGCCGCCGCAGCGCCGGAGCCGGACGTCACCGTCCTGCCGGATGTGGTGGTCGTCGCACCGCGCCGCGAGGCCGCCGTGGCCCGCTCCGCCGGCTCCGGCCGCCTGCCGCTTTACGCCGGCGCGGCGGTCGCGGTTCTGGCCGTCGCCCTTGGGGGCTGGTGGTTCCTGAGCCGGGAGTCCGCGACGCCCCCGCCTGCGTCCGCCCCCGCGCCCGCCTCTGTGGCTCCAGCGACGCCCGCCACTCTGGCCCTGCCGGTTGACGCTCCCGTCGCCGCGCCGGTCGAGGCGCAGCCCGAAGCGGTTACGGCCCCGGAAACGCCCGCTCCGGCCCCGGCGCCGGTGACCAGCCCGCCGCCCGCCCGTTCCGCATCGCCGGCGTCCGCGACGCCTGCGCCGGTCCAGCCGCGACCGACCCCGGCCCCGGCGACGGCCCAGCCTGCGCCGGTCCAGGCTCCGCCTCCGGTGGTGATCACGGCGCCCCCCATCGCCCAGCAGCCGGCTGCGCCGCCGCCGACGGCGGCCGAGCGTCCTTCGGCCGATCCGGACGCGCCGATCACGACCCGGCCCCAGCCGCTGGATTGACCCGGCCGTTCGGCGTCAGCGCAGGGTGATGTAGCCCCGCTCCACCATCCGGCGCAGACCCTCATAGACCTCGGCCAGTTCTTCGTAGGCATTGCGCGCGGCCGTCAGTCGGGCGACCTGATCCACCGTGGATGGGGCGCCGGATTCCGACTGGCGCAACCCCTCGGACACCCATTTGGCGCGGGCCGTGGCGGTCAGCACCGCGAGCCGCTGGAAGGTCGAGGCGTCCAGCCCGCCGGGCGCCATCTGGGCCAGCACCTCGCGGTTGGCGATGAAGGCGGCATAGTCGATCTGCTCCAGCAGGCCGCGCAGCCGTCGCTGCTCCTGCGGATCGATGTCCTGCGGCTCGAAATGGTCCCGTTGCCGGCGATAGCTGCCGGTCTGCATGGTCGACATCGCGTCTCTCCCAACACGATTTTTGAAAAGCCTGCGCCGCGTCGATTAACGGCGCGTTGCCACGGCGCCCGGCGCCGCTTGCCAGATCGTGGTCGGATTGATACTTAAGTGAATGCTTCAGTATCAGGAACCGCTCGATCTCGCCTTCCAGGCCCTGTCGGATCCGACCCGGCGGCGCATGGTCGAGCGTCTGTCGGCGGGGCCGGTCTCGGTCAGCCAACTGGCCGAACCCCTGCCGATGTCGATGTCGGCGGTGATGCAGCATCTGAAGATTCTGGAGGCGGCGGGGCTGGTTCGCTCGGAGAAGGTCGGCCGCGTCCGCACCTGTCGGGTCGAGCCCGAGGCCCTGACCGCCGCCGAGCGCTGGCTGAACGCACGGCGTCTGTCGGTCGAACGCAGCCTCGACCGGCTGGGCGCCTTTCTGGACGAGACCAAGCCCGAGGAGGAGATGTGATGACCGCCGAGACCCCGATTGTCGCCCACGGGACCTTTGTCCTGAAACGCCGCTATGACGCCGCCGCCGAACGGGTGTTCCGCGCCTGGGCGGACCCGGTCGCCTTCCGCAAATGGTTCGTCGAGGCGCCCGGCGCGACTATCCATGACTGGGTCCACGACTTCCGGGTCGGCGGCGTCGGCGGCGGCCGATATCGCTTTGGCGGACCGGAGAATGACACCGGCTTCAATGACACCCTCTTCCTCGACATCGTGGAGAACCGGCGGATCATCCTCAGCTACGTCATGGGAACCGAGGTCGGGGGCGAGCGGTCGCGGATCTCGGCCTCGCTGGCGACCATCGAACTGGTCCCGGACGGGGCGGGCACGGCCCTGACCTACACCGAGCAGGGCGCCTACTTCGGCGCGGATGGCGCCGCCCACATCCCGCTGCGTGAGGAAGGCTGCGCCGAGATGCTGGAGAACCTCGCCCGCCTGCTGAAGGAAACCGCCTGATGTCCCTGACCGTCTGGTCCCACCCCTATTCCGCCTACGGTCAGAAGACCGCCATCGCCCTGTACGAACTGGACCTGCCATTCGAACTCAAACTGGTCGACGGTTCGCCCGAGGCGATGGAAGGGTTCCTGGCGGTCTCGCCCTTCGCCAAGATGCCGACCCTGATCGATACGACGGCGGCCCGGACGGTGATCGAGTCCAGCATCGTCATCGAATATCTGGACCGGCTGCGGGCGGCGGACGCCTGATCCCCGATGATCCTGAAGCGGCGCTGGAGGCGCGTTTCATCGATCGCGTCCTCGACACCTATGTCGGCGGCAATATGAACCGGATCGTGTTCAACCGGCTGGGCCGGGCGGGCACGCCGAACGAGACGGCCATGGCGCAGGATGCGGCCGAGCTCGCCGTCGCCTGGGATCTGCTGGAAGCCCGGCTGGCGGACGGCCGGACCTGGGGCGCGGGCGAGACCTTCACCCTGGCCGACTGCGCGGCGGCGCCGCTGATGACCTATGCCCGGCGGCTGGTTCCGTTCGGCGACCGGCCCCGGCTGCGGGCCTGGCATGGGCGGCTGATGGCCCGTCCGTCCTTCGTGCGCGCGCTGGAAGACGCGGCGCCCTTCGGCAACCTGATGCCGGCCCCGCTGCCTGAGGACTAGCCGCGCGGCTGCAGCACCATGATCGTCGACTGGCCATGGGCCAGCAGCCGGCCCGTGCTGTCCCTGATCGTCGCCTCGGCGGTGATGATCTGGCGGCCGACATTGATGACCCGGCCCTCGCAGACGACCTTGCCGGTGTCGGCGGTGATCGGGCGGGTGAAATTGGTCTGGGTCGAGATCGAGGTGTAGCCGACGCCCGCGGGCAGGGTGGAATGGGCCGCGCAGCCCGTGGCGCTGTCGATCAGGGTCAGGGCCCAGCCGCCGTGCACCATGCCCTGCGGGTTCAGGATGTGCGGGCCGGTGACGCCCTCGAAGATCGCCACGCCGTCGCCGACCTCGATCAGGCTGAAGGACATGGTCTCGCCGATGGTGGCGGGCGGGATGCGGCCGTCGATGACGGCTTGCAGCAACTCACGGCCGGGCATGCGGCCCATGGCCTCGGCGGTCGATCTGGGGAGGTCGGTCATGGCGTGACTGTGGGGAGTGTCGGGGCCGCTCGCAAGCGCGCGACGGATCGCCGCGCGGGGTTGGCGAGTTCCGCTACGGAACGTAGCTGTGAGGAAACGCGAGGAGTTTCGCATGCCCCTTCTGATGTGCCCCAACGACAACGCCGCCATGCAGACGCTGGAGCGCGGCGGCGTCCAGTTCGACATGTGCCCGACCTGTCGGGGCGTGTGGCTGGACCGCGGCGAACTGGAAAAGCTGATGGACTCGGCGACGGCTGAAGGCCGCGCCTCGGCGCCGCAGGCCGCGCCGCCGCCCCCGCCGCAGCACCAGCCGCAACCCCATTACCCGCCGCAGCAGGCCCAGCCGCCGTGGGGCGGTCAGCCGGGCTACCGCGACGACCGCTACCGTCGCGACGACGAGTACCGGTACAAGAAGAAGAAACGCGACAGCATCTTCGACATCTTCGACTGAGGCCGCGTCGAGTCGAAAGAATGTCTCAGGCGGCCAGCCCGGCCGCCTTCATCAGCGTCCTGAGCGGCGCCAGGGTCTCGGGCGCGGCGGCGAGGGCGGCGCGGGAGTCCGGTGCGCGGAACAGCTTCAGGGCCTCGGCCTTGGCGCGATCCGCCGCCGGCCCCATCGGCGCGGTCTCGCCTGCCGCCATTCGTAACAGGGCCGCCAGTTTCTGCGGCGCGGGCGCGGGGGATCGGGCCAGAAGGGTGACGATCCGGGCCTCGCCTTCCACCGTCGCGCCGACGGCGCCGATGGCGGCGGTGATGTCGCCCTCATCCTTCTCCGACAGGCCGGACGCGCGCGCCGCACGTTGCAGGCCGGCCAGCACGCCCAGCTTCTGCGCCGCCGTCTGGCCGCCGGTCTGGCGCATCTCTGATTCAAACCGCAGCGAACTCACGCAGGCCGAGAGCCAGCGGGCGGCGGAACGCTTGTTGGCCACGCCGGTGACGTTCTCGCACAGCCGGGTCAGGGCTTCGGCTTCGCACAGGACCGTGCGGCAGGACTTCACATAGGTCGCCACGAAGTCCGCCGTGACCAGGGCCTTGGACCGCTCATTGAAGGCGTTCTGGACCTCCTCCAGCGTCAGCAGTCGTCCGGCCGTGGCGGTCAGCCCGGTGGCGAGGGCGCGCAGGATGTCGATCTCTCCAGCGGGGTCGCCGGGCCGAAGACGGCGCGGGCTCATCAGTTCACGCAGGACCATGCGGGCGAGGGCGGCGGACAGCAGGGGAAATTCGCCGGCCTCGATGCGTTCGCCCAGCCGGGCGGCGGGGCCTTCGACCGCCGGGATCTGCAGCGCCAGCCGTGGATCGAGCTGGACCAGCAGCCCCACCTCCTTCGAGGCCACCATGCGCACCACGGCGGCCATCGCGGCGCCCTGATCCAGCGAGGGACCGAGGATGTCGGTGAGGCCGCCGCGCGAGCCCAGCATCTCGCAGAGAATCTGTTCGATCGGCACCAGCACCATCGCACGGGCCTGTCCGTCCAGCGGGGCCCTGTCGGCCAGGTCCATCAGCCGGGCGAGGCGCGACCGCCCGTCCTTCAGCCCGATCAGGGCCCGGGCGATGACGCCGCCCATGATGAAGGCCCGCTCGGACTGTCCGTCCAGCCGATGGGCGAGGTCAGCGAGGGAATGATGCTCCAGGCTGGGGAACCGATCCTTGCGCCCGGCGGTGACCAGACGCTCGATGGTGGCGTCCGCCAGTCGCTGGTAGTGGCGCATCAGGTCATGCAGCGGCACGCCGTCGGCCTGGGATTCGGGCACGGCGACCTTCTGGATCGCGTGCTGAAGCTCGACGCCCGAGGCGTCCAGCCGCTCCGCCAGATCAGGGCGGTGCAGCAGTTCGAAGGCGGTCGCCGACTGTCGCTGCAGCCACTCCTCCAGCACCCGCCCCATCTGTTCGCGCGCCATCGGGGCGTAGAGATCATAGGGGGTGGCGCAGCGCGGTCCCGCGTCTTCCTCGGCCATGACCCGGCGCGTCTTGACCTCGGGAACCCCCTTGGTGAGCAGGGTGAGGCTGTTGAACTCCATGGTGTCGGGGTCCAGCGTCTCCTTGGTCACCCGCACGGCGGCCGCATAGCCGTCCCGCAGCAGATCCTCCGCCGTGTCCATGGCGTGAGCGCGATGCTCGGTCGCGATCTCCAGCGCCCAGGACGATGGCGCCGTCCGGCGGATGTAGACTTCGTAGTGGACGGGGCCGGCCATGGTACGCTCGTGTAATTCCTCCGCATCATGGCCCGCAGGCTTTAAGAGCGGGTTTCATTGCGGATTTGTACGGCGCAGCCCATGTTTTGCGCCGTAATCTAACCGCGATGCCGTAGAACGGTTACGCTTGCCGTGCGTTGATGGCGCGGACGACGAGACTGCAAGGAGACGCCGACTTGGCCAATATCACCCTGGTGGACGACGACGAGAACATCGTGGCGTCGGTTTCGCTGGCGCTCGAGAGCCACGGCCACAAGATCACGGCCTATCACGACGGGGCCTCGGGCCTCGAGGCGCTGGAGAACACGCCGCCGGATCTGGCGATCCTGGACGTGAAGATGCCGCGCATGGACGGGATGGAGGTGCTGCGCCGCCTGCGTCAGACCTCGCAGATCCCGGTTATCATGCTGACCTCGAAGGACGAGGAGATCGACGAGATCCTCGGCTTCAACCTCGGCGCCGACGACTACATCCACAAGCCGTTCAGCCAGCGTCTGCTGATCGAGCGGGTGAAGGCCCTGCTGCGCCGGACCGGCGCGGATGGCGGCGAGCCCGAGCCGAGCGCCGAGAACTCCAACAAGGCCATCAAGCGCGGCAAGCTGACCATGGATCCGGCCCGTCACGAGAGCACCTGGGACGGCCGTCCGGTGAAGCTGACGGTCACCGAGTTCCTGCTGTTGCAGGCCCTGGCCCAGCGCCCGGGCTTCGTGAAGAGCCGCGACAACCTGATGGACGCTGCCTACGACGATCAGGTCTATGTCGATGACCGCACCATCGACAGCCACGTGAAGCGCATGCGCAAGAAGTTCCGGGTCGTCGATCCCGAGTTCGACGCGATCGAGACCTTGTATGGCGTCGGATACCGTTACCGCGAAAGCTGATCCGGCCTCGGCCCGGGATGAGCGTCCCCGTCGGACCAAGCGGTTCGGCGGGTCGCGGCTTGGCGGGCTGATCCTTGCGCTGAACCTGCTCAGTCTTCTGATCCTGTTCGTCGGGGCGCTGGCCCTGAACGAATGGCAGCGGGGGCTGATCGAGGCTCGTCAGGAAACCCTGAAGGCGCAGGCGGAGATGCTGGTGCGCGTGCTGGGCGAGCCCCAGATCGGCGTCACCCGTGGTTCGCCGACCCCCTATCTCGACTCGATCGAGGCCAGCCGCTGGCTTCGCGACAACTTCATCCCGGAAGGCCAGCGGGCCCGCCTGTTCGACGTCGACGGCATTCCCGTCGCCGACAGTTTCGAGGTGACCGAGGCCATTCCCGGCGAGCCCCTGCCCGCGGCCCGTCCGGCGGGCACGCCCGAGATCACGCCAAACCCCAAGGCCATCGCCGGCAAGGCCCGTCAGCTGGAGGACGCCCGTCTGGCCCTCGCCGCCGAGGTCGAGGGCGCGCTGGAAGGCCAGGCCCAGGCCCAGGTCCGCACCAATGAGATGGGCGACCGTGTGGTGTCCGTCTCCCTGCCGGTCCGCCACGTCCAGCAGGTGCTGGGCGTACTGACGCTCGAGGCGGGCGACGTTGACGAGACCGTGGGCGCCCAGCGCCGCGCCCTGATGCCGTTCGCCCTCGTGGCGCTGGCGGTGAACCTGCTGGGTTCGCTGCTGCTGCACCTGTTCGTGGCCCGGCCGGTGATGCGTCTGTCGGCGGCCGCCGACGAGGTGCGCCTGCAACGCGCCCGCGCCATCTCCCTGCCCGATCTGGAAGGCCGCAAGGACGAGATCGGCGATCTGGCCCGGTCGCTGGAATCCATGACCGAAACCCTGTCGGCCCGGATGGACGCCATCGAGGCCTTCGCCGCCGACGTCAGCCACGAGATCAAAAACCCCCTGACCTCCATCCGCTCGGCCCTGGAAACCCTCCCGCTGGTCAAGACCGAGGCGCAGCGCGAGAAGCTGACCGCCCTGCTGCAACAGGATGTGCGCCGTCTGGACCGCCTGATCACCGACATCTCCAACGCCTCGCGTCTGGATGCGGAGCTGAACCGGGATCGCCCGCGCGTGGTCGATCTGACCGTCCTGCTGTCCGATATCGTCAGTGTCTATGAGGCGGGCCGCAAGCCGGGCGAGGCGAAGGTGGTGTTCACGCCCCCGGAAGGCGACCACGCCTTCATCGTTGGTCGCGACGGGCCGCTGGGGCAGGTCTTCCGCAACCTGATCGACAACGCCCGTTCGTTCAGCCCCGCCGACGGCGAGGTCCGCCTGACCCTGCTGCGCGACGAGATCGACGAGCGGTCGATCCACGTCCGGGTCGAGGACGATGGGCCGGGCATTCCGGCCGAGAATCTGGAGACGGTGTTCGAGCGCTTCTACACCTCGCGTCCGCGCGGCACGGCCTTCGGCGCCAACTCGGGTCTGGGCCTGTCCATCGTGCGGCAGATCGTCGAGGCGCACGGCGGCACGGTGCGGGCCGAGAACCGTCCGGGTGAGGATGGCCCCGCCGGCGCCCGCTTCGAGGTGGCCCTGCCCGCCGCGCCGACGAACCGCCGTCCGTGACGAATCCCATCCATGTCACCGTGGTCGCCCGGTGTGGATCGGGCGGTCGCTGGCGCGGTGTCGCGATCTTCGGCCCCTCCGGCGCGGGAAAGAGTGATCTGGCGCTGCGTCTGATCGCCCGCGACTGGCGGCTGGTGGCGGATGACTACGCCTGGCTGTTCGCGTCGGGCGGCCGGCTGTTCGCCCGTGCGCCGGATACGATCCGTGGGCGGATCGAGGCGCGTGGCGTTGGGATTCTAAAAGTTTCATCGGTGGACCTGACGCCGGTGGCGCTGGCGGTCGAGCTGACGACAGACGGGGTCGAGCGCCTGCCGGAACCGGAAAAGCGTGAGGTGTCGGGCGTGTCCCTGCCGCTACTCCGATTGGATCCTCGTGAGGTTTCGGCGGGTGAAAAGGTCGCGGCGGCCCTCGCCCGGCTTTAACCCGGCGCAGAGTTGGGCTATTCCGCGCGGCTTGCGGTCAGCTCAGGGAGCGACCGGAACGCGGGGGCGAAAGTCTTGGTGAAGCCTTCATGATCGGGCTGGTGATCGTCACCCACGGGGGCCTGGCCTCCGAATTCCTGTCGGCGATGGAGCATGTCGTGGGCCCGCAGCGCGGGGTCGCGGCCATCTGCATCGGCCCCGAGGACGACATGGAACGCCGTCGGCGCGACATCGTCGACGCCGCGCGCGCGGTCGATGACGGCGAGGGCGTCATCCTGCTGACCGACATGTTCGGCGGCACGCCATCCAATCTGGCCATCTCGGTGATGGAGGAGACCCACGCCGAGGTCATCGCCGGCCTGAACCTGCCGATGCTGATCAAGCTGGCCAGCGTGCGCGGGCGCGAACCGCTGGACGCCTGCGTGGCTCATGCCCAGGACGCCGGCCGCAAATACATCTCCGTGGCCAGCTGGGTGCTGCAGGGCGAGAAATGACAGACACCGTCGCCGCCACCGTGGGCATCTGCAACCAGCGTGGCCTGCACGCCCGCGCCTCCGCCAAATTCGTCAAGCTGGCCTCCAGCTTCGAGAGCGAGGTGCGCGTCACCCGTGACGGCGTGACCGTCAACGCCCTGTCGATCATGGGCCTGCTGATGCTGGGCGCCGGCAACGGCTGCGACGTCCATATCGAGGCCGAAGGCCCCGACGCCACCGAAGCCATCGAAGCCCTGTCCGATCTGGTGAACCGCAAGTTCGACGAAGACCAGTGAACGCCCCGGCGTTCAAGGTCCGGATTGTTCGCGCGCCCGCAGGCGAGGCGCCGGAGTGGGTGCGCGAGGCCTGGGTGGGTCTGGAACTGCCGCTGGCCTGCCTGACGGAAGTTTCGGTCGAGACCGGGGGCGTGCTGAGCGGACCGACGCATCGCTGGGGCTGGTGGTGGAAGCGGCTCACCGGCCGGACCGAGCGCACGACCGGCTGGGTGGTGGATTCGGCCCGCGCGATCGCGCTGCTGTCCCGCACACGGCCGGACGCGGCGGACTGGTGGCGCACCCACGCGCCGCGCTTCACCCAGTCAGACTCGCAGTTCGTGTTCGATTCTCCGGCGTGCGAACCGTCGCCGGAGCCCATCGCCAACGCGCCTTGGGGCTAGTCCTCGGTCGTTGAGGGTCGTAGCAGGGTCTGGCCCACATGCGCCACGCCGCGGGTCTCCGCGATCTGCATCTGCCGCGCCCGCTCACGGGCCCCGGCCTTCTGGGTCTCCGAACGGGTCTCGTGGCAGCGCTCGCAGCTGACGCCCTCGACATAGTGCGGTGACGCTCGCCCCTCGGGGCTGACCGGCATCCGACAGCCCCGGCACAGGGAGTGGGTCCCTTCGGACAGACCATGGCCGACCGCGACCCGCTCGTCGAAGACGAAACACTCGCCGCGCCACAGGCTTTCGGGCTCGGGCACGGTTTCCAGATACTTCAGGATACCGCCTTCCAGATGGAAGACGTCCTCGATCCCCTCGGCCTTCAGGAAGGCCGTCGACTTCTCGCAGCGGATGCCGCCGGTGCAGTACATGGCGACCCTGGGCGGGTTCGGCCGGTCAAGGAGCGCGCGCCCCTCGGTGCGGAACCACTCCGGGAAGTCGCGGAAGCTGCGGGTGTTGGGCTGGATCGCACCCTCGAAGGCCCCGACGGCGCCTTCGTAGTCATTGCGGGTGTCGATCACGATGGTGTCGGGATCGGCGATCAGGGCGTTCCAGTCTGCCGGCGAAACATAGGTTCCGGCATTGGACGTCGGGTCCAGGTCCGGCTCGCCCATGGTCACGATCTCGGCCTTCAGCCGCACCTTCATCCGGTAGAAGGGCATGGCGTCGGCTTCGGCGAACTTGACCTCCAGCGTCGCGAACCCCGGCAGGGCGCGGATGCCGTCCAACACCCGGTCGATCGCCCTGGGCGGTCCGGCGATGGTGCCGTTCAGACCTTCATGCGCGACCAGCAGGATCCCCCGCACATCCGGCTCGCACAGATCGCGCAGGCGCATCTGTACGGCCTCGCGGTCGTCAATACGCGCGAAGCGGTACAGGGCGGCGATACGGATGGGAGGGGAGGTTGCCGTCATGACCTGATCCGGACCCCGGTCCGTCCTGCCTTTCCTTCCATCCTGCGAAGCGCCTGAGCGCGGGAGGATGGTGGAGCCGAGGGGAGTCGAACCCCTGACCTCGTCATTGCGAACGACGCGCTCTACCAACTGAGCTACGGCCCCCCTAACCCGACGGGATCGTCAGGCGCAGGCGAGCCGGCGACATACGAGCGGCGGGCCGGTGGTGTCAACCGGTCGCACGCCTTCACGGCGCCCCGACGCCGGAAATGTTGGCGGTCGGGCTCCTGTGCCGCTAGAAGCGCGGATCAACTTTCGGCTGGAGCGTCTCGCGGCATGGCGGCGATCATCGAGTTTCTGTTCTTCATCATCGGCTCGCTGCTGAACCTGTTCCTGATCGCCCTGATCGTGAACGCGGTGCTCAGCTGGCTGCTGGCCTTCGACGTGATCAACTACCGCAACCGGTTCGTCGCCTCGCTGGCGGATGCGCTGGACCGGATCGTCGGGCCGGTGCTGGCGCCGCTGCGCCAGGTCATTCCATCGCTGGGCGGCATCGACATCACCCCGATCATCGCCTGGATCATCATCTCGGGCATCCAGCGTTTCCTGCTGCCGGCCTCCAAGGCCGCGCTGCTGAGCATCGTGCCCTACTGACGGCATGACCCGCGGCGAGGCGCGGAGGTCACGCCCGGCTGTCTTGACGGTTTACGGGTCGTTCCGCGCTTGCACCGTTCGGCGACCGTCCTAAGGTGCCCGCCCACGGGGCCGCTGGCCTGAGAGACGACCGGACTACATGACCACGATCAAGACAGTCGCCATCATCGGCGCCGGCCAGATGGGCGCAGGGATCGCCCAGACGGTGGCTGCGGGCGGCTATGACGTGAAACTCCATGACGCCGCGGGCGATCGTGTGCCTCAGGCCCTGGGCGCGATCGCCGCCAGCCTGTCCCGCCAGATCGGGCGCGGCCTGATGACCCAGGCCGAGGCTGACGCGGCCCTGTCGCGCATCTCCGCCGCGACCTCGCTCGCGGAAGCCGCCAAGGCCGATCTCGTCATCGAGGCCGCCGTCGAGGACGAGACGGTCAAGAAGGCCATCCTGCTGGAACTGGTCCCGCATCTGGGCGCGCACACCCTGCTGGCGTCGAACACCTCGTCGATCTCGATCACCCGTCTGGCCTCGACCACGGACCGCCCCGAGCGGTTCATCGGCCTGCATTTCATGAAGCCGGCTCCGGTGATGAAGCTGGTCGAGATCATTCGCGGCATCGCCACCTCGGCCGAGACTTACGAGACCGCCGTCGCCTTCGCCGAGTCGCTGGGCAAGACGACCACCAATTCGGAAGACTTCCCCGCCTTCATCGTGAACCGCATCCTGGTCCCGATGGTCAATGAGGCGATCTACACCCTGTACGAAGGGGTCGGGAACGTCGCCTCGATCGATAAGGCGCTGAAGCTGGGCGCCAACCATCCGATGGGGCCGCTGGAGCTGGCGGACTTCATGGGGCTGGACGTCGTCCTGGCCATCATGAACGTGCTCTACGACGGTCTGGCCGACAGCAAATATCGCCCCTGCCCGCTGCTGGTGAAGTATGTCGAGGCGGGCTGGCTGGGTCGCAAGTCGGGCCGCGGCTTCTATGACTATTCCGGCGAAACCCCGGTGCCGACCCGATGATCTCGCGTCTGGACAAGCCCGAAACCTTCCCCGGACAGCAGCGAGTGGCCTGGCGGCGCGAGCCGCAGCGCGTGGTGCTGGCCGTGCTGGCCGCCGTGCTGTGGCCGCCGCTGTGGATCACCCTGGCGATCTGGCCGCCGCATAACTGGATGCCGGGCCTGGAGATGGACTGGCGTCTGCAGGTGGGCCTTCTGGGCCTGATCGGTATTCCGGCCATCCTGTGGCTGCTGGCGCGCGAGCGGCAGAAGGGCGGTCGTCCGGCGACCCGTCTGGGCGTGGTCTGGCGCTTCATGTTCTACGGCGGCCTGCTGGCCGTCGCGCTCGCCGCCCTGTTCGCCATCTGGCAGGTGGTCCTGCAGTGGATGAACGCCGCCAATTTCGGCGAAGGGATCGGCAGCAGCGAGACGACCCTGCTGATTTACGGCGTCGGCGGCATGCCGCTGGCGGTGGTGATCGGCGTCGGTTACGCCCTGTGGGCCGGTCTGTGCGTGGCCTTCATCCTGTTCACGCCCCAGCCCGAGGTGCGGGATCGACTGGGTGTCATGGGCCGCGACACCGTAGCCTGAAACCTTACCGGAAATTGGTTTGACGCCGCCGGTGCGGGCGGCGACGGTTCGCCCGACCTCGGGGGAGCCAGACCATGACCGCTGCTGACGCCGTACCGACCGCTCGCCCCGGGCCTGTCGCCGTCAAGGACCGGATCTTCACCCTCGACATGCTGCGGGGCTGGGCGATCCTGGGCATCCTCGGCGTCAACGCCATGGCCTTCGCCTGGCCCATGGCGCTGGAGGCGGACCCGACCCTGACCGCGCCCTGGCCCCACGACCACGCCAACGTTGTCGGGGAGTGGGTCAAGGACGTCTTCTTCCAGGACAAGTTCCGCTCGCTCTTTTCCATGCTGTTCGGGGTGTCGATCTTCCTGATCGGCGGCCAGCGCTTCGACGAGGCGCGCAGTCCGTTTCTGCTGCGCCGTCTGATGTGGCTGGGCCTGTTCGGCCTGATCCATGGATTCGCCCTGTGGTTCGGCGATATCCTGCTGCACTACGCCTATACCGGCCTGCTGGTGATGATCGCGCGGTCGTGGTCGGCCAGACGACTGATCTGGACGGGGGCGGCGCTGAACGCCGTCTTCGCCCTGCTGTCGGCGGTGTCCGCGCTGGCCATGGCCTTCATGCCTGCCGAGGCGCAGGCGGGCGGCGACAATCCCTTCGCCACCACCCCCGAACAACTGACGGCGATCATTCAGGCCTATCAGGCCGGCTGGCCGGGCGCCCAGATCGAGAACCTGAAGGCGGCGGTCTTCCTGCAATTGATGAGCCTGACCCTGGTTCCGATCACCGCCGGACTGATGTTGCTCGGGCTGGGGCTGTTCAAGGCGGGCTTTCTGTCCGGGCGGTCGCCGACCTGGGTCTATCTGCTCATGCTGGTGATCGGCGGCGCCAATCTGGCGGCCTTCGCCTGGTACGACTGGCAGCTCTATTCGGCGGCGCCGGGCAGCCCCGATCCGACCAACGGCATGGCCGGCGTCATGGGCAGTTTCGCGCCGCTGATCACCCTGGCCTATGTCAGCCTGCTGATCCTGATGACCCGGTTCGGCCTGAAGGCGGTGACGGGGATCTTCGCGCCGGTGGGGCGGATGGCCTTCACCAACTACCTGACCCAGACCCTGATCATGGCCACCTTGTTCTACATGCCGTGGGGACCGCACTGGTTCGGGACGATGGGGCCGGGCCAGCTGTGGCTGGTCATCGCCGGCGTCTGGGCGGTGCAGTTGATCTGGTCGCCGCTGTGGCTGTCCCGGTTCAGCATGGGGCCGCTGGAGTGGCTGTGGCGCTGTCTGACCTACGGTCGGTGGGTGCCGCTCAGAACCTAGGTTCCAGGTTTCAGGGATCAGGTTCTGGGGAAGGGGGGGCTGGATTTGCCCTGACATCTGGAACCACAAACCCAGTCCCTCTACAGAGCAGGCATGACCGACAATGTTCCCGCCCGCCCCGAAGCCCGCAACCCCCGTGGGTTCGCCGACCGCCGTGGTCGCGATCTCGTCGCCGAGCGCCGTCTCGTGCGGCGGGTGTCGGAGGTCTATGAGCGCTGGGGCTTCGAGCCGCTGGAGACGCCGGCGTTCGAATATGTCGACGCCCTGGGCAAGTTCCTGCCCGACACCGACCGTCCCAACGAGGGCGTGCTGGCGCTGCAGGACGACGACGATCAGTGGATGGCCCTGCGCTATGACCTGACCGCGCCCCTTGCCCGGTTCGCGGCCCAGAACTGGGAGACCCTGCCCAAGCCGTTCCGCCGCTATGCCTTCGGCCCTGTGTGGCGCAACGAGAAGCCGGGGCCGGGCCGCTTCCGCGAGTTCGTCCAGTGCGACGCCGACACCGTGGGTTCGGATCGTCCCGAGGCCGACGCCGAGATCATCGCCATGGCCTGCGAGGGCCTGCAGGCGGCCGGTCTGGCGCCGGGGCAGGCGGTCATCCGCGTCTCGAACCGCAAGCTGTTCGACGGCCTGTTCGAGGCGGGCGGGATCACCGATCCGGGCCAGAAGCTGACCGCCCTGCGCGCCATCGACAAGTTTGATCGCCTCGGCTGGGAGGGCGTCTCGGCCCTGCTGGGCGAGGGCCGTCTGGACGAGTCCGGCGACTACACCAAGGGCGCTCAATTGCCGCTGGGCGTGGCCGCGACCATCGAGGCCTTCCTCGCCTCGGCGGGCGACGCGGCCCTCAGCCGTGCGGAGACGCTGGAAGCCGTGGCCCGCGCGGGCGGGCTCGGCTCCGTAGGTGAAGCCGCGCTGGAAGAACTGGCCGCCATCGACCGGGCGCTGAACGCGATGAAGGTCAGCCAGGACGCCGTCCGCTTCGATCCGACCATCGTGCGCGGGCTGGAGTATTATACCGGCGCCGTGTTCGAGGCCGAACTGCTGCTGGAGACGACAGACGAGAAGGGGCGCGCCGTGCGCTTCGGCTCCATCGGCGGCGGCGGTCGTTACGACGATCTGGTGGCCCGCTTCACCGGCGAACGCCTGCCGGCCACGGGCTTCTCCTTCGGCGTCTCGCGGCTGGCCTCGGCCCTGCGCGCGGCCGGGCGGGGCGATGAGGATTCCGTTCGGGGGCCGGTTGTGGTGATCGTCTTCTCGGAAGCCGACATGCAGCACTACCTCGATGCGGTGTCCGAGCTGCGCAACGCCGGGATCGCCGCGGAACTGTATCTCGGCAAGGCCGGGATGAAGGCCCAGATGAAGTACGCCGACCGCCGCGGCGCGCCCGCCGCCATCATCCTGGGTGGGGACGAAATCGCCGCCGGGACGGTGACGATCAAGGACCTCGACGCCGGTCGCGCGGCCGCCGCCGGGGTGGCCGACAACGAGGCCTGGAAGGCCGAGCGGCCGGGCCAGCAGGTGGTCTCTCGCGGTGAACTTGTGGCCACGGTTCGGGGTATCATTGGTCACTGACGCACAGCTGCGTGAGTTATCGCTGATAACAAAGGAAAAATCCCTGACGTCGGCAGGGTCTTCATTGACTTGCGACGGGAATTGTCGTCTTTCTGACGTACTCGGGAAGCGCAGCGTTTCGACGCAGCTGCAGCCCGGAGGCGTTTCGGGGAGGAAACGTCCGCTCGACAAGAGCGAAAGAAAGCCCGCCGCGATGTATCCCCCGCGGCGGGCTTTTTTATTGTTCATTTTTCTGGCGCTAACGCTCGGCTCGCGGAGCCTCGCTGCTTGAGCGCGGCTTCTGGCGCGGCCATCCGCAGCGGCGCTGGCGGCTTAAGCGCGCTCGCGATCACCGCCGTCTGACGATCAGCCGGCGCAAAGCGCCAGGCCGCGTCGGGTCGACCCGAAGGGCGGCGCGTAGCAGTCAGAAGGCGGAGCCTTCTGATCGCGGCCCACAAAAAAGGGCCGGAGCGTCGCCGCCCCGGCCCTCGTTCATTGCTTGTGCGATCCGCTTACCAGATGCGGACGCGCTCTTCCGGCGCCAGGTAGTATTTGGTCCCCGGCTGGACGCCGAAGGCTTCGTACCAGGCGTCGACGTTGCGCAGCGGGCCGATGACGCGGAACTCCGCCGGGCTGTGCGAGTCGGTGTCGATCTGCTGACGCAGGGCGGCGTCGCGGTATTTCGACTGCCAGACCTGGGCCCAGCCGAAGAAGAAGCGCTGGTCGCCGGTCGTGCCGTCCAGCACCGGAGCGGGCTGGCCGTTTAGCGACAGGTGATAGGCTTCCAGACCCACGGCCACGCCGGCGGCGTCGCCGATGTTCTCGCCCATGGTCAGGCCCGGGCGAACGCGGAAGCCCGGGATCGGCTCGAACTCGCCGTACTGGGCGCCGAGGCGGCCGGTAAGGGCTTCGAAGCGCGCGCGGTCGGCGGTGGTCCACCAGCTGCGCAGCACGCCGTCGCCGTCCGACTTGGAGCCCTGGTCGTCGAAGCCGTGACCGATCTCGTGGCCGATGACGCCGCCGATGCCGCCGTAATTCACGGCGGGGTCCGCGTCCGGATCGAAGAAGGGCGCCTGCAGGATGGCGGCCGGGAAGACGATCTCGTTATTGGCCGAGTTGTAGTAGGCGTTCACGGTCTGCGGGGTCATGCCCCACTCGTCCTTGTCGACCGGATCATTCAGGCGGTTCAGCTGGTACTGCCACTGGAAGAGGCCCGCGCGTTCGGCGTTGCCGAACAGGTCATCGGGACGGATCTCCAGCGCCGAGTAATCGCGCCACTTGTCCGGGTAGCCGATCTTGACGGTGAATTTGCGCAGCTTCTCCTCGGCCGCCGCCTTCGTCTCGGCGCTCATCCAGGTGTAGTTGCGGATGCGGTTGGCCAGGGCGATGCGCAGGTTGGCGACCAGCTCTTCCATCTTCGCCTTGGATTCGGCCGGGAAGTATTCGGCGACGTACTGGCGACCGACGGCCTCACCCAGCATGCCTTCGGCGAAGCTGATGCCACGCTTGTCACGCGGACGCTGGGCCAGTTGGCCCTGCATTTCGCGCGACCGGAACTCCCACTGGGCGTCCGAGAAGCGCTGCGACAGGCGACCGGCGGCGTCATCGACCGTGTGGAAGGCCTGCCAGGCCTGGATCACCTCGATCGGGGTCTCGCGATAGACGCGCACGATCTTCGGCAGGGCGGTGTCCTGACGGACGATCAGACGCGGCACTTCGCCGACGCCGATCGCGTTGTAGTAATCCTGCCAGGGGAAGCCGCGGGCCTCCGATGCGAGGCGACGGATGGTGTACTCGTTGTAGGTTTCGTCGCGGTTCCGGTTCTGCTCGAGCGTCCAGTGCGCTTCGGCGATGCGGGTCTCGAACTCGACCACCTCGGCGGCGGTGCTGAACGGCTTGTCCCAGCCCGCCATCGCCAGCATGCGGCCGACGTAGGTGATGTAGAGCTGCTTCTTCTCGGCCCAGCGGGCTTCCAGATAGTAGTCGCGGTTCGGCAGGCCGAGGCCCGACTGACCGCTGGCGACCACATACCGGGTCGGGTGCTTCTGATCGATCGTGATGCCGGTGCTGAAGATCGAGCCGCCGATCTGTCCCTGCATCCGGCCCATGTAGACCGCCATCTTGTCGTGGGTGTCGGCGCCGCGGATCGCCGTCAGGAAGGGCGCCAGCGGCTGGGCGTCGAGCGCCTCGATCCGGGCGACGTCCATGTAGGAACGGTAGGCGTCGGCGATCTTGCGCTCATCGGATCCGGGGGCCAGGTCGTTGCGGGCCACCAGGGCGTCGATCATCGCCTTGACGCGATTGTCCGACAGTTCGCGCAGCAGGTTGAAGGAGCCGTAGGAGCTGCGATCCGACGGGATCTGCAGGCGGTCGATCGCGGCGCCATTGGCATAGCGGAAGAAGTTGTCGCCCGGGTTCACCGTGGTGTCGCGACCCGCGAGATCGAAGCCCCACGTGCCGTAGCGCGGGGCGACCGTACCCTGATAGCCCTCGACCGCGCCGCCGGCCTGCGGCGGGGTCTGGAACAGTTCGAAGACCGTGCAGGCCTCGTCGATGCAGGCGTGGTCATGGTCGTGGTCCTGCGCCTGGGCGACGGCGGGCAGGAGCAGCGCGCCGAGGGCGGCGCCGATAAGCAGCTTCTTCATTAGCGGGGGTCCGGACTTCTCTTCACCAATCTGGAAGGGTCGGCGCGGACCCTACGCCTGCGGGGAAGGGTGTCGCCTGAATTTTTTGTCATGAAGCGACGGAATCCCGTACAGGGCGGCGTTTCAGCCTGTAGGCTGAACCCTCGGGGGACGGGTGATGGCGACTCACGGCAGCGGCGGTGAATACAAGGATCTGCTGGTCTTCCTGGCGGCGGCCGGGGTGGTCGTGCCGCTGTTCAACCGGCTGAAGATCAGTCCGGTCCTGGGCTTTCTGGCGGCGGGCGTGCTGCTGGGGCCGGACGGGCTGGCGCGGTTCGCTGACGCTGTGCCCTGGCTGGGCGTGCTGACGATCTCGGACGCCAACCAGATCCGCTCCCTGTCCGAGCTGGGCGTCGCCTTCCTGCTGTTCATGATCGGGCTGGAGCTGTCGTGGGAGCGACTGAAGGCCATGCGCCGGATGGTGTTCGGCCTGGGGCTGACCCAGGTCGTGGTCTGCACCGTCGGTCTCGCCTCCGTGTTCATGCTGATGGGCCAGCCGCTGGTGTCTGCGGCGGTGCTGGGGATGGGGCTGGCGCTGTCCTCCACGGCCGTGGTCATGCCGGTGATGGCCGAGCGAGGCCGGCTGGGCGGCGCGGCCGGGCGCACGACCTTCTCTGTCCTGCTGGCCCAGGATCTGGCGGTGGCGCCCATCCTGATCACCGTGACCGTGCTGGCCGCCCTGGCGCAGGGCGAGGCCGCCAACGGCGGCCAGTTCGATCCCGCGGTGCTGGGGCCGGCCCTGTTCACCCTCGTGCCGGCGGCGATCGGGCTGGGGCTTCTGGTGGTGCTGGGGCGGCTGGTCCTGCGTCCACTGTTCCGCTCTGTCGCGAAGACCCAGGCCGAGGGACGGGGGCAGGAGATGTTCGTCGCCGCCTGCCTGCTGGTCGTGGTGGGGGCGGGGCTGGCCGCGCAGGCCGCCGGCCTGTCGATGAGCCTCGGCGCGCTGGTCGCGGGCCTGCTGCTGGCCGAGACCGAGTTCCGGCGCGCCGTCGAGGTGTCTATCGAGCCGTTCAAGGGCCTGCTGCTGGGCGTCTTCTTCGTCGGCGTCGGCATCGGGCTGGATCTCGACGCGGTGGCGGCGGACCCGGTGGCGGTGTTCGGGCTGGCGCTGCTGCTGACCCTGTTCAAGGCCGCGCTGATCTATGGCGTGGCGCGCCTGTGGGGCGTCAGGAACCGGACCGCCATCGAGACTGCCCTTGTACTGGGACCGGCGGGTGAGTTCGCCTTCGTCATTCTGGGGGCGGGTTTGGTCGAGGGGATCGCCTCGCCCGGGTTCACCGGCACAGTCATGCTGGCGGCGACGATAAGTATATTTACTGTTCCGGCGATGGCGATGTTTGCGGATCGACTTGCGAGACGGGTCGAGGCAACTCAACCGGAACTTCCGCCGGAGGCGATGGCGATCCCGTCCATAGACGGGCAGGTGCTGATCGTCGGCTTCGGTCGGGTCGGTCGGCTGGTAGGGGAATTGTTGGCCGAACACGGACAGAAATTCATCGCCGTCGACGCCAACGCCTCGACGGTCTCCATGGGCCGGGCCGAGGGCTCGAATGTCTTCTACGGCGATGCAGGTAACACGGAAATGTTACAGCGTTGTGGGATCGGAAAGGCCCGCGCCATGGTGGTTACAATGGATTCTCCCGCAAAGGTTGACGACGTGGTGTCGGCCGCGCGGTCCCTGCGACCCGACCTGATCCTCATCGCCCGCGCCCGGGATTCGAAACACGCGGAAAGGTTGTATAGGCTGGGTGTAACAGACGCTGTCCCCGAGACGACGGAGGCCAGCCTGCAACTCGCTGAAAACACTCTGGTTGATCTTGGAGTGCCCATGGGACGGGTTCTGGCGTCGATCCACGAGCGCCGGGACCGTTTCAGAAAACTGTTTCAGGAAGCTATGCCGGACAGTAAAGGGGAACGCCTCCCCCGGGCGCTCAGGTCAACGAACCGGCGAGCAGGGACGACGGATCAGAAAAGCTGAGCCGTTAACCCAGCAACTATCGCCGCCATTAACCTGTGCACCCAAATTTGGTCATGGTTGCGTGATGACTGCCCACCTTCGCCGGACCATTGGTCGGGCAAAGGGGCGCGCCTCCCGTGTCCTGCCTCCTGCCTTTGTGGCGTTCCTTTCGTGCCGGCGGTCCTCCCCGCTGCTTAAGTCGAGTAACCGTTCTTCATGCGAGATATCGCCCTGAGCTCCGCCCAGACTGCTTCTGACGTCGAGGCTGAAACCCCCCGCCTGAACCGCCGCCAGGCCGCCAAGGTCCGGACCCGCCAGAAGGTCCTGGACGCCGCCCGCACCCTCTTCGCCGAGCGCGGCTACGAGCCAGCCACCATCCGGGACATCGCCAAGGGCGCCGGAATGTCGACGGGCGCCGTCTTCGCCAACTTCCAGGACAAGGCCGAACTGTTCGAAGCCGTGCTGGCCGAAGACATGGGCCGTCTGGCCGACTCGCTGAAGAGCGCTGTCGCCGCCGAGAATTCGGTTCGTGGCCGTCTGCTGGCCGCCCTGAGCGGCGCCTATGCCGCCCAGCTCGAGCACCTGCCGCTGGTCCAGGCCGTTGTGTCGCGCTCGTGGTTCCAGCCGGTCGCCGCCGAGATGCGCAGCCGCGCCGCCCTGCGCCCGGTCACCGGCATCGTCGCCGACATCCTGCAAACCGCTGTCTCGGAAGGCGAACTGAGCAAGGACGCCGACGCCCAGCTGCTGGGCGAGCTGGTCTATGGCGCCTACGTCTCCAACTATCGCCGCGCGGCCTATGACGGCTGGGGCATCGAGCAGCTGACCGCCCAGATCGGCAAGCAGATCGACGTGATCCTGGCCGGCGCACTGTCGCGCCAGTAAGCGCGGCGTCAGGCTGAAAGATCAAAGGCCGCGGTGCGAACCGCGGCCTTTTCTTTTTTCGATCCCGCTTCGCGCTCAAGCAGAGAGCGACCGCGTCGCGAGCGATAGCGCTCAAAAAGAGCTTCAGCTCTTCCAGCGCAGGGTCGCGGGTTTGACCGGGTTCTGGAACGGGCGACCTTCCGCGCGGCTCTTCGTCCATTCGCGCTTCAGCTGCTGATACCATTTGGCCTGTTTGTCGGCGTCGTCGATCCAGATCAGGGCCGGGTCGTAGCGCAGGCCCTCGTTCTGCAGGTTCACCATGCCGCCGTCCTGCTTGAGGAAGGCGACCACGCCCATCCGCAGGAAGGGTTTGGCGATGGCGAACACCCAGTGGTCGGACCAGAAGATCTGGGTGATCCGCGTCCTGGTCTCGGTCACGGGGGTCAGGCAGGTCAGGGCCAGCACCTGCTTCGGACCGACCTGGATATGCTCCCAGCGATAGCCGGGCAGGCGGAAGGTGATCTCGGTCGCCGGAGCCCCGCCTAGGATCTTGTAGGCGCGGCTGTTGGACGACGGCGCGTGGCGGACCATGGAGAAGCCCAACTCGCGCGGCTCGAAGGCCTTGGCCTTCTCGTGCATCGAATGCTCGGAACGCCACCACCATTGCTGATGGACGAAGGGGCCGTGGGCGGGGTCCATCAGGCCGACGACCGCGTGGTCGATATGGCTGTCGAAATCCATCCACTCGACCAGTTTCGCCTCGCCGTCCGCGCCGGGGAAGAGGGGCGGTTCGTGGTCGGGCTCGCCGCCGAAGCGGGGATCGCTGCTGATCCAGACGAAGACCATCCCCTGGCTCTCGCGCACGGGATAGGCGCGCACCTTGATCCGGTCGGCCTCGAAGGCCTGATCCTCGACCAGCGAGGGGATGTTGGCGCAGACGCCGTCCGGCCGGAACCGCCAGCCGTGATAGGGGCACTCGACCGTCTCGCCCTCGCCCGGCCGGTTGACCACCCGCCCGGCGGACAGGGGCGCGGCGCGGTGGGGGCAGATGTCGCGCATGGCGAAGACCTTGCCCGCCTTCGTCCGGCCGATCAGCACGGGCTCGCCCAGAAGCTCATGGCGCTTCAGCGACTCCGGCTTCACGTCGCGCGACAGGGCGACGAAATACCAGGTGTCCAGCACGAAGCCCTTGCCAAAGGCGGTCGGCGGCGACTTGGCCTCAGGCGTATTGGGGGAAACCGGAGCGGGATCGGCGAGAGTCATGCGCCCTCTTTAGCGCCGCCGGAACGGGAAGTCTTGACCGGCTGCATCCAATCGCGCCTCCTGCGGCGACCAAGGGAAAAGGGCGGGCGATCGGCTCGTCCAAGGGGAACCGCAATGAAGACCATGACCGCCGTCGCCGCCTGCCTGATGCTGGGTCTCGCCGGCCCCGCCTTCGCCCAGTCCCACGGCGCGCATGGCGACCACGCCGCCCATGGACACCAGCATGCGGACTTCGAGTCCGGCCGCTTCCACGTGCGCATCGACGGCCCGGCGGAGCCGGTCGGCGACATCATCCTGATCCCGGGCCTGAGCTCCTCGCCCGAGGTCTGGGATGGCCTGACCGAGCAGCTGAAGGGCCGCTATCGCATCCACCGCATCCATGTGCAGGGCTTCGCCGGCGCGCCGGTCGAGGACAACGCCACCGGCCCGGTGGCCGCCCCTGTCGCCGAGGACATCGCCCGCTACATCGCCGAGCAGAACCTGAACAAGCCGGTCGTGATCGGCCACTCCATGGGCGGCACCATCGGCATGATGCTGGCGGCGCGTCACCCCGACAGCGTGGGCAAGCTGATGGTCGTGGACATGATCCCCTTCATGGGCGCGATGTTCGCCCAGCCCGGCGTGAACCCGACGGTGGAGAGCGTCACCCCGGCGGTCGAGGCCATGTCGGCCCAGACCGCCGCCGCGACCGATGAAGCCTATCGCGCCCAGGCGGCGGCGGCCGTTACCGGCATGATCAAGACCGAGAGCCTGCGCGCCGGACCGCTGGAGGATGCGGCGACCAGCAACCGGACGACGTCCCAGAATGCCTATCGCGAACTTCTGCTGACGGACCTGCGCCCTGAACTGGCTCGCATCACGGCGCCGGTCGAGGTGCTGTATGTCGCCTTCGAGTTCCCCGGCATGACGCCGGAGTTCACGGACGGCATCTACCGGATGTCCTACGCGACCCTGCCGTCGGCGCAGCTGAAGCGGATCGACAACAGCGCCCACTTCATCATGCTGGATCAGCCCGAGGCGTTCGCCGCCGAGGTGAACGCGTTTTTAGAATAGGGCCCGATACGGTCATCCTTTCGGCGGAAATGGACTTCACGGTCCTGTGAAGACAGGTGGGACATTTCCGTGCACCGTTTGATCGGCTAAGGCCGACGGACGGGTTGGATGAGGTTTTAGATGGCCGGCGGCTTCAGCTTCGGACGGGGGAACAGCGGCGGCGAGAAGCCGAAGCGGACTCCGTTGCAGCGCGTGCTCTACTGGGGCGCCGTTCTCGGCGTCTGGGGGGCCATCTTCCTGGTGGTCTTCTTCGCGGTGTTCGCGCGCGATCTGCCGGACACCTCGACCCTCTACAATGTCGATCGCCAGCCCTCGATCACCTACCTGGATCGCAACGGCGCCCTGATCGCGGTGCGCGGCACCCAGCAGGCGCCGCCCGCCGACCTCGATGCCCTGCCGGACTATGTGCCGGCGGCCTTCATCGCCATCGAGGACCGGCGCTTCTATCACCACCCCGGCTTTGACCCGATCGGCATGAGCCGCGCGGCGGTGTCGAACATGCGCGCCGGGCGGGTGGTGCAGGGCGGTTCGACCCTGACCCAGCAGTTGGCCAAGAACCTGTTCCTGAGCCCGGACCAGAACCTTAAGCGCAAGGTTCAGGAGCTGATGCTGGCGGTCTGGCTGGAGATGAAATTCTCCAAGAAGGAGATCCTCGCCCTCTATCTGAACCGGGTCTATTTCGGCGCTGGCGCCTACGGCATCGAGGCCGCGTCGCAGCGCTATTTCGACAAGTCGGCGAGCAATCTGACGGTCGGCGAGGCCGCGCTGCTGGCAGGCCTGCTGAAGGCCCCTTCGCGCTATTCGCCGGTGTCCGAGAGCGAGCGGGCGGCGAACCGCGCTACCGTGGTGCTGAACGAGATGGTCGACGCCGGGGTCATCACGCCCGAGCAGCGCGCCCAGGCGGTGACCGAGCCGGTCCGCGTCTCGCGCACCCTGGCCACCCAGCACGCCCAGTACTTCATCGACTGGCTGGACAAGCAGATCCGCGAACTGGTCGGCGAACCGACCGAGGACATGGTCGTCGAGACCACGCTGGACCTGACCCTGCAGACCCAGGCCGAGCGGTCGGTGCGCCGCATCCTGGACCGCGACAAATCCAAGGGCGTCGAGCAGGCCGCGCTGGTCGCACTGGACGGCGAGGGCCGGGTGCGCGCCATGATCGGCGGTAGCTCCTATGCGGACAGCCAGTTCAACCGCGCCACCGAGGCGCGTCGCCAGGCCGGTTCGGCCTTCAAGCCCTTCGTCTATCTGACGGCGGTCGAGAGCGGTTACACGCCGGAAACCCGGGTCAATGACGCGCCCATCCGCATCGGCAACTGGTCGCCTCGTAACTACTCCGGGACGTTCAATGGCGAGATGAGCCTGGCCAACGCCGTGGCCCAGTCGACCAATACGGTCGCCGCCGGGATCGCGGACCAGATCGGCCGGGACAATGTCGCCCGCACCGCCCGCCGTCTGGGCGTGACCAGCCGCATCGGTCTGGAGCCGGCGATGGCGCTCGGCGCCGTCGAGGTGTCTCCGCTGGAGATGGCCCAGGCCTATGACGCCTTCGCCAACGGCGGCCGCAAGGTCGAGGCCTATGGCATCAGCCGTATCCGCACGCCGGAAGGCCGTGTGATCTACCAGCGCGCCAGTCGCGCCGACGGTCCGATGCAGGCCATCAGCAACCCCTACCTCTACTACATGAACCAGATGCTCCGGGGTGTGGTCACCTCGGGCTCGGGCCGGTCGGCGGCCATCAGCGGGCGTGATCTGGCGGGCAAGACCGGCACCACCTCGGACTACAAGGACGCCTGGTTCGTCGGCTACACCGGCGGCTTCGTGACGGCCGTCTGGGTCGGCAAGGACGACAACACGGCCATGCGCGGCGTGACCGGCGGCTCGTCTCCAGCGGCCATCTGGAAGGGCTTCATGGAGGCGGCCCTGCCGCGCCTGAACGCCCCGGCCATCCCCAACGGTCCGCCCATGCCGGAAGGCTGGACCCCGCCCAGCCCGGTCGAGAGCCTGATCGGCCAGATCGGCGACCTGTATGGCGACAACCCGCCGGGTGACGGCAATGCTGACCCGCTGGACGAGCGGCTGATCGAGCCGCAACCGACGCCACGGCCGATCGCGCCGAACCGTCCGGAGACCCCGGTGGTGCGCCCGACCCAACCCCAGCCGCAACGGGACGAACCGCGCCAGACACCGCCGGCCGGCCAGCCGCCCGAGCGGAAGGCGGACCCGCTGTTCTTCTAACGCCCCACCGCGTGAAGCGCGGGGCCGTGGTCCCGAAGCCATTTGCGGTAGGGGCGGTGGTCGCCGACCAGCCCGTGGACGACCGACCAGTAGGCCGGGCTGTGGTCCGCATGGACCAGATGGGCGACCTCGTGGGCGGCCAGATAGTCGGCCACGGCGGGCGGGGCCAGGATGACGCGCCAGCTGTAGCGGATGGACCGGTTGTGCGGGCTGCACGAGCCCCAGCGCGAGCGGGTGTCGGCGATCGAGACGGTCACCGGGCGCTGGCCGAGGGTCCGCAGGTGATGCTCGGTCCGCTCGGTCAGGACCTGACGGGCCAGCCGCTTGAACAGGTTCTCGACGCGGCGGGAGAAGGCCTCGCCCTCGCCGCCGGACTGGATGACAGGACCGTCGGCGGTGTCGATCAGACGCGCCGCGCCCGCGCCGCCGACGGCGACCAGCCGGGTCGGAAGGCCGTACAGCGGGACGACGGCGCCAGGCTCCAGCGGAGCGCTGTCCGGGCGTTCCGCCAGCCGTTCGCGCATCCACGCTGCCTTGGTGCGGGCGAAGGCCACGACCTCGCCCAGCTTGCGCTCGGACGGGGCGACCAGCACGGCCTCGCCCGCCCGTCCGTCAATGCGGATCGACAGGCGGCGGGCGCGCGGATTGACCGACAGCCGGACCGGGACCCCTAGGGTCTCAGGCGGCAGTCGCTGGCCGTTCCGGTACTGCACAGAGGGCCTCGTTGGCCGCGATGAAGTCGCGGACGCGGGGATAGATCTCGTCGCGGAAGCGGCGACCGTTGAAGACGCCGTAGTGGCCGACTTCCGGCTGGACGTACAGCACCCGGCGCTCGTTCGGCAGGTTGGGGGTCAGGACGTGGGCGGCCTGGGTCTGGCCGACGCCGGAGATGTCGTCCTTCTCGCCCTCGACCGTCATCAGGCCGATGTCCGTGATCTTCGTCAGATCGACCTTGCGCCCGCGGTGCTCCAGCAGGCCGCGCGGCAGCAGGTGCTGCTGGAAGACGATGTCGATGGTCTGGAGGTAGAACTCTTCCGACAGGTCCAGCACCGACAGGTACTCGTCGTAGAACTCCTCGTGTTTCTGGGCCCCGTCGCCGTCGCCGGACACCAGGTCCTCGAAGTAGCGGCGGTGGGCGTCGATGTGCTTGTCCTCGTTCATCGACATGAAGCTGTAGAGCTGGACGAAGCCCGGATAGACCCGCCGGCCGAAGCCCGGATAGGGCCAGGGCACGGTGTGGATCATGTTCGACTGGAACCAGGTGAACGGCTTCTCTTCGGCCAGTTCATTGGTGACGGTCGGGGACAGGCGGGCGTCAATGGGCGAGCCCATGAAGGTCATGGAGGCCGGGCGGTTCGGATCCTCGTCCTCGGCCATCAGGGCGCAGGCGGCCAGCACCGGCGGTCCGGGCTGACAGACGCCGACAACGTGGGCGCGCGGGCCGATCTGGGCCAGCATGGTGCGGACGTGGTCGATGTAGTCGAAGAAGTCGAACCGGCCTTCCAGCATCGGCACCTGACGGGCGTTGGACCAGTCGGTGACGTAGACGTCGTGGTCCTGCAGGAAGCCCTCGACCGTGCCGCGCAGCAGGGTGGCGTAGTGGCCCGACAGGGGGGCGACGATCATCACCGCCGGAGCCACGGTCGGCTTGCCCGCGCGCTTCAGGTCGCCGATGTGGCGGGCGAAGCGGACCAGACGGCACCAGGGCGAGGACCAGACCACCTGCTCGGTCGTGCGGACCGGCTTGCCGTCAATGGTCACGACATCAAGGCCCCAGGCCGGCTTGCCATAGCGGCGGGTGATGCTCTCGAACAGTTCGGCCGAGGCGAAGGCCGTCCGTCCGACAGCGGTGTCGGCGGCCGGATTGAGCGGTGAGGTCCAGAAGTCCCGGGCCATCTGGGCCCCGATCCGGAAGGGAGCGGCCGAGGCGTAGGCCAGCTCGTGAAGCGTATACAGCATGCGTGTCCTGAGACGGCCCCCGCCGAGAGTGCGGCAAGGCATCATAGATCATACCGCACTGCAAAAAGATTATCCGCGATCACTGAAATCGTGAACAGCGGTGCGGGACGGCCTGGATCAGTTCCGGGCCATCTCGCGACGGATGACCTCGGCCGAGTTCTTCGGGCCCATCGCCTCGCCGAGAATGGTGCGGAAGCGCCCGTCCGGGCCGATCAGGAAGATCGTGAGCGAGTGGTTCACGGTGTAGTTCTCGCCCTCGCCGTTGCGGCTGTAGGAGACCCGGTAGGCGTCGGCGGCGGCGCGGACCTGCTCCGGCGTGCCGGTCAGGCCGACCACATCCATCGGATAGGTCGACAGATAGTCCTTCATCGCCTTGGGCGTGTCGCGCTCGGGATCGACCGAGATGAAGACCAGCTGCAGGTTCTCGCCCTGGGCGCCGAGCTCCGCCTTGGTGGCCTCCAGCATGGCCAGGGTCGTGGGGCAGTAGTCCGGGCAGTAGGTGAAGCCGAAGAAGACCAGCGACCACTTGCCGTTCAGCATGGTCTGATCGACCGGCTGGCCCTCCTCGTTGACCAGCTGGAAGGGGCCGCCGATCTTGCTCTGACCGGAAGAGGTGATCTCGCCGGTGGTCGTGGGCTGGCGTCCGACAACGACCATGGTGACGACGGCTAGGGCGGCGGCGATGGCGATGCAGGCGCCGGCGAAGATGAGGATGGAGCGGCGCGGCATCGCGACCCTTTCGTCATGGCCCCAAGCGGGCAGAACCGGTCTATAGAAGAGACGTGAGCGCCACAGAAGATCATCCGACGCCGCAGTTCGCGGCTCCCGCCGAAACGCCCGGTCCTTTCGCGGGCTGGCGCAACCTGCCCAGACGCAACCGTGGCCTGTCGTTGCGGACCCTGATCATCGTGCGCTGGATGACCATCTTCGGTCAGAGCGCGACCATCTTCGTCGCCACGGCCTGGTTCCACTTCGACCTGCCGCTGTGGTTCTGTCTGGCCGCCATCGCTGCCAGCGTGCTGCTGAACCTCGACGCCACGGCGCGGCTGAAGCGCAGCGAGGGTTCTACGACGGACGGCACGCTGACCGCGGCCCACCTCGGCTTCGATATCCTGCAGACATCGGTCCTGCTGGGCCTGACCGGCGGACTGCAGAACCCGTTCTGTCTGCTGCTGGTGGCGCCGGTGACGGTGGCGGCGGCGTCGCTTCCGGCGCGGCAGGCGATCTTCATGGGCCTGATGGTGCTGATCGCCACGGTCTGTCTGTTCTTCGTGTCCATGCCCCTGCCCTGGCAGGCGGGGACCGAGCTGAATCTGCCGCCGCTGTACAAGTTCGGCATCGGCATGGCCCTGACGACGGGGGTGGTGTTCACCGCCACCTACGCCTGGCGGGTGGCGGCGGACGCCGAGAAGCTGGAACTGGCGCTGGCGACCACGCAGGACGTGCTGCAGCGCGAGCAGCGGATGGCGGCGCTGGGCGGCCTGGCCGCCGCCGCCGCGCACGAACTGGGCACGCCGCTGGCGACCATCCAGGTGGTGGCGAAGGAGTTGCTGCGGGGCTCTGAGGAAGGCGGTCCGGCGGCCGAGGACGCGGCCCTGATCCTTCAGCAGGCGGAACGTTGTCGCGAAATCCTGAAGCGCCTGTCGCAGCAGCCGGAGGAGGAGGGCGGCATCGTCTTCGCCGAGGTGGGGTTGAAGGCGCTGCTTGAAGAGGTGGTCGAGCCGCACCGGGGCTTCGACCTGGAGTTCGAGGTGTCGGTCCAGACCGCGTCCGGCGAGAAGCCGCCGCGCGTCCGCCGTCTGCCGGAAGTGATCCATGGCCTGTCGACGCTGGTGGAGAACGCCGCCGACTTCGCCGGCAGCAAGGTCCGGGTGCGGGCGCTGGTGGATGCGGGCTTCATCGTGATCGAGGTGGTCGATGACGGTCCCGGCTTCCCGCCCGATATCCTGCCGCGTCTGGGCGAGCCCTATGTGACCAGCCGTCCGCAGGGCAAGGCGCGCCGGGCCCTGACCGCCCAGATCGCGGCTTCGGTCGCCGGCGCCGCGCCGGGTCGACGGGCGCGCAAGGCGACGGCCCCGTCCGCGCCGGAAGTGATCGCCCCAAGCCAGGGCGGCATGGGTCTGGGCTTCTTCATTTCCCGCACCCTGCTGGAGCGGACGGGCGGAAAGGTCAGCGTCGGGGTCGGCGACGGCGGCAAGGGGCAGCCGCGCGGCGCCCGCGTGGCGGTGCGCTGGGCGCGCCCGGCGCTCGAGGTCGCGACCTGAGATTTGGTGTCGCACCCCCCGTCTGAACCTTGACCGGGGGACCGCCGTTACCGACTTGGACCGAATGGAACTGACGCAAATGCCCGAGATCGAAGACCGCATCGCCGCGCTGACGGACAAGACCCTGCTGCTGCTGGACGATGACAACGCGCTGCGCACCCGTCTGGGGCGCGCTCTGGAGAGCCGTGGCTTCGAGGTGACGACCGCCGGATCGGTGGGCGAGGCGACGGACGCCCTGCGCGCCTCGGCCCCCGCCTTCGCCGTGCTGGACATGCGTCTGGAAGACGGCAACGGCCTGAAGGTGGTGGAGATGATCCGCGACCGTCGCGAGGACAGCCGCATCGTCATGCTGACCGGCTACGGCGCCATCGCCACCGCCGTGGCGGCGGTCAAAGCCGGCGCCGTCGACTATATGCAGAAGCCGGCGGACGCTGACGATGTGGTCAAGGCCCTGCTGATGACCGGGGAGGCCCCGGAGCCGCCGGAAAACCCGATGAGCGCTGACCGGGTGCGCTGGGAGCATATCCAGCGGGTCTATGAGCTGTGCGACCACAACGTTTCCGAGACGGCCCGTCGCCTGGGCATGCACCGCCGGACGCTGCAACGAATTCTCGCCAAGCGCGCGCCGCGCTGACATTGACCGCTCCCCGTGTCTGCGCCACCGTCGGTGCGGCAAGGGGGCAGGCGGATCATGAAGCGCTATCTCGGGGTGTTGATCCCGGCGGTTGGTTTCATCGTGTCGGCCGGCATCGCGGCGTGGCTGATCGGTGTCTATGCGCCTTGGTACAGGCTCCCCTATCTGGTTCAGACCCACGAGATCGTCCTTCGATTGGTGATCGCGTTGATCCTGTGTCTGCTGATCGCCGTGCTGGTGGTTGGCGCACGGGCGCTTGTGGATCGCAGGGGGCGGTTCAATCGTGAGCTTCTCGCGCTGGCGCTCGCGCCAGTTCTGCCAGCGGGGCTGGAAATTTATAACGGCGTCCAAGGGAGTCGGTATTTCCTGATCAACTCCAATATCGTCACCTTCGCGGACCGGGCTCCGCCGCTGATTGAGGCGTCCAGCGTTGCAGCGTTTGCCTTCTTCGTCGCCGCCCTCGCGATGAGCTTCCGATTGCTGGGAGGCCGCGGCCGCTGATCGAACGTGTCCATTCGCGTTTCGTGAGTGAACAGGCGTGGCCATTGGCGAATGGATGGCGTTCGATCCTGCAAACGATGTGGCGGCCGGTGCGGGGTGCCGCCACGGTCTGGCTCAACGAGGCCCGGTCGTCGGGTCTCTCTCAGGAAAGCCCGACATGATCCGCATCGCCACCCTCGCCGCCGCCGCCCTGCTGGGCCTGACCGCCATTCCGGCCCATGCCGAAGGCGACACCCTGACGCTGACCTATGAGACCGGCGTCCGCACCGGCAAAGTCATGATCGCCGTGTTCAACTCCGAAGTCGCCTATAACGGCGGCGAGCCGATCGTCTCGGTGGAAGCCGACGCCTCCGGCGAGACGGCGGTCGCGGTGCTCCGCGACCTGCCCGCCGGCGAGTATGCGGTGCGCGCCTTCCACGATGTGAACGGCGACGGCCGGATGAACACCAATCCGTTCGGCATGCCGAGCGAGCCCTACGCCTTCTCGAACAACGCCGTCGGCATGATGGGCCCGGCCAGCTGGGAGCGGGCGCATTTCACCGTCTCCGGCGACACCGCCCAGACGATCAGCATCCGCTGACGCGGATGTCTCTCTTGGGGCCTAACGCGCTTCGCGCTGCTTGAGTCCCCAAACCCCGGTCCTGCCAATTTTCACGCCCTGCTCCAGATATCCGGAGACCCGCCATGCTCGCTGCCCGCCGCAACTTCCTGATGGGGGCCGCCGCCCTGTCGGCCGCTGTCGTCACGCCCGAGACCGTTCGCGCCATGGCGGCGATGCAGGCCTCGGCCGACTGGTCGCTGGCCACCGTCGACGTCGAGGGGGACATCGCGCGCGGGACGATGCGGCGGGTGCATGGCCGGGCGCCGGTCGATCTGGAGGGGGCGCTGTTCCGTAACGGGCCGGGGAAGTTCCGGCGGCCGGGCGGCTCGGTCACCCACTGGTTCGACGGCGACGGCCTGATGCGCGCCTTCCGCGTTCGCGACGGGCAGGCGACGCTGGAGGCCCGCTTCGCCGACACGCCCAAGCGCCGCTGGGAGAGCGAGATCGACGCCGTGGTCACGCCCGGCTTCGGCACCCCGGGCGATGGCCGGGCAAGGATCGGCTCCCCCGATGACGCCAGCGCCGCCAACACCGCCGTCATGGTCGCGGGCGACGAGGTCTGGGCCCTGTGGGAAGGCGGTTCGCCGCTGGCGATGGATCGCACCGATCTGGCGACGAAGCGGTTCGTCACCCTGCGCGACGATCTGAAGGGCATGCCCTTCCAGGCCCACCCGCGCTATGACCCGGACGGCACGATCTGGAACATCGGACTGAACGGCGACCGGATGATCGTCTGGCGGCTGAACGCCGATCGCGGCCTGCACACGGCGGAGGTCGTGCGCCTGCCGCGCGCCAGCTACATGCACGACTTCACCGCCACGGCCCGGCATCTGGTGATCGTGCTGCAGCCCTGGGTCTTCGACCACCACGGCATGCCCTACGCCAGCCAGTTCGCCTGGCGGCCCGAGATGGGGACGCAGGTGATGGTGGTCGACAAGGCCGACCTGACGCGCACCCGCCTCTTCGAACTGCCGGCCTTCAGCTATTTCCACCTCGGCGACGCCTGGGAGGACGGCTCGGGCGCGATCCGGTTCGACGTGGCGGCAGGCAAGGATGTGGCTTTCGCCGTCGAGGGCGCGCGGGTGCTGGTCGAGGGGCGGGGGACCGTGACGGGGGCGCCGTCGGAACTGTCTCTGGTCACCCTGCACACGGACGGCCGGGCCGAGATGGCGTCCTCGGGCATCGCGGCGGAGTTCCCGAAAAGCGATCCGCGCCGGGCGGGTCTGGCGCGCCGCCGCACCGTCCATGTGGCGGGCGAGCGGGGCGGGCGGCCGCTGCCGAACGGACTGGCGGTGCACGACTGGGAGACGGGCCGTTCGGACGCCTTCTCGTTCGGCGATGACGTGATCATGGAGGAGGCCAACTGGGTGCCCAAGCCGGGCCGCTCCGGCGAGACGGACGCCTGGCTGGTCGCGCCGGCCATCAACCTGCGCGAGGGGGTGACCGAGCTGCATGTCTTCGAAGCCGGGCGGGTGGCGGATGGCCCGGTCGCCAGCTGGCGGGCCGACATCGCCCTGCCCGCGGGCTTCCACGGGATCTGGGCGGGCTGACCGGCCTCAAGTCGCGCGAAGCGCGATAGGCCAACAAAAAAGTCTAATACCAGCCGGCCTCGCGCAGGGCCTTGGCGTAGCGGCGGCTGACCGGAACCTCGACGCCGCCGTCGAGGGTGAAGGTGGCCCGGCCCTCGCTCCGGCTGACATCGCGCACGGCGTCACGGGCGACCCACCAGCTGCGGTGGGTCTGGGCGCCCTCCAGCCCCTCAAGTTCTGACAAGGCGTCGGACAGGCGCATCAGGATCAGATCCGAGCCCCGGTCGGTGTGGACGCGCAGATAGTGGTCCTCGGATTCCACCGCGCGGAGGCTGGCGCCGCGCAGCTTCGGCGGCAGACGGTCGAGGAAGCGGGCGGGGGCGGCTCCGGCCGGGGCGGCCTGGGTCTGCACCGGCTCGCGCTGGAGGAAGATGTTGAGCACGCTCAGCACGCCGGTGACGACGGTGACCGGCAGAAGGAAATAGACCAGCCGCTCCAGCGTCGCATATCGCCCGCCCTCGAAGACCCAGACCGTATAGGCCCAGACGAACAGGGTCAGGGGCAGGGACATGGCCGCGGTCAGGGCCAGGGCGCCCAGCCATGGGCGGCGATCGAAATCGATCCAGCGTTCGACCTGCCGGGCGCAGACATGGCCCCAGGCGGCGCCGATCAGCATCAGCGGCAGCCAGTAGGTCACGCGGTGCGTGAAGCCCATGCCGGTCATGCCGAAGGCGCCGGTGAAGGCCAGCACCACTCCGGCGGCGCCCGAGACGGCCAGACCCTTAACCAGGCCGCGATCCAGCGTCAGGCTGAAGGTCCGGGAGTGTCGCTCGGTTAGGCTCATGCTCTCAGTCCGCGTCGCGGGGCGCGCAGACGGCGCGGAATCCGGCGGCGGCGAAGCGGACCATATAGTCCCCGGCGCTCTCCAGATCGCCCGAGCGGCACAGGCCGCCGGACAGGCGATCGAGGCGGCCGGTCTCGCCCAGCGTCAGGGTCAGGGCGCCGGACAGGTTGTGATAGGCCCAGTAGACATCGACGTCGCGGGCGCCCGGAAGCACCTGCTTGATCAGTTCGATCAGGCGGCGGATGGCCGGGTCGAAATAGCGGGCCATGGTCTCGCCGCCGAAGGCCGGATTGGCGTTGGTCTGGGCGACGAGGGCGGCATAATGTTTCCAGCCTGGTCCGCCCTTCAGCGACCATTCGAACGGCGGCCGCAGGAAGGCTTCCAGCAGGCCCTCCAGCGTCATCGCCTCGCCGTGCTCGCGGGCGTAGCGGTTGATGGCGTCGACGCGGTCGTTGTTCCAGACCTCGGCCCGGCGCAGGAAGACGGCGTCGAACAGGCCCCGCTTGGCGCCGAAATAGTAGTGGACCAGCGCCGTATCGACTCCCGCCTCACGCGAGACCTCGCGGATGGTGACGCCATAGAAGCCGTGCTTGGAGAACAGGTCCTCGGCGGCGTCGAGGATCGATTCGCGGGTGTCCCCGGCGCCGGTGGCGCGCGCCTTGGGCGGCCGGCCGCGGCGGGCGGGACGGGGCTCGTCTGTGGAAGTCGGGACGTCTTTGTCGCTCATGGCGGCAAGCTAGGCTTGTGTCCCCCGACTGTGCAACGGCGCCACAGCGTCAGGGCCCTGTTTCCGCCGCGGAAGCGCCACCGTTTGACAGGGGGCCGAAAACCGGTACGTTCCGCGAAAATCATTGAACGCTGAATAAAAGCGTCTGGATCGGAAACATCAGGGACTAGGGCCAATGAACAGACTCGTGAAATCCGCCTTGCTCGCCGGCGCCGCCTGGGGTGCGCTCTCGACCATGGCCGTGGCGCAGGACGCCGCGCCGCAGGAAGAGGCAGCCGGTCTGGATGACGTCATCGTCACCGCCCGCCGTACCTCGGAATCGCTGCAGCGCACGCCGCTTGCCGTCACCGCCTTCTCGGGTGAGACGCTGGAACAGCGCGGCGCGATGCAGACGACCGACCTGCAGGGCGCGGTGCCGAACCTGAACATCGTCCAGGGCCGGGGGTCGTCCAACTCGACCAACATCTACATCCGCGGCGTCGGCCAGCCGGACGCCCTGCAGACCTTCGATCCGGCCGTCGGCGTCTATGTCGATGACGTCTATTACAGCCGCATCCGCGGCACCCAGTTCGACCTGCTGGACCTGGAGCGCATCGAGATCCTGCGCGGTCCGCAGGGCACGCTGTACGGCAAGAACACCATCGGCGGCGCCATGAAGCTGGTGTCGCGTCGTCCGGGGCAGGAGTTCCGCGCCCGCGGCTCGGTCGCCTATGGCGACTATGACCTGATGGAGTTCCAGGGCGCGGTTTCGGGCCCGATCACCGATTCGCTGGCGTTCGGTCTGTCGGCCATCCACTCCGAGCGCGGCGGCTATGTCACCGACCCGGCGACCGGCGCCGAGTACAATGACAAGAACTCGACCGCCTTCCGCGCCGCCCTGGCCTGGGATCCGACCTCGAACATCAGCGTCGACCTGAGCGCCGACTATTCGAACGACGACGCCGGCATGAACGTCGGCCAGGCGACCAACAGCCTGACCTACCTGGGCGCCTATGCGGTGGCCTATCCGGTCCCGGCCGTCCTTCCCGAGTACAATTTCCAGACCCGCACCACGCCCGGCCTGCCGAATGAAACCCGGCTCGAGAGCTGGGGCACGGCGCTGCGCGTCAACTGGCAGCTGTCGGACAGCCTGAGCCTGAAGTCGATCACCTCGTACCGCGAGCTGAGCACCGACGACTACATCGACTTCGACGCGACCGAGCTCGAGATCGCCGACGCTCTCGTGGCTGTGGACCAGAACCAGGCCAGCCAGGAACTGCAGCTGACCTATGAGAGCGGTCCGTTCACCGCGGTCGGCGGCCTGTACTATCTGAAGGAAGAGGTCTCCTCGCATCAGGAGAGCTACAACGACGCCCTGCTGGGGCCGCTGTACGGCAACCCGACCTTCCTGCGCCTGATCGACGACTCGCTGGAGACCACCTCCAAGGCGGCCTACGCCAACCTGACCTGGCAGGCCACCGACGCCCTGCGTCTGTCGGCGGGCGTTCGCTACACGGACGAGACCAAGGACTACGCCCGTACGACTTCGGTCATCAGCAGCTACTCGCTGGTGGTCGGCGGCGTGCCGATCTTCCCGCTGAACACCACCTATGCCTTCAGCCCGCCGGAAGGCTCGTATGACGACACCTCCGTCATGCTGTCGGCCGACTATCAGCTGTCGCCGGACGTCATGGCCTATGCCCGGTTCTCGCAGGGCTTCAAGTCGGGCGGCTTCAACGGTCGCGCCAACAGCGCCACGGAAGCGACCGAGTACCAGCCCGAAACGGCCGACAGCTATGAGGTCGGCGTCAAGGTGCAGGGTTGGGACAACCGCTTCCGCATGAACGTCGCGGCCTTCTCGATGACCTATGACAACTTCCAGGCCCGCGTCTCGGGCGTGGAGACGCCTCCGGGCGGCGGCGTGCCGACCCCGGTGCTGTCGGTGCTGAACGCCGGTGGTCTGGATCTGATGGGCTTCGAGATCGAAACGACCCTCAACCCGATCCACAACCTGACCCTGGACGCCCAGATCGGTCGACTGGACGCCAAATATTCCGAGTTCGCGGACGCCCGCTTCCCGGCCGGCAGCCGCGCCTTCCAGGATCCGGCCTTCTCGCCGGAGTGGACCGCGCGCTACGGCGCCCAGTACGTCTTCGATCTGGACGGCGGCTCGAACATCACCTTCGGCGGCGCGGCCCGCTTCCGCAGCCGCATGGCCCTGGCGGTGGACAACACCCTGATCACGCCCGCCGGCGTCGGCACCGCGACCGAGCTGCCGGGCATGTACCAGGACAGCTACTGGCTCTACGACGCGCGCGTCGTCTGGAACGACGCCTCGGGTCGCTTCTCGATCGGCGCCTACGGCCAGAACCTGTCGGACGAGGTCTACAAGACCGACGCCCAGGAGTTCTCGTCGATCGGCAGCATCCGGACCGCCTACTACGGCGCGCCGCAAACCTGGATGGTCAAGCTGACCGCCCGCTACTAGGGCTCGGCCGAGACCTGATCGGTCCTGATCAAGGGCGGCGGTTCTGACGAGCCGCCGCCCTTTTCTTCTGGCGCTGCACGGCAGCGTCGCTACGGTTCGTTCAACGAAAAAGTACAGTCGAGGGAAACGCCATGACCGCCACGGACGCTCCGGTCCCCGGACAGCCGGCCGATCGACCCGGGTATCGCTTCTACGTCCTGGCGATCCTGATCCTGATCTACATGCTGAACTTCCTGGACCGGCAGATCATCGGCATCCTCGCCGCGCCGCTGAAGGAACATTTCGGCATGTCGGACACCCAGTTCGGCCTGCTGGGCGGCATCGCCTTCGCGTCCGTCTATTCCACGCTGGCCATTCCCCTGGCCTGGTTGGCGGATCGCTACAGCCGGGTCTGGATCATGACCGGCGCGCTGGCGGTCTGGTCCGGCTTCACCGCCCTGTGCGGCGTGGCGGGCTCCTTCACCCAGCTGTTCCTGTTCCGCATGGGGGTCGGCGTCGGTGAAGCGGGCGGCGTGGCCCCGGCCTATTCGCTGGTGGCCGATTACTTCCCGCCGCATCAGCGCGCCCGCGCGCTGGCGGCCTTCGCCTTCGGCATTCCGTTGGGCACGGCGGCGGGCACGCTCGTCGGTGGTCTGCTGGCCGCGACCTGGGGCTGGCAAACGGCCTTCATCGTGGTCGGCGTGCTGGGCCTGCTGGTCGCGCCCCTTCTGCGCCTCACGGTCAAGGATCCGGTGCGGGGCGGAACGGATGCCGCCAGGGCCACGCCCGTGGTCGCCACGCCTGTCGCGGCGGCGCCGGTCGTCGCGGCGCCCGCCAATGACGGTCGTGCCGGCAAGCGCGCGGCGCAGGGCCTGCTGGGCCTTGCCGCCGGCCTTCTGGTCCTGGCCGCTCTGGCCCAGTTCGGCGTCATCGGCGCCAATGCGCTGGTGCTGGTCTTCGCCGGTCTGCTGGCCGGGGTCATCGGCGGCTCGCTGATGGTCGCCCGCGTCACGGCCACCGCCGTCATGCCCAAGCCCAGCTTCTGGCTGCTGGCCTTCGGTGCGGCCTCGTCCTCGGTGTGCGGCTACGGCGTGGCCGGCTGGCTGCCGCTGTTCTTCATGCGCAGCTTCGACCTGACCCTGACGCAGGTCAGCTGGTACTATTCCGGCATCGCCCTGATCGGCGGCATTCTCGGCATCTGGGGCGGCGGTGCCATCGCCGACAAGCTGGCGAAGCGCGGCAAGGGCGCCTATCCGCTGACGCCGGCCATCGCCTTCCTGATCTCGGCGCCATGTTTCATACTGGCGATGAACTCACCCTGGCTGATCGGCCTGATCTTCCCCGGCGGCGGCACCCAGTTCCAGCAACTGACGGTGGCCTTCCTCATCTTCCTGATCCCCACTGGCCTGAACCTGGCCTGGCTTGGTCCGGTGACGGCGGCGGTCCAGCATCTGGTCCCGGCCCCCATGCGCTCGACCGCCTCGGCCCTGTTCCTGTTGATCAACAACCTGCTCGGCATCGCCGTCGGCTTCTTCTACTTCGGCTGGATGAGCGACCTGCTGGCGCCGCGCTTCGGCGACGAGAGCCTGCGCTGGGCGATCTACACCGGCATGGGCTTCTACATGCTGGCCTCGATCCTGCTGATCGGCGCCTCGCGGACCCTAAAGAAGGACTGGGTGGACTAAGTCCCTGAAATTGCCGGGTCGGACCTGTTCCGGCCCGGCGCAGTCGCGACTCACGCGGCGTGACGGTTGCACCTGCGAAGGCGAGGGGCCTATAAGCCCCGCAACTTCTCCCCAGCAGCGTTCCGGCGGTCCTCCCATGAACATTCACGAATATCAGGCCAAGCAGGTTCTCAAGGGCTTCGGCGCCCCGGTCGCGGCCGGCGTCGCCGTCACCTCGGTCGATCAGGTCGAAGCCGCCGCCAAGTCGCTGCCGGGCCCGCTCTATGTCGTGAAGTCGCAGATCCACGCCGGCGGCCGCGGCAAGGGCAAGTTCAAGGAACTGCCGGCTGACGCCAAGGGTGGTGTGCGCCTGGCCTTCTCGGTCGAGGAAGCCGTCGCCCACGCCAAGGAAATGCTGGGCAACACCCTGGTCACCGCCCAGACCGGCGACGCCGGCAAGCAGGTGAACCGCCTGTACATCGAGGACGGCGCCGACATCGAGCGCGAGCTGTATTGCTCGCTGCTGGTCGACCGCGCCTTCGGCCGCATCTCCTTCGTCGTCTCGACCGAAGGCGGCATGGACATCGAGGCGGTCGCCCACGACACCCCCGAGAAGATCCAGACCATCGTCATCGACCCGGAAGCGGGCGTGACCGACGCCGACATCGCCGCCATCAACGCCGCCTACGGCCTGACGGGCGATGCCGCTGAAGACGGCAAGTCGCTGTTCCCGGCGCTGTACAAGGCCTTCGTCGAGAAGGACATGGACATGCTGGAAGTGAACCCGCTGATCGTCATGAAAAACGGTCACCTGCGCGTTCTGGACGCCAAGATCTCGTTCGACGGCAACGCCCTGTTCCGCCACGAGGACATCAAGGAACTGCGCGACGAGACCGAGGAAGACGCCAAGGAGATCGAGGCCTCGAAGTGGGACCTCGCCTACGTCGCCCTGGACGGCAACATCGGCTGCATGGTCAACGGCGCCGGTCTGGCCATGGCCACGATGGACATCATCAAGCTGTACGGCAAGGAGCCCGCCAATTTCTGTGACGTCGGCGGTGGCGCTGGCAAGGACAAGGTCGCGGCGGCCTTCAAGATCATCACCGCCGACCCGAAGGTCGAAGGCATCCTGGTCAACATCTTCGGCGGCATCATGCGCTGTGACGTCATCGCCGAGGGCGTGGTCGCCGCGGTGAAGGAAGTCGGCCTGCAGGTTCCGCTGGTCGTGCGTCTGGAAGGCACCAATGCCGAGCTGGGCAAGAAGATCCTGAACGAGTCGGGCCTGACCATCCAGGCCGCCGACGATCTGGACGACGCCGCCCAGAAGATCGTCGCCGCCGTCGCCTGACACCCTGACGGACGCTGACGCCGTGGCGATGACGGATTTCGAAGTCGTCGCCATGGCCCTGGCGCCGGACCGGCATGTCGCCGCCTTCGTCGATCACTACCGGTCGGAGGGTGCGGCGCGCGTCCGGGTCTATTTCGACGCCGCCGAGGGGCCTGCCCCGGCGTCGGTCGGCCTGGATCCGGCCGATCTGATTGTCTGCGATCCGGCCTTCTGGACCGCCCGGGGTGGACGGCCCGAGGCGGTCGAGGACCGCCAGCGCGTCGTCTATGCCGACGCCTATTCCACCCTTTCCGCCGACTGGTTGCTGGTGGTCGATATCGATGAGTTCATGCTCGGGGATGTCGACATGGTCGCCGTGCTCGCCGCTGTGCCGCCAGAGCGCGAGTCCGTCATCTTCCCCAGCGTCGAGGCCGTCTGGCGGGCGGGCGATGACCTGAACCGCGAGTATGGATCGGTGCTGGCGCGCAGGCCCTACCACGGCCCCTTCTCCGACCAGTTCGCCGATCTGCTGTACCCGAAGCGGGGAACCTTCTTCGTCCGCGGGCTGCTGGCGCACCACATGGGCAAGCACGCCGTGCGGCGGGGACGGCCCGGCCTGATGGTCTGCATTCATGAATCCAAGCGGGACGGGCAACCGCTGAAGGCCGCGCGCGCCCGTGACCCGCGAACCGGCAAGACCGCCTGGCTGTTGCATCATGACGCCATCAGCCTGGAGGCCTGGCGAGCCAAATGGGATCGACGGCTGGCGTCGGGGGACACGGCCGAGATGGGCCGCCGCCGCCGCCGCCAGCAGGCGGCCTATGCGACGGCGCGCACCGAAGGCCGGGAAGCGGCGCTGTTCGCGGACCTCTATGCCTTGCGACCCTGGCAGGCGCGGGTGCTGGGCGCACTGGGCATGCTGGCACCGATCCGGCTGTCTAGCGACTGATCGGACTTGTGACGCAGCGGTCCACGGCCTATGTGCTCCACATAACCCGTGTGACGCAGCCCTTCGCAGCATGACCCGCAACCTGACCCTCGCCATCGAAGACGCCTTGCTCGACAAGGTGCGTGTGCTGGCCGCCATGAAGCGGACCAGCGTCAATGAGATGGTGCGTGGCTTCCTGACCCGGTTGGTGGAGGAAGAGACGGAACACGACGAAGCGACCGAAGCCCTGTTGAAGCTGGCCCGTGAAAGCGAAGGCCGGATGGGCGACTGGCGTCCCACGCGGGAAGAAACTTACAGCGGCGAGCCTCGTTTTGATCGCTGGCGCTGAAGTCTTTCTGGACACCAACATCCTGATTTACGCCGCGCTCGGTTCCGCCGACGAACCGGCGAAGTATGAACGCGCGGTCGAGCTGTTAACGACCCGCTTCGGCACCTCTGGGCAGGTCCTGGCCGAGTTCTATGTGAACGCCCAGCGCAAAGGCATCCGGCCTCTGACCGCCGAGGAGGCTCAGGAATGGGTATCCCGCCTGTCGAAAAAGCCGTTTCAACCGGTCGATTACAAGGTCGTGCGAACGGGCATTGAACATGCCCGTCGTTACCAGATCTCCTATTGGGACGGCGCGATCATCGCCGCCGCCGAGCGCCTGGGCGCCAAGGTTCTCTATTCCGAAGACCTTCCCCACGGGCAGACCTACGGGTCGGTCAGCGTCGAAAACCCTTTCCTTCCCGCCTAACCAACCCAGCGAGACTCCATGTCCATCCTCGTCAACAAGAACACCAAGATCCTGGTCCAGGGCCTGACCGGCAAGACCGGCAGCTTCCACACCGAACAGGCGCTGGCCTACTACGGCACCCAGATGGTCGGCGGCATCCACCCCAAGAAGGGCGGCGAGACCTGGACCGGCGCCAACGGTGAAAGCCTGCCGATCTTCGCCTCGGTCGCCGAAGGCAAGGAGCGCACCGGCGCCGACGCCTCGGTCATCTACGTGCCGCCGGCAGGCGCCGCCGACGCCATCATCGAGGCCATCGACGCCGAGATCCCCTTCATCACCTGCATCACCGAAGGCATCCCGGTGCTGGACATGGTGCGCGTGAAGGCCCGTCTGGACCGTTCGAAGTCGCGTCTGCTGGGCCCGAACTGCCCGGGCATCCTGACCCCGGAAGAGTGCAAGATCGGCATCATGCCGGGCTCGATCTTCAAGAAGGGCAACGTCGGCATCGTGTCGCGTTCGGGCACCCTGACCTATGAAGCCGTGTTCCAGACCTCGAACGAAGGCCTGGGCCAGACGACGGCCGTCGGCATCGGCGGCGACCCGGTCAAGGGCACCGAGTTCATCGACGTGCTGGAGATGTTCCTGGCCGACGAAGAGACCACCTCGATCATCATGATCGGCGAAATCGGCGGCGGCGCGGAAGAAGACGCCGCCCAGTTCCTGATCGACGAAGCGAAGAAGGGCCGCAAGAAGCCGATGGCCGGCTTCATCGCGGGCCGCACCGCGCCGAAGGGTCGCACCATGGGCCACGCCGGCGCGGTCGTGTCGGGCGGCAAGGGCGACGCGGAGTCGAAGATCGCCGCCATGGAGGCCGCGGGCATCAAGATGTCGCCGTCGCCGGCGCGTCTGGGCAAGACCCTGGTCGAAGTCCTGAAGGGCTGATCTGCCTGACGAATAGTCTGCTCAAGGGGCTCCCTCGCGGGGGCCCCTTTTTGCTGTCGGCGCGAGGCCGGTCATGTTCGGGCTGATCCGACCCGGGCGGTCGCACAAGTCTCGCGGTTGGGACAAATCGAGGGCGAAAAATTCGGAATTCGGGCGAATTTCGACCCCAGCGCCGCTATTCGGTCATGACCCATAAGGAAACAGCGCCTATATGAGCGCCGTCGCCTCCGTGCAGACGGGCGCGCGCGACCCAAAGGGATAGTGACGAGAACAATGGCGGACGATGCCGGTCGGCTGAACCAGGTCTTTGCCGAGACCAGCTTCCTGTATGGCTCCAATGCCTCGTTTATCGAGGATCTGCACGAGAAGTGGGCCGACAATCCCGCGAACGTGTCCGCCGAATGGCGCGCCTTCTTCGACCAGTTGCGTGACAACGCCGAGCAGGTGAAGGCTTCGGGCGCCGCCGGCGGCTGGGGCCGTTCGGTCACGACCGAGCCGACCGAAGCGACCGGCGTCTTTGACGGCCGTTGGCCCGCGCCGAAGCCTGATCCCAAGGCCGCCGGCAAGCCGGGCGCCGCGCCCGCCGCCGCCGCTCCCGCCGCCTCGGCCGACGAAATCCGCGCCGCCGCCCACGACTCCATCCGCGCCCTGATGCTGATCCGCAGCTACCGCGTGCGCGGTCATCTGCAGGCGACGCTGGACCCGCTGGGCATCGAGCAGCCGACCAACAACCCGGAACTGACCCCGGAATTCTACGGCTTCTCGGAAGCCGACCTGGATCGCCCGATCTTCCTGGACGGCGTGCTGGGCCTGCAGACCGGCAGCATCCGTCAGGTCCTCGAGATTCTGAAGCGCACCTACTGCGGCCACATCGGCATCCAGTTCATGCACATCGCCGAGCCGGAGGAGAAATCCTGGCTCCAGCAGCGCTTCGAAGGGCCGGACAAGTTCGAGCAGAACGCCTTCTCCAAGGAAGGCAAGCTGGCGATCCTGAACAAGCTGATCGAGGCCGAGGGCTTCGAGCGCTTCCTGCACAAGCGTTTCCCCGGCACCAAGCGCTTCGGCCTGGACGGCGGCGAGGCCATGGTTCCGGCGCTGGAGCAGGTCATCAAGCGCGGCGGCAACCTCGGCGTCGACGAAATCGTCTTCGGCATGGCCCACCGCGGCCGCCTGAACACGCTCGCCGCCGTGATGGGCAAGCCCTATCGCGCCATCTTCCACGAGTTCCAGGGCGGTTCGACCGTCCCGTCGGACATCGAGGGTTCGGGCGACGTCAAATACCACATGGGCGCCTCGTCGGACCGTGAGTTCGACGGCAACACCGTCCACCTGTCGCTGACCGCCAACCCGTCGCACCTCGAGATCGTCAACCCGGTGGTGCTGGGCAAGTCGCGCGCCAAGCAGGCCTTCGACATCCGCGAGGCCAACGCCGGCAAGCCGGAAGAAGAGTGGGCGCTGGACCGGTCCAAGGTCATCCCGCTGCTGATCCACGGTGACGCCGCCTTCGCCGGTCAGGGCGTCGTGGCCGAATGCTTCGCCCTGATGGGACTGAAGGGCTACCGCACCGGCGGCACCCTGCATTTCGTCATCAACAACCAGATCGGCTTCACCACCAGCCCGCGCAACTCGCGCTCGTCGCCCTATCCGTCGGATGTGGCCCTGATGGTCCAGGCGCCGATCTTCCACGTGAACGGCGATGATCCCGAAGCGGTCGTCTTCGCCGCCAAGGTGGCCACCGAGTTCCGGCAGAAGTTCCACAAGGACGTGGTGGTGGACATGTTCTGCTACCGCCGCTTCGGCCACAACGAAGGCGACGATCCGACCTTCACCCAGCCGCTGATGTACTCGAAGATTCGCGCCCTGCCGTCGACGCGCGAGATCTACGCCGCCCGTCTGGTGGCCGAGGGCGTGGTGTCGCAGGCCGAGGTGGACGCCGAGGTCGCCCGCTTCGAGGCCTTCCTCGACGCCGAGTTCGACGCCGGCAAGGCGTTCGAGGCCAAGAAGGCGGACTGGCTGGATGGCCAGTGGACCGGCATCGGTCTGGCCGAGGGCGAAGAGCGCCGCGGCGAGACCGCCGTGCCGGCCGCCAGGCTGACCGATCTGGGCCACCGCCTGACGACCATCCCGAACGCCGTGGACATCCACAAGACGCTCAAGCGCGTCATCGACGGCCGCCGCGAGATGATCACGACCGGCCAGAACCTCGACTGGGCCACGGCCGAGAGCCTCGCCTTCGGTTCGCTGCTGGAAGAGGGCTTCCCGGTCCGCCTGTCGGGGCAGGACTCGGTGCGCGGCACCTTCTCGCAGCGCCACTCGGGCATCGTCGATCAGACGACCGAGAAGCGCTACACCCCGCTGAACAACCTGTCGGACAAGCAGTCCCACTTCGAGGTCATCGACTCGGCCCTGTCGGAAGAGGCGGTGCTCGGCTTCGAGTACGGCTACTCGCTGGCCGATCCTAACACCCTCGTCATGTGGGAAGGCCAGTTCGGCGACTTCGTGAACGGCGCCCAGGTGGTGATCGACCAGTTCATCACCTCGGGTGAACGCAAGTGGCTGCGCATGAGCGGCCTGACCATGCTGCTGCCGCACGGCTACGAAGGTCAGGGCCCCGAGCACTCGTCGGCCCGTCTGGAGCGCTTCCTGCAGGCCTGCGCCGAGGACAACATCCAGGTCGCCAACTGCACGACCCCGGCCAACTATTTCCACATCCTGCGTCGCCAGATGCACCGGCCGTTCCGCAAGCCGCTGATCATCATGACGCCGAAGTCGCTGCTGCGTCACAAGAAGGCGGTGTCCAGCATCGCCGACCTGGCCGAGGGCAGCTCCTTCCACCGCGTACTGCACGACGACGCCCAGACCCGTCCGGAGGTCGCCGGCATCAAGATCAAGGCGGACAAGGACATCCGCCGCGTGATCCTGTGCTCGGGCAAGGTCTACTATGACCTGCTGGAGCGCCGCGAGAAGGACGCCCAGGACGGCAAGCCGGTGGATGACGTCTACATCCTGCGTCTGGAACAATTCTATCCGTGGCCGATGAAGTCGCTGCTGACCGAGCTGGCGCGCTTCCCGAACGCCGAACTGGTCTGGTGCCAGGAAGAGCCGAAGAACATGGGCGGCTGGACCTTCGTCGATCCGTGGATCGAGCTGACGCTCGAGAAGCTGGACGTGAAGGCCAAGCGCGCGCGCTATGTCGGCCGTCCGGCGTCCGCCTCGACGGCGGCGGGTCTGATGAGCCGCCACCTGAAGGAACTCGACGCCTTCCTGACTGACGCCTTCGCCTGAGACCAAAGTCCCGGTCGGCGGTTTCCCCGCCGCCGGGATAATGACTAGATAACTGACCGCACAGATAGAGAACCGGACCCGACCATGGCCGACATCCTCACCCCCGCCCTCGGCGAATCCGTCACCGAAGCCACCATCGGCAAGTGGACGAAGAAGGCCGGCGATCCGGTGAAGAAGGACGAAGTCCTGGTCGAGCTGGAGACCGACAAGGTCTCGCTCGAGGTCGTCTCGCCGTCGGACGGCGTGCTGGCCGAGATCAAGTTCGCCGAAGGCGACACCGTCACTCCGAACGCCGTGCTCGGCGTCGTGTCGGAAGGCGGCGCCGCCGCGGCTCCGACCGCTCCGAAGGCTGACGCCGCTCCGGCCGCCGCTGCTCCGGCCCCGGCTGCTGCGCCCGCCGCCTCGGGCGGTGAAGCCGTCTCGATCAACGTCCCGACCATGGGCGAAAGCGTCGCCGAGGGCTCGGTCGGAACCTGGCTGAAGAAGTCGGGCGACACCGTCGCCAAGGATGAACTGCTGGTCGAGATCGAGACCGACAAGGTCGCCGTGGAAGTCTCGGCTCCGGCCGCGGGCGTCCTGACCATCACCGCCGACGCCGGTGCGACGGTCACCCCGGGCCAGCAACTGGGCAGCATCGCCGCCTCGGGCGCCGCCCCGGCCGCCGCTGCTCCGGCTCCGGCTGCTTCCGCCAACGCCGGTTCGGCCCAGATCAGCCCGGATGCGCCGCACCTGTCGCCGGCCGTCCAGCGCGTGGTCACTGAGAACAACCTCGATCCGAAGGCCATCGCCGCCACCGGTCCGAAGGGCAACATCACCAAGGGTGACGCGCTCGCCGCCATCGGCTCGGCCGCCCCGGCCGCCGCTCCGGCGCCCGCCGCCGCTCCGGCCGCCCCGCGCGCCGACCAGCCGCGCGAGGAGCGGGTGAAGATGACGCGCCTGCGTCAGACCATCGCCCGTCGCCTCAAGGAATCGCAGAACACCGCCGCCCAGCTGACCACCTTCAACGAGGTGGACATGACCAACGTCATGGCCCTGCGCGCCCAGTACAAGGACGTGTTCGAGAAGCGCCACGGCGTGAAGCTGGGCTTCATGTCCTTCTTCACCAAGGCGGTGGTGCAGGCCCTGCACGAAATACCGGCGGTCAACGCCGAGATCGACGGCACCGACATCATCTACAAGAACCACTACGACATCGGCGTCGCCGTCGGCACCGACAAGGGTCTGGTGGTTCCGGTCCTGCGCGATGCGGATGCGCTGACGCTGGCCGGTATCGAAAAGGGCATCGGCGCGCTGGGCAAGGCGGCTCGTGACGGCAGCCTGACCCTGGACCAGCTGCAGGGCGGCACCTTCACCATCACCAACGGCGGCACCTACGGCTCGCTGATGTCGACGCCGATCCTGAACGCGCCGCAGTCGGGCATTCTGGGCATGCACAACATCGTGCAGCGCCCGATGGCCATCAACGGCGAGGTGAAGATCCGCCCGATGATGTACATCGCCCTCAGCTACGACCACCGCATCGTCGACGGTAAGGAAGCCGTGACCTTCCTGGTCCGCGTCAAGGAACTGCTGGAAGACCCGGCGCGGGCCCTGCTGGACCTGTAAGGCCGGTCTTTCGGACTGACACTGGAGCGGCGGTCGTCGAAGGGCGACCGCCGTTTTCAATTCGGGTGGGCGAGACTGGTCTGGGCTACAAGCGTCACCATCTGAAGGTGATGAGCATCACCGAGATCGCCCGTTTCGCCGACGTCTACGAAGCCGAGATCGCGGCCGCCCGGCTTCGATCCGAGGGCTTCGATCCGGTGCTGGGCGGGGCGGAGCACGCCAAGACCAACACCCTGGCGCTGCTTGCGCTCGGTGGCGTGAACCTGTCCGTGCCGGACAAGCAGGTCGAGGCGGCCCGCGCCCTGCTCGACCGGCTTCGCGCCGGCGAGGAGGGGATTGAAGATGAGGCGGCGGAAGCCCAGGACGTTCGTTCGGCCCGGCCGCGTGGATTGGGACCGGTGCTTTTCGCCGTCGCCGTGGGGCTGGGTATCCTGTTGACCCTGACGGGTTGGGAGCGCGCGCCGATGCCCTACGACGACTGGGTCTGCATGTAGCCCGGCGGCTATCCCTTCAGCGCACCCAGCACCTCGTCCGTATCCGCTCCCAGCGCCGGCGGGGCGCGGTCGTAGGCGACGGGGGTTTTCGACATGCGGATCGGCGAGGCGATCGTGCGGACCGGGCCGTCGAGGTCTTCGCGGGTCTGCTGCACCTCCAGCCCGCGATGCACGGCCTGCGGCTCCTCGAACACCTGATCGATCGTGTTGACCGGTCCGCAGGGCACGCCCGCGGCTTCCAGCATGGCCATCAGGGCCTTCATGCTGTGCTTGCCGGTCAGTGCAGAGAGGGCGGGGGTCAGCTCATCGCGGTGCGCGACCCGCTGGGCGTTGGTGGCGAAGCGGGCGTCGGTCCCGAGGCTTTCCACGCCAAGCGCCAGACACAGGGCGCGATACTGGCCGTCGTTGCCGACCGCGATCACCACCATGCCGTCGCTGCACGGGAAGGGCTGGTAGGGGGCCAGGTTGGGGTGGGCGTTGCCCATCCGCGTCGGCGCCTTGCCGGAAACGAAGTAGTTGGCCGCCTGATTGGCCAGCATGGCCGCCTGAACATCAAACAAGGCGATGTCGATGTGCTGGCCCTCGCCGGTCGCGCGGGCGTGCAGCAGGGCGGCCATGATGGCGTTGGAGGCGTAGAGGCCCGTGAACAGGTCCACGACCGCCACCCCGACCTTCATCGGCTCGGCCCCCGGCGCGCCGTCCGGCTGGCCGGTGATGGACATGAGGCCGCCCATGGCCTGGATCATGTAGTCATAGCCGGCGCGGTGGGCGTCCGGCCCGTCCTGACCGAAGCCGGTGATGGAGCAGTAGACCAGCTTCGGATTAACCGCCGACAGGCCTGCGTAGTCGAGGCCGTACTTCCGCAGGCCGCCGGTCTTGAAATTCTCGACCACCACGTCGCAGGTCTTGGCCAGTTCGCGCACGGCGGCGGCGCCCTCGGGCGAGGCGATGTCCAGTTCGACCGACTTCTTCCCGCGGTTGGCGCACAGGAAATAGGCGGCGTCGCCTTTCGATCCGTCGGCCTTCGTCGTGAAGGGCGGGCCCCACTGGCGGGTGTCGTCGCCGACGCCGGGCCGCTCGATCTTGATCACCTCGGCGCCGAGGTCCGCCAGCGTCTGTGTCGCCCAAGGGCCGGCCAGCACGCGGCTGAGATCAAGGACGCGGATGCCGGAGAGAGGGCCGGGTCGAGGGTCGAGGGTCGAGGGGCGAGGGGGCGCAGCATCGGTCATGGGATCAGGTCGTACGACAGTCGGGCGCGGTGATCACCGTCTTTCGACCCTCGACCCTCGACCCTCTTCCCTCGAACCTCAGAGACCCACGTCCCACACGCCTGCATCGCGCATCCGACACTCCCGCGCTTCATCCGCGCGGCCGCCCATCTCGCGGGCCATGCGCTTGATCTCGTCGGATACGGTCGTCTTGTGCACGCCGGGCACGACGGCGTGGGCCAGGGCGCAGCCGGACAGGCGCGCCAGCTTCAGGCAGAAGCCCAGAGCCTGCCCCATGTGCTCGAAATAGCTCTCGCCCACTTCACGGGGGTGATCGGCGAACAGGCGTTTCAGCGTGCGCATCGTGGATGTGACCTGACTTGCCGCGGGCGCTCCCTCTACCCGCGACCGCCATTCTGGCCTAAACCGCGCAATAGAACAGGGGGCTGATCGTCACGGATGCTCACGATCGCCTGAACCCCGCACCGACAGGAAACACCACCATGGCCGACGGCTCGAACGCTCCCCAGAAGACCTTCCGCTGGGAAGACCCGCTGGATCTGGACGGCCGCCTGACCGACGACGAGCGGATGATCCAGGAGGCGGCGCGCGCCTATGCCCGCGAGAAACTGCTGCCGCGCGTGGTTGCCGCCTTCCGGGACGAGACCTTCGACCGCTCGATCATGACCGAGATGGGTGAGATGGGCTTCCTCGGCGCCACCCTGCCCGAGCAGTACGGCGGCGCGGGCGCCAGCCATGTCGCCTACGGCCTGATCGCGCGCGAGATCGAGGCGGTCGATTCGGGCTATCGCTCGGCCATGTCGGTGCAGTCGTCGCTGGCCATGTACCCGATCTACGCCTTCGGCTCGGAAGAGCAGAAGATGAAGTTCCTGCCGCGCATGGCGGCGGGCGAACTGATCGGCTGCTTCGGCCTGACCGAGGCCGATGGCGGTTCGGACCCGGCCTCGATGAAGACCAAGGCGGTCAAGGTCGAGGGCGGCTACCGCCTGAACGGCGCCAAATACTGGATCACCAACAGCCCGATCAGCGATCTGGCCGTGGTCTGGGCCAAGCTGGATGACGTCATCCGCGGCTTCATCGTCGAGCGTGGCATGGACGGTTTCACCACCGACAAGATCGGCGACAAGCTGTCCCTGCGCGCCTCGATCACCGGCGACATCGGCCTGAACGACGTCTTCGTGCCGGAAGAGAACCTGCTGCCGAACGTGAAGGGCCTGCGCGGGCCGTTCTCCTGCCTGAACAAGGCGCGTTACGGCATTTCGTGGGGCGCCATGGGCGCCGCCGAGTTCTGCTTCCACGCCACCCGCGACTATGTCGCCGAGCGCATGCTGTTCGGTCGCCCGCTGTCCTCGCGCCAGCTGGTGCAGAAGAAGCTGGCCGACATGCAGACCGAGATCTTCCTCGGCTTCGAGGGCGCGCTGGCGCTGGGCCGTCGTCTGGACAACGGCGACTGGTGTCCGGAAGCCATCTCGATGATGAAGCGCAACAACTGCGGCAAGGCCCTGGCCATCGCCCGCGAGGCTCGCGACATGCACGGCGGCGCCGGCATCACCGGCGAGCTGCACGTCATGCGCCACGCCATGAACCTGGAAACGGTCAACACCTACGAAGGCGCCCACGACGTCCACGCCCTGATCCTGGGTCGGGCGATCACGGGCGAGAGCGCTTTTTAGAAAGGGCGCTTCGCGCCGCGCTAACGCTCGGCTCGCGGAGCCTCGCTGCTTGAGCGCATTCGTGGCGCTATCGCTTGCCGCGCGGCGGCATTCTGCTTGAGCGCGTCACCGCGCGCGCGTCGCTGCGTCCAGCGCCTCGCAGCCGGTGGTGCGCTGGTTCCAGGTCAGGCTGGTGATCTTCCAGACGCCGCCCTGCCGGACCAGATTGAAGTGATCGACGCCGCAGTGGCTCAGTCGTCCGTCGATGCGAAAGACATACTGGCCCCAGACCATGGCCACATCGCCGTCGATGGCGACGGTCGGGTTCGGCATCACCTCCTCCAGCGCCTCGGGCCCGGGCTCCAGCCCGCCGGCGAACTGCTGCAGGGTGATGTGGGTGACGCGGCTTTCAGAGCCGGCTTGCTCATGCACGACCGTCAGCCGGGCGTCCGGGTCGAAGTGCGCGTCCAGACCCGCCGCATTGCGGGCGGCGAGGGCGTCGAACACGGCGTTGACCGGCGCCAGCACCGCCTGATGTTCCGCTGAACCGGGGATGACGGCGCCGGATGGCGTAGTGGCCTGAAGCGTGAGCGCGAGGGCGGCGGCAATGATCATCGTGGAGCTCCTGTCCGCCCGGGACGGTAGCATCCGCCCGTCATTCCGCAATCAGTGTTCGGTCAGGAAGAATCAGCCCCTCACGCGCTCGCGCGAGGGCAGGGTGCCGATCGGGGACGTGAAGCATTGCCATTGCGGTTCAACGTCCTATCGTTCGAGCGACGGGAGGCGACCCATGGATGGTGAAGCGACGACCGCGGGGGATGAGTCCTTCGCCCGACTGCGCGAGGTGTTCGCGGGCCGCACGGCCCTGCTGCTGGAGGACGATCCGGACCTGTCCGCCCATGTCGCCGAACGCTTGCTGCGCGCCGGGTTCGCGGCGGTGGACCGGGTGGACCGGGGCGAGGCCGCGCTGGAGGCTGCGGCGGCGCAATCCTATGACGTGCTGATCCTCGACCGAATGACCAACGGCTTGGACGGGCTGGAGACCCTGAAGCGCCTGCGCGCCTCCAGCGGCCCCTCCGCCGACGCCCCCGCCCTGATGCTGACCGCGCTGGGTGGCGAGCGGCAGAAGGTCGAGGGCCTTCTGGAGGGCGCCGACGACTATCTGGCCAAGCCCGTCGGGGACGAGGAACTGCTGGCCCGCATCGCCGCCCAGCTGCGCCGCGCCGCCCGGAGCGCGAAGCCGGTCAACGCCGATCTGGTCAACGGCCCCTTCCGCCTGTCCTTCGGCGCCCGGACGGTGAAGCTGGAGCTGCCGGAGGAGACGCGGGTCATCGACCTGTCGCCGCTGGAGTTCGCCATCGTCTGCGAGCTGCTGAGCGCGCGGGGCCAGCCGGTGACCAAGACCATGCTGTGGGACCGATGCTGGGTGGAGTGGAACTTCCTGCCCGACAATTTCGTCAACATCATCGACGCGCGCATCAGCGCCCTGCGCCGCCGTCTGAAGGAACAGGCGCCCGAGCTGGGCGAGGATCTGCACCCCCTGATCGTCTCCGCGCGCAGCCAGAGCCTGGTGTTCCGCGACCTGTCCGACCGGGCGGGCTGAGCCGCGCATGGGCGGGCCGCTGCGGCGAATCCGGGGCTGGCTGGGACGCCGCACCACGACGCAGCTGGCGGCGGGGATCGCCGTCCTGTCGGCTCTGGCGCTGACCGGTTCTCTGGCCATCACCGGCGCCGCCGTGCGGATGGACCAGCGCGAGAAGGCGGCGCTGGCGGCGCTGGACGACTACGGCGCCATGGCCTCCAAGCTGGGGGTCGAGGGGATGACCGGCGACAACCTGTCCCCCGCCGACGCGGTCTATCTGTCCAACTGGCTGACCGCCTTCCAGAACGGTCCGGCGCGGGAGAATGAGGCCCGCTCGCTGGAGGAGACCTGCCAGACCGGCCGCGGCGGGGCGGGGGTGCGCTTCATCCGCGCCCCGGTCGGCAAGCCGGCGGGCCTGTCGGAACTGGAGACCCTGCGCGGCGAGCGCTCCCCCCGGCTGGGCGATGACGTCTATGTGGTGCGGTTGGGGCAGGGCGTGCTGTGCCCGTCACGGCCCGTCGAGGTGGTGGTGGTGCGCCGGTCGCTGGGGGCGCTGGACATCGCCGTCGGTCGGGTCGTGGACGCGTCGGGCGACGCCTGGGGCTGGGCGGTCGCGGCGGTGATCGGGGCCGGGGTGCTGCTGCTGGCCATCGGTCTGGCCGCGGCCACCTTCGCCCGCCGTCGTCTGACCAGCGCCGTAGCCAAGGTCAGCGTGGCGCTGGACCGCGCCGCCGTCGGCGACTTCTCCGAGCGCGCGCCGGAGACCGAGGTGGCGCCCGAGCTGACCGAGCTGTCGGGCCATGTGAACCGGACGCTGGATCGTCTGGAGGAGTTGCTGGCCTGGCTGAGGGATTCCGCCGACCAGCTGGCCCATGATTTCCGCACCCCCATCGCCCGCGCCAGCGCGCGGCTGGAGCAGCTGGGCGAGACGGCCGCGACGCCGGAGATGAAGCGACTGGTCGCCGAGGCGCGGGCGGATCTGCGGGAACTGACCCGCGCCATGAATGAGGCCATGGCCCTGCGCGACGGCGAGGCCTGGGCCTTTGAACCTGTCCGTCTGGACGTGCTGGCCCGCCAGTGCGCCGAACTGTACGAGCCGCTGGCCGAGGAGCGTGGTGTCTCCTTCCACATTGCGGCCGAGCCGGTCGAGGTGCTGGGGGTCCGGACGCTGCTGCAGCGGGCGACCGCCAATCTGGTGGACAATGCGGTCAAATATTCCCCCGACGGCGGCGTGGTGACCCTCACAGTCTCGACGCACGATGGACAGCCCCGTCTATCGGTGGCCGATCAGGGGCCGGGCTTCCGGGGCGAGGGCGATGACGCCGCGGCCCTCGTCGCGGCCTCGACCGCCGAGGGGCGCGAAAGCCACGGCATGGGGCTGGCCTTCGTCCGCGCCATCCTGAAACGGCACGGCGCGGCCATGACGATTGATGACGCCGGTCCGGGGGCTGTCGTCACGGCGCAATTCTCGCGCTAGGGTCGGGATCAGACTGAAGGGATACGAGCATGCGGCGCACCATCTTCCGGGTCGGCGGGGTTTCCGTCCTCGCCATCGTGATGGCTGCTCCCCTGCTGATCGCCGCTCCAGCCGCCGCCCAGACGGCCCAGACGGCCCAGACGGCCCTGCCGATCCCCTATGACGCCGAGCGCGGGGTCTTCACCTTCGCCACCGATCTGGAGCGCGCCCTGCCGGCGGTGGTCCAGGTGACGACGCTGGGATCGTCCTCCGGCCCCAGCTCCGGCGACAACGAGCCCCGCCCGACGTCCAGCGGCTCCGGCGCGGTGATCGATGCGGCCCAGGGCATCGTCGTGACCAACAACCACGTCGTCGAGGGCGGCCAGAAATTCACGGTCGACCTGACCGACGGACGGATCTTCGACGCCGTGCTGATCGGCGCGGACAAGGCGACCGACATCGCGGTGCTGCAGATCACCGCCCCCGACCTGTCGCAGATCGAGGTGGCCAGTTCGGACAACCTGCGCACCGGCGATCTGGCCTTCGCGGTCGGCTATCCGCTGGGCCTGGACCAGACCCTGACCATGGGCGTCATCTCGGGCCTGGGCCGCTCGGGCATGGGTGACCGGATCGAGGACTACATCCAGACCGACGCGGCCGTGAACTCCGGCAACTCGGGCGGCCCGCTGCTGGACAGCCGGGGCCGGCTGATCGGCATCAACACCTCCATCCTGTCGGGCGGCGGCGGCGGCAACGACGGCATCGCCTTCGCCGTGCCCAGCCGGATCATGATGTACGTCGTGGAACAGCTGCGCGCCCATGGCGAGGTGAAGCGCGGCGTGACCGGCGCCATCCTGGGCTCGCTGAATGCCGAGCGGTCGCGTGAGTTCGGCTTGGGCATTGTCCGGGGCGCCATCGTCGAGGACGTGGCGCCGGGCTCGTCGGCCGAGCGGGCCGGTCTGCGTCGCGGCGACGTCATCACCCGCATCGGCGCCCGTCCGGTGTCCAACGCCGGCACCGTTCAGGCGACCATCGGCGTGGCCGAGCCGGGCGCCCGGCTTGAGCTGGTCTATCTGCGCGACGGCCATGAGAGCCGCGCCACCCTGACCGTCGAGGCCGCCGGCGAGCGTCAGGTCAGCATCGGCGCCGAGGTGGTCATGGCGCGCGGCGCTTCCATCCGCCAGGGCGAGGACGGGCTTCAGGTCTTCGCGGTCGAGGGCGGGTCGTCCGCCGCGGCGGGCGGTCTGGTGGCGGGAGACATCATCCGCTCGGTCAACAACCGTTCGGTGTCGACCCTGTCGGCTCTGGGACAGGCCATGGACGGCTCCGGCGAACGTCGCCTGTCGGTCCAGCGCGGCGGCTCGACCGAGCGTCTGACCCTTCAGTGATGCGATGAGGCCCGGGCTCCGGCCCGGGTCACGTCCGGACGCCGGACAGCAAAACGCCCGCTCGGCCGATTGGGGGGAGTGGCTGAACGGGCGTCTCGCTTTGGAGGAAGCATCGGCCCGCCGAAGCCCTTGAATGGAACAATTCCAGGGGGCTGGGGGGGCTGTTCAGGATCCGGAACCGTTCCGAACTCCGACGAGCCGATGTGACCGGTGTCGCCTGCCAAGGGGGCGGGCGATGGGCGGAACGGAGGCGTTTTCGTGTTCGGTGCGATTTCTTCGGATTGCGGCGTTACGGACACGATCTTCCCCGGTCCGGCCGGGGACTGGCGCCCGGCGTGCAACGGCCTAGATTAAAGGCATGAGCGATGCCGCCGACGCCCAGCCGCAGGCCGGTCCGGTCTTCTTCGACCGCCGGGAACTGGACCAGATCCTGAGGGTCTACGGCCGCATGGTCGCTCAGGGCGAATGGCGCGACTACGCCATGATCGGCCACAAGGACGTCGCCGAGTTCGCCGTCTTCCGTCGCTCGGGGGACGCCCCCGTCTACCGGATCGAGAAGCGCCCCGCCCTGCGTCTGAAGCAGGGCGAGTGGGCCGTCATCGGCGAGGGCGGCATGGTCCTGAAGCGGGGGCGGGAACTGCCCCAGGTCCTTCGGGTGTTCGACAGCCGCAAGTTCACCGTCGTGGAATAGAAAAAGGCCCCGGATCGCTCCGGGGCCTTCTCTTTTAGTGGCCTAACGCTTCCCGCGCGGCGGCTCGCTGCTTGAGGCCTTAGTTCCGGTTACCGCCGAAAATACGCAGCAGGAACAGGAACAGGTTCACGAAGTCGATGAACAGGCTCAGGGCGCCGTAGCTGGTCGCCACGCCCAGAGCGTTCTGGTCGCCGCCAATGGCGTAGTAGGTCATCTTCAGGCGCTGGGTGTCATAGGCGATCAGACCCGAGAAGATCAGGACGCCTGCGTAGGTGATGATCCAGTAGAGCATGCTCGAACCCAGGAACAGGTTCACAACCGAGGCGATGATCAGGCCGATCACGGCCATGATCAGGAACGAACCGATGCCGCTGAGGTCCTTCTTGGTGGTGTAGCCGAACAGGCTAAGGCCGCCGAACGCCGCTGCGGTGATGAAGAAGGTCGAGGCGACGCTCTCACCCGTGTAGCGCAGGAAGATCCAGCCCAGCGAGGCGCCCATGGAGACCACGACCGCCCAATAGAGCAGGTTGGTGCCGGCGGCGGTCGGGTTCTTCATGAAGAACATCGAACCGAAGATCAGCACGAGCGGCAGGAACTGGATGCCCATGCCCAGCAGGGTCATGCTGAAGCCGGTGGCTGTCTGCACGTAGAACAGTTGCTGCACGGCCGGCACATTGCCGACCACCCACGCCAAGGCGCCGGCCAGCACCAGGCCGATGGCCAGCTTGTTGTAGACGCCCAGCATGAACTTGCGCAGGCCCGCATCCACCGACATGTCGGCGGTCTGCGGAAGGGAATAGCCGTTTCTGAAATCGCTCATCGCGGTTTCGATCCTCCGTTAAACCGGGCGGACGCCCGGCCTTTGTAGCAAATATCGGGCGCGACCGGCCCTTCCGCAAGGAAAACCGGACTTGGGGCTCGGGTTCAGACCCGCTACCAACGGTCGCATGATCAGGCTGTTCACCGCCCTTTCCGTCCCTGACGATGTGGCTGAGACGCTGAAGCGTCGCCAGACCGGCCTGCCCGGCGCCAAATGGCGCGGCGAGGACCACCTGCACATCACCCTGGCCTTCTACGGCGAGATCGACGAGCGCAGGGCCGATGATCTGGCCGCCGAACTGGAGCGGGCGGCGAGCGGCGGAGCCTTCGAGATCGAACTGACTGGCGTCGGCGCCTTTGGTGACGCGCACCGCAGCCACACGATCTGGGCTGGAGTCGCCCCCAGCGAACGGCTGAACGTGCTGGCGGGGCGCTGTCGGACGGCGGCGGAACGGGCGCGGATCGAGATCGAGCGCCGCGAATACCGGCCCCACCTGACACTGGCCTATCTGAAGCCCCAGACCGATCCGGCCCGTGTCGGCGCCTGGATCACCAACCACAACCTGCTGCATTCGCCGCCGATCCGCATCGACCGCTTCGGCCTGTACTCCAGTGTCCTGACCTCGGACGGCAGCCAGTATCAGCTCGAACGGGAGTATCTGCTTTGACCGGACCGGTGCTCCAGACCGAACGTCTGACCCTGAGGCCTATCGCGCTGGAGGATTTCCCGCGCTGGGCCGAGATGATGGCTGACCCGGAGGCGTCGCGCTTCCTCGGCGGGGTGACGCCTCCGGCGGCGGCCTGGCGCGGCTTCATGACCATGGCCGGGGCGTGGAGCCTGACCGGCGTCTCGATGTTTTCGGTCATCGAGCGGGATACCGGCCTTTGGCTGGGCCGGATCGGCCCGTGGAAGCCCGAGGGCTGGCCGGGCACAGAGGTCGGCTGGGGCCTGCATCCGGACGCCCAAGGCAGGGGCTATGGTCTGGAGGCCGCCACTGCGGCGCTGGACTATGCCTTCGACGTGCTGGGCTGGGACGATGTGATCCACTGCATCGACCCGGACAACACCCCCTCCCAGCGGCTGGCGGAGGGTCTCGGAGCGAAAAACCGGGGTCGTACACAGCTGCCCGCGCCCCTGTCGGAGTTCATGGTGGACGCCTGGGGGCAGAGTCGAGCCGACTGGAAAGCCCGCCCGCGCCGTTGAACCTGCGGTAAGGCGCCGCTTTTACGGCTCGCCGCGTTCCGGTAGGCAGGGCGTCACGCAACGACGAGGATGACTATGCGCGTACTGGTTCTGGGCGGCGACGGCTTCTGCGGCTGGCCGACCGCGCTTCATCTGTCGGCGCGTGGCTGGGACGTCTGCATCGTCGACAACCTCAGCCGTCGAAACATCGACAATGAGCTGGAGGTGCAGTCCCTGACCCCGATCCGCACCATGGGCGAGCGCATCGCCGCGTGGCAGGAGGTCTCGGGCAGGACCATCGAGTTCGTCAACATGACGGTCGGCAAGGAGTTCGACCGGCTCGTCGCCCTTATCAGGGATTGGGCGCCCGACAGCGTCGTCCACTTCGCCGAGCAGCGCGCCGCGCCCTATTCGATGAAGTCGGCCCGGCACAAGCTGTACACGGTCGATAACAATCTGAACGCCACCAACCACCTGCTCGCCGCCATCGTCGAGAGCGGGCGGGACGTGCATCTGGCGCACCTGGGCACCATGGGCGTCTATGGCTACACGACCGCCGGCCTGCGCATCCCCGAGGGCTATCTGAAGGTCACGGTGGACACCGACTTCGGCCCGACCGAACAGGAGATCCTGTTCCCGCCGAACCCGGGCTCGATCTACCATATGACCAAGACCCAGGACGCCCTGCTGTTCCAGTTCTACGCCAAGAACGACGGAGTCCGGATCACCGACCTGCACCAGGGCATCGTCTGGGGCGCCCAGACCGAGGAGACCCGCAAGGACGAGCGGCTGATCAACCGCTTCGACTATGACGGCGACTACGGCACGGTGCTGAACCGCTTCCTGATGCAGGGCGCACTGGGCTATCCGCTGACGGTGCACGGAACGGGTGGCCAGACGCGGGCCTTCATCCACATTCAGGACACGGTCCGCTGCGTCGAGCTGGCCCTGAAGAACCCGCCGAAGTCAGGTGAGCGAGTGAAGATCCTCAACCAGATGACCGAGAGCCGCCGCGTCCGCGATCTGGCGGCCATGGTGGCGGGCATGACCGGCGCCGAGGTCCATAACGTCCCCAACCCGCGTCAGGAAGCCGACGAGAACGAGCTGGTCGTGGCCAATGACCAGTTCAGGGAATTGGGCCTGAAGCCGATCACCCTCGCCGAGGGGCTGATGGCCGATGTCACCGAGGTCGCGCGCCGCTATGCCGACCGGGCGGATGTTTCCAAGATTCCCTGCGTCTCCAGCTGGAACGGGAAGCGCGCCGAAGCGCTGAAGAACGAAAGCGTCACGGTTTCCCCCGTAAGCTCTAAAAGCCAAGCCCCCACGCCCGCCCTGTCCGCCTGAGGTCTGATGTCTGACGCCGCTCCGCCGCCTGTTTCGCTGCTGGTCTTCGGCGGCGGCTGGCTGGGCCGGGCGGCGGCGCTGGAGGCCATCCGGCGTGGCGGCAGCGCGGCCGCGACCTCGCGAGACCCCGATACCCGCAAGGCGCTGGACGCCCAGGGCATCGTGGCGGTCGATCCGTCCGATGAGGCGGCGCTGGCCGCCGCTGTCGGCGCTGCGACGGCCCTTCTGATCACCGCGCCGCCCGACGCCGACGGCTGTCCCGGCCTGAAGGCCCTGATCCCCGCCATCACCGCCTCGGGCGCCTGGCCGGACTGGATCGGCTATGTTTCCTCCACCGCCGTCTATGGCGACCGCGCGGGTGGCTGGGCCTTCGAGGACGACGCCCTGAACGCCGCCAGTCTGGAAGGCGCGCGCCGGGTTCGGGCCGAGCGGGACTGGCTGGACGCCGGACGGGGCATGGGGCTGACGGTCCAGCTGTTCCGCCTGCCCGCCCTGTATGGCCCGGGACGCTCGCCGCTGGACAAGCTGCGCGACGGCACCGCCCGGATCGTCCGCAAGCCGGGGCAGGTGTTCAACCGGATCCATGTGGACGACGCCGTCGCCGGCCTGTTCGCCTCCATGGCGCGGCCACATCCCGGCGCGGCCTATACGCTGTGCGACGACGAGCCGTCGCCGGCCCATGTGATCATCGAAGGCGCCGCGCGCCGGCTGGGCCTGCCCCTGCCGCCCGAGGTCGATCTGGATGATCCCTCCGTCTCGGACGCCATGCGCCGCTTCTACCGTGACTCAAAGCGACTCTCGAACGCCAAGGCCAAGGCGGAGTTGGGCTGGCGGCCCCGGTATCAGGGCTGGCGCGAGGGCCTTGAGGCGATGATCGCGGCGGGCCGCTAGGACAACGAAAAACCCCGTCCGATCGCTCGGACGGGGCTGTTTCTCAGGTGCGCTCAAGCCGCTCGCAACCGCGTCGCGAGCGGTCGCCCCCTTACAGAGGCAGAATGTTCCGCTGGCGGCTGTAGGCCATGGTGCCGACGTTGGCGCCGAGGCGCAGGCCGACGCCGGTGCGGATCGGGGCCAGAACGATGCCGTCGGCGCGCTGGTAGTTCACGCCCAGACCGCCCACGAGGTAGGCCGAGCCTTCCACGCCGGGGTAGCGGCGATAGATCATGTCGGGGTGATACAGGCCGTAGACCAGGGTGAAGACCCGGCTGCCGTTGCCGCCGACATCCCAGCCGATCGAAATGCCCTGCCAGAACACTTCCTGCGACGCCGACAGGTCCTTCATATGCAGGGCGCCGCGCCCGTAGCGCAGGCCCACGCCAATGGCGCCGGCGGCTTCCTCGCCCGCGATATAGGCGGTCGGGCGGTCGCCCTGGTCGGCGAAGATGCGCTCGATGGCGCCGCCGATGGCCTCGGCGGCGATGCCCAGCTCACGCGAGCCGGCGGCGATCAGTTCGTCCGAGGTGTAGGCTGGCGCCGTCTGGTCCGAGCGGATCGGATAGTTGGGGTCGCTCGGTCCGGTGCTGGCGCAGGCGCCGAGCGCGGAGCTCGCGCCGAGGGCGAGGCCGGACTGGATCAGGTGGCGGCGGTGCATGGTCTGGCTCCGAAGTCTGTTCGCCCGGATCACACGGGCGCTGAACCCAGCGTCACCGGGCTTTGCGTCAGCCTTGGGGCGGTAAAGTTAACCGAACCTTGCCGAGGGCCGTTCGGCCCTCAGTGTTTGTCGGTCTTGGAGGTCAGCCAGTCCATCAGGGCCAGCAGGACGCCCGAGATCACGAAGGTCAGGTGGATGATCACGCCCCACATGGCTTCCTGGGTGTCGATGGGGGCGCCGTCCTTGCCGATGTTCATGAAGAACTTCAGCAACTGGATCCCCGAGATCGCCACGATGGAGGCGATCAGCTTCATCTTCAGGCCCGAGAAGTCGACGGTGCCCATCCACGGCGGCCGGTCCTGCTCGCCTTCAAGGTCCAGCTTGGACACGAAGTTTTCGTAGCCCGAGAACATGACGATCAGCAGCAGATTGCCCGCCAGCGACAGGTCTACCAGCGTCAGCACCGCCAGGATGGCGTCATTCGAGCTGAGCGCCGCCCCCGGGACCATCATGAAGGCCTTGGGGACGTAGTAGAACAGGTCGCGCAGGAAGACGACGAGCAGCATGAGCAGGGCCAGAGCCAGCCCTGCATAGAAGGGCGCCATCAGCCAGCGCGACTGGAACAGCAGGCGTTCGAACCCGGTCTCGATTTTCGGCTTCAGTCCCATGATGTCCCCCTTCAGCCCCGCAGGACCGCGCCCTGCTTCGACGCCGCGGCGACGATCTTCGACGACACCGCCTCGATCTCGGCGTCGGTCAGGGTCGCCTCGACGGGCTGGAGCTCGACCTCCAGCGCCACTGACTTGAAGCCGTCCTCCACGCCCTTGCCGCGATAGACGTCGAACACCCGCACGTCGCTGATCAGGGCCTTGTCGGCTCCGGTCACGGCGCGGACCAGATCACCGGTCGCCTTCGCGTCCTCGACCACGAAGGCGAAGTCGCGGGTCAGGGGCTGCAGGCTGGACAGGTTGGCCGCGCCCTTGGTCTTGCTCTTCGCGCCGCGCGGTTCGGGGACCGAATCCAGCACGATCTCGAAGGCCAGCATCGGGGCGTCGGCGTCCAGAGCCTTCAGCACCCGCGGATGCAGGGCGCCGAACTCGACCATGACGTTCTTCGGACCCAGTTGCAGACGGGCCGAGCGGCCCGGGTGCCACCAGTCGCGGTTCTGACCCTGCACCAGCTGCAGCGAGGCCGTCGGCGCGCCCAGATGGTCCAGCAGGGCGATCAGGTCGCCCTTGAGGCCGAACAGGGCGTCCTCCGGGGCGCCGCCCCAGTGACGGGCCGAGCGCGGGGCGATCAGGCCGGCGATGACGGTGCGCTGGCCGTTCGGCTGGTCGTCCAGATAGATCGGGCCAATCTCGAACAGGGCGGCGTCGGCATGGCCGCGCGCGGCGTTGCGCGCCGCCGCCTGGATCAGGTTCGGCAGGGCCGAGGGCCGCATGCAGTCCAGATCGGCTGCGATGGGGTTCTCCAGCACCAGCTTCTGGTCGCCGCCACCGAACAGGGCCGCGATCGACTGTTTGGTGAAAGACCAGGTGACGGCCTCGGCATAGCCCATGGCGGCCAGCGCCCGGCGGGCCAGACGCACGCGCGCCTGACGCGGGTTGAGCACGCCCTTCGACGGTGCGCCCTGATCGGGCAGGGGCGTGGTCGGCAGTTGGTCGAAGCCCTCGATGCGGGCGACTTCTTCCACCAGATCGGCGGGGCCTTCCACGTCCCGGCGCCACGATGGCGGGGTCACCGACCAAGGTGAGCCTCGCTCCACGGCGAAGCCGAGGGCGATCAGGATGTCGGCGGTGCGGTCGTCCGTCAGCGACAGGCCGGTCAGCGAGCCGACGCGGGCCGGGTCGAAGGCGAAGGCGGTCGGGACGGCCGGGGCCTGACCGGTCACCGTGACCTCCGACGGCTCGCCGCCGCACAGGTCGAGGATCAGCTGCGTCGCCAACTCGATGCCCGGGACGACCGAGGCCGTGTCCACGCCGCGCGCGAACCGGTACTGGGCGTCCGAGGTCAGCGACAGGCTGCGGCCGGTCTGGGCGATCAGGATCGGGTCGAACCAGGCGCATTCGACGAAGACGTCCACCGTCTCGTCGGAGCAGCCGGTGCTCTCGCCGCCCATCACGCCGCCCAGACCGATGGGGCGTTCGCCGGAGGCGTCCGAGATGACGCACATCGACGGATCGACCGGGTAGGTCTTGCCGTCCAGCGCGATCAGATGCTCGTGCTCGCCGGTTTCTTTCGACACCTGTCCGGCGCGGACGATGATCTCGGTCCCCGACAGCTTGGCGATGTCATAGACGTGCAGGGGGCGGGCGCGGTCGTAGGAGATCAGGTTGGTCACATCGACCAGCCGGTTGATCGAGCGCAGGCCGATGGCCTCCAGACGACGCTTCAGCCACTCGGGCGACGGGCCGTTCTTCACGCCGCGAATGGTGCGACCGGCGAAGACCGGACACATCTCCGGCGCATCGAGGCGCACGGTGATCGGCGAGGCGAAGGCTCCGGCGACCGGTTCGATGGCCGGGGTCTTCAGCGCGCCCAGACCGGTTGCGGCCAGATCACGGGCGATGCCCGACACGCCCAGCCAGTCGGGACGGTTCGGGGTCACTTCAAAGTCGATGACCGGCTCGGCGCCGAACACGCCGGCGGCGGGCGTACCCACCTGCAGGTCGTCGCTCAGCTCAAGGATGCCGTCGCTCTCGCCCGGCTGCTCCAGCTCGGCGGCCGAGCACAGCATGCCGTTCGACACCACGCCGCGCACCGGCTTCTCGACCAGGGTCACGCCCAGGCCCGGCACATAGGCGCCGATGGGGGCGTAGATGGTGGTCAGGCCCGCGCGCGCGTTCGGGGCGCCGCAGACGATTTCCTTCATCCCGTCGACGGTTTCGACCTGACAGACCTGCAGGCGGTCGGCGTTGGGATGACGCTCGGCCGAGATGATCTTCGCCACGGTGAAGGGGGCGAGGGCCGCGATGGGATCGTGGACGTCCTCGACCTCCAGACCGGCCATGGTCATGGCGTCGGCCACGGCGTTGACGTCAGCCTCGGTGTCGAGGTGATCCTTCAGCCAGGAGAGGGTGAATTTCATGGATCAGGCCTTCCCTTCCGGGAGAGAGACGACCTGGTTGAACTGCTTGAGGAAGTTCGTCGAACCGGTGAAACCGACCATGTAGAAGGCGCAGTCGCGGAAGACGCAGTTGCGCATCGGGATCACGCCGACGACCTTCTCGGCGCCGACCGGCGCCAGCAGCAGGTTGCGAATGTCGCCGCCCGACTCGCCCATGTTGCAGTTGTCGAAGGTGGTGCCGCCGAGGGCCAGCAGCACGGCCGGACCTTCGAAACGGCAACGTTCGAACGTCTTGCCGTCCAGGACCGGCTGGCCGGCCTGCGAATGCTCGGCGAAGAGCTGCGGCAGCCAGATGTGCTGGTCGGCGTAGGCGGGCACGACCCCGAGGGGTTGCAGGGAGAACAGCGAAGGGGACTGGGTCATGAGTTCAGCTCAGGCCGCTGGCCGGGTTCGGCGCGGCGAAGGGGGAGAAGCCGTAGTGCGCCAGCCAGCGCGTGTCGGCGTCGAACATGGGGCGCAGGTCGGAAATGCCGTACTTCAGCATCGCCAGACGATCGACGCCCATGCCGAAGGCGAAGCCCTGATACTCGTCCGGGTCGATGCCGCAGGCGCGCAGGACATTCGGATGCACCATCCCGCAGCCCAGGATCTCCATCCAGCTGTCGCCGGTGTTCAGCTTCAGCTCGCCGCCCGAACGGTCGCAGCGGATGTCCATCTCGGCCGACGGCTCGGTGAAGGGGAAGTGGTGCGGGCGGAAGCGGGCGTCGACGCCGTCCAGCTCGAAGAAGCGGGCGACGAAGGTCTCCAGCGTCCACTTCAGGTGGCCCATGTGGATGCCCTTGTCGATCACCAGCCCCTCGACCTGATGGAACATCGGGGTGTGGGTGGCGTCCGAGTCCTTCCGGAAGGTCCGGCCCGGCGCGATGATCCGGATCGGCGGCGTCTGGCTCATCATGGTCCGCACCTGCACCGGGCTGGTGTGGGTGCGCAGGACCTTGCGCTCGCCCGTTTCCGGGTCAGGCTTCAGGAAGAAGGTGTCGTGCATCTCCCGCGCCGGGTGCTTGGGCGGGAAGTTCAGGGCCGTGAAGTTGTGGAAGTCATCCTCGACGTCCGGACCTTCCGCGACGGCGAAGCCCATGTCGGCGAAGATGGCGACCATCTCGTCCATCACCTGCATGGTCGGGTGGACGCTGCCGGTCCGGCGCGGGCGCGGCGGCAGGGTCAGGTCGACGTGCTCGGCCTTCAGCCGGGCGTCCAGTTCGGCGGCTTCCAGTTCGCTCTTGCGGGCGGCCAGGGCGGACTGAACGCGGTCGCGCAGGCCGTTGATCTTCGGGCCCTGTTCGCGGCGCTCGTCGGGGCTCATCGCGCCCATGCCTTTCAGCAGGCCGGAGATGGAGCCGGATTTGCCGAGGGCGGCGACGCGGATGTCCTCGACAGCGGCGGCGGTCTCCGCCGAGCCGATGGCGTTGATCAGGTCGAGTTCGAGTTGGGCGAGGTCGGTCATGTCGGCCCAGCATCTAGCGGGCGCGGACGCATTCGTCACGTCCGGCATGCATGCGGAAGCCCCGCGATGCATCGCGCGCACGAAAACGCCCGCCCCGGCGGACCGGAGCGGGCGTGTTTCAGTCGTTCGACCGGAAAGCCTTAGGCGGCCTTCAGAGCGTCACGGACCTTGTCGGCGATGGCCTTGAAGGCGGCTTCGTCGGCGGCCATGGCAGCGAGAACCTTGCGGTCCAGTTCGATGCCGGCTTCGCCGAGACCGTGGATGAACTGCGAGTAGGTGAAGCCTTCGATGCGGGCCGCGGCGTTGATGCGCTGGATCCACAGGGCGCGGAAGTTGCGCTTCTTGGTGCGGCGGTCGCGGTAGGCGTACTGGCCGGCGCGATCAACGGCGGCCTTGGCGGTGCGGATGGTGTTCTTGCGGCGGCCGTAGAAGCCCTTGGCCTGCTTCAGAACCTTCTTGTGCTTGGCGTGGGACGTAACGCCCCGGGTAACGCGAGCCATGATGTTTTCTCTTTATCGGTGGCCCCTATCGCGCGCCGCGCGGCGGCTTGCTGCTTGAGGGGCTCAGTTCAAATTCGTGCGGGGAAGTTCAGGTCTTGCCGGTGCGCCTTAGGCGTACGGCATGTAGGACTTGATCTTCTTGGCGTCGGCGTCGGCCATGACCGAAGTGCCGCGGTTCTGGCGGATGTACTTCGAGTTGTGGCTGATCAGGCGGTGGCGCTTACCGGCGACGCCGGCCTTGACCTTGCCCGTGGCGGTGAATTTGAAGCGCTTCTTGGCGCCCGACTTCGTCTTCAGCTTCGGCATTTTCACTCTCTCATTTTGAGTGGGCTACCGCCTATCGGCTACTTGAGCCCATGGACGCCAACCCTGATTAAGAACCGCCCAGGCATGCCTGTTCGCCCGGCGGTTCGGTACGCGAAGGCGCGGCTTCTAGTCGAAGCGGGCGCGCAAGGCAAGCAAATGAGTCAGGCGAGGGCCTCTTTCGCCCGCTTCCCGGCCCGTCCGGCGTTGATCGCCATGACCGCCGCCGGGAGGGTCAGGGCCGCACCGACGAGGAAGGGCCAGTCGTGGCCGAGGCCCGAGAACAGGGCGCCGGCGATGATCGGGCCGAAGATGCGGGCGATGGAGCTGGAGGCCATGTTCAGGCCCAGCATGGCGCCTTGCCGGTCCGGCGGGGACGCCCGGCTGATCATGGCCGAGATGTTGGGCATGGCCATCGACATGCCGCAGGCGCCCAGCGCCATGACCACGGGGATGATCCAGCCGTCCGGCACGGGAAGGCTGAAGACGCCGAGATCCAGCACGCCGCCCGGGAACCACGCCCTCGGCGCGACCACCTGCAGCACCAGAGAGGCGCCGAACAGCAGCATGCCGCTGGCCAGCACTCGCGCCTCGCCGAACCTGCGCGCCAGCCGGCCGGCGAAAACGCCCTGGTTCAGCGTCGAGACCAGACCCACGACCATGAAGCTCAGCCCCACCTCGCGCGGACCCCAGCTGTACCGGTCCTCCGCCCACAGACCGAAGACCGCCTCCATCGCCGAAAAGCCGGCCATGTAGATCAGGGTCACCACGAGGACGCGGGAGATGACCGGCTGGCTGCGGGCGAACTGCAGGCCGGCGAGGAAGGCGGGACGGGGCGCGGCGGGGTCGGCCTTGGCCCGGCTCTCGCGCAAAAAGACGACGACGCCCACGGCCGCCAGCGCCGCCAGCGCGGCGGCGAGGAAGATGGGCAGTTGATAGCCGATATGGCCCAGTTGCGGCTGGGTCAGCAGGCCGCCCAGACCGGGGCCCACGATGAAGCCCAGCCCGAAAGCGGCGCCGATCAGCCCCATCCGCCCGGCGCGCTGCTCCGGCGGGGTGACGTCGGCGACATAGCCCTGCACCGTCGAGATGTTCCCGGCGCCGAGGCCGGTGAACAGGCGGATGGCGATGGCCAGCCAGATGTTCGGGGCGAAGGCCAGCATCAGATAGCCCAGCGCATTGGCGATCAGGGTGATCAGCAGCACCGGCTTGCGGCCGATCCGGTCGGACAGCCGGCCCCAGAAGGGCTCGGCGAAGAACTGGCCCAGCGAATAGGCCGAGAACATCAGGGTGATCTGCCAGGCCTCGGCCTTCAGGCTCTGGGCGAAGAAGGGCAGCAGGGGCACCACCAGGCCGAAACCGACCAGATTGATGAACACCACCGTGAACAGCACGGCCAGCGCCGGGGCGTGAACCTTGGGCGGAGCGGAGGGTGCGGCAGGGTGCGTCATGCCGCCACGCTTAGCCTGTCCGGGCGCATACGAAAACGCCCCGGCCTTTCGACCGGGGCGTCTGTGATCTCGGTGATCGATCCGTCAGCGCGGCGCCAGGATCATGATCATCTGACGGCCTTCCATGCGCGGCGCGTACTCGACCTTGGCCACTTCGTCGAAGTCGGCCTGCACCTTGTTGAGCAGCTTCATGCCCAGCTCCGGGTGCGCCATTTCACGACCGCGGAAGCGCAGGGTGACCTTCACCTTGTCGCCTTCGTCGAAGAAGCGGTGCATGGCCTTGGCCTTCACCTCATAGTCGTGGGTGTCGATGTTCGGACGGAGCTTGATCTCTTTCAGCTCGACGATCTTCTGGCGCTTGCGCGCCTCCGCCTTCTTCTTCTGCTCCTGGAAGCGATGCTTGCCGTAATCCAGGATCTTGCAGACCGGGGCGTCGGCGTTGGCGACGATCTGGACCAGATCCAGACCCGCCTCCTCGGCGGCCTCCAGCGCGGCCGACAGCGGCATCACGCCCTGCTTTTCGCCGTTCTGGTCAATGAGCAGAACGCGGGTGGCGCGGATTTCCTGGTTGATAGGCGGCCCGTCTTTCACGGGCGGCGTTTGCATCGGACGGCGAATGGGCGTCGTTTCCTTGTGTGGTCGAAGACGTTTGATATTCTGACGAGAAGAAGCGCGCGATAAATCGCGGCGTTCCCCTCGGGTGGCCTATATGAGCCTCAAACCCCGTATTTTCAAGGCGTGACGGGCTTGGCCGCCGCGATGAAGTCGGCGTGTAGCGCCAGCACCGCAGCATAGACATGCTCGACCGTCAGGTCCTCGATGGGGGCGAACTGGCCGCGCGTCTCGTTCGAGGCCACGGTGCGGGTCTTCGGACCCCAGGGGCCGTACAGCCACCACTCGGTCGGGCCGAACAGGCCCAGCGTCGGTCCGCCCAGCGCCGCCGACACGTGCATCAGCCCGGAATCGTTGCCGACGAACAGGTCGGCCCGGTCGATGGCTGCGGCCGAGGCCAGGATGTCGCCCTTGCCGACGAAGTCGATGCCGCGCTCGCCCGCCGCTTCCAGCGCCGGGGTGGCGGGCGGCCGGTCTCCAGGCCCGCCCACGGGCATGAAGCGCCAGCCGTCGAAGCGCGGGTCGGCCTTCAGCTTCTCGACCAGCGCGCCCCAGCGGTCGGCGGGCCAGCTCTTGCCCGGCTGGTGCGCGATGGGCGCCAAGGCGATGATCGGGCCGGGGCCTGCGCCGCCGGCCAGCTGCGGATCGATGACGGCGGCGGCCTCGGCGCGGGCCTGATCATCCAGCCAGATTTCCGGGTCCAGCGGCGTCTCCGAGCCCATCAGGCGCGACACCATCTCGACCTTGCGCAGGCCGGTCTCCCACGACCGGTTGTAGACCACCCGCCGCTTGGCCGGGATCAGGTAGGACAGGGCTGAGCCGCGGATGTCGATGACCATGTCCCAGCGGGTCCCGACCACCTGCTTCCACAGGTCGATCCAGTGTCCGGCCATCTTCTTCTTGTCGAGGATGATGGTCCGCTCCACCCCCGGCGCATTGCGGAAGAAGGGCGCGGGCGGGCGACCGCAGGCCACGGTGATCCGGGCACCCGGAATCTGGCGCCCGATCTCGCGGATCACGCCCGACGAGATGACGCAGTCGCCGATGCGGTTGGAGGTGACGAACAGGACTTTGGACATGACGCGTTATCGGCCGCCCCGGAAGAAGATCAAGCCGCTATTGCCGGGTCCGCTTGAACTCGCCCGTGGCTTTGGAGGTGGGGCGATCCAGTTCCTTCTGCATCTGCTCCCGGATTTCGCTCAGGGCCGATGCGGCGTCCGGCTCCATGCCGTTGCTGACCAACGCATCGGTAACATGGCGCGCCATGTCCGCCAGCATGATGCCCCAGGCCTTCGCCTCCCGGATGCCGGTATTGCGATACGTGCCGACGTTCAGCACGCAATGCAGGCCTTGCTGCGCAACCCAGACCCGGGCCATCTCCACGGCTTTCTCGTCCTCGAGCGCCGCGGGCGGAATTCCGATTGATTTCATCGACAGCTCTCCCGACACCGGGAAGCAGCAGAGACAGCTGGCGAACCGACATGCAACACCTCCTCCGCCCCGACGGCGAAACCCTCGCCCTGAAGCGCGTATCCGGCGCCGGTCCGACCGTCATCTGGATCGGCGGCTTCCGCTCAGACATGGAAGGGACCAAGGCGCTGGCGCTGGACGCCGCCGCGCGCGAGCGGGGCTGGAACTATGTCCGCTACGACCATTTCGCCCACGGCGCCTCGTCCGGCGACTGGCGGCAGGCCACCATCGGCCGCTGGCGCGAGGACGCCATCGCCCTGATCGACAGCCTCGAGGGGCCCGCGATCCCGGTCGGTTCGTCCATGGGCGGCTGGGTGGCCCTTCTGGCCGCCCTCGCGCGCCCGGAGCGGGTCGGGGGACTGGTGCTGGTCAATCCGGCGCAGGACTTCACCGAGCGACTGATGTGGCCGGGACTGGCCGATCACATCCGTCAGGCCATCGTCCGCGACGGCGAGGCCCTGATCACCGAGGAAGGGCTGGGCGAGTATGTCCTGACCCGCCACATGTTCGAGGAGGCCCGCCAGTGGCTGCTGCTGGACGGCGTGATCGACATCGGCGCGCCGGTGCACATCCTTCAGGGGCGTAAGGACGATGTCGTCCCGTGGCGTCATCAGGTCGAGCTTACCGAACGCCTGCAGGGCGGCGATATCACGCTGGACCTTGTGGCCGAGGGGGATCATCGTCTGTCCACGCCCGCCGATCTGGATCGGTTGGTCGCGGCGGTCGAACGGAACCGGGGGCAGGCTGCGGCGCTGTCCTGACTATCTCGGAGAAGACATCATGCGTACCGCACTCATTCTGGCCCCCATCGCCCTCGGTCTGGCCCTCTCGGCCTGCGCGACCAGCCCGGGTTCTGAAACGAGCACCGAACAGCGCCTCGCCGAGGAATGCAGCGCCCGCGGCGGCATTCTGGTCCGCACCACCGGCGCGCCGACCGGACGCCCGGAACAGGACAATGCCTGTCAGATCCGGGGCGTCCCTTCCAGCATTCGCTGATCGTCAGAGCAGGGCGGAGATCGCCGCGCGGGCGGCTTCGCCCAGATCGGCCCGTTTCAGCGCCAGCGCGACGTTGGCGCGCAGCAGGCCGATCTTGTCGCCGCAGTCGTGGGTCACGCCCGCATATTCGACGGCGGTGAAGGTCTGTTCGATCATCAGCCGGGCCATGCCGTCCGTCAGCTGGATTTCGCCGCCGGCCCCGCGTTCCTGGGTTTCCAGGATGTCGAAGATTTCCGGCTGCAGGATGTAGCGGCCCGAGATCGACAGGTTCGACGGCGCCGTGCCCTTGGCGGGCTTCTCGACCATGCCTCGCATGTGGATGCGGTTGCCCTGACGCCCGTCCGGATCGACGATGCCGTATTTGTGGGTCTCGCTCTCCGGCACCTGTTCGACGCCGATGACGTTGCCGCCGACCTCGGCATAGACCTCGGCCAGTTGCTTCAGGGCGCCCGGCTGACCGTCCACGATCACGTCCGGCAGGATCACCGCGAACGGCTCGTCGCCGATGATGTCGCGCGCGCACCAGACGGCGTGACCGAGGCCCTTGGGCTGCATCTGGCGGGTGAAGCTCATCTCGCCGGCGCTGGCCAGTTCGGCGTTCATCATCGCCAGGATCTCGGTCTTGCCCTTGGCGGCCAGCTGGGCCTCCAGCTCGATCTGGTGATCGAAATAGTCCTCGATGGCGCCCTTGGAGCGGCCGGTGACGAAGACGATGTGCTCGATCCCGGCCTCGCGGGCCTCTTCCACGATGTAGCTCAGGATCGGCCGGTCGACGACGTTCAGCAGTTCCTTGGGCGTGGTCTTGGTGCCGGGCAGGACGCGGGTGCCGAGGCCAGCGACGGGCAGCACGGCCTTGCGCAGGCGGCGGGTCTGGGTGGTCATACGGTATCCTGATCAGAAGGGTCGGCGACCCTAACGCATTTCGGGAAGGAAGCGATCACTCGACCGTGACGGACTTGGCCAGATTGCGCGGCTGGTCCACGTCGGTGCCCTTCTGGACGGCCGTGTAATAGGCCAGCAGCTGCACTGGGATGGCGTAGACCAGCGGGGCGATCAGCGAATGGCAGTCCGGCGCGTCGACCCGGCGGATGCCGGCGCCGTGCGGATCGGGCGCGGCCTTCGGCGCGATCATGATCACCGGCCCGCCGCGCGCGGCGACTTCCTGCAGGTTGGAGGCGGTCTTCTCGAACACCTCGTCCAGCGGAGCCAGGGCCACGATGGGGGTCTTCTCGTCCACCAGGGCGATCGGGCCGTGCTTCAGCTCGCCGGCGGCATAGCCCTCGGCGTGGATGTAGCTGATCTCCTTCAGCTTCAGCGCGCCTTCCATGGCCAGCGGGAACATCGAGCCCCGGCCCAGGAACAGCACGTCCGTCGCCTTGGACAGGTCGTGGGCGACCGCCTTCAGGTCGGCCTCCATGCCCATCGATTCGGCGATCAGGCGCGGCGCCTCGAACAGGGCCTTGACCAGTTCGGCCTCGGTGGCCGGATCGATGCGGCCGCGCTGCACGCCCGCCGAAACGGCCAGCGCCAGCAGGGCGGCGACCTGGGCGGTGAAGGCCTTGGTCGAGGCGACGCCGATTTCCGGTCCCGCGTGCGTCGGCCACAGGGTCTCGGCCTCGCGCGCCATCGACGAGGAATGGACATTCACCAGCGCGGCGGTCTTCAGCCCCTGCGTCTTGCACCAGGTCAGGCTGGCCAGGGTGTCGGCGGTCTCGCCAGACTGGCTGACGGCCACCGCCAGCGTGCCCTTGGTCAGGGCCGGGTGGCGATAGCGGAACTCCGAGGCGATCTCGACGTCGCACGGCAGGCCCGCCAGCTTCTCGAACGCATAGCGGCCGATCTGCCCGGCGTAGAAGGCGGTGCCGCAGGCCACGATCTGGATGCGATCCACGGCGGCGAAGTCGACCTCATTGGTCTTGGCCTTGCCGTTCACGAAGTCGAGGTAGTGGCTCAGGGTGTGCTGGACGCTGTCCGGCTGCTCATGGATTTCCTTCTCCATGAAGTGCCGGTACTCCCCCTTCTCGACCAGGGCCGAGGAGGCGGAGACCTGCACGATCGCGCGGTCCACCGCGACGCCCGAGGCGTCGAACATGCGCGCGCCGCTGCGGTCGATGGCGACGAAATCGCCTTCTTCCAGATAGCTGATGCGGGTGGTGAACGGACCGACGGCCAGCGCGTCCGAACCCAGATACATCTCGCCGTCGCCCCAGCCGACGACCAGCGGGCTGCCCTTGCGGGCGCCCAGGATCAGGCCGTCCTCGCCCTCGATCAGCACCGCCAGCGCATAGGCGCCGGTCAGGCGGTCCAGCACGGTCTTGAAGGCGGCCAGCGGGTCATTGCTCTTGGCCAGTTCGCTGTCCAGCAGGTGGGCGACCACCTCGGTGTCGGTCTGGCTCTCGAAGGCGTGACCCTCCGAGATCAACTCGGCCTTCAGCTCGGCGAAATTCTCGATGATGCCGTTGTGGACCAGCGTCACCCGTCCCGCCTTGTGCGGGTGGGCGTTGGCGGTGGTCGGCGCGCCGTGGGTGGCCCAGCGGGTGTGGCCGATGCCGATGGTGGCGTTCAGCGGCTCGGACGCCAGCACGGCCTCCAGCTCCCGGATCTTGCCCTTGGCGCGGCGGCGTTCGATCTTGCCGTCCACCAGCGCGGCCACACCGGCGGAGTCATAGCCCCGGTATTCCAGCCGCTTCAGGCTGTCGATCAGACGGGGAACCGCCGGACCGGTTCCGGTCACGCCAATGATGCCGCACATGGGAGAAGTCCTCAGCTCAATCAGAAGGCCGCGCTTTGCACCTCGGCGCGGGAGGGTCTAAGCCGACCCTGAATGTCAGCGCCGATGTAGGCGACGACGCCCTGGATTTGCACCTGAAAAGCGGTTTCGCAAGGTTACGCGCGCCGCCGAGCATGGAAGACTGGATTTGGCTGAACGACGCTATTTCGGCACCGACGGCATTCGCGGGCGCGCCAACACCCATCCGATGACGCCTGAAGTGGCGCTGCGCGTGGGTCTGGCGGCCGGGCGGATGTTCATGTCGTCGGACGACCGCCGCCATCTGGTGGTCATCGGCAAGGACACCCGCCTGTCGGGCTATATGATCGAGCCGGCGCTGGTCGCGGGCTTCTCGGCCGCGGGCATGGACGTCCGCACCTTCGGCCCCCTGCCGACGCCGGGCGTGGCCATGATGACCCGCTCCATGCGCGCCGACATCGGGGTGATGATCTCGGCCTCGCACAACGCCTACCTCGACAACGGCATCAAGCTGTTCGGCCCGGACGGCTACAAGCTGTCCGATCAGGTCGAGCTGAAGATCGAGTCGATGATGGACGAGGCGCTGGGCGATGGTCTCGCCGACGCCGACCGCATCGGTCGCGTGAAGCGCATCGACGACAGCCAGGCCCGCTATGTCGAGATCGCCAAGGCCAGCTTCCCCAAAGGACTCAGCCTGCAGGGCCTGCGCATCGCCGTCGATTGCGCCAACGGCGCCGGCTACAAGGTCGCCCCGACCACCCTGTATGAACTGGGCGCCGAGGTGATCGCCGTGGGCGTCGAGCCCAATGGCCTGAACATCAACGAGAACTGCGGTTCGACCCACCCCCAGACCCTGGTCGAGGCGGTGAAGGCGCACGGCGCCGACATCGGCATCGCGCTGGATGGGGACGCCGACCGCCTGATCATCTGCGACGAGAAGGGCCAGATCGTCGACGGCGACCAGATCATGGCGCTGGTCGCGCTGGACTGGGCCCGCCGAGGCCTGCTGACCGGCGGCGGTCTGGTCGCCACCGTCATGTCCAACCTGGGCCTCGAGCGCGCGCTGGTGGCCGAGGGGCTGACGCTGGAGCGCACCAAGGTCGGCGACCGCTACGTCATGGAGCGGATGCGCGAAGGCGGCTTCAACGTCGGCGGCGAGCAGTCGGGCCACATCATCCTGCACGACCACGCCACCACCGGCGACGGCCTGATGTCGGCGCTTCAGGTGCTGGCCGTCCTGGTCGAGAGCGGCCGACCGATGAGCGAGCTGGCCCGCCAGTTCGAGCCGGTGCCGCAACTGCTGGAGAACGTCCGCTTCACCGCCGGCAAGCCGCTGGAGGACGCCACGGTCAAGGCCGCCATCGCCGACGCCGAGGCCCGCCTCGCCGGTCAGGGTCGCCTTCTGGTCCGCCCTTCGGGCACCGAGAAATTGATCCGCGTCATGGCCGAGGGCGACGACGAAGCTCTGGTCAAGGCGGTGGTCGCCGATGTCTCGGCGGCGGTGAAGGCGGCGGGCTGAACTCAGCCCGGTTGGCTCCAGTCGTCCACCGGTCGCGGCTCCTGTGACGCCGCGCTCGGCGCCCCGTAGCGGTTGGCCCCCGGCGTGCCCTTCAGCGCCAGCAGGACGATCAGGGTGATCAGGGCGACCCAATAGGCCAGGTTGTTGATCGCCAGCAGGCCGAAGAGGCCGAAGTTCGGCGTTTCCGAACCACTGATCTTCCGCATCATCATGGCGAACCCCGCGATCCCGAACAGAAGGAAGGGAACGGGCGCCAGTCCCACCCAGCCGGGCAGATTCCGGTCATGCAGGCGCCGCGCGACCGCCGCCGCCAGCAGGCTCATGGCCAGGATCGCAACCACGCCCTGAACCTGGAAGAACGGCTCCATGTCCGGCATCGGCGGCATGACCGCAGGCGGTGCGTCCACGACCTCCAGCAGATCCGGGTCATAGGAAACGGCGGCCGCGTTGGGGGCGGCGAGCTGTGACGCGGCGGCATAGGGAGCCATGTCCTCGACGATCTGGACCATGACCACGCCGCCGGCCACGGCGCCGAACAGCATCATCAGCGCGAACACGGTCCCGGCATAGGGCCAGAATTCACCCCGCGTATCGCGTCCGCTGAACTGCGCCAGCTTGCTGAACCCGCGCGTGACCGGATTGGCCATTTCCGTCTCTCCTTGCTGGCGGTTCAGCGTATCGGTCGCCCGTAAGCGGCGCCAATCAGCCCCGCATTGGCTCGACCGTCAGCACCGTCGCGTCCGGCGCTCCCACCTCGCCGCCGGGGCAGGGGCGGGGCTTGAACGACAGGTCGTTGCAGATGCGCACCTCGCGCAGGCGGATCCGGTCGGTGGTGGCGATATAGACGCTGTCGCGCGGCAGGCCCGGATTGGCGGCTGCGAAGGCGTCGCGCAGCTGGCCGGCGGTCATCCCCTCGCGCGGCGTCGGGCGGGACAGGCTGTCGTACATCTGCGCCGACTGGGCGAAATAGGCTTCCGGCGTCTCCCAGCCGCAGGTGCCGTGCGCGGCCCACTCATGCTGGACCAGATCGACCGACGGCGTCCGGCACAGTTCGGCGCGGATGGTGGCGTCCGACACCCGCGTCGCCGCCCGGCAGTAGCGCGGATAGGGCCGCCCGTCCGAGTTCGGCCACAGGCCGTGCAGGGTCCAGCCGAACTTATTGGGGCCGGAGCACGCCATGTCCCCCTGACCGTCCCCGCCGTTGCGGCAGGTCTCGGGCATCCAGGTCACGGCCAGCATGTGGAACAGGATCGGCCGGTCGGCGACCACCTCCTCCGGCGTCACCGCCTCCATGTGCGGCGCGGGCAGGCTGGACGGCAGGATGCAGCTCTCGACCGCCATGGTCGTCGCCGTCGGCGCCGTCGCCACCGGCAGGTCGCAGCCGGTCAGGGCCAGCAGGGGCAGAAGGGAGAGGAGGCGTTTCATGCGGGTGCGTCCACTGAGATTTCCGAGGTCGGCTTCGGCTCCAAAGCGTGAAACAGCAGGGCGGCGAGAACGCCTGCAAGCATCCCGGCCAGAAGACCGGGCATGTCGCTTCGTTCGAAGCCTTCTGGGATGACGATTGAACCTAACCATCCGATCAGACTTCCGAAAATGGCCCCGGCAACCAGCAAAGCTAGGCCGCCCTTCTGTTTCTCGAGCCACGGTCCTGCCAGCCGCGCCACAAGAAAACCGGCCAACCAGAAGGGAATGCCGATCAGGACTGATAGACCGGTATAGCCCACCGCGAGGCCTTCAACGAGAACATGACCTACAATGCTGATCAGTGGTTCATCCGATGCGTCCGGCGATGACAGCATCAGGTACGGGATCCAGAATTTGAAGAAAGCGAGGTAGCCTGCGGTCGCGCTCCAGAACGCGCGCATGGTGTCGCCCATCAGCTCACCCCTCCCAGCGTCTTCACCACATCCTCGATCCGCTTGCGGATATCGGGCACGGCGATGGTTTCCCAGAAGGCGGCGCGGGCGGGCGGGCCCAGCACCAGCAGGCGTGCGTCAGGCGTCCCGTCGGCGGCCAGCACATGGCCTTGGGCGTCGAGGTCCAGTCCCAGCCTCAGCGCATCCAGCCGCGCCCGGCCCGAGGCCAGCAGCGGCCCGGTCAGGGCGTCCTTACCCGGGTCATGCCCCGGTCCCGTGCAGTCAATCAGCCAGCGGGCCGTCAGCGGCGGCTGGGCCGGGCCGCTGCGGGGCCTGTATGTCAGGGTCACGCCCCCGGCGTCCTGCTCGATCCGCGACACCCGTCCGGCGGTGACCGTCAGTCGGCCTGCTGTCTCCAGCGCGGCCAGGGCGGCGGCGATGCTGTCTGCGATGCGGTGGCGATGCACGTCCCACCAGGGGCGCAGATGGCGCACCAGCCGGGCGCGGGTGGCGGTGTCTGCCTCGCGCCACAGCTCGGCGGTGATCGGCCGCAGCCCGTCCATCACCCCGCGCCAGCTCTCCTGCTTCGACAGCCGCCGGGCCTCATGCAGCCGCTGCGACGGCGCCGCTTGCAGCAGGGCTTCGGTCGGCGGGACAGCCACATCCGGCCTCGCCTCATGCCCCCGCGGCGTCAGGCCCCGGCGCGACAGGGTCTTCGCGACCCCACGCCAGCCGCGCGCCTCCAGCCACAGCACCATGTCCACCATGGTCAGGCCGGTGCCGACCACGATCACATCATCGGTCTCCCCAATCCTGTCCAGCGCGCCGGGCGCCCAGCCGTCGGAGATGACCCGGCTGCCCGCCTCGTCCGCCGCCGTCTTCGGCGCCGGATTGCCGGTGGCCAGCACCACGGCGTCGCCCGTGATCACCTGACCGTCCGCCAGCCGCACCGTGGTCCCTTCGACCGCCGCCGCCTCGCCTTTGACGCGGGTGATCAGGCCCGGATGGGCCGCATCCACGACCGCCAGCCGGTCCTGCACATAGAGGCCATACAGCCGCCGGGGGGCGAAGCTCTCGGGATCGGCGCGGTCCGGGTGGTTCGCCTTCAGCCAGTCGACGAAGTCGTCCGGCCGCCCCTCCACCGCCGTCATCCGGTTGGCCCGCACGTTCAGCAGGTGGCCGTCGAACGGCGTGGAGTAGGCGACGCCCAGTCCGAAATCGCCCGTCCGGTCGATGACCGTCGAGGCGATCCCCGTTTCGGCCAGCCGCGCGGCCAGCATCGCGCCGGAGAAGCCGCCCCCGACGATCACCACGCTTGAAATGGACTGGGTCACGACGCCTCCCGAACTCGAACCCTTCAGAGAGCGACGGCCTCAGATTTCCTGATTGTACGCGCCGATCTCTTCGTATTTCGCCAGCCGCGGCTTCACTTCCTCGCGGAACAGGGCGCGCATGTCGTCTTCCGACCGCATGCTCTCGACCACCACCACCAGCTCCGGCTTGTTGGACGAGGCCCGGACCAGAACCCAGCTGCCGTCCTCAAGGTGCACGCGCACGCCGTTGACGGTGATGGCTTCCACGATCTTGCGACCCAGGATTTCCCCGCCCGCATCGGCCAGGGCCTGATACTCGGCCACGATCCGCTTCAGCACCTCGTACTTCAGCTCGTCGTCGCAGTGGGGCGACATGGTCAGGCTGGTCCAGGCGTCCGGCAGGGCCATCTTCAGCTCGCTCAGGCTCTTGCCCGGATTGCGATCCAGCATGGCCAGAACGGCGCCCGCGGCCACGATGCCGTCGTCATAGCCGTGGCCCAGCGGGGCGTTGAAGAAGAAGTGGCCCGACTTCTCGAAGCCCGCCAGCGCCCCAAGTTCGGCCGTCTTGCGCTTGATGTAGCTATGACCGGTCTTCCAATAGACGGTCTCGGCGCCGTTGGCCTTCAGCACCGCGTCGGTCTTGTAGAGACCCGTCGACTTCACATCGACGACGAAGGTCGCGTTCGGGTGCAGAGCCGACAGGTCGCGGCCCAGCATCAATCCAATTTTGTCGGCGAAGATTTCCTCGCCGGTGTTGTCCACCACGCCGCAGCGGTCGCCATCGCCGTCGAAGCCCAGGGCCAGATCGGCGCCCGTCTCCTTCACCCGCTGCGCCATCTGCACCAGCATGGCGTGGTCTTCGGGGTTCGGATTGTATTTGGGGAAGGTGTAGTCGAGGTCCGTGTCCATCTCGATCACCTCGGCGCCCATCCGGCGCAGGGCCTCGGGGGCGAAGGCGCCCGCCGTGCCGTTGCCGCAGGCCGCCACCACCTTGATCGGACGGGTCAGCTTCACCTTCGAGACGATGTCGGCGATGTATTTCTCGCGGAAGCCGTCGATGCGGGTCAGGGTCCCGCCGGCGCGCGCCACGCCCTGATTTTCGAGGACGATCTCCTTCAGGCGGCCGATCTCGTCGGGGCCGAAGGTCAGGGGCGGGTTGGCGCCCATCTTCACGCCGGTCCAGCCGTTCTCGTTATGGCTGGCGGTGACCATGGCCACGCATGGGGCGCCCAGCTCGAACTGCGCGAAATAGGCCATCGGCGACAGGGCCAGGCCGATGTCCAGCACCTCCATCCCGCCTTCCAGCAGACCCAGCGTCAGCGCCTGCTTCACCGAGATCGAATAGGAGCGGAAGTCGTGACCGACGACGATCTTCGGCGTCTGGCCGATTTCATGGATGTAGGTCGCCAGACCCAGGCCCAGCGCCTGGATGCCCAGCAGGTTGATTTCCTTCTCCAGCACCCAGCGCGCGTCGTACTCGCGGAAGCCGGTCGCCTTGACCAGCGGGGTGGTCTCGTACTCGGCGGTGTTGGGACGAAGGTCGGCGCGGGGCTTCAGCATGAACTATCCTTGGGGGCCGGACCGCGAGGGTTCCGGCGAAGATGGCGCCTTGATAGCCTCTGGCGCTCGGGAGCCGCAACAACGCGCGAACGGCGTCATGGGTGCGGAACTCCGGACACGGCCCAAAGCTTGACCCTTCGAGACCCCCGGCCTACCCCCGATACATCTTATCCGGAGACCTGCATGCCCCGCCTGATCCTGCTGCGCCATGGCCAGAGCCAGTGGAACCTCGAGAACCGCTTCACCGGCTGGGTCGATGTCGACCTGACCGCCGAGGGCGAGGCCCAGGCGCGCAAGGGCGGCGAACTGATCGCCGGCGCCGACTTCCATCCGGCCGTCATGTTCACCTCGGTGCTGAAGCGGGCGAAGCGCACCGGCGCCCTGGCGCTGGATTCGGCGGGCCTGAAGGATGTGCCGGTGGTCGAGGACTGGCGTCTGAACGAGCGCCACTACGGCGGCCTGACCGGGCTGGACAAGGCCGAGACGGCGGCGAAGCATGGCGAGGATCAGGTGAAGATCTGGCGCCGCAGTTACGACATCCCGCCGCCCCCGCTGGCCCCGGGCGGCGAATGGGACTTCACCGCCGACGCCCGCTATGTCGGCAAGGACATTCCGGACGCCGAAAGTCTCAAGACCACGCTGGATCGCGTCCTGCCCTACTGGAACGACGCCATCGCCCCCCGCCTGCAGGCCGGCGAGGATGTGCTGATCGCCGCCCACGGCAATTCGCTGCGCGCCATCGTCAAACACCTGTTCAACGTGCCGGACGACCAGATCGTCGGCGTCGAGATTCCGACCGGCAATCCGCTGGAGATCGATCTGGACGCGTCCCTGACCCCGATCGCCGCCCGCTACCTCGACGACAGCCGCGCCACCGCCCTGCCGCCGATCGCCGGAGCCTGAGCCATGACCACCGCGCAGCAGGCCTCCGACGACATCCGCTTCATGGGCCGGGCCATCGCCCTGGCCAAGGCGCGGATGGGCCAGACCTGGCCCAACCCGGCGGTCGGTTGCGTGATCGTCAAGGACGGCGAGGTGGTCTCCGAGGCCGCCACCGCCCCCGGCGGCCGACCCCATGCAGAGGAACAGGCCGTGCCCGCCGCTGGCGACAAGGCCAGGGGCGCGACCGCCTATGTGACCATGGAGCCCTGCGGCGCCCGATCGTCGGGCCGCACCTCCTGCTCCCACTTCCTGATGGATGCAGGGGTGAACCGGGTGGTCGTCGCCGCCGTCGATCCGTCGCCCTTCGCCTCGGGCCGGGGCGTCGAGCGGCTGAAGAAGGCCGGGCTGGACGTCGAGACGGGTCTGCTCTCGCAGGAGGCCGCGGTCCTGTACGAAGGCTACCTCCACCGGGTCGAGACGGGTCGTCCGATGGTCCGTATCAGCGAGACCGGCGAGGGCTTCGACGCCCGCTTCGCCGCCTCGTCCCGCGCGGACCTGCCGACCGAGCTGAAACGGCTGGGCGAGGCCGGCTACACCCGCCTCTGGGTCGGGCCCGGCGAACTGGCCGAGGCGCTGAAGGAACAGGGCCTTCTCACCCTCTAGCCGCCTAGAAACACACGTTTTTTTAAGCGGCAGTGTGCCATTCCGGGTCAATGCCGGGGAGCAATGCCCAGACCCCTGCCGCAAGACGGCGGATCACCCAACAGGAGCTGGACGCCATCTGCGCCCGGCACGACCGCCTGTGGCAGGCCAAGCCCGGCGGCGCCCGCGCTGTCTTCGCCTGGATGGACCTGACCGGCCTGTCGCTGGCCTGCCGCAACCTCGCCGACGCCGATTTCGCCGCCGCCTGCCTGATCGACTGCGACATGACGGGCGCGCGGCTCGACAACGCCACCTTCTTCGGCGCCGACATGCAGGATGTGATCCTGCGCGACGCCAGCCTGCGTCGGGCCGATCTGCGCGGCGCCTGCCTGCGCGGCGCCGACCTGACCGGCGCCGACCTGTTCGAGGCTGATCTGCGCGAAGGCGCCATCGCCTCCGCCGACTCCCGCCTCGGCTACCGGGTGATCGAGGCCCGGTCGGTGCGCGACACCACCGCACAGGGCGCCTGTCTGGCCGGCGCCAATCTGGAGCGGTCCAAGCTGACCGGCATCGTCGCCGTCGCCGCCGACTTCACCGACGCCGTGATGAAGGACTGCAAGCTGGTCCGGGCCAACCTCAAACAGGCCAGCTTCAAGGGCGCCAACCTCGCCGGGGCCGACCTGTCGGGCGCGGACCTGACCGGGGCCGATCTGCGCGACGCCGTGCTGGTCGGGGTCAAGGCGACCATGTGGCGGACGGACGGGGCCGACATGGCCGGCGCCCTGACCGACGACAAGTCGGCCGGCGAGCCGGTCGGCCAGATGCCCGCCGCCGAAATGCTGTCCGAACACGCCCAGTGGTGCGAAACCGGCGGCGCCTCGGGTCAGCCCTCCGTCTTCGACGGCGTCGATCTGCGGGCGCTGAAATCCATCCGGGGCTACAATCTCACCGCCCTGTCGGCGAAGAAGGCCGTCTTCTACGGGCTCGACATGGGCGGGGTGCAGCTTCAGGGCGCCCATCTGGAAGAGGCGGACCTGCGCTCGGTCAACCTGCGCGGCGCCGACCTGCGCGGCGCCCGTCTGGCCCGCGCCCGTCTCGACGGTTCGGACCTGCGCGAGGCCCAGCTCGGGCCCTTGATGATCGCCGCCGACCGCCTGATGCCGGCCGATCTGACCGGCGCCAGCCTCAAGGGAGCGGACCTGTCCGGCGCCGACCTGAAACGCGCCAATCTGACCGAGGCGGCCCTGAACCGCGCGGTCCTGCACGGCGCCAGTCTGAAGCAGGCCGAGATGTCGGGAGCGACCGTCATCGGCGCCCGGGGCCTCGAGGTTGCGCTCCAGACATAGAATAAAGGGGCGACGCACCGCGCCGCCCCTTCTCTTTTCCCTGGCCTGTCGCCTGTCGGTTACTTGAGGCCGGGGCCGGCCAACCGTCAGGCGATAGTGCTTCTGTTCGCGGCGCTTAGGCCGCCTTCGCCTTCTTGCCTTCGATCAGCTTCGAGCCGCTGCCGATCTCGATGCGGCGGGGCTTGAGGGCTTCCGGCAGTTCGCGGGCCAGTTCGATCGACAGCAGGCCGTTCGACAGGTCCGCGGTCTTCACGACCACATAGTCGGCCAGCTGGAAGCGGCGCTCGAAGTCGCGCTCGGCCAGTCCGCGGTGCAGGAAGTTGCGCTCGACGGTCACGCCGTCGCCCGGCAGATCATTGGCGGCCTTGCGACCGGTCACGGTGAGCAGGTTTTCCTTCACCTCGATGTTCAGCTCATCGGGCTTGAAGCCGGCGACGGCGATCTCGATGCGATAGGCGTTCTCGCCCGTGGTCTCGATGTTGTAGGGCGGCCAGCCGTTTTCCTGGCTGGTGCGCGCGGCGCTTTCCAGCAGATTGGCCAGACGGTCGAAGCCGACGGCCGAACGGTACAGCGGCGAGAAATCATAGGTACGCATGGGTCATCCTCCTGAGGATCAGCAAGGTTGGCCGGTCCCGCGGTTTGTGCCCGGACCGACGATGGGAGTTCGGCTCGTGCGGCCCGTGATCGGCCCCGCGCGCTCCGGAGGCCCCGGGATCGGCGGCCTCGAGAGCTCAGATGGGAAGCCGCGATCCGTCGTCAAGACCGCGTGATCCTGTCGCGTTCAGCGCCTTGCGTCTTGCCCCCGCCGTCCCGCCCCTTCAGGGTCGCCGCCTCTTCTGAAGCTTCCGGAACCTCCGATGCGCCTCACCGCCCTGTCCGCCGCCGCGGCCCTGCTCCTTCCCGCCGCCGCCTTCGCCCAGGCCCTGCCGCCGCTGCCGTCTCTGGACGAAAGCCCGGCCCAGCGTTCGGCCCGCCGCGCCGCCATGGCGCCGCCCGTGCTTCAGGAAGATACCGCCCTGCAGTCGGCCATCGCCGCCCCGACCCGGCCCGAGGCCGACCGCGCCCGCGACGCCGCCCGCCATCCGTTCGAGACCCTGACCTTCTGGGGCCTGCGTCCCAACCTCACCGTGGTGGAGATCGAGCCGGGCCGCGCCGGCTGGTGGCGCAATATCCTCGAGCCCTATGCCGCCGCGACTGGCGGCCGCTACGTCGGCGTCAACCGTCCGCTGGAAGGCATGGGCGTCGAGGACGGCTCGGCGGACATGATCGTGGTCGCCCGGGCCCTGCACAACTGGCACCGCGGCGGTCGCACCGCCCCCTATATGCAGGCCTTCTTCAAGGCCCTGAAGCCGGGCGGCGTCCTGGCCATCGAACAGCATCGCGGCGAGGAAGGCCTCAACGCCGACCAGACCGCGCCGACGGGCTATGTCTCCGAAAGCTATGTCATTCACGCCGCCCAGGCCGCGGGCTTCGTGCTGGAGGCGCGCAGCGAGCTGAACGCCAATCCGGCCGATGATCACGATCACCCCTATGGCGTCTGGACCCTGCCGCCGACCCGGGTCAGCACCCCGCGCGAGGGCAACGCCAATGACCGCCCGACGCCGCTGACCGCCGAGGAGCGCGCCGCCTTCGACGCCATTGGCGAAAGCGACCGCATGACCCTGCGATTCCGCAAGCCGGAGTAAGGCGGTGCGGGTTTTGACCATCCGGGTGAACAAGGTTAAGCCCAGCCATCCGGTGGCGGTTCGACCGTCCCGTGGGGGCCGTGCATGACTGTTTTGACCGAGGGTAGGCGACCATATCTGTCGCGCCGGGGCGTTCTGTCCGGCGTCGCGGTTTCGGCGCTCGTCGGTCTGGCGGCCTGCGGCAAGAAGGAAGAGACCGCCGAGCCGCCCGCCACGCCGGACGGCCCGCCCAAGGGCTCGCTGGAATGGGCCGTGGCTGGTCCCTGGCGCGCCCAGGATCGCTGGCGCGACGGCGCCCGTCATCCGATGGAGACCCTGCGTTTCTTCGGGCTGCAGCCGCGCATGACGGTGGTCGAGTTCTGGCCCGGCAGCGGCTGGTACACCGAAATCCTCGCCCCCTACCTCGCCGAGGGGAACGGCCATTACATCGCCGCCGGCTATCAGACCGGCGCGGGTGCCGATCCGGCCCAGGTCCAGCTTATGGGCGCCTTCCAGCAGCGTTTCGCCAATGACCGCAAACTCTATGGCGAGATCGAACTGACCGCTTTCGGCCCGACCTCGGGCCCGGTCGCTCCGGTCGGGACCGCCGATCTGGTGCTGTTCATGCGCACCATCCACGCCTGGATGGCCGCCGGCATCGCCGAGAAGGCCTTCGCCGACGCCTGGGCCGCCCTGCGCCCCGGCGGCATCCTCGGGATCGAGCAGCACCGCCTCGGACCGGAGGATGACCAGGATCCGGTGGCGGCGAACGGCTACGTCCAGGACGCGTTCGTCAAACAACTCGCGGCCGAGGCCGGCTTCGCCTTCGTCGCCGAGTCCGAAATCAACGCGAATGAAACCGATACGAAGGATCATCCCTTCGGAGTGGATACCCTGCCGCCGGTGCGCCTGACCGCGCCCCGCGGTTCTCCGCCGGATCCGGGCTTCGACCGTACCAAGTACGAGGAGATCGGGGAAAGCGACCGCATGACCTTGAAGTTCAGGAAGCCTGAGTGAACCGAGCCGCCGCCTATGCCGCCAACGCGCCCCTGATGGGCGTGCCGGGCGCCTCCTCGCCCCCCGGCGGTGCGGGGGAGTGGTTCCGTGGCGCGGGCGGCCTGCGCCTGCGCGCCGCCTTCTGGACCCCTTCGGCCCTGGTGGCGAAGAAGCCCCGCGGCACCGTCGTGCTCAGCCCCGGCCGCACCGAGCCGATCGAGAAATATTTCGAGGTCATCGGCAATTTCCTGGCGCGCGGATGGTGTGTTCTGGCCCATGACTGGCGCGGTCAGGGTCTGTCGGCCCGCCTGCTGCCCGACCGCCTGAAGGGCCATGCCCGCGCGGCGGAGGAGTTCCTCGACGACTACGCCCGCCTGCTCGACGCCTTCGAGGCGCGTGCGCCCAAGCCGTGGATCATGGTCGGCCATTCGATGGGCGGCGCCCTGAACCTGATGACGCTGGAGAACGGCGAGGAGCGGTTCGCGGGTGCGATCCTGTCCAGCCCCATGCTGCGCATCAAGACCGGCAAGCGGTCGATGTGGTCGGTCAAGCTGGCCGTCCGCTGGAACCTGCGCCACGGCAAGGCCGGCGACTATGTGCTGGACGATGCGGACGATCCCTTCGACCACACCTTCGAGAAGGACGCCCTGACCACGGACGAGAGCCGCTACGAGCAGTGGCGCCAGCAACTGTTCGCCTGCCCCCACCTGGCCGTCGGCGGCCCGACCTGGGGCTGGCTGGCCTTCGGGCTGGACGTCGGTGAACGCGCGCTCAAGCCCAAGGCCCTGAAGGCCGTTCGCGTCCCTGTGGCCATCGTCCAGTCGGGCGAGGACGACCGCGTCTGGAAACAGACCAACAAATGGGCCGCCAAGCGGCTCGGTCGGGGCCGCTATGTCGAGATCCCCGGCGCGAAGCACGAGCCGATCATGGAGACCGACGACAAGCGCGCGGTCTTCCTCGAGGAGTTCGACGCCATGGCGGCCTACGTCTCGCCGATCGAGGATCTGACGCCGAGCGCCGCCCCCGTAACGCCCTTCGAGGCGACGTCCCCGGCGGCCTGATCAGGCCGCCGCGCTCTCCACGGCCCTCAGTACCGGGCCGGCGTTGCGCCGGTTCAGGAAGGCGATGAACGCCTCCGCGGGCAGGGGTTTCGAATAGAGCCAGCCCTGGGTGAAACCGACGCCGGCCTCGCGGACATAGGCTTCCTGTTCGCGGGTCTCGACGCCTTCGGCCACCACGTGCAGACCCAGTCCGCGCGCCATCTCGATGATATGGGGCGTCACCACGCTGGCGGCGGCGTCGCGTCCGATCGCGTCGATGAAGGCCTTGTCGATCTTCAGGGTGTCCAGGGGCAGCTGTTGCAGCATCGCCAGACTGGAATACCCGGTGCCGAAGTCGTCGATCGCCACCCGGTGTCCGGCCGCCCGCGCCCGTTCCAGCGTCGCCCGCGCCGCCTCGGGCGCCATGAAGCCGCGCTCGGTGCATTCCAGCCAGATCTGGTCGGGCGCGATGTCCGCCGTCTCAAGCATCCGGTCCAGAACCGGCAGGAACCGTCCGGTCTCGATATCCTTCGGGGCGATGTTGATGGCGACATGGATCGAGCGGTCTGAGACCAGCAGGCCGGTCAGATCCTCGGCGACGCGCTGGATCACCAGATCGGTCAGCGGTTCGATCAGTCCGCTCGCCTCCGCCAGCGGGATGAACAGGTCCGGGGGGATCCACGACCCGTCGGGCCGCCGCCAGCGCACCAGCGCTTCCGCCCCGACGCAGCGCCCCGTCGCGAGCTCGATGATCGGCTGGTAGTGGGCGACGAACTCCTTTTTGCGGATGGCGATCTCCAGCTCGCCCCGGGGCGACAGCCGTTGCCGCGACATCCAGATCACCAGCCCGACCATCAGGGCCGAGGCCAGCAGTCCCAGCGGGATCAGCAGCATCCGCTCCCGCGCCAGCTGATCCTGCAGGGCGTGGCGATCGGACAGGGCGAAGGCGGTGAAGCCGGGGATGCGGGCCGAGGCGTAGAGCTCGGCTTCCGTCCCGCCGACATCGCGACCACTGATGACGGCGCCGAGCAGGTCGGGCTCGATCGCATGGCTGGCGGCGATCAGGTCCCCGTCGCTGGTGGCCAGGCCCAGGGTCATGCGGGTGTCCGTCAGGACGTCGACCAACCGCCGCCGGTCGATCAGCACATTGTAGTCGCCCTTGCGCAGGGCGATCATTCGGGCAGATCCGCCAAACACCGGACGCACGTCGAATGAAATGCCCATCCCGTCCGGAAGCGTTCGGTCCGACGGCTTCTCCGCGAGCGGCCGGTCGAGCGGGCCCCAGCTGCTGCACCGCAGCGCGCCGTTCTCGAAATAGCCGACCTCATCCACCGATTTGCTGTCGACGGTGATGCGCCGCATCCAGGCGATGTGGTCCGGCGAGCAGGGCGCGACGTTCGGGTGCGCGGCGGCGGCGTCGAGCGCCCTTCGGCCTTCTTCCAGCGCGATCGAGGCCCGGGCCAGGGTCCAGCGGGCGTACTCGTCCAGATGCTGCTGCTCCGCCTCGACCGCCTTGTCCCGCGAAAGCCAGTAGGCCGCAATCGGAGGGGCGACGCCTGCGACCACCGCCAGAATGACGGCCAGCAGCAGGATCGTACGTCTCGGCATGGGCGGGTCCGATGAAAACGGTGGTTTTCCCACCTTCGCCGGGCGGCCTCTCCAAAGTCCTAAGCTGCACCGTTAAGACGGAACGGCGCTCCGCGACCTTTCGTCCGCGAGGCGATCAGGCCGCCGCGCGCTTCAGCGTCACCAGCGCCTGGTCGATCAGGCGTTCATCGCCGACGGCGAGGATCTGGCCGTTGTCGTCCGGTGCGCCGCCGCGCCAGTTGACCACCTTGCCGCCCGCCGCCTCGATCACCGGCACGAGGGCGGACCAGTCCCAGGTCTTCAGGCTGGTCTCGGCGACCAGGTCCATCCGCCCGGCCGCGACCATGGCGTAGGCATAGGCGTCGCAGCCCAGCCGGGCCAGCCGCGCCGCCGCCCGCACCTGCGTCCAGGCGCCCAGCTCCGCTCCGTTGAAGATGTTCGGGTCGGTGGTCGAGATCGTCGCCTCGGTCAGCTTTTCGCAGGCCCGCACCTTCAGCGGGGTCTCGCCGCCGCTTCGGATCAGCCGCGCGCCCGAAGGCCCGCCGAGGAAGATCTCATCCAGATAGGGCTGGGCGATCACGCCCACGCTGGCCTCGCCGCGCACCCGCAGCGCGATCAGCGTCGTCCACAGCGGCAGGCCCGAGATGAAGGCGCGCGTACCGTCCACGGGGTCCAGCACCCAGACGAACTCGGCGTCGGGCCGGTCCTCGCCATACTCCTCGCCGATCACGCCGTGCTCGGGATAGCGTTCGGCGATCAGCTTGCGGATCGCGGCCTCGGCCTGTTTGTCAGCCTCGGTGACCGGGTCGAACCCGGCCTTGCCGCCCTTGTCGACGTGCCCGATGTCCGAGCGGAAGAAGGGCAGGGTGACGGCCGCCGCGGCGTTCGCCAGTTCGACGATGAAGCGCTCATGTTCGGTCATGACAGGCGGCATACCCACGCGCCGCCCGCCTGTCACCGAAAGATCGCCGTCCACCCGCGGTGCAACGCGTGGCGGACGGCCTCCCGAACGCTGTGCAACGCATCCGGGGAAACGCCTGCCCTCAAGCAGCCCATGACCGCGTCGTGGGCGTTAGGGTCAGAACAATGCCGCCCTCAAGCAGCCCACGACCGCGTCGCGTGCGCTAGGGCCAGAACAATGCCGCCCTCAAGCAGCACGCGACCGCGTCGCGTGCGCTAGGGCAAGACACAAGCGGCCGTCAGGCCGTCGCCGGCTCGTCCGTATGCAGCGCCTTGGCCAGGTCGAGCAGGCGGCGGCGCGGCTTCTCGTCCAGCTGGTAGTAGGCCTGGATCAGGTCGAGCGTTTCCTTGCGGGAAAACATCTCGCCGCCCTGGCTGGCGGCCTCGCGACGTTCCATGGCCTCTTCCAGCCCGTCGTAGAAATAGCTGACCGGCGATTCCAGCGCCTCGGCCAGTTGCCACAGGCGGGCGGCCGAGATGCGGTTGGCGCCGCATTCGTATTTCTGGATCTGCTGGAAGCGGATGCCGACCTGCATCGCCAGCTGCTGCTGGGTCAGGCCGAGGAGGCGACGACGGCGGCGCAGGCGGCGGCCGAGGTGAAGATCGATGTCCGAAGCCATGGCCCGGGTCCCTTGATGATCCGCCTGTCCCGATGCGGGACGGCTCGCCCTCCACGCGGCAAGGGACGTGCCGCGCTCGCGTCCCGGGGGATTACGGGTGAGCGGCGTTCTTCATCATGAAGGCAACCCTAACCGTATGCGGGCGTTTGGCCGCCGAGCGTTGCTTTTTGGAGGATATGAAATGGGCTTGGGTATTCTGGGCTGGATCGTCATTGGTATCGCCGCCGGCTGGCTGGCGGAGCAGGTCATGGGCCGCAACCACGGTCTGCTGACCAATCTGATCGTCGGCGTCGTCGGCGCCCTGCTGGGCGGCTTCATCGCTGGCAACCTGCTGGGCATTCCGGTCGGAGGCTTCAACCTGATCACGCTGCTGGTCGCCTTCCTCGGCGCCTGCCTGCTGCTGTTCCTGGTGGGACTGGTCAAGCGCCGGGGCTGATCCCTCGGGTCACGGCCAGCAAAAAGGGCGGCTCCGGATGGAGCCGCCCTTTCCGTTTGGGTCAGACGCCGATCAGTTCGGCACGGTCTCGCCCGGGGTGGGTTCCGGAGCCGGGGTCGGCTCGGCCGCGTTACCCGGCTCAGCCGGCTCGGCGGTGGTCGGCGGCGTGGCTTCCGGCGGGGTGGTCGGCTCGGCCGGGGCCGGGGTCGGAGCCGGAGTGGCTTCACCGCCCTCGATGGCCGGAGCCGACGAGAACTGGCTGGCGCTCCAGCCCACCTTCACGCCGTTCGGATCGGCTTCCACACCGCCCGAGGTCGGAACGCCACGCAGGGCGCCGTCCGGACCGCGCACGGTCAGTTCCTGGCCCGAGGCGCCGTCGCGCACGCCTTCAAGGGTGCCGAGGGTCGAGCCATCCGAACCGATCACGTTCGATCCGGGAGAAAGTTGCAGCGACTGGGGCTGTTCAGCCGGGGCCGGAGCCGGGGTGGTCTGCGGAGCCGTGCTGTCCTGCGCGAACGCCGGAGCGGTCATGAGGAGCAGGCCGGCGACGCCAGTGAGGAGCGCGGTCTTACGCATGATGTCAGCCTTGTTCTACGCGGGTCCGATCGCCCGCTGGGGGAAAAACACCGCATGTTTCTGTTTGTTTCACCCGCCTTGAAATGACCTTGGACTTGCCGTGGTTGGCCGGTTTCGGGTCTATCTGGGTCATGTTCAAGGTAAACGGCGCGCAGGCGAACAGACTGATCGGCAGGGCGGCGGCCCTGCTGTTCGAGGTTTCGCCCCATATCTTCGCGGCCCTGTGCGTCGCGGCGGGCACCGTCCTGCTGACCTCCGGCGTGACCCCGGCCTATGAGGACCGGCTGGACGAGGTGCGGGCCATCCTGCCGCCGATCCTGATCGAGCTGTCCCACTTCGGGGCCAGCATCTCCGGCTTCCTGCTGCTGCTGCTGTCCGCCGGTCTGTGGCGGCGGCGGCGGGGCGCCTGGCTGGCGGCGTTGATCGTCCTGCTGGCCGCGGCGGTCTTCTCGCTGCTCAAGGGGCTGGACTGGGAAGAGGCGGCGCAGGTTCTGGTCCTGGCCGCGGCCATGGCGCCCTGCCGGGCCGCCTTCAACCGGCGGTCCCGCGTCTTCGAGGCCCTGTCGCCGTCCTGGGTCATGCTGGTCCTGACCGTGGTGGCGGGCATGCTCTGGCTGGGCTTCTTCGCCTATCGCGACGTGGCCTATACCGATGACCTGTGGTGGAGCCTGCTGATCGACCGCGAGGTGTCCGGCTTCCTGCGTGTCGGCGCCGTTCTGGCCCTGCTGGCGGTGGTGATCGCCGGCCGCTCCCTCGTCTCGGCTCCCGGCGCCCGCAGCCACGGTCCCGCGACCGAGCCCGACATCCAGCGCGCTCTGACGGTGCTTCAGGCCGGTGACGGCGTCATGCCGGACGGCTGGCTGGCCATGCTGCGCGACAAGGCCCTGAAGTTCAGTCCCTCGGGCCGCACTTTTCTGGCCTATCGCGTCATCGGGCGGCGCTGGATCACCATGGGCGAGCCGATCGGACCGCAGGAGGAGCATCTGGCCCTGTTGTGGGCCTTCGCCGAACTGGCTGACAGCTATGGCGGCGTGGCCGTCTTCTATGCGGTCGAGGAAACGGCCTTGGCCGATCTGGCCACCATGGGGCTCGCCGTCCGCAAGATCGGCGAGGAGGCGCTGGTCGACGTCCACGCCTTCACCCTGCAGGGCAAGTCGCGCCAGAACCTGCGCACCGCCATCAATCGCTGCGAGCGCGAGGGCGCGACCTTCGAAATGCTGCCGACCGGCGCCGCCGTCACCGACATGGAGCAGCTGAAGGCCGTCTCCGATGTCTGGCTGACCCACCACATCGGGGTCGAGAAGGGCTTCTCGCTGGGCCGGTTCGATCCGGACTATCTGACCCTGACGCCCGTCGCCGTGGTCCGTCAGGAAGGCCGCATCGTCGCCTTCGCCAATCTGATGCCGGGCGGAGACCGGCTGGCGGTCGATCTGATGCGCTTCACCCCGGACGCGCCTCCGGGGGTGATGGACTACCTCTTCATCCGCGCCATCGAATGGGCCAGGGAGAATGGCTACCGCTGGCTGGATCTGGGCCGCGCCCCGCTGGCCGGGCTGGAGAACCGTCGTCTGGCGCCGGTCTTCGCCCGCGTCGGCGCGCTCGTGTTCGAGGAAGGCGGCGCCCTGTATGGCTTCGCGGGCCTGCGCGCCTGGAAGGCCAAGTTTGCGCCGGAATGGCGGCCCTGCTTCATCGCCGCCCCGACCTCGACCCCCCTCGCTCTCGCCCTGCTCGACGTGGCCCTGCTCACCAGCGGCGGCTGGCGCGGAATGCTGGGGCTGAATGCAAAAAGGGCGAGCCCTGCGGCTCGCCCTTCTGAAGTTCCGGCGGTGACCGAAGACTAGTCTTCCTTCACGCGACGCTTGCGGAAGCTGGGGTTCAGCACCGCCTTGCGCAGGCGGATCGACTTCGGCGTCACTTCCACCAGTTCGTCGCTCTCGATGTAGGCGATGGCCTGTTCCAGCGACGGACGGCGCGGCGGGGTCAGGCGCACGGCCTCGTCCTTGCCGGCGGCGCGGACGTTGGTCAGCTGCTTGCCCTTGATCGGGTTGACGTCCAGGTCGTCCGAACGCGAGTTCTCGCCGATGATCATGCCCTGGTAGGTCTTTTCGCCGGCGCCGACGAACATCACGCCGCGGTCTTCCAGGTTCCACAGGGCGAAGGCCGCCGTGTCGCCGTCCGAGTTCGAGACCAGCACGCCCTTCAGACGGCCTTCGATGGCGCCCTTGTGCGGCTCATAGTGGCTGAACACGCGGTTCAGCACGCCCGAACCGCGCGTGTCGGTCAGGAACTCGCCCTGATAGCCGATCAGCGAACGCGACGGGCAGGCCAGCTGGATGCGGGTCTTGCCGGCGCCCGACGGGCCCATGTCCTTCAGCTCGGCCTTGCGGGTCGACAGCTTCTCGATGACCACGCCGGTGAACTCGTCGTCCACGTCGATCACCACGTCCTCGATGGGCTCCAGACGCTCGCCGTTCTCGCCGGTCTGATAGACCACGCGCGGACGGCTGATCGACAGCTCGAAGCCTTCGCGGCGCATGTTCTCGACCAGAACGCCCAGCTGCAGTTCGCCACGGCCGGCGACTTCATAGGCGTCGGCGCCCGGGGTCTCGGTCACGCGGATGGCGACGTTGGCCTCGGCTTCCTTCAGCAGGCGGTCACGGATGACGCGCGACTGGACCTTGTCGCCTTCGCGACCGGCCAGCGGGCTGTCGTTCACGCCCACGGTCATCGAGATGGTCGGCGGGTCGATCGGCTGGGCGTCCAGCGCCTCGGTCACTTCCAGGGCGCACAGGGTGTCGGCCACGGTCGCCTTGGACATGCCGGCGATGGCGACGATGTCGCCCGCTTCCGAACCTTCGTCCAGCGGCTGGCGCTTCAGGCCGCGGAAGGCCAGCACCTTGGTGATGCGACCCTGTTCGATCTGCTTGCCGTCACGGTCCAGCGCCTTGATGGCCATGCCGGGAACGGCTTTGCCGCTCTCGATGCGGCCGGTCAGGATGCGGCCCAGGAACGGGTCGGACTCGATCAGCACGTTCAGGATGCGGAACGGCTTGTCCTTGTTGGCGGCGACGGCCGGCGGCGGCACGTGGTCGACGATCAGGTCGAACAGCGGGGCCAGGGTGTCCGACGGCTCGTTCAGGTCCATCGTCGCCCAGCCGTTGCGGCCCGAGGCGTAGATGTGCGGGAAGTCCAGCTGCTCCGGCGAGGCGCCGATGGCCTCGAACAGCTCGATGGTCTCCAGGTGCACGCGGTCCGGGTCGGCGTGGGCGCGATCGACCTTGTTGATGCAGAGGATGGGACGCAGGCCCATCTTCAGCGCCTTGGTCAGCACGAATTTGGTCTGGGGCATGACGCCCTCTTCGGCGTCCACCAGGATGACGCAGCCGTCCACCATGCCCAGGATGCGCTCGACCTCGCCGCCGAAGTCGGCGTGGCCGGGGGTGTCGATGATGTTGATGCGGGTTTCACCGGCCTTGCCGTTCCACAGCACCGAGGTGGCCTTGGCCAGAATGGTGATGCCGCGCTCTTTTTCCTGGTCGTTCGAGTCCATCGCGCGCTCGGTCGTCGCTTCGTTGGCTCGGAACACGCCCGATTGAGCGAGCAGTTGGTCAACCAGGGTCGTCTTGCCGTGGTCAACGTGGGCGATGATGGCGACGTTGCGCAGATTCATATGGGTATCGCGAATGGGCGGCCGGAACGGTTCGGGCCGCTGGACAGGGCATAATTGCGGGAAGGCGCGCGCCTCATACAGGCAAGCGCGCCGAAACGCCAGCGCGACGGGTATCAGGCTTCGGGAGCGGGCGCGGGTTCGGCAGGCTTCCGAAGCAGAAGTCGCAGGATCGGCCAGCACATAAGCGCGCCGATTACGATCAGTGCGGCGGACAGGCCTATCGCAAGGGGAAACGCGTCGGGCGCGACGTCCGGCAGGGCTGTTGTCACAAAGGCCCCGCTAATCCCGAGCCCCAGAATGCATAGGCCAACCAAGGCCAGCAGCCCCAAAGGCGCATAGACGCTCCAGAACCTGCGAGGCGAGGGGAGCGGACCTGCCCTTCCCAGAGCCTGTGAGTTCAGCCACAGCCGCCAGATCAGCAGACCACAGAACAGAATGCTCCCTGTCGCCATCGGCCAGCTCCGGGGTGATGCCGGATCGATGAACAGGGAGATGGTCCAGCCTGCTGCCGCGAGCAGGGCCAGCGGCAGGACAAGCCAGTAGATAACCACGACCGATCCGCGGAAGGTCTTCAGAACCTTCCGCGGACGCGGCCCCGGCGTCATGTCGTCGATGTTGCTCACACCTTCGCCGACTGGCGTTTGATCCAGTTGTACAGGGCGAAGGCGATCAGGCCGAAGACCAGCACCCCGGTCAACATGCCGCCGCCTTCCGGCCAGCCCTCGCCGATGCCGAAGACGGCGAACGGGGCCTCGTTCTCGGTGCCGCCGATGACACCGGCGTTCAGCACGCCGAACAGGCTTTCACCGACAATCAGGCCGGATGCCATCAGGATGCCCATCCGCTTGCCGACCTCCTCGAACGACCGGCCCTTCAGCGCCTTCTCGTACAGCCAGCCGGCGGTCGCGCCGATGACCAGCATCGTAGTGATGGCGGCGGGCAGGTAGAAGCCGATGCCGACGGCCAGCGGCGGCAGCTTGACCTTGCCCTTGGTCGTCGCGTTCAGCACCGCGTCCAGGATGATCACGCCCACGCCGATCAGGGCGCCGACGCCGATCAGATCCCAGCGCAGGTCGCCGCTGATCACGCCGCGAGCCAGCGCCGAGATCAGGGTCGCCTGCGGCGCCGCCAGCGGCTCCGAGGCGATGCCGACCGGGCCGCCCTCGAAGCCGAAGGCGCGGTTCATGGCGTTCAGCACGAAGGGGATGACGATGGCGCCGGCGATTACGCCGACGATCAGGGCCGTCTGCTGACGCCACGGCGTCGCGGCCACCAGCTGACCGGTCTTCAGGTCCTGAAGGTTGTCATTGGCGATGACGGCGACCGCGAACACGATGGCGGTGACGATCAGGGCGTAGGTGATGAAGGCCGGATCGGCGGGCACGCCCGCGACAGCGATGACGGCCAGCATCATCAGCGAGGCCACGACGATGGCCAGAATGCCGACACCCGACACCGGGCTGTTCGACGAGCCGATCAGACCGGCCATGTAGCCGCAGATGGCGGCCACGGCGAAACCGATGATGACCACATAGATGACGCCGCCCGCGATCAGCATCGGGGCGGTGGCGGCCAGGGCCGGCTGGGTGTTGGCGACATAGGCCAGCAGACCGGCGATGCCGATCACGCAGGCCACCGAGACGCTGCCGACCCAGTTGATCGGAATATCCTGCTCGGTGCGGTCCAGCGCCTCGCCGCCCTTGCGCTTGGCCTGGCTGGCCAGCGCCGAGGTCAGGCCGCCGACCAGCGGGCCGGCCAGCTTGATCAGGGTCCAGATGGCGGCCACGCCGATGACGCCCGCGCCCATGAAGCGGACCTCGTTGCGCCACACGGTGTTGGCCAGTTCGGCGGCGGGTGCGCCCGCCGCCACCCCGGCGGCCAGCGATTCCAGACCCATGCTCGCGGTCCAGGTCACATAGTCGGGCGAGGTCATGATCGGCACGATGATGAACCAGGCGACCAGCAGGCCGAACAACTGGGCCAGACCCACGGTCAGGCCGATCAGGTGGCCGGCGCCCAGCAGGGCGAACTGCATCCCGGCGCCCAGGCCGGTCGCGCCGCCGCCCAGCGCCGCGGGCAGCTTGATGAAGCGGGCGGCCTCGCCGGCGAAGACGCGCGCCGCCTGCAGGAAGGCGAAGCCCGCCGAGGCCACCGCCGACCAGACCACGACCCACAGGCCGATCCGGTTCTCGCGCACCGCGCTTTCGGTCTGGTCCGCGCCGCGCGAGCCGACCTTCAGCACCTCGGCCGCGGCCACGCCTTCGGGGTAGGGCAGGCCGCCGTTGACGACCAGCGCCCGGCGCAGCGGGATCGAGAAGGTCACCCCCAGAATGCCGCCCAGCAGGCAGATGGTGATCGACTCCCAGATCGGGAACTCGCGCCAGGCGCCGACCATGATCAGACCGGGAAGGACGAAGATGATGGCGCTCATCGCCCCGCCGACCGAGGCGACGGTCTGCACCGTCATGTTTTCCCAGATGGTCGAGGTGCGGAAGGTCCGCATCACCGCCATGGCGATGACCGCCGCCGGAATGGCCGAGGCGAAGGTCAGCCCGACCCTCAGCCCCAGATAGACGTTGGCGGCGGTGAAGATCACCGCCAGCACACAGCCCAGCAACAGGGCGCGTAGCGTCAGTTCAATGCGTTTTCCGCCTGTCGTTGCAGGCGTGCTTGTGGCGTCCGTCATGCGGCCCTCTCCCGATGTTGCGCGGACCTAAGCCCGAAATGTCGCAGGCGTCGAGTAGGTAAGGGATTAGGGACTAGGGATTGGGGATTAGGTTTTCTGCGCCTGTCCTGTGCGGGTGCGTCCGGATGCGCTACCTCCCTAATCCCTAATCCCTAGTCCCTAATCCCTCCCCATGCCCGAACTTCCCGAGGTCGAAACCGTCCGACGCGGCCTGCAGCCTGTGCTGGAGGGCGCACGCCTCAGCCGAACGCGCCAGAACCGCCCCGACCTGCGCTTCCCCTTCCCCGACCGCTTCCCCGAGCGGCTGGACGGCGCCGTGGTCGAGCGGATCGACCGGCGGGCCAAATATCTGCTGATGCGGCTCTCCACCGGCGAGACCTGGGTCACCCACCTCGGCATGACCGGTCGCTTCACCCTCGACGGCCGCCAGCTGGGCGAGTTCGAGGAGCCCGCCCCCATCGCCGGCAAGCACGAGCACATGAGCTTCTGCGCCACGAAAGATGGCGCCACCCACCGCGTGGGCTTCGCCGACGCCCGCCGCTTCGGCTTCATGGGCCTGATCCCCACCGATCAGGTCGAACAGCATCCGTGGTTCGCGGGCATGGGCCCCGAGCCGCTCGGCAACGCCTTCTCCGGCGCCCACCTCGCCGAGGTGTTCGCGGGCCGCAAGCAGAACATCAAGGTCAGCCTGCTCGACCAGCGGCTGATCGCCGGTCTGGGCAACATCTACGTCTGCGAGGCCCTCTACCGCGCCCGCATCTCGCCCCTGATCGCGGCGGGCAAGGTCTCCAAACCCCGCCTCGAAATCCTCGCGGCGAAGATCCGCGACGTCCTCAACGACGCCATCGAGGCCGGCGGCTCAACGCTCCGCGACTTCGCCAACGCCGAAGGCGGGCAGGGCTATTTCCAGCACCGTTTCGACGTCTACGGCCGCGAAGGCGAGCCCTGCCGCGGCGAAGACTGCACCGGCGTGGTCAAGCGTATCGTCCAGTCCGGCCGGTCCACTTTCTACTGCCCGTCCTGCCAGAAGCGGTGAGGGAAAGTGGTTAGTGGCTAGTGACTAGTGGATCGCTGGATCAGCCAACCTGCGTGATCGTTTCGCACCGGCGCTTGCAGCCGCCACCCACTAATCACTAACCACTAACCACTTCCCATCCGCTCTGCCCGAACCCTTCCCGCTACCGCCAGAGGCAACCTCCTCCACATGCGCAAGACCCACCTCTGGATCAGCCTGATCGTCGGCGTCCTCGTCTGGGGCGCCTATTTCGTCCACTTCATCCAGTCGCTCCGGGGCGAGGCGACGGGTGGGCTGGTCTGGTGGTTCCTCGGCGCCCTCGCGATCACCGTCATCGCCGAGACCGTCGCGACGGGTCTGATCGGTTGGCTCTTCCGCCGTCGAACCCGCGCGCTGGATGAAGGCCCGACCCTGCAGGCGGCGCTCAAGGCCAGCCATGTCGCTCTTATGCTGCTGATCGCCATGATCCTCGGCGCGGCCCTCCTGCTGTCGGTCTCGTCCCTTTTCGGCTGGACGCTGATCAGCCTGTCAGAGTCCACGCCGGTCATCGCCGCCAATATCTTGCTGGCCATGGTGGTGATCGCGGAACTGGCCCGTGCGGCCCTTACGCTCGCACTCCTTCCCAGACGCTGAGGTCCGGCGGCGCCAGTTGTCAGAACGCCTTCCAGACCAGCACCCGGCGCCATTTCGCGTCCGCCTCGGCCAGAGCCCGTGACAACTCCGGATCAGCCGGACCGGAGGCCTGCCCCGCCTCACCGGTCGTCGCCCAAGCGGGGCTGAACGCGGCCACCAGAGCTTCCAGCCGATGGGCGTTGGGTCCGCGATCCGTCGGGACGTGAAGACGCTCGAACAGCTCGCCGACCGGCATTCCGACCGTCATCCAGTCCTTCGCGGCGCAGATGCGGATGACGTCCCCGTCGCGCACCACCTCGAACGGCGAGAAGCCGTACCGTACGATCTCCTGAACGAGCATCCCGACCAGTTCGGCCGTGTTGGCGACGCTGCCCGGGAACAGTAGGTGGGCCAGCTTGCGAACCCTCGACAGGTCATTGGTGACGATCTCAAGGTCTTCCGGGCCGTACATCGCGTCACCGTGGCTATCGTTCTCGTGGCCGGGTTTGTAAGACAGCCGCGAACACCGGAGAGTGAACCATGTCCGACACCTACGCCAACCTCCTGATCGAGCGTCATGACGACGGCTATGCGGTGGTCACCCTGAACCGGCCCGAGGCGCTGAACGCCCTCAACTCGGCCCTGTTCAAGGACCTCGCCGACTTCCTCGATGCGGTCGAGCATGACGACAGCGTCCGCTGCCTGATCCTGACCGGTTCGGGCGACAAGGCCTTCGCCGCCGGCGCCGACATCAAGGAGATGTCGGACCAGTCCTACGCCCAGATGTACAAGGGCAATTTCTTCGCCCTGGGCCACGACCGCGTCACCCGCTTCCGCAAGCCGATCATCGCCGCGGTCAACGGCTTCGCGCTCGGCGGCGGCTGCGAGCTGGCCATGCTGTGCGACTTCATCATCGCCAGCGACAAGGCGAAATTCGGCCAGCCCGAGATCAACCTCGGCGTCGCCCCGGGCATCGGCGGCTCCCAGCGCCTGACCCGTCTGGTCGGCAAGTCCAAGGCCATGGACATGGTCCTGACCGCCCGCATGATGGACGCCGCCGAGGCCGAGCGCGCCGGCCTGGCGTCGCGCGTCTTCCCCCACGACGACCTGCTGGCCGAGACCCGCAAGATCGCCGCGAAGATCGCCTCGCAGAGCCCGCTGGCCGTCATGGCCAACAAGGAAATGGTCAACGCCGCGCTGGAGACGACCCTGACCCAGGGCGTCCAGTTCGAGCGCCGCCTGTTCCACAGCCTCTTCGCCTTCGACGACCAGAAGGAAGGCATGGCGGCGTTTGTCGAGAAGCGGAAACCCAACTTCACGGGGCAGTAGCCGCGCGGGCTTCTGGACCGCTCCAGGCAGAGGAGGCCATCGATGCTCCGTCATCTTGCCGCCATCGTCGCCGCCGTTCTCGGCGCCGGTTGTGCGCCCGCTGAGCCTGGCGGCGTCACGCCGCGCCCGGAGGTCCTGACCGGCGCCTTCACGGAGGGCTTCGTCGGGCAGGCGGAGGGTGAGCGTTACCCGGTCCGCACCCTTCGGATCGGGGAGGTCGCGATCCCCAGCGGTCAGGTGATCGTCGCCGATCCCTTCCTGATGTCGACGCGGGACGCGCCCCTGACCGTCGCCGTCCCGCCCGGTCGCTATCCGGTCGATGTGGCGGTGGCGGATACTGGCGCGGGCGGCCAACGGGTCGCCCTCGCACGCTTGGTGATCTCCAGTGAACCGGTGACGCGCTGGTCTATGGGCGTCACCGCCGGGCAGGATGTGTCGACGCTGAAGGGTGACGAGACCTTCGGCTATGGCGTCGATGCAGGCACGGGCGCCTTCGTTGACGCCGGCCTGCCCGCTTGGCTGGAACGGCGCTATCCACCGGATCAGGTCGATTTCTACGAGGTGGTGTCGCAGGGCTGGCAGGATCGGGGTGAAGCGCTGGGACCCGAGTTGGGCATCCCCTACGGCTTCATCCTGATCGAGGAGTATGAGGGGCGCGGCGCCGCCATGTTCTCGTCCGGCTGGGGGGACGGCTTCTACACAACCTGGATCGGTTATGACGCCGCGGGGAGGCCTGCCGCCCTGGTCACGGATTTCGCGGTGATTGAGGCGGTGGCTCTGCCGCCCCCTGCGAAGTAGCGGAATCCCTCTTCGGCCCTTTTTCCACCTTTTTTCGGAACCCTCCGGCCAAAGCGACGCTTGGGGGCCATGTTCAAAGCCAAGATGAACCCCCGCGTCTTCTGGGGGGCGAGCCTGATTATCGGGCTGCTCCTCATTCTTGCCCTGCTCGCGCCGGGCGCGTCCGACAGGGTGTTCCAGGCCGCCCAGTCCTGGGTGATCGACACCTTCGGCTGGTTCTATATCGCCGCCGTCGCGGGCTTCCTGGGGCTGGTCCTGATCCTCGCCATCGGACCGACCGGATCGCTCAAGCTGGGGCCGGACGACGCCGAGCCGGACTTTCCCTACATCTCCTGGCTGGCCATGCTGTTCGCGGCGGGCATGGGCATCGGCCTGATGTATTTCGGGGTCGCCGAGCCGATCCAGCATTTCATCAGCCCGCCCGCTGAACAGGGCGGCACCTTCGCCGCCGCCCGCGAGGCCATGGGCATCACCTTCTTCCACTACGGCGTCCACGCCTGGGCCATCTATGGCCTGGTCGGGCTCAGCCTGGCCTTCTTCGCCCACCGCAAGGGCCTGCCCCTGACCCTGCGCTCGGGCCTGTCGCCCCTGCTGGGCAAGCGGGTGAACGGGCCAATCGGCGACGCCGTCGACATCTTCACCATCTGGGGCACCGCCTTCGGCATCGCCACCTCGCTCGGCTTCGGCGTGTCCCAGATGAACAGCGGCCTGTCCTATCTGCTGGGCATTCCCAACAACGCCTGGGTCCAGGTCGGGCTGATCGCCGTGGTCATGGCCGCCGCCACCGTCTCGGTGCTCAGCGGGGTGGGCAAGGGGGTGCGCCGCCTCTCCGAACTGAACCTGACGCTCGCCGTCCTGCTGATGATCTTCGTGCTGGCGGTCGGGCCGACCGGCTTCCTGTTCAAGGCCCTGGTCCAGAATTTCGGCTTCTACCTCGACCACTTCTTCGAGCGCAGCTTCCTGATGTACGCCTATGAGCCGCGGGCGTGGATGGCGGACTGGACCCTCTTCTACTGGGCCTGGTGGATCGCCTGGTCGCCCTTCGTCGGCATGTTCATCGCCCGCATCTCGCGCGGCCGGACGGTGCGCGAGTTCATCCTCAATGTGCTGCTGGTCCCGGCCGGCTTCACCTTCCTCTGGATGACGGTCTTCGGGAACACGGCCATCAGCCTCGACATGGGCGCCGCCGCAGGCGCGATCTCGCAGGCGGTCACCGCCGACCTGTCGACCGCCCTGTTCCACTTCCTTGAGCACCTGCCGGGCGCCGCCATCACCTCGACCCTGGCCATCATGCTGGTCGCCGTCTTCTTCGTGACCTCGGCGGACTCCGGGGCGCTGGTCATCGACACCATTGCGTCGGGCGGTGCGGATGAGACGCCGAAATGGCAGAGGCTCTACTGGTGCCTGATGCTGGGGCTGGTCGCGGCCCTGCTTCTGCTCGCCGGCGGTCTGGGCGCCCTGCAGGCGGCCACCCTGGTCGCGGCCCTGCCGTTCACCGTCATCATGATCCTGATCTCGGTCGGTCTGGTGCGGCAGATGAACGCCGACCTGTCGGGGCGGACGCTGGAGACCGAGGCGCCGCCCCTGTCCGAACAGCTGAAGCGGATCTTTTCCCCCGCCTCCCGCAAGGAGATTGATCGCCAGCTGGCCCGCGCGGGCGTGCCGGCTCTGGAGAGCGTGCGGGACGGCCTTCAGGCCGAGGGGCTGGCCGCCGAGGTCGCCGTCGATGAGGACGGCGCCTCCCTGACCGTTGACGTCACCGAGGGGCAGGCCTTCCATTACCGCCTGTCCGCCATTCGCCGTCCGCGTCCGGCCCTCAGCGCTCTGGACGCGCCCGAGGGGCGTCGCGCTATGGAGTGGCGCCTGTCGGCGCGCTCGGACGACGCCGGCCGCGCCCGGGACGTCACCGGCTTCACCCGCGACCAGCTGGTCGAGGATGTTCTGGATCATCTGCAACGCTGGCGGCGGGGATGAGGGGACACGCAAAACGAGTCGGAGTCTGCTTGCTCCTCCGATCCCTTTCCGCTATAGCCGCGCGCTCTTGAGATTTCCGCACGCCGTGGACGTGAGCTCCGCGGCGTTTTCCGTTCGATAGGTTTTTGACTGATGGCCAATAACGCCGGCGCCAAGAAGGCGATCCGCAAGATCGCTGCCCGCACCGAAGTGAACAAGGCGCGCCGCACGCGCGTCCGCACCTTCCTGCGCAAGTTCCAGGAAGCTGTCACCGGCGGCGACGCTGGCGCTGCGAAGACCGCGTTCGTTGAGGCTCAATCGGAGCTGATGCGCGCCGTGTCGAAGGGCGTCGTTCACAAGAACACCGGCTCGCGCAAGGTGTCGCGCCTGGCCGCGCAGCTGAAGAAGATGTCGGCCGCCTGATCTTTCGGGCTCCGGACGGCCTTTTATAGGCCTGTCATAGTAAATATCAGTGTTTTCAACGGCGAGGGCGCGCAAGCTCCCTCGCCGTTTGCGCGTGTGCTGTTAACTGCCCTGACGCGAATTGGCGCTCGCCTCAGTGGCGAAATCAGGATTTCCCAAGGCGGAGACGGCACTTGCGGGAGTCAACAATTTTAACTGCAAAATGAGTCTCGAATCAGCGTTGACCCGCCCTTCGCCGGGCGTAAGTTCAAGGGGCTGACGCACTTCCATCCCCACACGGATGAAGACGGCGCGGAACCCTGTTCTGCACCGGCGTGAGCCGTCTGATCGAGAGAACGACCCCATTCCGGGCGGCGGCATCGCTGCACCGGGCAGGAGAAGTCGTCCCTGCATCAGCCGGTTCAGAAGGGCGTCGCGTGATGGATTTTTGCGGCGGGTGGCTGACCGATGATGGGGAGCGCGAGAATGGCGGGGATGACGGATCCGGATCATATCTGGACCGAGGCGGCCGGACGGCTGCGCGGTGAGATCGGCGAGGGGGCGTTCAGCTCCTATATCGCGCCGTCGGCCGTGCGGGTGGACGGCTCGGGCCAGCTGATCCTCGTCACCCCGACCGCCTATGCCCGCGACTGGGTGCGCAAGAACGCGCTGCGCCGCATGAACGAGCTGTGGCTGGGCCTCGACCCGCAGGCCCGTCGCCTGGACGTCCGCTGCCGCGCCGAGATGGGCTCGGTCGCTCCGGCCTCGCAGGTCGCCGCCGGTCGCGCCCCGACCGCCGCCGGCAATGTGGTGCAGATGCCGATGGCCACCGTCGCCCCGGTCGCCGACGGCGCCCGCGCCGTCCGCGCCGCCGGCCTGCAGGACCGCCTGACCTTCGACAGCTTCGTGGAAGGGCAGGGCAACGCCTTCGCCCTGGCCATCGCCCGCCAGGCCGCCGCCTGGGCCGACGGCCACTTCAACCCGATCTTCTTCTGCGGCCCCTACGGCTACGGCAAGACCCACCTGCTGAACGCCATCGCCTGGGAAGCCCAGCGCCTGCGTCCGGACGCCAAGGTGGTCTATCTGACCGCCGAACGCTTCCTGTCGACCTTCGTGCGCGCCATGCAGGACCGCTCGACCGCCGCCTTCAAGGACAGCCTGCGCTCGGCCGACATGCTGCTGATCGACGACGTCCAGTTTGTCGGCGGCAAGGCCTCGACCCAGGAAGAGCTGCTCTCGACGCTCACCGCCCTGATCGAGGACGGCAAGAAGATCATCCTCTCGGCCGACAAGCCGCCGATGGCTCTGACCGAGGTCGAGCCGCGCCTGCGCAGCCACCTGGCCTCGGGCCTGACCTGCCCGGTCGAGCCGGCCGACCGCTCGCTCAAGCTGGCCGTGGCCCGCAACCGCATCGAGGCCCTGTCCAAACTGGGCGTCGTCTCGGGCGAGGTCCGTCCCGACGTGCTGGAGCACCTGGTGGACCGCACCCCCGGCTCGATGCGTGAGCTGGAAGGCGCTGTGAACACCCTGGCGGCCGTCGCCGCCACCCGCCTGTCGGCCCTGACCGTCGACGAGGCGCAAGGCCTGCTCGGCTCGGCCCTGCGCGGCGGTCCGGAGCGTCGCATCACCGTCGACGAGATCCAGAAGACCGTCGCTGAACATTTCACCCTCAAGCAGGCCGACCTGCTGTCGGAGCGCCGCACCCGTTCGGTCGCCCGCCCACGCCAGATCGCCATGTATCTGTGCAAGCAGCACACGACCCGCTCCTATCCGGACATCGGCCGCCGCTTCGGCGGGCGCGACCACACCACGGTCCTGCACGGCGTGCGCAAGATCGAGGAGCTGATCGCCCAGGACGAACAGATCGCCCGCGACGTCGAGGCCCTGACGCGGAAGCTGCGCGGCTGACTGTGGACAGCGGGGAGGGTTTCAGCCTCCCCCGTTGCTCCAGCGGCCCAATCCGCTAGTGTCCCTGTCCCATAGTTTACCGGCGGCTCTCGGTGAGTCGCCGCGGGGCGAGACGACATGCAACTGACCATCGAACGATCCGCGCTTCTGAAGGCCCTCGGGCACGTCCAGAGCGTCGTCGAGCGGCGGAACACCATTCCGATCCTGTCCAACGTTCTGCTGTCGGCGGGCCGCGACAAGCTCAGCTTCGCCGCCACCGACCTCGACATGGAGATGGTCGACGAGGCCGAGGCCGTGGTGAACGTCGAGGGCCAGATCACCGCCCCTGCCCACACCCTGTACGAAATCGTTCGCAAGCTGCCGGACGGCGCCGAGGTGTCCCTGTCCTATTCGGGCGACGACCCCCGCCTGCTGGTCCAGGCCGGCCGCTCGAAATTCAACCTGCCGGTTCTGCCGGCCGGCGACTTCCCGGTCATGTCGACCGAGACCTCGGGCTCGCGCTACACCCTGGCCAAGGAAGACCTGGCCCGGCTGATCGACAAGACCCGCTTCGCCGTCTCGACCGAAGAGACCCGCTACTATCTGAACGGCCTGTACCTGCACACGGTGGCCGAGGGCGGCATTCCGCTGCTGCGCGCCGTGGCCACCGACGGCCACCGCCTGGCCCTGGCCGAGACCCCGGCCCCCGAGGGCGCCGCCGGCGGCCCGGGCGTCATCGTCCCGCGCAAGACCGTCGATCAGGTCCGTCGCCTGCTGGATGACGGCGCCGGCATGGTCGAGGTCATGGTCAGCCCGCAGAAGATCCGCTTCGAGTTCGGCGAGGCCTCCCTGACCTCCAAGGTCATCGACGGCGCCTTCCCCGACTACATGCGCGTCATTCCCAAGGGCAATGACAAGCAGGCCGACATCGACAACGCCCTGTTCTCCAAGGCCGTCGACCGCGTCGCCACCATCTCGGCCGAGAAGAGCCGTTCGGTGAAGCTGGCCTTCGAACTGGACCGCGTCACCCTGACCGTCCGCAACATGGAAGCCGGCCAGGGCGTCGAGGAAGTCGAGATCGGCTATTCGGAAGAGCCCTTCGAGATCGGCTTCAACGCCCGCTATCTGCTGGACGTCGCCGGCCAGATCACCGGCGAGACCGCCCACTTCAAATTCGCCGACCCGGCCAGCCCGACCCTCGTCCTCGATCCGGGCGACCCGGGCGTCCAGTACGTGCTGATGCCGCTGCGGGTGTAGGGGTTGCACACTGCGGCCATGGCGGCGCTCACCTTCGGCGTTCTTGGAGGCTCGGCAGCCGCTCAAGATCCGGCGCCTGTTTCCGCTACAGCGGTCAGAGGCGAATGCATTTCACTGGCCATTGCAGGTCAGGACATCACCGCCGACTGCGGTGATGGAGTCCTTCTGGGCCACGACGCGACAGGCGGCCGGAGTGTCGGTTTCACCGTCACGAAGGGGTTTGGAGCGATCCGCTTCTCCGGACATGAGGAGACTGGCGACGGGGGTCAGCTCCTGCGGCTCGACCGCCTCACTCTGGTTAGCCCGGGTGGCGACAACGACACCGTGCTTGACGGTACGGGAGAGTGTCGCTGGAGCTATTCGATCAATCCGGCCAGGGTCACCTGCCAGTTCACGAGCGAGGACGGTACGCCCGCAACAGGTGCATTTGGAGCCTACGGGGTTCTGCCCCCGGACCACTACTAGGGAGGCTCTTCAGGATTTGCGGGGCGGGAGCAGCCGCAGTCTTGAACCGCCTGATCGGAGGCCAGATGACATCCCGTGAAACCCTGACCCTCACCACTCCGCGCCGGAACATCCTTCTGGCCATGGTCGGTTGCGGCGTGGGGCTCGCCCTCGGCCTCTGGTTCGTCGATCAGCCTGAAAACGCCGACCTCAAGGTCTGGAGCACCCTCGGCATCGCCGTGCTCGGGCTCGGTCTGATCCTGCTGGCGCTTCAGCTGCGCTTCCCGCCGCGCCTGATCCTGACGCCGGAGGGTTTCCGCCTCACAGGCCTGATCGGCGTCTCCATCCCGTGGAGCGAGGTCGAGCGCTTCTTCGTCTACGGCGAGGACCGCGACCTTGACGGCCACGGCGGCGTCGCGCCCCACGCCGCCTGGCGACTGAAGGACGACGCCCCCTCCGCTGTCGGCATGGTGGCGGCCCTCAACCGCAAGGGCGGCGTCCCCCTCGACGGCAACCTGCCCCGCAACCTCGGCATGGCCCCCGAACCTCTCGCGGCCCTGATGGAGGCGTGGCGGTTGCGTTACAGTAAAGCTGGCGCGGCCGCGAGCGCGATGGTGTAACGGTGTTCCCGCTCATCCCGGCGAGGGTCGGCAAGCCTGTATCTTAAAGGACGAAGTCCGGATGACTGCTCCTGACACCTTCATCCTGCGCCAGGACCCCGCGAAGCTTTTCCGGCTTTTTGTGGTTTCGCTCGTCTTTGCGCTGATCGGGGCGTGGATGTTCCTCCATCCTGAAGGCTCCAGACGCCATTCCGCTGAGTTCAATGGCATGATCGGCCTTTTGACAATGGTGGGCTTTGGTCTTGGCGCCGCGTTCAGCTTCTGGGCGATGCTGAATCCCGTTCAGCTAGTCCTTTCCTCCGAAGGTTTCGAGGTGAAGGGCTGGTGGTCCCGCGCCTTGATTCCATGGTCCGAGGTTGAAGAGTTTTCCGTGGTTAAGGTCTGGAGCAGCACCATGGTGTCCTGCATGCTGACGACCGCAGGCGAAGAGCGGGCTCGAAGGGGCGGGTCTTGGCCAAGCCTCGTCAGCGAAACCAACATTGTTCCGCCTTACCTTGAGCAGCGTCCCGACTACGTTTCCCGGATTCTCGAAGACTGGCGCAGGGCGCATAGCTGATCGGACAATGCGCCGCTGTCCGGCTCGCGCATTGACTCGCCACTCGCTACTCGCCACTCGCCACTGGTGATCACCGCCCTCACCCTCACCGACTTCCGCTCCTATGCGAGCGCGACCCTGCCCATCGCGGCCGGGTCGGTGGTGCTGCACGGGCCGAACGGGGCGGGGAAGACCAATCTGCTGGAGGCGCTCAGCCTCTTCACCCCCGGCAAGGGTCTGCGCGGGGCGACCGCGCCCGAGATGGGCCGTCGCGAGCCCGGCGAGGCGACCGGCCGCGCCTGGGCCGTCGCCGCCGTTCTCACCCATGACGGCGACGAGACCAAGCTTGGCACCGGCGTCCAGACGCCCGGCGCCGCCCGCCGCATCGTCCGCATCGACGGCGAAACGGCCCAGCCCGGCCGTCTGCTCGACCATCTGCGCCCCGTCTGGGCCACGCCCGAACAGGACCGCCTCTTCTCCGACGCCCGCGCCGCCCGGCTGAAATTCTTCGACCGTCTGGTCTTCGCTGACCGGCCTGACCACGCCGCCGCTGTCTCGGCCTATGAAAAGGCCCTGCGCGAGCGGCTGCGTCTGCTCACCGACGGCGCCGAGGGGCGTCCCGCCGATCCGCTCTGGCTGGACGCGCTGGAGGTCCGTCTGGGTGAGGCGGGCGCCGCCGCCGCCACGGCCCGCGCCGCCGCCCTGAAGACGCTTCAGACCGCCATCGACGCCCGCAACGACCGCCCCTTCCCCCAGGCCGACCTCGGCCTGACCGGCGAGGCCGAGACCCTGGCCGCCGAGGGCGCCGACGCCGACGCCATCGCCGCCGTCATCCGCGACGGCATGGTCCGCTCCCGCGCCCGCGACGCCGCCGCCGGCCGGTCCCTCTACGGCCCCCACCGCTCCGACCTGACGGCCCTGCACCGCGAGAAGAACCGCCCCGCCGCCGAGGGCTCCTCGGGCGAGCAGAAGGCGCTGGTCCTCAACCTCATCCTCGCCCAGATCACCCGCCTGTCGGGTCAGGCCGCGGCCCCCATCCTCCTCCTCGACGAAGCCCCCGCCCACCTCGACACGGCCCGCCGCGCCGCCCTCTTCGACGAGATCGAGGCCCTGGGCCTGCAGGCCTTCATGACCGGCACCGAAGCGGACCTGTTCGCCCCGCTGCAAGGCCGTGCGCAATTCGTGCGGGTGGCCGACGGCGGCTTCGGCTAATCCGATCCCCTCTCCCGATGGGAGAGGGCTTGAGCGCACGGCGGCGCAGCCGTCGTTCTTGCGCTCAAGGGTGAGGGTCGGCGGGCGGGCGGCGTGAACCGGCTGGCAGCCAAGGTTCACACAAGGGCCACCAAGGAAGGAAAAGTCACCAAGGACACGAAGGGGCCGGTGCATAGCCGGCTTGTGATGACGCTGTGTCTTCAAGGCCGAAGGATCGCTTCGCGATCAATTTTGATCTGCCAAGGCGAAGAGCGCCGCCGCCCGAAAGACCCTCCGCACCCTTGGTGTCCTTCGTGGCTTCCTTCCTTGGTGGCCTTTGTGTGAACCCGCACTCCCCGCGGCTTCACCGGCCCATCAGACCTGGCCCCCGGGATCCGTCCTCCAGAAATACGCGAGAGTTCATGTTGAACCCGCGCTTTCTCCGGGCCCAACCCTCTGAACTCGCTCGTCCTTTCAGAAATCGATCGACCTGAGCCCGCCTGAGGTAGCCCCACCCCCACACTATGCGCATCCCGTCGATGGGGAGGGCGTCGGATCCACGCTTCTCGACGACGGCGGGCTGTGGCCGAGCGATGAAGCCTGCGCGATGGAGAGTGCAGGGGGCCTTGAGGACGGGGATGGATCCTGTCCGCCTGCTCGCCGCGCGTTCTGAGGCGCGGGCCGATGACGATCCGTTCGTTACGTCCGCCCCGCGTCGGCGTCAGCAATGGCGTCGGCGGATGATCCGGCAAGGCCCTAAGCAAAAGGCCGCCAGCCGGAGGGACGTGTGGAAAACGGCGACGCGGGATGTCGATCTCGTCGAAACGGTAAAACTAAATCACACACCGGGCGAGGCCCGGCGTCCCGCGCCCTTCCCATCACCGCTTCGGTGCGAAGCGGCGAAGAGTCGTGCCTGAAGGTCGGGAGTGGAGGTTCATCACCAAGGACACCAAGGGAGGCACAAAGGACACCAAGAGGCCGGTGCGCGATGGTCGGCCAGCCCACCACCGTCAGCGAAGCCGAAGGATCGCTTCGCGATCAATTTTGATCCGCCAGAACGAAAGGCGGCGCCACCCGAAAGACCCTCCACACCCTTGGTGTCCTTCGTGGCTATTCCTTCCTTGGTGTCCTTGGTGATGAACCAACACTGCCTGCCGCATCACAAGCCCATCAGACCTACCCCAACCGTCGTCCCACGCCCCCTCCCAAGGGAGAGGGATAACCAAAAAGGAACCCCCGCCCATGATCCCCCGTCACCCCTCCCGCCTCCGCCGTCGCAACGCCATGCTCATGGCCGTCCAGCGGCTCCGCCTCGAAGGCATCGCGCGCGGCGAATACGAGCCGCGCAGTCTGCGCGAGGCCTGTTTTCAGGGCATGATCCTGGACGGCGGACGCCTTCCGATGCGGGACTTCATCGTCTCCCCAGCCCTGTTTCTGCTCGAGGATCAGGAGGCGGGCTTCGACCTCGTCGACACCCCCTGAAGCCCCCCACCGGAATCGCCCCTGAAAGCTCGCAATTCCCGTCATAATTCCTATATTCTGAGCCTTCCGGCGCGGGCCAGATTCGCGCCGTTTTCCGGGCCCTTCGCGGGGCCGCTTCACCGACCGATTTGATGACCGATCAGACCCCCGACGACGCTGTCGCCCCGGCCGAATACGGCGCCGACTCCATCAAGGTTCTCAAGGGCCTGGATGCCGTCCGCAAACGCCCCGGCATGTACATCGGCGACACCGACGACGGCTCGGGTCTGCACCACATGGTCTATGAAGTCGTCGACAACGCGATCGACGAGGCCCTGGCCGGTCACGCCGATCTGGTCGAGGTCATCCTGAACGCCGACGGTTCGGTCACCGTGACCGACAACGGCCGCGGCATCCCCACCGCCATCCACGCCGAGGAAGGCGTCTCGGCGGCCGAGGTCATCATGACCCAGCTGCATGCGGGCGGTAAGTTCGACCAGAACTCCTACAAGGTCTCCGGCGGTCTGCACGGCGTCGGCGTCTCGGTCGTGAATGCCCTGTCGGACTGGCTGAAACTGGTCATCTTCCGCGACGGCAAACGCCACGAGATGCGCTTCGAGCGCGGCGACGCCGTCGTCAGCCTGGCCGTCACCGGCGACGCCCCGGTCCGCACCGAGGGCTCCAAGAAGGGCGAACTGCTGACCGGCACCCAGGTCACCTTCTTCCCCTCGCTGACCACCTTCAGCCACATCGACTTCGACCTGAAGACGCTGGAGCATCGCCTGCGCGAGCTGGCCTTCCTGAACTCGGGCGTGGTCATCAAGCTGCGCGACGACCGTCACGCCGAGCCGTTCGAGGAAATCCTCCACTACGAGGGCGGCGTCGAAGCCTTCGTGCGTCACCTCGACAAGTCCAAGTCGCCCCTGCTGAAGGACGTCATCACCGTCCGTGGAAGGAAGGACGGCATCGAGCTGGACCTCGCCCTGTGGTGGAACGACAGCTACCACGAGACCATGCTGTGCTTCACCAACAACATCCCGCAGCGGGATGGGGGCACCCACCTGTCGGCCTTCCGCGCGGCCCTGACCCGCGTCATGGGCGGCTATATCGAAAGCGCCGGCGCCGCCAAGAAGGAGAAGGTCTCCGTCTCGGGCGAGGACGCCCGCGAAGGCCTGACCTGCGTCCTGTCGGTCAAGGTGCCGGATCCGAAATTCAGCTCGCAGACCAAGGACAAGCTGGTCTCGTCCGAAGTCCGGCCGGCGGTCGAAAACCTCTGTCAGGAAGGCCTCGCCACCTGGTTCGAGGAGCATCCGGTCGAGGCGAAGATGATCGTCGCCAAGATCATCGAGGCCGCCGCCGCCCGTGAGGCCGCGCGCAAGGCCCGCGACCTGACGCGCCGCAAGACGGCCATGGAAATCTCGTCCCTGCCCGGCAAGCTGGCCGACTGTCAGGAACGCGATCCGGCCAAGTCCGAACTGTTCATCGTCGAGGGTGACTCCGCAGGCGGCTCGGCCAAACAGGCCCGCAACCGCGAGAACCAGGCCGTCCTGCCCCTGCGCGGCAAGATCCTGAACGTCGAGCGCGCCCGCTTCGACCGCATGCTCTCGTCGGACCTGATCGGCACCCTGATCCTGGCGCTCGGCACCGGCATCGGCCGCGACGACTTCAACGCCGACAAGCTGCGCTACCACAAGATCATTCTCATGGCCGACGCCGACGTCGACGGCGCCCACATCCGCACCCTGCTGCTGACCTTCTTCTATCGTCAGATGCCGGAGCTGATCGAGCGCGGCCACGTCTACATCGCCCAGCCGCCGCTCTACAAAGTCTCCAAGGGCAAGCAGTCGCGCTACCTCAAGGATCAGGCGGACATGGACGCCTATCTCATCGAGGAAGGCTCGTCCGAAGCTGAACTGGACCTGCCGTCCGGCGAGCGCCGCACCGGTCTGGACCTGCAGGCGCTGGTGCGCGAGGCCAAGGCCTTCAAGGCGGGCGTCGACCGCCTGTCGCAACGCGCCCCCGCCTTCGCCATCGAGCAGGCCGCGCTGGCCGGCGTCTTCAACGAGGACGGCGGCGACCTGTCGAAGGCCGCCGAACGCCTCAACCTCTTCGCCGAGGAAGGGGACGGCTCATGGTCCGGCGCACCGGGCGCCCAGGGCGCCATCGCCTTCGAGCGTGTGCGTCGCGCGGTCTCCGAGAAAATCGTGCTGGAAGAGACCCTGATCCGTTCGCAGGACGCCCGTCGTCTGGCCGAGCGCGCCGCCGCCTTCGAAGGCCTGTTCGATGTGCCCGCCGTCTTCCGCCGCAAGGACAAGTCGGTGACCATCCGCGGTCCGCTCGACCTGCTCGAGGCCGTCCTCGACGCGGGCAAGAAGGGCCTGGCCATCCAGCGGTACAAGGGTCTGGGCGAGATGAACCCCGAGCAACTGTGGGAGACGACGCTGGACGTCAACGCCCGCACTCTGCTGCAGGTGAACGTCGAGCATGAGGAGGACGCCTCCGACCTGTTCGCCAAGCTGATGGGCGATGTGGTCGAACCCCGCCGCGAGTTCATCCAGGAAAACGCCCTGGACGCCGCCGTCGACGCGTAACGACAAAGGCCCGGATGGATCGCTCCATCCGGGCCTTCCCTTGTCTGGCGCCGTCCCGTGTCAGGGGCGACCGGCCTCGATGAAGGCGCGGATGGTGGGATAGGTCGCTGAGGTGGAGCGAGACCCGTCGCACGCCTGCTGTTTCAGGTAGTCCGGCAAGGTGCTCGGCCGCAGGGGCTCCCACGCGCCGTCCTCTTCCGGATAGGCTCCATCCTCGGCGCCTTCGGCGTTGTACTCCGTCGATCCGGCGGTCCGCCACTTCCGGCCCGCGCAGTCGAACTGGTAGGTCTCCCGCGTATGGCTCAGATCGCCCGCCGGCGTACCGGTCGGCACCGAGGCCAGGCGGATCGTGGTGATCGCCCCGCTGGTCGAAATACTGTCCGTGTCCGCCAGATAGATCCGCGCCGTGCTGCGGGAAAACGGGTTCCAGGTCTCCGCCGCGGCGGGCGTCGTCACGACCATCAGAGCGGTCGCGGTCAAAAGCAGGAATTTCATCAGAGCACCTCCCCAGGTTCTGCCCCCGAAGATGAAACCCGAACAGAGGATTTGGCAAGCGGTCGGACCGCTCAGGCGGCTTCCGACGTCCGGATCGCCGTCGCCGCCAGCGGCTCGAACAGCCACTTCGCCAGATGCCGCACCACCGGCGCCGCGACGCCGTCGCCGGTCAGCTTGCACGCGGCGCTGTACGACCCCGGCAGGCGATAGGCGTCCGGCAGCCCCATCAGCCGGGCCGTCTCCCGCGCCGTCATCAGCCGCGACCGCACCCGCCCATGCTCGACCACCACCAGCGTCTGGCGGCTCGAGCCTCCGCCCGGCGTCCGCAGACAGCCCGCCCGGTCGAAACGCACCTCGGCCCGCTGCATCTTGCGACCTTCCGCATCCGTTCGCGTCCGTCGGAACAGCGCCCCGACCTGCCGCGTCCCCGACGCCCTCGCCGCCTCGACCTTGGCCCGATTGATCGGCGACATCAGCTCCAGCAGCCGCGCCGTCTGCGCCTGATTGTGCCACTCCAGATGCGGCCCGTCCGCCTCGGTCACCGAGGCCAGGTCGACGGGTTCCGCGTCCGGCTCGGGCAGTCGCCACCACAGCATCCGCCGGCGCAGATCCTCCGGCAGCCGCTCCACCGCCCGTCGCAGATTGGCCGGATGGAAGGCCGCCTCGGGCCCGCTCGCCAGAAGGCCCGGATCGATCTCGACATCGCCGCGAACCCCGACCACGAACAGCCGCGGCCGGGACTGCGGCACGAACCGGTCGGCGTTGATCACCAGCGCCCCGACGGCGTACCCGGCCTCGTCCCACGTCCGGCACAGAATCTCGAAGTCCCGCCCGCCGCGCGAGGTCAGGGCCCCGCAGACATTCTCGATGGCCACGATCCGGGGCGCGCGCCCTTCCCGGGCCAGCCCTCGCGCCAGATCCCAGAAGACGTGGAACATGCCGGACCGGGCGCCGCCCAGTCCCTTGCCGTTCCCCGCCAGCGACAGGTCCTGACACGGGAAGGAGCCCCACATCAGATCGGCCTGCCCGGGCAGGTCGGCGGGCGTCAGGGCGCCGATGTCGCCGACCGCCAGTTCCTCACCGCCCCAGTTGGCGCGATAGAAGGCGGCCTTCTGCGGATCGATGTCATTGGCGAAGGTGCAGGTCCAGCCATCGCCCAGCCCCGCCCGCAGCATGCCGCCGCCGGCGAAGAACTCATACGCCTCGAAGGGGGACGATTCGACCATCGCCGCCGAGCATGGAGCCTTGGAGGCGCCCGGTCCATGGGTCAGCCCACCAGCGCCTGCCGGTCCCGCTCGAGGAAGGCCACGACGTCGCTGATCTGCGTCCTCGGATTGCGCGTGTGCGGATAGGCATGGGCCGTCCGGGGCTTCCGGTCGAACCAGATCTGGTCGACCACCTCTGTCGGCCGGGTCGCCGCCAGCCAGTCGATCGTGTCGGCGCCTTCGTCATCGTTGCGCAGGATGGGAGCCAGGATCTTGCGGAATTTGGGCAGGGAGGTCTTCACCCCCGCCGTGTCGGCCCAGCCCGGATGCACCGCATAGGTCTTCGCCCCAACGTCCGCGAAGGTCTCCCGCCAGTGCTCGGCCAGCGCCAGCTGCGCCCGCTTGTGCGCGGCGTAGGCGGCGAAGCCGTTGAACTTTTCCTCGGGGATATTCAGCATCGATTTGGTCAGCGGCAGGTTGTAGAGCCCGCCCGAGACGACATTGATCACCGCCGCGCCGGGCGCCAGCCGCCCCTCCGAATGGAGCTGCTCCGTCAGGATGTAGTGGCCCAGCAGGTTGGTGGCGTAGGAGGTCTCAAGACCCTCAGCCGTCGGCTCGTATGACCGCATCAGCAGGCCGACATTGTTGACCAGAACGTCGAAGGTCTGGCCGGCGATCTCGGGCCGTCGGGTCAGGTCGGAGACCATCCGCATCGAGGACAGGTCGCAGATCACCGGCACGATCCGCCCCGGCAGATTGGCGGCGGCGCTCTGCAGCGAGTCGAGTGCGGTCGGGTTGCGGCCGACGGCGTAAACCGTCGCGCCCTTGCGCACGCCTCGCAGGGCGGCAGCGCGGCCCAGGCCGCCGGTCGCGCCGGTGATCAACCAGGTCTGTCCGGAATAGTCCGCGCGCACCGGCCTGAACGGCAGGCCGCGGGCGATATAGCCGACGCGCGTAAACGACGGCGCAAAGCGGCCGTAGAAATTCATAGATTTCATAAGAGCTTGCAGGAACGGAGGTTCAGCCATCGGTTAGTCTCCCCGACGCTCCAAGCGTCACTTTCATAAACATACTAAATAACTCGCGGCGCTTGGCAACCGGCTTGCGTTTCTGGACTAACGGCGTATCGGTTCGATATCGAAAGTCACGGAAGCCGCCCTTATGACCAGACCGATCCGCGTGATCCAGTGGGCGACCGGCTCGATGGGCAAGACCTGTCTGCGGGCCGTGATTGACGATCCCCGCTTCGAACTGGTCGGCCTGTTCGTCTACGGCGCGGCCAAGGCGGGGAAGGATGCGGGCGAGATCGCGCGGCGGGACCCGACGGGTGTTCTGGCGACCCGCAGCCTTGACGACATCCTGGCGCTGGAGGCGGACGTGGTCCTGCACTGCCCCATGCTGTCAGACCCCTACGACGGTCACGACGCCGACGTCCGACGGTTGCTGGAGTCGGGCAAGAACGTCATCTCGATCAACAACTACTTCGAGCCCCGGGCGCTCGGCGTGGAGCACGCCGCGACGCTGGAAGGCAGCGCCCTGAAGGGCGGTGCGACCCTGGCCGGAACCGGGGTCAATCCTGGCTGGGTGGCCGAACGGATGGCGGCCAATGCGGTGGCCCTGTGCCTGTCGCACAGCAATGTCGCGACCCGCGAAATCATTGACTGCACGACGGTTCCGAACCCCGATTATGTGTTCGGCGCCCTCGGCTTCGGCGCCGATCCGGCGACGGTTGATCTGGTCGCCGGACCGCTGGCGCGCACCTTCGACAGCATGTTCGCCCAAAGCGTTGAGGGTCTGGCGCGGAGGATCGGTCTGCCGCTGGACGGCTATGAATCCGACCACCAACTGCGGCTGGCTGACCGTGATCTGAGCGTCGCCGCCGGAACCATCCCGCAAGGCACGGTCGCGGCCACCACCTGGCGGGTGCACGGGATTGCGGACGGCGTGCGGCGCATCACCCATGAGGTCAACTGGATCATGGACCCGACAGACGCGGCCTTCGCCGGCAAACCGCACTGGCAGATTGAGGTCGAGGGCCTTCCGGGGCTGACCATCGCCATGGATCTGGTCGATACGGCGCCCGAAGGCGTACGGACCAAACCGGAGCAGTTCGCGGTCGCCGCCATGGTGCTGGACGCCATTCCGAAGGTGGTTGCGGCGCCCCCGGGCCTGCTCCGCCTGTGACCTGACCGGGTTGCCCGCTAACAAAAGTCATGTCACTTTCAATCAGAGACTAAAAATAACAAACCGAGGAAACGACCATGGCTGACCGCGATCCCGAGGTGCAGGCGCTTCTGGACAAGAAGGCGATCGAGGAGGTGCTGCTGCTCTTCCTCCGGGGCTGTGATCGCGGTGATGAGGCGCTGGTCGAGCGCGCCTACTGGCCGGACGGCTGGGAGGATCACGGAGGCACCTTCAACGGCCCGGCCAGCGAGTGGGTCGCCGTCGTCAAGGAACGTCTGCCCAAGGCCGGGCTGATGAACCACCTGGCCATGAACATGGTCATTGAGCTGAAGGGCCCAACCTCGGCCCTGGCCGAATGCTACATCCTCACCGCCTCGCGCCTGAAGGTGAAGGGCGAGTGGTTCGACACCCGCACCCTGGCCCGCTGCGTCGACCAGATGGAAAAGCGCGGCGACGAGTGGCGCATCCTTCGCCGCACCATGTGCTGGGAGTGGAACGAGGAACACGAGATTTCGGAGACCTGGGCGCGGGGGGCGATCACCAACGATCCGACCCAACTGCGTCGCGGGGCCAAGAAGCCCGACGACATCCTCTACACCGCCGCCGCCTGAGGCCCGGTCATGGAGATTCAGGGCTGCGTCGCCATCGTCACCGGCGCCAATCGCGGGATCGGCGAGGCTTTTGTTCGCGTGCTGATGCAGGAGGGGGCGGCCAAGGTCTACGCCGGCGCCCGCGATCCGGTGTCCGCGAAGCATCTTGAGGATGAGTTCCCCGGCAAGGTCCAGGCGATTGCGCTGGACGTGACCGACCACGGCCAGATCGCCGCCGCGGCGGCCGCCTGCCCGGACGTGTCGGTCGTGATCAACAACGCCGGCGCCTTCAACAACCAGCTGCTGATCGGGGCGGACGACATGTCGGCCGCGCGTCAGGAGATGGAGGTCAACTACTTCGGCCCCCTCGCCATGGCCCGGGCCTTCGCTCCTGTGCTGAGGGCGAACGGGGGCGGCGCGATCCTGAATGTCCTGTCGGTCGGCGGCATTCTCGCGGCGCCGAACATGGGCGGTTACAGCCCGTCGAAATTCGCCATGCGCGCCGCCGGAACCTGCATTCGCGCCGAGCTGGCGGGGCAGGGGACCAGCGTCACCTCGCTGATCGTCGGTTCGGTCGACACCCGCATGGCCTCGCATGTGAAGGGGGCCAAGGAGGCGCCCGAGGACATCGCCCGCGCCGCCATGCGCGGCATCACGCGTGGCACCGATGAGATCGACACCGACCGCTTCGCCATCGAGATGCGCGCCGCCATGGCCCGCGATCCGAAGGGGCTGGAGCGGCAGATGGCCAAGGCCGTCCACGTGAAGGAACCGACGACCGGCCGTTAGCCGGCGCACACAAGGGGGAGGGAGCCCAATGCCGCCAGTTCAGGAGATCATCACGATCCTCGGGATCAACCTCGGGATCTGTATCGCGTCCTTCGTCATCCTCTGGGCCATCGGATGCGCCCTGAAGGACGTCACCTTCGTCGACGCATGGTGGGCGCTGGGGCTGGCCTTCATGGCCGTGACCACCTTCCTGCAGGCGGACGGCTCGCCCGCCCGGATGCAGCTCCTCCTGGTGCTGGCCGGGCTGTGGGGGCTGCGGCTGGGCCTCTACATCCTGTGGCGCTGGCGTTCGCATGGGCCCGACAGGCGCTATGTGAAGATGCTGAGCCGCGCGCAGGAGACCAAGGGCTGGAGCTTCCCGGTCGCCTCCTGGCGTCTGGTCTTCATGTTCCAGGCGCCGATCCTGTGGGCGGTCAGCCTGCCGGTCCAGCTGGGCCAGATGTCACCCACGCCCGCCGTCATCGGCACGCTGGGCTGGATCGGCGCCGGTCTGGTGATCTTCGGCATCCTGTTTGAGAGCACCGCCGACTTCCAGCTGGTCCGCTTCAAGGCGAACAAGGCCAATGAAGGCAAGGTGCTGTCCAGCGGCCTCTGGAAATACACCCGGCACCCGAACTATTTCGGCGACCTGTGCGTCTGGTTCGGCCTCTGGCTGGTCGCGGCGGAGAGCGGCCTGCTGGGCATCGTCTCCATCGCCGGACCGCTGCTTCTGCTGCTGATGTTCGTCAAATACAGCGGCGGACCGTCCTACGAGAAGCGCCTGACCTATCAGCGCCCCGGCTATGCGGACTACATCGCCCGCACCAGTTCACTGATCCCCTGGCCGCCGAAGAAAGCCGGATCGGAGGCCGCGTGAAGAGGCCCGCTACCCCCCGCGTCATGTCCACCCCCGGGATCGGCGAGATGACGCCCCGGGGGATGGGGGCCTTGTTGGACATTCACGCCGCGCGCGACCCGGACGCTCCGGCCCTGTCGTTCGAGGGAACGACCCTGACCCGCGCGGCGCTCGCCTCGCGGGTCAACCGCCGTGCGCGGACACTGGAACGGTTGGGCGTGCAGGCGGGAGACTTCGTCGCCATCGCCCTGCCGAACAGCCCGGCCTTCCTCGAGCTGGCGTTCGCCATCTGGGCGCTGGGCGCGACGCCTGCGCCGCTGTCGCACAAGCTGCCGGCCGCCGAACTGGCGGGCATTCTCGACCTGCTGAAGCCTCGGCTGGTGGTCATAAACGATGCAGCCAAGGCGGGCGACTGGCCCGCGCATGCGGAGGTCGACACCTTCGACGCTACGGCCGATGACAGCCCGCTACCCGAGAAGATCGCGCCGCACCTGAAGGCCATCGCCTCGGGCGGCAGCACGGGACGTCCCAAGGTCATCGTCGACATGTCGCCGGGCGTGGCCGATCCGGACAAGCCCCTGCTGGGCATGTTGCCGGACAAGGACGTGCTGATGAACCCGGGGCCGCTGTATCACGCAGCCCCGTTCGGCATGACCTGCTTCGCCATGGGCTGGGGCCTGCACGTCATCCTGATGCCCCGCTTCGACGCCGAGGAAGCCCTGCGACTGATCGAGCGGCACAAGGTCCGCTGGCTGTTCCAGGTGCCGACGATGATGCACCGCATCTGGGCCCTGCCGGACGAGGTGAAGGCGAAGTACGACATCAGCTCGCTCGACGCCGTCATGCACATCGCCGCTCCCTGTCCGCCCTGGCTCAAGCAGGCGTGGATCGACTGGGTCGGGGCCGAGACGGTGTGGGAGCTCTACACCGGCACCGAGGCCATGGGCGGCACCGGCATCAACGGCCTGCAGTGGCTGAACAAGCCCGGCTCGGTCGGTCGCATCCTGCCCGGCTACGAGATGCAGGTGCTGCGCCCGGACGGCTCGCCCTGCGATGTCGACGAGGTCGGCGAGATATTCTTCCGCCCGCTGCGGGGGCAGGGGACCACCTATCGCTATCTCGGCGCCGAGCCGAAGGCGGTGGGCGAGTTCGAGACCCTGGGTGATCTGGGGCGGCTGGATGCAGACGGCTATCTGTTCCTGGCAGACCGGCGCGTGGACATGATCCTGTCGGGCGGCGCCAACGTCTATCCGGCCGAGGTCGAAGCGGCGATCGACGCCTTCCCGGGCGTCCAGTGCAGCGTGGTGTTCGGCCTGCCTGATGACGATCTGGGCCAGCGCGTCCACGCCATCGTAGAGACGGTGGACGGCCAGCTGGATCAGGCCGCGCTGGCCGCCTTCCTCGCCGACCGCATCGCCCGCTACAAACAGCCGCGCAGTTTCGAGGCGACCGCCGAACGCCTGCGCGACGATGCGGGGAAGGTCCGGCGGAGCCAGCTTCGGGCGGAGCGGGTTGAAGCCTGAGCTTCAACCCGTCGCGGCCGGGTCCTTCATCTGGAAATAGTCGCGCCAGGCGATGATCTTGCCGGCATCGTTGAACTCGATGATGCCCATATAGGGGTGGGACACCTTCACGCCGTCGGCGTTGACATAGTCCTCGCGGCCTTCGGTCAGCACCTTGTTGCCGTTCTGGGCCCAGTTATCGAGCACCCATTCGGTCTGCGAGTGGTTGGCCCAGTAGCGGCTGATGAATTTGTCGACCCATTCGATTCCGATCAGGGGGCGAGTGCCGACGTGATAGTGGTACTCGATGGCCGGGTCGAAGGCGTCCAGGAACGCCGCCTTGTCGCGACGTCCCGAGACCTCCATCAGCGCCCGCAGGCGGTCGATCGGCGCCGTCACGCCGAGGCCTTCTCGGGCTTGGCCGGAGCATGCACCTGCGAGGTGTCATAATAGTCGCGCATGCGGTGGATCAGGCCGTCGCGGATCTCGAAGATCTGGACAAAGGGGTTGTCCATCTTCACCCCGGTGGAGCGGTCGACCAGGACCTCCATGCCCTCGACGAACAGCACGTCGCCGTTCTCGGCCGTGTGCACGATCCGCCATTCCTGCTGATCGAAGCCCTGCTCGTAGTTGGCGAGGAATTTCCGCATCTTGTCCTTGCCCACGGCGGCCCGCTTGGTGGGGTGCCAGTGGTACTCGATGTCGTCGGACAGGGTGGCGATGAAGCCCTCGACGTCGCGCCGTTTCCACGCGGCCATCATGGCCTCGACCACCTTCATCTTCTCGCTCATGGCGTCACTCCCGTTCTTGTCGTTGGACGAACGCTAGGACGGCAAGTTTGTTTATGCAAGCGACATGACGGGCGCTTTCAAACGTGGACTTTCACGTCCTCGCGAGGCGCGGAAGATCAGGTGATGGAGTGGCCCTTGCCGGGCTTCAGCAGGACCTCGGACATCCTCAGCCGCCCCTTGCAGCAGCTGCAGGCGACCTCGTTGGCGAGAGGCGCGCCGCAGTTGTGCCGGATGCGAACCGGCGGTCCGGCCTTGTCCTTCAGCCAGGTCTCTGCCCAGCCCAGCATGGTCAGGGCGTGGGGATACAGATCCAGCCCCTTCTTGGTCATCCAGTACTCGTACCGGGGCGGGGTGATCTCATAGAGCCGCCGCTCGAAGATGCCGGCATTCTCCAGCGTCCGCAGCCGGTCGGTCAGGATGTTGGACGCGATGCCCAGCATGTTCTGCATCTCGTCGAAGCGGTGGATACCGAAATACTGGACGCTGACGACAAGGCCGGTCCAGCGGTCGCCCAGCAGGTCCACCAGCTCGAACGCCGCCGTGCCGTCCGTCGGCTGCCGCTTGCGATGCATGCGCTGGACGGGAAGCTTCTCCATGCCTTGGCCGGGGCCGGGCACGAAGCTGCAGCTGTGCAGGGTCATCGGCTCGCCGCAGGACGAGCAGCGCACCTCCGGCAGCATGGGCTTGCCGCAGACGGTGTGGACGAAGACGGTCGGGGCGCGGCGGCCGGCCACGCCCCAGCGCACGCCCCAGCCCCACATCAAGATCATGCTATCGAACAGGTCCAGCCCGCGCGGCGTCAGATGATAGGCCATGCGCGCGCCCTCATCCTTGTGCGGGCGCTTCTCGAGGATGCCGTGGCGTTCCAACGCCTGCAGACGGCTGGACAGGGTGCTGCGCGCGCCGCCCAGTCGTTCGTGGAACTCCTCGAACCGAGTGGCGCCGAGGAAGGCCTCCTGAACGATCAGCAGGCTCCATCGATCGCCGAGCGCATTCAGCGCCCGGTTCAGGGAACTCTTGGGAACCAGTCGGGTCTTCGGCGCGCCTTGGGTAGCCATGGCTTGTCTTAGCGGTCCCGCTGAACCCTGTTCAAGCGGTCGATAGCTTCTGTCGGCGCACGGACAGACCGGCCGCCTCCCGGTCGAAGGTTTCCGCCGTCACCCCGTCGGCCCGCAAACCCGTCTTCTGGATCTTGTTGGTCGGGGTTTTCGGCAGTTCCGCCTCGACCCGGACGTAGCGCGGCACCATGAAATGGGTCATGCGCGGGATCAGATATTCCAGCAATTCCCTTGGATCGATGGTCGCGCCCGGAACCGGAGCCACGGCCACCATCACCTCCTGTTCGCCGCCGGGCAGATCGACCCCGTAGGCCGCCGCCTCGCGCACCGCCGGATGGCCGCAGACCTCGATCTCGATCTCCAGCGACGACATGTTCTCGCCCCGGCGACGGATCGCATCCTTCTTGCGGTCGATGAAGAAGAAGCAGCCCTCGGCGTCGCGCCGCATCAGGTCGCCGGTGTGGAACCAGCCGTTGCGCCAGGCTTCTGCGGTGGCTTCGGGATCGCCCAGATAGCCGTGGCTCAGGGTCCAGGGGTTGTCGGCGCGGATGACCAGTTCGCCGGGCTCGCCATGCGGCACCTCATTGTCGAAGGCGTCGACGATCCGGCACTCCATCCCCTCGCGGGCGCGGCCGCACGAGCGCATGACCGTCTCGTTCACCGCGCAGATCAGCGGCCCCGACACCTCGGTCATGTTGAAGCCCGAGATGTAGTCGAAGCCGAACCGGTCTGCGAGCGCGACTGTGTCCTCGGTGATCGGGGCCAGGGTCACCATCCGCAGGGGATTGTCCCGATCGTCCGGCTTCGGCGGTTCCTTCATCAGGAAGGCGGTCAGGGCGCCGATCAGGCCGCTGCAGACGGTCGATTCCGTCTCGCGGATCACGTCCCAGAAGCGGCGGGTGTCGAAGGCCTCGAACAGGGCGACGGAACCGCCGCAGGACACCGCCGCCGTGATCGCCGCGATGCCGCCGACGTGGAACATCGGCAGGTTGACCAGCATCCGGTCGCCGCCATGCATATAGCCGTAAGTGACCTTGCCGGTGGTCCACTCCTGCACATAGGAGGTCAGCACCGCCTTAGACGGGCCGGTGGTGCCGGACGTGAAGATGACCACGGGCACGTCCCACGGATCGGACGACACTGGAGCATAGGCCGAGGCGTCGCCGGACAGGGCCGAGGCGGGCTCGACCGCTACATCCAGATTGATCGGTCCCTTGGCCTCGCCGGTCAGGATCAGGCGCCGGACCGCGCCCAGCGACAGGCCTTCCAGTCGCTCGACCAGATCGGGATGGACGATCAGGATGGTCGCCCCGGTCTTTCGGATCGCATGCTCCAGCAGCTTGCCGCGGAAGCTGGTGTTGATCGGCGCCAGGGCCGCGCCGGCGTAGTTGGCGCCGAACCATGACCGCACCAGCGCCGCCGAGTTGGGGGCCCAGGCAGCGACGATGTCGCCCTTCTTCACGCCGTACGCCTGCAGGGCGGCGGCGGTCTGGAGCCCCTTCTGACGGGTTTCCGCCCAGCTCCATTCCTCGCCGGTCTCATAGCGGATGAAGGTCTTGTTCGGCGTTTCGGCGGCGTAGCGGTCCAGCAGGCGCGGAATCACGCATTCGTCCGCCGTCGGCGGCTTCGGGTCGAACCAGGGAAGCTTCAGCGCGCCCATCAGTGCTCTCCCTGCCATTGCTGCGCCTCATCCACGCTGGCGCGGAAGTGGGGCAGGGTCTTGATCAGGATGATAGAGGCGGCGGTGATGCAGACGCCGCTCACGATGGCCAGCGAGACGCCGATCATTTGCGATCCGCCCAGCAAGGCGTCGCTGATCGCCGCCACGATGGTCGGACCGCCGGCCAGCGAAATCAGATTGCCGATCAGGAAGTAGATGGCGGTCACCTGCGCCCGGAACTGGTTCGGCGACACCGACTGCAGCGAGGTCGCGGGCAGGCTGTTCATCACCCCGGCGAAGAAGCTGAACCCGGCCAGCGAGGCGACGGTCAGCGTCGCGGTCGGCATCAGGGGCGTGGCGATGGCGAAGGGGATGCTGCACACCAGACCGATGATGGCGGCGTAAAGCGGCGCGTCCTTGCGCCCTCGCGCGGCCAGCCAATCGCTCAGCCAGCCGCCGACCAGCACGCCCGGCGTCGCCGCCAGCAACAGCACCGCGCCGTAGGTGAAGCCGACCTGCGAGGCCGTCCACTCATGCTGGCGGATCAGCACGGCCGGGATCCAGGCCAGATAGGAGATGCCGGCGATGCCGAAGATCGAGAAGCCCAGGATCATGGCGTAGAAGGTCTTCTTCCGCGCCCACAGGAACTTCATCACCCCCGCATTCTTGTCCGCCTTCACCAGCCCGTGCCGGGGCGGTTCGCGCACGATCAGGAACAGGGCGGCGATCAGCAGGCCGGGCAGGCCGACCAGAACGAAGGTCTGCTGCCAGGGCGCCAGTTCGCCGACGAAGGGCAGGGTCAGAACGCCGTGGCGGGCGATCATGTCGATGACGCCGCCGCCGATCATCAGGGCCAGGCCGGCGCCGATGTACGGACCCATGGAATAGACCGCGAGGGCGCGCGCCCGCATACGGGGCGGGAAATAGTCCGAGATCATCGAATAGGCCGCGGGCGACAGGGCCGCCTCGCCGATGCCGACCCCGACCCGCGCCGCGAACAGGGCCCAGAAGCTGTTGGCCAGACCGCAGCAGACGGTCATCACGCTCCACACGACAATGCCGATGCCGATGATCAGACGGCGGCTGCCCCGGTCCGCCAGACGCGCCAGCGGCACGCCCATCAGGGTGTAGAAGAGCGAGAAGGCGAGGCCCGCGAGCAGGCTGAACTCCGTATCGCTGATGCCGAGGTCGGCGCGGATCGGCTCGACCAGAAGGCTCAGAATCTGCCGGTCGATGAAGCTGGAGGTGTAGGCGACCATCAGGGCCGCCACGGCGAACCATCCCCATCCGGGATGCGGCCAGATCCGGGCCTGGGCAGGGGGCGCTGAAACGGGCGATTCCGCAGGCGATTCAGGGGACGTCGTACTGGTCATTCGGCGAGGTCCGGTCAAGCGATCAATCTAAAGGTGAAAGTGACTTGGCGCAGGCGGCACGCAAAAAATGGACGTTGTGTCGCGGCTTTTCGCGGGCTGCGCGGGCAGTCCGTTGCGAACGCTGTGACGCGAAGCCGATGTCTCCATGGCGTCGTCTCAACTCCCTGTTCTTGCGCCGGTTTTCCGGTCTGCGTGGGCGCGATGCGAGGGTGTCCGGCTGCGGCTTGAGGTCCGCGTCACAGGCCCGCATCGGCCTCTGATCACTCAAGCACGGAAGTTGGTCTGATTACAAAAGCTATTTGACAGTCTGAATACGCAAGTTACACCTAGCACTGAAGCACCTCGGCTAAACGAGGGCTCATGGGAGGATAGGGCGTGACCATTCGAGGTTCGATCAGCGTATCCGCATTGCTTCTGGCGGCTTCTCTCGGCGCGACGCCGGCATGGGCCCAGACAGCTCCGCAAGAACCGGCGCAGGAGAGCGCCTCTCAGCTGGGCGATGTGATCGTCACGGCGACCAAGCGCGAGGAGCGGCTGATTGATGTGCCGGTGGCGGTCACCGCCATCGGCTCCGAGCAGCTGCAGAACTCGGGCGTTTCCGACATTCGCGAACTGACGGGCCTGGCGCCCAGCGTTCAGTTCCAGACCCCGGGCGGCGGCGCCGACTCGTCGATCCGCATCCGCGGTATCGGCACCACCTCGACCAACCCGGGCCTCGAGTCCTCGGTCGGCGTGGTCATTGACGGCGTGACGCGCGCCCGCACCGGCGTGGCCCTGTCCGAGCTGGGCGACCTGGAGCGGATCGAGGTCCTGCGTGGACCGCAGGGCACCCTGTTTGGCCGCAACACCTCGTCGGGCCTGATCAACATCGTCACCCGCGCGCCCAGCTTCGCCGGTGTCGAGGGGCGGATGGAAGGCACCTACGGCGACTTCTCCAACATGCGGCTGGCGGGCGCGATCAACCTGCCCCTGAGCGACAATGCGGCCCTGCGCGTCGAGGCCAGCTCCGAGACCCGCGACGGCTTCTATCCTGACGCCAACAGCCAGGAGACGCTGGACAATCTGGACCGCCAGTTCATCCGCGCCAAACTGCGCTGGGAGCCCAGCGACACCCTGTCGTGGATGTTCAGCGCCGACTACACCCAGCGCGAAGAGAACTGCTGCGTCGCGGTTCTGGCCATCGCGGGCCCGACCTATGGTCTGGTCAACACCCTGGCCGGCGCGCGTGGCGAGATCGGCTACACCAGCACCAATCCCTTCGACCGTGAAGCGTCGAAGAGCGTCGGTCGCGTCAACTCCGAGAACATCGACGACTGGGGCTTCTCGGCTCAGGCCAACTGGGATCTCGGCTGGGGGGATCTGACCTCGGTCACCGCCTACCGCAGCTGGGAAGCCTCGCGCTCGCAGGATTTCGACCATTCGGGCGCCGACCTGGGCTTCTTCGCCCCCGACGGCCTGCACCAGAATTTCGACGTCTTCACCCAGGAGCTCCGCCTGCAGGGCACGGCCGGCATGGTCGACTGGCTGGTCGGCGCCTACTATTCGGACGAGGATGTCCGCAACGACTCCGCCTACCGGATGGGCGCGGACTATCCGCTGATCTATGGCGGCGCCGCGACCTTCCAGGCCACGACCCTGGCGGCCTTCACGCCCGGCGACGGTGCGCGGGGGGTCGGTGAGCAGAGCGGACGGGACATCTCGGTCTTCACCCACAACATCTTCAACATCACCGACCAGCTGAGCATCACGGCGGGCCTGCGCTACACCAACAACAAGAAGTCGATCGACTTCTGGGGTGAGAACTTCAACCCGGCCTGCGACAGCGCCGTGGCGACCGGCGATGCGCCGGGCGTCACCCGTTTCTGTGCCCCCTTCTGGGATACCCGCTTCAACCCGGCGGGGGACTCGGACTCGCGCAGCGAGGACGCCGTCACCGGCACGTTCAACGTCTCGTACGAGTTCTCACCGACCCTGACGAGCTACCTGTCCTATTCGCGGGGCTACAAGTCGGGCGGCTATAATTTCGACCGCGCCGGCTTCACCACGCCGGCGACGCCGAACGCCCGCGACCTGGCCTTCTCGGAAGAGACGGTCGATGCCTATGAGTTCGGCCTGAAGGGCGAGTTCTTCGACCGCTCGCTGACCGCCAACCTGGCGATCTTCCATCAGAAGTTCTCGGGCTTCCAGCTGATCGAGTACACCGGCATCAACTTCGTGGTTCGCAGCCTCGAGGAAGCGATCTCGGAAGGCGCGGAACTGGAGGTCACCTGGCGGCCGATGCAGGGCCTGACCCTGACCAATGGCCTGAGCTATACGGACGCCTACTACCCGACCAGCACCGGCAACTCGACCTATTCGGGTCGGGAAATGGAGCAGTCGCCGGACTGGGTGAACGTCACCTCGGTCACCTATGAGTTCCCGATCTCGGGCGACCTGACCGGCGTGGCCTATATCGACAACCGCTACAGCTCCGAGTTTTACACCGGCGGCTTCGATCCGAACCGGATCCAGCCCTCGTTCTCGGTGGCCAACGCCCGCTTCTCGCTGCGTCACGAGAGCGGCGACTGGGCGGTGGATCTGTGGGCCCGCAACCTGTTCGACAAGGACTACTACCGCCGCATCATCCCGGCCACGTTCCAGACCGGATCGTACTCGGCCTTCCTTGGTGATCCCCGCACCTGGGGCATCACCCTGCGTCGCAACTTCTAGGTCTTCTGAAGAAGCTGCGTTTTCCTGAGCCTTGGGGCCCCGGCCTTCTCCTGACGCCGGGGCCTTCTTCTTTGGGGCGGCCAGAAGAAAAAAGCCCTCCCCGGCGGACCGGAGGAGGGCTCTGTCGTGTCGCGGATGAGGGGGTCAGAACCCCATCTGCTTGGCCGCCAGGTCGCGCAGGATCTCCTCGGAGCCGCCGCCGATGACGAAGATGCGGGCCTCGCGGTAGATGCGCTCGACGCGGTTGTCGCCGGTGTAGGCGCGACCGCCGAGGACCTGCAGGCTTTCGCGGGCGCAGTGCTCCAGCGTGGTGGTGGCCTGCACCTTCAGGAGGGCCAGATCGGCCACCGGGGTCTCGCCGCGCTGGAAGCGCCAGACGAGGATGTCGAGGAAGGCATAGGCGGCCTTCAGGCGCTGGATCATCTCGACGATCTTGTGGCGCATCGACTGGTGGTCGATCAGCCGCTTGCCGAAGGTTTGGCGCTCGCGGGCGAAGGCGATGGCCTCGGCGATGCAGGTGCGGGCCATGGCGAGGGTGGCGGAGATCCCGCTGAACCGCTCGATGTTGAACTGTCCGGCGAGGCCCGAGAAGCCGCGGTTCTCGACCCCGATCAGATTGGTGACGGGGACCTCGACATTGTCGAACTTCAGCCAGCCGTTGTTGCGGTTGTACCATTCGAGGCCGGGGACCGGGCCGCGGCTGACGCCCGCGCGGTCGGTCTCGATCAGCAGCATGGACAGGCCGCCCATGCCGGGGCCGCCGGTGCGGACGGCGGTCAGCAGGTAGTCGGCCTTCATGGCTCCCGAGATCAGGGTCTTGCCGCCGTTGACGACGAAGACGTCGCCCTTGCGTTCGGCGGTGGTGGTGAAGGCCGAGACGTCGGAGCCGCCGCCGGGTTCGGTGACGGCGAAGGCGATCTTCTTCTGGCCGGCCAGCACCGGCCTGGCGACGCGCTCCAGCATCTCGGGCGTGCCGCCGGAGATGATCGGGGGCAGGGCGATCCACGGGGTGGCGAGGTCGGCGAAGACGACGCCGGAGCCGAGGCGGAAGAATTCCTCGGCGAAGATGATGCGGTCCCACAGGTCGATGTCCTCGCCCGTGCCGCCGAGGTCCTCGCGGAAGCCCATGCCGAGGATGCCGGCCTTGGCGGCTTCGACATAGAGGCCGTCGGGGAAGTCGGAGGCGGCGTCCCAGTCCTTGAGGTTCGGGGCGATGTGCGTATCGACGAAGCCGCGCAGCTGGGTCCGCCAGGCATCGTGCCGCTCCGTCAGGAAGGGGCTGGGCGGCCGCAGGCCGTCGAAGTCGAGCGCCGGAGCGGTGTGGTCAGCCATCGTAGTCCTCCCGTATCGCGCCATCTTCGGCGTCGCTTTCAAACGGATACTAAAACCCCTCGCCTTCTGCGACAAGAATGGTATTCTAACGAAAGCTACTATTTCCGGACCGTTGGTCCGCAAGGAGTTTTTGATGGGTTTCGAACCGACGGGCGCTGCCCGCGATGTCCAACTGGGCAAGGTTTCGCAGGAACCGTTCAAGGCCACGCTGAAGCCGAACGAGCATCCCTACATGACGGGCGCCTGGACGCCTCAGCATGAGGAGTTCACCGCCGAGGACATGCCGGTGATCGGGACCATCCCGACCGACATCGACGGCGTCTATGTGCGCAACACCGAGAACCCGGTTCACGAGCCGATCGGCCGTTACCACCCGTTCGACGGCGACGGCATGATCCACACGATCAGCTTCAGGGACGGCAAGGCCGCCTATCGCAACCGCTTCGTCCGCACCAAGGGGTTCCTGGCCGAGCAGGCGGCGGGCCATGCGATCTGGGCCGGTCTGGCCGAGCATCCGTCGCTGTCGCAACAGCCGGGCTGGGGCGCGCATGGCGGGCTGAAGGACTCGTCCTCGACGGACGTGATCGTCCACGCCGGCGCCATCCTGTCGACCTTCTACCAGTGCGGGGAGGGCTACCGCCTCGATCCCTATACGATGGAACAGCTGGAAAGCGCCGACTGGTGCCCGCCGGAAGGCATTTCGGCCCACCCGAAGGTCGATGAGAAGACCGGCGACCTGCTGTTCTTCAACTACTCCAAGGCCGCGCCGCACATGCACTACGGCGTCGTCGGGCCGGACAACAAGCTGAAGCATTTCACGCCGATCCCGCTGCCGGGCGCGCGCCTGCCGCACGATATGGCGTTCACGACCAACTACTCGATCCTGAACGACTTCCCCCTGTTCTGGGAAGAAGACCTGCTGCCCAAGGGCATCCACGCGGCGCGCTTCCACGCCGACATGAAGTCCCGCTTCGGCATTATCCCGCGCTACGGCAAGGCCGAGGACGTGCGGTGGTTCGAGGCCGACGCGACCTACGTTCTGCACTTCCTCAATGCGTGGGAGGAGGGCGACGAGATCATCATGGACGGCTATTTCCAGGACAATCCGGTGCCCAAGACCAGCCCGGACGCCTGGCCGGGGCATGAGCGGATCATGACCTTCCTGGACCAGAACATGCTGCAGCCGAAGCTGCACCGCTGGCGCTTCAACCTGAAGACCGGCAAGACGACCGAGCAGCGGATGGACGACCGGGTGCTGGAGTTCGGCATCATCAACAACCAGTACGGCGGCGTGAAGTACAAGTACGCCTACAGCGCCGTGTCCAAGCCCGGCTGGTTCCTGTTCACCGGTCTGGTCAAGCACGACATGGACACCGGCGAGAGCTGGGCGGTCGACTTCGGCCCGGAACGCTACGGCTCCGAGCCCGGCTTCGCCCCCCGCATCGGCGCGACGAGCGAGGATGACGGCTATCTGATCACCTATGTCACCGACATGATCGAGAACCGGTCGGAGTGCGTAATCTATGACGCGCAGAAGCCCGGCGACGGGCCGGTGGCGCGGATCATCCTGCCGGGACGTCTGTCCAGCGGCACCCACGCCACCTGGGCGCAGGGCGAAACCATCCGCGCCTCCCAGAGCGCGGCGTAAGGACGAAAGCGTATGACCTACATCCTCGGCGGCTGGCAGTCGGACTTCGCGCGCAACTACGCCCGTGAGGGGCTGGAGATCGGCGACGGTTTCGCCGAGGCCGTCCACGGGGCGCTGGACCACACCGGTCTGGCCCCCGAGGACATCGATGTGGGTCACGTCGGCAACTTTGTCGGCGACCTGTTCACCGGTCAGGGGATGCTGGGCGGCTTCTTCGCCATGGCGGACGACCGCTTCACCGGCATGCCGGCCTCGCGCCATGAGGCGGCCTGCGCCTCGGGCAGTCTGGCGGTTCTGGCGGCGGCGGCGGATATCGAATCCGGCCGCTACGGCACCTCGCTGGTGCTGGGTCTGGAGATGATGCGCAACGTCCCCGGCGTGACCGCGGCCGAGCATCTGGGCGCCGCCGCCTGGGCCGGGCACGAGTATCTGGACGCGACCTATCCCTGGCCGCGCGCCTTCTCGGACCTGACCGAGGAGTATGACCGCCGTTACGGCATCGACGAGCAGCACCTGCGCCGGATCGCGCAGATCAATTTCGCCAACGCCAAGCGCAATCCGAACGCCCAGACCCGGAACTACCAGTTCACCGAGGCCAGCTTCTCGAACGACGACGAGGCCAATCCGGTGATCGAGGGGCGGGTGCGCAAGACCGACTGCGGCCAGGTGACGGACGGGGCCTCGGCCATCGTCCTGGCCTCGCCGGAGCGGGCGGCCGAGTATGCGCGCAAGCGGGGCATTCCGCTGGAGAGCCTTCCGCGCATCAAGGGGTGGGGCCACCGCTGCGCCCCCATCGACTATGGCCGGAAGATCCTCGCCAGCGAGGGGCAGACCTATGTCTTCCCGCAGGTGAAGCGGGCCATCGACGACGCTCGCGCCCGCGCCGGGATCGACCTGTCGGGGGTGGACGCGGTGGAGACCCACGACTGCTTCTCGATGACCGAATACATGGCCATCGACCATCTGGGCCTGACGGCGCCGGGCGAGAGCTGGAAGGCGATCGAGGCGGGCGACATCGAGCTGGGCGGCAAGCTGCCGTTCAATCCGTCGGGCGGCCTGATCGGCTGTGGTCACCCTGTCGGGGCGACGGGGGTGCGGATGGCGCTGGACGCCTTCAAGCAGACGACCGGGACCGCGGGCGATATGCAGGTCGAGGGCGCGAAGACGGTCCAGACCCTGAACATCGGCGGCTCGACCACGACGACGGTGAGCCTCGTCATCGGGGTTTGAGGGCCACCTGATTATTTTTTGAGTGCACAAAAGTGCACTTTTCGGTCCGCCGAAAACACAGTCCAATTGGTACAGACTGTCCACTTTGTTCAGTTTGTCCGGCGGGGCGAAGGCCATGCTGGACAGTGTGGCATGCCGATGCGTCAAAAACGGTCGTATGGCCGCCTCACCGCTATCGTCATCCCGGGGGCGCGTAGCGAACCCCGGGACCCAGCGGCGCGCGTGAGCGCGACCCTGTCGGGAGCGCCGGCGCTTCAACTTTCCACTTGAGTGTTTCGCCGCTGTCGCGGCGCCGCTGGGTCCCGACTTTCGTCGGGATGACGATAGCAGGGAGAGTTAGCGCCCCGCGCGGATCGCCACCCCGACCGTGCCCTGCGCGATCACCAGCCCGTCCGCCGTCGAGACCGTCGCCTCGACCACGGCCTTGCGGGCGTCGCGGAAGACGATGCGGCCGACGGTTTCCAGACGGGCGCAGTCGATGGGGGCGGCGTTGAGGAAGCGCATCGACAGGTCGGTGGTCAGCAGGCTCTGGCCCGGTTCAAGGATGGTCATGACCGCGCTGCCGCCCGCCACGTCCACCAGCGAGGCGAGCACCCCGCCGTGGACCAGGCCGATGAAGTTGGCGTGGCCGGGATCGAGGTCGCAGACGATGCGGACCAGCCCGTCCTCGAACTCGACCGGGCGGGCGGACAGACGCTGGGGAAACCCGCCGACCGTGTCCGCCTTGCGGGCCCAGCGGCGCAGCAGTTCGAGGCCGGACGCGGTCGGGTCGAGCTCGAAATCGACGGGAGCGACGACTGTCATGCCGCCGCGCCCCGCGCGGACTGGCCCCCGGTCTTCGACTGGAAGCGGGCGACGGCGGCGTCGTACTCGCCTGCCAGCTGGTCGACGATGTCGGCGACGGGCTCGACGGCCTTGACCGCCTCCAGTCCCTGACCGGCGGCCCAGATGTCGCGCCAGCGCTTTGTCGAGCCGCCCGAGGTGTAGTTGCGGTCCGGGGCGGCGCCGAGGTTGTCGGGGTCCTGACCGGCGGCGACGAGGCTGGGGCGCAGCCAGGACGCGGGGGTGCCGGTGACGGAGGCCGAGACGATCAGGTCGTCGGGACCGGAGTCGACGACCATCTGCTTGTACTCGGGCTGGGCCATGCTCTCGGCCGAGGCCAGGAAGCGGGTGCCCATGTAGACGAAGTCGGCCCCGGCGGCGACCGCGCCCGCCACGCCCGCGCCGTCGCCGACGCCGCCGCCGACCGCGATATAGCCGTCGAAGAAGTCGCGCACCGCCGAGATGAAGGCGAAGGGCGACAGGTGGCCGGTGTGGCCGCCGGCGCCGGCGCTGACGCAGGCCAGACCGTCGACGCCGGCCTCAGCGGCCTTCTTCGCCAGCTTCATCGAGACGACGTCGGCGAAGACCAGGCCGCCGTAGGACTTCACCGTCTCCATGACCGGCTTGGGCGAGCCGAGGGCGGTGATGACCACGGGCGGCTTGTACTCGGCGATCAGGCGCAGGTCCTCAGGGAGCCTCGCGTTGGTGGAGTGGGTGATCATGTTGGCGATCCACGGGGCGTCGCCCGGCTTCAGCGCGTCGGTGATCGTGCCCATCCAGGTGTCGAGATCCTCGACCGTGCGGCAGTTGGGGGTCGGGAAGGCGCCGCCGACGCCGGCCTTGCAGGCGGCGATGACCAGTTCCGGTCCGCTGATCAGAAACATGGGCGCCGCGAACACGGGCAGGCGCAGGGTATCGAAGGGGGAAGTCATGCGGGTTGGGTCTCGTTGGCGACAGACTGGCGAAGCTCCCGTTTGAGGATCTTGCCGACAGGGTTACGGGGGAGGGCCTCGAGGGTCTCGAGGCGTTCGATCTGCTTGTAGACGGCGACGTGGCGGTCGCCGGTCAGGAAGGCGTTGATCTCGGCCATGCTCGCGCTCTGGTCGGGACGGAAGACGACGAAGGCCAGAAGGCGCTCGCCCAGATTGGGGTCGGGGGCGCCGACGACGGCGGCCTCGGCGATGGCCGGATGGGCGACGAGATGGCTCTCGATCTCCTCCGACGAGATGTTCATGCCGCCGCGGATGATGATGTCCTTCAGGCGGCCGACGAATTTCAGATACTGCAGCCGGTCGCCGGCCAGCTCGAACAGGTCGCCGGTGCGGAACCAGCCGTCGGCGTCGAAGGCGCGCTGGTTGATCTCGGGCGCGCGCCAGTAGCCGGAGAAGATGGTCGCGCCCTTGACCCGCAGCTCGCCGGGACGGCCGCCCTCGGTGATCTCTTCCTCGGTCTCGGGATCGACCAGACGGGTGAAGATGCGGTCGTGCAGGACGCAGTTCCATTCGAAGCCCTCGCCCAGACGTGGGAACAGGCTGGCGCGGTCGGCGGCCTCGGGCAGGTCCTTGAGGGCGGAGGGGAAGGACGCCCCCTCGTTGGAGCCGAAATAGTTGACGATCTGGACGCCGTATTTCTCGTGGAAGCCGCGCACCATCCACTCGGACAGGGGCGCCGAGCCGGAGCCGATCGACTTCAGCCGCTTGAAGTCGATGCCCTCCAGCATGGCCTCGTTCTGCAGGAGCAGGTTGAGCACGGCGGGCGGGGCGACGGTGTAGTCGATCTTCTCGTCCCGCATTTGTTTCAGCAGGACCTGAAGGTCGAACGGATGGTGCTGGATGAGGGCGCCGCCCAGCAGCAGCCAGCCGATGAAGGCGGTGGAGATGCCGCCCATGTTCACCATCGGGAACGGGTTGAGCAGGCTGGCGCCCGGCTCAAGGTCGGCTGCGTCGATGACGCCGTGGCCCATGATGAGCCATTCGTTGTGACTGCGCGGCACGCCCTTGGGCTGGGCCTCGGTGCCGGAGGTCCAGCAGATGGTGACGATGTCGTCGGCGGTGACCTGGGCGGCCCTGGCGGCGACCTCGGCCACGGCGCGGTCGGCGGGGGTGGCGGCGTCGGTCAGGGCCTCGAGGTTCAGGGCGCCGTCGGGACAGGCCTCGCCCAGCACGAAGACGTGGCGCAGGGTCGGGCAGGCCGGCTTCATCGCCACCAGCATCTCGCCGTGCTTCTGCTTGCCGATGCGCTCGGCGGTGATGACGGCGACGGCGTCGGTCTTGCCGATGATGTAGCCCAGCTCATGCTCGCGGTACTGGACCGGGGCCGGGCTGATGATGATCCCCAGACGCAGGCAGGCGAGATAGACGATGCTCAGCTGGGCGATGTTGGGCAGCTGGACGACGACCACGTCGTCCTTGCCCAGACCATGGGCGTGAAGGACGGCGGCGAGGCGGTCGACGGCGTCGGCGGACTGCGCCCAGGTCAGCCGCTCGGGCGTGCCGCCGGTGATGTCGGCGGCGTTGAACGGATCGATCAGGGCCTCGGTGTCGGGGTGGGCCGCGACATGCTTCCGGAACAGGTCGTCCAGGGTGACGTCGCCCCACCAGCCCCTGGCCTTCATCTCGCGGATGCGGTGTTCGGGAATGACGATCATGGGCGGGCCTCCTCGGCGATGTTGGCGTCGGGATAGAGCAGGCTGCGGACCTCGCCGCGCACCACCTTGCCGACCGGATTGCGGGGCAGGGCGGGAAGGAGGTGCAAACGCTTGGGCGTGCGGACGGGACCGATGGCCTCCCGCACGAAGGCGCGGATGGCGGCGTCGTCGACGAAGCGGGCGTCGACGGCCACGGCGGCCTCCAGGCGCTCGCCCCAGACCGCGTCGGGCAGGCCGAAGGCGCAGGCCTCGCGCACGGCGGGGTGGGCGTTCAGCGCCGCCTCGACCTCGCCCGGATAGACGTTGTAGCCGCCGGTGATGATCAGCTCCTTCGAGCGGCCGATCAGGGTCAGGCGGCCGTCGGCATCGATGCGGCCGATGTCGCCGGTCTTCAGCCAGCCCTCATGACGCGCGGCGGCGGTGAGGTCGGGGGCGTCCAGATATTCGGTGCGGGCCAGATCGCCGCCGACCACCACCTCGCCTTCGCCGCGCAGGACGATCTTGCCCTCGCTGGTGAGCAGGCCGACGGGCGTGCCGGTGAAGGGCCGGCCGACGCTGGAGCGGAGCTCCGGATCGGCGGTCTCGGCGGCGGTCAGGCCGGTGATGGCCATCGGCGCCTCCGTCTGGCCGTAGAGGCTGGAGAGCACCGGTCCGAAGCGGCAGACGGCCTGCGCCACGCGGCCCGGCGACATCGGCGCGGCGGACCATGTGAGATGGCGAAGGGCGGGGAAGTCGGCGGGGCCGAAATCCGTCTCGCCCATCAGCAAGGCGATCAGGGTCGGGGGCATGAAGACGACGGTGATCCGGCGTTTCAGCTCGCTCAGGATGGCGGCGCGGTCGGGCGTGGCCATGAGGACGTGCGAACCGCCCGCGGCCAGCACCGGCAGGATGTAGTGGGACGAGCCGTGGGTCAGGGGGGCGACGGCCAGGTTCACGTCGTCGGGGGTGAAGTCGTAGAAGGCCTGAAGCGAGCGCAGGGCGGCGAGGCCGCTGGCCTGCGACTGGACCACGCCCTTGGGCACGCCGGTCGAGCCGCCGGTGAATTTCAGGGCGAAGGGGGCGGCGGGATCGTCGAGGATGGCGGGCGGCGCGGCGTCGGGCAGGCTGTCCAGCCAGGCCTCCAGCGGCAGGGGGCGGTGCGTGGCGCCGAGAGCACCGGTCGAGGCGGCGTCGTGCAGGGTCAGGGCCAGACCGGCGCGGCGCTGGAAGTCGCCGTTCAGCCCGGCGCCGTTGCGCGGATTGAGCGGGGTCCACACCGCATTGGCGCGCAGGATGGCGAGACAGGCGACGACGTGCCGCCAGCTGTTGGCGGCGCACAGGCCGACGCGGTCGCCGGGCTGGATGCCTCGGGCCGTCAGATCGGCGGCGGCGCGCTCGACGAGGGCGATCAACTCGCCGTGGGTCAGGGTCACGTCGCCGTCGAACAGGGCGGGACGGTCGGCCTTGGCCGTGAGGTTGTCGTAGAGGGCGTGGATCGGGTGGGTCATGCGGCCCGCCGTTCCAGAACGGTGACGACGGTTGCCGCCTCCTCGACGCCGAGGAAGCCGCCGCCGTTTTCGGCGACGGCGATGCGGGCGTTCTCCACCTGACGGGCTCCGGCCTCGCCGCGCAGCTGGGTGGTCAGTTCGAACAGCTGGGCCAGACCCGTGGCGCCGACCGGATGACCCTTGGCGACGAGACCGCCGGAGGGGTTCACCGGGGTCTGGCCGCCCAGCGCGAAATCGCCCGCGGCCGCGCGGGCGCCGACCGTGCCGGGCTCGGCGAGGCCGAGGTTCTCGATCTGCTGGAGTTCGGCGTAGCTGGTGGCGTCATGGACCTCGGCGAGGTCGATGTCGGCGGGGCTGATCGCGGCCTGTTCACAGGCGGCGCGGGCGGCGCGACGGCCGATGTGATTGTCGAAATCGTCAGGCGCCCGGGCGCCGGCGCTGAGCAGGGCGCAGCCGCGGACGCGGACGGCGCGGGTCTCGGCGTTGAGGCGTTTCAGACCGCGCGCGGAACAGACCACGACGGCGGCGGCGCCGTCGCTGACCGGGGCGCACATGGCGCGGGTGAAGGGGAAGACGATGGGCTTGTCGGCCAGCACCTGGGAGGCGGTCATGGCGGTGCGGTACTGGCTGCGCGGATTGTGTGCGGCGGCGGTGTGGTTCTTGGCCGCCAGCAGGGCGAGGTCGAGCGGGGTCGAGCCGTAGCGGGCCATGTGGGCGCGGGCCTGCGCGGCGTAGAGGTCCATGAAAAGGCTGCGGCCATCGTCAGGCGCCTCACCGCCCATGGCGCGGATGTAGTCGAGCACGCCCTCGCGGTCGTGGATGTCGGTGCCGCCCGCGAAGGCGGCGGCGACTTGCTCGGGGCGGTCAGGGAAGACCATCTTCTCGACCCCGATGACGAGGGCGATGTCGCCCGCCCCGGCGCGCAGCCAGTGGATGGCCTGCAGCAGGGCGGTGGAGCCGGAGGCGCAGGCGTTCTCGACATTGACGACCGGGATGCCGGTCAGGCCGAGCGGGCGCAGGGCGATCTGGCCGCGCACCGTGTTCTGGCCCTCCAGCATGGGCTGGCGGGTGTTGGAGAACCACGCCGCCTCGATGTCCGCCAGCGTCGCGCCGGCGTCGGACAGGGCCGCCGTGACGGCCTCGGCGGTCAGGGATTTCACGCTGTCGCCCGGCCGCTTGCCGAAGGCGGTCATGGAGACGCCGGCGAGGAAGACGTCGTCACTCATGCCAGCGGCCGCCGTCGCTGGACGATGCGGAAGCGCGAGGCGACGAAGGCCAGATCGGCGAGGCAGGCGTTGCCCGCCGGGTTCAGGCCGGTGACGTGATAGTCGCTGTAGGCGGCGGCGAAATTGATCCACATCGCGCCGGTCAGGTTGATCGACAGATTGGCTCCCGCCGCCTCATAGGCGGGCGTGGCGCGGTCGATGAAGGCCTCGTCGGTGGAGTAGAGGTAGGAGCTGATCGAGCCCTTCGTCTTCGCCAGCCAGGTCGCCTCCATCACCGCCTCATCGGCGGGGCGGGGAACGAGGAAGAGGACCGGGCCGAAGCGCTCCTCCGCATAGATTTCGGGGTCGCTGTCGCCCTCGATGGCGATGACCAGAGGGGTCAGGGTGCGGGCGTCGGGGAAGTCGGGGTGCGGATAGGGCGCGGCCTCGCGCAGGATGCGGGCGCCGGGCGCGGCCTCGGCGGCGCGGCGGGCCTCGGCGACGACATCGAGACTGACCTGCCCCTGGATGGCGCCCATGACCGCGGCGGCCTGGGCCGGGCTGGCGGCGAGGGCGTCGATCTCGCGCACGATGGCGGTGCTCATCGTCCGGAACAGGTCCGGGGCGATGTAGATCACCTGCGGACTGGTGCACATCTGGGCCGAGAACAGGCTGGACGAGCGGGCGATGGCGCGGGCCACGGCGTCGACGTCCGCCACGCTGTCGATGACGACAGTGTTCACCCCTGCCGTCTCGGTGAACAGCAGCTTGCCCGTCACCGTTCGCTCCAGATGGCCGCCGTAGCGGGGGCTGCCGGTGAAGTCGATGATCTGGACGTCCGGGTGTTCGATGAAGCGGCCCGCGACAGGTTCGGCCAGCGTATCCACCGCCATCGTCACGACGTTCGGATTGAAGCCGAAGTCGGACAGCACCTGACGGCAGGTCTCGACCCCGATGGCCATGGGCAGGATGGCGATGGGATGGGGCTTCACGATCACCGGATTGCCGGTGGCGAGGCTGGCGAAGATCGCCGGCCAGGCGTTCCACGTCGGGAAGGAGGCGCAGCAGATCACCAGCCCGACCCCGCGCGGAACCAGTTTGTAGGTCTTCCTCAGCGCCACCTGATCGGCGCCGAAGGGGCGGTGGTACTCGGCCACGGGCGTGACGTCGCGCATGGCCTTGGCGGCGTAGGCGAGGGCCTCGACGCCGCGATCCAGCGCATTGGGCCCGGAGCCGCTGAAGGCCTGCACATAGCTCTGACCCGCGACGTGCATGATGGCGTGGACCATCTCGAAATTGCGCTCGTAGAGCCGCTGCGCCATCTCGAGGCCGAGGGCGAGGCGGAGTTCGGGATCGACCTCGCGCCAGTCGGTCATGGCGCGCACGGCGGCGTCCACGAGGGCGTCGGGATCGCTGACCGGATAGCGGACGCCCAGCTGCTTCTGCGTGAAGGGCGAGACCTCCTCGCCGACCGTCTCGCCGGTGGCGCCGGGCTGGTGCAGGTCGAAGACGGTGTTCAGCCGCGCCTCGAAGGCGGCCTTGCCGGCGCCCGGCTTGTCGGGGCCGTGGATCTTCGTCGAGGGCGAGTCGCTGAACGGGCTCCATGCTTTGCGGGTGCGGACGGCCTCGATGGCGGCGTCCAGCGTCGCGGCGTGGCGCGCGATCAGTTCGGCATGACGATCAAGCGACGCGCCGTCCATGTCAGCCGATCCGCTCGACGATCATGGCCGCGCCGACGCCCTGGGCGCCCGCAGCGACGACCAGACCATAGCGACCCCCGGCGGCGTCCAGCGCATCGAGCAGGGACGATAGCAGGATGGCGCCGGTGGCGCCCATTGGATGGCCCTTGGCGAGGTGGCCCCCGCCGACGTTGACCCTGTCGACGTCCACATCCCGCTCGCGCAGGAACTTCACGATGGTGACGGCGAAGGCCTCCATGAACTCGATGCGGTCCATGTCGGCCAGCGTCAGCCCGGCCTTGGCGAGGGCCCGATCCATGGCGGTGAAGCCGGCGGTCAGCGAGGCCTCAGGATCTCCCCCGGCCTCGGCGTAGGCGATGATCCTCGCCCGGGCGCCGTCGGCGACGGCGCTGACCAGGGCCAGCCCGGCCCCGTCGCACATGGGCGGGGCGTGGGCGACGGTATGGCGGTGGTCGATCTTCCGGCCGCCCAGGGCCTCGGCGTACTGCTCGCCCAGCGGGGCGAAGGCCGCCTCCATGCCCGCCAGGCTTTCGGCGGTGGTGGAAGCGCGGGCGGGTTCTTCCCGGTCAAGGCCGTTCAGGGGGATGCGCGACTTCGTCAGGGGCGTGCCCTCGGCGGCGGCGGTGCGCTGCTGCGAGCGCAGGGCCGCGTCGTCCATCTCCTGACGGGTGACGCCGATGTCCTCGGCTAAGCGGTCGGCGGCGACGACGACGGGGATGTAGCGGGTGCGCGGCGGGAAGCTGGCGTCCTCATAGTAGTCGGCCTTGTCGCCCATGAAGGGGACGCGGCTCATCATCTCGACCCCGCCCGCCAGAGCGGTCTTCGCATCCCCGGCGGAGACCATGTTGGCCGCCTGTCCGATCGCGGTCAGGCCCGAGACGCAGTAGTTGTTCAGGCTGAAGGCGTAGGCGTCGTCGGGCAGCCCGGCGTGCATCTTGGTGACGAGGGCGACATTGGCGCCCTGCGCGCCCACCTGTCCCACGGCGCCGAGGATCAGGGCGTCCGCCTTGTGGGCCGTGCCGCCGTTGCGCTGGTCCAGGGCGTCGATCAGGCCGGAGACCAGTTCGTGCGGTTTGAGCGAAGCAAGGCCGCCGTCAGGGCGGGCCTTGGCGCGGGGGGTGCGGACGGCGTCGACGATGTAGGCGGTCATACTGTTCTGTCCTCAGGCCGCGATCTGGCCGCCGGGGGCCCAGGTCCCGTGGAAGCCGGCGGGGACGCGGGCGGGCAGTGGGATGCGGGCGATGGGGCCGGTCTCGAAGTCCTTGGCGCCCAACACCTGAACCTCGGACTGGCCGGTGGCCTCGTCGGTGGTGAAGACGATGACGTAGCCGTCGTCCTCGTCGACCGCGCCGACCCGGGGGGCGAAGGCGGGCTCGGAGCCGCCGACGCCGGGGGCGAACTCATGCGTCTTGGCCGCGCCGGTATTGAGGTCGTACTTGATCAGGCCCGAGAAGCGCTGGAGCTCCTGCGGGGCCATGGCGACGTGATAGGACCAGTTGGTCTTGCGGCCGGTGTAGTCGAGATTGACGACCGGGAACTCGCCGACGCGGTCATCCAGCTGGCGCTTCTTCACCTGCCCGGTGACCATGTTCATCCGCCACTCGACCGGCACGGCGTTCAGCGCCAGCACGTTCACCATCGAGGCGTAGGGGCCATAGGCCGGGTTGGGTGGATAGCCGTTCGGCGTCATCATGCAGGCGGTCATGACCACCTCGTCGCCGTCCTCCCAGCAGTTGGCGACATGGTAGATGTAGCAGGTGTCCGTCTCGAACCAGCGGACCTGATCGCCGGTCCCGTTCTTGGGCACGACGCCGAAGCGGGCGGGCTGGTCCGCGACCTTGATCTGCCACATCGAGTTGCGCAGCCCGGCCTCGGTGAAGACCACGGGCAGGTCGTGCAGGATGATGTAGTTCTCGGTCAGGCCCATGTCGTGCGGCAGGCGCGGTCCGGGCAGGTCGACCTTCTGGAAGTTCGTCAGGTTGTTGTTCGCGTCGACGACGCCGAAGGTCATCCACGGCTCGTAGAGCGAATAGTCGAAGAAGCAGAACTCGCCGGTTCGGGGGTCGACCTTGCCGTGGGCCGAGACGTGGCGGGGCAGGGCGCCGCCGAAGGTCTCGTTGCCGATGGTCTCCAGCGTGCGGGCGTTCACGCGCACCGGCTTGCCCGAGATGTACCACAGGGCCATCAGCGAGCCGTTGTGGAAGACCAGATCGGTGTTGGCGGTGTCCTTGTAGACGAGGTCGCCGCGACCCGAGGCCGGGTTGGTGCGGGCCGAGGGGGCCAGGACGCCGCCGGCGTGGATATCCAGGCCCTTCTGTTCGGCGCGATAGTCGTCGGTGCCGACGTAGCGGTTGCGGTACTCGGCCTTGCCGTTCTCGAAGTGGATGGCGTGGACCATGCCGTCGCCGTCGAACCAGTGGTGCAGGCCCGACGGGGCGTGGGCAGGGTTGGGGCCGTTGCGGACGAAGGCGCCGTACAGGTCCTTCGGAATCTCGCCGATGACGGGCAGGTCGAGGGCCGTCGTCTCCTTCGCCACAGGCTCGTACAGGCCCTGCAGATAGGGGTTCATCTCGTTCAGCGGGGTCAGTTCGCCGGTCTCGATCCGGCGCGCCGTCGTCGCGTCATCGGCCATGGTGCGGCTCCTTAGGTCTCAGAATGCAATCTGCCCAACTTGGTCCATCTCTGCAAGTTACTGCAGGCGGACAGCCGTCGCGGGGCGGGCTTTCAGGAAAGCCTCGAAGGCCTGGTTGCCGTCGGTCGGCAGGGTCCAGTCTTCCAGCGACATCAGGGCGCCCATGGCCGCGGTCAGGTCGTCCGGAGACACCTCGCCGGGCGGCTGGAACTGGACGCCGGGGCCCTCGATCCGCACCGCGCGGCGGACCTTTCCGGCGCCGGCGACGAGGGTCTCGCCGTTCAGCGGACAGGCCTCGCTCATCAGCCAGCTGACGACCGGGGCGACGTACTCCGGCGGCATGGCCGAGCCGACTTCGTCGGTGACATAGGCCTCGGTCATGCCGGTCAGGGCGTAGGGGGCGACGGCGTTGGCGTGGACGCCCTTCGACGCGCCTTCCAGGGCGATCACCCGCATCAGCCCGATCAGCGCCGCCTTGGACGAGGAATAGGCCGCCATGCCGTGCACCCCGTGCAGGCCCGCCGCTGAGGTGGTGATGACGATCCGCCCGGCGCCCTGATCGCGCATATGCCGGTAGATCGGCAGGGTGGCGCTGACGGTGCCGAAATAGTTGATGTCGAAGACCGCGCGCAGCTCGGCCATCGTCTGCTTGTGCAGGCTCTTGGCCTCGGGGGCGCCGGCGTTGTTGACCAGCCCGTCGATGCGGCCGAAGGCGCTGAGGGCGGCGTCGAGCAGGCGCTCGCCCGCGTCATCCTGCTCCACTGCCAGAGGGCAGGCCACGGCCTCGCCGCCCATGGCCCGGATGCGCTCGACCACGGACTCCGCCGAGGCCGGCTGGCCTGACGCCCGGGGGCGCGTGTTCACGACCACCTTGGCCCCGCGCGACGCGAGATCCAGCGCATAGGCCAGACCCAGCCCACGCCCCGCTCCCGTGACCACGATGACCCGGTCTTTCAATGACCGTTGTTCCATCGGCCCCTCCCTGCTTGCGTAAAAAGACTTGCAAACTTGGTCCATTGGCGCAAGCTACTCTTCCTGTCGAGCTTCCGATCAATGAGAGGCCGCTGCCCTGGGGAGGGAAACGCTGATGAAGTTTGCACACGCTACAACTGCGTCCGCCGTCGCTCTGATCGCCGGCGCCATGCTCGCCTTGCCGGCCACCGCGCAGGAGACGCCGCAGGAGAGTTCAGCCGCATCGCTGGATGATGTGATTGTGACCGCGCAGCGGCGCGAGCAGAGCCTGCAGGAGGTGCCGATCGCCATCACCGCCTTCGGCGCCGAGACCCTGGAGCGCACGGCGGCGACGGGCATTTCGGATATCGCCGCCAAGGCGCCGGGCGTCACCCTGACCCAGTTCAACATCGGCGAGCCGCAGCTCTATATCCGGGGCGTCGGCACCTCGAGCGACTCGGCCGCGAGCGACCCGTCGATCGGTTTCTCGATCGATGAAGTGTCCATCGGCCGCTCGGGCGCCAGCGCCCTGTCCTTCCTCGACATCGAGCGGGTCGAGGTGCTGCGCGGGCCGCAGGGGACGCTGTATGGCCGCAACGCCTCGGGTGGGGCGCTGAACATCTATACGCGCAAGCCGGTGTTCGAGGATTCCGGCAGCATCACCGCCCGCATCGGCAGCTTCGATGAGTACGGGCTGGAAGGGGTGGTGAACCGCCAGCTGGGCGACGATTCCGCCATCCGCTTCGCCGCCCGCTACACCACCAATGACGGCTATGCCGAAAGCCTGCCGAGCGGCGAGGGGCTGGAGGGCGGAACGTCGTGGGGCGCGCGCCTGTCCTATCTGAAGGACATCGGCGACTGGAGCGTGCTGGTCAGCGGCGACTACTCCGAGGACGACATGGACGGCCACGCCCGGATCCCGGTCACGGCCTCGGGCACGGCGCCGGCCTTCGTCACCCTGATCGACAGCCTGCGCGCGGGCATGGACCGGCGGCAGAGCTTCTCGTCGCCCGACAACTATCAGGCGCGGACCAACTATGGCCTGACCGGTCGGGTCGAGCACTCCGGACAGGCCTTCGACTTCGTCTCCCTGACCTCGTACCGGGACAACGACTACAGCTGGCGCGACAACCTGGGCGGCCTGCCCTTCCCCGGCTTCCCGCTGTCGGTGGACAATCGCGCGTCGGAGGCGGCCACCCAGTTCAGCCAGGAGTTCCGGCTGGTCTCCAAACCGGATTCGGCCATCAACTGGGTCGCCGGCGCTTACTTCTTCCAGGAAGACATCGACCGCAGCGAGCGCTTCATCGTCAACACGGCCCTGCCGATCGCCCCGCCCTCGTTCGGTGGGGACACCACCTTCCTGCAGGACGCGACCAACCGCAGCTACGCCGTTTTCGGGCAGGCCAATATTCCGTTCGCGGAGATCTGGGAGCTGACCCTGGGCGCGCGCTGGACCTGGGACGAGCGCGAGATCCATCAGGTCGCGATCGACAACGAAGGCGGGGCCAATCCGCCGGTCGGCATCCCGCTCGGGCCGGGCGGCTCGCCCTACAATGTCAGCGGCAGCGAAAGCTTCAACGAGCCGACCTGGAAGATCGCCCTGGCGGTCGAGCCGGTCGACAACGTCCGCTTCTATGCAAGCTATGACCGGGGCTATAAGGCGGGGTCCTTCCCGTCGACGGCCCAGTCGGGCGCCCAGGCCTTGCTGCCGCTGGATTCGGAGCTGCTGGACAACTACGAGATCGGCGTGAAGTCGACCCTGATGGGCCGGTGGCGCCTGAACGCGGCGGCGTTCAAGCTCGATTACACCGACCTGCAGGTCTATGAGCTGCTGGGTCTGGCGCTGGTGACGTCCAACGCCCAGGCCGAAGTCGAGGGCTTCGAGATCGAGACCGCGCTGGCGCTGACGAACAACCTGACCATCGGGGGTTCGTACACCAGCCTGGACGCCAAATTCACCTCGGACGCGGTCTCCGGTCTGTCGGTCCTGCCCTACAACGGCAACACCCTGCCGCGCTCGCCGGACAGCCAGTACACCCTGTATGTCGACAGCGAGTGGGACGTGGCCGGCGGGGTTCTGGCGGCGCGGGCCGACTACCAGTGGACCGACGACTTCTACTTCGATCCGTCCAACAACCCGGAAGTCCTGTCGCCCGCGCACGAGTTGGTCAGCGCCTTCGTGTCGTGGGAATCCCCGACCGGTTTCAAGGTCTCCGTCTATGGCAAGAACCTGACGGACACCGAGTACCAGACCCATATCATCAAGAACGTGAGCGTCGGCTTCAGCGTCTTCGGGGCGCCGCGGTCGTTCGGCCTGGCCCTGACGCAGACCTTCTGATCCGGGCTTCCGGGTCTGAACGAGGATCAGGCGGCGCCGGAGCCTTCCGGCGCCGTCGCCTCGACTTCCCAACGGATGTTGCGCGGGTCCAGCAGGCGCCCGGTCTTCAGATCGCAGACGACCGGATGAATCGGCTCGCCGGTTCGCGTATCGACCAGCCGCAGTGGCACGCCGTCCGGGCACAGCCAGCGCTCGGCCCAGCCGTGCATGGCCATGATCATCGGGAACAGGTCCAGTCCCGCCTGGGTCAGCCGGTATTCAAAGCGCGGCGGCGCCTTCTGGTAGAGGCGCTTTTCCAGCACCCCGTGCAGCACCATCCGGTTCAGGCGGTCGGCCAGGATGTTGGTCGCCGCGCCCAGCGCCTCGTGGAACTCGTCGAACCGGCGCAGGCGGAAGAAGGCCGCGGCCAGCACCGCCCAGCTCCAGTAGTCGCCCATGATGTCGGTCGAGCGGTCGATGATCGCCCGATCCGTTTCCACCGGCTGGGTCCGGCGACGGCGGGAAGTCGGCGGGGCGATGGGCACGAGGCCTTCGCCCGCCTCGCCGCGCACATAGCGGGGCTCGATCGGATGGCCGCGCTCGTGATCGAAGATGGCCGGGGTCACGGCCTCGCCGGTGTGGCGGTCATAGAAGGCCAGGGCATAGCGTTCCTGCAGCGGCGAGCGCGCCCATTTGCGCTCCCACTGACCCTGCATGACCGCGACCCCGAACATGTCGAGGCCCATGTCGGTCAGGCGGTACTCCATGCGGGTCGGCGACTCCTTCGCCGGCCGCTGCTCCAGCAGACCGGCGGCGACCAGACGGTTCAGCCGGTCTGTCAGCACGCTGCGCGGCATGCCCAGCCGGTCGCGCCACTGGGAGAAGCGACGCGCGCCATAGAAGGCCTCGCGCAGGATCAACTGCGTCCAGGCGTCCCCCGTCACCGCGAACGCGCGCGCGACGGGATTTCCCATGATCAGATCGCGGGTGGAGATATGGTCCACGAGCCCTCGTTTCGGTCCTGCCCCGGACCGTTCTAGCACTCCCCGCGCCGAATCGCAGGTCTGTGACGTGAAGGGGCGCTTCTGAACGATAAATCCTGTTTTGCAAGTCAGTCGGCGGGGGTAGGGTGAGAGCCAGATCCGGATAACCGGACAGGTATGGGAGTTGAGCGTGCTGGATACGGTCGAGGACTTTCATCAGGCCCCGTGTCGGCCGATCCGGTTCGGCGATGTCGGGCTGGAGATCGAGCGCCGCGGCGACGGAACCCTGATCCTGTCGGCGAAGGCGCCGCTGGAGCCGTATGAGCAGAACCTGATGCGCCGCTTCTGGGCATGGGGCGAGACGCAGGGCGACAAGACCTGGATCGCGGAACGCGACGGCGAGGGCTGGCGCCGGCTTAGCTATGGCGAGGCGCGGCGGGATGTGTCGGCGGTGGCCAGCTGGCTGAAGGCGCGGGGCGTCCTGGCCAGCCGGTCGATCCTCGTCCTGTCGGGCAACACCCCGACCCATGCGCTGTGGATGTTCGGGGCGATGGCGGCGGGCGTGCCGATCTGCTCGGTCAGCGTGAACTATTCCCTGCTGAGCACCGATTTCGAGCGACTGCGCCATGTGGTCGATCTGGTGAAGCCGGCGGTGATCTTCGCCGAGACCGCCGACTTCGCCCGGGCGGCCGAGGCCATCGCGCCCGCCGACGCCGTGATCGTCAGCGCCGAGGTGGACGCCTTCCCGACCGGAGCCGTGGCTATTTCCGAGGTGCTGTCACGGCCCGACGTCGAGGGGATCGGGCGTGCGGTCGAGGCGCTCGATCCGACAGCCCCCGCCCGCTACCTGCTGACCTCCGGCTCGACCGGGCGGCCCAAGGCGGTGATCCACACCCAGGCGATGATGACCGGCAATACGGCCAGCGGATCGCAGGCCATGGGCGACGCCTTCGACTGGGGCGGAACCATGCTGGACTGGCTGCCCTGGAGCCATATCGCCGGTTCGTCCCTGCTGACCAACATCACCTGGCTGGGCGGGACCCTGCACATCGATGATGGCCGTCCGACCGCGACTGGTTTCGCGGCGACTCTGCGCAATCTGAAGGAGGTGCCGGTCCGGTTCTACGGCACCATGCCCAGCGGCTACGCCATGCTGGCCGATGCGCTGGAGGCGGATGAAGATTTGCGCCGGACCTTCTTCAGCGAACTGCGGGTCATGCTGTTCGGCGGGGCGGGCCTGCCCCAGCCCCTGCACGACCGGCTGCAGCGGCTGGCGGTGGCGACGACGGGACAGAGGTTCATGTTCGTGTCCGGCTATGGTTCGACGGAGACGGGGTCCGCCATCAGCTACACCTGGTGGGAGAGCACGCGGGTCGGCATCGGCCTGCCGGTGCCGGGCGCGGCGCTGAAGCTGGTGCCCGCCGACGGCGCCTATGAGGTGCGGGTCAAGGCGGCCAGCGTGACGCCCGGCTATCATGGCGACGACGCGCGGACGCGGGAGGTGTTCGACGAGGACGGCTTCCTGCGCATGGACGATCTGGCCGACTTCCACGACCCGGACGAGCCGCTGCTGGGCCTGTTCTTCGCCGGGCGGCGGGTGGAGCAGTTCAAGCTGGCCAATGGCACCTTCGTGGCGGCGGGGCGTCTGCGCACCGACCTGCTGGAGGCCCTGCCGGGGATGTTCCGCGACGTGGTCATCTGCGGCGAGGGGCAGGCCGACCTGCGGGTGCTGGCCTGGGCCGATCCGGAGGCGGAGCGACGACTGGGCGGGACGATGGGCGAGGCCGTGGCCGAAGGCCTGCGTCGCTACAACACCACCCACACCGGCCAGAGCGAGCGGTTGGCGGGGCTGCTGTTCCTCGACACGCCGCCGGACGTCGAAGGGCATGAGGTGTCAGACAAGGGCTCGATCAACCGGGCCATGGTCCTGCGCCGCCGCGCCGGGGATGTGGCGCGGCTCTATGCGGGCGGCGAGGGCGTGATCCTGCCCTGAGCGGGGGGCTCAGGCCCCCGCCTTCACCGCCTGCTCCCACGCCAGTTGGGCCAGTTCCGGGAATTCGTCCGCCCGCTTGCGGGCCTTGGGCGAGACGGCGTTGCCGCGGATCACCCGGCCCCGGATGCCGTGGATGATGGCGGCGAAGCGGAACATGTTGAAGGCCACGAAGACGTCGAGGTCGGGCAGGGCGCCGCGTCCGGTCCGCTCGGCATAGGCGGCGACGTAATCGCTCTCTGACGGGATGCCGAGCGCCTTGAGATCGCGCCCGGCCAGTCCGCCCAGATGCACCGGCATCCGGTACATCATCAGGTGATAGGCGAAGTCCGCCAGCGGGTGACCCAGGGTCGACAGCTCCCAGTCGATCACCGCCGCCACCTCGGGCCGGTCGGGGTGCAGGATCAGGTTGTCGATGCGGAAGTCGCCGTGGATGACCGAGGTCTCGTCGGGCAGGTCACGATCCGCCAGCCAGTCGGCCAGCCGGTCCATATTCTCGTCGCGCCCGGCGTCGACGTCCTCGCGATACTGGCGGGTCCACAGGGCGGTCTGCCGCTGCACGAAGCCGCCGCGACGGCCGTAGTCGCCGAGACCGAGCGCGTCGATGTCGAGGCTGTGCAGCCGAGCCAGCGTCGCGTTCATGGCGTCGAAGGTGGCGGTGCGCTCACCCGGATCGGCGATGTCGGTCGCCGGGTCCCACACGATCCGGCCCTCCACATGGGCCATCAGATAGAAGGCGGTGCCGATCACCTCCGGGTCCTCGCAGACGCCGAGGATGCGCGGGACGGGGAAGCCCGCCTCGCCCAGCGCGCCCATGACCCGCGCCTCGCGCAGCACGTCGTGGGCGCCCTTCAGCAGCGGCCCCGGCGGCTTGCGGCGCAGGACGAGGTTCAGGCCGCCGACGGTGACGCCATAGGTCGGGTTGGACTGGCCGCCCGAGAACTGGGTGATGGTCAGAGGACCGGGCGGGATCTCCATCCGCGTCCGCATCCACGCCTCCAGCGCCGCTGCGTCCAGCTCGAACCCGGCGCGCACGCCTGCATCTTCAATCATAGGGGACATCACTCAGAGAGATTGGCCGTCGTCGATCACGAAGACTCCGCCGGTGATCGGCGCGGCCTCGTCGCAGCCCAGCAGGATCAGGGTGGGGTCCAGCCCGTCGCCCGGCATCAGGCGACGGCGGGGAAAGCCCCGGATTTGCTTCTCGCCGCCGGGGCTGGAGAACCAGTCGGAGTTCATCTCCGTCTCCAGATAGCCGGGGCAGACGGCGTTGACGTTGATCCCCTCGCGCGCCCATTCGCGCGCCAGCCCCTTGCCCAGCGACACGACCGCGGCCTTGGAGGCGCAGTAGCCGACGAGGCCCGGCAGCTGCAGCTGGGCGCCGATGGAGGCGATCAGGACGATGCGGCCGCGTCCGGCCTCCGCCGTTCCGTTGGCCTTGAAGGCCCGCGCCGCCTCGCGGGCGGTCAGGAAGGCGCCGCGCACATTGACGGTGAACATCTGGTCGAACTCGCCCACCGGCGCGTCCAGCGCCATCCCCGGCAGGCCGATCCCGGCGTTGGCGTAGGCGGTGTGCAGCGGCCCCAGCGCGGCCTCGGCGCCGGCGATGCCGGCGATGACGCTGGCCTCGTCGGCGACGTCCATGGCCACGGCGAAGGCCTCGCCGCCGTCGGCCCTGATGGCTTCCACGAGGCTGGTCAGACGGTCGGTGCGGCGGGCGGCGACGGTGACCTTCGCCCCCTCGCGCGCGGCCACCCGGGCCAGATGCTCGCCGATCCCGGACGAGGCGCCGGTGATCAGGATGTGGCGGCCGGAAAGACGACCTTCAGCGGGCATGACGCAGCCTCGCCGAGCGGTCGGCGGAGCCGACGGAGGCGGGCGAGGCGCCGGCGCCCAGACCTTCCAGCCCTTCCGCTTCAAGCTCGACCATGGCCGTGCGCAGGTCGGCGATGCGGGCGGCGGCGGCGGCGATCTCGGCCTCCAGGAAACGGGCCACGCCCTCGCCGCCGTCGGTTGCGGTCAGCGCGGCGTGGATATCCGGCGTAGGCATGCCCAGCCGGCGCAGTCGGGCGATCAGGGCCGCCCGTTCGCGCTGGTCCACGTCATAGCAGCGTGCGCCGGACGACCGGCGACCCGCCGTCAGAAGGCCGATGTCCTCATAGTGCCTCAGCGCCCGCAGCGTCGTGCCCGTGCGCGCCGCCAGTTCGCGGATGCTGATCGCCGGCCGGTGCGCCGGACTGGTGGATGCCCTGTGGTGCAGCGGTACGACCGTCATCATTCCCTCCGTCACTTGCGTAACCGAACCTGCCGACATCAGTCCGTCTTTGCAAGTGACTTGGCCGCGCAGGGCGGCATCTTTCGCAACGCGCACGCGGGGCAGGCGACAGCAGCCCACCGACGGTGATGCGCGAACTTCAGATTTTCAGGGAAGGCTCGATCTTCCGCTTTCGGAAGAAGGAGAGAGTGGCGCACCCGAAGAGATTCGAACTCCTGACCCTCAGATTCGTAGTCTGATGCTCTATCCAGCTGAGCTACGGGTGCGCATGCCTCTCGGCGAGGGCGGGTCTCTACCCCACACGGATCAGGGGGGCAAGACCCGATGTCATGCTTTTCTGCAGGAAATCCGCGGCGACGGTTTCTGGGGTTCCGTTGACGGAGCGGAAGCGGCAGGGTGTCGGCCCTCCCCAAAGGCCTTCCAGAGTTCAAGATGCGCCACAGCCCCATCCGATCCGTCCGTTTGCTGGCGACCACCGTCGCGCTTCTCGGGCTGGCGGCGGCGGGCTGTTCGGGCGGGACCGGGGTTGTTTCGCCGCCCACGCCAGTGGCGCAGGCCGAGGCGCCGGCGGCGCGCGGGCCGTTCGTGGCCGCCGCCAATCCGCTGGCGGTCGAGGCCGGGATGCGGGTGCTGCGCGACGGGGGTTCGGCGGTGGACGCCGCCGTGGCCGTGCAGGCGGTGCTGGGCCTGGTGGAGCCGCAGTCGTCCGGCCTGGGTGGCGGCGCCTTCATGATGGTGTTCGACGCCGCCTCGGGCGAGGTGACCAGCTATGACGGGCGCGAGACCGCGCCGGCCGCGGCGACGCCCGAGCTGTTCTACGAGAACGGCCAGCCGCTGCCGTTCATGGATGCGGTGCTCAGCGGGCGCTCGACGGGCGCGCCCGGCGCGGTGGCCATGCTGGCGTTGGCGCAGAAGGAGCACGGCGCCCTGCCGTGGAGCGCGCTGTTCAGCGACGCCGAACGGCTGGCGCGCGATGGCTTCGTGGTCAGCCCCCGACTGGCCGGGATGATCGCCGGGCGCGCGGGCCAAGCCCGAACCCGCTGGGCCGACGCCTATTTCACCAAGCCGGACGGCGGGCGCTATGTCGCCGGCGATGTGCTGAAGAACCCCGAGTACGCCCGCACGGTCGCCGATCTGGCGGCCCAGGGGCCGGAGGTCTTCTATCGCGGCCGCATCGCCCAGGAGATCGCCGCCACGGTGGCGCAGGCGCCGCGGCCGGGCGCCCTGACCGCCGCCGACATCGCCGCCTATCAGCCGATCGAGCGCGGGGCCCTGTGCCGCCCGTACCGGATCTATGTGATCTGCGTCCCGCCGCCGCCGTCGTCGGGGGTGGCCGTGCTGCAGCTGCTGGCCATGGCCGAGCAGACACCGGACATTGAACTGGGGCCTGACAGCGCCGCCGCCTGGACCGCCTTCGCCCAGCTGCAGCGGCTGATGTACGCCGACCGCGATCGCTATGTCGGCGACCCGGGCTTTGTCGGCGTGCCGGTGCAGGGGCTGCTGGACCCGACTTATGTCGCATCGCGCGCGGCGCTGGCGCCGGGGCTGACGGGGGCGGCCCAGCCGGGCACGCCGCCGGGCGGGGTGCTGATGGGGCCTGACGCCACGCAGGAGCCCTCGGGCACGACCCATTTCGTCATCGTCGATGCGCAGGGCAACGCCGTCAGCATGACCACGACGGTGGAAAGCGTCTTCGGCTCGGGCCGGATGGCGGGCGGCTTCTTCCTGAACAACCAGCTGACCGACTTCTCGTTCGCCCCGACGCGGGCGGACGGCGGGCCGGCGGCGAATGCGGTGGCGGCGGGCAAGCGGCCGCGCTCGTCCATGTCGCCGATCATCGTGCTGGACCGGCAGGGGCGGCTGGTCGGCGCCTTCGGCTCGCCGGGCGGTCCCTCGATCCTGGCCTACAACACCAAGGCGCTGATCGGGGTGCTGGACTGGAGCCTGCCGGTGCAGCAGGCCTTCGCCCTGCCCAATCTGGTCGCGCGCGGCGACGGTTTCGGCGCCGACACGGATCGCTTCCCGGAGGCGGTGCGCGAGGGGATGGCCGCCAATGGCGTCACCCTGCGCCCCAACGCCAGCGAGAACTCCGGCCTGCACGGCGGCATCTGGCGTCAGCGCCCGGACGGCCAGTGGGCCTGGGACGGCGGCGCCGACGACCGCCGCGAGGGTGTGGCGAGAACGGAATAGGTTCCAGGTTCCAGGGGCCAGGTTTTAGGGATAGGGGGGCGGGAGCTCTCCCTGGAACCTGGCCCCTAGAACCTGGAACCTTATTCGGGCTTAATGCTCAGCTGGAAGGCGATCAGGCCTTCGGAGACGTCGGTGTCGATGCCCGGACCGGCGTTGAAGCCCTCGATGCTGACCTCGCGATAGACGAGGCCGATGGAGCTCTGCATGGCGCCCCGGCGCATGGCCACGCCGATCGAGGCGTCGCCCATGAAGTTGCCGCTGTCGTGAGTGACGCCGGAGCGGGCATAGTCGCCGTCACGGGTGCGGGCGAAATTGTAGCCCACGGCCCGGCCCGAACCGGCGGCGTACAGATACCAGCGCTGGCGCTCGCCGAAGGCCTCCTGGCCCTCGGGCACCATCCGCTCCAGATCACGGCCGATCCGCAGCGTGGCGCCGGCCTCGGTCGAGCCGCCCCGGCTGCCCACGCCGACGCCGACGTGGGGGGTCAGGGTGACGTCCAGACCCGACTGAGTACGGCCTAGGGTGCCGGTCCAGCCGCGGGTGTAGGTGACGTCGTAGTGTTCGGTTTCCACCGCCGCCGGGTCCATCGGCCCAACGGGCACGGGGGCGCCGTCCTCGCGACGGATGCGGCCTTCGGTGCGCAGGCGCAGGCGGTCATTGTAGGCGCCGCCGTCGAACCAGACATCGCGGTTCGACACGGCCCAGGCCCCGCGCTCGTTCGGGGTGAAGCCGTCACGATCCGCGATCTCCTCGAAGCCGCGGTCATTGGCCTCGGCGAAGCGGGCGTCGCGGTCGATGCGGGTCAGAAGATCGGAGACAGTGGTGGGGCGCTCGCGGGACACGGCCCACGGATCGGCGATGGCGACCTGTCCCGACGCGAGTTCGCCCGCGACGGCGGACGCCGCGCAGGCTCCACAGGCCAGAACTCCGGCAACAATCGCCGTAACACGCATCAACGGTCCCCTCGTCCGCCAACGGGATGAGCCTGCATGATCCAGGCCGTCCCGCCAACCGACATTTTCAAAACACATCCTTGTCCGGATTACGGCTGGGGATGGGGCGGAGTTCCGTATGGTGACGCTTGGGTGGCGGGCGCCTGGGTCTGGGACATGAAAAGGGGACGGGAGCCGAAGCCGCCGTCCCCTCATTCAGTCTGTCTATATCGGCCTTACTGGCAGGCCAGGCACTCGTCGTAGTCGGTACGGGCGGCCGAGAAGAGATCCGGCTGGTTCGGATCGACCTCGGCGTCGGCCTTGTCTTCCGAGCCGGCGAAGGCGGCGCGCTGAACCGATTTGGAACGCAGATAGTAGAGCGACTTCACGCCGGTCTCCCACGCGCGCCAGTGCAGCATGTGCAGGTCCCACTTCTCCACGTCGCCGGGGATGAAGAGGTTGATCGACTGGGCCTGGCAGATTTCCGGGGCGCGGTCGGCCGACAGTTCGACGACCCAGCGCTGGTCCAGTTCGAAGGCCGTCTTGAACACGCCCTTCTCTTCGTCGTTCAGGGCATCGAGGTGCTGGACCGAGCCTTCGTGCTCGAGGATCGAGTTCCACACGGCCTCGGTGTCGATGCCCTTCTCGCCCAGCAGTTTCTGGAGATAGGGGTTCTTGACCGCGAACGAGCCCGACAGGGTCTTGTGGGTGTAGATGTTGGCCGGGATCGGCTCGATGCCGGCCGAGGTGCCGCCGCAGATGATCGAGATCGAGGCGGTCGGGGCGATGGCCATCTTGTGGCTGAAGCGCTCCATCACGCCACGCTCGGCGGCGTCCTCGCACGGACCCTTCTCTTCGGCCAGCAGGCGGCTGGCCTTGTCGGCCTCGCGACGCAGGTGTTTGAACAGGCGCATGTTCCACGACTTGGCCATGGCGCTTTCGAAGGCCACGCCCTGCGACTGCAGGAAGGAGTGGAAGCCCATCAGGCCCAGACCGACCGAACGCTCGCGCTTGGCCGAATAGACGGCGGCGGCCATGGCCGGCGGAGCGCGGCGGATGAAGTCTTCCAGCACGTTGTCGAGGAAGCGCATCACGTCCTCGATGAACTGCGGCTCCTCACGCCATTCCAGGAAAGTCTCGGCGTTGACCGACGACAGGCAGCAGACCGCGGTGCGGTCGACGCCCAGGTGGTCGCGGCCGGTGTGCAGCATGATCTCGGCGCACAGGTTGGACTGCTTGACCGACAGGCCCAGATCCTTCTGGTGCTGCGGCATGGCGCGGTTCACCGTGTCGGAGAAGATCAGGTACGGCTCGCCGGTCTGCATCCGGATGTCGAGGATCTTCTGCCACAAGGTGCGGGCGTCGACCGTCTTCATCACTTCCTTGTTCTTGGGCGAGACCAGATCGAAGGTCTTGCCGTCGCGAACGGCTTCCATGAAGGCGTCGGTGATCGAGATGCCGTGGTGCAGGTTCAGGGACTTGCGGTTGAAGTCGCCCGACGGTTTGCGGATTTCGAGGAACTCCTCGATCTCCGGGTGGTGGATGTCCAGGTAGACGGCGGCCGAACCGCGACGCAGCGAGCCCTGCGAGATCGCCAGGGTCAGCGAGTCCATCACGCGGATGAAGGGGATGATGCCCGAGGTCTGGCCCGCGCCCTTGACCTTCTCGCCGATGGAGCGGACGCCGCCCCAGTAGGTGCCGATGCCGCCGCCGTTCGAGGCCAGGGCGACGTTCTCGTTCCAGACGTTCTGGATGCCGTCCAGCGAGTCGCCGACCGCGTTCAGGAAGCAGGAGATCGGCAGGCCGCGATCGGCGCCGCCGTTCGACAGCACCGGGGTCGCCGGCATGAACCACAGCTTCGACATATAGTCGTAGACGCGCTGGGCGTGCTCGGCGTTGTCCGAGAAGGCGGTCGCCACGCGGGCGAACATGTCCTGGTAGCTTTCGCCGGCCAGCAGATAGCGGTCCTCAAGGGTCTTCTTGCCGAAGTCCGTGAGCAGATCATCCCGCGAACGGTCGATCTGGATCGAAGGAACGAGCGACAGGTGGGGGCGAGCCTCGCCCTCGGCGCCTGCAACCGTCTGGAATTCCATCGTCTTCAACGCTTCGCCGCCAGCCATTTCGATCGCCGCCCTGAACAAAAAAGAGAAGGGGTATCCCTGCGTCCCGACCACAAGACCTAGTGGTTGGAGCGCTCCCCGAGCCAACATATGGGAGCCAGATGGTTGATGACCCGTCAACGGGCTTGACGATCACTTTCTGGGCGAATCGACATCTTGGCGGGGGATTAGCCTGTGGACAGGCCGCGACGCGGGCGTGACACGGTCATGCCACATTTGATCACGAACGCGTGATGGGAACGTCCCACAAACGTGACCGTTAGCTTGGCCATGACCGGGGAACAGCAAGTCGTTTTCTGGCGTCGCGCATTGCGTGTCGCCCGATCCGAAATCGCGGCTTTGACCGCACTCATGATCATCGCTCTGGGCGTCGCCACCTTTGTCGAGGTGGCCGACGACATGACCGAGGCGGACGGACAGATGTTCGATCTGCAGATCCTGCACTGGCTCCAGCCCGTGCCGGGCGAGCCGCGCGGCCCCTGGTGGCTGCATGAAGCCATGGCCGACCTGACCTCCCTGGGCGGGATCTCGGTCCTGACCCTGTTCGCCGTCATCGCTTTCAGCTTCCTGATGATCCAGAAGAAGCGGTTGTCGGCCCTGCTGCTGGTCGTCGGCCTGATCGGCGGCGTCATGCTCAGCGAAGGGCTGAAGGCGGTGTTCGAGCGCGAGCGGCCGCCGGTCGCCTATCAGGCGGTCGAAACCATCAACGCCAGCTTCCCGTCCGGCCACGCCCTGCTGTCGACGGTCTTCTATCTGACGCTCGGCGTCATGCTGACCCGCGCCTTCCCGCAGAAGCGGTTCAAGGCCTTCGTGCTGGGCAGCGCCATGCTGATCGCCCTGCTGATCGGCCTGACCCGAATCTATCTGGGCGCCCACTGGGCCTCCGACGTCATCGCCGGCTGGTGCGCGGGCGCCGCCTGGGCCATGGCCCTGTGGCTGGTCGCCTATGCGGTGGAGCGTCGTCAGAGCGCGGCGCATGCGCGGCTGCAGGATGAGGAGGCGGGGTGATCTAACCCGGGTTCTCCCTTTCAGCTTGAAGCTGTATGCGAGGGCGAAACGATGCTCGGGGGAGCCACATGGCCAGAAGTTTTACAGCGGCGCTTAAGGGTGTCGCTCGCGCGTCCGCGCAGGCCCATCGCGCCAGTGTTCGCGCGCAAGTCGCCCACGGCCGAGCGATGGAGCGACAAGCACGCGCAAATGTGCGTGCGGCCCGCCAAGAATATCTGGAGGACAGGGCCGTGGAAGTGCTCGAACTTAACGAGGATCTTGATGCGCTGAACGATGAATTGAATGGGTTGTTGGTGGACAGCCTTGCCAACCGTTCCTCGGTGGACATCGCCGCACTCAGGAAGGTGCTTGATCTCTCTGAGTTGCCGCGAGCTCTCCAAGCGATCCGGAAGCCGAATCCTGCTGATTTTGCGCCCAAGCCGCTTGGCCTGATGGACAAGCTGGTTCCGGGCGCCGCCAAACGGTTCGAGAATGACCGCGCGAAGGGAGAACGGCAGCTACAGGTGGCGATGGAGGAGTATGATTTCTTGGCCTCCAAGCGCGCGAGCGCCGTTGAAGCGCTTGTTGCGTCAGTAGACATGCACAATGCCGAGATCGATGCGTTTGAAGTCGGGCTCAAACAAGGTGACCCCGATGCGATCAAGGCCTACTTCGAACTGGTGCTGGCGAACTCTGAATACCCGGACGCTTTCCCGAGTTCACACCGTGTCGGCTACGTGCCGGAATCCCGCCAGCTGATCGTCGATCTCCAACTCCCGACCCTGAAGCAGGCTACGCCAGCCGTAGAGCGCTATACGTTCGTCAAATCCGCTGATGAAATCCGGGAGAAGTCACGGTCCGAAAAGTCGCGCAAGGAGCAGTATCTGGGAGTGATCTCGCAGATCGCGCTGCGTTCGGTGAATGAGGTGTTTTCGGCGTTGGAGCCGTCAGCTGTCGATCTGGTGGTGTTCAATGGCTTTGTGGCCGCCATCGACCCCGCCACGGGGAAGGAGGTCCGGCCATACGTCATCTCTCTGCGTGTTCATCGCGATGCTTTCGCCGGGCTTGAGCTCCGGTCGGTTGACCCGGCAGCTTGTCTGAAACGGCTACACGCAGCGGTTTCACGCAGTCCCGATGAACTGGCCGCGATCAAGCCGGTGGTCGACATCAACATGGCTGACCCGAGGTTTATCGACGAGCAGGACGTTTTGGCGATGCTGGATAGCCGCCCGAACCTGATGGATTTGACCCCTGGGGAGTTTGAATCCCTGATCACCAATCTGTTCCAGAGCATGGGCTTGGAAACCAAACTCACTCAGGCCTCACGGGACGGCGGGGTGGATTGCGTCGCGTTTGATCCCCGTCCGGTCTTGGGTGGCAAGGTCGTTGTTCAGGCCAAGCGATACAAGAACACCGTGGGGGTCAGCGCGGTGCGAGATCTGTTCGGCACAATGCATAATGAGGGTGCGTCAAAGGGCATCCTTGTGACCACCAGCGGCTACGGAAAGGCCGCCTTTGATTTCGCGGGAGGCAAGCCAATCGAGCTCCTGTCGGGCAGCAACCTGCTCTATCTGCTCAAGGAGCATGCTGGAATCGACGCGATAATCGAGGCCCCTGACGACTGGAAAGACCCGGTGCTCGACGTGTCTTCCTAGACCTCAAACACCCGGTACGGCTGATCCCCAAGTGTCCTGAGCACCGGCAGGGCGACGTTGTAGACGGGGACGCCCTTGTGGGTCTTGCCCTCGTGAGCGCCGCGGTGGGCGTGGCCGTGGACGACCAGGCTGACGTTGTCATAGCGGTCGATCGTTTCGCCCAGACGCGATGAGCCCAGGAAGGCGTGGATCTCGGGCGGCTCGCCCATCACCGTGTCGACCACCGGGGAGTAGTGCAGCAGGACGACCGAGCGTTCGGTGCGCAGCATGCGGATGGAGTTCTCGATCTGGTTGGCGTCCTCGACCGCCTCCTGGACAAAGGCCTTAATGGTCGCCTCGCCGAAGGGACTGAGCATGTAGCGGCCGAAGCCGCCGACGAAGCCCTTGCCGCCCGCGAAGCCGACGCCCTCGATCTCATAAGCCTGACCGGTCAGCATCTGGACCCCGGCGTCGCACAGCATCTTCGTCACATGTTCGGGCTGACCGCACTCATGCTCGTGATTGCCCAGCACCCCGACCATGGGAATCTTGCAGGCCCGGATGTCCTCCAGAAGGATCTCCACCTCGCGCGTCTTGCCGAAATTCACCAGGTCGCCGCACAGGCACAGGACGTCGGCGTCGTCCGAGACCCGCTCGAACAGCTCGCGGTGCGGCCGCTCGTGGTTCTCGCCCACATGCAGATCGCCGACGGCGGCCACGCGCAGCTTCTTCGTCGGTCCGGCGTCAAGGCCGGGCTGAGGCGTCTGGGGATCGATGGGGGTGTCGGTCATGCGGTCACTCCACGCTCAAGCCGCGAACCGCCGCGCGGCGAGCGATAGCGCGCCTTCATGCGCTCAAGCCGCGAGCCGCCACGCGGCAAGCGATAGCGCGCCTTCATGCGCTCAAGCAGCGAGCCGCCGCGCGGCGAGCGATAGCGCGCTTCAATGTATGGGGTCATGGCGCTCCTCCAGCCCCTTGCCCACGACGTCGCCGAAGCCCCACTGGGTGATGTCGGCGATATAGTCGCGCGGGCTGAATAGGCGGCCGCGGCAGACCTTGATCCGCGGGGCCGGCAGGTCGACCTGGGCGCGCAGGCGCTCGTTCAGTTCGACGATCAGCCAGCCGGGCACGCGGTCCCTCTCGGTGGGGTAGGCGAAGCGGAAGTTCAGCAGGTGGGCGAACAGAACCTCCCAGTAGAGGTCCATCTGGTCCAGCAGGCTCTTCCAGTCGATGGCGTCGGACTGCTTCAGGATGACGTGGTTCACGTCGGCGCCGTCGTAGCGATAACGGTCCTGGATGAAGACCTTGGACAGGATCAGGGCCGTCGGCGGCGTGATGCCGACCTCGTGGCCATAGACGTGGATCGTGTCGCCGCCAAACCAGCTGTCGTTCACGGCGATGGTGCCGTTCGACATGGCGAAGATCACGTCGAAGAAATGCTCCCCCTGCCAGACCTTGGCGATCCAGCGTTCGTCCTCGACGTCGGTCCGGTAACCGCGCGCCTGGAAGAAGGCGAGGATGCGGGGGTAGTCGCCGGGCTTGCAGAAGACGTCCAGGTCCTTGGTCGGCCGACTGATGCCCGTATAGGCCGTCACGGCGTAGGTGCCGGACAGCAGGAAGGGGATGCCGCTCTCCTTCAGCAGGCGCAGGGATTCCTCATAGAAGGCGAGGGCGTCCTCGGGGGGGTGGAAACTCGGCTCGGCGATTATGTCTGACATGGCGTTCCTCCGCGACGCGGCGGGAGGGCGGCGCGGGTCAAAAAACGGCTCCGCCTCACTCCCGGTTCCGTCCGGCGCCGGACACCCGCGTTAGGGGAAACCCCTCATGGGGCCTCTGCTCACTTTGTTTACGGATTGAGGCGTAACGGTATTCTATCAGTTGGAGCCTTGGAGGGCCTCCTGTTGCAGGGTCGTTGGCGTCTGTTCAGACACGAAGCGGGCCGGGTTGCTGGCCCGGCGCCCTGGGCCTACGTCCTCCTCTTCCTTCTGTCCCAGTTCATCGGTCACTGGAGCACCGCGACCTTCTCGACGGTCACCGTCTGGCTGTCGAACGGCATCATGGTCGCCGCCCTGCTGCAACTGCACCGCCGCCCGGCCGTGCTGGTGATCGCGGCCTGTTTCGCCATCAACCTGTTCTCCAACATCCTGCGCGGCGACCCGGGCGTGCTGCTGTGGGTCAACGCCCTGATGAACATGGGGCTGGCCTGGCTGGTCGCGGTGCAGACCCGGCGCTTCTGCGGCGCGGCGCTGGACATGCGTCGTCCGAGGCGTTTCGTGCGCTTCGCCATCATCTCGCTGGTCTCGGTGACCGTGATCGCCACCATCGGGATCACCATCCTGTGGGGCATGCGCCAGCCGCCGCTGCCGCTGCTGCTGTTCACCTTCCAGTCGTTCGCCAGCGTGGAACTGATGGGGCTGCTGCTGGTCACGCCGGTGCTGCTGCTGTTCGCCCGCGCGCATCGGTTCAAGTCGGTCGCGCCCGCGTCGGCCCTGGAGACCGTCCTGTTGATGGCGGTGATGATCACGGTGACTGCGGGCGTCTTCCTGCAGGACCAGGCGCCGCTGCTGTTCCTCGCCTTCCTGCCGATGCTGGCGATCACCCTGCGTCTGACCCCGACGTGGGCGGGAATGGCCCTGCTGATCATGGCGGCCATCAGCGGGACCGCTACCCTGACCGGCCATGGCCCGGTCAGCCTGTTCCAGCCCTCGCCCGTCGTCGGTCTGGAAGCCGTGCCGCTGATCGTCCGCCAGCTCAGCATCTACAATGTCTTCATGCTGGCCATGGTCGCGATGGTGCTGCCGCTGTCGACGCTGATGAGCGAGCGGCGCCAGCTGGAGATGCGGCTGCGCGCCCGGACCCTGATCGCCCAGGAGGCTCGCCGTCGGGCCGAGGAGGCCTCGGCCGCCCGCTCCCGCTTCCTGGCGGTGATGAGCCATGAGATGCGGACGCCCCTGAACGGCGTCGCCGGCTTCGCCGACCTTCTGGCCGCCCGCACGGACATGCATCCGGAGGCGCTGCATCAGGTGCGCCAGATCCGGGAGTCCGGCGACGGCCTGCTGATCCTCATCGAGGACATCCTGGACTTCGCCCATGGCGATGACGCCCTGACGCCCGAACCGCTGGATCTGGCGGCCGTGGCCTGTGAGGCGATGACGCCCAGTCGCGGCGCCGCCGCCGCCCGCGATCTGTCGCTGACCATTGATAACCGTCTGCCGCGCGGCGCCCGCTTCGCCTGCGATCGCCGGGCCCTGCGCCAGACCCTGCATCCGCTGGTCGCCAATGCGGTGAAGTTCACCGAGGCGGGCGAGGTGAAGGTGCGGCTGGACTGGCATTCCGGCGGGATGATCATTCGCGTCTCCGACACCGGCATCGGCATTCCGCCCGAAGCCATGCCCGATCTGTTCGAGGCCTTTGAACAGGGCGACGCCTCCATCGGCCGACGCCATTCCGGCGCGGGACTGGGCCTGGCCCTCGTCGCCCGCCATGTGAAGCGCATGGGCGGCCGGATCGAGGTCGACAGCGTGGTCGGGGAGGGCTCGACCTTCACCCTGCATCTGCCGCTGGAACGGTTGGCCGATGCGGTTGTCGAAGCGGCCCCCGAGCCTGTCCCGGCCGAGATCGCCGCGCCCGTCGCTGAACAGGAGGCGCGCGCGCCCCGGGTGCTGGTCGTGGACGACCATCCGGTCAATCGCGAGGTCGCCCGCATCATGCTGCAGGCGCTGGGCTGCGAGGTCATCGAGGTCTGCGACGGTGTCGAGGCGGTCGAGGCGGTCGGGGCCGAGGCGTTCGATCTGGTCCTGATGGATGTGCGCATGCCGCGCATGGACGGACTGGAGGCCACGCGGCGGATCCGCGGCCTGCCGGGCCAGACCGGCGATGTGGCCATTGTCGCCATGACCGCCGACGCCATGCCCGAGGATGTCGTCCGCTGCCTCGCCGCCGGCATGAACGCCCACATGGCCAAGCCGGTCAGCCAAGCGGGCCTGTTCGACGCCGTCAGCCGCGCCCTGTCCGGCGACCTTCCGGACGGCACGATCGGCCGCGCGGCCTGATCTAGTCCTCGAACGGAAAACGTTCGGCCCAGAAGGCCTGAAGTTCGGGCAGGGCGTCGACCCGCTTCACCACCGCCGCCAGCCCCGGCGCCGCCTCGGCGAAGCGCGCGCGTCCCGGTCGCCACCGGCTCAGCACGGCGACATAGAGGTCCAGCACGGTCATCTCGTCGCCCAGCAGCCAGCGGCCAGGCTCGATCTGGCTGTCCATGATCCGCCAGCAATCCGTGATCCGTTCCAGCGTCAGGGCTTCGATGCCGGCCTGGGCCGCCGGATCGGAACCGCCCAGACGCGACGGGACATCGCGAACCCAGTACATGGAGTAGATCGAGGCCGGGATAAAGGTCATCCAGCGCAGGAACTGCGCCCGCTGCGGATCGCCCGGCTCCGGCGCCAGCGCCGCCTCGGGGTGCTGCTCGGCCAGCCAGATCAGGATGGCGGCGCTTTCGGTGATTGTCTCCCCGCCGGGCGTGATGAGGGCCGGGATCTGCCGCATCGGATTGACCGGGGCGACCTTGTCGCGTTCGGCGTCGCCCTCCCAAGTGACGGCCTCGATCACCTCATAGGGGGCGCCGATCAGGGTCAGGGCCGCCTCGACCGGGATCGAGCCGGAACCGGCCGCGCCATAGAGGGTGTAGGTCATCCGCTGTCCTCCTTGCGGGACAAACGTGCGCCCGGCGCCGTGGATCCGCACCCAAGTCCTTGGCGCGGCGGCATAAGTCCGGCTTGGGATCATCCCCCGCTTCGTCCCCAGAAGAGTATGGCTCAGCTACTACATCTAGCGGTCGTGAAAAAAGTGATCGCTAAATAGCCGCAATTCGGCTTGGCGCCGGGCGCGCTCGCCCGCATGGTGAAAATCACTTCTCCCAACGGATTCGCCGGCAGGATTTCTCCCGATGAACGCGCACGTCTCGCCCACTGGTCTGATCACGCCGGGTCTGCTGACCCCTTCGGCCGCCTACAAGCCGTTCCGCTATCCGTGGGCGTTCGACATGTGGAAGAAGCAGCAGCAGGTCCACTGGATGCCCGAAGAGGTGCCGCTGGGCGAAGACGTCAAGGACTGGGCCGTCGCCCTGGACGAGGGTGAGCGCAACCTGCTGACCCAGATCTTCCGCTTCTTCACCCAGGCGGACATCGAGGTCCAGGACAACTACATGGAGCGCTACGGTCGGGTGTTCAAACCGACCGAGGTCAAGATGATGCTGGCGAGCTTCGCCAACATGGAGACCATCCACATCGCGGCCTACGCCCTGCTGCTCGAGACCATCGGTATGCCCGAGGCCGAGTTCGGCGCCTTCATGGAATATGAGGCCCTGCGCGACAAGCACGACTACATGGGCCAGTTCGGCGTGGACACGGACGCCGACATCTGCCGGACGCTGGCGATGTTCGGCGGCTTCGCCGAGGGGCTTCAGCTGTTCGCCTCGTTCGCGATGCTGATGAATTTCCCGCGCCAGAACAAGATGAAGGGCATGGGCCAGATCGTGTCGTGGTCGGTGCGGGACGAGAGCCTGCACTGCGAGGGCATCATCAAGCTGTACCACGCCTTCAACAAGGAAACCGGCGCGGTCACCAAGTCGGTCGCCGACGACATCGTCGAATGCTGCCGCACCGTGGTGAACATGGAAGACAAGTTCATCGACCTGGCCTTCGAGCAGGGCCCGGTGAAGGGCATGACGCCCGACGACATCAAGGCCTACATCCGCTTCATCGCCGACTGGCGCCTGCGCCAGCTGCAGCTGCCGGAACTGTACGGCGGGTCGAACGAGAACCCGCTGCCCTGGCTGCAGTCCCTGCTGTCGGGCGTCGAGCACGCCAACTTCTTCGAGGCGCGCGCGACCGAATACTCCAAGGCCGCGACCAAGGGCTCGTGGCACGGCGCCGACGGCGTCTGGGGCTCGTTCGACGCCCTGATGAAGAAGCGCAAGGAAGACGCGGAGGCCTGAGCCTCCGCGTTCGCGATCCCTATTTCTCCGCCGGCGCCGCTTGCGGCAGTTCGGTGCTGCACGAATAGGCCGCGCAGTAGGCGTTGCGCATGTGCGCGGCCAGACGTTCGTTGGCGGCGAAGAACTCGGGGCTGGCGGCCTCGATGTCGCTGAACAGCGGCAGCATCACATAGGCGTTCGGGCTGGTCAGTCGCGCGCGATTCTCCGGCGTCATGGCCTGAACGACGGCCAGCGGCATGGTGGTCCGCCGCTGTGCGCCCTCGGCGTCGAAGGCGCGCTCCACGAACCCGCTGACGGCGGTCATCCGATCCAGCTCGACGCTGCGGCTGGCCCGGAAGGCGGCCGCCTGGCCCTCGGACTGGCCGATGTAGGAAAGCTGGCGGCGGATGACGGCCACGTCGGCGTCACGCACCGGCTCGCCGGTGTAGGGCGACGGGGCCGCGGGCGGGTCGAAATTGATGACGAAGGTGATCGGGGCGGGGGCCGGGCGACCGTCAAGCGTCTGGGGCGCGACGGTGTATTTGGACAGCAGTCGCGAGACGCCATCCTCGAAATTCAGCCCCTCGGGCGCCACGGCCACCCGACGGCAGCGCTCCAGTGTGCCCGAGATGGTGTATTCGCAGCGCATCTTCACCCGGCCCGGGATGCGGGCCATGCGGGCGAAGGTGGGATACATCTCGGCCATGTCCGTCGCCGACGGCCGGGCCGTGAATTTGGCCGGGACGATCTCCGGCCCCTTGCTGCAGCCGATCAGAGCGGCGACGGCTCCGGCAAGCGCTGTTACGCCCGCAAGCTTGCGATTCAACATCAGAAATTCCCCCGTTCCGGCGCTGCCCCCCTCAGGCGGGCCGGTGCGTCCTTATCGCGTCGAGAGCGACGTTCTGGCAAGCCGGTATGGTGCCGAACGTGACCGCAAGGGTGCGGCGGTTTGCGCTAGAAGGGCGACATGACGATCCGCTCTCGCCCCAACGTCGCCCTGGTCGGCTTCGGCTACGCCGGCCGGACCTTCCATGCCCCGCTGATCGCCGCCTGCGCGGACCTGCGCCTGCACAGCATCGTCACCCGCAAGCCGGATGAGGCGCGGGCGCTGTGGCCGGACGCTCGCCCCGTGGCGGACTTCGACGCCGTGCTGGCGGACCTGGAGATCAACCTGGTGGTGCTGGCCACGCCCAATGACCTGCACGCACCGCAGGCCCGCGCGGCGCTGGAGGCGGGCAAGGCGGTGGTGATCGACAAGCCCTTCGCCCTGTCGCTGGACGAGGCGCGCGGCGTGGCTGATCTAGCGCGCGACAGGGGCCTGTTCCTGTCGGTCTTCCACAATCGGCGTTGGGACGCGGACTTCTTGGGTCTGCGGCAGCAGATCGCGTCAGGCGCGCTCGGTGACATCCACACTTTTGAAAGCCGCTTCGACCGCTATCGTCCCGAGGTCCGCGACCGCTGGCGGGAGCGGGACGGTCCCGGCGGCGGCATCTGGCATGACCTCGGCCCGCACCTGATCGACCAGGCGCTGGTCCTGTTCGGCATGCCGCTGGGGGTGAGCTGCGAACTGGCTGTGCTGCGCGACGGCGGGCAGGCGACCGACTGGGCCCATGCCGTGCTGCGCTATGCGGACAAGCGGGTGATCCTGCATGCCGACATGACCACGCCCGCGCCTGATGTCCGGTTCGCCGTTCATGGGGCCAGGGCTTCCTTCCTGAAGGGCGGTCTGGATGTGCAGGAGGACCAGCTGAAGGCCGGGATGGCGGTCGGCGCTCCGGGCTGGGGCGTCGATCCTCGCCCCGCGGTTCTGGTCGACGGCGCGACCGGCGCGCGATCCGCGCTGGCCTGCCCGCCCGGCGCCTATGAAGGCTACTACGCCGCCGTCGCCGCCGCCCTGGCCGGGCGGGGGGAGAACCCCGTGCCGCCCGAGCAGGCGCTGGCGGTCATGGCGGTGCTGGAAGCCGGGATCGAGAGCGACCGGTTGAGGGGCGAGGTGGCGCCTAGCTGACGAAGCCGGCGTCTCCGGGCGGCGGCGGGAGGGTGGGACACTCGAACTCGGCGCAATAGAGCTGGCGCATCCGCAGGGCCGCGCTCTGTTCGACCTGTTCGATGACGTCGCCCGCCTGCTCGATCATCTCCTCGGAGAAACCAGCCGGCTCTTCCCCGCTGCGGATGGAGGCCATGAACTCTTCAGGCGTGAACACGCGCGCCAGGGCGAGAGCGGCCGCGGCGTTGCGGCGCTCGGCGAACTCGGCGTGCGTCTGCCGCATCATCGCCTGCACCTTGGCCCGTCGTTCGGGAGCGACCTCCCTTTCGGGCATGCTCTTCCAGAAATCCTCTTCGAGCTCGGACGCGGCGGCGTCCACGATGGCGCGCATGGCGGCCAGTCGTTCAGGATCGGGTTCAGCGCCCGTCCAGGGCGCGGGAACCTCGAAGGCTCGCGAACGGAAGCGGACGCGGAAGGCGACGCTGGAGGGGACCGGCTCGCCGTTGATCCGCCCCGGGTTGACCCGGAACCTCGACGAAAGCGCCAGTCCGGCCCGTTCAAACCCCAGTCCTTCGGGAGTCGCGGACATGACCCGGCATTGTCCCAGGTCGCCGTCGGGCTGGGCCACGCACTGTAGGTCCACGTCGGCGTCCAGCCGCATCGCCCCGGCCAGGGTCGGAAAGGCCTCTTCCATATCCTCCAGCGTGGGCACGGACGCCCAGCTCGGATTGGTGCGGGTTGCGGCAGGTGAACGGCGGGCGTCCTGCGCCATGACCTGCGCCGCGCCGGCCAGCATCAGCCCCGCGGACAGCGCCGCGATCAGTGTCCGGTTCATTGTTTCCCCCTCAAGTCCCCGGCTGAATGTACGGAATACGTCCGAAGAACCGGCGCTCGTCCCCGCGTGGATCGTCCTCCATCCGGGATGTCCGGTCCAGCACCATCGTTTCGCGGCGGGCCAGTGAATAGGGCGTCCAGCGCGGCAGGCCCGGGTGGTTCGGATCGCCGGTGCGGGCGAAGGCCAGCAGGGCGTCGGCCATGCGGTCGGCCATCGCCTGGCCCGCCGGCCCGGCGGCGCCCGAGCCCTCGGCCTCGACGGTGTCCAGCATCAGGGGGATGTCCGAGGTGTGGTAGGCCCCCGTCCGCCCGTTGGTCCGGCGGCTGGGGAAGTCGAGTTGGTAGACGAAGGCCGGCGAGCCTTGCGCCGCTCGCATCTCGGCTTCGATCACCGCCGCCCGCCATGACCGCGCCGCCGTGGTGGCGCGGATCAGCACCTGATCGGGCGACAGCTCCGGATGTTCGCGGCGATACCAGTCCACGACCTCTTCAGGGGCGATGTCGATGCGCATCTGGGACGGGGTCAGTTTCCCGGGCAGGCTCTCCCACGTCAGGCCGACGTTGGCCGGATCGTCGCCGAGGAAGGCCAGGGTCTCCTCGCGGCAGTTGCCGATCATCATCGGGATGGCCGCCGACTGGCCCGGGGCGTCGGGCCAGAAGGGGTGGCGGGTGAGGCTGCGCCCGTCCAGCACAGGGCCGAAATAAAGGGAGCCGCCCAGGATCGGATCGGTGGCCCCCGCCGCCTCAATCAGGCGCTGGACGGGGAGGGTGCGCACCTCCTCGATCCGGTCCGGCGTCAGGCCCAGCGCTTCCAGCCAGACCTGTCCACGCCGGGTGCCGTTGAGGGGACCGGAGGCGGTGACCTGCTGACCGCTCATGGTCACGGCGCGGTGGAACAGGCCGACGGCGGCGGGCATGGCCATCAGGGTGGCGATCTTGGCCCCGCCGCCCGACTGGCCGACGAGGGTGACGCAGGCCGGGTCGCCGCCGAAGGCCGCGATATTGTCCCGCACCCACTCCAGCGCCAGGATCAGGTCCAGCTGGCCCAGATTGCCGCTGTCCTCGAACCCCGGCGCGATCCGGGCCAGCGGCGCATAGCCCAGCGGTCCCAGCCGGTGGTTCACCGTCACCACCACGACATCGCCCCGCGCCGCCAGCCGGGCGCCGTTGGTCATGGGGCTGGAGCCGGAGCCGGTCGAGTAAGCCCCGCCGTGGATATAGACGATCACCGGACGCGCGGCGTCGTCGGCCGCCGGAGTCCAGACGTTGAGCCGTAGACAGTCCTCGGACTGGAACGGCTCGGCGCCGCGCTGGGGCGAGGCGGGGCCGTAACGATCCACCGCCAGACGCCCGAACCACGGACCCGGCGGCACGGGGCGGCGGAAACGCTCGGCCTGGCCGTACGGAATGCCCTTGCCGGTCCACACCTGTCCTTCACGCGACAGCCGCAACCGCCCGTACAGCGTCTGCACCATCGGCCCATCAGCCTGCGCCCGAACGCCGCCCGCCGCGAGGACGGTCGCGGCGCCCGCTGTCAGCCCCAGGCCGCGTCGTGTCAGTCCCTGATCGCTCACCTCGCCCCCCGGGCCCGGTGTGCTAGCGCGGGGTGCGGCAGCCGCCGCGGGCGCGGCAGGCGGCGAGCTGGGCCTCATAGTCGGCGCGCTGTCGGTCCCACTGGGCCTGGGCGGCGTTGGCGGCGGCGACATTGGCCTCCCACTCCACGCGGGCGGTCTCGGCGCGGGCGGTCTCGTCCCGCCAGCGCTGGCTCTCGGTCTCGAAGCGGATCTGGTCGGCGGCGTCAGCGGCTTCGGCGGCCTCATTGTTGGCGACGATGCCTTCATTCAGCCTGGCGGTCGCGGCCACTTCGGCGGGGTCCTGTGCCGACTCCGGGGCCGAGTGATAGGTCTCGCCGCGCAGGCGCAGCCATTCCTCGGAGCCGGGCGCGGGCGCGGCGGTCGGCGGCGGGGCCGGCATGGGCTCGGATTGGGGAAGCGGGGCGCCGACCGGCGGCGTGCCGGCGGGGCGGGTCTGCTGGGCCGAGGCGGGCGCGGCGACGAGCGCCAGGGCCGCGAGGCAGGTCAGCATTCGGATCATGTCAGGTCTCCTTGAGAGAAACGTCCCGAACAAGCTGAACCGTTTTCGGGCGTTGCGCGAGGCATAACGCCGTCGCCCGCATTTGGCTCAGTTCGGAAACCGCAGTTCGAACGTCGTGCCGGACGGGCCGGTCTCGATCAGGGTCAGCCCGCCGCCGTTGTTGGCCGCCAGTTCGCGCGAAATGGTCAGGCCCAGGCCGCTGCCGCCGGAGGCCTTGCCGCTGACGAAGGCCTCGAACAGCCGGTCCGACACGCGCGGCGGAATGCCGGGGCCGTCGTCGCTGATCAGGATCACGCAATCGCCGTCGTCGGTGGAGCCCGACACGCGCACCGTGCCCTGCTTGCCGGGGCGGGCCGTGTCGCCCTCGATCGCCTGCCGGGCGTTGCGCAGCAGGTTGACGAGGATGCGGTACAGCTGGTCCGGGTCGGCATGGACATTGAAGCGGGCGGGCAGGGCCTTCACCAGCTTCACCCCGTCCGGCGACAGGCCCGCGTCCTCGGCGGCGACGGTCAGGGCGGCGGACAGGGGCGCGCGCACCTTCTGCGGCGGCGGCTCCTCGCTGCGGCCATACTCCAGCACATTGCGCGACAGGGCGGCGGCGCGGCCCAGCGCCCGTTCCAGCCGCGGCAGGGCCTTGGCCACGGCCGGGTCGGGCGAATCGGCCAGCCGCTCCGACGCCATCTGGGCCGAGGTCAGCATGTTGCGCAGGTCGTGATTGATCTTGGCCACCGCCTCGCCCAGCGCCACCAGACGGGCGCGCGAGCGCAGGGAGTGGCGAACTTCTTCCTGCATCCGGGCCAGTTCGCGCTCGACGCGGCCGATCTCGTCCTGCCGCTGGCTGGGCGCATCCCCCTCGGCCTCGGCGTCCTCGGCGAAGCGTTCGATGGAGCGGGTCACCCGGCGCAGCGGCTGCAGCACCAGGAAGGCCAGGCCGGCGTAGAGCAGGCCCCCGGCCACCAGCGAGACCAGAAGCGACGTCAGCAGGCTGTTGCGCAGATAGGTCTTCAGCTCGGCCTTCAGCGGCTGGGCCGGGGCCAGGATCTCGATGAAGTCGCCGGAGCGGTAGCGTGGGCGGGCCTGCACGCGGATGGAGCGGTCCGGGTGGCCGAACAGGGTCTGCCAGGGATCCATCAGGCGCGCGACCGGGCGGGGCCTGCGCAGGTCGATCAGGTCCGGCGTCCGGGGCAGGTTCGGCGCCTGCAGCAGCAGACGGCGGACGCCCTGATCGCCGACGACTACGGCCTGCACCCCGCCGATGGCCAGCAACTGCTCGGCGGTGTCATCCTCGACCGCGGAATAGGGCAGGGCCTCCACGCCGACCGAGGCCAGTTCCGCCGATTGCAGCCGGTCCAGCAGCCAGCGCTCGTGGAAGCCCGCCACGCTGGGGGCCACGATCAGCACCTCGACCGAGGCGGCGAAGAGGAAGGTCAGGGCCAGCAACCGCCACGACAGCCCGTCCGGCGCATGGAAACGCACGCGCTCGCGCCAGTCGGCGGGCACGCGCAGTCCCTTGCGGACCGTGCTCAGAAGGGCGCGCGTCTGCGTCATTCTCCCCCTAACGCGAGGCTTGGCGTCACGGCTGCTTGTCTCACGTCGCGGCCTTTTGGCCCAGCAGGGCCTGTATGCCCTTCAATGCGAACGGAAGCACCACCGCCAGCACGAAGACGCCGGTCATCGGCGCCCAGAACTGGGCGAACAGCGCCTGGAAGTCCGGGTTCGGGTTCTCGGCCAGCAGGGTGTTCAGCCGGGCCCCGATCCAGCAGTAGATGGTGTGGGCCGGCAGCAGGCCGATGACGGTGGCGATGGTGTAGGGCAGCAGCCGCACGGTCATCATCCCGGCGGCGATGTTGATCATGTGGAAGGGCACGACCACGGCCAGCCGGCTGGCCAGCACATACCAGAAGGTGTCCTTGTCGATGGCCACGCACACCTTCTGCATCAGGCCCTGATTGCGCTCGGCCCGCTCCCGCAGGCTGCGCCCCAGCGCCGAGGTGGCCACGCCATAGACGATCAGGGCGCCCAGGGTGGCGGCGATGGAGGTGGCGATCCCGCCCACCCATGGCCCGAACAGATAGCCGGCGGTGATGGTCACGAAGAAGACGCCGGGCACCACGCTGGCCGTCAGCACGGTGAACAGCGCCATCAGAAGCAGCAGGCTCACTATATAGTGCTCGGCCGTAAAGGCCCGGAATCCGGCCCCGTGATCGCGGATGGTGTCCAGCGACAGATAGCGATTCCAACCCATGCCGAAGATCAGGGCGATGACCGCGGCGAGGAGGATCAGGGGCAGGAAGCGCTTCAGGCGGGCCATTTTCTCTCCGTACAGCCACGATCAGATGGGCGCTACGGCGTTGACTCCGTCGGATCGTCCCCTTATACGCCCGCCCTTCCTGCGGCGGACGCGTTTCGTCGCACTCGTATTCATTTAACTCAGGAGCCGACCGTGAAGCGGACCTATCAGCCGTCGCGACTCGTGCGCAAGCGCCGTCACGGCTTCCGTTCGCGGATGGCCACCAAGAACGGTCAGAAGATCGTTCAGCGCCGCCGCGCCAAGGGCCGCAAGCGCCTGACGGCCTAAGTCGTCAGCGCTCTGCGCGAGCGCGTGGGCGATCATATGAAAATCAGTCGCCTGACATCGCGGCCCCAGTTTCTGGCGGCCGCGAAAGGCGTTTCAGAGGCCCGTGGCGCGGTGGTCGTTCAGCGACTGGATCGCGCCGACGGCGACGCCTCGATCCGCCTCGGCTTCACCGCCACCCGCAAGATCGGCGGCGCGGTCATTCGCAACCGCGCCAAACGCCGCCTGCGCGAGGCCGCCCGTGCGCTTGCGCCGCAGTTCGGCGTCGCCGGGAGCGACTATGTCTTCATCGCGCGCATGGGGACGCCCGACCGCGACTGGGACCGTTTGCTTGACGATGTGAAATCGGCGCTTACAAGGCTGGCGACCCCGCGGTCGGCGCCCAAGCACGCGCCCTCGACGCCCGCGCCAGCCGGCCAGGATTCCTGACTTCCATGCCCCCTCAGAACAACAGCCGCAACACGATCATCTTCTTCGTGCTCGCGGCGATCATGGTGACCCTCTATTCGGTCTTCGTCGTCGGTCCGCAGCGCAAGGCTGAAGAGGCCCGCCGCGCTGTCGCTGAAAGCACGGCCGCGAACGCGCCGTCGGACGCCATCGCCGGCGGCCCCGCCCCGGTGACCTTCATCGACGATCGCCGGACGGCGCTGGGCACGGGCACGCGGGTCGAGATCAAGACCCCGACCCTGACCGGTTCGCTGGCCCTGAAGGGGTCGCGCATCGATGACCTGTTCCTGACCCGCTACCGCGAGACCCTCGACAAGGATTCGCCGGCGGTGGAGCTGTTCCGCCCCGAGGGCATGCGCCACGCCTTCTTCGCCCAGTTCGCCTGGGGCGGCCCGAACATTCCGGGCGGCGTGCCGAACGCCAACACCCCCTGGCAGCTGACCCAGGGCACGGTCCTGACCCCGACCACCCCGATCACCCTGGTCTGGGACAACGGCGAGGGTCTGCGCTTCACCCGCCGCATCTCGGTCGACGCCGAATATATGTTCACCGTGGCCGACACGGTCGCCAACTTCAGCCCGCGCGCTGTGACCCTGAGCGCCGTCTCGGGCATCCAGCGCCAAGGCATTCCGGACGACCTCGGCAAGAACCAGGTCCTGCACGAGGGCGCCATCGGCACCTTCGGCGACGGTGAAAGCTATTCGACCGAGCAACTGAAGTACGGCGCCTGGGCCAAGAAGCCGAACCAGGAGCACACCTCCACCGGCGGCTGGATGGGCATCACCGACAAATACTGGCTGGCGGCCCTGATCCCGAGCCAGGATGAAAAGATCGAGGGCGCTTTCCGTGTCGTCGACGCGGCCCATGCTGACATTCACCAGGCCAACATGGTCGGCGAGGCGCGGACCATCCAGCCGAACGCCACCATCACCGAGACCACCCGCCTGTTCGCCGGCGCCAAGCGCAATGAGATCCTCAAGGGCTACGAGAAGAGCCTGGACCTGCCGCGCTTCGTCTATGCGATCGACTGGGGCTTCCTGTTCTTCCTGACCCAGCCGATCTTCTGGCTGGTTGAGAAATTCTACGGCCTCGTCGGCAACTTCGGCGTCGCCATCCTGCTGCTGACCCTGACGGTCCGTCTCGTCATGTTCCCGCTCGCCAACAAGAGCTACGAGAGCATGTCGAAGATGCGGAACCTCCAGCCCAAGATGGAGGAGATCAAGAAGAAGTACGCCGACGACGCGCCCAAGCAGCAACAGGAGGTCATGGCCCTCTACCAGAAGGAAAAGATCAATCCTCTGGCGGGCTGTCTGCCGCTGCTGCTCCAGATCCCGGTCTTCTACGCCGTCTACAAGATGCTGTTCGTGACCATCGAGATGCGTCACGCGCCCTTCTTCGGCTGGCTGCAGGATCTGTCGGCCAAGGATCCGACGATGATCTGGAACCTGTACGGCCTGATCCCGTGGGATCCGGCGTCGGTGCCGCTGATCGGGACCTATCTGGCCGGCACCTTCGCGCTCAGCATCCTGGCGATCGTCTACGGCGCGACCATGTGGCTGCAGATGGCCATGAGCCCGCCGGCGCCGGACCCCATCCAGCGCAAGATCTTCCAGTTCATGCCGGTGGTCTTCACCTTCATCATGGCCACCTTCCCGGCCGGCCTGCTGATCTACTGGGCCTGGTCGAACGTGCTGACCATCTTCCAGCAGTACATCATCATGCACCGCCTGAAGGCCGAGAACCCGATCGACACCTTCCTGGCCCGGTTCAAGAAGGCCTGAGCCTCTCCCGTCCGCTCATCCCGGCGAAAGCCGGGACCCAGTTCCTTGGGTGAGCGCAGGGGGATCATGTAAGGATCATCGCCAGTCCTGTGGCGTCGGCGTTTCGCTGGACAGGACTGGGTCCCGGCTTTCGCCGGGATGAGCGGGATATTGGGATCATGGACGAGTTTTCGCCGGAAGAACTGGAGCAGGCGCGCATTCTCTTTGCGCGTCAGGCCACCTTCGTCATGGGCTGCGCCAAGATCGAGCAACTGCCCGATCCGGATCTGCCCGAGATCGCCTTCGCGGGCCGGTCGAACGTCGGCAAGTCCAGCCTGATCAACGGGCTGGTCGGCATGCACAAGCTGGCTCGGGCCTCGAACGAGCCCGGCCGCACGCGCGAGGTCAATTTCTTCGATCTCGACGGCAAGATGCGTCTGGTCGACCTGCCCGGCTACGGCTGGGCCAAGGCGTCCAAGTCGACGGTGAAGAAGTTCCAGGATCTGGGCCGCGACTATCTGCGCGGCCGGGTGACGTTGAAGCGGGTCTATCTGCTGATCGACAGCCGCCACGGCCTGAAGTCGGTGGACACCGAGGCGCTGGACGCCCTCGATCTGGCCGCCGTCAGCTACCAGATCATCCTGACCAAGGCCGACAAGCTGAAGAAGGGCGAGGGCGAGAAGGTCGCCGCCGCCACCCTGAAGGCCATCGCCAAACGCCCCGCCGCCTTCCCGGCGGTGATCGTGACCTCGTCCGAGAAGGGCGAGGGCATGCCGGAGCTGCGCGCCGAGATCATGCGCACGACGGGCGTGACGCTCTGACACTTCTCCTCCCCGTTCGCGTTGCGAATGGGAAGGTGTCGCGCTTCGAATACGAAGCGTGACGGAGGGGGCGGCTCAGGTTGTTGACGATCGACCCCTAATCCCTTCCCATCTGCACCGCCCCCTCCGTCTCGTCGGCTGATCGCCGCCGAGCCACCTCCCCATCGCGGACCGCGACGGGGAGGAGATGCTTGCCCGATCCTTCCGCAAGTGATCCGGTGCACCCATGCAGCAACGCCACATCCAGACCGACGGCATCCGCCAACAGATCCACGAGGCCGGGGACGGGCCGCTGGTGCTGTTCATCCATGGCTTCCCCGAACTGGGGATCAGCTGGCGCGCGCAGGTTCAGGCGCTGGCCGAGGCCGGCTATCACGCCGTCGCGCCGGACATGCGGGGGTATGGCGGGACCGACAAGCCGGAACGGCGTGAGGCCTATTCGGTCCTGCATCTGGTGGGCGACATGGTCGATCTGGTGCGGGCGCTGGGGCATTCGACCTGCACCGTCGTCGGCCATGACTGGGGCGCGCCGGTGGCCTGGCACTGCGCCCTGATGCGGCCCGATGTGTTCACCGCCGTCGCCTGCCTGTCGGTGCCGTTGCAGCCGCGCCGGGCCAAGGGGCCGCCGACCGTGGCCATGGCGGCGATCTCGAAGCGGGCCGGGCTGGGGGAGCTCTACATCAACCAGTTCCAGGCGCCGGACGCCCATGCGATCTTCGAGGTCGATGTCGAGGCGGGCCTCCGCAAAGGCTTCTGGGCCTATGACGGCGCCACTCCGCCCGAGCTGCAGTCGACCGGCTTCATCCAGCCGGGCGAGACCTTCATTTCCACCGTTCCCGACGACGCGCCCCTGCCGCCGTGGATGAGCGCCGAGCATTTCGCCGAATATGTCGCGGCGTTCGAGGCGGGCGGGTTCCGCGCGCCGCTGGACTGGTATCGCTGCATCGATCAGAACTGGTCGCTGACGGCCTTCCTGCAGGATGCGCAGGTGCGCGTGCCGGGCGCCTTCATGGTCGGCGACCGCGATCCGGTGCGGCATTACTCCGGCCAGCACGAGGCGGGCCTGGCCAAGCTGGTCCCGGACCTGCGCTCACAGGTGGTCGTGCCGGGCGCCGGTCACTGGATCCAGCAGGAGCGGCCCGAGGTCGTGAACGGGTGGCTGCTGGAGTTCCTGCGCGGGCTCTAGAGGCCGGCGATGGCCTCCGCCGTCACCTCCAGGCTGTGCAGGCGAGGCTCCAGGTCGTGGATCATGCCGGTGACCATGACCTCATCCACCTTGGTCGCGGCGATGAACTCGGCCAGCTTCGTCCGCACCGTCTCCACCCCGCCGATGGCGGCATAGGTCAGGCGGCTCTCGACCGCCGCGATCTGACGGGCGTCCAGCACGGTGGTGATGTCGTCCACCGGCGGCTTCAGCTTGCCGGGCTTGCCGGTCACGACCGCCGCGAACGACTGCTGCATCGAGGTCGACAGGCGCTTCGCCTCCGCGTCGCTGTCAGCGGCGAAGACGTTGATGGCGGCCATCGAATAGGGCTCGGCCAGCTGTTTCGACGGGCGGAAGCCAGCGCGGTAGGTCTCCAGCGCCTGCAACAGCAGTTCCGGGGCGAAATGGCTGGCGAAGGCGAAGGGCAGGCCCAGATGGGCGGCCAGTTCGGCGCTGAACAGACTGGAGCCCAGCAGCCAGACCGGCACCTTCGAACCGGCGCCCGGCCAGGCGGTCACCCGCTGGCCCTCGATCGGATCGTCGAGGAAGCGCTGCAGTTCCAGCACATCGCGCGGAAACTGGTCGGCGGCGTCGAAATAGCGGCGCAGGGCGCGGGCTGTCTCGCCGTCGGTGCCGGGCGCGCGGCCCAGACCCAGGTCGATCCGGTCGGGATAGAGGGCGGCCAGCGTCCCGAACTGTTCGGCCACCACCAGCGGCGCATGGTTGGGCAGCATTATGCCGCCCGAGCCGACGCGGATGGTCTCGGTCTGGCCGGCGACGAAGCCGAGGGCCACCGCCGTCGCCGCGCTGGCGATGCCAGGCATGTTGTGGTGCTCGGCCAGCCAGAAGCGGTTGAAGCCGGTCCGTTCGGCCGTCTTCGCCAGTTCGGCAGTTTCCAGAAGGGCGCGGCGGGCGTCGCCGCCCTCCACAATGGGCGACAGGTCGAGCACGGAGAAAGCGGTCATGGCCGACAGATCGGGTCTGTCGGCGGGCATTCAAGTCCTGCGCGGTTGCGGATTGCGGCGCTGTACCGCCTTGGCTGTGGAGGTCTCGCCGCCTAGGTTGAAATTACGGAGGGCCCCATGACCATTCTTTCGCCGATCCTCGCTGTCGCCGTGGCCGTCGCGCCTGCTCAGGCTGCGCCTGACATCAGCGGCGCCTGGGAAGGGCGCATCACGGTCGGAGGCCAGTCGATCCGCATCGTCTTCAACGTCGCCGCCGACGGGACGACCACGATGGACAGTCCCGATCAGGGCGCGCGGGGCATCGCCGCCACCTCGGCGGTCGAGGGACGCACGGTGCGCTTCATCGTGCCGGTCATCGGCGGTCGCTTCGAGGGGCAGCTGTCCGAGGATCGCCGCAGCCTGACCGGCGCCCTGGCGCAGGGGGGCATGACCGCGCCGCTGGTGATGGAACGGGGCGAGATCGCCGCCGGTCCCGTCCGGCCCCAGACGCCTCAACCGCCCTTCGCCTATCGCAGCGAGGAGGTGGCGTTCGACAACCCCGCCGCGCCGGGCGTCCGTCTGGCCGGGACCCTGACCCTGCCACAGGGCGAGGGGCCGTTCCCGGTCGCGGTGCTGATCACCGGCTCGGGGCCGCAGGACCGCGACGAGACCATTCTGGACCACAAGCCCTTCGCGGTCTGGGCCGACGCCCTGACGAAGCGGGGCGTGGCGGTCCTGCGCTATGATGACCGGGGCGTGGCCGGATCGACGGGCAGCTTCGCCGCCGCGACCAGCGCCGACTTCGCCACCGACGTTCGCGCCGCCGTGGACTACCTCGCCTCCCGACCGGACATCGACCGGAGCCGCATCGGCCTGATCGGCCACAGCGAGGGCGGCATCGTCGCCCCTCTGGCGGCGCAGGAGGGTGCGCCCGTCGCCTGGATCGTGACGCTGGCCGGCCCGACCGTGCCGGGCGGCGCCGTCGTCGAGGAACAGGTCCGCCTGATGGGGCTGGCCTCGGGCCTCCCGGCCGAACAGGTCGCCGCCGGGGGTGTCGTCCAGGCCGCCCTGATGCGCGCCGTCGCCGACAATGCGGAAGATCCCGCCGCCGTCGCCCGCGAGGTCGAGGCCATTCTGGTCGGGGTGGGCCAGCCGCAGCGGCAGGCCGCCGCCGCCGGGGCGCAGATGAGCACGGCCTGGTATCGCTGGCTGGTCGTGCACAATCCGGCGGATTCGCTGCGCGCCGTGCGCGTGCCGATGCTGGCGGTTTACGGGAGCAAGGATCTGCAGGTGTCGCCGGACCAGAACGTCCCGCCCCTGCGGACCTTCAGGCCGGAGGCGGAGATCGTCATCCTGCCCGGGCTGAACCACCTGCTCCAGCCGGCGCAGACGGGCTCCGTGCAGGAGTACGCCGCCATCGAGACCACCCTGGCGCCCGAGGCGATCTCGACCGTGGTCGACTGGGTGGCGGCGAAGAACGGGCTCTGAGCCCTGCCGTCGTCATCCTCCGGCAAGCCGCGGAGCGGCGCGACCGGGGGACCCAGCGGCGCCGCGACGGCGGCGAAAAGCTAAAGAACGACGTTTGAGCGCCAGTGCTCCCGGCAGCTTCGCGCTCACGCGCGCCGCTGGGTCCCCCGGTCTCGCTGCGCTCGCCGGAGGATGACGAAAGCGAAATCTACACCGGGTGCGTCGGTTCCGGCTTCGGGGCCGGCTCCGGTGTGGCGGGAACGTCGGGCAGGGGGATGAACTCCAGATCGTCCTCGGCCGGCAGGGCCATGCGTCCGGCCTTCCAGTCGGCCTTGGCCTGATCGATCCGTTCCTGCGACGAGGAGACGAAATTCCACCAGATAACCCGGGGGCCGACCGGCTCGCCGCCCAGCACCATGACCGACGAGGGGCGAATGGCCTTGATGGTCGGCTCGGCCGTCGGCTCCAGCACGATCATCTGGCCTTCATGGAAGGTCCGGTCGCCGACCTCGATCTCGCCCTTCACCACATAGAGGGCGCGCTCCGAGTAACCGCCGGGGCCCTTGCCCGCGGGCGGGGCGGTGCGGACGCCCTCAGCCAGTTCCCAGTGAACGTAAAACAGCGGCGACGACACAGGAGCCGAGGCCCTGGCGCCATAGGCCTCGCCGGCCACCAGGCGGGCGAACAGGCCGCCGTTCTCATAGGCGGGCTGACCGTCCTCGCCGAAGTGATGGAAGGCCGGCGCGGTCTCTTCGAGCTCGGTCGGCAGGGCGACCCAGGCCTGCATGCCGTGCATGGCCCCGCCCTGGCTCTTCTTCAGCGGATCGGTGCGCTCGGAGTGGACGATGCCGCTGCCGGCGGTCATCCAGTTCACCTCGCCCGGGCGGATGGCCTGGGTCGCCCCGGTGTTGTCCCGGTGCATGATCTCGCCCTCGAACAGATAGGTCAGGGTCGACAGGCCGATGTGCGGGTGCGGCCGCACATTGATGGCCTCGGCCCCCGGCGCGAACTCGGCCGGGCCCATCTGGTCCAGGAAGATGAAGGGGCCCACCATCCGGCGCGAATGGAAGGGCAGCACGCGGCCGACCTCGAACCCGCCCAGGTCCTTGCGGCGCGCGTCGATCACCAGTTCGATCATGTCAGTGTCCCCCGGCCAGCCTTCGGGCCGGCCGCCACTATCCGACGTGCGGGGTCACGATGCCAAGGGGGAGGGCGGTCACATTCTTCACACCCCGGGTGACGATGTGGCTTTCGCAGTCCGAGACGATGTTCAGGCTGAGCAGCTTTTCACGCAGGAATTTGTCGAAGGCGTGCATGTCCGACGTGATGATCCGCAGCACATAGTCCTCGCGGCCGGTGATGGTGGCGCACTGCACCACCTCGGGCCAGTGGGCGACGGCGGCCTCGAAGGTGTCCAGGTTCTCGCTCGACGGCAGGCTCAGCTTGACGATGGCGTAGACCTCGAAGTCCAGGCCCAGCTTGTCGGCGTCTAGCAGGGTCACCCGCTTGCGGATGAAGCCCGTATCCTCCAGCCTCTTGATCCGGCGCCAGCACGGCGAGGCGCTCAGGCCCACGCGGTCGGCGACCTCGGCAACCGACAGGCCGGCATCCTGTTGGAGGATGTCAAGAATTCGGGCGTCGACGGGATCCAGCTCTTCGGCCAATGCGTTTCTCCACTTATTATTATGGCGCAATAAAATACCCGCGATCAGCACAAGGCAAGGTCAAAATCGAGCGAGCCTTGGCGCCGGGGTCGTGCTAGATCGCTGACTGAGGAAAACGCGCTCGGATCAACCGGACGGCAGGACGGAATGAAGAAGCCCAATACGCCCCAATTGTCTCTGCGCGTGCCCGAGCCTTCGGGCCGTCCGGGCGACGCCCCCGACTTCAGCCACCTGCGCTTTGACGCGGCGGGGGCGGTGGATCGCCCGGATGTGGCCTCCACGCCCTACGAAATGCGCGACCACGCCTTCCAGCTGGTTCGCGTGCTGGACGATGACGGCAAGGCCGTCGGGCCGTGGAATCCGAATCTGGACCCGGAGACCCTGCGTCAGGGCCTGAAGGCCATGATCCTGACCCGCGCCTTCGACGACCGGATGCACCGCGCCCACCGTCAGGGGAAGACCAGCTTCTATATGAAGTGCACGGGCGAGGAGGCCATCGCGGTCGCGCAGGGGATGATCCTGCGTCGCGAGGACATGGGCTTCCCGACCTACCGCCAGCAGGGCCTGCTGATCTCGCGCGGCTATCCGCTGGTCGAGATGATGAACCAGATCTACTCGAACGCCGCCGACCCGATCAAAGGCCGCCAGCTGCCGATCATGTACTCGTCCAAGGAGTACGGCTTCTTCACCATCTCGGGGAACCTCGGGACGCAGGTGCCGCAGGCCGTCGGCTGGGCCATGGCCAGCGCCTACAAGGGTGACGACAAGATCGCCATCAGCTGGATCGGCGACGGGGCCACGGCGGAAGGCGACTTCCACAACGCCCTGACCTTCGCCGCAGTCTACCGCGCGCCGGTGATCCTGAACGTCGTCAACAACCAGTGGGCCATCTCGTCCTTCATGGGCATCGCGGGCGGTCTGGAGACCACCTTCGCGTCCAAGGCCATCGGCTACGGCCTTCCGGCCCTGCGCGTGGACGGCAACGACTTCCTCGCCGTCTGGGCCGCCACCAAGTGGGCCGAGGAGCGGGCGCGCACCAATCAGGGCGCGACGGTCATCGAGCTGTTCACCTACCGCGGCGCCCCGCACTCGACCTCGGACGACCCCAGCCGCTACCGCCCGGGCGACGAGCATGAGAAATGGCCGCTCGGTGATCCGGTGGACCGCCTGAAGCAGCACCTGATCGCGCTGGGCGAATGGTCGGACGCGCAGCAGGAAGAGGCCGAGAAGGACGCGGTCGAACAGGTCCGCGCCGCCGGTAAGGAATCCGAAGCCATCGGCACGCTCGGCCAGTCGCGCCCCAGCGTGAAGACCATGTTCGAGGAGGTCTTCGCCACCGAGGACTGGCGCCTTGTGGAACAACGTCGCGAGGTGGGAGTCTGAGCATGACCGAGCAAACCACCTTCACCGAGGCTGACCGCACCGACGGCGTCGAGCCGGACATGGTCGATCAGAAGAACGCGCCGAAGTCGGTCGCCCCGACCTCCGGCGTGCAGCCCCAAGTCTTGGCGATGAACATGATCCAGGCCCTGAACTCGGCCCTGGACGTCAAGATGGCCGAGGACGGCAACGTCCTGTCGTTCGGCGAGGACGCCGGCTATTTCGGCGGCGTCTTCCGCGTCACCGACCACCTGCAGCAGAAGCATGGCCTGACCCGCAGCTTCGACGCCCCGATCAGCGAATGCGGCATCGTCGCCGCCGCCATCGGCATGGGCGCCTACGGCCTGCGCCCGGTCGTGGAGATCCAGTTCGCCGACTACATCTACCCGGCCTACGACCAAATCGTCTCCGAGGCGGCCAAGCTGCGCTACCGCTCGGGCGGGCAGTTCACCTCGCCGATCACCGTCCGCAGCCCCTATGGCGGCGGCATCTTCGGCGGCCAGACACACAGCCAGTCGCCGGAAAGCCTGTTCACCCACATCGCCGGCCTGAAGGTCGTGGTGCCGTCCAACCCCTATGACGCCAAGGGCCTGCTGACGGCCTGCATCGAGGACGACGACCCCACCATCTTCTTCGAGCCCAAGCGCCTCTACAACGGCCCGTTCGACGGCTGGCACGAGAAGCCGGTGTCGCCCTGGAAGACGCAGGAATTCGCCCAGGTCCCGACCGGCAAATACGTCGAGCCGATCGGCAAGGCGCGTGTCATGCGCGAGGGCAATGACGTCACCATCCTGGCCTGGGGCACCATGGTCTGGGTGTCGCTGGCGGGCGCCGAGCATGCGGGCGTGGACGCCGAGGTCATCGACCTGCGCACCCTCGTGCCGCTGGACATTGAGACCATCGAGGCCTCGGTGAAAAAGACCGGCCGCTGCGTGATCGTGCACGAGGCGCCCAAGACCTCGGGTTACGGCGCCGAGCTTTCGGCGCTGGTGCAGGAGCGTTGCTTCTATCATCTGGAAGCCCCCATCGCCCGCGTCTGTGGCTGGGACACGCCCTATCCGCACGCCTTCGAGTGGGAATACTTCCCCGGCCCGCAACGCGTGGCCGACGCCCTGAAAGCCACCATGAGCGGGGGACGCTGAGATGGGTCGTTTCGTCTTCAAACTGCCCGACGTGGGCGAAGGCACCGCCGAGGCTGAACTGGTCGGCTGGCACGTAAAGGTCGGCGACGTGGTCGCCGAGGACCAGATCGTCGCCGACGTCATGACCGACAAGGCCACCGTCGAAATCACCGCCCCGGTCTCGGGCAAGGTCATCGCCATCCACGGCGAGCCCGGTCAGATGGTCCCGGTTCGTGGGCCGCTGGTGGAGTTCGAGGTCGAGGGCGCGGGCAATGCATCCGACGAACCGGCTCCGGCGCCCAAGGCCGAAGCCGCTCCGGCTCCTGTCGAGGCTCCCAAGGCCGCCGCTCCGGCTCCGGCCGCGCAGCCCGTCTCCGGCACCAACTACGTCTTCAAGCTGCCCGATGTGGGCGAAGGCACGGCCGAGGCCGAACTGGTCGGCTGGCACGTGAAGGTCGGCGACACGGTGTCGGAGGACCAGATCCTCGCTGACATCATGACCGACAAGGCCACGGTGGAGATCACCGCCCCGGTGTCCGGCGTGGTCGTCGCCCTGCACGGCGAAGCCGGTCAGCAGGTGCCCGTCGGGGGGCCGCTGGTCAGCTTCCAGGTCGAGGGCAAGGGCAATGTCGCCGCTGCTCCGGCCGCCGCACCGGCTCCGAAAGCCGAGGCCGCTCCGGCGCCGGTCGCCAAGGCTGCGCCGAAGCCCGTCCCCGCGCCGGTCGCCGCCGACAGCAAGCCGCGCACCCTGTCGGACCGCAACCAGCGCCCGCTGGCCTCGCCCGCCGTGCGCAACCGCGCCCGCGATCTGGGTGTCGAGCTGCAGTTCGTGCCGGGCTCCGGCCCCGCGGGCCGCATCGAACACGCCGACCTCGACGCCTTCGTCGCCGGTGGTTCGAAGTCGTCCGTCTCCGGATCGTCGGCCTCGACCTACGCCAAGGCCGAAGGGACGACCGAGGTCCGCATCATCGGCCTGCGCCGCAAGATCGCTGAGAAGATGGCCGAGAGCGTCCGTCGCATTCCGCACATCACCTATGTCGAGGAGATCGATGTCACGGCGCTGGAGGAGCTGCGCGCTCACCTGAACGCCGAGGCCAAGAAGACCGGCAAGGGCAAGCTGAACGTCCTGCCCTTCATCGCCCGCGCCATCGTGGTGGCCCTGCGCGACCAGCCGCAGATCAACGCCACCTATGACGACGAGGCCGGCGTCCTGACCCAGCACGCCGCCGTGCACCTGGGCATCGCCGCCCAGACGCCGAACGGCCTGATGGTGCCGGTGGTCCGCCACGCCGAGGCCCGCGATCCCTACGACACGGCGGCGGAAATCGCCCGCGTCTCGGGTGCGGCCAAGGACGGTTCGGCCAAGCGCGAGGAGCTGTCGGGCTCGACCATCACCATCACCTCGCTGGGCACGCTGGGCGGGGTGGTTCACACCCCGATCATCAACCACCCGGAAGTCGCCATCGTCGGTCCGAACAAGATCATCGAACGCGTCGTGGTGAAGGACGGCCAGATGGTCGTCCGCAAGATGATGAACCTGTCCTCGTCCTTCGATCACCGCATCGTCGACGGCCACGACGCGGCCGTCTTCGTCCAACGCATCAAGGGGCTTCTGGAGCATCCCGCGACGTTGTGGATGTGATCCCCCTTTCGCTCATCCCGGCGAAAGCCGGGACCCAGTGCTTTGGGGGATGGAGCGGGTGGAGATTTTATGAGGCGAAAGGCCTGAGGCTTCGGCGTCAGGCTGGACGGAACTGGGTCCCGGCTTTCGCCGGGATGAGCGGGTAGAGAGATGCAGCAGATCAAAACCAAAGTCCTCATCATCGGCGCCGGCACCGGCGGCTATGTCGCGGGCATCCGTTGCGGCCAGCTGGGCCTGGACACCGTGCTGGTGGACGGCGGCGACGGGCTGGGCGGGACCTGTCTGAACGTCGGATGCATTCCGTCCAAGGCCATCATCCACGCGGCCAACAAGTTCGAGACGGTGGCCAAGGCCGCTGACGGCGGCACCCTGGGCATCACGGCGACCGCTCCGGCCGTTGATCTGTCCAGGACGGTCGAGTGGAAGGACGGCATCGTCCGCAAGCTGAACAACGGCGTCGCGGCCCTGCTGAAGAAGGCCAAGGTCAAGGTCATCAAGGGCTGGGCGACCTTCGCCGACGCCAAGACCTGCACGGTCAAGACGGATGATGGCGACATCACCATCACCGCCGAGCACGTCATCCTGGCCACCGGCTCCGAGCCCGTCGAACTGCCCTTCCTGCCGTTCGGCGGCGACGTGATCTCGTCCACCGAAGCCCTGTCCCTGCCGGACGTGCCGAAGAAGCTGGTCGTTGTCGGCGGCGGCTATATCGGGCTGGAGCTGGGCATCGCCTTCCGCAAGCTGGGCGCGGAAGTCGCCATCGTCGAAATGGCCGACCGCCTGCTGCCGCTCTACGACAAGGCCCTGACCGAGCCGGTCGCCAAATGGCTGCAGAAGCACGGCGTCGAGCTGCACCTCGGCGCCAAGGCCGGTTCCTTCGAGAACGGGGCGCTGAACGTCACCGGCGCCGATGGTCAGGCTCTGAAGATCAAGGCCGACAAGGTGCTGGTCACCGTCGGCCGCCGCCCGCGCACCAAGGGCTGGGGGCTGGAGAACATGGGCGTGGCCATGGCCGGACCGTTCGTGAAGATCGACGACCGCTGCGCCACCTCGATGAAGAACGTCTGGGCCATCGGCGACCTGACCGGTGAACCCATGCTGGCCCACAAGGGCAGCGCGCAGGGCGAGGTGGTCGCCGAGATCATCGCCGGCCAAGACAAGCGCTTTGATCCTGTCACCATCGCCGCCGTCTGCTTCACCGAGCCGGAAATCGTCTCGGCGGGCCTCGGGCCGCAGGACGTGGCGGGCCGTGACGATGTCATTCAGGCGGTCTTCCCCCTGATGGCCATCGGCCGCGCCCTGGCCATCGAGGCGGGCGAGGACGGCGGCTTCGTGCGGGTTCTGGCGTCGAAGACCGATCACCGCCTGCTGGGCGTGCAGGCCGTCGGCCAGCACGTCTCGGAACTGTCCAACAGCTTCGCTCAGATGCTGGAAATGGGCGCGGTGCTGGAAGACGTGGCCGGAACCATCCACGTCCACCCGACGCTGGGCGAGGCCTTCCACGAGGCGTCCCTGCGCGCGCTGGGGCATGCGATCCATATCTGAGGGAGGTTCTAGGCTCCCGGGATCAGGTTTTAGGGGGCTTCCCGCGTCGAAAGTCCCGCTCCCTGGAACCTGATCCCTGGAGCCTGGCCCCTCTTCCTTCGCCCAACCGTCACAATCCTCTGGTCTAAGCGGCGCTGACTGGCTGTTCCGATCCAATGTCCGGAGACTGACGATGACCCGCACCCTGCTCGCCGCCGCCTCGGCGGTGGCTCTTCTGGCCCTCGGCGCCTGTGGCGACAATGCCGGCGCGCCCGGCTCGCAAGCGGCCCGCTCGGGCATCTGGGCGGCCGGTTCGTCGACCGTCTTCCCCTTCGCCACCCGCGTCGCCGAAAACTTCCAGCGCACCACCGGCGGCAGCGCCCCGCGCGTCGAGGCCCTGGGCACCGGCGGCGGCATCCAGGCCTTCTGCCAAGGCATAGGCCCCTCGACCCCGGACATCGCCAACGCCTCGCGTCCGATGAAGAAGTCCGAGTTCGAGCTGTGCCAGAAGAACGGCGTCACCGACATCGTCGAGATCAAGATCGGCTATGACGGCATCGTCGTCGCCACCGCCCGTACCGGCAGCAGCTTCAACCTGCGCCTCCAGGACCTGTATCTGGGTCTGGGCAAGGAAGTTCCGGGCGCGAACGGCGCCTTCGTCGCCAACCCGGCCACCACCTGGAACCAGGTGAACCCGGCCCTGCCGAACCAGCGCATCCAGGTCTATGGCCCGCCGCCCACCTCGGGCACCCGTGACGCCTTCCTGGAGCTGGGCATGGCGCCCGGCGCCAAGCTGATCCCGGCCCTCGCCGCCCTCGACGAAGCCGACGGCGACCGCTTCGAGACCATCGCCCACACCGTGCGCGAGGATCAGATGTGGATCGACTCGGGCGAGAACGACAACGCCATCGTCCAGACCCTGACCCGCACCCCGGGGTCGCTCGGCGTGTTCGGCTTCTCCTTCCTCGAGCAGAACATGGACACGGTGAAGGCCGAGACCATCGACGGCATCGCCCCCTCGGTCGAGACCATCGCCGACGGCACCTATCCGCTGGCCCGCAGCCTCTACATCTACGTCAAGAAGCAGCACGTGGGCGTGACCCCGGGCCTGGAGCAGTTCGTCATGGAGTTCATGTCGGAGGCCTCGGCCGGTCGCGGCGGCTATCTGCAGGACCGCGGTCTGGTGCCGCTGCCGGAAACCGAACTGGCCGGCCAACGCGCCATCGCCCAGGCCCTGACGGTGATGACGGCTCCGGCCAACTGATCCTTCTGTCCGTCTGAAACCAGAAAGGCCCCGGAGCGATCCGGGGCCTTTTTCTTTTCAGTCCCAAGGGTTTGGTATGGCGCCCGGGCGGTTTATCGGCATGATCGGCGACGGAGGAACCCATGTTCGCTGAACTTGCATTCGCCGTCGCCCTGATCCAGCAGTCGCCGCCCCAGTCCTATTCGGCCGGGCCGCACACCTGGACAGCGGTGCACACGGCCGGCCAGCTGCCCTGGAAGACGCCGCCGGGCATTCAGTACCCGGACCAGGCGCGGGACCGGGACATTTACCGGGGTGACGTGACGATCGGGTGCGAAGTCCGGCTTGATACAGGTCGGCTTGAGAACTGCCGCGTCCTGGCAGAGACCCCGGAAGGCGTGGGGTTTGGCCGCCGCGCGGTGGTCGGCCTGGGTCAGAGCTATCTCGACACGACGCGGTGGTCCGAGCCGCTCGTCGCTGTCCGTGTCGGTTTTGTCGGAAACTTCTAGGCCGCCGCCTTGCGCCGCAGCCGCGCGATCCGGCGCAGGCGGCGCCAGAAGCGGCCGCGGTCCGGCTCCGGATAGGGCTGCAGGTTCTCGATGAACTGCTCGGCCGAGGCGCGCCAGCTGAACTTCTCGGCATAGGCGCGCACGGTGGCCCGGTCGCACTTCAGCGCTTCCAGACAGGCGGTCCGCAGGTCCTTGTCGATGGCCCCGGCGTTCGAGCCGGGGATGATGTCGATCGGGCCGTGGGCCGGATAGGCGGCGACCGGGGTGCCGGTGGCCATGGCCTCCAGGATCACCAGCCCGAAGGTGTCGGTCCAGCTGGGGAAGACGAAGACGTCGGCGTCGCGGAAGCAGCGCGCCAGCTCCTCGCCGAAGCGGGCGCCGAGGAATTTCGCTTCCGGATATTTGGCCTGCAGCTCCTCGCGGGCCGGACCGTCGCCGACCACGATCTTGGTGCCCGGCAGATCCTGTTCGAGGAAGGCCTCGATGTTCTTCTCCACCGCCACGCGGCCGACGTTCAGGAAGAAGGGGCGCGGCCAGTCGGCGCCGCCCATCTCGTCATAGATGCGTTCGAGGTTCGGGTTGAACTGTTCGGTGTCCACGCCCCGCGTCCACGGCGAGACGTTGCGGAAGCCGTGCGCGGTCAGCTCGTCGCGCAGGGTCGGGGTGGCGACCATCAGCCGTCCCGACGGCTTGTGGAACCACTTCATATAGGCGTAGCCGACCTGCACCGGGATCGGGAACCGGGCCGAGACATACTCGGGGAATTTGGTGTGGTAGCTGGTCGTGAACGGCAGCTTCCATTCCACGCAGATGCGGCGCGTCGCGATGCCGATGGGCCCTTCGGTGGCGATGTGCACCGCCTCCGGCTCGAAGGCGCGCAGGCGTTCGCGGATCTCTTCCTCGGCCCCCAGCGCCAGCCGGATTTCCGGATAGGTGGGGCAGGGGATGGTCTTGAACTGGCTCGGCTCGATCACCTCCACCTCATGGCCCATCGCGCGGCATTCCGCGGTGATACGGCTCAGGGTGCGGACGACGCCGTTGACCTGGGGCTCCCAGGCGTCGGTGGCCAGAACGATTCTCATAAGGGCCGGAAGGCTCCGCCGTTGATCGGATGAATGGTCTAGCGCTTCGCGATGACGTTGGCGAGACGGAGGTTAGATTGCGACTGCGACACTACTCGTCAGCGCACATCACCCTGAGCGCGGTGCATATCCGTTCAGCGCCGCCGACGCCGCAGACACTGCCTTGGGCATATCGGTTCACACTGAGGCGACCGTAGTAGTTGCCTGATCTATCGACGAGAGCGGGAGCGTTCTGGCCGTACTGGTTACAGGCAGAGGTGACAGCGTACCGGCTCGCGTGTTGGCCGTAGCGGTTCCATGTCCCGTACCGGTTCTGCCAACCATGTCGGGAGTGCTGGTTCCACACCGAGTTTCCATCGTACTCGCTGCAAGTCAGGCACCCAAGAAATTCGTCTTGGTTGTTTCCGCCCATGATCAGAATTTCTTGGTTCTGCGCGCCCGAAACTCCTCCGGTGAGAAGTGTCACGGCCGTAGCTATGGCGAGTGTTCTCATGTTGATTTCCCCCTGAGCGGGAGACTAGGCGGTGTGAAAACTTAGGCAAGGTGCCTACAGCGGCAACGCCGTCGTCGCCTTCACCTCTTCGAGAACGGCATAGGTTCGGGTCTCGCGGACGCCCGGCATCTTCACCAGCACATCGCCCAGGAAGGCGCGGTAGGCGTCCATGTCGCCGACGCGGGCCTTGATCAGATAGTCGAAGCCGCCGGCCACCATATGGCACTCCAGCACCTCGGGCTGGCGGCGCACGGCCTCGGCGAAGGCCTCGAACATGTCGCCGGTGGTGCGGTCCAGCAGGACCTCGACGAAAATCATCAGCCCCCGTCCCACCTTGGCCGGGTCGATCATCGCCGCGTAGCCGGTGATCACCTTCTTCTCGCGCAGACGGCGGACCCGCTCGAAACAGGCGGCGGGCGACAGATTGCACCGCCGGGCCAGTTCCGCGTTGGAGATACGGCCGTCCTCCTGCAGCGCCCGGAGCAGGCGGCGGTCCACGGCGTCCAGATTTTCCATCGGTTCAGAACCTGTGTGGCCGAACGTTCTTCGGCTGTGCGGCCTATCATACGATGCACATTCGGAGTTGTCCGCCATATATGGCCGATCACACAGGATATCCGCGCCCATGAGCACCGCCGTCTTCACCCCTTCGAGCGTCGCCGGCTGGGATACGCTGGATCACGGCAAATTCGCCGATGAGACCGCAACCGTCCGCGGCCTGCTGGACCGCACCCCGCTGGACGCCGCCGAGCGCGCCGCCGTCCTGGCCTCGGCCACCGACCTGGTCGAGCGCGCCCGCCGCAGCGTGAAGAAGCAGGGCGTGGTCGAAAGCTTCCTGCAGGAGTTCAGTCTCGGCACCCGCGAGGGTCTGGCCCTGATGTGCCTGGCCGAAGCCCTGCTGCGCACGCCGGACGAGGAAACCCGCGACCGCCTGATCGCCGAGAAGATCGGCTCGGCCGACTGGGCCAGCCACCTCGGCCAATCCGACAGCCTGTTCGTCAACGCCTCGACCTGGGGCCTGATGCTGACCGGCAAGCTGGTCGATGTCGATGAGGAGGCCAAGACCGACCTGCCGGGCTTCCTGAAGCGCATCGTCGGCCGTCTGGGCGAGCCGGTGATCCGCGAGGCCGTGGCCGCCGCCGTCCGCATCATGGGCGAACAGTTCGTGGTTGGCCGCACCATCGAGGCGGCGCTGAAGCGCTCGAACAAGGAAGGCTGGCTCTGCTCGTTCGACATGCTGGGCGAGGGCGCCCGCACCGCCCACGACGCCGAGCGCTATGAGAAGATCTACGCCGACGCCATCGAGGCCGTGGGCAAGACCGCGAAAGGGCAGGGGCCGGAAGTCGGCCACGGCGTCTCGGTCAAGCTCTCCGCCCTGTCGCCCCGCTATGAGGCGGTGCATGAGGACCGCGTCTGGTCGGAGCTGTATCCGCGCGTGAAGCGCCTGGCCCTGATCGCGGCCAAGTACGACATCAACTTCACCATGGACGCGGAGGAGGCCGACCGCCTCGCCCTGTCGCTGAAGCTGCTGGACCGCCTCGCCAACGAAGCCGACTTGGGCGAGTGGAAGGGCCTCGGCCTGGCTGTTCAGGCCTATCAGAAGCGCTGCCCGGAGGTGATCCGCCGCGTGGCCGAGCTGGCGAAGACCTCGGGCCGTCGCCTGATGGTCCGTCTGGTCAAGGGCGCCTACTGGGACACCGAGATCAAGCGCGCCCAGCAGTTCGGCCGCACCGACTATCCGGTCTTCACCACCAAGGCCGCGACCGATCTGAACTATCTGGTCTGCGCCCGCCTGATGATCGAGGCCGCGCCGCACATCTACAGCCAGTTCGCGACCCACAACGCCCACTCGCTGGCCGCCGTCTACAAGATGGCGTCGGAGCGCGGGGTGAAGATCGAGTTCCAGCGCCTGCACGGCATGGGCGAGGCCCTGTACGACGCCGCCCGCGACGCCTTCGGCCCCGTCACCGTGCGCGCCTACGCCCCGGTCGGCGGGCATGAGGACCTGCTGCCCTATCTGGTGCGCCGCCTGCTGGAGAACGGCGCCAACTCAAGCTTCGTCCACGCTCTGCTGGACGAGCGCGTCCCCGCCGCGGCCGTCGCCGCCGACCCCATCTCGACCGTCGAAGCCCACCCCGACCGTCACGCCAAGATCCCCGTTCCGAAGGATATGTACATGGACCGCCAGAACTCGCTCGGCCGCGACTACTCCCAGCTCGCCGACCGCGAGCGGCACGCCCTGGCCCTTGAAAAGGTGGACAGCGAGAAGCTGACCTCCGGCCCGATCATCGGCGGCAAGCTGAAGGCCGGGACGAACGCGCAGGACGTCACCAATCCCTTCGACACGACGCAGGTGCTGGGCCACGTCTCGGAAGCGACGGCGGAAGACATCGACGCCGCCGTCGACGCCGCCGCCCGCGCCCAGATCGTCTGGGACCGCAAGGGCGGCGCGGGCCGCGCCCCGGTGCTGCGCGCCATGGCCGACGCGCTGGAAGCCGACATGGACCGTCTGGTCGCCCTGCTGTCGCGGGAAGCCGGCAAGACCCTGAACGACGGCGTCGCCGAGGTGCGCGAAGCCGCCGACTTCTGCCGCTACTACGCCATGCTGGCCGAGCGTGACTTCGGCGGGGCGCAGGAGCTGAAGGGCCCGGTGGGCGAGATCAACTCGCTGGTCCTGCATGGCCGGGGCATCTTCGCCTGCATCAGCCCGTGGAACTTCCCGCTGGCCATCTTCACCGGCCAGATCGCCGCCGCCCTGGCCGCCGGCAACGCCGTGCTGGCCAAGCCCGCCGAACAGACCCCGCTGATCGCCGCCGAGGCCGTGCGCCTGTATTACAAGGCCGGTCTGGACGCGAACCTGCTGGCGCTGGTCCCCGGTCGCGGCGAGACCGTCGGCTCGGCTCTGGTCTCGCACCCGGGCATCGACGGCGTCGCCTTCACCGGCGGCACGGACACGGCGACCGCGATCAACAAGGCGCTGGCGGCGCGTCCGGGCGCCATCATCCCCTTCATCGCCGAGACCGGCGGCCTGAACGGCATGTTCGTGGACACCACGGCGCTGAAGGAACAGGTCATCGACGACGTCATCCTGTCGGCCTTCGGCTCGTCGGGTCAGCGCTGCTCGGCCCTGCGCCTGCTCTACGTCCCGAACGAGGCGGCGGACGCCCTGATCGAAGGCCTGAAGGGCGCGTTGGCGGCCCAGGTCGTGGGTGACCCGACCGACCCGTCCACCGATATCGGCCCGGTCATCGACGCCGACGCCAAGGCCATGCTGGAGGCCCACCTGACCCGCCTCGGCGGTGATGCGAAGATCATCGCCCGGGCCGAACTGCCGGCGGGCGCCGAGAAGGGCCACCTGTTCGCCCCGACCATCGCCGAGATCCCGACCGCCGACTATCTGGAGCGCGAGGTCTTCGGCCCGATCCTGCACATCTGCCGCTATGAACCGTCGAAGCTGAAGGAGACGGCGGCGAAGCTGGCGCAGCGCGGCTACGGCCTGACGCTGGGCGTGCACAGCCGCATCGAGGCCTTCGCCGAGGAGGTCACGCGTCTGGTCCCGGCCGGCAATGTCTACATCAACCGCTCGATCATCGGCGCGGTGGTCGGCGTGCAGCCGTTCGGCGGCGAGGGCCTGTCGGGCACCGGCCCCAAGGCCGGCGGCCCCTACAGCCTGATCCGCTACGCCTCGGAAAAGGCCATCAGCAACAACATCTCCGCCCAGGGCGGCGACCCGGCGCTGCTGAACCTCTAGGCCGCCGCCTTTTCGTCGGCCCGGAGCGTCAGCACGCGCACGCCGTCCTTCGTGACCGCGACCGTGTGCTCGAACTGGGCCGACAGTTTTCCGTCGATGGTGGTCACCGTCCAGCCGTCGTCGCCGGTCTCGACGCCCGCGCGGCCCTGATTGATCATCGGCTCGATGGTGAAGGTCATGCCTTCGCGCAGGGTCAGGCCCTTGCCCGGCTTGCCGAAATGCAGGACCTGCGGGTCCTCGTGCATCTCGCGCCCGATGCCGTGGCCGCAGTAGTCGCGCACGACCGAGTATCCGGCCTTCTTCGCGTGGGTCTCGATGGCGTGGCCGATGTCGCCCAGGGTCGCGCCCGGCTTCACCGCCCGGATGCCCTTCCACATCGCCTCATAGGTGGTCCGCACCAGCCGCCGCGCCGCCGCCGGCACCTCGCCGATCATATAGGTCTTGGACGAGTCGGCGATGAAGCCGTTCTTCTCCAGGGTGATGTCCAGATTGACGATGTCGCCGTCCTTCAGGATCTCCTCCGTTGACGGCACCCCGTGGCAGACCACGGCGTTGATCGAGCAATTCAGCACAAAGCCGTAGCCGTACTGGCCCTTGGACGCCGGTCGCGACTTCAGGTCGTTGACGATGAAAGCCTCGACCTTGTCGTTGACCTCCATGGTGCTCATCCCCGCCAGCGACAGGGTGTCGATGTAGGCGAAGACCGAGGCCAGCAGACGCCCGGACTCGGCCATCAGCTCGATCTCCTGCGGCGTCTTGGTCATGCCGCGACTCCTGCCGTCGGCGCGGCGTCCACGCCTGCCGCCTTCAGCTCGCGCGCGGCCAGCTCCTGAAAGGTCAGGCCGGGGTTCAGCTCGCCCAGCATGCCGATCCGCATCCAGAAGGCGGCCTGGCCGTTGATCGACCGGCGCGAGGCCTTGCTGGCCCGACGCAGCTGCTCGTGCAGCTCGTCCTCGATGTTGACGATGCCCATGGGGCGAACTCCGCATATACGTTTCGTATATGCGCCATATAGGGTCGCTCGGACCGGTTCAAGGCGCCGTCAGCGCCGGATCAGGCTGGCGTCGCCGATCCGCATGCTGCCGAAGGGCAGGCCGGGAAGGTTCATTCTCGTCTCGCCGGTGAAGCCCCCACTTCCCCGCCTGTTCAGCGTATGGACCATGCGTGCGTCATCGATCCGCACGGTAATGACCAGCCGGCCCCGGTTCAGCCGACAGTCCGCCGCCTCGCCATCGACCACGCAGGCGATAGCTGACCCACCGCGCGCCGAGACGACCACGGGCATCTCCATCCGCCCGCCGTCCATCTTGACGGTGACGCCTTCCGACGGGGTCATGCGCAATGTCCAGTTTCCCAGCACCTCCTGCCGCTGCAGCGCCTGCGCCGATGCGGCGCTCGCCGCCAAAGACGCCGCGAGCGCCGCCGCCAGACCGATGATCCGATATCCCGTCATGCCCGCTCCTGCCGCCTTCGGTTGAAGCTAGGGCGCGCGGTCGGGTTGTGGCCAGTTAACTCGCGGACAGGTGGCGGGCAGGGCTCAGGACGGTGTCGGCGTGATGTAGGTGGGGTTCGGGCGCACATAGGATTGGGGCCTGAGCCCGAACCACGAAAGGAATGTTTCGCCTCGTCGCCATAGCTCCATCCGATCAACCACAGGGTTCACCCAATTGGTGATCAGGCAATAGCAGGCAGTCGGCGAAGGACCGTGGTGGCGACCGTGGTGCCGTGGGGACTGAAACAAGCCAATCCTCTGGAGAAAGCGGATGAGAGCCGCGAACCGTTTCGGTCGTCGATGCGACCATGCATGGATCTGGTTTGCCCCCGCGCCGAAGATGAAGGCCGTGACGGTGAGTGTGTTCAGCCAACCGAGGACAGCGAAAGCCAGGAAAAGGCTACCGACGAGGATGACGAAGCCTGCGTTGTTTCGGACAGGCGATAGCTGGAACATCGCATGCGGCTGTTCGTGGTGCTGATGGATGAGACCCACGAAATGACGTCCGATCAGCGGTGCGTCGCCGGGTATGTAACGGTCGATCACCCAATGGATCAGGCCTGAGGCGAAGTCGGCGAGCAGGACGCCCGCGAGGATCGAAGCTGCGGTCTGAAGAGTATCGGACATGTGGCCTCCGGTTGAGCCACGCTGCGCCTTCTCCCGACGCGTCGGCAATGCGACATCACGCGTCGCTACCGTATGTCGCACGCTGTTCGGTGGAGCGCTTGCGAAACAGCCTAGCTGCGAGGCGCGAAGCTCTTCTCTTCCGCCAGCGGGGCGATGAACAACCGGTCGCAGCGGTCATCCTCGTCCGTCAGCGGAATAACCTCATAGCCTGCGGCCGACGCCTCGACCTCTTCGGCGAGGGCGCGAAACGCCGCCTCATGGCCTTCGCGGCCGTACAGCAGGAAGCCGTCCTTGGCGTCGATCACGCCATACGATGGACCGCCTTCGAGGAGGGTGTCGATGTCCATGGTCATCAAACCGGAAAGCGGGAACCCCCATCCGGTTTCAAATGGCCAAGGTGATTAACCCTCCGGATCAGGTCCGGGGCCAGCCACCCGCGCGGCTGAGGGCGCTGGGGGCGGGGCGGCCGATCTTCTCGCCGATCCAGCGGGCGCTTTCGATCAGCCGGTCGAGGTCATAGCCGGTTTCGAACCCGGCTCGCTCCAGCATGTAGACCAGATCCTCGGTGGCGATGTTTCCGGTGGCGCCCGGCGCGAAGGGGCAGCCGCCGATGCCGCCGACGGAGGCGTCGAGGATGTCGACGCCCGCCTCGACGCCCGCATAGGCGTTGGCCAGACCGGTGTTGCGGGTGTCGTGGAAATGCAGGCGCAGGGCGGCGTCAGGCGCGGCCTTTCGGGCGGCCTCGACCTTGCGCGTCACGGCCCATGGATCGCCGACGCCGATGGTGTCGGCCAGGGCGATCTCCTGAACGCCCAGCGCGGCGATGCGGCCCACCAGATCGGCGACCTGATCGACCCCGACCTCGCCGTCGAAGGGACAGCCCCAGACGCAGGACAGGGTGGCTGACAGGGACGGCGCGGCGCCGGAGGCCGCACCCGAGTTGGCGCGCCCGGCGATGATCCCGGCCAGCATCTCGACCTGCTGGTCCACGGTCAGCCCCTGGTTCTTCAGGCCGAAGCCGTCGGTGGCGGACATGGCGACATTCACCTCGTCCACCGCCGTGCCCAGCGCCCGGTCATAGCCCTTGCCGTTCAGGACCAGCCCGATGCGGCTGCGGCCTTCTGCATGAGGCAGGGCGGCCATGACCTCTTCGGCCCCGGCCATCTGGGGCACGTATTTGGGATGGACGAAGCTGACCGCCTCGATCCGGCGCGCCCCGGCGGCTTCCAGGCGTCGCACGAAGTCGGCGCGGACGGTGGGCTCCAGCACCGCCGCCTCGTTCTGCAGGCCGTCGCGGGGACCGACCTCGACGATGGTGATCCGGCGGCTCATCGGGCGGCGCTCCGGGGCGCGGCCGGCGCGGCCTCGTCGTCGCGCGGGGCGTAGATGAACAGGTCCACATCATCGCCCTGGGAGTAGTTGTGGCCACGCACCTCGGCGACCGTCCGACCGGTCACGCCGAGGCGGGCGACGGCGGCGTGGAAGGCCTCGGCCTCACGCTCTTCGACGATGGCAGGACGGCCCTCGGCTAAGGCGCGGGCGGCGCCGTCGGCGTCGGTCAGCTCGGTGTCGCGCCCCGTCAGGAAGACGAAGCTGGGCTCATGATAGCCGGCGATGGCGACCGGTCCGGGGCGGCCCTGACGCGGATGCAGGTCATTGGCGACCAGCGCCCGGTCCAGCTGCGGCGAGACCGACAGCGGGCGCAGTTGGCGCAGGGTGCCGGCCAGGGCGCCGTGGGCGACGACGCCCAGGCACAGGCTGACCAGAACCGCGGTGACCGCCGCCCGGTGCATCAGCAGGAAGGCCCCGATCAGGCCGGCCAGAACGGCGAAGACGATGGTGATCGTGGCCCAGGTCTGGGCGGTCGACCGGCCGAACTCGGTCAGGCCGTAGACGACCAGCGCCGCCAGCAGTACGCCGACGAAGACCGCCAGACCGGCGCCGGCCCAGCGCGAGATCTTGCCGATGGGCCGGGTCAGGGCCGCCGCCGCCAGCAGGGACAGGGCGCCGAAGACCGGCAGGTTGTAGTGGATCAGCTTGGTCGGGGTCAGTTCGAAGATCAGCCAGGCCGGGACCAGCCAGCAGACGAGGAAGCGGATCGCCGGCTCGGCCCGACGGCTCCAGCCGGTCGAGACGGCGGCCGGCAGCATCAGGGTGGCCGGGAAGAAGGTGATCAGGGCGGCGATCAGATAGTAGCCGGGAGGGGCGCCATGACTTTCATGGCCGCCCGCGATCTTGGGCGCCAGGTCGCCCGCGATGGCCTCGCGCCAGAAGCCGCCGTCGGTGGCGATGGTGATGGCGATGGCCCAGGGCCCGACCAGCAGGGCCACCAGCGGCAGGCCCCAGCCCCAGCCGAGACGCTTCAGCCAGCGGAAGTCGCGGTCCCACAGGGAGACCAACAGCATGGCCGGGGCGATGACGATCAGGCCGATCGGCCCCTTGATCAGGATGGACAGGCCCAGCCCGAACCAGAACATCAGCTTGTGCGGCCTCTGTGGCGTCTCTCCGGCCTTGGACGCCAGATAAATGCGGGCCAGCCCGGCCATGGCCAGGGTGACGGCGCCACACAGCATGGCGTCGGTCTTGGCGATCCCGGCTTCGGTGGACAGCAGGAAGGACGCGCCCATGATGGCACCGGCCAGGAAGCCCGCCCGCGCGCCGAACATGGCCTGTCCGACCCAGGCGACAGCGGCGGCGGCCATCATGGCGCCGAGGATGGAGGGGATGCGGTAGGGCTGGATGTCCCGGTTCTCGACCTCGGAGGTCGCGGCTACCGCGGCCGCCTGCATCCAGTAGATGCCGACCGGCTTCTTCCAGCGCGGATCGTCCTGGAAGCGGATGTCGACATAGTCGCCCGTCTCCAGCATCTGCGACGTCGCCTGGGCGTAGCGGCTCTCGTCGCGGTCCAGCGGCGGCAGCAGGGCCAGCGTGGGCAGGCCCGCGAACAGGGCGATCAGCGCCGCCAGCAGCGGACCTCGCCAGCCGAGGATGTATTTGTCGAGATCGGGGCGCGTGATCGGAAGCGTCATGCGAGCGTCTTATCACGCCGGTTCCGCCGCCGTCATGCGTGTGCGGAGCATGTCTCCCGCGCGGCGGCAAAACCGGCTAGAGAGCGGTCATGACCGAAGCCGTTCCCGACATCTCCGTCGTCGTTCCCGTCCATAACGAGGAGGGCGCCGCCGCCCCTCTGGCCCGCGAGATCGCCGCCGCCTTTGCCGGGCGCGCGTTCGAGATGGTGTTCGTCAACGACGCCTCGAAGGACCGGACGCTGGACGAGCTGCGGGCCCTGCAGGCCGAACTGCCCATGCTGCGGGTGCTGAGCCATGGCTCGAACGCCGGCCAGAGCCGCGCGGTGCGGACCGGGGTGCTGGCGGCCCGGGCGCCGATCGTGGTGACCCTGGACGGCGACGGCCAGAACCCGCCTGCCGATGCTCCCAAGCTGGCCGATCTGCTGGCGTCCTCGCCGCCGAACGTGGCGCTGGTCGGGGGCGTGCGGGCCAAGCGGCAGGACTCGGAAGCCAAGCGCTGGGCCTCGCGCTGGGCCAACCGCATCCGCAAGACGCTGCTGTCGGATGATGCGGACGATACCGGCTGCGGGCTGAAGGCCTTCCGTCGGGACGTCTTCCTGCGCCTCCCGTACTTCGACCACATCCACCGCTATCTGCCGGCCCTGATGATCCGCGAGGGGTATGAGAACCGCTATCTGGACGTGGATCACCGCCACCGCGAGACCGGTCAGTCGAAATACACGAACTGGGGCCGGCTGATGGCCTCGTTCTCGGACCTGCTGGGCGTGATGTGGCTGAAGTCGCGCTCGCGCAAACCGGGCGCGATCAGCGAGTTCTGAGGCCGGTTCGCCTGCCGGGGGAGCGGGCGTAGCCGTATGGAGCGATCCGGGGTATCTATCGTTAACAAGCGCGGCCGTGAGCGGTCGTGGATGGAGCCTCGCCCATGCTGGTCGCCCTGCCGCTGCTGCTGATCCCGGTGGTCCTGTACAACATCGTGGTGTTGTCCAACGTCGTCTCGGGCGGGGACGTGAATCTGGCTGCCGGCGGCGCCGACGCCATCCTGCGCGACCCGATCTTCTCGATCCCGATGGCCTCGGGCACCAGCTGGAACGTGGGCGTGGGCGACCTGATCCTGCTGCTGTCGCTGATCCTGCTGTTCTTCGAGCTGCTGAAGTCGACCTCCAGCCAGAAGGTCGCCATCGTCAATCACGCCCTGTCGATGATCCTGTTCGTCGTGGTGCTGGTCGAGTTCCTGCTGATCAAGGGCTTCGCGACCTCGACCTTCTTCCTGATCGTGACCATGGTCATGCTCGACGTGCTGGCCGGCTTCATCGTGACCATCATCTCGGCCCGGAAGGATCTCGACTTCGGCGGCGGGGCCTGACGGCTTTCCTTTGTGGCGCTAACGCTCGCGACGCGGTCGCTCGCTGCTTGAGCGCGGATCGTGACGGAGCGCTCGGCGGGCGCCCCTCCACCACGCTACGCGCGGTCCCCCTCCACCCTGGGGGAGGAATGGCGTGCCCGGCCTCAAGCAGCCCGGCTCCGCGAGCCGGGCGTTAGGCCCCTTAAGAGAACACCACGAAGATCAGGGCGACGACGGTAACGTCGAAGGTGCGGGTCAGGATGTTGAGCATGGCAGGGTCCGAAACGGGGCGATCTGACCCGTGTTCAGCAAGGACCGTGCCGGAGCCCTAGATGTCGGTGTCTTCCGTGCGACCGGGCTTGGGGCGGCGGTCAACCGTGCCGGAATACTCCGTGCCGAGGTAGGCGCTGCGGGCCGCGTCGAGGACCGGCTGGCCGCCCTTGAGGCCGCGCCGCTGGCCGGTCTGGCCCATCATCTGGGCGGCGAAGATGGCCGCCGATCCGTCCGAGGGCGGGGTCGGGGCAGGTCTTGCCGGGGGCTCGGCGTCTTCTGCCGGAAGCTCGAGCGGGACAAGGGCGCGCGAGGCGGAGGCCGCCCGGCGCTCGGCCATGCGGCGATCCGCGGCCCGGCGATCCCGCCCCTCGACGGGGCCTATGCCGCGGACCTCGTCGGTCATCCCTTGGACAGCTTGTCCAGCTGGGCGCGCATCTCGTCCATCTGGCGACGCATCTCGTCCAGAGGGTCGGGGCCCGCGTCGGCGGGCGGCGCCTCGGTCGGGGCGGGGGCGGCCTGGCGGGTGACGCCGGCGCCGAAGCCGGGCCACATCTTCATCGCCTCGGCGAACATGGCCATGTTCCGCTTCACCGCCTCGTCCATCAGGCCGGCGCCGGGCGCGCCGCCGAAGGCCTTGGAGAACTGGCCGCGGATCTGCTCCTGCTGGCGGGTGAAGTTGTCCAGCGACATCTCCAGATAGGAGGGCAGGACGCCCTGCATCTGGCCGCCGTAGTAGCCGATCAGCTGACGCAGGAACTGGACGGGCAGCAGGGCCTCGCCGCGACTCTCTTCCTCGAAGATGATCTGGGTCAGGATCTGACGGGTCAGATCCTCATTGGTCTTGGCGTCATAGACGACGAATTCGGTCCCCTCGCGGACCATCCGCGCCAGGTCTTCCAGTGTGACGTAGGCCGAAGTCGCCGTGTTGTAGAGCCGCCGGTTGGCGTACTTCTTGATGACGACGTTTTCTCCCGCACCGGACTTCTTGTCAGCCACGCGCTGTCCCCGTTCCTGTTGCAACGCCACAGTGTCCGCGTTGCGCGTGCGAAAGTCTAGCCAGCCCCGACGGTTGCGGGTGCGAGGACGACGCCGACCAGCACGGCGGCCCAGTGGACGGTGGCGCCGGTGACCACGAAGCCGTGCCAGATGGCCCGGCGGAACTTCACCTTCGGGCTGATGAAGACGAAGACGCCGGCGGTATAGATCAGGCCGCCGATGACCAGCAGGGTCAGGGCCGCCGGGTGGACCGTCTCGACCATGGGCTTCAGGGCGATGACCGCCAGCCAGCCGAAGGCGACGTAGACGCAGCTCCAGAAGACATCGGACAGGCGCGGCAACAGCACCTTGGCGAAGGCGCCGGACAGGCCGACCGCCCAGACCAGAAGGGTGAAGCCGATGGCCCAGGCCCCCTCGAACCGCTGGGTGGTGAAGGGGGTGTAGCTGCCCGCGATCATCAGGAAGATGGCGGCCTCATCCAGCCGACGCAGCACCGGCCGGGCGGCGCAGGGGCGGATCTGGTTGTAGATGGTCGAGGCGGTCAGCATGGCGACGAGGCAGAGGGCATAGATCGCGATGGCGACCGCGGCGCCGACGCCCACGTAGATGGCCGCCAGAACGGCCAGCAGGCCGCCGCCGACGACGGCGAGGGTCAGGCCGACGACGTGGACAACCAGATCGGCGGTCTTTTCGGCGGGCGACAGATAGTGCTCGATCATGTCGAGCTCGTCCGGGGTGCAGACGTGGCGGAGGAGGCGTTTCAGGCTCATCAGCATGGCTCCTTGAAGGAACGGACGCATGACTTCGTTCCCGTGGAATATGGCCGCAGCAGGGTGACGATCCGGTGAACGGCGCGTTCGGGGCTGACGAACGTGCTGCAATGCGGCACAAGCGCCACAAAGTTATTCCCCGTGGAGTGAATTACATGACTGAGGTTGTCATCGTTTCGGCCGCCCGCACGCCCGTCGGCAGCTTCCTGGGCGCCCTGTCCAGCCTGTCGGCGGCCCAGCTGGGCTCGGTCGCCATCAAGGCCGCGCTGGAGCGCGCCGGCATCGCCCCCACCGACGTGGACGAGGTGGTGCTGGGCCACGTCCTGCAGGCGGCGAACGGGCAGGGCCCGGGCCGTCAGGCCTCGATGGGCGCGGGCCTGCCCAAGGAGACCCCGGCCTGGACCCTGAACCAGATCTGCGGCTCGGGCCTGCGCGCGGTGGCCGTGGGCGCCCAGCAGATCGCCACGGGCGATGCGAAGATCGTGGTCGCCGGCGGTCAGGAGAGCATGAGCCAGGCGGTGCACGCCCAGCAGCTTCGTGGCGGCCAGAAGATGGGCGACGTGACCCTGGTCGACACCATGATCAAGGATGGCCTGTGGGACGCCTTCAACGGCTATCACATGGGCCAGACCGCCGAGAACATCGCCACGAAGTTCGACATCGCCCGCGAGGCGCAGGACCAGTTTGCGCTGGCGAGCCAGCACAAGGCGGAAGCGGCGCAGGCGGCGGGCCGGTTCGATGACGAGATCACGCCGGTGGTGATCGCCTCGAAGAAGGGCGAGACCGTCGTCGACAAGGACGAATACATCCGCCACGGCGCGACCATCGAGGCGATGGAGAAGCTGCGTCCGGCCTTCACCAAGGACGGCAGCGTGACCGCGGCCAACGCCTCGGGCCTGAACGACGGCGCGGCGGCGCTGGTGCTGATGAGCGCGGACGAGGCGAAGGCGCGCGGGCTGATCCCGCTGGCGCGCATCAAGTCGTCGGCCACGGCGGGCGTCGATCCGGCGGTGATGGGCACCGGCCCGATCCCGGCGTCGAAAAAGGCGCTGGAGAAGGCCGGCTGGACCGTCGCCGACCTGGACCTGATCGAATCCAACGAAGCCTTCGCCGCCCAGAGCCTGTGCGTGGTGAAGGAACTGGGCCTCGACCCGGAGAAGGTGAACGTCAACGGCGGCGCCATCGCCATCGGTCACCCGATCGGCGCATCCGGCGCGCGCATCCTGACCACCCTGCTGTTCGAGATGCAGCGTCGCGACGCCAAGAAGGGTCTGGCGACCCTGTGCATCGGCGGCGGCATGGGCGTGGCCATGTGCGTCGAGCGCGACTGAGGCTGGAGTGTCAAAGACCGGGTCCCGAAAGGGGCCCGGTCATTAGAGCACGCCCGTGCGTCAAAAACGGTCGTGCGGGGCCGGGCTCAGTCCCGCGAGAAGACGTGCAGGGCCTCGCCGCCGCGGTGCAGCTCGACCTGGCTGTAGTCGCGGGTCAGCAGAAGGCGGACGCGGGCCAGTTCGCGGGCCTCGGCCTCGTCCATGGCGTCCAGGGGCTCGACCTTGGGATCGACGCCCGAGCTGTGGTGCAGGCGCAAAGTATAGGTGGACATGGCTGTCTCCCGAAGTCTGGAGCGGGAGTGTTCGAACGACCCCATTTTTCAGGCGGGGCGGACCAATATCTCTCAGCCGCGACGCGCTCGAAGTGAAGCCGGGCTCGCGGTACGCTTAAGATAGTCCGGATCGCGGAAAATTGCGAGGTAATTCTGATATGTCCGCAACCGGACTGACTGTCAGGGGGCGATCCGATCCAGCGCTGACCAGCCGAAATCCAGCAAGGGTCTGACGGATAAGGCGAAGTCGGCGAGCGCAGCCGGTAGGGCGGGGGAGGCGACCTCGGCGCCGGTCAGCGACCGGGAGACCAGCCAACGGGTGCGTTTCAGCGCGGGCTCCAGATCGGTCCCGGCCTGATCCTCGAACCCCTTGGGCATGCGCTTGACCGGGGCGCCGGGGTCGAGCGTCAGCCCGGCCTTCGACAGGGCGGCCTCGACGGCGGCCCAGCGGGCGGGCTGGTCGACGATCAGGCGGCGCACGGCGTCGATGTGCGGCCGCTCGTCCAGATAGAAGCCGCAGGCGACGAAGGGACCGTGGCCGAAGGGGCCGTCGTCGGCCTTCGCCGCCGCCTCGGACGGATGGGTGGACGGGTCCAGGGGGTCGATGCTGTCGGGATCGAAGCCGGGCCGCGAGCCGCCCTCGGGCTCGATGTGGATGTACATCATGCCCGGGCTCATCTTCTGGCCATCACGGGTCAGGGTGCAGGAGACGTGGGTCTTGTAGGGCCGCTTGTCCTTCGAGAACCGGGGGTCGCGGTGGATGCGGAAGACGCTGCGCTTCGGATCGCCCGACAGGGGCAGGTCGCGGGCGGCGCAGGCGGTGGATGTGTCGGCGATCAGGGCGGCCAGGGCGGGCTTCAGCCCATCGTCATAGGCGGCGCGATGGGCGGCGAACCAGTCGCGGTCGTTGTTCGCAGCCAGTCCGGTGAGGAAGGCCAGGTCGGCGGGGGCGAAGCCGGAAAAGGTCATGGCGTCAGCAATATCCGGGACGGCGTTGCGGGTGAAGCGGCGCTTCCCATATGCGCCTGAAGCAGTTGCGGATGGCGAAGATGAGCAAGCCCCTGAAGATCGATTTCGTGTCGGACGTCGTCTGTCCGTGGTGCGTGGTGGGCCTGGGCGGCCTGGAGACCGCGCTGGACAGGCTGAAGGGCGAGGGCATCGAGGCGGAAGTCGCCTTCAGGCCGTTCGAGCTGAACCCGCAGATGGCACCCGAGGGCGAGAACATCGTCGAGCATATCGGCCGGAAGTACGGATCGACGCCGGAGCAGTCGGCCCAGAATCGGGCGATGATCACCGAGCGGGCCAACTCGGTGGGCTTTGACATGCGGATGACGGCGGACAGCCGGATCTGGAACACCTTTGACGCCCACCGCCTGCTGCACTGGGCCGGGGAGACGGCGCCGGACAAACAGGGGGCGCTGAAGAAGGCCCTGTTCCGCATCCACTTCACCGAGGGCCGCAACCTGACCGACGCGGGCGAGCTGACCGCGGCCGCCGAGGCCGTGGGCCTGAACCGCGCCGAGGCCGCCGAGGTGCTTGCGTCGGGCCGGTACGTGCAGGCGGTGCGCTCGGAAGAGGCCCTGTGGCAGTCGCGCGGCATCAGCTCGGTCCCCGCCGTGGTGGTCGAGGGCAAATACCTGATCTCGGGCGGCCAGCCGCCGGAGGTGTTCGAACAGGCCCTGCGGAACATTGCGAAGGAAGAGGGTGCGGCTTCGGCATAGCCCCTCCATCGCTATCGTCATCCCGGGGGCGCGAAGCGAACCCCGGGACCCAGCGGCGCGCGGGAGCGCGAAGCTGTCGGGAGCGCCGGTGTGTCCGCGTCCTTGTCCGGTGTTTCGCCGCCGTCGCGGCGCCGCTGGGTCCCGGATCGCGCGCCCGCTTCGCGAACGCTTGTCCGGGATGACGACAGCAGTTGAGGTGGAGGCGGGCGGCGCGCTCACGCCGTCCTCGCCCCAGATTCCCGCGCCGGAAAAACACCGTCCAATTCGTCCAGATTGACCAGATCGACCAGTTCGCGGGCGGCGGCGGAGGCCTCGGGGACGTCGCGGCGGAGGAGGTAGAGCTCGCGGTTCAGCTCCTCATCCTCAGCCTCCATCGCCATGCGGACGCGCCGCCAGCGCAGGGCCTCGGCGGCGTCGCCCTTCAGCACCGCCCTCATCATCCGCCGGATCGCTACCCAGGCCAGTTCGGTCAGCGCGATCTGGTCCAGATCGCCGTCGACCTCGGCGGCCAGCGCCGCGCCCTCGTCGTCAGGCTCCAGCGCCGGGGGCGGGGTCCAGGGCTGATCGGCCTTTCGCCAGCCCTGCTCGGTCGCGCGCCGCCGGATGTTGCTGACCCCGACGCCGTGGCGCCGGCTGCACTCCGACGCGGAATATCCGGCCAGATAGTCCTCGCGCACCTGATCCCAGACATGGGGCGGGGCGCGTCGATAGCGGGGATGGAAGGGTTCGTCGTTCATGGGAGCCTCCGGGTCTGGAGGCATTATGGAACGGCGGTACGTCGTTTTTGGACGTATGGGGGGAGGGAGGTTTCAGGCGTTAGGTTTCAGGTTCTGGGGGCAGGGCTCCGGCGGGGGGCAGACGCTGCATCCCTGAAACCTGGAACCTAGAACCTGGAACCTCTCTCGATCTTCCCGATCCTCAACACCCCCACGCTCAGCTCATCGACGTGCAGCCGGCGCACGCGCGCCTTGCCGATCCTGAGCGCCCCGATGGCCAGGGCGCCGATGGCGACGGCCCCGATCGCCAGCATCCCGGCCCCCAACGCCCCGACCGTCGCGGCCCCGACGGCGGAGGCGCCCGTGGCGCTGGCCTTGCGGGCGACGGCGGGGCGGAGGGGGAGGGGGTGATGGGGCATGGGGTCAGATTAGGTTTTCCGGCGGTGGGAGAACAGTGCAATCTGGGGTCATGTCCCGCGCCCGCGATCTGCGTCAGTCCGCCGGCCTCGCCGAGCAGCGGGTCTGGTCGCGCCTGCGCGGCGGCGGCGTGGAGGGCTTCAAGGTCCGCCGGCGGCATGACATCGGCCGCTGGACCGTCGACTTCGCCTGCGTGCCGCTGCGGCTGGTCATCGAGATCGACGGCGGCGTGCATGAACGCGACGACGTCGTCCTGCGCGACCATCTGCGCCAGACCGATATCGAGGCGCTGGGCTGGACCGTGGTCCGGTTCACCAATGAGATCGCCCTGGGCGAGCCCTGGCGCATCGACGACGCCATCCGCGATCAGGCGAAGGTTCTGGGGCTGTTGTGATCCCTCTCCCGGCGGGAGAGGGTTTGAGGCTCGCAGAGCGAAGCGATGCGCCAGCCGAAAGGGTGAGGGGCATCTGTTGAAGTCGGCGCAAGCCGCTCCCGTGCGACGGCTCACGCCGAATGATGCGCCAGCCCCTCACCCTTTCGCGCAATCCTGATCGGCTGCGCCTCTCAGGCGCTCAAGCCCTCTCCCGCCGGGAGAGGGAGGCCGCGTCCGGATTGACGAACTGGAACGCCTCTGCGCGTTCGCGCAGGAAGTTGATGATGAAGGTAGTCTTCCCGGCACCGTTAGGCCCGGCGAGGAGGACGAAGGTGGGCATGTCGGAAATCAACCCAACGTGGAGAATCGCTTATAGCTGAGCCAATTCGCGAGCAGACCACGGTTCATCGATGCTTCGTTACACACGTGTGGAATTCCACCGATTCAAGGCTTTCGACAGTTTCAGTCTGAGCCTCAAGCAATTCAACATCGTTGTTGGCCCGAACAACGCAGGCAAATCAACAATTTTGGCGGCTTTCAGAATCCTTGCTGCAGGACTTCGCAAGGCAAATAGCAGAAAGCCGTCGTTTGTACGATTTAAAGGGGCCACGGTCAGGGGCTACGACGTCGATCTCGCCTCAATATCCGTTGCCGAAGAAAATCTGTTCTTCAACTATGACGACGAAGAATCGGCATGGGTAAGGTTCACGCTTTCGAATAAAAGTACTCTGACTCTTTATTTCCCTGAGAGGGAGGTTTGCTATCTAATCCCCGAGGGAGCCGAGAGGGTTATCGAGCATCCTTCGGCATTCAAGAAATATTTCGACTGTCCAATCGGGTTTGTGCCTATACTCGGTCCTGTGGATCATCATGAGCCGCTTTTCGAGCGCGAAGCGGCCCGTCTAGCTTTGTTTAACTATCGAGCTGCACGAAATTTTAGAAACATCTGGTATCACTATCCTGAAAAGTTTCAAGAATTTCGGGATCTTCTGCGGCAGACTTGGCCCGGAATGGATGTTGAGTTCCCCGAAATCGATACGTCTCACAGACGTGCCTTGCTCCACATGTATTGCCCCGAAAAGCGAATTCCGCGCGAGATATTTTGGGCCGGATTCGGGTTCCAAGTTTGGTGTCAGATGCTCACGCATATCATCCAAGGAAAGGATTCTTCTATCTTCTTGATAGACGAGCCGGACATATACTTGCACTCGGAGTTGCAGCGGCAATTATTGACCATTCTGCGATCTATGGGGCCTGATATTCTGGTTGCTACCCATTCAACGGAGATCGTCACGGAAGCGGAGGCAAACGAGCTTGTTTTGGTTTCTAAGGCCAACTCGTCGGCCAAGCGTTTACGAGATCCGACGCAAATCGCTGGAGTGCTAAAGGCGTTGGGATCCAGCGTTAATCCGGTCCTGACGCAACTTGCTAAGACCAGACGAGCAGTATTTGTGGAAGGAAAGGATTTTCAGATTATTGGGAGATTTGCGCTCCGTCTTTCTGAGCCTGGTGTAGGTAACAGGCGAGATTTTGCGGTGATCCCAACTGAAGGATTTAACCCCGAGCGCGTGAAGAATCTAATCTCTGGAATCGAAGCGACGCTAGGGCTCCCGATCCGATCAGCCATCATTTTGGATGGCGATTTCAGGTGTGCGGAGGAGCGAGCATCGCTGCAGGCAGCTGGAAGCTCCTTCTCTGCGTACTCCGTCATTCATCAGCGAAACGAAATCGAAAATTTCCTACTGGTACCCGCTGCTATCGATCGCGCACTTCAACGACGATTAGAGGATCGAGAGCGACGAACGGGCTCGGCGGTCAGTTTCCAGCCGCTCGCCTCCGCCTGTCTTGCCAGATTTGCTGAAAGTTGCCGCATCGAAGTTCAGTCCCGAATGATAGCGGAACGCAAGCAGTTCGAGAAAGGCAACAATCCCAAGCTGTCAGAAGCGTCGGTAAATGCTGCCGCACTCCAAGATTTCGAGTCCCGGTGGGAGGATGAAGAATCTCGTCTCAGGGTGATTCCAGGAAAAGAAGCGCTGGCTGCTTTGAACCAAGAAGCACAGGCGACTTATGCCGTCAGCATCACTCCTCTCGCCATTATCGACGCGATGGCGATTGATGACGTTCCTGAAGAGATGAAATCCTTGGTGGCAATGTTGAAGGCGCTTTCAAGCGATGAACCGCCAGAGATCGAAGCAGCCCGACACCACTAAGGTGTCGGGACATAAAGGCTTCCGCTTCCGCTCCGAAACCGATCACTCATCTCCGCCATGCCGGCCTCGGCCGCCTCCAGCGAATCCCCCGCATCGTTCTGCCCGCGCGCCGCGTCCCGGATGTCCTGGCTGATCTTCATCGAGCAGAATTTCGGGCCGCACATGGAGCAGAAGTGGGCGGTCTTGTGGGCCTCCTTGGGCAGGGTCTCGTCGTGGTATTTGCGGGCCGTTTCGGGGTCGAGGCCGAGGTTGAACTGGTCCTCCCAGCGGAACTCGAAACGGGCGCGGCTGAGGGCGTCGTCGTGGAGGCGGGCGGCCGGGTGGCCCTTGGCCAGGTCGGCGGCGTGGGCGGCGATCTTGTAGGTGATGACGCCGTCCTTGACGTCCTGACGGTCGGGCAGGCCCAGGTGCTCCTTGGGCGTGACGTAGCAGAGCATGGCCGTGCCGAACCAGCCGATCATGGCCGCGCCGATGGCGCTGGTGATGTGGTCGTAGCCGGGGGCGATGTCGGTGGTCAGCGGCCCGAGGGTGTAGAAGGGCGCCTCGTGGCAGTGCTTCAGCTGCTCATCCATATTGGCCTTGATCTTGTGCATCGGCACGTGGCCGGGGCCTTCGATCATGACCTGACAGCCCTTGGCCCAGGCGATCTTGGTCAGTTCGCCCAGGGTGCGGAGTTCGGCGAACTGGGCCTCGTCATTGGCGTCGGCGATGGAGCCGGGACGCAGGCCGTCGCCGAGGCTGAACGACACGTCGTAGGCCCGCATGATGTCGCAGATGTCCTCGAAATGCTCGTAGAGGAAGGACTCCTTGTGGTGGGCCAGGCACCACTTGGCCATGATCGAGCCGCCGCGGCTGACGATGCCGGTGACGCGTTTGGCGGTCAGGGGCACGAAGGGCAGGCGGACGCCCGCGTGGATGGTGAAATAGTCGACGCCCTGTTCGGCCTGTTCGATCAGGGTGTCGCGGAACACCTCCCAGGTCAGGTCCTCGGCGATGCCGTTCACCTTCTCCAGCGCCTGATAGATGGGCACGGTGCCGATGGGGACCGAGCTGTTGCGGATGATCCAGTCGCGGATGTTGTGGATGTTGCGGCCGGTCGACAGGTCCATGACATTGTCGGCGCCCCAGCGGGTGGCCCAGACCAGTTTGTCCACCTCGTCGTCCACCGAGGACAGCACCGCCGAGTTGCCGATGTTGGCGTTGATCTTCACCAGGAAGTTGCGGCCGATGATCATCGGCTCGACCTCGGGGTGGTTGATGTTGTGCGGGATGATGGCGCGGCCCCGCGCGATCTCCTGACGGACGAACTCGGGCGTGACGAAGTCGGGGATGGCGGCGCCGAAGTCCTCGCCGTCGCGGATGCAGGGGGCGGTCTGCTCACGGCGCAGGTTCTCGCGGATGGCGACGTATTCCATCTCGGGCGTGATGATGCCCGCTTTCGCGTATTCGTACTGGGTGACCGGACGGCCCTCGACGCCCTTGAACACCTGATGGTTCGAGACGTCGAAGCGCGGGGCCAGGTGTTTGCCGCTGGCGTGGCCGTTGTCCTCGGGCTTGACCTCGCGGGGGTGCTCGACGCGGGCGATGTCGCCGCGGTCCAGCTGCCAGCTGGACTTCACCTTGGGCAGGCCGCGCTTGATGTCGATGGTCACCGACGGATCGGTGTAGGGGCCGGAGGAATCGTACATCGTCACCGGCGGCTCATTGGCCGAGGGGTGGACGGCGACCTCGCGGAAGGGGACGCGGATTTCCGGGTAGAGCTCGCCGGCCACATAGACCTTCACGCCGCCGGCGCGGGGGCCGGTGGGGATGCGGCCGGTTTCCTTCTCGACGGCCTTGCGGGCTTCCGCCAGCGGCAGCTCGACGTTGGGTTCTTCCGGCAGGGCGGGGGGGATAACCTGGATGTTCATTGGCGGCCTCAAAACGTTTGAGGTCCGCCGACGTCGGGCGTGCGGGTTCTGTGGCGTGAGGCCGTGACCCGAAGCGTACTCATCCCTTCGCCGGCATGACCCGGATCAGGTTCGACGGGTCAGAGGAGAAACCTCTATCTCAGCCGCTCGATTGCGACCCCCCGGAGAACGGGCGGAAACTGGACCGGTCGGCTTGGCGGGTCAAGCGGGACGGGTCAGGGTGGGGCATGGATATCGCCCGCCCTTATGAGACCGCCGACCGCGAGGCCTGTCTGGCCCTGTTCGACAGCAATGTTCCGCGTTTCTTCGACGGGACGGAGCGGGAGGGCTATGCGGCGTTCCTGGACGAGCTGCGCTGGCCTTATCAGGTGATCGAGAGAGACGGGCGCGTCGTCGCCTGCGGCGGGCATGCGGTGGAGCCGGACGGGCGCACCGTCTCGCTGTGCTGGGGCATGGTCGAGCAGGGGCTGCACGGTCAGGGGCTGGGGCGGGCGCTGACCGAGGCGCGGCTGGCGGCGGCGCGGGCCGAGCCGAGGGTGACGGCGGTGCGGCTGGACACGGGCCAGCACACAACCGGCTTCTATGAGCGGTTCGGCTTCGTGATCGAGCGGGTGGTGAAGGACGGCTATGCGCCCGGCAGCGACAGCCACGAGATGCGGCTGACGCTCTAGCTATTCCGGGAAGGCGACCAGCAGGCGGTCCAGCGCCGCCTCGATGCGGGTCCAGCCGGCGTCGTCCAGGGCCACGCCGCCGACGCCCGGGCGGGCGCCCGCCGACAGGGCCAGATGCTGGACGGCGGCGAGCAGGACGGCGTTGAGCGCGGCGGGATCACCCTCGGGCGGGACGCGCAGGCGGGGGCGGCGCTCGCGCATCCAGCCGTGCAGCACGGCGGCGCGTTCGTCCTCGATGCGGTTCAGCAGGGGCGAGCTTTCGACCAGAGCCCAGGCCATGAGGCGCAGGGTCAGGGGACTGGCGCGCAGGGCGGCGACCCAGGCCGAGAGGCTGAGGCGGGCGAAGGCGCGCAAGGACTCGGTCTCGGTAGCGGGCGTGGCGTTCAGACTGGCGACCAGACCGGCGTGGGCGCGGGCGGCGATGCGGCTGACGACGCCGTCGGCGCCCTCGAAATAGCGATAGACCAGCTTGCGGTCGCAGCCGGCCTCGGCGGCGAGGGTCTGGACATTCAGGCCCGGAAAACCGTCGCGCAGCAGGATGCGCTCACCCGCCTCGACGATGGCGGCTTCGGTGGCGCTGCGGTCGCGCAGTCTGATCGGCGATTCGGCCATGGGGGCAGTCTCGGGCCGGTCGCCTGAGTCGGGCAAGGGGCGTCACCCCCCCGTCACGCCGCGAAGTCGCGGCGCGCCACCTCTCCAGCGAAGCTGGGGAGGGGGACCACCCGAAGGGTGGTGGAGGGGTAAAAGGGAGTGCCAGACAAGGTGCGGCCCCGGTCTGCGTCGGGGGGCGTGGCAGGGACCGGGGCCGCTTTATCGGACTCTGTCGAGCGCGCATCGCCGCAAGGTCCGATGCGATAACAGCGGATGTTGAGTTCGGTTCCGGACACAGCGGCTTTTTTCTTCGGGAGGTGCGCGGTGTCATGAGGTGGGGTTAGATCAGGCGCAAATCAGGGAGCCCTCGACTATGCATCTCGCCCGCTTTCCCCGCATCCGGCTGGCCCATCTGCCGACGCCGCTGGAGCCCGCGCCCCGGCTGAGCGAGGCGTTGGGGGTGGAAATCTGGATCAAGCGCGACGACTGCACCGGGCTGGCCGGCGGGGGCAACAAGACCCGCAAGCTGGAGTTCCTGCTGGGCGAGGCGTTCGAGCAGGACGCCGATACGCTGGTGACCCAGGGCGCGGTGCAGTCGAACCATGTGCGACAGACGGCCGCCGCGGCCGCAGCCCACGGGCTGAAATGCGAGATCATTCTGGAGGAGCGCACCGGCTCGACCGCCACCGACTATGTCGACAACGGCAATGTGCTGCTGGACCGGCTGTTCGGGGCGGGCATCCGGCGCGTGCCGGGCGGGACCGACATGGCCGCCGAGCTGGAGAAGACGGCGTCGGAGGTGAAGGCGCGGGGCGGTCGGCCCTATGTGATCCCGGGCGGCGGCTCGAACGCCGTGGGGGCGCTGGGCTATGTCGACTGCGCGCGCGAGATCGTGGTCGGGGCCGATGAGCTGGACATGCGGATCGACCGGATCGTGACGGCCACGGGCAGCGCCGGGACCCACGCCGGTCTGGTGGCCGGGCTGGCGGTGATGGGGGCGGACATTCCGGTGTTGGGCATCGGGGTGCGGGCGCCCAAGGCGAAGCAGGAGGAGAATGTCCTGAAGCTGGCCCGCGAGACGGCGGCCCTGCTGGGACGGCCCGATGCGGTGACGCCGGAGATGGTCGTGGCTGACTGCGACTATGTGGGCGAGGGCTATGGTCTGGTGGATGCGGCGGTGATCGAGGCCCTGACGCTGGCGGCGCGGACCGACGGGATCGTGCTGGACCCGGTCTATACCGGCAAGGCGATGAAGGGGCTGATCGCCCTGGCCAAGGCAGGCCGGTTCGAGGGGGAAACGGTGGTCTTCCTGCACACCGGCGGGGCGCAGGGGCTGTTTGGATATGAGAGCGAGATCGGGGGGAGCCTCTGACCCCGGAAACAGAACGGGCCGATCCGTCGCCGGACCGGCCCACTGTTTAGCCCCCGAGGGGGCGGGGACCGCACGCGGTCCAACGGCCTAAACCGTGACGTGTATATACGCCGCTCACGCTCGGCTTTCAAGCAGCGGTCAGGTGGTGGGGGCCGGCGGCAGGCCCAGTGCGAGGAAGGTGTTCAGCGCGTTCCTGACCCGGCGGCTGATCTCATGCAGGTCGTCGGGATGCAGTTTCTCCGGCGGCTTCCGGTTGCCACCGCCGTCACGCAGAGGTTTGAGCCGTTCCGACGCGACTGAGTAGACGTGATTGCAGACGGCCCAGGAGTCCTTGGCCGATCCGGGATTGGGATTGTGCGCCAGCTGGTAGCCGTGTGGGTTGGCGGACTGATCCGACTTGGTCAGGGGCGTGACGACGTGAATGTCGCCCGCGATTTTGCCGCCCCGAAGGATAACGACCAGATGCTGGTCGTCGAACTCCGGCGGCCAGTTCATCGGACTGAAATCGCACCAGTAGACTTCACCCACGCGGGTATCCCGTGTCAGTTGGGATTTCGGCTTTTCGGCGGGTCTGGGGGGCGGTCGATCAGCCGCGGCCTTCTTCATGGCGGGTGTCGCCGAGAGAACTTTCCGGGGCGGGGTAGCCATAAGGTCAAGCTGCGCTCCGCGTTGGAAGAGTTCAAGCGGAAAGCGCGCATAAGTTGTTTGTGAGGACGTCCTGATGAAAACCCTCGGCATTCTCGGTGGCATGGGGCCGGTCGCGACGACGGCCTTCATGGCGCGGGTGCAGGCGCTGACGCCGGCGAAGCGGGATGAGGATCACATCCGCATGCTGGTGGACCTGAACCCGCATGTGCCGAATCGGCATACGGCGCCCGAGGCGGCCGGGCGGATGCTGGGCGAGATGGCTGTGCGGCTGCGTGAGGCGGGCGCCGAGGTGTTGGCCATGCCGTGCAATACGGCCCACGCCCATGCGGACGCGATCCGGGCGGCGGGGCCGCCGTTCATCGACATGATCGCCGCTACGGTGGAGGCCGCCGCGAGGACCGGCGCGACGCGGATCGGGGTGCTGGCCACGCCGGGCGGCGAGACGCTGTACGCCGAGGCGCTGGCGACGACGGGGCTTCAGATCGTGCGGCTGGAAGGCGCGGACCGTGAGGCCTTCATGACGGCGGTGTTCGCGGTGAAGGCAGGCGACGACGGCGCGGGGCCGCGCGGCGAGATGCGACGGCTGGCGGCGGTCCTGGTCGAGGCCGGCGCGGATGCGGTGATCGCCGGGTGCACCGAGGTGCCGCTGCTGCTGAGGGCGGAGGAGCTGAGCGCGCCGCTGGTGGACTCGGCGGAGGTGCTGGCGGCGGCGTGTGTGGCGGCTTGCCGGGGCTCAGGGTCGGAGGGTTGAGTTGGTCGCCGTGACCAGAGCGTCGATGATGCTGCTGAACAGCTGATCGCTGACGCGGTCGTACTCGGCCCGGACGTCGCCCTGGAACCAGACGTCGTTCCACGATCCCATGCCGCCAAAGACCCAGCTTGCCGCAGCGCAGCCGAAGAGCTGGGCATGTTCGAGGTCCATAAGCCCCTCCGGGATGATGTCAGGGTGGTAGAAGTCGGCAAGCGGCTCCGGCGCGTCGAGAAGTCGGGTGGACTTCGCCAGATAATCGTCGAAACCCATCTGCTGAGCGGAAGCGAAGGCGATGGCCTTGTCCAGGGCGCGGACAAGTCGCGCCTTGCCGTCATGGGCCGTCGCGGGGGGCTGGCGCGGGGCGGGCGGCGGCGCGGTCTCATGGTAAGTGACCGTCCAGATGCGACGGTCCTCGGCGTTGGAGTCCCCGACCTGCCAGTCACTCCACCACGCCGACTGCGTGCCTGTCGGCACGATCAGAAGCGGTCCGCCGCCGGCGAAGCCGACGGACTCCCGATCGCCAAGGCCCGAATTGTTGCGGGAAGCCACCCGCAGGACGGCGCCGGACCCGGTCGAGGCCAGCCACTGCTCGGGGTCCGCATAGGCCGTGGTTCCGCGCCGAACGAAGCGAACATGTTTGCAGAAGAGGAAGACCGAGGCGTCCGGCCAGCGGGCCGCCGCGAGACCCTGATGCCGGGCATTCGCCGCGAGCGTCAGCCCGATACTCTGGGCGATGTGGCCCTGCATACTGTCCCCCCCCAATGACGTGTCGTCCGGATTAGCATCCGGTTGTGACGCTTCGCCACCCGAGGCGCGCCGCGATGACCGGACGGATCACGGGGCAGTTGGCGCTTGCTCCCGCCCGCGACCCGGCCCACACCGGGCGGGTGACGAGACAAGCCTTGATTATCGACTGCGACCCCGGCGTGGATGACGCCGTGGCGCTGATGCTGGCCTTTGGGGCCGATGAGTTTGAGCTGCTGGCCGTGACGACGGTCGGCGGCAATGTGCCGGTTGAGAAGACGGCGCGGAATGCGCGGATGCTGCGGCAGGTCGCTGGGCTGCAGAAGCCCGGACACGACGAGGCGCCGGTGTTCATGGGGGCGGCGCAGCCGCTGGTGCGGACGCTGGGCACGGCGACGGATTTCCATGGGCCGGAGGGGACGGGCGATCTGGAGCCGTTCGAGCCTGATCTGCCGTGCGCGGACGGTCATGCGGCGGACGCCATCGTCGATCTGGTGATGAGCCGACCGGCGAAGTCGGTGGCCATGGCCGTGCTGGGCCCGATGACCAATCTGGCGCTGGCGCTGCGCAAGGAACCGGCGCTGGCCGAACGGCTGGGACCGGTGGCGGTCATGGGCGGGGCGCGCGCCGAGGGCGGCAACATCACCGCTTCGGCCGAGTTCAACATCTGGGCCGATCCGGAAGCGGCGGCGGAGGTGCTGGCGACCGGCGCCGAAGTGGTGCTGTTCGGGCTGGACGCGACCCATCAGGTGCGGGCGACCGAGGACCGGATCGCGGCCGTCGAGGCGCTGGGCACGCCGATGGCGAAGACGGCGGGCGCCATGCTGCGTTTCTCGCAGCGGGTGGAGCGGACCATCGTGGGCTGGGACGCCTCGCCCCTGCATGATCCCTGTCCGGTGGCCTGGCTGCTGAAGCCGGAACTGTTCGAACTGAAGCCCTGTCTGGTGAAGGTGGAGACCGAAAGCGACCTGACCCGCGGCCATACGGCGGTGGAGTTTCGCCAAGCCGTGGCGGGCGAGCCGCTGAAGCATCGCTGGGCGGTGACGGCGGACGCGGACGGGGTGTTTGCGTTGATTGCCCGGAGCTGCGGATGAGCCCCCTCCACCGCTTCGCGGTCCCCCTCCCCAAAGAAGGGGAGGAGACGCTTGCCCCCTCCACCACTTCGTGGTCCCCCTCCCCCAAGAGGGGGAGGAGAATCCCATGAGGATCACGGTCGTCGGGTCGATCAATCTGGATTTCGTCGCCTCGGCGCCGAAGCTGCCGCGCGCCGGGGAGACGGTGACGGGGGCGACGCTGGCGCGGCATCCGGGCGGCAAGGGCGCGAACATGGCGCTGGCGGCGCAGCGGCTGGGGGCGGATGTCTGCATGGTCGGGCGCGTGGGCCGCGACGCCATGGCCGAGGAGGCGCTGGCCCTGCTGCTGGCCGATGACGTGGACACGGGCGGGGTGATCGCCGATGCGGACGCGCCGACGGGCGTGGCCCTGATCGCGGTCGATCCGGATGGGGAGAACCAGATCGTGGTGGCCGCCGGGGCCAACCATCAGGTGACGCCCGAGCAGCTTCCGGCCCGGATCGAGGGCCCGCTGCTGCTGCAGCTGGAGCTGCCGGTCGAGACGGTCGAGGCGGCGGTGGGCCGGGCGACGGACTTCGTCTGCGTGAACCTGGCCCCGGCCCAGCCGGTGTCGGACCAGCTGCTGCGGCGGGCCGATCTGATCGTGGTCAACGAGACCGAGGCGGCCTTCTACGGCGACCTGCTGCACCACGGCGGCGGGCGGGTAGTGGTGACCCGGGGCGCCAAGGGGGCGACCATGTACCAGCGCGGGGTCGAGATGGCCTGGGCCACGCCGCCCAAGGTGCGGGCGGTGGATGCGACGGGCGCGGGCGACTGTTTCGTCGGCGCGATCTGCGTGGCCCTGCTGGAAGGGATGGAGCCGGCCGAGGCCCTGACCTTCGCCTGCGCGGCGGGGGCCATCGCGGCGACCCGGCCGGGGGCGCAGCCGTCCTTCCCGACGCGGGATGAGGTCGAGGAAATCCTGGAGGGCTAGGCCGCCTCGACGGCCTCGGCGCGCAGGACGGCGACCTTGCGGTAGCATTCGCAGGCGGAGGCTTCGAGCGCGGCGCGGTTCAGGACGTGGACGGTGCCGCGCGAATAGCGGACGGCGCCGTGGGCCTGCAGGGTCTGGGCGGCCTCGTTCACCGTGGTGCGCTGGGAGCCCAGCATCGAGGCCATGTATTCCTGCGTCAGCTTGATGGTGTCGCTGTCGGCGCGGTCGTGGCAGCGCAGCAGCCATTTGGCCAGACGACGCTCGGCCGGGTGCAGGGCGTGGCAAGCGGCGGTCTGCTCCAGCTCGCGCTGGATGCCCGCGTGATAGAGGGCCAGCATCTGGCGCAGGGCCGGGCGCTCATGGGCCAGGGCGCGGATGCGACCGGCGTCGATGCGGTATGCCTCACCGGTCAGCTGGATGGTCTGGCGCGAGGCCGAGGCCATGGGAATGACGGTGGCCTCGATCCCCGCCACGCCTTCGCGCCCGACCATGAAGGCCTCGACCGAGCGGCCGTCGGCCATCTCGTTGACGGTGGAGATGATGCCCGAGACGGGGAAGTGGACCACGTCGATCATCTGGCCGGGGGTGATCAGGTCCTGACCCAGCTCGAAGCGGATGCGGGTCGCCAGGCTGAGCAGGATCTCGCGATCCGGCACGGGCAGGCTATCGAGCAGAAGATTGGTGTGTTCGGCCATCGGCGTCCGCTTGTCGACAGGGCGGGTGAAGCCCCGGCTTCCACCATGGTCGGCAAACGGTCACTCCGGCGGACGGGTTCCCGGCGCGCGTCTCAGAGACGCAGGCGGAAGACGTCGGCGGCGCGGTAGCATTCGCATGCCGCACGCTCGAGGGCGGCGCGGTCGGTGACGGTGATGCGGCCGCGCGAATAGGTGATGGCGCGCGACTTCTGCAGGCTCTGGGCCGCCTCGTTCACCGTGGTGCGCTGGGAGCCCAGCATGGAGGCCATGTATTCCTGCGTCAGGTTGAAGGCGGCGCCGTCGACCCGGTCGTGGCAACGCAGCAGCCATTTGGCCAGCCGCTGCTCGGCGCGGTGCAGGGCGTTGCAGGCGGCGGACTGTTCCAGCTCGGACTGCAGGGCGGCCAGATAGGCGCTGATGACGGCGCGGATGGCGGGCCGGTCGTTGACCAGCTGGCGCAGGCGGCCGGCCTCGATGCGGCGGGCGGCGCCGTTCATCTGGGCGACGTTGCGCGTGAAGGCGACCTGGGGCACGGCGGCGGCCAGACCGCCCGCGACGCCCTCGCAGCCGACCATGACGGTCTCGACGGTGCGGCCGTCCTGCAGCACCGCCACGGCGGAGACCACGCCGTGTTCGATGAAGTAGATCTGGTCGATCGGATCGCCCGGCTCGTGGAAAATCTGGCCCTGGGCGAAGTCGATGGAAACGGTGTGCGCGAGCAGGGCCTCGCGGTCCCCGTCGTCCAATGCTGCGATAAGTCGGTTGCCCGCCGAAATCCCGTTCATATCCGGCGGATAAGATGATCCGAGGTCCGGTGTCTGTCGGAAGTCGACTTAAGCGTGACTTTGGATTCAATCCCGCCGCGTCGGGCTCGGGAAGGGTCCGGCAGCGGACATTCGGGGCGACGGAAAATCCGCTTCGGGGCGTGGCAGGCTTTATTACAAACTTGCAATCCGACGCCGGCGGGCCCGCTGCTAGGGTGCCGGCCGTTCAGTTTCCAGTCCTTGGGGGACCCCATGATGATCCGCACCGCCGCCCTGCTGGGCGCCTCGCTGCTGGCCCTGACCGCGCCGGCCCTTCCGGCGATGGCGCAGGACGCCGCGACCATCAGCGTGCCGCCGCTGCAGTATGCGCACCGGACGCTGGGCAACGGGCTGAACGTCTATTCGATGCCGGACGCCAGCGCCGGAACGGTGACCGTCACCGTCTGGTACGATGTCGGCGGCAAGGACGATCCGGAGGGTCGCAGCGGCTTCGCCCACCTGTTCGAACACATCCTGAGCCGCAAGACGGTGAACCTGCCCTACGGCCAGATCTCGACGCTGGTGGAGAACTCGGGCGGGTCGCGCAACGCCTCCACCGGGCAGGACTTCACCAACTACTATGAGACGGTGCCGCCCCAGTATCTGGAGATGATGCTGTGGACCCACGCCGAGCGGATGGCGCGGCCTGTGGTCGATCAGGCGGTGTTCGACGCCGAGCGGTCGATCGTGAAGGAGGAACTGCGCCAGCGGGTCTATGCGCCGCCGTACGGCCGGCTGCAGCGCTTCGTGATCGGCGACAACAGCTTTGACGAAAGCATCTATCGCCGCAGCGTGATCGGCTCGATCGAGGAGCTGGACTCGGCGACCATCGACGACGCCCGCGCCTTCCACGAGGCCTATTACCGCCCGGCCACCGCGACCATCATCGTGTCGGGCAATTTCGATCCGGCCCAGCTGGATCGCTGGGTGGACCAGTATTTCGCCAACATCCCGAACCCGGACCGTCCGCTGCCGGTGTTCGAGCGTCTGACGGCGACGCCGCGCACCCAGCCGCGGCTGGTGGAAGCCTATGCGCCGAACGTGCCGCTGCCCGCCATCGCGGCCATCTATCCGGGCGTGGCGGCGAACCATCCGGACGCGGCGGCGCTGGACGTGCTGTCCGGCATCATGTCGCGGGGCGAGAGCTCGCGCCTGTATCAGGCGCTGGTCTATCGCAGCCAGCTGGCCTCGGGCGCCTATCTGAGCTCGGGCGCCAATGAGGAGGCCGGGACGGTCACGGTCAATGTGACGCTGGCGCAGGGCAAGGCCATCGCCGACGCCGAGGCGGCGCTGAACGCCGAGCTGGACCGCATCCGCAACGAGCCGGTGACGGCGGCGGAACTGGCCGAGGCCAAGATGGAGATCGTGGCCTCGGAGCTGCGCCAGCGCGAGACCGCCTCCGGCCGGGCCTTCATCCTGGGACAGGCGCTGGTGTCGGAGAATGACCCGCGCGCGCCGGACGCCCATCTGGCGGCGGTGCAGGCGGTGACGGCGGCGGACGTGCAGCGCGTGGCCCGCACCTATCTGAACGAACAGGCGCGGGTCTCCATCCGCTATCAGGACGAGAGCCAGCGCCCGGCGGGCGTGGCCGAGGACAGCTGGAAGAACCCGGCCCCGATGCCGACCTTCGTCAGCGTGCCGCCGGCCATCCTGCCCGCCAACGAACTGTTGCCGGAGGGCCAGCGGATGGCGCCGCCGGCGCCCGGAGCGGCCCGCGCCGCCGTGGCGCCGACGGTGGTCGAGCGGGCCTTGCCGAACGGCCTGCGGGTGATCGTGGCCAAGTCCACCGACCTGCCGATCATGAACGCGCAGCTGATCATCGGCGGCGGCGCGGCGGCGGACCCGGCGGGTCGCGCGGGGCTGGCCTCGATGACGGCCGATCTGGCCTCGGCGGGCGCCGGCGGGCGCACCGCGCCGGAGATCGCGCGCACGATGGAGGCGCTGGGCGCCAGCATCGGCGGCGGGGCGGACGCGGATGTGACCGGCCTGTCCCTGTCGTCGCCGATCGCCTCGGCCGAGGCGGCGGGCGCGGTCTTCGCCGATGTGGTCCGCAACCCGACCTTCGCGCCCGAAGAGGTCGAGCGCACCCGGACGCGCCGGGCCAACGCCCTGCGGGTCAATCTGCGCCAGCCGGGACCGGTGGCGGCGATGGTGCTGAACCGTCTGGCCTTCGGCGACGCCGCCTACGGCACGCCCGCCTCGGGCACGCCGACGACGATCGGCGCTATCACCCGCGACGAGATCACGGGCTTCCATCAGCGCTGGTGGCGCCCGGACAATGCGACCCTGATCATCACCGGCGGCATGCAGCCGGAAGAGGCCTTCGCCTATGCCGAGCGCACCCTCGGCGACTGGGCCAAGCCGGCCGCCGCCCTGCCGACGGTGGGCCAGCGCGCCGGGGCCGTGCCCGCGCCGCGCGTGGTGGTGGTCGATCTGCCGGGCGCCGGTCAGGCGGCGGTGTCGGCGGCGGTGCGCGGTCCGCGCCGGGCCGACGACGGATACTATCCGCTGCTGGTGGTCAACAGCATCATGGGGCAGGGCCAGAACGGCCACCTGTTCCAGGAAATCCGCGCCAAGCGGGGCCTGAGCTACGGCGCCTATTCGACGCTGGGCGCGTGGCTGGACGGGGGCGTGCTGAGCGCCACCACCCAGACCAAGAACGAGAGCGCCGCCGAGGTGGTGGGACTGGTGCTGCACGAGTTCGACCGCCTGCGTACCGAGGCGGTGACGGAGCAGGCGGTGACCGACCGCGAGGCCTTCATCAACGGCGGCTTCTCACGCAATCTGGAGACCACGGGCGGGCTCGGCTCGACCCTGGCCAGCGCGGTGACCTACGGCCTGCCGCTGAGCGAGATCGAGACCTATGCCGGCAAGGTGGACGCCACGACGCCGGAAGCGGTGATGGCTGCGGCCCAGGGCGTCAGCTCGGAACAGGCCTATGTCGTCGTGGTCGGCGAAGCGTCGCAGTTCATCGACGCCCTGCGCGCGGCCCATCCGGACGTGGTGGTCATTCCGGTGGCGGAGTTGGATCTGGACAGCGCGACGCTGGGGCTGTGAGGGGACGACCCCTCCGTCTCGTCGGCTATGCCGCCGAGCCACCTCCCCACTGCGTGGAGAGGTGAACCGTTGCCGTCACCTCTCCACCGAAGGTGGGGAGGGGGACCGTGCGAGCCGTCAGGCGAAGCAGGGTGGAGGGGTTTACTTCGACGCCCGAAACGCCGCGATCGCATCCACCGTCTGACGCACTTGCGCCTCGATGCCGGCCCAGTCGCCGGACTTCACGGCGGCGTCGGTGATCAGTTTGGAGCCCATGCCCGCGGCGACGATGCCCGAGCCGAACCATTTGGCGATGGAGGCTTCGTCCGGGTCGACGCCGCCGGTCGGCATGATCTTGGTCCAGGGCATGGGGCCCAGCACCGCCTTGACGAAGTCGGCGCCGCCGACGCTGGCGCCCGGGAACAGTTTGACGATCTCGCAGCCCAGCTCCTGCGCCTGACCGATCTCGGTGACCGAGCCGCAGCCGGGGAAGTAGGCGGTCATGCGACGGTTGCAGACCTTGGCGACATCTTCGACGAGGCAGGGGCTGACGATGAAGCGGGCGCCCCGGTTCAGGAACATCGCGGCGGTGCCGGCATCGACCACCGAGCCGATGCCGAGAATGATGTCCGGGTCGGTCTTCTGCAGCTCGCGCGCGATGTCGCCGAACAGGTCGATGGCGAAGTCGCCCCGGTTGGTGAACTCGATGGCCTTGGCCCCGCCGCGCGAACAGGCGCGGATCACGTTCAGGCAGACCTCCGGATCCGCATGATAGAAGACGGGGGCGACGCCCTGCGCCTCGAGGGCGTTGAGAACGGTCAGGCGGTCGTGGCGCATTTCAATCTCCGCTCCGGCTGTCACCGGTGTCGGTGATCTGTTTATCCCGGCGAACGCGGGAAGCGAAAGGACCGGGGCGCGGAACTTATTGTTTCGCCAGTTCCACCACCCGCTTCACCATCGCGCTGTCCGGATCGAGCAGCGGGCCGAGGACGGTGAAGTGGTTCAGGCCCGGCAAGGCTTCGTAGCGGGTCTCGACGCCGTTGTTGGCCCAGTGGTCGGCCATCATTTTCGACTGGCGCAGGAACTCCGGGCTTTCGTCGCCGCCGACGAGGCAGTCGAGGATGGTGCCGCCGGGCGTCGAGCCGTTGGGGACGGGCCAGAAGATGGGGGAGAGGGCGGCGGCGGTGTTGGCGTCGAGGTCCAGCGCCGTGTTGATCGAGGTCTCCAGCAGGGGGCGCAGGTCGAAGACGCCGCTGATGGCGACGGCGGCGGAGGCGCGGGCCTCGGACAGCATACAGGCCGACATATGGCCGCCCGCCGAATGGCCGAAGACGACCGGGCGCTTGCCGCCGTTGCGGGCGCGGATCAGGTCCACCGCCTCGCGCACCTGTTTGAGGATGGTCCCGAGCCGGACGGTCGGAGCCAGATCATAGGAGGGGACGGCCAGGCTGACGCCGTGATGAAGCAGGGTGGGAGCGAGCCCGCTGAACCAGTCCTTGTCCAGCGCCTGCCAATAGCCGCCGTGCAGGAAGACGACGATGGGCGCGTCCGGCCCGGCCGAGAACAGGTCCATCACCTCGCGCGGGCCGGGGCCGTAGGCGATGAGCTCGGGCGGATGGGCGGCGCGGGCGGCCTCGGCGGCGGCCTTCCACTGACCCATGGCCTGCATGTGGTCGGGCACGCGGGCGCGGTTGTTGTACTCCGCTTCCAGATCGATCTCGGCCTTACCCGTCACGTCATCATCCGCTAGACAGCCTCCGAACGCCGGAGGAACCGCCGCCATGATGACCGCCATCTTCGTCTTCATCAAATGCGAGCTGGGCCACGCCAATGACGTGGCGGCCGACATCGTGGACAATGTCGAATATGTCTCGGAGGTCTATTCGACCTCGGGCCAGTACGACCTGCTGGCCAAATTCTCGCTGCCGAAGGACCTCGATATCGGGACCTTCGTGACGAAGTCGGTGCAGACCCGCCCGAATATCCGTGACAGCTTCACCGTCATCACCTTCTCGCCCTTCCTGCCGACCGCCCGATGAGCGGCGACGCCGTCCTGGCCATGCCGGGACTGCCCGCGCTGATGACGCAGGCGCTGGCGGCGTCGGGGCTGGCGGTGCGGGGGCTGAATGAGGGCGCGCTGGAAGAGATCGGGGCGCTGGTGGTGTCGGGCGGGGTGAAGCTGGACCCGGCCTTCGTGGACAGCCTGCCGAAGCTGAAACTGATCGCGGTGCACGGCGTCGGTTATGATGGCGTGGACGTGGCCCATGCGAAGGCGCGGGGCGTGGCGGTGAGCAATACGCCGGACGTGCTGACCGAGGATGTGGCCGATCTGGGGCTCGCGCTGGTGCTGGCGACCCTGAGGGGCGTGCCGGACGCCGAGCGGTTCCTGCGCGCGGGAGAGTGGGCGAAGGGCGGGCGGTCGCCGCTGACCCGGCGGGTGACGGGGCTGCGCTACGGCGTGCTGGGGCTGGGCCGGATCGGACGGGCCATCGCGGCGCGGCTGGCGCCGTTCGCGGGCGAGGTCGCCTATCACAGCCGCCGCCCGGTTCCGGGCGTGGACTATCGGTATGCGCCGGATGCGCGGACGCTGGCCGCGAGCGTGGACGTGCTGGTGGTGGCGACGCCGGGCGGGCCGGAGACGCGCGGGCTGGTCAATGCGGAGGTGCTGGAGGCGCTGGGGCCGGACGGGGTGCTGATCAACATCGCGCGGGGCGAGGTGGTGGATCAGCCGGCCCTGATCGCGGCGCTGGACGCCGGGCGGCTGTATGCGGCGGGGCTGGATGTGTTCGACGGCGAGCCCGTGGTTCCGCAGGCCCTGCTGGATCACCCGCGCTGCGTGCTGACCCCGCATGTGGGCTCGGCGACGGTGGAGGCGCGGACGCAGATGGCCGATCTGGTGGTGGCCAATCTGAAGGCCGGGCTGGCGGGCGAGCCTCTGCTGACGCCGGTGGGCTAGGCGGGCTTGCGGGCGCGGGCCTTGGGGCGGGGCGCAGGCTTGCCTTCCTCCTTCGCCTCCTCGGCCTCGTCATCGTCGCCGACCTTCTGCTCGACCGTGGCGGACAGGCGCTGGAAGACGCCCAAGCCGACGAGGACCAGGACCGACACCCCGATCAGGGCGACCGGGTAGAGCATCTGCTCAACGTTCTCGCGGGCGGTCTTGAAGACCAGCACCAGCCCTTCGAGGAAGAGGGCGATCAGGATGGTGGAGAGGAATTTGGTCAGGCTGCGCCGGGCCTCGGCGGCGCTGCGCCGTTCGGAGCCGCGGCGGACCTCGTCCTCGTAGAGGTATTTGGCCACGTCGAAGACGGCGATGGCGACGATGACATAGCCGAGGATGTCGAGGATGGCGTCAGCCGCGCTCTGCTCCGGATCGATAATGGCGCCGATGGCCTCGCGCAGGCCGACGCCGACGAGGGCGATGGCGAGGACGAACAGCAGCAGGCTGGCGGCGGCGAAGATGGCGCGGGTGATCAGGCTCATCCGCCCCTAACGCGATCACATCATCGAGCGTTGCCGTCGGGTCACCATGGCCAAGCGAGACTTATCGTTGCTAACCTTCCCCCAAGAGCTCCGGCAAACGGACATCAAGGGTTGGAAAATGGCTGATCTGGAAGCGTTCCGCGACGAGGTGCGCGCGTGGCTGGACGAGAACTGCCCGCCGGAAGTGCGCGGGCCGCTGGACAATGAGGAAGACCGGGTCTGGGGCGGGCGCAACGCCACCTACAAGACCCCGGCGCACAAGCTCTGGATGGAGCGGATGGGCGCGCGCGGCTGGACCGCGCCGGAATGGCCGAAGGAATACGGCGGCGGGGGCTTGAGCCGCGAGGAGGCCAAGGTCCTGCATTCGGAACTGCGCCGCATCGACGCCCAGATGGCGCTGTCGAGCTTCGGCATCTGGATGCTGGGGCCGGCCCTGCTGCAGTTCGGCACCGAGGAACAGAAGAAGCGTTTCCTGCCCGAGATCGTGCGCGGCGAGATCCGCTGGTGCCAGGGCTATTCCGAGCCGGGCGCGGGGTCCGATCTGGCCAACGTGCAGACGAAAGCCGAGGACAAGGGCGACCACTGGATCGTCAACGGCCAGAAGATCTGGACGTCGTACGCCGACAAGGCCGACTGGATCTTCTGTCTGGTGCGGACCGACCCGGAGGCGCCCAAGCATCTGGGTATTTCCTTCGTGCTGTTCGACATGGCGACCAAGGGCGTCACGACCAAGCCGATCACCCTGATCAGCGGCAAGAGCCCGTTCTGCGAGACCTTCTTCGATGACGTGCGGGTCGAGAAGGAGAACCTCGTCGGGACGCTGAACCGTGGCTGGGACGTGGCCAAGGCGCTGCTGGCCCACGAGCGGACCATGATCGGCGCCATCGGCGACGCGGGCGGCGGACGGCCGCTGGGGCAGGTGGCGACGGACTCGATCGGCAGCGATGAGGAAGGCCGTCTGGACGACCTGATGCTGCGCGCCAAGGTGGCCGAGCTGGAAGTCGACGCGGCCGCCTTCCGTCTGGCGATGGAGCGGGCGGGCGATCAGATGAAGGCCCGTCAGGCCCATCCGGCCATCGCCTCGATGCTGAAATACTACGGCTCGGAGCTGAACAAGCGTCGCCACGAACTGCTGATGGCGGCGGGCGGGGCCGAGGCGCTGGAGTGGGAGGGCGAGCGGTCGCGCGAGGGCACGACGGCCCGTGACTGGCTGCGGACCAAGGCCAACTCCATCGAAGGCGGCACCAGCGAGGTGCAGCTGAACATCATCGCCAAACACCTGCTGCAGCTGCCGGGAGCCTGACGCCCATGCCTCTGATCCTGACTGAAGAGCAGACGATGTTGAAGGAGGCCGCCGACGGCTTCCTGAGCGAGAACGCGCCCATCGCCCATCTGCGCAAGCTGCGCGACAGCCGTGACGCCGACGGGGTGTCGCGCGAGCTGTGGAAGGCGTTCGGCGAGATGGGTTTCGCCGGCGTGATCATCCCGGAAGAGCATGGCGGATCGGCGCTGGGCGCCGTGGAAGCCGGCGTCGTCGCCGAGGCGCTGGGCCGGACCCTGACGCCGTCGCCCTTCATGGGGTCGGGCGTGCTGTCGGCCAAGGTGCTGGTGGACGGCGGCTCGGCGGAGCAGCAGGCCGCCTGGTTGCCGAAGATCGCGGCGGGCGAGGCCATCCTGTCGCTGGCCGTCGATGAGGGCGCCAAGCATGCGCCGTCGAAGATCGCCACCGTCGCCGAGCGCGCGGGCAACGGCTTCAAACTGAACGGCGCCAAGGGCTTTGTGCTGGACGGCCACGTCGCCGACGCCCTGATCGTGGCGGCCCTGACCGAAAACGGCCTGACCCTGTTCCTCGTCGATCCGAATACCAGGGGCGTGGAGATCGAGCGGACGGTGATGGTCGACGCCCACAATGCGGCGCGGGTGACCCTGACGGATGTTGAGGTCGATGCGGACGCGGTGATCGGATCGGTGGATGAGGGTGAGGCCCTGCTGGAAGGCGCGCTGAATCTCGGCCGGGCCTGCGCGGCGGCGTCGCTGAACGGGGCAGGGGATCAGGCCTTCCAGACGACGATGGAATACCTGCGGACGCGCAAGCAGTTCGGCAAGCTGATCGGCGAGTTCCAGGCGCTGCAGCACCGGGCGGCCCATCTGTACAGCGAGATCGAGATCGCCCGCGCGGCGGTGATCGGCGCGCTGCAGGCGCTGGACGCCGGCAAGGAGAAGGCCCCGCTGGCGGTGTCGGTCGCCAAGGCCAAGGCCGGGCGCGTCGCCGAACTGGCGGTGCAGGAGGCGGTGCAGATGCACGGTGGCGTCGGCATGACCGACGAGTTCGACGTCGGCCTGTTCATGAAGCGGGTGCGGGTGCTGAACGAACTGCTGGGCGACGCGGGCTTCCATCAGGAGCGGATGGCGCAGAGCCAGGGGTTCTGAGCGGGTCTTCCTTCTCCCGATGGGAGAAGGTGGCGGGGCAGAGCCCCGTCGGATGAGGGTCGGCTATGTCCGTCGGCGTAAGCCGCCGCTCAGGACAGTGACGCGGCTCATCGCCGAATGCCGAGAGGCGACCCTCACCCTTTGGCTGCTTCGCGCCGCCCTTCGGGTCGCGCAAGAACGGCGGCTACGCCGTCGTGCGCTCAAGCCCTCTCCCATCGGGAGAGGGAGCGGACTAGGTTATCGCCTATGATGATTGCTGCACTCGTCGCTATTGCCCTTCAGGACCCGCAGGTCGTGGATGGAGTGATTGTCCGGCCGAACTGGGTGGAGACGCCCACAGCGGACCAGTTGCTGCCCGAAGGCGTCCACTATGGCACGCCGACCGACTACTATCCGCGCGGATCAATGACTTTGCGTTGCGTGGTGAAGGCGGACGGACGGCTGGACGATTGCCGGGTCACCGAGGTTTCGACGACCTATCCGGAGCTGGGCCCGACAGCCCTTGAGGCCGCCAAACACTTCCGCCATGCACCGAGACTGGCGAATGGTCGGCTGGCGGCAGGTATGCCTGTTCTCCTCAAACTGCGATGGGAGCTTCCGGCCGAGTGAGCGGGGCTGGCCCGCCCCCCGGCGGCCCTGCTAAACCTCCCGCAAGGGAGAACGCCACATGACGACGCGAGCCAACGCGCCTCAATATCTCAGCGGATTTGGAAATCACTTCGCCACGGAGGCTGTGCCCGGGGCGCTGCCGGAGGGGCGGAATTCGCCGCAGCGGGCGCCGATGGGGCTGTATGCGGAGCAGCTGTCGGGGACGGCCTTCACCGCCCCGCGCACCGAGAATCGCCGCAGCTGGCTGTATCGCCTGCGGCCCTCGGCGCAGCACCCGGCCTACAAGCCCTTCCCGCAGAAGCTGGTGCGGTCGGGCCCCTTCCATGAGGCGCCGCCGAGTCCCAACCGGATGCGTTGGGACCCGCTGCCGATCCCGAGCGAGCCGACCGACTGGGTCGAAGGGCTGGTGACCTATGGCGGGACCGGAGACGCGGAGGCGCTGTCGGGCGTCGGCATCCACCTGTATGCCGCCAACCGGTCGATGACCGACCGGGTCTTCTACTGCGCCGACGGCGAGTTGCTGATCGTGCTCCAGCAGGGCGAGCAGGCCTTCGTCACCGAGATGGGCCGTATCGACGCCCGGCCCGGCGAGATCGTGGTCATTCCGCGCGGCGTGCGCTTCCGGGTCGAGGTCTCCGGCCCGGTGCGCGGCTATGTGTGCGAGAACTACGGCGCGGCCTTCCGCCTGCCGGATCTGGGCCCCATCGGCTCGAACGGTCTGGCCAATCCGCGCGACTTCCAGACCCCGGCGGCGGCGTTCGAGGACGTGGATCGTCCGACCGAATGCATCCAGAAATTCGGCGGGCGTCTGTACGTCACCACCTTCGATCACAGCCCGCTGGACGTGGTCGGCTGGCACGGCAACTACGCGCCGTACAAATACGATACGGCGAAGTTCAACACGATCGGGACGGTCAGCTTCGACCACCCGGACCCGTCGATCTTCACGGTGCTGACCAGCCCGTCGGACACGCCCGGCACCGCCAACTGCGACTTCGTCATCTTCCCGCCGCGCTGGATGGTGGCCGAGGACACCTTCCGCCCGCCGTGGTTCCACCGGAACGTCATGAGCGAGTTCATGGGGCTGGTGACCGGCGAGTATGACGCCAAGGAGGGCGGCTTCGCCCCCGGCGGAGCGTCCCTGCACAACTGCATGAGCGGGCACGGGCCGGATCAGGCCTCCTATGACAAGGCGGTCGCCGCAGACCTGAAGCCGGTGAAGATCGAGAACACCCTGGCCTTCATGTTCGAGACCCGCATGCCCATCCGCACCACGGAATGGGCGCAAACCTCCCCGACGATGCAGCTGGACTACGACGACGTCTGGACCGGCTTTGAAAAAGGACAAGTGAAATGAAGCGCGTGATGATCGCGATGGCCGCGGCCCTGTTCGCCGCCGCCTGCCAGCCGATGCCGGCAGCCGACAACGCCGCCGCCGCGCCGACCTCGCTGCAGACCGCGGCCGCCGGATCGACCGATGCGGCCCTGTGCGAGCGCGCCGGTGGCAAGATGCAGGCGCAGGGACGGATGCAGTCGGTGCGCTGCGTCATCACCTATTCGGACGCCGGCCAGCGCTGCACGACGGGCTCGGACTGTCAGGGCGACTGCCGTGTCGAGGAGGGTCCGTCGACCGCCCCGCAGGAAGGCGCCGCCGTGGTCGGAACCTGCCAGCGCGATAGCCGTCCGTTCGGCTGCTACACCCGCGTCGAGAACGGCAAGGCCGAAGCGACCCTCTGCGTCGACTGATCGCCTGATCGGTAGACAAGCAAAAGGCCCCGTCGCGAGAGCGGCGGGGCCTTCTTCATTCGTCCGGGGACGAAAGCGCTTACTGGGCCGGGGCCGGGGCCGGGGTGGCCGGCGGCGCGGTCATTTCGCCCGACGGGGTGGTGCTGGGCGTGTTGTTGGTTGTCATGCCGCCGTCCGCGTTGCCGGCCTGTTGCTCGATGCGGTCGGCCTCGGTGTTGAGGGCCTTCTCCTCGGCTTCGTTCGACGTGGCGCCGGCCTGGGCTTCCAGGGCGTCGGCCTGGGTTTCGGCGGCCTTGTCAGCCGAGCTTTCACCACAGGCGGCGAGGCCGGCGAAGGCGAAGGCGGCGGTGGCGGCGATGATCATCTTACGCATTGGAACAGTCCCTTTTGTTCTCTTCCTGGGACCGAACCAACCTGCGGGATTCGAAAAGGTTCACGCCGACGTGAGACCGGCGTGAACTCCGGCGGCGTCTATTCGCCGGCGAAGGCCACGCGCGCAGCGCCCAGCAGGGCGGCGTGCTTGTGCAGGATCACATGGGTCGGGATGGCGGCCATATAGTCCTTGAAGCGGCCCTTGCGCTCGAACCGTTCGCGGAAGGGGCTGGCCTTGAGGAAGGGCAGGATGCGCGGCGCGATGCCGCCGGCGATATAGACGCCGCCGCGCGAGCCGGTGGTCAGGGCGATGTCCCCGGCCACGGCGCCGAGGATGGCGCAGAAGCGGGCAAGCGTCGCGCCGCAGTGGCTGTTCGGGTTCTCCAGCGCCTCGGCGGTGATCTGGGCCGGGTCGTCGATATGGGTCTCGCGGCCGTCGATCTCGGCAAGGGCGCGGTGCATGTTCAGCAGGCCCGGGCCGCAGATCAGGCGCTCGATCGAGACGCGGTCATAGCGGCGGCGAAGGATACGCAGGATCTCGTCCTCGACCGGATCGCCGGGGGCGAAGCAGGCGTGGCCGCCCTCGGACGGCATGGCCAGTTCGTTGCCGCGCGAGTCGCGCACCAGAGCCGAAACGCCGAAGCCGGTGCCCGGCCCGAGCACGGCGATGGCGGCGTGGGGGTCGCCCTCCTCGGGGCCGCCCAGCGAGGCGAGTTCGGCCTGCGGGACCACCGGGGCGCCCCAGGCCAGGGCCTCGAAATCGTTGATCAGGCGCACGGGCCTGAGGCCCAGGGTTCCCAGCTCGGTTTCCGACACGCGCCAGGGCGAGTTGGTCAGGTCGATCTCGCCGTCGGTGACCGGCCCGGCCACGGCGATGACGCCGCCGGTCGGCTTGACCTCGCAGCCGTCGATGAAGGCCTTCACGCCTTCGAGGAAGGTCGGATAGCGCTCGGCCGGGAAGCTTTCGTGGTGCTCGAGCACCGGCTTGCCGTTGACCATGTGGGCGATGGCGAAGCGGGCGTTGGTGCCGCCGACATCACCGACGAGCAGGGTGCGGTCCCAGTTGATGGTCATGAGCGCTGTCCTTGAATCCCTTGGCCGCGCGGCGGCTTGTTCTTGCTTGCGTCAGGCGTCGACGGCGCGGTCGACGATGTTCGGATCGGGCGGGGTGTCTTCGTTGACCGGCGCGCCGGGGGGGACGGCGAAGCAGACGGAGGCGCCTTCCTCGGCGGTCGAGACGACGTGGCGGAAGGCCCCGAACAGCTCGCGGCCATAGCCCCATGCGGAACCGGTGGCGTGGGCCTCGGTGCGGTGGGCGGCGGGGCGGCCGGTCAGGTCGGCGACACCGACGGTGGCCAGCACCCCGGCCTCGGCGTCCAGACGGATGATGTCCCCGTCCCGCACATGGGCCAGAGGGCCGCCCGCGAGGGCTTCGGGCGACACGTGGATGGCGGCAGGCGTCTTGCCCGAGGCGCCGGACATGCGGCCGTCGGTGACGAAGGCGACCTTGAAGCCCTTGTCCTGAAGCACGCTGAGGGCAGGCGACAGGCTGTGCAGTTCCGGCATGCCGTTGGCCTTGGGGCCCTGGAAGCGCAGGACCACGACGACGTCGCGGTTCAGCTTGCCGTCCTTGAAGGCCTGCAGGGCCTCTTCCTGCGACTCGAAGACGGCGGCGGGCGCCTCGACGATGCGGTTCTCGGGCTTGACCGCCGAGACCTTGATGACGGCGCGACCGAGGTCGCCCTTCACGAGGCGCAGGCCGCCGTCCTTCTGGAACGGATCGGAGGCGGGGCGGAGGATGTCGGTGTCCAGGCTCTGGCTGACGCCGTCGCGCCAGACCAGCTCGCCGTCGATCATGGACGGTTCCTGGAAGTAGGCGTCCAGACCCTTGCCCATGACGGTTTCGACGTCGGCGTGGATGTTGCCGTGCTCGGCCAGTTCGCGGGTGACGAAGGCGACGCCGCCGGCGGCCTGGAAGGCGTTCACGTCCGCCGAGCCGTTCGGATAGACGCGGGCCAGCAGCGGGGTCGCCGACGACAGCTGGTCCATGTCGGTCCAGTCGATGATGACTCCCGCGGCGCGGGCCATGGCGACGAGGTGGATGGCGTGGTTGGTCGAGCCGCCGGTGGCCAGCAGGGCCACGATCATGTTGACGATCGACTTCTCGGAGATGACGTCGGCCATGCGGCCCGAGCCGTCGTGGGCCAGAGCGACCGAGCGTTTGGCGGCGGCGGCGGTCAGGGCGTCGCGCAGGCCGGTCTCCGGGTGGACGAAGGCGGTCGAGGGCAGGTGCAGACCGGCCATCTCCATCATCATCTGGTTGGAGTTGGCGGTGCCGTAGAAGGTGCAGGTGCCGGGCGAGTGGTAGCTGCCGACCTCGCTCTCGAGCAGGGTCTGACGGTCCACCTGATTTTGCGCATAGAGGGCGCGGACGCGGGCCTTTTCGGCGTTGGGGATGCCCGAGGGCATGGGGCCCGCGGGGGCGAAGATCACCGGCAGGTGGCCGAAGGCCAGGGCGCCGATGAACAGGCCCGGGACGATCTTGTCGCAGACGCCCAGCATCATGGCCGCGTCGAAGGCGTCGTGGGTCAGGGCGACGCCGGTGGACATGGCGATGACGTCGCGGCTGAACAGCGACAGCTCCATGCCGGGGCGGCCTTGCGTGACGCCGTCGCACATGGCGGGCGTGCCGCCGGCGACCTGGGCCGTGGCGCCGACCTCGCGCGTGGCGGCGCGGATGATCTCGGGGAAGCGCTCGAACGGCTGGTGGGCCGAGAGCATGTCGTTGAAGGCGGTGACGACGCCGACGTTCGGCTGCTTGCCGCCCATGGCGGTCAGCTTGTCGGCGAGGGTCTGGCCCGCAAAGGCGTGGGCCCAGTTGGCGCAGCTGAGCTTGGCGCGGCCGGCGCCCGAGTCCCGGGCGGCGTCCATGCGGCGCAGATAGTCGGTGCGGGTGGTCTGCGAGCGCGCGACGATGCGGGCGGTGACCTCGGCGACGACGGGGTTGAGTTTCGCCATCAGGCCTTCTCCGTCCAGAGGACGTCCAGCGGGACGTTCGCGGCGATCAGGGCGGCGATGGGCTGGATCGCGGGATTGCCCGCGGCCTCGCGCTCGAACACGGCGCGCTTCTGCTTGCCGGTCAGGGCCAGAACCACGCGGCGGGCCTGCATCAGATACGGCAGGTTGATCGACAGGCGCTCAAGGCTGGGGGCCAGACCGTCGCGACCATGGGGCACGCCCAGAACGGTCGGCTTGAGAGTGGGGGTGAGCAGGGTCTTCAGCGTCGGGCTTTCAGGGAACATGGAACAGATATGGCCATCCTCCCCCATGCCGAGAAGGACGGCGTCGAGGCGGCGGGTCTCAAGCTCGATGTTGAGGTTCCGGGCGGCGACGGCGGCAGCGCGATCAACGGTGACTTCCGGGCTGTACAGCGGCAGGAATTCCGCGTGCGCGGCGTTGCCGGTCATCAGGGTGCGCTTGATGAGGGCGGCGTTCGAGTCCGGCGAGGTCTCGGGCACATAGCGCTCATCGACGAGGGTGACGAAGGTGTGCTGCCAGTCCTCGACCGAACACATCGGCGCCAGAAGGCGATAGATCGGCGAGGGCGTGGAGCCGCCGGCGCCGGCGAAGACCGCCCAGCCGTTCTGGGCCGGGTCCTTGCGACCTTCGGACAGGGCTTCCCACAGGCGGACGGCGGAGGCCGAGGCCCAGTCATCGGCGTCCCTGAAGGTTTCGATCACGGGCGTCTCAGGCATCGCTGACGTTCCATTCGCGGCCGGTGCGGGCCATCAGCATGTCGGAGGCGTCAGGGCCCCAGACGCCGGCGACGTATTCCTGCGGCTTCACATCGCCGTCGGCCCAGGCCTCGGAGACCTCGTCGACCCATTTCCAGGCGGCCTCAGCCTCGTCGCGACGGACGAACAGGGTGCTGTCGCCGTGCAGGGCGTCGAGCAGCAGGCGTTCATAGGCGATGCGGCGGCGCGGCGGGGTGTCGCCCTTGCCGCCGACGCCCCACGAGAGGCTCATCTTGATCGGCTGAAGCTGCATGCGCTGGTCGAGGCCGGGGCGCTTGTTCATCACCGTCAGGGAGATGTCTTCCTCGGGCTGCAGCTCGATGATCATGCGGTTGGCCTGCACGTCGCCGCGGTCGTCGCGATCAAAGATGGAGTGCGGCAGCGGCTTGAACTGGATGACGATCTCGGTGCGCTTCTCGGGCAGGCGTTTGCCGGTCCGCATGAAGAAGGGCACGCCCGCCCAGCGCCAGTTGTCGATGTCGGCGCGGATGGCGACGAAGGTCTCGGTGTCCGAGTCCAGGCCGCGCTCCTCGTCATAGCCCTTGACCGGTTTGCCCTCGACGGTCCCGGCCACGTACTGGCCGCGCACGGTGACGCGCTCGGCCTCCTCATGGGTGATGGGGCGAAGCGAGCGGAGAACCTTGACCTTCTCATTGCGGACCGAGTCCGGGTCGAGGTCGGACGGCGGCTCCATGGCGACCAGACAGAGCAGTTGGAGCATGTGGTTCTGCAGCATGTCTCGCAGGGCGCCGTACTCGTCGTAGTAGGGCCAGCGATCGCCGACGCCGACCGTCTCGCCGATGGTGATCTGGACGTGGTCGATGGAGAGGTTGTTCCAGAGCGGCTCGAACACGGTGTTGCCGAAGCGCAGGGCGATCAGGTTCTGGACCGTCTCCTTGCCGAGGTAGTGGTCGATGCGGAAGACCTGATCCTCGCGGAACGCATGCCCCACGGCGTCGTCGATCTCGCGGAAGCTCTTCAGGTCGCGACCGACCGGCTTCTCCAGCACAACGCGGCAGTTCCGCTCGGCCAGACCGGCGGCCTTCATCGCGGTGACGATGCGGGCGTAGAGCGAGGGGGAGACCGCCAGGAAGGAGGTGATCTCGCCGTCGCCGCATTTTTCCTTGAGCGGCTTCAGGCTGTCGGCGCTGGTGGCGTCCACCGGCAGATAGTCGAGCCGGGCCTCCATCCGGGCCCAGGTCTGGTCGGACCAGGCGTCGTCCGCCTTCGCCTTGCCCTCGACCGCGGCGCGGACCTTGCCGACGTATTCGTCGCGGCTTTCATCCGAGCGGGCGGCGCCGATGATCTTCAGACCATCCGCCAGCAGACCCTCGTGATCGAGGAAATAGAGCGAAGGCAACAGCATCCGCATGGCGAGGTCGCCGCCGCCGCCGAACAGCACCAAGGCCGCCATCCGTGCTCCTTCACGCAATGAACCCTTCGGGATGAAGGGTCTTTGGCCGCTTCCGTCGGCATAGCCAACTGTCCGCATGGCGCTGAAACACCATGTGACGGTCAAGCTGGACATGCAAAGCGGGCGTCAGGGTCAATCCCCGACGCCCGCCAGCGGTTCCGGATCGGAAGGAGGCCTTACGGCACTTCGGTGATCAGCAGGGCGGCCGAGGTGTTGCCGCCGCTGTAGGTGCCCACCCAGATATCGTAGACGCCCGATGCGGGCTTGGCGAAATAGACCTGGGCGTTGGTGCCGCCGCCCGAGTCATCGTCGCAGTACCATTCGCCGTCCGGGCCATTGACCACCAGGGTGGTGTCGGCGCTGGACTCGGTGCGGATGGCCAGCGGCAGGGAGCCGGCGGAATAGGTGATCTGGTAGTCCGGCGCGGTGGCGATGGAGCCGCGGCATTCCGACGACACGACCGAGGCCTGCAGGCCGCCGCCGGCGGTCAGGTTGCGCCGGTGCGGATCGGGCGTGAAGCCGGCGCTGAGGTTGACCTCGCCGAAGGTGGCGCGGGCGCTGGTGTCGGGATAGCCGCCGCTGGAGCCGCCGCCGCCCTGGCCGGTGCTGTGGACCTCGGAGATGGCGAGTGACGCCGCGGAGGTGCCGCCGCCGTAGGTGCCGACCCAGATGTCATAGGTGCCGGAGCGGGGATTGTTGAAGGTGACCAGCGGATTGTTGCCGTTGGTGTCGTCATCGCAATACCAGCGACCGTCCGGGGCGTTGACCACCAGGGTGGTGTCCGAGGACGAGGTCGAGGTGATGTAGAGCGGCAGCGAGCCGGCGGTGTAGGTCACTTCATAGTCGGGCGCGCGGGCGATGGAGCCACGGCAGGGCGAGCCCAGGTTGGAGGCGTCGATCGAGCCGCCGGCGGTCAGGGACACGACGTGCGGGTCTGGCGCGAAGCCAGAGCTGAGCCGGACCGAGCCGTAGGTCGCCTGGGCGGAGGTGTCCTGCGCCTGGGCGACAGGTGCGACCATCAGCACGGCGGCTGTGGCGGCGATGAGAGACCTGACCAGCATATTTCACTCCCCGGAAAAAATGGTCCAACGACGTTTGCATGAGGACGTCGACCCGACAAGACGGTGACGCTTGCCGAATCCTTGGCGTTTTCGTCGGGATCGCACTACTTGCGAAACATGACGAAGGTTCTGATCATCGGTGCGGGCCATGCGGGCGGGACGGCGGCGGCGCTGCTGCGCCAGTACGGCCATGAAGGCCCTGTCGTGCTCGCGGGCGAGGAAGCCGCGCCGCCCTACCAGCGGCCGCCGCTGTCGAAGGCCTGGCTGAAGGGCGAGGCCGATCTGGAGGCGCTGCTGCTGCGCCCCGAGAGCTTCTACGTCGAACAGGGCATTGAGCTGCGCACGGGCGTGACGGCGACGGCGATCGACCGGGCGGCGAAGGTCGTGACCTTCGCGGACGGGACGACCGAGACCTATGACGTGCTGATCCTGGCGACGGGATCGACGGCGCGGCGGCTGGCGATCCCGGGCGCGGACCGGCCGGACCTGCTGGAGCTGCGGACGCTGGCGGACGCCGAAAGGCTGAAGGCGGCGCTGGGGCCGGGCAGGCGGCTGGCGGTGGTCGGCGGCGGCTATGTGGGACTGGAGGCGGCGGCGTCGGCCCGGGCGCTGGGCGCCGAAGCGATCGTCATCGAGCGGATGGACCGGGTTCTGGCGCGCGTGGCGTCGGAGACCCTGTCGGTCTTCTTCACCGACTATCACCGCAAGCATGGCGTGGAGATCCTGACCTCGGCCGAGGTCACCGGGTTCGAGGATGCCGGGGTGCGGCTGGCGGATGGTCAGTTGATCCCGGCGGATGCGGTTCTGGTCGGTGTCGGGGCGCTGGCCTGCGAGGGGCTGGCGTGCGCGGCCGGGCTGGAGTGCCTGAACGGAGTGGTGGTCGATATGGAGGCGCGGACCTCGGACCCGTCGATCTTCGCCATCGGCGACGTGACCCACCGGCCCGTGCCGGTCCACGGCGGGGCGATGCACCGGCTGGAGAGCGTGCCCAATGCGCTGGAGCAGGCCAAGCAGGCGGCCTCGGCCATTGTCGGACGCGCGGCGCCGGCGGCGGAAGTCCCGTGGTTCTGGTCGGACCAGTATGATCTCAAGCTGCAGATCGCCGGCCTGCCGGGCGAGGCGGATCGTCAGGTGGTGCGCGGTGATGTGGCCGGGGGCGCCTTCGCCGTCTTCCATCTGGCGGGCGACCGCATCGTCTGCGTCGAGGCGGTGAATGCGCCGGCCGAGTTCATGGCCGGGCGGATGATGATCGGCAAGCAGACGCCGGTGGACGCCGGACGACTGGCGGATGTGTCGGTGACGATGAAGGCGGTGGCGGCGGGCTGAGCCCGTCAGGCGGCGGCGGTCTCGCCGGGGCGGGCGGGCGTCTCGGCCTCGTCCCGCGCCAGACGTTCGAGCAGCAGGGGCAGGGGCTTGGGCTTTCCGATCAGGAAGCCCTGGGCCATGTCGCAACCCATGCCGCGCAGCAGGGCCAGGGCGGTGGGCGTTTCGACGCCCTCGGCGGTGACGCGTAGGCCCAGGCCGTGGGCCAGGTCGATGGTCGACTTCACCAGCAGGGCGTCGCGCGCGGAGTTGTCCAGCCCGACCACGAACTCCTTGTCGATCTTCAGTTCGTCGGCGGGAATGCGCTTCAGATAGGTCAGGGACGACAGGCCCGAGCCGTAGTCGTCCAGCGAAACGCGGATGCCGGCGGCGGACAGGCGGTCGATCACCGCCAGCGCCCGCTCCGGGTCATGCATGACGGCGGTTTCGGTGATCTCGAAGCAGAGGTCGGCGTCGGCGCCGGCGATCTGTTCCAGGGCGAAGTCGGCGAAGCCGTCGTCGCACAGCAGGCGGCCCGACACATTGATCGAGACCATGACGTTGTAGCCGGCGGCGGCCATGACGGCCTGGTCCGTGATGGCCTGACGGACGACCCATTCGGTCAGCGGGCGGATATGGCCGGTCTCCTCCGCCATGGCGACGAAGATGTCCGGCGCGACCACGCCGCGACGCGGATGGGTCCAGCGGGCGAGAGCCTCGACCCCGGTGATCCCCTCGGCGCGGAAATCGTATTTGGGCTGGTAGGCGAGTGAGAACTCGCCGTTGTCGAGGGCGGCCATCAGCTCCGAGATCAGGGACAGATTGCCCTGCGGGTCGCCATAGTCGGCGGGGTCGAAGGCGGCGGCGGGACGGCGCAGCTGGCGGGCGCGGGCGATGGCGATGGCGGCGCGATCAACCGGCGAGGTCAGCTTGGCCCCGGCCTCGCCGCGACGGGCGACACCGGCGGTCAGGGCGATGTCCACGGGGGCGCCGGACACCTCGAACGGCAGATGGGCGGCGTCGCACAGGCGGGCGGCGATACGCACCGCCTCGTCCTCGTCCCGCGCGACGACGACCAGTCCCAGCACGGCGGCGCTGACCCGCGAGATGGAGGCGCCGGAGAGCTGTTCCATGCGGCGGCCGACGGCCGTGACCAGCAGGGCCATGGCGTCATAGCCGATGGCGTTGCGGACCACCTCGAACCGGTCGATGCCGATCAGGATGACCCAGAGCCCCTCCTGCGAGGCGGCGAGACGTTCCAGCGCCAGTCGGTTCGGCAGGCCTGTTTCCTGATCGTGCAGGGCGATGTGGGTGAGCCGGTCTTCCCGATCCCGCAGGTTGCGGATCATCAGATGGAAGCGGAAGGCCAGAACGATCAGGGCGACGGAGGTAAAGGCCAGGCCGACGGCGATGGCCGCTTCATGCGGTCTGACGGCGCTGATCAGGGGGGCGACCACGGGGAGCAGCGCCAGCGCCACCGCGCCCGTGAAGAGGCCGGTCAGGGCGAGCCAGCCGGCCGTTGTGAAGGGGGTGTGAGTCTTCATCCCGACGGCGTCGCCGGGCCCTGTCCTGTCGGAACGAGGGTTGATGAAGCGAAGTTTCACGCCCTGAACCTGCCCAAAACAGGTGAAGCCAAGGTAAAGTCTGGATCTGCAAGCCTTAACGGCGGGAGCCGCCGGCGGCGGCGCGATTGTCGCGGGACAAGACGTCGCGTTGACCTTTTCCGAAAGCGTTTCGGGAATTCCTGCGAATGTGTCTCAAATTCGATTGCGGTGCGGAAAAAAGGTGATATTGCGAGCCGCTCGCAGACTTCCCTGCGACCGGATGCCACACATGACCCACCGCGCCGACGCGCTCCGTTCGCTCCTTTTCGCCTCCAGCGCCGCCGGCATGTTGCTGGGCGCCGCGCCCGCTCTGGCCGGCGATCCGGCCGTTGCGGCCGATCCGCAGCAGCAGGATCGGGAAGCCACCACCCTGAGCACGGTGACGGTCCGGGGCGAGCGTGTGCGCCGCGAACCGCAGTCGCCGGAGTTCGTCGCGCCGCTGGTCGATACGCCGCGCGCGGTGACCATCATCCCGCAGCAGATCATCGAACAGACCGCCGCCACCTCGCTGCAGGACATCCTGCGCACCTCGCCGGGCATCACCTTCGGCGCGGGTGAAGGCGGCCAGCCGCTGTCGGACCGTCCGTTCATCCGTGGTCAGTCCTCGGGCAACAACATCTTCGTCGACGGCATCCGCGACACGGGCGGCCAGCAGCGCGAGGTCTTCAACCTGGAACAGGTCGAGGTCATCAAGGGCGCGGACTCGGTCTACTCGGGTCGTGGCTCGGGCGGCGGTTCGATCAACCTCGGCTCCAAGACGCCGCGTCTGCAGACCTTCACCCATTTCGGCCTGGGCGCCGGCACCGACAGCTATCTGCGCGCCACGGTCGACCAGAACTGGCAGCTGTCCGACACCTCGGCCCTGCGCCTGAACGTGATGGGCAGCGAGGGCGATGTTCCGGGCCGTGACCTGGTGGATTACGACAAGTGGGGCCTGGCCCTGTCGTATGCGATCGGGCTGGGGCAGGCGACGACCCTGACCGCCAGCTACTACCACCTCGATTCCAACCAGATGCCCGACTACGGCATCCCGCTGTTCACCAAGATCGGCACGCGCACGACCGACAGCGGCATTCTGGATGTGCCCTACAGCAGCTTCTATGGCGTCGCGGGTCGCGACTTCCTGAACAACACGGTCGACAGCTTCACCGTCAACGTGGAGCACCGGATCAGCGAGACCCTGCGTCTGCGCAACGTGACGCGCTATTCCGAGACGCTGAACGACTACATCGTGACCAATCCCGGTGACGGCGGCGCGGCGCAGTTCGTGGCCGGCGAATGGTGGATGAAGCGCGGGACCAAGTCGCGCTGGAATCCGGTCGACACCCTGGCCAATGTCACTGACCTGAGCGGTTCATTCACGACCGGCTCGATCCAGCACAATTTCGACGTCGGCCTGGAGCTGACCCGCGAGAAGAACCGCAACGCGGGCTATTCGACCTTCACCACCGCGGGCTCGGCCTGCCCGACCGGCTATGTGATGTCGGCCGGCAACCTGTCCAGCCTGGGCGCCGGGGACTGCACCCGCGTCTATTCGCCGAACAGCGGCGACGCCTGGGTGGGGGTGGTCAATCGCGGCGCGGTCAGCGAGAGCACGACCGAGACGGTCGGCGTCTACGCCTTCGACAGCATCAACTTGACGGAGCGCCTGATCCTGAACCTGGGCCTGCGCTGGGATCAGTATTCGGTGTCGGGCGTGAACCGCTCGGCCACGGCGGTCGCGGGCGTCTACGGGGCGGTGACCGAGACCCTGCCGCCTGACGCGGACTGGGACTTCGTCAACTACCAGATCGGGCTGGTCTACAAGCCGACCCCGAACAGCAGCGTCTATGCGTCCTACTCGACCTCCTCGACGCCACCGACCATCGCGGCCGGCGACCAGAACACCGCATCGACCGCCGCCCAGGCGATCCTCGATCCGGAAGAGTCGACCAGCTACGAGATCGGCGCCAAGGCCAGCCTGTTCCGCGACCAACTGCAGCTGAGCGCCGCTGTCTTCCGTCTGGAGCGCCAGAACGCCGTGACCCAGACCACGCCGGTGGTGGTGCAGGACGGCGAAGTCCTCGTGCAGGGCCTTGAGCTGGGCGTGTCGGGCAACATCACGCCGCAGTGGCAGGTGTTCGGCGGCTACACCTACATGGACTCCGAACTGGTGAAGGGCGCCCTGACCTCGGGCGGCCTGCCGAACCCGCTGAACGGCCAGCAACTGGCCAATACGCCGGAGCATTCGTTCAGCCTGTTCACCACCTATCGCGTCATGCCGAAACTGAGCCTCGGCGGCGGCCTCTACTATGTCTCCGACAGCTTCGGCGGGAACCAGGGCGGCGCCGGCGGCGGGACGAACCGCATCTATGCGCCGGAATACACCCGCGTGGACCTGTTCGCCTCGTATGAGATCAACGACACGGCCTCGCTGCAGCTGAACGTCCAAAACGCGGGCGATGAGGAATACATCATCCGCACCAACGGCGTGCACCACGCCGATGTGGCGCCGGCCCGTCAGGCGATGCTGACGCTGAACCTGCGTTACTGAGGCCCTTCGGCCCGAAGGCCTTGTAGCGTGGAGCCCGGGGGTTCAGGTGTCTTCCCTGATGACCTGCCCCCGGGTTTTTCCGCGTCCTGAGACGGGCGCGATGAGGAGACGCCGATGCTGCTGCACATTCCCGGTGTGTTCACCAAGGCCGAGGTTGAGGCGCTGCGCCAGACGCTGGACGCCGGACCATGGGCGGATGGCAATGTCACCTCGGGCCACCAGTCGGCGACGGCCAAGGTGAACCGGCAACTGCCCGAGGACTGCGCCCAGGCGCGCGAGGTCGGCGGGATCATCCAGCAGGCGCTGAACGCCAATCCGATGTTCGTATCGGCGGCCCTGCCGCACACGGTCTTTCCACCCCTGTTCAACCGCTATGAGGGCGGGGAGCATTTCGGGGTGCATGTCGACAATGCGATCCGCCAGCGCGGGAATATCCGCATCCGCAGCGACCTGTCCTGCACCCTCTTCCTGTCCGAGCCCGAAGACTACGACGGCGGCGAACTGATCATCGAGGAGATGTACGGGCCGCAGTCGGTGAAGCTGCCGGCGGGGGATCTGGTGCTGTATCCGTCCAAGAGCCTGCACCGGGTGACGCCGGTGACGCGGGGCGCGCGGGTGGCCAGCTTCTTCTGGCTGCAGAGCCTGATCCGCGACGACGCCGACCGCGAGACCCTGTTCCGGATGGATGTCGCCATCCAGCGGATCAACGCCGAGAAGGGACCGAAGGACCAAGCCGTGCTGGAGCTGACGGCGGTCTATCACAACCTGCTGCGGCGGTGGGCGGAGGTGTGAGGGTTTGGGCTCCGTCGGGCGGGGAGCTCGAACTGGTCGGGTCGGAACGTGGGAAGTGATTAGTGGTTAGTGATTAGTGGTTAGTGATTAGTGGTTCGCGGCGGAACGGCTCGCGCGAGACGTCGCCCGACCAGCGAAGCGGCCACCCACTAATCACTAACCACTAATCACTGGCTGGGCTCACTGCCCGCAGTTCGAGCCCTGATCAGAGCGTCAGTACACGTCCCGGCGGTAGCGTCCGGCCTCGGTCAGGCCCAGCAGGGCTTCCGCGCCGATCACGGCTTCCAGCGCCTCGTGCACGCCCTTCGACATGCCTTCGAGGCTGCCGCAGACCATGATCGTCGCGCCGCGGGACAGCCAGTCCTTCAGCAGCTCCGCCTGCTCGGTCACAACCGCCTGCACATAGCGGCCGTCGCCGGCGTCGCGGGAGAAGACGCGGTCGAGGCGGGTCAGGAGGCCGGAGGCCAGCAGGGCCTCCAACTCGTCATTCAGCAGGGCGTCGTGGGCGCGGGTGCGCTCGCCGAACATCAGCCAGGCGCCGCCGTGGGCCTGATCCTCGCGGGCCTTCAGATGGGCGCGCAGGCCGGCCAGACCGGTGCCGTTGCCGATCAGGATCAGGGGCGCGGCGGCGTCCGGGCCGTGGAAGCTGCGGTTGGTGCGGATGCGCATCCCGACCTCGGCGCCCGGCTCCAGATCGCCGGTCAGCCAGCCGGAGGCGAGGCCGGGCGTTCCGTCCGGGCGGGTCATGCGGCGGATGATGAACTCGGCCCGGCCGGTCGTGGGGAGGGAGGCGACGGAGTATTCGCGGCTGCCCTGGGCGGGGTCGGGCAGGCCGACCTCGGCGATGTCGCCCGCGGCCCAGTGGGGCGTGTGATCGACGGGCTCGAAGGCCAGAAGATGGGCCTCACCGCCGGGGCTGCCGGGATTGAGCAGGCGGCGCTCGGCCAGACGCCAGCGGTCATAGGCGGGCGGGGTCCAGTCGGCCTGCACGGTCGAGCCGGTGATCAGGCCCAGCTGGTGCTGCCAGTGGCGGATCGCGCCGGTGTCGCCGTTGTCGACCTCGACATGATCGAACAGGGCTTCGGCGCCCGAGCGTTGCAGCCAGCTGTCCAGCGCACGGCCGAAGCCGCAGAACTCGGCATAGGTGCGGTCGCCCAGCGCCAGCAGGCCGTAGGAGACGCCCGCCAGATCGGCGGGAGCCTTCATCACGGTGCGGACGAACCACGACATGCTGTCGGGCGGATCGCCCTCGCCGGTGGTCGAGGCGATGATCAGCACGCGACCCGCCGTCTTCAGTTCGGCGGGCTCCAGATCGCCCAGCAGGACGACCCGGGCGGGCGTGCCGGCGTCGGACAGGCTCTTCGCCGTCATCCACGCCAGCTCCTCGGCCAGGCCGGTCTGGCTGGCGAAGGCGACGAGCACGGCGTCGGCGCCCGCCGGACCGGACAGGGCGGCGGCCTTGCGGGCGGCGGCGCGTTTCGCCAGCGCACGGCTGATGACGACGGCGACGATGCTGAGCAGCCACAGGCCGACCGCAACGGCGGCCCAGATCAGGCGCGAGGGATCGGAGGTCACGCGCCCTCTTCCAGCATGGCGGTGAAGGCCGGGGTGACGGACTCGGTCAGGACGCCATCAGGGCTGCGCACGACGAAGGCGGCGGCGATCTCCAGGGCGTTGGCGAAGGCGGGGCCTTCCTCGGGCCCCATGACGGTCAGGGCGGTGGCCATGGCGTCGGCGGCGAAGGCGGTGTCCGCCAGCACGGTGACGGCGGCGACCCCGTTGTCGATGGGACGCCCCGTGCGGCCGTCGAGGGTGTGGCTGAAGGTTCGGCCGGAGACCCTGTAGCTGCGGATCCAGTCGCCGGAGGTGGCCACGGCGAGGTCGAACAGGGCCGCGACCGTGCGCGGGGCCGGGGCCCCCGGGGGCTGCTGCAGCTCGACCCACCAGGGATGGCCGTCCGGCTTGACGCCGCGACCGCGCAGCTCGCCGCCGATCTCGACCAGATGATGGGCGACGCCGAGGGCGAGCAGGGCGTCGGACACGCAGTCGACGGCGTGACCCTTGGCGAGGCCGGACAGGTCCAACTGCAGCCCGCCGGGCTGCTGGACGGCGCGGCGGTCGCGATTGAGGCGCAGGCGACCCCAGCCGGAGACGGCCCGGGCGGCCTCGATTTCTTCCTCGGTCGGCAGGGAGACGCCGGTTCCCACGCTGTCGGTCGGACGGGGACCGGGCGGGCCGAAGCCCCACAGATTGACCAGGGCGCCGAGGGTCGGATCGACGGCGCCGTCGGTGTCGTCAGCGATGTCCATCGCCCGGTTGAGCAGATCCCAGAAGGGCTCGGACACGGCCCAGAAGCCCTCGGGCGCAGCGTTGAAGCGGGCCAGTTCCGACCGGCTGTCCCAATGGCTGAACAGGGCGATGATCTGCTCCAGCGCCGCCTCGACGGCGGACTGGATGGCGGCCCGGTCGAGGCCCGGCGGCGGGACGGCGCGAACCGACCAGTCCGTGCCCATGGTCTGGCCCGCGAAGTCCCAGATCAGCTCCGAGGGCGGGCGGGTCGGCGCGCGTCCGTGAACCGGGATGAGCACCCGGTTGTCGACACGCGGCAGAGCATCGCCGCCCACGGTGACCGTGGGCGGCGCGCTGTGGCGATCGAGAGGGCCGCCGGCTTTGGTCAGGGCAGGACTTCCAGGGCGCCGTTGTACTGGGCGTTGGCGGCCATCTGGTCGCCCTGGGCCGCGGTGCGGACCGAGGTGTTGATCCAGTACATGCCGGCTTCGGTCCAGGTGACGGTGAAGGATCCGTCGGCGCCGGTGGTGACGGTCATTTCCTCGGGGTCGTCGCGGTAGCGCGCGCCGCCGCGGGCGATGGTCACCTGCTGATTGGCCAGCGGCTGGCCGTCACGGATGAATTTGAAGGTCGCGGCCTCGCCGGCGGCCAGTTCATTCGGGTGGCTCACCGGGACCAGCTCAATGCCTTCATTGGTCGGGGCCAGGGCGGTGGTCGAGGTGGCGCCGAGGGTGACGAAGGTCTCGATGCGGCTGTTGGTGCGGGTGGCGACGACATCGGTGGCGTCGGCCGGGATGTTCGCGGCCATGTCAGCCTCGGTCCCGCGCCAGCGCTTCTGCTCGCCGCCCTGCTTGTAGCTGACGATCAGGCCGCCCATGACGTTGGCGACGCGATAGGTGCCCTGCTGGGTCAGGTGCAGGTCGAAGGTCGAACGATAGCGGGCGCGGCTCATGTTTTCGGCTTGGGCGGTCGAGCCGTCCGGCGCGGTGATGGTCAGGCCGGCCAGGTTCATGGCGGCGTGGTCGGGGATGAAGACCCCGTTCGACATGCCGGCGTCAAAGCCGACCCAGGCGTCCGCGCCCGAGAGCGAGGTCGAGGTGGGGGCCAGCCAGGCGCGGTGGGCGTTGGCCGAAAGCGGCAGGGCCAGGGCGGCGAGCGCTGCGATGAGCGCGATGGACTTCTTCATGGCAGGCTTCCTTTAGCGGGTGACGGCGACGGTGACGGCGCCGAGTTCACGGGTTCCGGCGGCGCGGCCGGTGTTGGGCGCGCCCCAGCGGAAGGGCACGCGGACGGCTTCGCGACCGCCCAGCTCACGGGCGGCCTCCACGACGATGACGTAGTCGCCGGCGGGCAGGTTCTGCAGGCGGGCGCCCGGGATGCGGACGTTGTGCGTGCCCGGCGCCTTGGTGGCGCTGGAGACGCCGTCGGCGGGCAGGGTCAGCGACTGGCCGCCGCGACGCCACCAGGTGCGCATGTCCTTCAGCCAGTCCTTGCCCTCGCGGACATTGGAGACTTCGTACCAGACGGCGAGGGTGCGCACGGCGGTGTTGTCCGGGCGCTCGATCCACACCGCGACATAAGGGCGGTGGTAGGCGGCGACGCTGAGGCTCGGGATCTGGACGGTGATGTTCAGATCGGCGGCGAGGGCCGGGGTCGCGACGGCGGCGGCGGCCGCGGCGGTCAGGGCGATGGGCAGCTTGCGCATGGGGGTTCCGGAAGAACGCTAGTGGATGAACAGAAGGGCGATGATGACGGGGATCAGCAGACCCAGCCCGAGCAGGGGCCAGGTCGAGGGGCGTTGCTTCGCGTGCATCCAGGTCAGGGCGAAGCCGGTGACGGCGAAGATGATGCAGGCGACGGCGAAGACGTCGATGAACCAGAACCAGACGACCCCGGCGTTACGACCCTTGTGGAGGTCGTTGAGGTAGGCGACCCAGCCCCGGGTGGTGCGCTCGCGCGAGGCCTCGCCGGTGGCGCGGTCGATGGTCAGCCATCCGTCGCCACCCGGCTCGGCCAGGGCGACGTAGATCTCGTCCATGGTGGTCTCGGTCGGGCGGCCGTCGATCTTGACCTTGAAGGCGTCCTGCGCCCAGCGGGCGACGGCGTCGGGGACCGGATCGGTGGTCTCTTCCGGGAAGGCGGACAGGCGCTCGAGCAGGGGCGTGGGCAGGGTGGCGCTGGTGCTCACCGTGACGGGCTCGGCCGGAATGGAGGCGGCGTGGTTCAGGGTAATGCCGGTGACGGCGAACAGCATCAGCCCGATCAGGCTGACGGCCGCCGAGATCCAGTGCCACTGATGCAATTGCTTCAGCCAGAACGACCGGGTGGCGTTCAGGGCCTTCTTGGGCTTCGGAGCTGTCGCAGCAGTGTCGGTCACGCCCCGGCTAATGCCGAGTGTGCGAACCATTTGCAAGTGGAGCGGTGTTCGGACGGATCAGCGGCTGAGACGAATCCCGACGGACAGGGTGCGCGGGGGGGCGTAGCCGGCGACGCCGGTCCCGGTTTCGGAGACCTCGATCTCTTCGTCAAACAGGTTGGCGGCGCTGACCCAAACGGTGGTGGCGTCATTGACCAGCCAGTCGGCGCGCAGGTCCAGAGTGCCGCCTGATTCCAGCACTCGGCTGTTCAGATCGTCCTCGAAGCGGTCGCTCTCCCAGCGCAGGTCTGCGGCGAGGAGCAGGCGATCCGTGGCCTGCCAGTCGGCGCCGGCGACGGCGCTGAAGCGGGGCGCCTGGGCGGGACGCAGGCCGGTCAGTTGGGGCGCGGCGGTTCCGCCATCCACCTCGGCGTCGGTCAGGGACACGGCGGCGCGCAGGGTCAGGGCGTCGGTGACGGTGAAGCGGCCGTCCAGTTCGATCCCGACGGCCTCGATGGTCCCCGCGTTCTGGCGCTGACGCAGAACGCCGCCCGCCGGGACGAAGCCGGCGCGGGGGAAGGTGGCCGGGCCTTCGCCGATGGTGACGTTGACGATGGCGTCGTCCAGTTGCGTCCAGAAGGCGGTGGCGGTCAGGCTGGCGCGGTCGCCGGTCCAGCTCCATCCGGCCTCGACGCCGGTGACGGTCTCGGGCTCCAGCGCGGCGTTGGCTTCGGTCAGGTCGTTGCCGACCCGGAAGGGGCGATGCAGCTCGTTCAGGGTGGCGGGACGGAAGCCGGTGTAGGCGGCGGCCCGCAGGGCCTGCCCATTACCGATATCGCGACGGACGCCGAGGCGGGCGCTGACCACCTCGCCGGAGCGGTCGGGGTCGGTCTCGTCCAGGGTGACGGCCAGGGTCTGGCGGTCGCGCTCGAAGCGGCTGCCGCCGGTATTCTCCCAGCGGTCGGCGCGCAGGCCGCCGGCGACCAGCCAGGGGCCGGTGGTCCAGGAGCCCTCGGCATAGGCGCCGATGACCGAGGTTTCGCCGCCGGCGATGCGGTCGCGGGTGAACTGGCCGCCCATGTAGCGGAACATCTCGCGAGTCTCGCCGTCGGCGAAGCGGGCGTCGGCGCCCAGCTCCCATTCGACGCGACCGATGCCGCTGACGAGGACGCGGCGCAGGGCGGCGTTGACGCCCCAGCCGACGGCGGGGGTCTCGAACTGGTTGTTGGCGGGGGTGGTCGTGGCGCGGTCGGCGGCGACGGCGACCGAGGTGTTGGCCAGATCGCTCTCGCGCCGCCAGACCTGTAGCCGCCATCCGGCATGGTCGGCGGTCGGCTGGACGGCGGCGGTGGCGGACAGGGCGTTGCCGCTGGCGGTCGAGCGGGCGCCGGCGAGGCCCGAGCCGCGATCCTCCTCGAAGGCCGAGGCGCGCAGGGACACGGTGGCAGGGCCGACGGGCAGGTCGGCGCGGACGGAGGCGGCCTGCACCTCCAGATCGAGCGGGGTGTCGGCGGCCCCGGCGGCCGCGCCGCGCACCGGGACATAGCCGTCGCTGGTCTCGTACAGGCCCGAGGCGACGAGGCGCGCGGGGCCGAGGTCGGTGGCGCCGGAGGCGGCGAGACGGGCGCCGCCGCGCTCGGCGAGGGAGGCGTCGACGGTCCAGCCCGTGTCGCGCTCGCGCAGCTGGATCACCCCGGTCAGGGCGCCCGCGCCATAGGGACCGGCGCCCGCGCCACGCACGATGTCGAAGCCGGACAAGCTTTCAGTCGGGAGCTGGGACCAGATCACCCACCCGCCGAACGGATCGTTGACCGGAACCCCGTCCAGCGTGACCAGCGTCCGGCCGGCGCCGGAGGGGGCGATGGCGCGCAGGCTGATCCCCTGCGTGGTCGGATTGGCCGCGAGGCTGGAGGTACGGCGGAACAGGGAGACGGCGGGCACGCCGGCCAGCGCCTCGTCCAGCCGCTGTTCGGCGCGCAGGTCGCGGTCGTCCAGCCGGATCACGGCGAAGGCGGCCTCGCCCGCGGCGGGCGGCAGGCGGGCGCCGGTGACGATGACTTCGGGGAGGTCGGTCGGGGGCGGTGGGGGGATTTGCATCATCAGGCGTTGCAATACGCCAGACCGGTTCGGGTTGCGCCCCTTTATGCAGCCTGTGCCGCTTCGTCGCCGGGCGTGGCGGCAAGGACGCGGCGGATGGCGTCGAGCAGGACGTCCGGCTGGATGGGCTTCTGGGCCACGCCGTCCATGCCGGCGGCCAGATAGTCGGCTTCATCGCGCGGGTCGGCATTGGCGGTCAGGGCCAGAATGGGCAGGGCGGCGACCGGGCCGGGCAGGCCGCGGATGGCGCGGGTGGCCTGAATGCCGTCCATGACCGGCATCTTCACATCCATGAGCACCAGATCGAAGCGGCTGGTCTGGACGCGATCGACCGCCTCCTGTCCGTTCTCGGCGGTCTCATGGGTGCAGCCGAACAGCTCCAGCACCTTGCCGGCGACGAAGCGGTTGGTGGCGTTATCGTCCACGACGAGCACATGGAGGGTCTCGTGCGGGGTCGGTTCGGCGGGCGCGTCCTCGGCGGTGGCGGTGTCGGCGGCCAGCGGCAGGCGCAGATCGAAGGCGAACCGGGCGCCGCCGAAGGGCGAGCGCTCGACGCCGATGTGGCCGTTCATCCGCTCGACGATCTGGCGGCAGATGGCCAGGCCCAGACCGGCGCCGGCCCCCTCGCGGCCGGCCCGACCGGTGTTGAACGGATCGAAGATGGTGGCCGCCGTCTCCTCCGCGATACCGGGGCCGCTGTCGTCCACGGTGACAGTCAGTCGGGCGTCGCCGCCCTCGACCTGCGCCGACAGGGTGACGACGATCTCGCCCGCCGGGGTGAATTTGATGGCGTTGCCGATCAGGTTGTTGAGCAGCTGTTTCAGCCGCACCTCGTCGGTGTCGACATGGGCGGCCTCGCCCAGATCGCAGGCGACAGTCAGGGACAGGGTCTTCTCGGCGGCGCGGGGCTCCCACAGGGCGGCGAGATCGCGGGCGACGGTCTCCAGCGAGACGACGCCGGTCTCGAAGGTCATCAGCCCGGCCTCGGCGCGGGACATGTCCAGTGCATCCGTCAGCAGGCGCAGCAGGCTCTGACCGGAATCCAGGATGGTGCGGACATAGGGGCGCAGGGCGTCCTGCGTCAGCTCGCGCTCCATCAGGGCGGCGACGCCCAGCACCCCGTTCAGGGGCGTGCGGATCTCGTGGCTCATGACGGCGAGGAACTCGGACTTGGCCCGGCTGGAGGTGCGGGCCTCCTGCTCGGCGCGGGCCAGATCGCGGGCGAGGACGCTCATGGCCTCGGCGCGCTTGCGGTGGATGGCGCTGCCGGCCTGCAGCAGGTGCACGCCGGCGCCGACCCCGGCGTAGCGGCCTTTGGAGACGACCACGAAGCCGTTCAGCAGGGCGCCGAGATTGCCGGCGTCGAGGCTTTCGAACAGGGTCTCGGCGCTGGCGTCGGCGTCGAGCACGCGCGGCGACGGATCCATGAAGCTGGAGGCCGGGCGACGGGCGTAGAGGGCGCGGCCGAACTCGGCGGCCATACGCAGGGTGAAGGCGTTGCGCTCGACCAGGCCGACCGGGCGGCCGTCCGCATCGACCACGGCGATGGCCAGGGTGTCGGGCTCGCGCTCGAACCGCTCGAAAACATGGGCGCCGGGCGTGTCCGGGCCGATCGGCTCGGCGCCGCTGGCGAAGTCACCGATTCTGGCCATTCACTCTCACTCCCGGATGGGAGCGGAATAGGGGGAACCCCTTAAGGCCAGCTTTGCCGTGCGTGAATGTTTCGCGATATTGTCTTGAATATCAGTCCGTAAGCGGACCTAAAGTCGCGACAGAAGGTCAGCGGCGAAGGTCGACAGGGTGTCGTCGCGGGCGCCCATGACGATGATGCGGTCGCCGGGCTGCGCCAGCTCAACGATACGGTCGCCGCAGGCGTCGCGGGTCGGCAGGGCCTCGGCCTGACGCCCGGCGGCGCGGACGCCCGAGGCGATGTCCTCGCTGCCGACGGACCGGTCGGTGGTGCCGCCGTAATAGACCGGCTCGGGCATCAACAGGACGTCGTCGGCGCGCATCAGGCCGACAAAGGTTTCGATGAACTCGGACTTCATCAGCTTCAGCGGACCGAAGCCGTGCGGCTGGAACAGGATCAGCAGGCGGCCGTCGAAGGCGTGGAGCGTCTTCAGGGTGGCGGCGATCTTGTCCGGGTTGTGGGCGAAGTCGTCGATGACGGTGACGCCGTTCGCGGTCCCGACCACCTCCATGCGGCGACGGATGCCGGAGAAGGTCTCCAGCGCGGCGGTCGCCTCGGCGAGAGGCACGCCCAGTGCTCGAACGGCGCCGAGGGCGGCCAGCGCATTGGCGACATTGTGGGCGCCGGGGACGTTCAGGGTGACGGCGTGCTTCGCACCCCCCTGTTCGGTCAGGGTGAAGCGCATGCCGGTGGGCTGCGGCTCCAGATCGTGGGCGTTCAGTGTCGCGGCTTCCTCGCCCAGCGCAAAGGTGACGACCTTGTCGGCGGGCAGGGTCTGGACCAGGGCCGCGGTCTCGGGGTTGTCGAGATTCAGGACGGCGGTGGTCGCGCGGTCGGTGAAGCCGCCGAACAGTTCGCGCAACTCCTCCATCGACTTGTGGTCCAGCGAGATGTTGGAGACGACGGCGACGGTCGGATTGTAACGGGCGATGGAGCCGTCGCTCTCGTCCACCTCGGACACGAACAGATCCGGTCCGCCGATCAGGGCGCTGGCGAACGGGTGGTCGGCGTCGGCGAAATTCTTCATCACCGCGCCGTTCATCACGGTGGGTTCGCGACCGGCCTTGTGCAGGATCCAGGCGATCATGCCGGTGATGGTCGATTTGCCGGACGTGCCCGCCACGCCGATGGAGGCGGGAGCGGCGTTGAAGATCTCGCTGAGCAGCTGGGGCCGGGTCTTGATGGTCGCGCCGATCGCCTTTGCCGCGCCGATGTCAGGCACGGTGTCCTCGACCGCGCCCGTCGCGACCACGATCTGGTCGGCGCGGGTGACGCCGGATCCGTCCTGCGGATGCAGGGCGACGCCATGGGCCTCGAGCCAGGCGAATTTCTCGGGCGTGCGGCCCTGATCCCGCGACCGGTCCGAGCCCTCGATGCGGTGACCGCGCGCCTGCACGATCATCGCCAGTGGCAGCATCCCCGAGCCGCCGATCCCGCAGAAGAAATAGTCGTTCGCCATGAAAGGCTGAGTAGAGGGGCTTTGGTCCGGCCTCAACTCGCTTTCGCGCGGAGGAGCGGCATTCTATGGAAGGATATGACCTCGGGGACGACACAGTGAAGATCGGCATCGTCAACGCCAGCTCGCGTTTCTCGAAGGAACGGGGCGAGGCCATCGAGGCGTGGTTCGCCGCGAATGTTCCGGACGGGTCGATCCAGATCGTCTTCCACCCGGCGGTGTTCCAGAAGCACGGCCATTTCGGCGGGGATGACGCGACGCGGGCCAACGCCTTCGTCGAGTTCGCCAATGATCCGCGGCTGGACGCCGTCTGGTTCGCGCGGGGCGGTTACGGCTCGTGCCGGATCGCCGAGGCGGTGCTGCCGCGCCTGACGGACGTGGCGCGGGGCAAGCGGTATCTGGGCTATTCGGACGCCGGGAGCCTGCTGGCCGGGCTCTACAAGGCGGGGTTCCCGCATGTGGCGCACGGGCCGATGGCGTCGGACGCGACGCGCCATGACGAGACGGCCTGGCGGGCGCTGAACTGGCTGAAGAGCGGGGCCTCGTCGTCGTGGGAGCCGTCGCTGCACACGGACCCGCGCCCGGCCGTGGCGTTCAATCTTAGCATCCTCGACGCCCTGGTCGGCACCTATCTGGAGCCGGACCTGACCGATCACGTGCTGATGCTGGAGGACGTGTCCGAGCCCCTGTACCGGATCGACCGGATGATGTTCCACCTGACCGCCCAGCCCTCGATCCGCAAGGTGGCGGGAATCCGGCTGGGGCGGGTGTCGGAGATCGTCCAGAACGACCCGGACTTCGGCCTGACCGCCGAGGAGATCACCCGCTACTGGTGCCAGCGCTCGGGGATTCCGTATCTGGGGACCGCCGACATCGGGCACGACGCGGCGAACAGGGTGGTGCCGTTCGGCCACCGTTAGGACACAATTTCTTCGCGAGACGCGCGAAGAGAGTGGACAGCACCCGCATCAGTGCGCCATTTACATTCGTGTAACCCTGTGGTCTCGGATCCGGGGTTGGCGGGGGTTCGGGGATACCGGCCTCGCAGGCGGGCCGGTCGGCGTCGGGGGGCGCCGGCCGGTTCGTCGTTTCAAGGCTCCTGCACATCCTGTTCTGCACGCGCGACGTCTCGCCGCTGGCGCGTCGCGAGCGCACGCGCCATCTTGGCCCGGATGAACCGCCGCAACCTCCTGATCCGCGCAGCCGGGCTTGTCGCCGTCGCGGGCGGCGCGTGGTGGGCGCGGGACCATCTGTTCTGGCCCAAACCGGAGTTGGTCTTCGGGCCGGAAGGGGCGACGCCGTGGATGCCCTATGGCCGCCGGGCGCCGACGCCGACGGTCGCTGTCCGGGTCGAGGGGCGCGACGTGCTGGCCCTGATCGACAGCGGCGCCCAATATTCGGTGATCGACCGCGCCTTCTTCGAGACCCTGCCGAGCGAAGGGCGGAACTCGTTCGACATGCCCCTGCTGGCCTATGGCGTCGGCGGGGGCACGCAGGTGGGGCGCGGGACGTCGGTGGATGTGGACCTGCCCGGCCTGTCGATCCGCAAGCTGCGGGCGGCGATCCTCGATCTCGGTCCGCTGGCCGCCGAAGACGGGCTGCAGACGCCGCTGATCCTTGGCCAGGATGTCCTGGGCGAGGCGGTTCTGGCGCTGGAGCCCGCCCGTCGCCACTCGCGGCTGGTCAGCCGTGAAGCCTTTGTCCTGCCGCCCGACCTGATGCCTGCCGAGGTGCGCAAGCAGGGCACGGCGCTGCAGGCCGACCTGACGGTGGAGGGGGCGACGGTGCGGGCCATCATCGACACCGGCGCCTCGTCCCTGCTGGGGCTGAGCCGCGAGGCGGCGACGACGGCGGGCCTGCTGGACGGCCGCCCGGAGCGGTCGGGCGTCAGTCTGGTGCTGGGGGGATCGCTGCGGTCCGCCATCATCGAGGCGCGTACGGTGACCTTCGCCGACCATCTGTACGAAGAGGTGGAGATCGGCGTCTTCGACCAGCCGCCCCTGCCGAACTTCCCGGGTGGTCTTGTGGGGATGGAGGCCTTCCGTAACCGGCGCGTGGCGATGGATCTGGGGCAGGGTACGATGCACCTGTCCCGGCCGCTGGACCTGACGATCGGCGCGGACTGACGGTTCTAGGGGCGAACCTGGCCCGTCCCGCGCACCACATACTTGTAGCTGGTCAGTTGCTCGGCCCCGACTGGCCCGCGCGCATGCAGGCGGGAGGTCGAGATGCCGATCTCCCCGCCGAAGCCGAACTCGCCCCCGTCCGCGAACTGGGTCGAGGCGTTCCACATGACAATGGCGCTGTCGACGGCGTTGAGGAAGGCGGTGGCCGCCGTCTCGTCATTGGTGATGATCGCTTCGGTGTGGCCCGAGCCGTGGCGGCGGATGTGGTCGACCGCATGGGGCAGGTCCTCGACCACGCCCACGGTCAGGATCGGGGCCAGATATTCAGTGGTCCAGTCGGCCTCGGACGCCTCGGTGATCGCGGGGACGAGGGCGCGGCTTTCCTCATCGCCGCGCAGGGTGCAGCCGGCGGCCTCCAGCGCGGCCGCGAGCCGGGGCAGCAGGGCAGGCGCGCAGGCGCGGTCGATCAGCAGGGTCTCGGTGGCGCCGCAGACGGACACGCGGCGCATCTTGGCGTTGACCACCACGGCCTCGGCCATGTCGGGGTCGGCGGCAGAGTGGACGTAGGTGTGGCAGAGCCCCTCAAGGTGGCCCAGCACGGGCACCCGCGCCTCGGCCTGCACCCGGGCGACCAGGCTCTTGCCGCCGCGCGGGACCAGCAGATCCACGGTTCCCTCCAGCCCGGTTAGCAGCGCCCCGACGGCGGCCCGGTCGGGCGTGTCGACCAGTTGGATGGCGTCGGCGGACAGGCCCGCGGCTTCGAGGCCCTCGACCATGGCGGCGTGGATGGCCAGCGAGGAGGACAGGCAGTCCGAGCCGCAGCGCAGCAGGGCGACATTGCCGGAGCGCAGGCACAGGGCCGCTGCATCGGCGGTCACATTGGGCCGGCTCTCATAGATGATGGCCAGCACGCCGATGGGGGTGGAGACGCGGGCGATGTCGAGGCCGCTGGGCCGGGTCCAGCGCGCGGTCTCGCGACCCAAGGGATCGGGCAGGGCGGCGACCTCGTCCACGGCGTAGGCGATGGCGCCGAAGCGGGCGGGGCTGAGCGCCAGCCGGTCGATCAGGGCTTCCGAAAGACCGTTCTGGCGGGCGCGGTCGATGTCCTCTGCATTGGCGGCCAAGATGCGGTCGGCGTGGGCGCGCAGGGCGACGGCGGCGGCCTCCAGGGCGTGGGTGCGGGTCTCGGGCGGGGCGAGGCGGATCATGTCGGCGGCGGCGCGGGCGCGGCGGCCGCGCTCCAGCATCTCTCCCATGATGGTCATGCGGATCCCTCCAGCACCAGATCGTCGCGATGGATGGCCACCTGCGGCCCCTTGTAGCCGACCAGCCCCTCGATCTCGCCGGTCTGGCGGCCGCGGATCAGGGCCATCTCCTCGGCGGAGAAGGCGGCCAGGCCCACGGCGGCGCGGGCGCCGTCGGGCGTGACGACCAGCACGCTGTCGCCCCGGTCGAACCGGCCCTCGACCCGCTGGACGCCGGAGGGGAGCAGGCTCTTGCCCGCGCGCAGGGCGGCGACGGCGCCGTCGTCGACGATCAGTCGTCCCGCCGGATCGACACTGCCCGCGATCCACGCCTTCCACGCCGCCATGGGGCCGGCGGGGGCGGAGATCAGGGTGGCCCGGGCGCCGTCGGCCACGGCGGCCAGCGGCTTGTCGGTCAGGCCGGAGGCGATGATGGTGGCGCAGCCCGCCGAGCGGGCGATGCGGGCGGCCTCCAGCTTGGTGCGCATGCCGCCCGTGCCGACCGACGCCGAGGCGTTGGCCTCCCCCGCCATGGCCATGACGTCGGGCGTCAGGGCCTCGACCAGCGGCAGGTGGGCGGCGGTCGGGTTCGCGCGGGGATCGGCGTCATAGAGGCCGTCGATGTCGCTGAGCAGGACCAGCAGGTCAGCGCGGGCCAGCTGGGCCGTGCGGGCGGCGAGGCGGTCGTTGTCGCCGTAGCGGATTTCCTCGGTGGCCACGGTGTCATTCTCGTTGACCACGGGCACGGCCTTGAGGCGCAGCAGGGCGTCCAGCGTCGAGCGGGCGTTCAGCCAGCGGCGGCGGCGCTCGGTGTCGTCCCGGGTCAGCAGGACCTGGGCGGGGTTCAGGCCGTGGGGCGACAGCGCCGTCTCCCACGCCTGCATCAGCAGGGACTGGCCCGCGGCGGCGGCGGCCTGTTTCTCGTCCAGCCGGGCGGACTTCGGGATGCCAAGACGGCCCCGCCCCAGCGCCACGGCGCCGGAGGAGACGACGATCACCTCGACGCCCCGTGCGCGCAGGTCGGCGATCTCCTGACCGAGCGCGGCCAGACGCGGGCCGTTCGGTCGCCCGCCGTCGATGAGCAGGGCGGAGCCGACCTTGAGGACAAGGCGGCGGGAGGCGGCGAGGGCGGAGGCGGCGGAGGAGGACACGGCGGAAGCTTGCCGCGCCGGGCCCCGGGCGCCAACCCGTTCCAGAGAGACTGGCCCCGTCCCTAGAGGGATTGGAAGGTGTCGCACGACTGCGGGTCGCCGCTCTCATAGCCGCGCCGCAGCCAGGTCATGCGGTCGGCGGAGGAGCCGTGGGTGAAGCTGTCCGGCGAGACGCGCCCGCCGCCCCGACGCTGGAGGGTGTCGTCGCCGATGGCCGAGGCGGTCTTCAGACCTTCCTCCAGATCGCCCGCGCTGAGGGCGACCTGTCCGTTGGAGACCGCGGCGGCGTTGGCGGCCCAGACGCCCGCATAGCAGTCGGCCTGAAGTTCCAGCGCGACGGAGTAGCGGTTGGCCTCGGCCTGTCCGGCGGCGCGTTGCTGGGCTTCGCGGACCTGTTGCGAGGCGCCGGTCAGGGTCTGGATGTGATGGCCGTATTCGTGGGCGATGACATAGGCGCGGGCAAAGTCGGCGCCGGAGGCTCCGAGTTGCGTCTCCATCTCCTGCCAGAAGCCGAGGTCCAGATACACGCGCTGGTCGGCCGGGCAGTAGAAGGGGCCCATGGCGGACTGGCCGTAGCCGCAGCCGGTCGAGGTGCCCTGTTCGTAGAGGACGACGGTGGGCGGGCGGTAGCCCTGCAGCTTCGAACGCCAGACGTCATCGATATTGGCGCCGATGACGTCGACGAAGAGGCCGGCCTGATCCTCGGGCGTGCCGGCCTTGCCCTCCTGCTGCGCGGCGCCGACGCCGCCGAGCTGGCTGGTGATCTGCTGGGTGGTCGAGGGATCGATGCCGAAGACGAAATAGCCGATGGCGGCCAGTACGAGCGCGCCGATTCCGCCGCCGGCGATGCCGACGCCGCCCATGCCGCGCCGATCCTCGATATTGCCGCCCCGGCGGCCGCCTTCCCAACGCATGACCCGTCCTCCCCAAGCTCAGGTTCGAGCGAAGCGGTAACGCGGCGCGGGCGCAAGGGATGCGCGTGAAGGGCGGATCAGTTCGGGCGGCGGTCCAGCCAGGCGTCGATCTCGCCGACGCGATCGGCGGTGGTCTCGCGACGCCGGGTGGCGGCCTCGCGGGCGGCGCGCTGTTCCTCGACGGAGCGGACGGGCGGAAGCGGCGCTGTGGACGGCGCTGTCGTGCGCTGCTGGTCGAGCTCCAGTCGGGTCTGGCGGCCCTCGAGTTGAAGCTGGCGGGTGGCCGCCTCGCGTCGATCGTTCTGCTGGCGCAGGCGGTCCATCTCGTACCGGTGCTGGTCCGCCTGATAGCGATGCTGGTCCCATGTCGAGGGACCGGGCGGCAGGGGGCGCGGTGCGGACTGGGCCATGGATTGGGCATGGACGGCCCCGGCCAGCATCAGCGGCGCGGCGAGGGCGGCGAGAAGGAGGGCGCGGGTCATGGAGCGAAGATGGTCGCGAACAGTCCTGTCACCAAGCGTGACCGGAACCGGATGGGCCGGTTTCCTGTTTCGGGACAGGAGCGTCGCCACAAGGAGCCTGCCGTGACCCAATCGATGAAAGACCCCGGCTTCAGCCGTGATCCCGAGCTTGAGAAGATGCGCGGGACCGGACGACCGGCGGCCTCGGAGATGTCGGGCGAGGATCACTCCGATGACCCGGCGCCGGATCGCCATATCCATTTCTCGCCGGATCCGGAGGCCGATCAGGCCATGGCCCAGACGGCCGACCGCTTGACCTCCTGATCCTCCAGCTCGCGGGTGGTCGGCACGCGATACTCGGCGAGGAAGTCGAGGCCCGTCTTCGGGAAATAGGTGCGGCCGGGATCGCCGATCAGGACGCGCGTCCCGTTGGCGCGGGCCTGACCCAGCCAGGCCAGGACCTGTTCGGTCATCGGCTTTTCGTAGCAGACGTCGCCGGCGCAGATGACATCGACCGCGGGCGGCGGGGCGTCCAGCAGGTTGCGGTCGGTGAAGGCCATGGCCACGCCGTTGGCCCTGGCGTTCAGGGCCACGGCCGCGCCGCAGAAGGGATCGATGTCCGCGCCCATCACGGAGACCGCGCCCGCCTTCATCGCCGCGATACCCACCAGCCCCGAGCCGGTGGCGAAATCGAGGACGGTCCGGCCCGCCACCTCCGACGGATTGTCCAGCAGCCAGCGCGCCACCGCCTGCCCGCCCGCCCAGGCGAAGGCCCAGAAGGGCGGCGGCAGGCCCATCTCGCCCAGCTCCTCCTCGGTCAGGCGCCAGATCGGCGTGATCTCATCCGCCAGCCACAGCGAGATTTCCGGCGCATGCGGGACCGCCTGCAGCCGGGTGTTGTCGAGGATGAAGGCGGTCGGGTCGGTGATGGGCATGGGGCGTGCTGGTAGCCTTTCGCCGCGCCGCCGTCAGCCGCAGGTCGTGCGGGTCAGGGCGTAGTTGGCGAAGCTGTTCTCGGTCCCCGAGGCGCTGACCGCCACAATGGTCCATGACAGGCGGTCGCCGTCGCGGGTCCAGCGGTTGACGAACCGGGCGTCCGGATAGGGATAGGTGATGTCGAACCCGTCAGCGCGGACCGTGCCGGTCCCGGTGGCGGTGTAGTCGCCGCCGAAGCTGTCACCCCAGAAGCCGGTCAGGGTCTCGCCGGTCTCGCCGGGCGCCCGTCCGCCAAAGACCAGATGCGCCGCGTAGCGGTCGGCCGGGTCCGCCGTGGCGTGGCTGTCGCTCTCGACCACGAAAAGGGCGCCGTGGGCGACGGGGGTGGCGGTCAGCGTCAGGACGACCGGCTTGCCCATCACGTCGCCCGAACCGCTCCAGCAGCCGTTCAGGGCAGTGACCTGTGCCGGAACCGGCGTCGCGCCCGGCTCCTGTGCGAGGGCGGGCGTGGCTGGCAGGGCCAGCAGGGCGGCGGCGAGCGAACGGATCATGGCGGGCTCCGGGGAGGGGAGTCTTGGTATGGCAAAGCTGGTGCGGCGCCGCCAGAGCGCGCTCCGGACGGGAACCGCGCAACAGCCTTGCCGTTGTCCCGGAAGTAAGGAGAACGACATGCTCAAATGGGCTCTGATTTTCGCCGTGATCGCCCTGATCGCGGGTGTTCTGGGGTTTGGTGGCATCGCCGGCGCGGCGGCCGGCATCGCCAAGATCCTGTTCTTCCTGGCGTTGGCGATCTTCGCGGTCTTCGTCGTGCTGGGCGTGACCATCGCGAAGAAGATCACCTGACCGGGGGCACGCCCGCGCTGGCCGTCTTCAGCACCTCCACATAGCCGTCCGCCACCTCCATCCGCTCGCCCTGCGGCTTGTCGTGCACCGCCTTGTGCAGCGACGGCAGTTTCCAGCAGGGGACGTGCATGAACAGGTGGTGCTCGGCGTGGAAATTGACCCAGTAGGGGGCGATGAAAGCGCGCTCCCACCAGCGGGCGCGGGTGGTGCGGGCGGCGCGGAAGGGATCGCTGGCCGAGCCCTCGACGCAGGCGTGTTCGGCGATGTTGCGCAGACGGGTGACCATCGGGAACCAGGTCGCCATCGGAAGCAGCCACAGGGCGAAGTAGGCCCACCATGCCCCGATCAGCGTCAGGCCCGCCAGCAGGCCGAGATTGACCAGAACGAAAGGCGCGATCGAGCGACCGGTGACGATGGCCTCATAGTCATGGTCATCCGTGGCCCGCGCCGCCCTGGCGCCGCGCTTCGCCGCCAGCGGCAGCAGCAACCGCTGCTTGAAGAAGGTCTGGCCGGTCAGGTCGCGGAGGATCTTGCGGCGCAGGGAGGCGGGCGAGACCGGGAAGGGGGCGGAGAGGACCAGATCCGGGTCTTCCGCCTGCTGGGCGAAGCGGTGGTGCGACAGATGATAGGGGCGGTAGGCGTTCAGCGAGGCGCCGACCGGCACGGCGCAGAGCCAGTGGCCGAGGAAATCGTTCAGCTTGCCGTTGGTCGACAGGCCGCCATGCGCCGCCTCATGCATCAGGATGGCGAGGCCCAGCTGGCGCGTGCCGATGATCATGACGCAGATCGGGATCAGGATCGGCCAGATGGTCCCGGCCGCCACGGCCAGGGCGATAACGCCCCAGCAGTGCAGCACCAGCAGGGGGCCGACCAAGCCGCGGCGCGACTGGAAGGGCACCCATTCCTCGGGCGTGAACAGGTCGGCGGGCCGGATGCGGGGCGCGGCGGGCATGGGCGCAGGATACGCCGCCGTCGGGCGTTCGCAAAGAAAACGCAGAAAGTCGGGCTTTCCTGACATCATGTCAGGTTGACATTACATTTTGTCGATGTCAGGTTGACCTAACATTCAGTCAGGAGGAGCTGACATGCTTTCGATCTGGAAAAACGGGACCCCGGCGCACAAGCGGTATGTGATCCGCACCTGGCTGTTCATGGTTCCCTATGTGGCCATCTGCACCTCGATGATGGTGACGGACGCCTTCGATGAGGTCATCGGCAAGCCCGCTGGCTGGATCCTCGCGGCGGCGATCTCGGCCCCGGTGGTCGGCCAGCTCTGGGCGACGCTCAGTCTGATGAAGGATAGTGACGAGTTCGTCCGCGCCCTGACGGCCAAACAGTTCATTGTCGCCTCGGGTCTGGCCATGGCGCTGGCGGTCTTCTGGGGCTTCGCCGAAACCTTTGCCGCAGCGCCGCACCTGCCGGCCTGGCTGATCTACCCGGCCTTCTGGATGCTGTATGGCATGGTCGCGCCCTTCATCCGGACCTCGTACTGATGAAGAACCGTCTCAAGCTGCTGCGCGTCGAGCGCGGATGGACCCAGGAACAGCTCGGCCAGGCGCTGGGCGTGTCCCGGCAGGCCGTCAACGCGCTCGAGACCGAGAAACACGACCCCTCCCTCGATCTGGCCTACCGCATCGCGGTGCTGTTCGAACGGCCGGTCGAGGACGTCTTCGAGAACCCCCACGCCTGACATCTCGTCAGGACCGCATCACCAAAAGGAGCCTGCCATGTTTTCACGCGCCCTTCCGGCGTGCCGGCGCCCGCGCGCCTGGTTCGCAGTCGTCATCGGCGTCTTCGTCGCCTGTTTTGTCGCCAATGATCAGGCCCGGGCGGCGCCCGCTGCGGCCGTCCAGAGCACCCCCTTCGTCTCCGACCGTTTGTCGGTCGAGGTGGCGGGACAGGGACCGGACGTCATCCTGATCCCCGGCTTCGGCTCCTCCCGCGAGGTCTGGCGCGCCGAGGCCGAGCGGCTTAAGGCCACGCACCGGGTGCATCTGGTCCAGCTGGCGGGCTTCGCCGGCGAGCCCTGGACGCATGGCGATGGTCCTTTCATCCAGCCGGTGATCGATGACCTGGCCCGCTACATCCGCGAGCAGGGGCTGGATCGTCCGGCGGTGGCCGGTCACTCGATGGGCGGATTGAGCGCCCTGATGCTGGCCCAGCAACAGCCGTCGCTGGTCAGCAAGGTGATGACCGTCGACAGCCTGCCCTTCTTCAGCGCCCTGTTCGGTCCGCAGGCGACGGTGGAGACCGCGCGTCCGTTCGCCGAGCGGGCGGCGGCAGGGATCCTGAACACGCCGGACGACGCCTTCCGCAACGGTCAGACGGCTTCGGCCGCCGGGCTGGCCCGTGATCCGGTCATCCGTGGGAAGATGGTCGAATGGACGCTGGCGGGCGATCGCCGGGCCATGGCCGCCGCCATCCGCGAGGTGATGACCACGGACCTGCGCCCCGGCCTGGCGGGTATGACCGTTCCGGTCTGGGCGCCCTATGCCTCGGACGCCGACGGCGGCGCCCCGGCCGCCATGTCTGATGCGATGTGGACGCGCGAATACGCGACCCTGCCGGGCGTTCGCCTAATCCGGGTGGACGGCAGCCGCCACTTCATCATGCAGGACCAGCCCGCCCGGTTCGCCGAGCTGATGGACCAGTTCCTGGCGGACTGATGATCCCGGCCCCGGCGGTCCCTAGCGGGCCGTCGGGGTCACGTCGCCGGCCTTGACCAGCTGGCCGCCGAACTCGTCGGCATAGGCAGTGGTCAGAAGCGAGCGGAAGGCCGAGACCGGGATGGCGATCTCATAGGCGCCCTCGGCATAGGGGCCGACGGCGTAGGGACCGATCAGGAAGGTCAGGCCCGCCGCCTTGCCCGGCTCGGTCCCCGGCGTCAGCACGAACTCGGTGGCCGAGGCGCGGGGGCAGTTCCAGTCGCCGCCGCTGCCCAAAGTCAGGGATTTGCTGTCCGGCACGCGGGCGCGCTTGGCGGCGTTGATGGCCGAGCAAAGGGCCTGATCCAGCGCCGTCAGATTGGCGCCGCGCTGGAACAGGTCGTTGAAGCCGATCTGCCGCTTCAGCGCCTTGTCCCACAGAATGCCGGTGGTCAGGGTGTTGGGGTGGGCGCCGCCCGAGAAATCGAAGTCGGCGCGCTTGAGGCTGAGAAGCTTGCCCGTCTCCAGGGCGGCGGTCAGGTTGACCTGCTTTTCATAGGTCCAGTTGGGCGCGCCTTCCTCGCTGGTTTCCTGCCGTTCATTGGCGGCGCCGTCGGCGAACTGTTGCAGCTTGCGAACCTCCTCGGAGAAGAGGCGGGCGTGCAGGTCAGGCTGGCCCTTGATGGCGTCCGGCAGTTTCAGGCTGACGTTGGCCGCTCCGCTTTTCGACTCATAGATCATGGGCGCGGCGGCGTTCGCCGGGGTGACGACGGCGCCGCCCGGGGCGGTCGAGGCGTCTGCCTTCGTTTCCTTGTCGCGATTGCAGGCCGCGAGGGCCGTGGTGGCGAGCAGGGCGGTGATCAGGAGCATGCGGGGGGAGGACATGCGGGTCTCCTTCAAAGCGGAAGCTGAACCGAACCGAGGATGATGGCGAGAAGCAGGATGAACCCCGCCTCGCGGTTGGATTTGAACAGGGCGAGGGCCAGGGCGCCGTCGTCGGCGCGGATCGACCGGGTCTGCCACAGCAGGTGGACGGCGTAGCCGACGAGCAGCAGGTAGAAGAGCGGTCCCAGCCCGGCCAGCAGGCCCGCCAGACCCGCGAAGGCGATGGCCAGCAGGTAGAAGATTCCGACGCCGGTGCGGACGTTGCCGCCGAGGCGACGGGCCGAGGACTTCACCCCGACCATGGCGTCATCCTCGATATCCTGCAGGGCGTAGACGGTGTCGTAGCCAAGGGTCCAGAAGACGCCGCCCGCGTAGAGGGCGAAGGCGGCGAGAGTAAGGTTGCCGGGGTCACCCCAATCCCCATGGAAACCGGTCGCGCCGGTCCAATGGGCGAGCATGCCGTACCAGACAAAGGCGCTGGTCGCAGCCGCGAAGCCCATCAGGGCGCCCCAGTTGAAGGTGAGGCCCAGCCAGGCTTGGGGCCACCAGGTGATCCGCTTCATGAAGGGGTAGGCGGCAACGAGGACTAGCGAGCCGATGCCCAGCATGACGGAGGTCCAGTTCATCGTCAGCAGGATCAGCAGGCTGACCAGCGAACAGCCGACGGTGAAGGCCAGCGCCTTCTTCACGCTGATCCGGCCCGAGGCGACGGGGCGGGCGGCGGTGCGGGCGACCTTCACGTCGATGTCCCGGTCGACGATGTCATTGAAGGCGCAACCGGCGGCGCGCATCAGGCAGGCCCCGATGGCGAAGCCGGCGACGAGCCAGATGTCATAGAGGCTGGAACTGCGGCCCTCGGAGGCCAACGCCAGCGCGATCCCCTGCCAGCCGGGAATGAGCAGCAGCCAGATGCCGATGGGGCGGTCGAACCGGCCCAGCTTCAGCCACGGCTTGAGCCCTTCGGGCGCATGGCGGTCGACCCAGTTGGAGCCGGCGTCGGGAAGCGGGGCGGACGTCATGGCCGAGGTTGTAGCGGGGAAGGCGGTCGGGGGGGAAGGCGCAAACCGGACCCCTCCGTCTCGTCGGCTTCGCCGCCGAGCCACCTCCCCACTGCGTGGAGAGGTGAACGCGGACACTCACCTCTCCAGCGAAGCTGGGGAGGGGGGCCATGCGAAGCCCTTGGGCGACGCATGGTGGAGGGGTTACTGGTGAATGGTCTCGCCGTGCTGGGTGTAGTCGAGGCCCTCGATCTCGTCTTCCTTGGTGACGCGCAGGCCGGTGGTGAATTTGCAGATCATCAGGATCACCCAGGTGCCGATGCCCGACCAGGCGACGACGGCCAGCAGACCGACGATCTGCTTGACCACATCGGCGCCCTCGCTGACCGGATTGATGGCCGCCGAGGCGAAGACGCCGGTCAGGATCGCGCCGACCATGCCGCCGATGCCGTGGATGCCGAAGGCGTCCAGACTGTCGTCGTACTTCAGCAGCTTCTTCAGCCAGACCGCGCCCACGAAACAAGCCGGGCCCGAGAGGATGCCGATGAAGAAGGCGCCCTTGGGATCGACGAAGCCCGCCGCCGGGGTGATGCCGACCAGGCCGGCGACGATGCCGGACAGCAGGCCCAACAGGGTCGGGCGCTTGTGAGCGAACCACTCCACCGCGGTCCAGCCGATGGCGGCGGCGGCGGCGGCGAGGATGGTGTTCAGGGCCGCGACGCCGGCGATGGCGTCAGCCGCCCAGGCCGAACCGGCGTTGAAGCCGAGCCAGCCGACGAACAGCAGGCCGGTGCCGATGGCGGTGAAGGCGAGGTTGTGCGGGGCCATGTTGTCCCGACCGAAGCCATGACGCTGGCCCAGGACAATGGCGGCGACCAGACCGGCGACGCCCGAGTTGACGTGCACCACGGCGCCGCCCGCGAAGTCGAGCACGCCCCAGCTGCCCAGCCAGCCGCCGCCCCAGACCTGATGGCAGATCGGCGCGTAGACGATCAGGTGCCACAGGAAGAAGAACAGGATCGAGGCCGAGAATTTGATCCGCTCGGCGAAGGCGCCGGCGATCAGGGCCGGGGTGATGATGGCGAAGGTCAGCTGGTAGGCGATCCACAGGAACTCCGGCAGGCCCGGGGCCGCCGCGAAGGCCGTGGTCGGGGTGACGCCGTTCAGGAACAGCGCCTCCAGACCGCCGATGTAGGGATTGGTCGCCTCGCCCGAGACGCCGAAGGACAGGCTGTAGCCGACCACGAACCAGAGGACGGTGACGATGGCCAGCGCCGCGGTCGAATGGGCGATGGTGGCGATGACGTTCTTGCGCCGGACCATGCCGCCGTAGAACAGGGCCAGACCCGGCAGGGTCATCAGCAGGACCAGCGCGGTCGAGGTCAGGATCCAGGCCGAGGAGGCCTCGTTCAGCTCCAGCGTCGCCTGATGGGCCAGCAGCGGGGCGGCCGGCGCGGCGAGCGCGGGACTGGCCGTCACCAGACAACAGAGGGCGGCGAGGGCGAGCGATTTACGGATCATGGGCGCGGCGTCCGAAGGGCAGAAATGTCAGAAATCCGGCCCGAACCCGCGTTCGACGCCGCGGATAGGGATAGGAGCCTATTGCAGCGCCACAGGCAATTCATTTCGTGTGCGGTGCAAAACTTCTCCTGTTCCTGCGTGTCCGGGGGTTTGCTTGGCGATCCGTGCAAGCCTGAACCTTTGGGGCTCGCAGCTGCGAAGTGGCGCGCTGAGGATTACGAAAACGCAACGTTAAAGCGCTTGCGGGCCGTTCGCAGACGGATACCACTGTCGCGCCCGTGCGGCCTTAAGGCGCCGGGCTGTCTCACTTTCAGGGGGTGCCTGCATGCGATCGATCCGTCCCATCCTGCTGGGAGGCGCCGCCGCGGCTGTCCTTCTGGCGTCCGGCGCCGTCCAGGCCCAGGTTCCCGTCGCCGTCGCGACCGCGCCCGCCGCGCAGGAGCGTCTGGCGCCACTGCCGGACGTGGACATCCCCTACACCCGGTTCGTCCTGCCCAACGGCCTGACCCTGATCGTCCACGAGGACCACAAGGCGCCGATCGTGGCGGTGAACATCTGGTATCACGTCGGCTCCAAGAACGAGCCGACCGGCCGTTCGGGCTTCGCCCACCTGTTCGAGCACCTGATGTTCAACGGGTCCGAGAACTTCAACGACGACTTCTTCAAGGGCACCGAGCGTCTGGGCGCCACTGACCAGAACGGCACCACCAGCCAGGACCGCACCAACTATTTCCAGAACGTGCCGACCTCGGCGCTGGACAGCATCCTGTGGCTGGAGAGCGACCGGATGGGCCATCTGCTGGGCGCCGTCGATCAGGCCCGCCTCGATGAGCAGCGCGGCGTCGTCCAGAACGAAAAGCGCCAAGGCGAGAACCAGCCCTATGGCCGCGTCTGGGAAGCGATCACCAACGCCACCTATCCGGCGGATCACCCCTATGGCCACAGCGTGATCGGCTCGATGGAAGACCTCGACGCCGCCAGCCTCGAGGACGTGCAGACCTGGTTCCGCACCTGGTACGGCCCGGCCAACGCCACCATCGTCCTGGCCGGCGACATCACCCCGGAAGAGGCGCGCGCCAAGGTCGAGCAGTATTTCGGCGACATCCCGCCCGGACCGCCCGTCACCCATCCGCAGCAGATGATCGCCCGCATGACCGGCGCCCAGCGCGAGGTGATGCAGGACCGGGTCGGCCAGCCGCGCCTGTACAAGGTGTGGAACGTGCCGCCCGCGGGCGAGGCCGACACCGACTATCTGGGCCTGCTGGGCGACATCCTGTCGTCGGGCCGCAACTCGCGCCTCTACAAGCGTCTGGTCTTCGATGACCAGATCGCGACGGGCGTGTCGGCCGGCGTCTCGGAAGGCGAGATCGGCAGCCAGTTCATGGTCACCGTGACGGCCAAGCCGGGGCAGGATCTCGCGGCGATCGAAGCGATCGTCGACGAGGAAATGGCCCGCCTGCTGCGCGACGGCCCGACCGCCGAGGAAATGGAGCGCGCCCGCACCTCGAACGGCGCCGGCTATGTCCGGGGTCTGGAGCGGATCGGCGGCTTCGGCGGCAAGTCCGACCGCCTGGCCGAGAGCCAGGTCTTCCACGGCGACCCCGGCGCCTGGCGCGTCAGCTACCAGCGCATCCTGGCGGCGACCCCGGCCAATCTGACGGCCGCCGGTCGCGGCTGGCTGCAGGACGGCAGCTACAGCCTGGAGGTCGTGCCGTTCCCGGACTACGCCGCCTCGGGTGAAGGCGTGGACCGCAGCCAGATGCCGACGCCGCAGCCGGCGCCGCTGGCGGACTTCCCCACCATCGAGCATGCGACCCTGTCGAACGGGCTGAAGGTGATGTTCGTGCCGCGCACCGCGGTGCCGACCGTCAGCCTGAACCTGATCTTCGACGCCGGCTCGGCGGTCGATCCGACAGGCCAGCAGGGCGCCGCTGTGCTGACCTCGACCGTGCTGACCAACGGCACCGAGAGCCTCGACGCGCTGGAGATCAGCGACCGCCTGCAGATCCTGGGCGCCACCCTGGGCGCCGGGTCGGGCGTCAACTCGACGACGGTCAGCATGACGGCCATCGAGTCGCGCATCGAGCCGTCGCTGGCCCTGTTCGCTGACGTGGTCCAGAACCCGGCCTTCCGCGCCGAGGACTTCCAGCGCGGTCAGGCCCAGCAAATCTCGGGCATCCAGCAGTCGAACCGCAGCCCGGGCGCCATCGCCAACCGGGTGCTGTCGGCCCAGCTGTACGGCGCAGAGAATCCGAACGGCCGTCCGCCCGCGGGTACGGAAGCATCGGTCGGGGGCCTGACCCCGCAGGCGCTGCACGCCTATCACGACGCCTGGTTCCGTCCGGACAACGCCACCCTGGTGGTCGTCGGCGACACGACCCTGGCCGAGCTGCAGCCGCAGCTTGAGCGGGCCTTCGCCCGCTGGCGGACCCCGTCGTCGGCCCTGCCGGCGCGTCCGCAGGCCCCGGCCCTGCCGGCTACGCCGGCGACGCCCCGGATCCTGATCGTGGATCGCGCCGGACCGCAGTCGATGATCTTCGGCGGCCGCATCGCCCCGGCCTTCGACGCCCAGACGCAAGCCGCCATCGAGACGATGAACTCGGCCCTCGGCGGCGCCTTCACCAGCCGGATCAACATGAACCTGCGCGAGGACAAGCACTGGTCCTACGGCGCCTCGGGCGGGGTTCGCACCGCGCGCGGCGACCGGGCCTATGTGGTCAGCGCCGGCGTCCAGTCCGACAAGACGGCCGAAAGCCTGGTCGAGCTGCGCCGCGAACTGACCGAGGTGGTCGGCTCGCGCCCGCTGACCGAGACGGAGCTGGCCGCGGCCCGCGCCAATCTGGTTCAGGGTCTGGCCGGCGAATGGGAGACCAACGCCGCCCTCGTCAGCGACATGGCCCGGATGGTCACCTACGGCCTGCCGGAGAACTTCTATGACAGCTACGCCGCCGGGGTGAACGCCACCACGCCGGCCGCCGCCACGGAAGCCGCCCGCTCCATCGTCGGCGCGGGCCCCACCACCTGGGTCATCGTTGGCGACCGCGCCCAGATCGAGCCCAAGATCCGCGCGCTCGGCTTCGGCGACGTGCAGGTGGTCGATGTGAACGGCCAGCCCGTTCAGTAAGCCGCTTCACAGGCGAACATGAAGAAGGCGGGACCCGCGAGGGCCCCGCCTTTTTTCCTGGGCCGTCGATGGCTGATCAGACCTGATAGAAGTCGCGATACCAGTCGACGAAGCGGCGCACGCCGACGTCGATGGTGGTGGACTGGCGATAGCCGAGCGCGGCCTCGGTCTCGCTGACGTCGGCCTCGGTGCGGGCGACGTCGCCGTCCTGCACCGGCATCATGTTCAGCTCGGCCTTGCGGCCCAGCGCCTCCTCCAGCACCTCGATGTAGCGCATCAGCTGTTCGCGACGTCCTGCGCCGAGGTTGAGGATCCGCCAGGGGGCGACGCCGCTGGTGGACGGGTTGGGCGCCTGGGCGTTCCAGTCGGGATCGATGGTCGCGGGATTATCCAGCGCGGCGACCACGCCGGTGACGATGTCATCCACATAGGTGAAGTCCCGCTCCATTTTGCCGTGGCCATAGACGTCGATCGGACGGCCCTCGAGGATGGCCTTGGTGAATTTGAACAGCGCCATGTCCGGGCGGCCCCACGGTCCGTAGACGGTGAAGAAACGCAGCCCCGTCGAGGGGAAGCCGAACAGGTGGGAATAGGAGTGGGCCATCGCCTCATTGGCGATCTTGGTGGCCGCATAGACGGTCAGCGGATGGGCCACACCCTGCTTGACCGAGAAGGGCAGGGCGCCGTTGGCGCCGAAGGCCGAGCTGGTCGAGGCGAAGACGAGGTTTTCCGCCTTCACCGCGCGCGCGCCCTCGAGGAGGGTCAGGAAGCCGACGACGTTGGAGTCGATGTAGCTCTCGGGCTGTTCAAGGCTGTAGCGGACGCCCGCCTGCGCTCCGAGATGGATGATCCGGCGCGGCGCGTGGCGCGAGAAGAGGGCGGCCATGCCCTCGCGGTCGGCCAGGTCGAGGGTGTTGTGGATGTAGTTGGGATGGGCCTGCAGCCGCTCGAGCCGGGCCTGTTTGAGCGCCGGGTCGTAGTAGCTGTTCAGATTGTCGACCCCGATCACGGTCTCGCCGCGCGCCAGCAGGCGCTGGGCGGTGTGGAAGCCGATGAAGCCGGCGGAGCCGGTGACGAGGACAGGTCCGGAGGTCATGGCTCCTGCGTTACTCCGGGTTACGCGCCCGCGCCAGAGACCGGGGCGAGCACCCGGCCAGACAGGGGCGTGAGCGGACCTTCGTCGCCGTTCACCGCCTCGATCACCTGCCAGCCCGCGGGCGGGGACCAGTCGATGGCTGAGTGGCCCAGGTTGAAGGCGCAGAGCAGGCGCTGGTCGGTCTCAGTGCGCTCGAAGACCAGCAGGCCGTCGGGGGCGTCGAGGATCCGCATGGCGCCGATGGCCAAGGCCGGGTGCGCCTTGCGGAAGGCGATCAGGTGGCGGGTCAGGGCCAGCTGGGAGGCGGGATCGGCTTCCTGCCGGTCCACGGCCAGAGGCAGGTGGCGCGGGTCGATGGGCAGCCAGGGCTCTGCGGTGGAGAAGCCGGCGTGGGGCGCGTCCGCCGACCACGGCATCGGCGTGCGGGCGCCGTCGCGGCCCAGGGTCTTCGGCCAGTTGGCGATGGCCTCGGGATCGACCAACCGCTCGAAGGGCACATCTCCCTGCGGCAGGCCCAGCTCCTCGCCGTAGTAGAGGAAGACGTTGCCACGCAGGCAGACCAGCAGCAGGGCCATCAGGCGGGCCATGGCGGCCGGGTCGCGGCCCTCGGCCCAGCGGGAGACGGCGCGGGGGGCGTCGTGGTTCGAGAAGGGCCAGGACGGCCAGCCCTGACCGGGACGACCGGTCCAGACGGCGGCGGTCTGTCTGACCAGAGCCGGCGTCAGGGCAGGAGCATACAGATAGGTGAAGCCGTAGGCGCTGCTCAGCGTGTCATCGCCGGCGGTGTAGGCCTGCATCTCCTGATCGGCCCGGTCGCCCGGCACCTCGGCGACGGTGAAGCGGCCGCCGTAACTGTCGGTCACGGCCCGCAGGCGTTTGAGGAAGTCGATGATGCCCGGCCAGGACTGGTTGTGGATCTTGTCCTGGAAATCGAAGGGCCGGGTGCGCGGACCGCCCGGCGGCAGGGGCGGATTGTCCGTCAGCGCCGGGTTGGCCATGGCGAAATTGATGGCGTCGAGGCGGAAGCCGTCCACCCCGCGATCCAGCCAGAAGCGGGCGACCTCCAGCAAGGCGTCCTGCACCGCGGGGCTGTGCAGGTTCAACTGCGGCTGCTCGGGCAGGAAGTTGTGCATGTAGTACTGGCCGCGCCGGGCGTCCCAGGTCCAGGCCGGGCCGCCGAAGACCGACTGCCAGTTGGATGGCGGCGTGCCGTCGGCTTTGGCGTCGGCCCAGACGAACCAGTCGGCCCTGGGATTGTCGCGGCTCTGGCGGCTCTCGGCGAACCAGGCATGCTGGTCCGAGGTATGGGCGAAGACCAGATCGGTGATGACCTTCAGTCCCAGATCATGGGCGCGGGCGATCAGGGCGTCGAAATCGGCGAGGGTTCCGAAGACCGGATCGACGGCGCAGTAGTCGGAGACGTCATAGCCGAAGTCCTTCATCGGCGAGCGGTAGAAGGGGCTGAGCCAGACCGCGTCGACGGCCAGAGAGGCGATGTGATCCAGCCGGGCGGTGATCCCCGGCAGGTCGCCGATCCCGTCGCCGTTGGTGTCGGCGAAGCTGCGCGGATAGACCTGATAGAGGACGGCGCCGCGCCACCAGTCCGGGGTCTCGCGAAGCGGATCGGTCACGGCAGGCTCCCCCGGGAGTTCGAGCGGTCGCTCGGGCCGGATGATCCGGCCCGCCATCATCCCCGTCCTTTCGCCCCGGACAAGGGGTCGGAAGGGCCCACTTTTGGTTACGGGATTCCTCAAATCGCTGGACGCGGGGCCTTGCGGATGAAACCAAGGCCTCCACGAAGCCGCGCAAGATGGAACGCCGGCCACGGGGAGTGAGATGACAGACCAACCGCAAACCTCGGCCCAGCCGTCCGCCAAGGGTATGGGCGCGGCCTTCGCCTATGTGACGACCCTGTTCTTCGCCTGGGGTTTCGCCACTTCGCTGATCGATCCGCTGATCGCGGCGGTGAAGGGCGTGTTCGAGCTCAGCTTCACCGAGGCCCTGCTGACCCAGTTCGCCTGGTTCACCGCCTACGGCATCATCTCCCTTCCCGCCGCCGCCGTGCTGGCCAGGCTGGGCTATGCCAAGTCGATCGTCGGCGCGCTGGCCGTCATGGTGCTGGGCGCCCTGATCGTGCCGCTGTCGACCATCTTCGATTTCTATCCGGGCGTGCTGGTGGCCCTGTTCGTCATCGCCGCGGGCGTGACCCTGTTGCAGGTGGCCGCAAACCCGCTGGCCGCCTCGCTGGGAACGCCGAAGGGATCGCACTTCCGCCTCGTCTTCTCGCAGGCCTTCAACTCGCTGGGCACGGTGATCGGGCCGCTGCTGGGCGCCACCGTCATGCTGTCGGGGGGCATCTTCGCCGTCGGCGGCGTCAGCGTCCTGGCCTCGCCGACCGCCCTGCTGCTGATCCTGCTGGGCGTGGGCATGGGACTGGTCGCCGGCCTGCTGGTCGGCGCCCTGCGCCGTGACATCAAGGGCTGGCTGGCCGTCGGCGCCGCAGTCGGTCTGGTGATCGGCTGGGTCGTCTTCCTGCACAACTATATCGGAAGCATGGGCGCCTATGCCGCCGCCGTCGGTCCGGACACGGCCGCCGCCGCCGCGACGCCCGCCGTTCTGGATCCCGAGGCCCGGGCGGCGACCCTCGCCAATATCGACGCCGTCTTCATCGGCCTGGCTGTGTTCTTCGGTCTGCTCGGAGCCTTCATCTGGAGCGTTCGCAAGCGTCTGACCGCCGCCAGCGCCAGCGCCTCGGCCGACCTGCCTGGTTCGCCGCTGAAGGCCCTGAGCTCGGGCTGGGCCCTGTTCGGCGCCCTGGCCATCTTCGTCTATGTCGGGTCGGAAGTGACGATCGGCAGCCTGATGACCAACTTCCTGCATTCGGACGGCGCCCTGGGCCTGCCGATACATGACGCGGGCCGTCTGGTCGCCCTGTACTGGGCCGGCGCCCTGATGGGCCGGTTTGCGGGCAGCGCTCTGCTGACGCGCATTCCGGCGGGCTGGCTGCTGGCGGTCTGCACCGCCGCCGCCGCCATCCTGTGCGCAATCGTGACCCAGACCGGTGGCGTGAACGCCGCGTTCGCCGCCCTGCTGATCGGCCTGTTCAACTCGATCATGTTCCCGGCCATCTTCACCCTGACGCTGGAGCGATCGTCGGCCCCGTCGTCGGCCACCTCGGGCCTCCTGTGCATGGCCATCATCGGCGGCGCCATCCTGCCGCTGCTGGGCGGCTGGATGGCCGATTCGGCGGGCCTGAACCTGGCCTTCATCATCCCGCTGGCCGGCTATGTGATCCTGACGGTCTTCGCTGTCGTCGCCGCGAAGGCCAAGGTGCGGAACGCTACGGCCGCGGCAACGCCGGGCGGTCACTGACCGCCTGAGACGGCACGGTCGACAACAAGGGCCGCCGGGGGAGACCCCGGCGGCCCTTTCTGCATGCGGGAGTAGCGTGGGCGGCAGGCGGCAGGCGGCAGGGAAGGGGGGGCTGCGGTGGCCGCTGAACCTGCGTCCGGATGCTCCGCCGGGACTCATCAACGGGGGAGGGTCGCCAGTGTCGGGAGGGGGCTTGCACCGGTTCGGGCGACCGTCGGACTAACCCTGCTGCCTGCTGCCTGCTGCCTGCTGCCTGCTGCCTGCTGCCTGCTCAGGCCCGATCGCGCTCGGTGGGGTGTCCGGCCTTCTCGAGGATGGCGGCGCACAGGGCGAACAGGACGGCCAGGGCGGCCGTGCGCAGAGGGTAGTCGACGCCGGAGTGGGCCAGCATGGCCAGCAGGGCGATGCTGGCGGCGCGTTGCAGGTCGCGCTCCCGCGATGGCCCGGCCGTCCAGGCCGTGATCGTCCGACGGCCATACCAGACCAGGAAGGCGATGATCAGCGCCACGCCCGGCCAGCCGGCTTCCAGCCAGGTCTCCAGATACTCGTTGTGGGCGTGGTTGAAGAAGGTGGGGTCGAGTTGCTCCAGCGGTTCGACGGACCGGAACACGGCGTCGAAGCTGCCGATGCCTGAGCCGAGCGGGAGCCAGGCGTCGGCGGCGTCGGCCACGATCGGCCAGCCCTCGAACCGGCCCTCCGGCGCGGACTGGGCGTCGAAGCGGGCGAGAATCGGCGGCAGGGCCAGCAGGGCGACGGCGGCGATGGCCGCGGCGACACCGCCCGTCAGAGCCAGAAGGCCCGGGCCCGGACGTCCGCGACCCGCCGCGACCCAGGCCGCGAGCAGGCTGGTGATGGCGATGGGCCCGAACAGGATGACGCCGGCGCGCGACCGGATGGCGGCCAGACCGACCACGACCAGGCCGAGGAACAGGGCGCCGAACCAGAGCGGCAGCCGCTCATCCGTGCGGCGGCGCAGGACTGCGGCCCCGAACACGGCGGCGAAGGGCACGCAGGCCAGCAGATAGGTGGCCAGGTGATTCCGGTTGGCGAAGAAGCCGTTGACCGAGCCGGCGTTGGTGGTGGCCCAGAGGTAGAGCTGCCGTCCGCCGCTGGCCAGCTGGGCGGCGCCCAGGGCCACGGAGATCACGGCGATGATCAGATAGAAGGCGAGCATCCGCGCTGTCTGCGCCTGGGTGCTGCCGAGGACCGCCAGGAACATGGCCGCCGGGGGAATCAGGGCCAGGGCGGATTGCCAGGTCAGATCCGGGGTGACGGTGATCGGGGCCCAGCCCGGCTGAAGGCCCGCCAGATCAAGCGCCACGACCATTTCCTCGCGCCCCGGCAGGGCGGTCCAGAGGAAGGGTGGCAGCGGAATCAGCTGGATGAGGGGAATCGCGGCCAGGAGGCCAAGCAGGCCGAGGGCGAACCGGCTCTTGCGCCACTCGCCCGAGCGGATCAGCCGGTTGGCGGCCAGAACGAGCAGGGGCAGGGCGGCCAGTTCGACCAGCGCCAGCCTCAGCGCGTGTTCACGGCTGGCTCCGCCGAAAACAAGCGAAAGGGCCAGCAGGATGGCCGCGGCGATTGCCACAGCGTCCCACTGGCCCTTCAAAGCCTTGACCGACACGCGTTACGACTGCAGGAGGCGCAGCGCGGGCCGGGTCGTCTTAGTCGCTTTCAGAATCGTCGTCCGAAGCGACGACAACGGTCGCGACGATGACGGCGGTGCCGATGAGCAGCACCGGCAGCGGAATGCCGGCGAACTCCGACGAAGCGTCGGCACGAGCGCCGACGCGGTCACCCACGCGAGCGGTGGCCGAAGTGTTGGCGGCGGCGGCTTGGCCAGCCACGAGCAGCAGGCCGGCCGTTACAGCGGCGATGGTCTTACGCATGCTAAATCCCCTTCTAAACAGGTATCTGGTACGGGCTGGCCCGCGACGTATCGAGAATGGGTATAGGCGGCGAAGGTTTCGAAAGCAATACGATTTCAAGACCGGGTGATGTAAATCGGACACCTCTAGGCCGCTTTTTCGCCAATCAAGCGAGAGGGTTAACGGCGATCTTGTCGAGCCAGAGGGCGGTTCGGTCGGGTCGGTCGCCGGGGCGGGTTTCCAGCCGGAGCCACTGCGCCTGACAGCCTTCCGGGACCGTGAAGGTCGTCGAGAACGCGGTCCAGACATTGGCTCCCGGCGCAGCTGCCGGGGTCGCCAGGATCTGCGCATCGCCCGGTGAACAGGTCAGGGTCAGCGCCAGACGCGCCGCCGGATCGCCTTCTTCCACCCGTGATTCCCCACTCAGCCGGTAGCGGCCGGGACGCAGGAACATCAGCTGTTCCGCCACCCGCGACGAGGCATAGCCGTCGTAGTCGACCCGCAGGGCGGGATCGGCGGGACGGACGTCATCGGGCACGATCTCGACGATCACGCCGGCATCCTGCGCCAGACGCCACTGGAACGGCTCGGGCGCGCTGGCGTCGCCGAATCCGCCGTTGGTCACGAGCGTCGAGGCGGAGGGCCGGTTGAGGCGGCGTCTCACCACCTCGAGGGCCTGCAACTGACCCTTGTCGAGGAGGTGGATATAGAGCTGATACAGCTCGTCATTGGTCAGGGGCGCGCGGCCCGCCTGCAGGAGAATCGCCAGGTTGACGGCGGTCTGCAGCCCGCGGGCGTCGATGTGCAGGCTTTCGAGATAGGCCTGCCGCCAGGGCGGGCTGGACGACAACAGCACGGCGATCTCGGGCAGGGCGCGCTGGCCGTCGAGGGTGGCGGCGGTCGTGAACAGGTTGAAGATGGTCGGGCGGATGTCGTCGCGGCGGCGCACGAGCGTATCGGCGTGGGCGAAGGCCGAGGCGTAGTCGCCACGCTTCAGCCGGTGCTCGACCAGCCAGGCATGAGACGGATCGTCGCGGAGGCTCCAGTTGCCGGCCAGCGTCAGGATTTCGTCGGCCGAATCCTCGCGGCCGGCCCGCGCTTCGGTCAGGCCCACGACCCGCAGGGCGCGAACGTCGAACGGAGAGCGCGCCAGGGCGTCACGGGACAGGGAGGCGGCGTTACCATAGCGGTCGGCGTCGCGATTCTTCTCTCCGGCGGCGAACTCGCTCTCCGCCGCGCGTCGCAGGACGAGGGGGGAGCCGGGGGCCAGTCGAATGGCGACCTCGGCCGGCGCGCGCTGAAGCAGGGGCTGGATCGCCACCTGCCAGCCCAGGACCACGCCGGCGGCGACCAGAACCCAGGAGGCGACATCGGCGATCCGGTCGCCGCTTACGCCGCCCCGGACCGCCCGGCCGCTCAAGCGGTCTTGCCCTTCTTGCCCGACTTCTCGGTGCTTTCAGCGCCGTAGTTGTAGTCGTACGCGTAGTCGTAGCCGCCGTAGTTGGCAGTCTTGGCGTTGAACTTGGTCAGCACGGCGCCGAGCAGACGGGCGTGGCCCATCTTCAGGCGACGCAGGGCGCCACGGGCCTGGCCACGACGGGTGCCGCGCGATTCCAGCACGAACAGCACGCCGTCCACGGACGCCGCCAGCAGGGGTGAATCGGCGAAGCCGAGCACCGGGGGACCATCGACGACCACGTGATCGAAGGAGGCGCCGGCGTCGTTCAGGAAGTGACGCAGGCGATCCCCGCCCCACAGCTCGGCAGGGTTGGGCGGCAGCGGGCCACAGGGGATGAAGAACAGATTGTCCTGGCGGGTGCGCTGGACGGCCGAGGCCAGATCGGTGGAGCCGGACAGCAGGTTGCTCATGCCGCGTTCGTTGTCGACGCCGACCACGCGGTGCATCGACGGATTGCGCAGGTCGCCGTCGACCAGCAGCACCCGCTTGCCGACCCGCGCCAGATTGAGCGCGACGGCATAGGCGGTCGTGGACTTGCCCTCGGCGGGACGGGCCGAGGACACCAGCAGGGTGCGCGGGGCGCCGTCCGGCGTGGAGAACTGCAAGGCTGTTCGCAGGGAGTAATAGGCTTCGGAGAAGCCGGACCGGATGTCGGCCAGGGCGGCGGAGGTCGTCTGGCCCTTGTCGAGCAGCGGCACGACACCGAGCACGGGCACGCCCAGCTTCTTCTCGACGTCGTCCGGCGTGGCGACGCTCTCGTCCAGCGCCTCGATCACGAAGGCGGCGACCACGCCCAGGCCCAGGCCGAAGATCGCGGCCAGCACCAGGTTGATGATCATGTTCGGCTTCGACGGCGCGGCCGGCGGGGTGGCGTTGTCGACGATCGAGATGTTGTTGGCGGTCACATTGCCGGTGACGCCGACTTCCTTGTAGCGCTGCAGCAGGCCCTCATAGAGGGTGCGGGTCGTGTCCAGCTCGCGCTGCAGGATGTTGTACTGGATCGAGCGGTCACGCAGGTCGAGCACGTCGCCCTTGAGCGCATCCACCTGGCCCTGCAGCGAACGCTCCTGGTTGGCTGCGACGACGTACTGGCTCTGGATCGAGGCGCGGATGTTGGTGGCCAGCGCCTGAACCTGGCCGTCGATTTCGGTGATCTGGCCGCGCAGGCGGACCATCTCGGGATAGTCGGCCTGATAGATGCTGGATTTCTGCTGGTACTCGGCCTCGAGCTGGGCGCGTTGTTCGCCAAGGCGCTGGATCGAGGGGTTCTGCAGGACTTCCGGCAGGGTCATGACCTGGGCGTTGCGGGCCGAGCGCCAGCGCTCCTCGGCGGCGACGCGGGCGGCGCGGGCTTCGGCCAGGGAGGAGTTCAGGGCGACGAGGTTGTTCGAGGCCAGGGACTGCGAGCTGCCGGGGCTGTCGCTTCCGCCTTCGCTGGGTTCGCCGACGTTGATGATCTGCTGGTTGGCGGCATAGGCGACCAGTTGGCGCTCGGCCTCTTCCAGCCGGCTCTTGGTCTGGGCGATGCGGTCTTCCAGGAACTCACGCGCATAGGCGGACGACTGGAATTTGCGGTCCAGATTGGCCTGGATGAAGTTCTCGGCGAAGCCGTTGGCGACGCGCGCCGCGACGACCGGATCCGGGTTATTGAAGCCCACGGCCACCAGACGCGAACCGCGCACGGGCGAAACACTCAGATTGCCCTGCACATAGTCCAGGGCGGCGTTGCGGCGGCGCTCGGCCTGGACAGCGGCCGAGCCGGGGCCGGTCGGCGGTTCGACGCCCAGCGCCTGCAGGGACCGGTCGGAGCTGGCCAGACCCAGGCTTTCGACCACGCGCTCGGCCAGCGAGCGGCTGCGCAGCAGGCCGTACTGGGTCTGGAAGAACTCCTCCCCCTGGGCCATGCTTTCGCGCGGGCTGACGTCCTCGGCGGAGTTGAAAACGCGCGCGGCCTCACGGTCGATCTGCAGGGTCGCCTGCGCTGTGTAGATCGGCGTCATCAGCAAGGTCAGGGCCGCGCCGATAGCCAGCGCGCCGAGGAAGCAGCCGATGATCAGGATGCGGTGCTTGAGGGCCATGCGCCAGTAGGCGGCCAGATCAAACACCGGGGCTTCTTCGTTGTTGTCGCTCCAGGCGCCCGAGCGGGTCTGGTCGAAGACGGCTTCACCGTAACCGCCGGACACGCGACCGTCGCGCGCCTTGCGCTCGTCAGCGAAGTTGTTGTCGCCCAGCATAATGCCATCCGTCAGTCATGGCGGGCTGGCCGCCGGTCGAGAACTCAAGGGGCTGATACCGCAAAGCCCTACACCACGCACACGAATTCGAGCGCGCGCGACGTCGGGCGTCATGTCGCGGGGCCGGCCCCTTCGGGTCAAGCACTGTGTTTGATTTCAGGAGGATGGATGCGGCTGTTCGTCGTCAAAGGGCGAGGACGCGGTCGGTCCGGGTTCGCGGCGCGGGGGAAAACCGACCTCGCGGTAGAGCCCTGCGCCAAAGCCCGGCGCATGGCCGTGCGAGGAGGCGGCGAGGGATGTCGGGAGCGCGAGCGGCCGGTGCTGGGAGCGGATGATGCGTATCGCCATGAAATTACCCTCCGACCGGGCGATCAGCGCCGTCCATGACTTCACGGACAGACGACGAGCGGCCTGACGCCCGAATGCCGAACAAGCGGCTGATCGGGATGTTCCGTGTCGGGACGATCCTTTTCTCGGTGCTGATCGCCTGGCTGGCGTTCAGGCCGTCTGAGGGCGTTGAAGCGGGCCTGCCTTGGGACAAGGCCAACCACGCCGCCGCCTTCCTGGTCTGGACGATTCTGGTCGGGGTCAGCTGGCCCCGCGCTGGTCTGGTGCGGCTTGCCGCGCTGATGCTGGGGCTGGGGATCGGCATCGAGCTGATCCAGGGCTTGCCGTCCGTGGGACGGGACGCCGATGTCTGGGACGTCGTCGCCGACATGACGGGTTTCGCCGTCGGCTGGACCGTGCTGGCGCTGCTCGACCTGAGGCGGCGGCTGGGCCTTACGGGATAAGCGGTCGCCCGTCGGCCTTGCGGGCGGCGATCTCGGCCAGCACGGGCTGGAGCGTACGACGGCGGGCGGGCGCCGATTCATAGACCCCGCCGGCGTTCACCTGGGCGAAGCGGGCGCCGGGCGCGGCCTGCTCGTAGCGGGTCAGGAACTCGACCCCGCGCCAGGGATCGAAGCCCGCGCGGGCCAGCAGATACAGGCCCAGATGATCCGCGTCCGCCTCCGCGCGCAGCGACAGGCCGCGCCGCAGGGTGATGGCGGCGTTGGCGGCGCCGCGAGCCCCGGTGACGTCGGGCCGGGTCCGGTGCTCCAGCACGGCGTGGGAAAGTTCGTGCGCCAGGACGAAGGCGAGCTGGTCGTCGTCGGCGGCGATCTCGACCATGCCGTCGCTGATGAAGATGTGGCGACCGTCCGCGTGGCTCCGCAATGTACCGGTCACCTCGACCTGGGTCGGATAGGCGCAGGCGGCCACCGGCAGGACCTCCACCTCTCTCTCAACGCCGGCCCGGCGCACCCGAAGGCGGAGGGGGCCTTCCGCGGCGGCGGCGTCGAGGACAGCGGCGTTGGCCTGCAGTCCGTCATAGGAGTCCCGCGCCCCGGCGCCCCGTGAAAGAGGCTGGCCGTTGACCGCGAGGATCAGGTCGCCGGGGGAGAGGCCGGCTCGCGCCGCCGGACTGCCGGGCGGGGCCGCGAGGATGCCGGGGAGATCCCCATCAAGGCCGTGACGCGCCTCGGCCTGGGGGCGCAGGTCGCCGCCGTACTGGCTGGCGGACTGGAGCGTCCAGCCCGCGCGAAGGCGGGTGACGGGACAGAGGTCCGCGTTGGCCGTGGCCAGCGTCCACGCCACCCCGGCCACGCGGGTATCGAGCGCGTTCAGGGCCTCAAGCCGGGCGGCGGGCGCGGCGACGGCGCCGGACGATCCGGCGGACGGATGTCCGCAGGCGGCGAGGCCCAGCCCGGCCGCGAAGACGATGGCGAGCAGGGCGGTCCGGCTCGCCATCAGTCGTCAGAACGGACGGAAGATCGACAGCGCCGGCAGGGCGCCCACGATCTCGCGCATCGCCGAGTTCAGGCGCGAGGCGTCAACGACGATGATGTCGTCACCGTGCACGATCGGATCGTCGGCGCGGCCCTGACGGATGGCCTGCAGGTCGAACAGGGCGACGGAACGCTGGCCGTCGACGGTGCGGAAGACCGCGACCTTGGTCAGGTCGGCGACGCGGCTCGGGCCCTCGGCCATGGCCACGGCCTGCAGCAGCGAGGTGGTGCCGCGCATCTCGTAGACGCCCGGCTTGGTGACGGCGCCGTCGACGGTGATCTTCTGGCTGGCGGCCTGGACGACGGTCACGGTCACCTGCGGATTGCGCAGGTACTGGGCGCTGAGGCGCTCGGCGATATCGGCCGAAAGCTCGCTCGAGGTGCGGCCCGATGCGCGGACGGCGCCGATCAGCGGCAGTTGCAGGTTGCCCGAGGTGTCGACCACCAGCTCATCGAACGACAGGTCCGGCACCTGGAAGACGCGAATCGCCAGCTTGTCGCTGACGCCGATGCGATACTCCTGCGGGACGGCGCTGGCCGTCCGGGCCGTGTTCAGATCCACCGGCTGGGCGGCGGTCATCTGGGTGACGTCCATGCGGGGGCCGCCGCAGGCCGCGAGCAGCAGGGCCGTGGCGGTCAGGACCAGCGAGAGGGCGCGCATCATGCGACAGTCACCTTGATTTCAGGCGGCCTTGAACAGCCGTTTGAGGAAGCCCGACCTTGCGGCGGGGCGGGGGGCGCCCACCGCGGGCGGGACCGAAGCAGGCGTAGCGTTTTCCAGTACCGCGAGGGGTCGGGTCAACACCATGTCTTTCGCAGCCTGTTCGCCAAGTCGCCCGGCGACGGCTTCGACCGCCTCCGACAGAACCGGGGAGCGGCTGCGCAGATTGTGCGCGTCGGTGGCGAGGATATGGACGATGCCTTCGTCCAGCATGCGTTCGGCCCAGTATTGCGTGCGCTTGCCGAAGCGTCCGGTGACCGAGCCCGCGGTGATCTGCATCCACGCGCCGGCCTCGGCCATCTGCACCATCAGATCGTACTGTTCCTCGATCCAGCGCAGACGTTCCGGATGGGTGATCAGCGGATGGAAACCGGCGGCCATGCAGTCGAACACGGCGTCGGCCATACGCGGGGGGGCGGTGTTGTGCGGCGGCTCGAACAGGAAGTAGCGGGTGTCGGCCAGGGTCAGCTTCGAGCCGTCGCGCAGGCCGGAGGCCAGACCCGGCACCAGATGCACATCGGCGCCGGTGACCAGACGCAGGGGGATGCCGCTCTTGTCCAGTTCGGCCTGCAGGGCGACCACGGCGGCGCGCACGCCCTCGGAGGTGTTCTCGTAATAGCCGGGCATCATGTGCGGGGTGCAGGCGGTCACGGTGATGCCGTCGGCGACGGCCATCCGGGCCATGGCCAGCGCGGTCTCCAGATCCGGGGCGCCGTCGTCGATGCCCGGCAGGATATGGCAGTGAAGATCGATCACGTGGGTCTCGCGTTGCGGCGGCGTCCCCTGAAAGACGATCGCAGCTGAACAGGGAATGAAGGCGCCCGCCCCCGCGGTCGGGCCTCTAACGGCGAAGTCGGGATTTAGTTCAATCCCTTCGGCGCTTCAGTAATGATTCCCGCCTCCGCCGCGGCGCGGACCTGATCGAAGGCCCCGATGATGTGGTACAGCGAACTCGCCGGAGCGGGCTCGTCGGCGAAGGCGCCGGACGCCTCCAGCTTGTCCCTCCATGCGCCGTTCGGTCGCAGGTAGAGGGCCAGCGCCGCCGCCGCCTTGCGGGCTTCGGCCAGCCGTTGCTCGCGCTCCGATCCCTCGGCCAGCTCCGCCATCGCCAGCGCCGCGCGAAGCCATTCGGTCTGGGGCCACAGGCGCGCGCGGGCGCTGCGCACCGACAGGCTGTCGTCCAGCTCATCCACCGCGACGCCCCGGCGCGGATCGACACCGCGCAGGCCATGCAGGTACAGGCGCTTCGCGGCCGCCGTGGCGCGGTCATCGCCGCGATCCAGGGCATGGCGGGACAGCAGCCAGGCCCACTCGAACTGATGCCCCGGCTCGACCAGACGGCCGTCCTCCCCCGGCGCGGGGCGCCAGTCGGCGTCGAAGAATTCGCGCAGGAAGCCGCCGTCAGGATCGATGAAACGGGTCAGGGCCAGTTCGGCCAGCGAATCCGCGACGGTCGCCCAGCGCGGATCGACCCCGCGCGCCGCCCAGGCCTGTGCGGCCTCGAACAGGTGCATGTTGGCGTTGGCCTGATACGGGTGGTCTCCGGCCTCGCGCCAGCCGCCATGCGGCAGTTTCTCCGCCAGAAGGCGATCCAGCATGATCCCGGCTTGCGCCTCGCAGCGGGCGGTCTCGACGCCGGCGGCGTGGGCCGCCGACAGGGCCAGCAGGGTGAAGGCCTGCTCGTACAGGACGATGCCGTCGTCCAGCACCGAGCCGTCCGGGTTCAGGGCGTTGCGAACCGCGCCGTCGGGACGCAGGTAGCCGGCCAGGAAGCTGTCCAGCCCCCGCTCGACCCGCTCGCGCCAGGGACCGGTCCAGCCGCCGGCGCCGGCGCGGGCGAAGACGTAGATCTGGCGGGTCTGGACGCGGGCGCGGCGTCGGGTCTCGACCGGCCGACCTTCCAGCGTCAGGCTTTCGACAAAGGCGCCGTCGGCGTGGGCGCCCAGCGTCGCCCACAGGGGCAGGGCGGCGGTCCGCAGCCAGTCGCCAAACCGCTGATAGGGCGCCCGATCCGCGGTGTCGGGCACGTCGGCGTGGCGCGGGGCCTCGGCCTTGACCCGGTCGACCACCGTCTTGACGTCCTGCGCCCGCGACAGATCGCAGACCAGCACGGCGTCGTTCTCGGCGATGACGGCGATGTTGGACACGCCCAGGGTCGCCACCACCATGCCGTCAGCGGCGCGGACCAGGGTGTTGTCGCTGTCCACGCCGATGTGCAGGCCGGTATGGCCCGCGCCGGTGGCCAGCACGGAGTCCCAAGCGCCGACGTCCGACCATTCGAACGCCACAGGCAGGACGGAGGTGCGGTCACTCTTCTCCATCACCGCATAGTCGATGGAGATACGCGGGGCCTCGCGGAAGGCGTCGGTCAGGCGGACCAGCGGGCCGGAGACGTCGTCGGGCAAGGCGGCCCGGGCGGCCTCGGCGATACCGGGCGCGTGACGGGTCAGTTCGTCCAGAAGGGCGGTGGCGGAGACGATGAAGTTGCCGCTGTTCCACAGGAAGCCGTCGGCCAGGTAGCGGGCGGCGGTGGCGGCGTCCGGCTTCTCGACGAAGCGTTTGACCGGCGACAGGCCTTGGCCGTCCGGGCTGATGTAGCCATAGGCGGACGACGGCCAGGTGGGCGTGACGCCGAGCGTGACGATCCGCCCGCGCGCGGCTTCGTCGGCGGCGGTGCGGACCGCCGCGCGGAAGGCGTCGGCGTCGGGGATGTGATGGTCCGAGGCGATGATGGCGGCGACGCCCTCAGGGTCGCGGCGCTCGATGAAGGCGGCGGCCGCCGCCATGGCCGGGCCGGAGTCGCGCGCCTCGGGCTCCAGCAGGATGGTGGCTTCGATGCCGATGGCGGCCAGTTCGGAGGCGATGGCGTCCGCATGCCCGAGGCCCGCCACAACCACGACATCGCCTTCGCCGGCGAGGGGCGAAACCCGCAGCACCGTCTCCTGGAAGAGGGAACGGGCGCCGGTCAGGGGCAGGAACTGCTTCGGCCGTCCGGGACGTGACGCGGGCCACAGGCGTGAGCCCGCGCCGCCGCACATGATCACCGGATAGATCGTCATCTTTCCCCCGCGCCTGTCGCGACTGCCCGTCTTCTAGAGCCTGAAAGGTTTCTCGTCTCGGAACAGTTTTGTATCGGTCGGCCCGGTCCGGAAGCCGGGCCGGGCCGTCGGCAAGAAATCAAGCTTTCCGGGAAGGTTCAGCGCCAGATCAAATACTGTCGTTATTCGATGTCCCCCAGCGGCTGTGGGTCAAGCGTGACAGCCGGGGCTCAAAGGTCTAGAACGCCGGAACTTTTATCGACCGCGCCCATTTGAGCGCGTCGGGGCGGGCGTCTGCGGAAGAAGTCGCAAAACGAACGCGAGCATGAACGGTCGAAGTGGAGGGCGACGGGTATTCGTCACCGTACTGTGATCGCCGCGGACTATTACTTTCGCGCGGGGATTCTTCCGGTCGACGCCTGTCAGGTGGGACGGTTTTGGGTAACGCAAACGTACTGTTGATCCGCGGACTGAAGGTGACCGCGCGCGCCGTGGTTCGCGGGGTCGCGATGATCGGCGGCTATCTGGTCGCGTCCGGCAATGGCCTGAACCCCGAGGCGATCCTCAATGCGATCGAGTCCGCCTGGCTGTTCGCCCTGATCTTCGCCGGGCTTGGCTTCGCGCTGGATCTGTTCTTCCGGACCGACCGGGCGCTGTGGCGATATGTCTCCATCGTGGACATCGGTCCGATGGTGCGGACATCCCTGCTGACGGCCGCCATCTTCCTGGCGTTCAGCTTCTTCCTCGACCGGGGCGCGTCGCTGCCGCGCTCGACCCTGTTCATCGCGCCGGTGCTCGATATCGGCCTGACCCTGGGGCTGGTGCTGCTGCGCCGGATCCTCCACGACAAGGAAGCGCTGCAGGCCATCGCGCCGTTCCTCGGCGCCCGCGACGAGCGCAAGCCGCTGATCGTGGTCGGCGCCATGGACCGGGTCGAGACCTTCCTGCGCGAACTGGCCCGCAGCGGCGAGGCCTATCGCCCGGCGGGCATCGTGACAGACAACAAGGGTGCGGTGACGCGTGAGCTGCGCGGCGTGCCGGTGTTGACCGACGCCGGCGCCGCCTTCGAGATCCTCGAGGATCTGACCGACCATGACATCGAGGCGGCGCTGGTCTTCCTCGACGATATCCTGACGCCGGTCGATTTCGGCGTGGACCGGCTGGGGCAGTTGCGCACCCGGGGCGTCCATCTGCTGCGCATGCCCAGCCTGGTCGAGATGGCCGGGACGGCGGATGAGCCGGTCATGCGCAAATTCGAGCTGGAGGAGCTGCTGGCCCGCCCGCCGGTGCGCCTGGCCGACGGTCCGCTGCGCAGCCTCATCGCCGGCAAGCGGGTGCTGGTCACCGGCGCAGGCGGCTCGATCGGCTCGGAAATCTGCCGTCAGGTCGCCAGCCTGGGCTGCGGCCATCTGGTGCTGCTCGACAACTCGGAATTCGGGCTGTTCAAGATCGATCAGGAGATCGCCACGCGCTGGCCGACCCTGTCGCGCCGCGAGTATCTCTACGACGTGCGCAACAAGGCCCTGCTGAACGAGGTCTTCGCCCGCGACCGCCCCGACATCGTCTTCCACGCCGCCGCACTGAAGCATGTGCCGCTGATGGAGAAGCACCCGTGCGAGAGCGTGCTGACCAATGTGGTCGGCACCTGGAATGTCGCCGAGGCCGCCAATGTCGCCGGGGTGAAGCACATGGTCTTCATCTCGACCGACAAGGCCGTCGATCCGCCGAACGTCATGGGCGCCACCAAGCGGCTGGCCGAGGCGGTCGTGCGCGCCCAGCAGACCGGCAAGGGCGACACCCGCTTCAGCGTGGTGCGCTTCGGTAACGTGCTGGGCTCGGCCGGTTCTGTCGTGCCGACCTTCCGCGCCCAGATCGAGCGCGGCGGTCCGGTGACGCTGACGCATCCAGACATCGAACGCTATTTCATGACCATCCCCGAGGCGGTCCAGCTGGTGCTGCACGCCACGGCGCATTCGGCGGAGCAGCCGGACGGACCGCTCGGCGTGTTCGTTCTGGACATGGGCAAGCCGGTGAAGATCATCGACCTGGCCCGCCAGCTGATCGGCCTCTACGGCAAGGTTCCCGGCAAGGACATCGAGATCGAGGTCACCGGCCTGCGTCCCGGCGAGAAGTTGTTCGAGGAACTGGTCGATTCCAGCGAGGTCGCCGAGATGTGCGGCGCCAGCCTGATGTGCGTCACCGACCGCATCCAGGGCGCCCGCATGACCGAGCGGATCGTGCACAAGCTGGAGCAGGCCGGTCGCGCGGGCGACAACGCCGCCGCCCGGGCGCTGATCTTCGAGATCCTGGCGCGTGTCCGCACGGTCGGAGACGATCGCGCCGCCGAGGTGGTGCCGATCAAGCGCGCCTGATCACCACGCCTAGTGCGAGATGTCGCGCGCGCCCAGGACCTTGCCGACGGTCAACCAGATCGTCTTCAGGTCCAGGCCGAATGACCGGTTCTCGAGGTATTCGACGTCCAGCGCGACCTTGTCCGGAATGGACAGCTCGTCCCGCCCGTTGACCTGCGCCCAGCCGGTCAGGCCGGGGCGGAGGGTGTGGACGCCCTTCTCGGTGCGCAGGGCGATCAGGTCGTCCTGGTTGAACAGGGCCGGACGCGGGCCGACGATCGACATGTCGCCGACGAAGATGCTCCACAGCTGGGGCAGTTCATCCAGGCTGGACTTGCGCAGGAAGCCGCCAATGGGCGTCAGCCAGGCGGTGGTGTCGGTCAGGAGGTGGGTGGCCACCGCCGGCGTCTCGGTCCGCATGGAGCGGAACTTCGGCATGCGGAACAGCCTGTTGTCCCGGCCGACGCGGTCGGACCAGTAGATCGCCGGCCCCTTCGAGGTCGCCTTCACGGCGATGGCCGTGGCCAGCATCACCGGCGACAGGGCGATCAGGGCGCCGCCCGCCATCACGAAATCAAACGCGCGCTTCACGGGATCACCGGGCCGTCAGGATGCTGCGCATGGCGTCGATGATCCGGTCGATCTCGGCCCGGGTCATGTTCGAGCCGGATGGCATGCACAGGCCACGCGCGAAGATGTCGTCCGATACCGGCTCATTGCCGTGGGCGAAGTGGCGGCAGTGGGCGAAGACCGGCTGCTGGTGCATCGGCTTCCAGACCGGGCGGGCCTCGATCATCTCGTCGGCGAGACGCTGGATGACCTCGGCGGCGGTCACGCCGGTGATGGCCGGATCGAGCGTCAGGGCTGACAGCCAGCGGTTGGACCAGCTCCACTCCGGCTCGGGCTGCCACTCCAGACCGGGGATGCCGGACAGGCCTTCGCGATAGGCGTCATGCACCGCGCGGCGCGCCTCGACCCGGTCGCCCAGCACCTGCAGCTGGCCGCGTCCGACACCCGCCAGGATGTTGGACATACGGTAGTTGAAGCCGATCTGGCTGTGCTGGTAATGCGGCGCCGGATCGCGCGCCTGCGTCGCCAGGAACCGGGCCTGTTTGATCAGGGCCTCGTCATCGGACACCAGCATGCCGCCGCCCGAAGTGGTGATGATCTTGTTGCCGTTGAAAGAGAAGACGCCCATCAGGCCGAACGAGCCGGACGCCTTGCCCTTGTAGGTCGCGCCCAGGCTTTCGGCGGCGTCCTCGATCATCGGCACGCCGTGGCGGTTACAGAGTTCGAGGATCGGGTCCATGTCGGCGGACTGGCCGTACAGGTTCACGACGATGACGGCCTTGGGCATCCAGCCTTCGGCCTTCGCGGCGTCGAAGGCGCGCTCCAGCGCCACGGGCGACATGTTCCAGCTGTCGGGCTCGCTGTCGATGAAGACCGGCTCGCCGCCCTCGTAGACGATGGGATTGGCCGAGGCCGCGAAGGTCAGGGTCGAGCAGAAGACCCTGTCGCCCGGCTGCACGCCCAGCATCCTCACCGCCAGATGGATGGCGGCGGTGCCGGACGAGAGGGCGGCGGCGTGCCTGACCCCGGCCAGATCGGCGATCTCGCGCTCGAACGCATCGACGTTGGGGCCCAGCGGCGCGATCCAGTTGGTGCGGAAGGCCTCCTCGACGAAATGCAGCTCGGCCTCGCCCATGTGCGGGGTCGACAGCAGGATCGGCGCGCCGATGTCGCGGCGGCTCAGCACCCGCACGACCCGGCCCTCGCCGTCGATCAGGGGCAGGTGGTTGATCTCGTGCTGGTCCATCAGGCCAAGCGCGGCCTTGCGCGTGACCTCTTCCGGGGCGGTGACGGAGGCGAGGTCCGGCAGGCCTTCCAGCGTATCTTCCATCCCGGCCCCAGCCAGCAGCAGGCGGCGCAGGTCGCCGTCGGTGACGGTGCGAAGGAAGCGGCCGTCGGCGTCGACGAGCAGCAGCATCTGCACGCCGGAGGCGTTGATCGTCTCCATGGCGTCCCGGATGCTGGCGGTCCGGCGGGAGCAGAAGTCCGTAATGTCGGTCATGCGGTTTGGAATCCTGCGGAAGACGATGCCGGCGGCGCGGGCCAGATCTCGCCGGTGGCCAGATCGCGGGTGACGACGGCGCCGGCCCGGACGACGGCGCGAGCGCCGATGGAAAGACGGGAGGCGATGACAGCGCCGGGGCCGACGAAGGCATGATCGCCGATCCGGCTGTCGTGGTCGATGACGGCGCCCGCGCAGACGATCACGCCGGGCCCGGTCGTCACCTCCGGTCCGATGACCGCGCCGGCGCCGATGAAGCCGCCGTCCCCGATGTGGGCGAAGGTCGAGACGGAGGATGAGGGATGACGGATCGTCCGCAGACGCGCCCCGACCGCCAGCGCGGCTGCGATCAGGTTGGCGCGGGCCGTGTTGTCGCCGATGGCGACATGAACCTCGGTGTCCGCCAGACTGTCATCGATCTCGGGACTCAGGACCGGAAGGCCCAAGACGGTCCGGTCGGTCATGGCGGCGCGGCCGTCCCGGACACGCAGGTGCTCCCGCGCTCCGCCACCCGCCAGCCAGGCGTCGATGACGACCTTGCCGTGCCCGCCTGCCCCGATCAGGTGGATCATCTCAGTACCGGTTGACCTTCATCAGCAGGGCGTCGTCGATCACCAGCCCGGCCAGATGCTCGGCTATCCGCTTCGCCGCCGTGCCGCCCAGGACGCTGTAGACATTGGCCACCGGATAGCGGCCGTGGGCCAGCTGCTCGCGGATCCCGGCGGCGACGCCGCCGATCTCGATGTTCGCATCGACCGTGTTGGCGTTGCGCTCACGCAGGTTCTGGCGACGACCGACATTGAGCACGGGCGTGCCGAAGCTGGCTGCCTCGGTGATGCCCGAGCTGGAGTTGCCCAGCATCAGGTCTGCGACCGACATGGCGTCCAGAAAATCCTCGCGCGCCAGATGGGTCAGCAGGCGGACATCGGCATGACCTTCACGCTCGCGCAGCGCGTTCAGGACGCCGTCGCTGCCCGCATCCGCATTCGGCGCCAGCGCCAGAACCTGGCAACCCACCGCCAGAAGCTGGTCGATCAGCATCCCCGCATCGGCCTCGCCCCGCGCGGCTTCCTGCAGCACCGGATGGTAGAGCATCAGGGCGAAGGGGCGGGCGGGGTCCAGCCCGTAGCGGTCGGCCACCGTCGCGCGATCCGCCGCCGGGCGGTCATCAAGGCCGTCGAGGCCGGGGGCGCCGACGACATGGATATGCTCCGGCGCCTCGCCCATGCGGACCAGCCGGTCACGGGCTTCCCGGGTCGCCGTCAGGTGAAGGTGAGACAGCTTGGAGATGGCGTGGCGGACCGGCTCGTCGACCGTGCCGGATCGTTCGCCGCCGCAGACGTGGGCCACGGGGATGTTGAGATGGATCGCAGCCAGGGCTCCGGCCAGCATCTCGCCCCTGTCGCCGAGCAGCAGGATGATGTCCGGCCGATCCTCTTCCAGGGCGGCGACGAAGGCCGGGATCATCACGCCGATCCCGCGCGCCATCGTGGCGCCGGTGGCCGGCTGCAGCGGGAAGGGGACGCGCGCGGACAGCGTCAGGCCCGCTGCTTCGATCTCCCGCACCGTGTCTCCATGAGCCGGTGACAGGTGCATGCCGGTGGCGATGACCGACAGCGCCAGCGCCTCGTGGTCCCGCACGGCCTCAAGCGTGCGCCGCATGAGGCCGAAATCGGCCCGGGTGCCGCTAATGTAGCGGACGCGGCGCATGCTCAGGCCAGGTCCGTCCACTGCAGCGGCTGGCCCGCGGGCACAGCCGTCTTCAGCGTGCGCCCCATCACCTCGTCCATCTGCTTGGCGGGGATGCCGCTGGCGGGACGCAGCAGCAGCACGTCGGCCTCGGTCACGGTCTCGCCGATGGCCAGATCGCGGGCGGCGGTGACCGAGCGACGGACAAGGGCGCGCACCGGGATTTCGGATTCCGTGGGGGCCTTCACCGGCGAGCCCAGCGCGGCCTCGACGTCACGGATCTGGCGCACCAGCGTGGCCAGTTCGACCGGATCGAGCGAGGCGGTGTGGTCGGGCCCGGACAGGGTCTTGTCCATGGTGAAATGCTTCTCGATCACCACGGCGCCCATGCCGACGGCGGCGGTCGACACCGCGACGCCCAGGGTGTGATCCGAATAGCCGACCGGCAGGCCCGTCGTCGTCGCGATGGTCTGCATGGCCCGCAGGTTCACATCGGCGCAGGCCGCCGGATAGTTGGAGGTGCAGTGCAGGATGGTGACGAAATCCTGCATCGGCGTCGTGAAGCCCATGGCGGCGCGGGTTTCGGCGATGAAGGCCACGACCTCCTCGACCTCCTGCAGGGTCGCCATGCCTGTCGAGACGATCAGCGGCAGGTTCTGGGCGATCAGGTAGCGCAGGAAGGGGAAGTTGGTGATCTCGCCCGACGGCACCTTCATCCGCTTCATGCCGAGGCGGATCAGCAGGTCGACCGAGCCGTGATCGAACGGCGTCGACATGAACTCGATGCCCCGCTGGCGGCAGCGTTCGGCCAGTTGTTCGTGATCTGCGTCCGAAAGCTCGAGCGGGCGCACCATGTCGCGCTGGGAGCCCTCGCCCGTCTCGCGCTGCTGGTACTCGGCCTTGCCGGCCGTCGGGCCGATCACGAGATCGGTCGAGAAGGTCTGGAATTTCACGGCGTCGGCGCCGGCCGCCGCCGCCGCATCGATCATGTCGAGCGCCCGCGTGAGGTCGCCGTTATGATTGACGCCCGCTTCGGCGATGATGAAGACGCTCAATCGACGAATCCCTGTTGTCCGGCGCCAGGACTGCGCCGATCCGTGGCAGGTGAACTAGCCTATCCCGCCCGGACTCGGAAGGCTTCAGGGGCGCCATCCCAGGGTGTCGCGGGTGTGGGTGATGTCGATTTCGAGGTCGCCCAGCAGTTGCGACCGCATCGCCTCTTTTCCGGCAAGACACAGGGCCGATCCCAGCAGCGCCGGCGGGACCGGAATCAGCCGCGCCTTCGTGCCCATCGCCGCGGCCATGTCGAGCAACAGCCCGCGCGTGGAGACCGGGGCGCCGTCGCTGACAAGGAAGGTCTGTCCGGCCGCCGCCGGGTGATCAAGACAATCGGAGATCAGCGCCGCGAGCCGGTCGCGGGACACCAGATCCCGGCGATTGCCGTTCACAAGGCCGAACGGTAGCGGCAGCCCTCGCCCGATCCACCGCGCCAGTGTGCCCAGATTGCCCTTGGCGTCCGGACCGGTGATCAGCGGCGGCCGGATAGTCACCACCTCCAGACCGGTCTCCGCGGCGACGGCGGTCAGCCCCTGCTCAGCCTCATGCTTGGACACCGCATAGGGGGAGTGCGGCGCGGGCGCGTCGTGGGCGGTGAACGGGACGCCATGCGTTTCGCGGCCGTTGACCCCGATGCTGGAGATGAAGACCACACGACGCACGTCGGCCTGCGCGGCCTGCCGCCCCAGATGCACGGCGGCTTCGGCATTGGCCCGGCGGAAGACAGTCAGGGGATCCGTGGCTGTCTCGTTCAGTACATGGGCGCGGGCCGCGCAGTGGACCACGGCGTCGATGCCCTCCAGCGCTGCGGACCAGTCGGTGTCGGGGCCGAGATCACCCACGACGGCGATGTCCACGCCGGCCGGCCAATCACCCGGATCATGGCGCACGGCGACGCGCACGGGGCGTCCCCGGGCGGTGAGTTCATTCACGACGGCCCTGCCCAGAAAGCCGGTGGCGCCGGTGACCAGAACCCTTCCGGGACGGTCTTCGCGATTGTGCGTCATCGTCTGTTCCCCGTACGGCGTGCGACGGCCTTCACTGACGCCTGCCTATTGGCCGGACCGGTCCGACCGTGCAACTGTCAGGCATGAAGATCGCGATCTATGGACCCGGCGGTTTCGGCCGTGAACTGGTGCAGGCGGCGCACGACGCCGTCGCGGCGAGCGGCGGGCAGGTGGTGTTCGTATCCGACAATCCCGAGGAGGTCGGCCAGACGGTCTGTGGCCTGCCGGTCATCGGCGCCGAGGCGCTGGACTGTCCGGCGGTCATCGCGATCGGCGACGCCGCGATCCGGCGCAGGATCGCGGACCGGATCACCGCAGGATCCCTGTCGGCCACGACCCATCGGCGCGGGCCCGACGTCGTGGTCGGCGAGGGCGCCGTCTTCTGCGACTTCACCATCGTCACCGCCTCGGCGAGGATCGGGCGGCATTTCCACTGCAACATCTATTCGTATGTCGCCCATGACTGCGTGATCGGCGACTTCGTCACCTTCGCGCCGAAGGTGGCCTGCAACGGCAACGTCCACATCGAGGATGACGTCTATGTCGGCACGGGGGCCGTGCTGCGTCAGGGAACGCCGGGCAAGCCGCTGCGCATCGGCAAGGGCGCCGTGATCGGCATGGGGGCGGTGGTAACGAAGGATGTGCCGCCGGGGGTCACCGTCATCGGCAACCCCGCCCGTCCGATGGAGCCCCGGAGCGCCTGAGGCCTCAGGAGGCCTTCAGGTAGCTGTCGATCTGCTGCTGGCTGAAATAGCCCTTGTCCCGACGCAGCGGGGAATCGAACGGAACGAAGACCAGATCCACCTGGGCCAGGGCGTTGTCGAGCGCGCGGTAGTGGCCTTCCAGCGTTTCGTAGCAGGCGAAGCCGAGCTCGTTCATGCGGATGACGATCTCGTTGAACTCGGGCGCGCCGTGGCGGAACTGGTGGAAGGAGCACTCGACGATGATCACGTCGATCTGGTCCAGAATGCCGGAGGCGCCCTCGAGCACCATCAGTTCGGCGCCCTGGGTGTCGACCTTCAGCAGGCAGGGGCGGGCGATCGGTTGTTCGATGATGCTGTCCAGACGCCGCATCGGCACCTCGACGGTCTCGCCGTCCAGTCGCGCGCCTTCCCACTGGTCGAAGGCGGAGGAGCCCGAGATGTCGCTGTGGACGTTGAAGCGCAGGACACCATCCTCGGCGCCGGCGGCGACGTTGAAGGTGCGGGCGCCGAGGGTGCGGGCGTATTCAGCCAGGATCGGGGCGCAGGCCGGAACCGGTTCGACCAGATACAGCTGCGCGCCCCTGGTCGAGTTGTAGAGGCCGGGCGTGCCGTGGGCGACGCCGACGTCGATCACCGTCTTGAAGGTGTGTCCCAGCTTGCCGAGATGGGCGACGAAGCCGTCGAAGTCACGATTGGGCGTGCTGGCGGGCACCAGTTTCAGCGCGGCCACGCCAAGCACGCCGTTGATCAACGGCAGGATGCGCGTCCGCACGTATTCTTTGAATCGCATGATGTTCTGAGTGTCCCGGAAACCTGAGCGAACCTTAGCAATCCTGAGCGTTCAGGGCAGCCCTTGGAGCGGCGAAAATCGCCTCATACCCAACGGCGGGTCATACGCCGGGGCGGGTGCGCCGATTGCGGCGCCGCGACCCGGACGCGCACCGTGATCAGGGCCGCGATCAGCCAGAGATGGATCAGAAGGCCGTTCGAGAAACCGATCGGCGTGCCGATGATGCTGAACAGGATGCCCATGACGATGAAGGGCACGGCCATGAGCCAGCGCGGATCGCGCCCCCTCTTGACCAGGGCATAGACCTTCCCGGCCAGCCAGCCCCAGATGAAGCACGGGATCAGGCCCAGGAATTTGAGGTCGACATAGAGGGTGCCGAAGGCCGAGGGCAGGAAGCCGTAGACATTGACCGCGCCGAGGTGGGCGTAGCCGTTGGCGACGAACTCGCCGTTCAGTCGACGCATCAGGGCGCCGATCAGGTCGATGCCGTACACCCCGAACTGCATGGGGCCGTCGTAGCTGGTGAACAGGGTGTTCGACATCACCAGCCCCTGGAGCAGATACCAGAAGCTGACGAAGGTCAGATAGGCGCCCTCGGGCCCGAGCAGCTCGAACAGCACGTTCGATCCCGGCCCGTTGAAGTTTACGCCCCACGACTGGCCGGCGATGCCGAACATCGCGTCGACGCCGCCGGAAATCTCGGCCCGGGTCAGGAAGACCTGCATGAAGTAGATGAACATGACGCCGCCCAGCGCGCCCATCGCCGCCTTGCCGGCGGGACCCAGCTTGAACAGCGGACGACGGCGGCGAACGGTCTGGCCGGGGATCTTCGGGAACAGCTGTTTCCGCAGGTTGAAGGCGTAGATCATCACGACCAGCGCATAGAGCAGCGGTGAGCGTCCGCCCATCGACAGCGCCGCCATCACGATGGGCAGAAGACCGTAGAGGCCCAGCTTCCACAGCACGGGGCGCGGCCGGTAGGCGATCTCCCGGACCAGATAAATGAAGCCGGCGGGATAGGTGAGGAAGCTCAGCTGGAACCAGATCGAGCTTTGCGACTCGTCGCCGCTCATCAGGGCGCCCGCGGTCGCCGAGCGTGCGCGGTAGGCCTCGGCGAGGTTCAGGATGTTCCGGTCCGCGGTGTCCATGAAGGCGGCGCCGACCGCGATGAGGGCGGCGACGATGAGCAGTCGATCCGTCAGCTGGAAGTCCAGGGTCAGGTCCGTACGGCGCGGCTGCTGCACCTGCGGCCGCCCCGCGATGAAGGCTCCGAGGCAGAAGACCCCGATGAACAGGAACAGGATGAGATAGCCGTAGATGCTCATCACCCGGTTCTCGAGCTGGAACGGCAGGATGAAGAAGGCCGCCACACAGGCGACCCAGACCATCAGCATCAGAATGGCGGGGTGGAATCTCAACGCAGGGCCTCCGCGTGCGGGGCTGCGGGCGTCAGGTCGAGGATCGTCATCCGATCACGCAGGTGATGACGCGGCGTTCGCCCTCGACGACCATGCCGCCGCGGTGAATGCCCTTGGTGTCGAACAGGACGATCGATCCCTTCGCCGCCTGGATGGCCCAGAGGCCGGCGTTGATATCGGCGCTGATCGCTGCGTCCGGGGTCAGGTCGTTGCCGAAGGCGCCCTTCTGGCGCAGACGGGCGGGCAGGGCGGCGAACAGCCGACGGGCCTTCGGGTCGGTGGCGCCCAGTCCGTTGCTGTCGTTGGCCTCGCAGATCAGGTCGTCCAGCTTCGAAATCCGCATGCGGTTCGAGCCCAGCACATAGCTGAACGGACCGTTCCGTTCGCCGACGTCGCTCAGATAGATGATCGCCTTCAGATCGCCGCCCGAGGCGTCGCGATGGCAATAGGCGGTCGCGGGCAGCTCGTTGGCGTCCATGTCCGGGAAGATGTCACGCCAGAAGCTGTCGGACACGTCGTTGATCTGCGGGTTCACGTCGATCAGGCGGGCCGGACGACCGAGGTAGGCGTCGGAGGCGGCCATGACGCCGGACTCCTGCAGCAGACTCTCGATCTGCGAGAACAGTTCACCCTCGGCGACCCGACTGGCCTGACCGCGTGATTCCTCGAATTTGCGCTGGCCGTTCGACTTGCCGCGGCGAGCGGCCAGGGCTTCGAACTGGGTCCGGGAGACCTGTTCCAGCGCCTCGACCTGCGGGGTCGGAACCTTCAGCACCATGACGCCGTGCTGGTCCAGTCGGGCGCCCTTCGCCGCGGCGCCCGCCCGGGCATGACGTTTGCGCATCGAGCCGGCGGTCATGTTCCGCAGGGCCGCTCCGGCGAAGCGCAGGCGACCGGCCGCAGACCGGTCGGCGCGGACATCGAACGGGATCATTTCGTAGCGGATCGTCCGCTTCAGCAGCAGTTTGGCCATGCCGGCGGCGAAGATCGTACCGGCCTTCAGGCGGGTCGGCAGATCAACCCCGGACGCCAGTTCGCGATAGGCGTCGTGCTGCTTGTAGTCGATCATGTCCGCCCGCCAGTCCACGTCGGGCATGGGGCGCAGCTCGGGACCGGGGTCCAGGATCACATAGCCGGGCGAGGTCATCTGACAGGCCTGTCTCTCTAGCTGAGCGGGGCCGCTCGGCGCTCCGGGAAGACGAAGCGCACAGACCCGTGTCCTATCCAAGCCGGTCAGGTCTGGTCAAGTTGACCGATTGTCCAGTGGTTCAATTCAGCGGCGAGCCGGGATGGCCGCCGCCGCCGGGGAGCATCCGCCTGCCGTGCCAGTTCTCACCGTCCGGCCCCAGCTGGCGCAGGCGGTCTCCCAGACGACGGCCCAACTCGGCGGTCGCCTCGTCCGGGCTGGCCGGATCGAAGGTCTGGAACGAGAAGAAGTCGGCGTGGAAGCTGCCTTGCAACAGATGGCTGACGATCCGCGACTGGCGGGCGTGAAGGTCGACGGGGGCGGCAGTGTCGCGCAGGCGCTCCGGCAGACCGGGCAGTTCGCTCCAGTGTCGGAGGATGATGAAGTCGTCCTCGCGCGGGACGTAATAGGCCTCCGCCGTCACCGATTGCAGACCCAGCAAGCCCGCCTGCAGGCCCAGGGTGCCGGTCGCCGTCAGACTGGCGCCGCACAGGGCCAGCATCTGGTTGCCGCTGACCTCGTAGGGCACGATGACAACGTTCGGGATGGCCTTCAGCCGCTCCAGCAGCGCCGTCTGGCGGAAGCCGAACTGCAGCGGATGATCCTTGACCACCACCAGATAGCCCGCGGCGCTGAGATGGCCGGCGGCCTCGACCAGCATGTCCTCGTGACGGACCATGGCCAGATCATCGACCCAGTAGTCGATGGCAGCTTCCGGCAGCAGTTGCAGGCCGAACAGCACGCGCTGTTCGCGCGGGAAGGCCTCAACCCGGTCCAGCCAGTCATGCTCGACCATCCTGATGACGCCCAGGTCGCGCAGCTGCGGCTTGTGTCCCAGCATCGACTGGGCGTCGAGATAATGCAGGTTCAACGGATCGCGCTTCAGCAGCGACAGAGCCTGGAACACCCAGCCGCGCAGGCGGAAACGCCAGAAGGTCTTCAGGAACCGGGTGCGGGTGAACGGGGCCTGATTCTGCACATAGGTCGGGGTGAAGACCGGCGCGGCGATCTCGGCGATACGGGCCTCGACGGCGGCGGCCTCGACCGGGGCGTCGCTGGTGATCAGCTTGCCGCGATGCATCAGCATGCACATGCCCGGCAGGGCGCTGGCGGTGACTTCGTAATAGGGAATGCCGCGCGCCCGCGCGCGTCGCGCCAGGACGTCGGAGACATAGCTGTCGATCGGGAAGCCGGTGACCACGGACGGCGCGACCTCGTCCAGCACCTTGTCCATCGCTAGCGTCATGGCCTGCGCCATGGCCGTCGCCTGCTGCAATGGCAGCCAGCGCAGCACCCGGCAGCGGGCGATGACGTCGGCGACCTCGGCGGCGTCGAGCAGCAGGGGGGCGGTCGCCTTGCCCGCGCGAATGGGGTCACAGGCGGCGTAGAAGTCGTCCGTGACCCAGCGGTCCCCGGCCCCGCGTCGGTCGGTCAGCACGACGGCGCGGTCATAACCCAGATGATCGCCGATGCAGCGCCACCAGTGCTCCATCCGATGGATGGAATAGATCAGGGCCGTGCCGGTCATCAGGATGAGGTTTCCACGGAGGCGTCACGCGCGATCAGCCAGTCGGCGGTGCGGCGCACGCCTTCCTGCATGGAGATCGTCGGGGGACCGGCGACGGCCTCGATCGGCGCCGTGTCGTACAGGTAGTCGGTCATCATGTTGTCCAGCCGCCGCGAGGTCAGGGGCGAACGCAGGCCGACAGCGGTCATCAGGTCTCCCGCCATCCCGAGCATGCGCGCGACCGGCTCCGGCAGGGTGTGGATGCGGCGACCGAAGCGGGCGGCGAAGGCGTCGGACCAGAGGCGCAGGTCGATCGGGGGGCTGTCCGCCAGATACATGACCCGCCCGGCGATATTGGCCTGCGCCGTGGTTCCGAGCGCCTCCAGCTGCGCGGCCAAGGTGTCGATGTAGGAGTAGGATTTCATGCGCGGCGCGCGGCCGACATGGAAATACAGGCCGCGCCGGATCAGGCGCACCACGCCAAGGTAGTGCTCGCTCATGCCCGGGCCCCAGATGGTGGTCGAGCGCACGATGACCCAGGTCTTGCCGCCGCCGTCGGCTTCGCGCACGAGGCGTTCGCCCTCGGCCTTGCTGGCGCCGTAGCCGCCTTCCGGGTCGAAATCGGTGTCCGAGGTCACGGCGCGACCGGGTCGGTTGACCAGTTGCGAGGACATCCACACCACCCGCTGCACCGACGGTGACGCCCGCACGGCCTCGAGCAGATTGCTGACCCCGGTGGTGTTTGCGGCATAGCCGTTGCGCGGGGCGCCCTTCAGGTCGGTCTCGGCGGCCAGGTTGTAGATCATGTCCGGCTGGAAGGCGTCGATGGCGGCTCGGATCGAGGCGGGGTCCAGCAGGTCGCCGGTCAGGGTCCGGTCGCCGCCCGCGCGGCTGAAGCCGGACACCTCGTGCCCCTGATCGATCAGGCGCTGCATCAGGGCGGCGCCGACGAAGCCGCGACTTCCGGTGATCAGGGCTCTCATGCCGTCGCCTCGCTGCGGATCAGGCGGGATACCCGGGTCGCGATCAGGATCAGATACAGGCCCGCCGTCGCCACGGTCGCCGATGCGGCGCCGAACAGGCCGAACCGCCAGGTCAGGACCGCCAGCAGCACCGCGCCGATGGCGAAGGCGATGGCCTGCTGGCGCAGGACCGCATTCTCCAGATGCCGGGCGTTCAGCACCAGCCCGTGGAAGTCGGCCGCGGCGCGCAGCATGAACCCGACCAGCATCACGCCGATCAGGAGGATGCTCAGGTGGAAGCGCTCGCTGTAGACACCGCCGGTCAAGACGTCGGCGCCCCACAGGAGGGCGAACAGCACCGGCGCCCCGATCAGGGTCAGCAGATACTCACGCAGCACGCGGCCGCGGAGGGCGGCGACGCTGTCCTGTCGGGCCGCCGCGAAGACGGTCGGGATGATGCGGTTGAACGAGATGACGCTGAAGGCCTGATAGGCGAGCGAGGCCAGCGCCGCGTGGCGGAAATAGACCCCGACCTGATCCATCGACATCAAGGCGCCGACCGCCAGCCGGTCATACTGCAGCACCAGCAGGGCGATCAGGCCCAGCAGGAAATGGACGGCGGAGGCCTTGTGCTGGCCCAGGATATCGACGCCGAAATGGAAAGGCTTTTCGCGCGGCGTGGCGGTGCGGATCCGCAGCCACATGACGACCAGCGCGGCGGTGCAGAGCGCCGCGCCCGCCGCCCACAGGGTCAGGACGAAGTCCAGTCGCAGCGGGCTGTCGGCCAGCAGGGCCTGATACAGAACGACGGCGGCCAGCCCGATGTTCTTGATCGTCACCACCAGCAACAGGGGGGCGTAGCGCGGGGAGATCAAGGCGAAATAGTAGGCCTGGTTCGAGATGTGTTCGCCGATCACGATGACCGCCGCGAGGGCCGCCATCTGCGGGCTGATGTCCGCCATCAGGATGACCGCGCCGAGGAACAGCGGGGTCATCAGGGCCCAGTTGAAGGCGAAGAAGCCGGTCGCGGACGAGACGTAGCGATCAAACACCTCATACGGCTGTCCCGCCGTACGGCGCTGGATGTCGATGTGGCGTTCGAAATTGAAGCCGAAGGCGAACAGGGCGACGAGGGTCGTCAGCAGGCCGAACTGGCCCGCCTGCGCGATCGGCAAGGCGTAGGTCGCGACGAGGACGAAGCCCGCCCGCGCCGCCACGTCCAGAAGCTTGACGGCCACCAGATAGAGGCCGCCTCGCCGGGAGGGCTCCATCACCAGGCCGTCCACCCGCCGTCGACCATCAGCACATGGCCCGTGACATAGCTCGACGCCTCGCTGGCGAGGAACAGCAGCGGCGGCACCATCTCATCCGCTCGCGCCATCCGGCCCAGCGGAACGCGGGCGGAGTACAGGTCGCTGAAGGTGCTGTTCTGCCCGCTGGAGACGCCGCCGGGCACGATGCAGTTCACGCGGATGCCCTTGTCGGCCCAGTAGGTCGCCAGCCATTTGGTGAAGCCGACCACCCCGGCCTTGGACGCCGAATACACCGCCGGGGTGTTGATCGGCCCGCCGAGATAGTTCGAGCCCTCATAGATGCGGTTGTCTGGGCCGACCACGCCGTAGATGGAGGCGGTCTGGACGATCCGGCCCTTCACCCCGCCGGCCAGCATCGTCTTCCCGACGGCTTGCGCCATCAGGAACATGCCGTCGATGTTGACCGACATGATCTCCCGCCAGGTGTCGATCGAATACTCCTCGAACGGCGCCATGCAGGCGCGCACGTCGGCGGTCTTGGTGGCGGCGTTGTTGATCAGGATGTCGATGCGACCGTAGCGGGCCATGACGGCCTCGACGCAGGCCTTCACCGATGCGGCGTCAGACACGTCGCACTCGAAGCCCGCGGCCTCGCCGCCGAGCTCCGCCGCGGCCTCGTTCGCGGCGTCGCCGAACAGATCGACCACGGCCACCGCCGCGCCCGCATCCGCCAGTCCCTTGCAGAAATGACGGCCGAGGATGCCCGCGCCGCCGGTGACGAGGGCGACCTGACCGTCCAGTCGCGATAAGTCCGCCATCAGTTATGCGACCGGAAGACGGGTTTGATGACGTGGTCGTCCTTGAACTTCTCGACGCCCTCCTGCAGCGCGGCGGCATAGACCTTCAGCGCGCCGTCCAGCGCGTCGAGCGTGATCTGCAGTTCCTCCGGGCCATGCGCCTGGCAGGTGCCGAGCCAGGGCATCAGCACGCCGCGCTTGATCATCTCCTGCGACAGCAGGGTGCGCAGGGCCATCGACGGCTCGCCGTTCGCATCGCGCGTGATGTAGTTCATCAGGATTTCGGGCCCGTCGGTCACGAACGTGTCCGCCAGACCGTTCGAGGCCGCCACGTCGGCGAAGCCGGCCCTCAGCGCCGCGCCGTAGGCCCACAGGCCGCGCGGCACGTCTTCCTCGATATTGATGCGGGTCGCCTCGACGAAGGCGCCCAGCGCCGGCATCTCGCCGCCGTGGGTGGTGGACAGCAGGAAGGTCCGCTCCATGCCCGGACGGTCGGTCGAGCCGACCTGCATGTACTCGCGCTTGCCGACCACGGCGGCCAGGGCGAAGCCGTTGGCCATGGCCTTGCCGAAGGTGGCGATGTCCGGCTCGACGCCGAACAGATGGGCGGCGCCCTTCAGGTGCCAGCGGAAGCCGGTGATCATCTCGTCGAGGATGAACAGGGCGCCGTTGGCGTGCGCCAGCGCCTTGACCTGGTGCAGGAAGTTTCCGGCGTGACCGGCGTGATCGGGATCCGGACCCGGCGCGAGCCCCGGCTCACCGTTCGGGCCGCACGGGATCAGATGGGTCGCCGGCTCCAGCATGACCGCCGCGATCTCACCCGGATGGGCGTCGAAATGCGCCTTCAGCGAGCCGATGTCGTTGTAGTCGAACAGCAGGGTGCTGGCGGCATGGTCGGGCAGGGTGCCGCGCTTGACGTTGGTCGAGCCGATGAACCAGTCGTCGAACGAGAAGAAGGGGTGCTGGCGCGGAATGCAGACATAGCGCCGGCCGGTATAGGCGCGGGCGATCTTCACCGCGGCGGTGGTGGCGTTGGAGCCGTTCTTGGCGAACTTCACCATCTCGGCGGACGGGATGATGTCGCAGATCATCTCGGCGGCTTCGAGCTCGATGGCCGAGGCGCGGGTCAGGTTGACGCCGTTCTCGATCTGCCGGATCGCGGCGGCGTTCACCCGGTCATCGGCATAGCCGATCGAGATGGCGCGCAGGGCCATGCCGTAGTCCAGATATTTGGCGCCGTGGGTGTCCCAGACATAGGCGCCCTTACCGCGCGCCAGCACCGGCGGCGCATTGGTCGGGAACTGGTCGTCGCCACGGGAATAGGTATGCGCCCCGCCCGGGATCGCCTTGTGAAGACGCGCCCGCAGGGCTGCAAAATCCGCCTCGGTGTTCGAAGGGATCTTGATGTCGTCAGGCATGGTCTCAGGCTCCGTTGGCGCGCCAGATCGGCAGCGGGCCGTCCTGACGTCGTAGGGTCGCGGTCTTGGGGCTACCGATATACAGGGTGTTGTCCGGCAGGTCGCGGTCCAGCACCAGCGATTCCGTGGCGATCTGGCAGTTGTCCCCGATGCTGCAGCGGCCCAGGACGGCGCTGCCCGGACGCAGCGTCACATGGCGACCGAACGTCGGATAGATGTCGTGGTTCGAGCCCACGCCGCAGCGCTGGTAGGCGATGAAGAAGTCGCTGTACCGCCCCCGGCCCAGCACGGTCCCGAGCGGATGAACGAACAGGAAGATCGACGGCAGCTCGACCTCGTAGAAGGCGTCCAGTCCGTGCAGCGCCTTGTTCAGCAGGAACAGCTTGGAGCAGGTCGAGGCCGGCCCGCCCTGCCGGAACAGTTCGTTGGACAGCAGGTACAGCCACATCGCGTACTGGTCGCCGTGGAGGTGGTTGAACACCACCTGCTCGCCGTCGAAGAAATACCTGTTGTCGACGTGGCTGAAGCAGTGCTGCAGCCGGGTCAGGGCGACGGTCACGGCGTCCATCAGGTCGTCGGCCTCGACCACATCGGCGTCCGGGAAGTGGGCGTTCAGCTGTGCCGACGCATAGGCGGCCAGGCCACGGGCGTCGAGGCTGGCGCGGAGTTTCAGGCTCATGTGGCGATATCCCCGGAGGGCGCAGGGAGCGCTGAGCGTTCCCGGAACAGGCGCCAGAGCCCGACCCCGGGCACGATCTGCTGTGAAAGCCACGACTCCGGAAGACGCTCGCCGACCAGACCATAGACCAGCGGCGCATCGCCACGCGCGACCCAGGTGCCGAACAGCTGGTCCCAGATCGACAGCACGCCGCCGTAGTTCTTGTCGAGGTGCGGCTCCAGCGAGGAGTGGTGCACCTCGTGGAAGCTGGGGGAGACGAACACCCGGTCGAGAGGGCCGAACGACCAGCCGCTGTCGGAGTGGATGATCAACTGATGGAACTGGAGCACGGCCGCGATGGCCACCGGCATGGCCGCATCAACCTGCATGACGGCGGCGGGGACAGCCATCACCGCCAGCGCCACGATCCGGTCGATCACCGTCGCCCGGAAGGTGGTCATGACGTTCAGATTGATCTGGGAGTGGTGGGTCTTGTGGAACTGCCAGACGATGCGGCTCTCGTGCTGCAGGCGGTGCCACCAGTAGACGCAGAAGTCGGTGACCACGAACAGAATGGCCAGCTGGGCCCAGATCGGCAGATCGGCCAGCGCCTTCACCTCCAGCCACGGCGCCCACGCCTGAAGAGCGCGGGTGAAGAACAGGCCGACCGGAAGAATGACCGCGAACTGGATCAGGTGCAGGAACTCCAGGATGGCGTAGACGCCATCGACGCGCACGGACCGGGTCCAGTAGCGCGCGACCAGATCGCGCCGGCGCACGAGGTCGATCGTCAGGCCCAGAAGGATGGCGGCGGCGAACTGGCCGTAGAACCAGCCCTCGGCGGCGACGTTGCGGGCGACGCTGTCCATGACGACCATCGCGCTGCCCGCCGGATCGGAGAGCAGCTGCGAGGGGGTGAGGGACAGAAGGCCGCTCACGATCGGCTGCCCTTCTGGCTGCGGACGTTCACCCCGTTGGTGCTGAGGTAGGTCCGCACCTTGATCGGGCTGTGGTCCGTGAAGATGAACATCGACGAGATGGTGATCGCCGACGCCCCCGCGTCCAGCGCCTGGATGCAGTCATCCAGACTTCCGGCGCCGGACGAGGCGATCAACGGAATGTCGAGCCTGTCCGAAAGGGCCGCGATCATGTCCAGATCGTAGCCGTTCATCATCCCGTCCCGGTCGATCGAGGTCATCAGAATTTCGCCGGCGTGGAGATCCTGCATGCGCAGGGCGAACTCGACCGGGTCGTAGCCCGTCTGTGTGGAGCCGCCTCGCCCGCGCACCGTCTTCCGGCCCAGCTCGTCAGCCTGGTAGTCGATCGAGACGACGATGCACTGGTCGCCGAAGCGGGAGGCGGCGCGGGTGATGAAGTCCGGATCCTCGATGGCGGCGGTGTTGATGCTGACCTTGTCGGCGCCGCTCTTCAGCAGGCTTTCGATCTGCTCCAGCGTGGTCACGCCGCCGCCGACCGTCAGGGGCACGAAGACTTCCTCGGCCACCCGTTCGATAATGTCGCCGGTGACGACCCGCCCCTCATTGGTGGCGTCCACATCGACGAAGATCAGCTCGTCCACGCCGTAGGAGTCATAGACCTTGGCGGTCGAGACCGGATTGCCAGCCTCACGCTGATCGTCGTGGAAGCGGCGCATCTTCACCAGACGCCCGTTCCGGATCAGGAATTTAGGGATGATCCGTTTCTTGAGCATCAGAACTCGTGCGCCAGCCAGTTCTGCAGCAGCTGCAGGCCGTTGTCCTGGCTCTTCTCGGGATGGAATTGGGTCGCCGTCAGATTGCCACGCCGCACCGCCGCGGTCACGACCCCGCCGTGATCCGTGACGCCGACCCGATCGGCCGGATCGTTGCAGACCATGTGGAAGGAGTGGACGAAATAATAGTCGCTCTCGCCCGAGGGCAGGCCCTTGAACAGCCACTCATCGGGGGCGAAGGAGACGGCGTTCCAGCCGACGTGCGGAACCTTGGCCGGCGCCTCGACCTGGAGCGGCCGGATCTCGGCGTCCAGCCAGCCCAGACCGTCGTGCTCGCCGTGCTCGAAGCTCTTGCGCGCGAACAACTGCATGCCGAGACAAACGCCCAGCACCGGCTTCTTCAGATCCAGCGCCAGCCGGTGCAGGACGGGCTGCAGGTTCTTGGCGTCGATGGCCGCCATGGCGTCGCCGAAGGCGCCCACGCCGGGCAGGACCAGCCGATCCGCCTCTTCCAGTTCGTCGAAATCCGCCGTCACGACCGCGTCCTCGCCGAGGTACTCGAACGCGTTCATCAGCGAGCGCACATTGCCCATGCCGTAGTCGATGATGGCGATGGTCATGCGGCCTGCTCCCTTACTCGGCGGCGGTCTTCGGCGGTCCGACCTTGATGTCGCTCAGGTCAGTCCGGTCCCATTTGTCGAAGTCGGGCATGACTTCGCCGGTCTCCAGGTTCTTGCGGTCGAACTTCCACGGGTGAACCTGGTGCGGCGCCAGGATGTCGTAGAACTCGTCATCGGTGATCTGCAGGTGTTCGAGGAACCAGTCCATCGAGGCCGGGCGCTTGCCGTCGTATTTCGCCTCGATCTCCACCGCCTCTTCGCGGGTCTTGCGACCGTTGCGGATGTCGATGGACAGCAGGTGGTTCGCCCGCCCGTAGCCGCGCTTCACGAATTTCGACCAGTCGCGCATGCCCTGGAAGGTGCACTCGATCTTCTCATAGTCGTACTCGGGCGGCACGCCCTCGACCGGCTGACCTTCCCAGCCCAGTTCGCGCTTGATCAGCTCGACATTGGCCCGGGTGTCCCACTCGATGTAGTTGCCCAGACAGATGGAGCGGACCTTCAGCTTCATCAGGTCCTTGCGCTTGGGATAGTCGAACATCCACAGGTCGCGGCGTTCGACGCGTCCCTGCAGGAACTCGTACATGTCGTCAGCGGTGATCCCCTGGTTCATCAGGCGATTGAAGCGCTTCTCGTCGACCTCCTCCATTTCCTCGAAGGTGTACCAGCTGTGGTACTCGGCGGAGGTCTCGCCCCAGAACAGCAGGGGGATGTTGAAGCGCACGGCCATGTGCATCACGCCGGAGTAGATCCCGGTGTGGCAGTGCCAGCAGAAGTCGCCGCGACGCTTGAAGCTCTCCAGCATCAGTTCGCGCACGACGTGGAAGTTCGGCGTGAATTCCACCACGTCAACGCCCAGCTGCTTGAACACCGAGGTGTTGTTTTCCTCGACCTTCGGCCGATAGCCCCAGTGGTTGTAGCGCACCACGAGCGGCTTCATTTTCAGCGTCTTGACGATGTACCAGAGCTGGAAGACCGAGTCCTTGCCGCCCGAATAGGGGACGATGCAGTCGTAGATGTCCTTGCCCTTGTACTCGGCCACGATCTCGTCGAGCTGCCGCTGACGATCTTCCCAGTCGATCTTGTCCTTCTTGGCCTCGATCTGACGGCAGACCGAGCAGACGCCCTCATCGTCGAAGGTGATGGTGTCGACGGTCTCGGGGACCAGGCATTTGGTGCACTTGCGCATAATCAATCTCGTGCCGGACGGGGAGGTCCGGCCTTAATCCTGAAGGGTAGGCAGGTTTTCGGCGATCGCTTCGATGCAGATGAAATCGACCAGATCGTCCACCTCATAGCTTTTATGGCGTGCGGTGCGATAGCCGAGGGTTCGGTTGTGGCAGAAGCCCTGCTCCCGACGCAGCGCCTCGACTGTGGAAATGTAGAGGCTGCCGTCCAGGCTGAAGACGGGCTCCAGGTCCTGACGGCGGGGCATGGCGGCGAAACCGCCCGGTTGCAGCGCATCAATGGCGCCGTCCTCTGCCATCCGCACGGCATAGGCCGGATGGGTGGTTTCCATCAGCGCGACGCCGACAATGGAGTCGGCGCGTCCGTCGGCGTCGGTCAGCTGTTTCAGCGCCGCGTCCACGTCAGACCCCTCGGTCAGCGGCGATGTCGGCTCCAGCAGAACGACATAGTCAAAGAGGTCGCCGTCAGCCGCCAGCATGTCGACCGCATGCAGGATGAAGCCGATCGAAGGCGCGCTGTCGCTGGCCAGTTCCGCGGGGCGCAGGAAGGGGGCTTCGGCGCCGTGCTCGACGGCGATGTCGGCGAACTCGCGGCTGTCGGTCGAGATGATCACCCGGTCCACATGGGCCGAGGCGCGCGCGGCCGCGATGGGCCAGGCCAGCAGGGGCTTGCCCGCCAGCATCCGCACATTCTTGCCCGGCAGGCCCTTGGAGCCCGCGCGCGCCGGAACGATGGCGAGGACGCGCTTGCCGTCGATCATTTGCCGCCCGCTCCCGCGATATCCGGCGCCTTCACGAACGGCGCGCGGGCGCGCTGCACCGAGCGGTCCAGCACCTTGTGGGCGAAGAACAGGGCCTTGGGATAGTTCAGGCCGTGGGCCTGCTGACTGGCGCGGATCTCGTCGTTCTGGCGAATGATGCTGGAGGCGTTGCCGCCGGTCGCGCCGCCCGAGCGCATCCGCACCCAGATGCTGGGGATGTAGAGCGACTTCACCCGCGCCACATAGAAGGTGCGCAGCATGAAGTCGTAGTCGGCCGCCAGCCGGTAGGTCGTGTCGAAGCCGCCGACCTTGTCGTAGACGCTGCGGCGCAGGAACAGGGTCGGGTGGGCCGGGATGAAGCCGCGGCGCAGGTTCTCGACCGTGGCCGGTCGCGACTTCCAGTGGCGCTCGATCTTCGAGGTGTCGACCGGATCGACATAGACCAGATCGCCGTGCACGGCCTCCAGGTCCGGGTCCGCCTCGAACGCCGCCATGACCTCCGAAAGAGCGTCCGGCGTGCAGTAATAATCGTCCGAGTTGATGAAGCCGATGACTTCGCCGGTCGCTCGCGACAGGCCCTTGTTGTAGGCGTCGTAGATGCCCTTGTCGGGCTCGGACACGGCCGAGGTGACGCGCTGGCCCTCGCGGGCGACGATCTCCATCGTCTCGTCCTTCGAGCCGCCGTCGACGACCAGATATTCGAAGTCCGGATACGTCTGGGCGTTCACCGATCGCAGGGTGTCGGCGATGGTGCGGGCGCTGTTGTAGCTGGCGGTGATCAGGGAAAGCTTGGTCATCACTCTGCTCCAGCCGCCGGCAGGGGCGGCGCCGCGCGGTCCTTGTCCGACAGGATCACCGTCTCCACGGCCAGCAGGCCCGGCAGGCGGTCGGCGATCGAGAACGCCAGCTCCGACGCCTCATCGTATCCGCCGTCGCAGACATACTCAAAGAGGGTGTCTTCCAGCGCATAGAAGCCATGGGCGTATTGGGCGTCGATCCGCACCCAGCCGTCCTGCGGCGTCAGGGTGGTGGTCTTCAGCTCGCGGGCGGGGTCGTCCAGATCGACGATGACGTCCACGATCCGGCCCTCCACCACGCGAATGACCTTGGTCTGGGGCGAGGGCGCGCGCTGGACGTGCAGGCCGCGGAACACGCCCTGCTTCGAGAAGGACCGCTTCAGCACCATGGCGTCGCTCTCGTAGAGGACTTCCAGCCAGCCGCGATTGTCTTCGCGCCGGTGCGCGGTGCGGTCGAGACGAACGAACGGGCCCACGGCGATCAGCTCCAGTCGGCGTTCTTGAGCAGAACCGCCTTGCGAGCCGCCAGCAGGTCAGCCTCCATCATCTCGTCCACCATCTCCTCGAAGGTGATCTCCGGCTCCCAGCCCAGCTGGGCCTTGGCCTTGGACGGATCGCCCAGCAGGGTCTCCACCTCGGTCGGACGGAAATAGCGCGGGTCCACGCGGACGATGGTCTGGCCTTCCTTGATGGCCGGGCAGCGGGTCACGGCATGGGCCTGATCGACAGCGGCCACGATCCCGACCTCCTCCACGCCCGTGCCTTCCCAGCGCAGGGTCACGCCGATGCGGGCGGCCGAGACCTCGACGAATTGTCGCACGCTGTACTGCTTGCCGGTGGCGATGACGTAGTCGTCAGGCGTGTCCTGCTGCAGCATCATCCACTGCATGCGGACATAGTCCTTGGCGTGGCCCCAGTCGCGCAGGGCGTCCATGTTGCCGAGGTAGAGGCAGTCGCTGAGCCCTTGCGCGATCTCGCCCAGGCCGCGGGTGATCTTGCGGGTGACGAAGGTCTCCCCGCGCCGCTCGCTTTCGTGATTGAACAGGATGCCGTTGCAGGCGAAGATTCCGTAGGCCTCGCGGTAGTTCACGCACATCCAGTAGGCGAACATCTTCGACACGGCATAGGGGCTGCGCGGGTAGAAGGGGGTGGTCTCGGACTGGATCGGCTCCTGCACCAGCCCGTACAGCTCCGACGTCGAGGCCTGATAGAATTTGGTCTTCTTCTCCAGACCCAGCAGGCGGATCGCCTCCAGCAGGCGCAGGGTGCCCAGCGCATCCACGTCGGCGGTGTATTCGGGGGTCTCGAAGCTGACGGCCACGTGGCTCTGGGCACCGAGGTTGTAGATCTCGTCCGGCTGAACCTCCTGGATGATCCGCACCAGGTTGGAGGTGTCGGTCAGGTCGCCGAAATGCATCTTGAACCGGACATCCGCGTCATGCAGATCCTGGTAGATGTGATCCACGCGGTCGGTGTTGAACAGCGACGACCGGCGCTTGATGCCGTGGACCTCATAGCCCTTTTCAAGCAGGAACTCGGCCAGATACGAGCCATCCTGTCCGGTGACCCCGGTGATCAGCGCCGTCTTTTTCATTCGGTCTCCAGTGCCGGCGTCACGTTCTGGCCGCAGGGGGACGGGCCTTCGAATCCACGTGACGAGCCTCAGCGGCGCCGACTGGATGGTCCTATCGCAGGGGCTGTATTCTGGACAAGGGAGCTTTTGTGACGATCCAGTAGCATGGTTACGCTTGTCGATTGCATTTCGCGCGCTAGGGTCGCGTCAAACGCAATCGGGGATGCCAGATGTTCGATACCTTCACCGCCAGCCGCACCGGTCTGTTCACCGCAGCCGACTCTGACGCGATCTCGGTCGGGGAGGGCGGTCGCTTCGTCGAGGGAGCGGAGCCTGTCGCCAACGATGCGTTCGGCGCCATCGCCAGCTATCAGATTTGCGGATGCTGCGCCCGCTTCCACGGCCCGACGGACTCGGGCGACGGCGGCCTGGGCGCCATCCTCAACGGCGACGACCGGGGCGGCCCCAGCCCGAACGACAAGCCTTCCCTGTCGCCGGGTGACGCGGGAACGCAGATCACCCGCAACAACACCAGCTGGGCGAACGGCCTCGGTCAGGCGGCGACGGTGACCTTCGCCTTCCGCCTGTCGGTCGCCGCCATGCCCGCGGGAACAAGCGATTTCAGCACCTTCAGCGCCCAGCAGATCGCCGCGACCCTGCAGTCCCTCGCGGCCTGGTCGGACGTGGCCAACATCACCTTCGTGCGGGTGAGCGATAGCGGCGAATATTCGAACAACGCCACCATCCTGTTCGGCAACTATGCGAGCGGCCAGTCCGGCGCCGCCGCCTTCGCCTATCTGCCCGGGGGGCTGCCGGGGAACACCGCCGCCACCTCCAGCCAGGGCGACGTCTGGGTCAACAACTCCCTGAGCTACAACGCGAACCCGGTGCTCTACGGCTATGGCACCCAGACCCTGCTGCACGAGATCGGGCACGCGATCGGCCTTAGCCACCCGGCGGTCTATAACGCGAGCGAAGGCCAGAACATCACCTATGAGGCCCATGCGACCTATTACGAGGACTCTCGCCAGTACACGGTGATGAGCTATTTCAGCGAGCGGATGACCGGCGCTGATTTCCGCGTGAACGGCGCCGGCACGACCTACTATGCCTCCGCGCCGCTGATCGACGATATCGCCGCGGCCCAGCGCCTCTACGGCGCGAACACGACGACCCGCACCGGCGACACGGTCTACGGCTTCAACTCCAACGCCGGCCTGCCGTGGTTCTCGGCGACCAGCGCCTCCAGCCGCATGGTGTTCGCCGTGTGGGACGCCGGCGGCGTCGATACCTTTGACTTCTCCGGCTACAGCATGGCCCAGGTCATCGACCTGCGTCAGGGCGCCTTCTCCAACGTCGGCGGGATGGTCGGCAACGTCTCGATCGCCGTCGGCGCGGTGATCGAGAATGTGATCGGCGGCACGGGGGCGGACCAGATCCGCGGCAACTCGGCCGACAACATCATTCGCGGCAACGGCGGCGCCGACGTCATCGACGGCGGCCTGGGCACGGACACGGTGGTCTTCTCCGGCCCCCGCTCGGCCTACACCATCACCTGGAACGGGCAGATCGGGACCATCACGACAGCGGGACAGCCGGCGGTCACCGTCACCAACGTCGAGTTCCTGCAGTTCTCCGACCAGACGATCGCGGCGGCGCCGACCGGCGGCATGGTCGCGGCCGGCGACATGACCAGCGAGACGATCAACGGTTCGGCCCTGGGCGACACCCTCGGCGGGCTGGCCGGCAACGACACCATCAACGGTCTGGCGGGCAACGACTACCTGGACGGCGGTTCGGGCAATGACATCCTGAGCGGCGGCGACGGCGACGACGTGCTGGTCGGCGGCCTCGGCAACGATACCCTGAACGGCGGCGCCGGCATCGATACGGCGGACTATTCGGGCGCGGGGGCCGCGGTCACGGTCAATCTCGCAGCGGGAACCGCCTCGGGCGCCGCGGGCACGGATACCCTGACCGGCGTCGAGAACATCAACGGCACGACCCACAACGACACCCTCACCGGTGACGCCAACGCCAACGTCATTCGCGGCAACGGCGGCGTGGATGTGATCTCCGGCGGCGCCGGGGACGACCAGCTGTTCGGCGGCGCCCCCGGTCAGGCGGGCGGCGCCCCGGACGTGATCAAGGCGGCCGAGACGATCAACGGCTCGCGTCACACCGCCGTGTCGCTGAACGGCACCTTCGACCTGCAGAACAACCCGAACATCCAGAACTCGACGACCATTCCGCACTCGACGGTGGTGGCGAAGAGTCACAACGGCATCGAGTACTATGCGATCACGATCAACGCCGCCGGCCAGATCAACATCGACATCGACAATGCGAGCTTTGACTCGACCCTGCGACTCTTCGACGCCACGGGGGTGGAACTCGCGAACAACGACGACGCCGCGACGCCGGACGGCAACGACACCACGGAATCGCGGTTGATCTTCAACCTGACCACGCCGGGTACCTACTACATCGAGGTGGCGCGCTGGTCGTCGAACCCCGCCAGCGGCGGATTTGTTTCGGGCCCGATCGGCGCCAACCAGTCCTACACCCTGCATGTGTCGATGCCGGGACAGCCGGTCCAGGAGATCATCGAGACGGGCTCGACGCTGAACGGGGACGCGGGCAACGACATCCTGACCGGCGGCTCGGGCAAGGACACGCTGAACGGCGGCGCCGACAATGACACCCTCAACGGCGGCGGCGGCAATGATGTGCTGGATGGCGGCGCCGGTGTTGATACGGCTGTCTTCTCGGGCAACCGCTCAGCCTACACCATCAGCACCTCCAACGGCGTGACCACGGTCACCGGACCGGACGGTACGGACACCCTGAGCAATGTGGAGCGGCTGCAGTTCGCGAACGGCCTGTTCGACATCGCCGGCAACCCGGTGGGCTCGGGCGCGATTGACGGCACCCCGAACGCGGACACGCTGACCGGGACGACCGGGGATGATGTCATCAACGGCCTTGGCGGCGACGATGTCATCAACGGCCTGACCGGCAATGACACGATCAACGGCGGCGATGGGCTGGATACGGCCGTGTTCAGCGGCACGATGGCCCAGTCCACGGTCTCGACCAGCGGCGGCGTGACCACCGTCACCGGTCCGGACGGCACGGACTCCCTGACCGGCGTCGAGTACATGCGCTTCTCGGACGGCACCCTGATCGTCGGCGCGGGCGGCGGCCAGCTGTTCACCGGCACGGCCAACGCCGACACCCTGAACGGCACGGCCTTCAACGACCAGATCAACGGCGGCGCGGGCGTCGACACGATCAACGGCGCGGCGGGCAATGACACGATCACCGGCGGCGACGGCGACGACGTCATCACCGGTGGCGCGGGCAATGACGCCATCGACGGCGGCGCGGGATCCGATACGGCCGTCTTCTCGGGCAACCGTTCGGCCTACACCCTCAGCACCGCCAATGGCGTGACGACGATCACGGGACCGGACGGTACGGACACCCTGACCAACGTCGAGCGTCTGCAGTTCGCCGACGGCTATTTCGACATGACCGGCGCGCCGATCGTCAACACGATCAACGGAACGCCCAATGCCGATGTGCTGGTGGGCACCAACGGCGTGGACGCGATCAACGGCGGCGACGGCGATGACGTCATCACCGGCGGTCTGGGCAATGACACGATCAACGGCGGCGCGGGCATGGACACGGCGGTCTTCGCCGGTCCGGTGTCGGCCTATACGGTCGTCACCAACGGCGCCACGACCACGGTCACCGGTCCGGACGGGACGGACACCCTGACCAATGTCGAGCGTCTGCGCTTTGACGATGCGGTCCTGATCGTGGGCGCCGGCGGCGGCCAGTATTTCGCCGGTACGGCCAATGCGGACACCATCGTCGGCACCGCTTTCCACGACCTGATCGAGGGCGGCGCGGGCAATGACACCCTGGACGGCGCGGCCGGCAACGACACCATCTACGGCGGCGCCGGGTCTGACACGATCACCGGCGGCGCGGGGACCGACCAGCTGTACGGCGGGGCCGACAACGACACCATCAACGGCGATGCGGGGGATGCCCTGTACGGCGAGGACGGGGACGACACCCTGATCTTCACCGGCGGCGGCAACGCGGCCGGGTCGCTGATCGCGGGCGGCGCGGGCGTGGACACCGCCGTGCTGCGCGGGGCGTCGAGCACGACGGACCTGGCGGCGGGAACCGCGACGGTCGGCGGCACGGCGGTCGGCGTCTATGCGGTCGAGAACGTCCGCGTCGAAGGAACCGGGGGCGGGGCGCACACCGTGCGCGGCAACGGCGGGGCCAACCGCTTCGAGGTCAGCGCCCAGGG